>JAUSCD010000002.1 GCA_030651695.1 Pseudohongiella sp. | reverse complement strand
GCAAGCTCCTCCGTCCCCCTCCACTCCTCCGTCCCCATGCCCCACGCCCAGCTGACAGTTTTGTGACCCGGAGTCTTGGTGAAAGTTCTTGCGTTACCAGCGATGTTACACAGGGACTGAACTCAACGCGGGGGTTGGCTGTCATTGTAGTAATGGGGACGGAGGAGCGAGCTCCTCCGTCCCCATTACCTTTTCTTACCTAAACCAAATTGGTTTAATTTGTAGAGCTAAACCAAATAGGTTTAATATGAGCCTTTAAACCAGATTGGGTTACTCCTGATGAAACACCTGGCGTTGATAGGCGATATTGTAGAATCCCGCTCTCTTGCGGACAGAAGTGCTGTGCAGGAGCGCTTCGGCAAGTGCTGCCAGCAGATAAATCAGCAGCGAAAGCATTACGCTATTGTTTCCCCCCTGATGGTGACGCTGGGCGACGAGTTTCAGGCGGTATTCAAGAGCTCTGCGCAACTGTGGGCCATGATTGCCCGCTTTGAGCTGGACATGTACCCGGTCGGCTTCCGCTTTTCCATTGGCGTGGGTGAGATAACAACCAGGCTGAATAACAAATCGCCTCTGGGCATGGACGGTCCGGCTTTTTATAACGCCAGGGCCGGCGTTGAACAATTGCGGGCTGGCGGTGGCAATTATCGTGTTACCGGGCTGGGTGATCTGCAGAAGTTGACTGGCCATGCACTGGATCTTTGGTCCGCTTCCCGTGCCAAGTGGAACTATAATCGCCTGGCCACCTTCACACGAATATTGGAGGGGGTTTCAGTGCCAGAGATCGCCCGGGAGTTAAATGTCTCGGAACAGGCCGTCTATCGCACACGTCGCGACGGACAATTGGATACGGTGATCGGACTGCTGAAAGAAATCAGCCGTCTTATTGATGAAGAGTTGCAATCATGATTCCGGGGCTGGCGTTATACGCATGTGGACTGATGCTGTCGCGGTTGGTGTATTTGCCGAATGATGGGCCGCTGCCGGTCACCAAGAATGCCGCGCTGCTTACGGCACAACTGTTGGTGCTGTTTCTGGTTTACCCGTTTCACCTTGCTGTCTGGTTGTCTGCTGCTGTGCTCATCATGGTGGCGCTGCTGGCGCATTACTTTGAAACTGCGGGTCGCATACGCCGGGGCAGCAGAATTTTGACTTTAGTGGCTCAGTTGCTGATCCCGGCGGGGTTATTCTGGTCTCTGGGCGCAGACGCCAGAGCGTGGACGCTGAATGTTCCGGAGACAATTGTGGCGGCGTCACTGGGCATACTGGTGCTGGCGAATGAAGTCAATTATCTGATCAGGCTGCTTTTTGTCTGGTGTAATCTGGAGCCGAAGATGTCAGCGAGTGCTTGCGACAGCAGCCCTCCGCCAGTTGATGAAGAGGAATATAAAGCAGGGCGCGTCATCGGGATGCTGGAGCGTGCGCTGATATTTCTGATCATATTTTTTGTGAATGATTTTGCCGCCGTCGGTTTTATTCTGGCAGCAAAGGGGCTCATCAGAATTCAGCAGACAAAAGACCGTCAGTTTTCCGAGTACATGCTGATTGGCACGCTGGCCTCGACGATTTTTTCAGTGGTGGTTGCGCTGGTGCTGCAGGAGTAGGAGTCAAGGGGGACGGAGGAGCAAGCTCCTCCGTCCCCCTTTTTGCGTTTTTTGTTGTCTATAAAGAGGTAGGGAACAACCAATTTGCGAAAAAGGAGGAACACCGATGGTGAATATCCGCACAAGCGCAATGCTTTTGACTGCAGGCGTACTGCTCACGGCTTGCGGGGACCAGTCTCAGATTCCCCAGGAAAATTTCTTCGGACCTGATCCGCAACTGCCAGAACCCACGACCTCATTACTCCCGACCCTGCATGTAGCAGAAGCTGTCGGCTGGCCGGAAGGCCGCACCCCGATAGCGGCTGCCGGGGCACAAGTCACTCTGTTTGCAGATTCTTTACAAAATCCCCGATGGTTGTATGAGCTGCCTAATGGCGACGTGCTGGTCGCTGAGGCTCAGGGGCCAGAGGGAGGCAGCCCGGGCGGTATCAAAGGCTGGGTGACAGGCCTGGTGAAAAGCAGGGCTATCTCCGACGCACCCAACGCCAATCGCATCTCGTTGCTGCGCGACGTTGATGGCGACGGCATTGCAGAAGTGCGGCTTCCGTTTCTGGAAGGTCTGAGCTCTCCGTTTGGTATGGCGTTGGTGGGCGACTACCTGTACGTCGCCAATGCCGACTCTTTGGTCCGCTATCCCTATGAGTCCGGCCAGGACATGATCACAGCACCACCGCAGTTGGTGCAGGACCTGACGCTGGGCACTTTGAACCACCACTGGACCAAAAACCTGATTGCTCATCCGGACAGGCGCAGCCTGTATGTCGCTATTGGCTCCAACAGTAACGTCGGCGAAAACGGTATGGACGAGGAAGTGGGTCGCGCGGCGATTTGGGAAGTTGATATAGAGACGGGTACTTCCCGCATCTACGCCAGTGGTCTGCGTAACCCTGTGGGAATGGCCTGGAATCCGGTTACCGGCGAGCTCTGGACAGCTGTGAACGAGCGTGACGAGCTGGGCAGTGATCTGGTGCCGGATTATATGACGTCGGTGCAGGAGGGCGGTTTTTATGGCTGGCCGTGGCGATATTATGGCGTGCACGTGGATGATCGCGTGGATGCGCCAATGCCGGTGGCTGACAGTGAAGTGCTGACGCCGGACTATGCGCTGGGCAATCACACGGCATCGCTGGGTTTGACCTGGGTAGGGGAGAGCAGCCTGCCGGCGCCGTTTGCCAATGGCATGATTGTGGGGCAGCACGGTTCGTGGAACCGCAAGCCGCGCAGTGGTTACAAAGTGATATTTGTGCCTTTTGAAAATGGCGCACCATCGGGTGATCCGGTGGATGTGCTGACGGGTTTTGTTGAAGATGATAAAGCTTATGGTCGACCTGTGGGCGTGATAATCGACCAGCGCGGCGGTTTGCTGGTAGCCGATGATGTCGGCGGCGCAGTGTGGCGGGTAGGCGGGTGATGGCGGGCAATGGGGACGGAGGAGTTCAGGGGGACGGAGGAGCTTGCTCCTCCGTCCCCCTGAACTCCTCCGTCCCCATTGCCCTGGCATAGTGCGCAGCACGCCCGCTGTAGCTGGACGACACCGGGCGCTGTACCTGCACGGAGCTGAAGGTGGCAACCTGTCGTCTGGTTTTGTGGGGTGTCAGACAGGCCTCTTCAAACTCAAGACCTGCAAACGCAATCAGCTTGCGGATCTCTGACTCCTGATCGCTCACCAGCGCTGCATGATCCATGACGTGGATCGCGTCCGGGTAGCGTTGCTGCCACAGCGCGACGATCTGTTCATGCACACGATAATAATGGCCAATGTCGCTGAGTTTGTGCGCGCATGGCCAGTTTTTAGAGAAGTTGTGGCGGAAGATGGATAAGCCGACGTCCATCATATTGCGTTGTGTATAAATGACCGGTGATTCCGGAAACAACACCCGGATCAATCCGATTGCACGAAAGTTGAGCGGTTGTTTGTCCACTACATGAGCCTTACCGTGCGCGCAGGGCAGGGCGTCAAGATAACGCTGCCGCCATCTGCCGGCCTGTGAGCGAAGCGTTTCGCGAGCCACTGCAATGCCATCGCGGCGGGCAATCGTCAGCAACCCCTCCAGAGTGTCCAGCAGAGTGGGAAGCTCGCCGGCGCCATGTACACCAGAATGCGACGCCAGTATGGATTCCGCCAGTGTCGTGGCAGATCGTGGCATACCCACCACAAAAACCGGTCGAAGCCCGGACCCTGTACATCCATCCTGATTTTGTAAAAAATCTTCTGCGAAGGGTTTTGCAAAAGGATCTGCAAATATCCCGGCAAGAAGTGCCACATCTTCTTCATGCTGCTGTGCGTTGTAAAAAATCCCTTCCTGCGCTGAAATTCCGCTGTTGATCTGATTGGCCTGTTTCCAGGCGGCAAATGCGTGGTCGTATTCACCCTTGCGGTCCAGCGCATCGCCTAAGGTGAAATACAACATCGCGCGGTACTCAGGATGCATGCCGGGGTGTTTGGCCAGCTGTGCAATGTTTGCGATTTCTGCATCATCCAGACGGCCTTCGGTTAACACACCCAAGGCGGTGTACGCGGGTGCATACCCAGGCATGACACGGATGGCTCGCCGGCAATAAACCTCAGCCAGAGCCAGCTCACCGCTCAGATGATGCAGGCGACTGAGTGCGTACAGTACCTCACCTGAGTCGGGCGAGAGCGCTTCTGCGGCGTCAAGATAGCTGCGTGCACAGTCGTATTGCAGTGCGGCGGTAGCCAGACGGGCTGCCGCAACCAGATGACCGGCGTTGCCGGGTTGCAACGCCAGCACACGTGCGTAGGCTGCTATCGCTTCGTTAAATTGTGAGTCTTCAAAATGGCTGCGCGACAATGACTGCCACGCAGCAACAGAGGTGGGATGCATTCTGGTCCAGCAGCTCGCAATACGTTGCAGCTCCGGCCAGTCACGCACATGGGCAGCCAGCTCCGCGGCCAGCTGCCATGCATGCGGATTGAGGGGGTCTTCCTGCCTTGCTTGTGCAAGCAGCGTAAGGGCGGTTGTTATATCTCCGCTTCGTACTGCTGCCTGCACTTGTTCCAGCACGTTAATTACTCCAGACAGTTTACCGGAACGGGTTTGAGAGACTTCTCAGGTTCTCGAACTCCGCTGACAAGCCCATATAGAAGAACCTGCCACGCGCACCAATCGGTGTGTTCAGATAAGTGGCATCTGGCTCTCTGTCGCGGATGTTGTTGATACCAAAGTAACCTTTGATGCCGTCATTAAACCGGTAATCAGCCTGAATGTCATGCACGTACAGACGACGGGTCTGGGTGTAGTCAGACAGATCAGGCTGACGCGCAAGCTGATCTTTTGTGAAGATATCCAACCCACTTTGGTGGTGCAGCCGGTAGTTTAATGACAACGGACCACGTGCCCAGTTGGCACTGAAGTTCGCCACCCATTCAGGTGAATGCTGTCCCAGCAAGGTTGTCACCATGCCGGCCTGCTCAACCTGCACAGGCGCCACAGTAGGCTGCGTCAGCAGGGATTCGAGATAGCTGCCATTGAGGCCAAGTGATAATGTGCCGGCGTTGGACCACAGCTCGGTGGTGTAGTTGAAACTGAAGTCGACGCCTGAAGTGCTCAGGTCGCTCACATTCACCGGTCGCTGTTGCAGATCGATGATGGCACCCACGATGCCTGATGAAGCACGTGTAAACAGACTGCAGAACGGGTTGTCCAGAGTGGGCGCGTCGTAACACTGTTTAACAATTTCGTTAGCGCTTGGGTACAAAATGCCCTGTGCCATGTCGATCTGCCAGGCATCGAGGGTAGCAACAAATCCGGGCAATATGGTGGGCGTAATCACAACACCGATAGTTTTGGTGTCGCTGGTTTCTTCCTGCAGACTGGGGTTGCCACCAATCAGGCCCGGCCGGCCCACAGGTGATGCCGACACAAAGTTGGAGGGATCAACGCCCAATGGTGTCAGCGCCGTGCGGCAGTTGGCTACCGCGTTGGCGGTCTGACTGCCGAGGTTGAACACTTCACACGGATCCTCGGGTCTGAATGAACCTTCGTTGTCCGGAGAGAACAGTTCGTTGAGGTTGGGCGAGCGCACTGATTGACCCAATGAGCCGCGCACGATCAGGCTGTCGGTGAGTGTCCAGTTAAGGCCAACGCTGTACGCGCTGGTTTCGCCGATGGTGGAATAGTCGGAGTAGCGGTATGCGCCATCGAGTCGCAGGGCCTGCAGGAAGGGTGCAAGATCCTGGAACACGGGCACAGAGACTTCAGTGAACGCTTCAGCAACATCGTAGGCGGCTGAGCTGTTGCGCTCGAAATTGAGTGGCGTCAGGCCATTCGGATTGCTGCGGATAGGGTCGACGTTGTTGGCGATTTTTTCTTCGCGGTATTCGCCGCCGAATACAAAATCAACCGGGCCTGCGGGCAATTCGAAACCGAGCCCGGAGGTGTTGCCGGCCACGAATCCGTTTACAACAGTCTGTTTGACTTCACCACGGTCTATCAGTGGCACACCGCCGCCGGTGATAAATGCGACGGCAGCGGCATTGGGGTTGGATGAGCTCAGTACGCCGGGGGTGAAATAGCCA
The DNA here is from genome assembly GCA_030651695.1 of Pseudohongiella sp. Lineage (GTDB taxonomy): Bacteria > Pseudomonadota > Gammaproteobacteria > Pseudomonadales > Pseudohongiellaceae > Pseudohongiella. The sequence continues at coordinate 3,216 of JAUSCD010000002.1, read as the reverse complement.
TCAGTGCCGTTGTAGAACGGGTTGAACGGCGCGCAACCGCTGTTCGGACCGGGGGTGAAGGTGCTGTTGGCCGGATCGCCCCATACCGAGGGATTGTAAGACGATACCACCGCATCATGCGGAGGCACTGCTGCCGGGTTTAAATTGGAACGGCAGGTTGCCTGTCCTGTGACAGGATCTCTTACCACATCGAGCGCAGCGAAATAGCGATCTTCGCGGCGCATATTCTGCAGGCGCGCCGTGACATCGGTGATGCCATGGTTGTACGACACTTCGTAGTCCAGCCAGTCAGTCAGTTCGCCACGCAGGCCAAGAACAACGCGGGTGGTTTCGCGGGTGTTATCGTTGAGTGCGCGCAGTTCAAGGTCATCACGCGCAAGATTGAGCACGGGATCCTGGATGCCGGTCAGGGCATTAAAAAATGCTGGCGGAATAAACGGGTTGTCCAGTCCGATTTCGAGCACTGAGGTGAACGATGATGACTGTGGGTTGATGGCCCCTGTGCGGACATATTTCAGTTCGCTGAAAGCGGTGGCACGTTCACTGATATCGTACCGTCCGTTCAGATTTATTGCATGTGTGTCGGTGTCTGGCAAAAACTGACTGGTGAAATAGGCAGTGGGTGTGCCGTCGCCGCCAAGGGAGGCGGAGCCAGAAACCGGGATGCCTTGATCAAAAGGTTCGCCGCGCGCGTTCAGTTTTATGTCACCAAAACGCAGTGCGCGACCGGTCGCTGTGTTAAAACCAAGTACATCGTAGCGGCCGTCTGGCGCGGTGAATATATAGCGGCGGTCACCGGCGACAATACGGTCGGGCACAGTGGGATCGTCTGTTTTGCGGAACTCTGCCGGGTTGTTGACCATGTAGACACGTTTGGCCAGTCCGTAGTCGCGCTCGAAAATCTGCAGCGACTCCTGTTTTCGGTATTCGTAGCTGGCGGTGACATTGCCTCGGCCCTCGGCGAAGTTGTTACCCCAGACAAAAGAAGCAAAGAATTCTTCTGCATCGCTTTGGCCTGACATGCCAGCTTGGGTGCGCATGGCAAACCCTTCAAAATCGTTTTTCAACACGAAGTTGACGGCACCTGACACAGCGTCGGCGCCATACACTGCGGATGCGCCGCCAGTGAGGATGTCGACCCGGTCAATCAACGCTGTAGGAATCGTGTTGGTGTCAACCAGCGGCTCGCCGGTGGCGACAGAACTGACGTGGCGTCGGCCGTTAACCAGCACCAGTGTGCGGTTGGTACCGAGGTTGCGCATGTTCAGTGAGTTGATACCGGTGCGTGTGCCGCCTGATCCGCTTGCAGATTCAAAGGAGCCGGTGGAACCTATCAGCGCTGCCACTTCGCTGACAAAGTCTTCAATATTCACTTTTCCGGATTGCTGCATTTGCTCGGCACCGAGCGACAAAACTGGCGCGACATAGTCGCCTTCAAAACGAGTGATACGTGACCCTGTGACGACAACTTCTTCAAGCTGTGGTTGATCGGAGCTTTGCGCGTAAACAGGTGAGGTCAGAGGAAATAGCGCAAATGAAATAGCGGCTGAGAGAGCTTTGATCTTGTGTGGGTTAGTCTTTTTGCGTTGTAGCGCTGGCATTTTGTGTCCTCTCATTTTAATTGCAAGGTACTTATTGGAGGTCGGCCGGTAGCAATCGGTCGAAGAGGGGGTCGCACAAGTCATGCCAAAGTTTTTGATTTCAGATATACGCTAGGGTCATTAACGTAGTTTTTGAATTTGTTGTCTGAAAGTGCAGGTGCTTATCAAGATTATGTTTTTAATAGGAAAAAATGCAATCCAGAGGTGGTGGCTGCGGGTGGGGGTGCGTAGTTGATCCGCTGCTGTAAACTCGCAGAAGAATTGAGGTCAGCGCGCACGAGCTATTTTGGTGCGGATGGTTTTTGTCTGTGTTGCGCCGCGCTGGTGCGGCAATGCTTCAAATGGGGACGGAGGAGCTTGCTCCTCCGTCCCCATTTGAAGCAATGCCCCATCAATCCGCCCCAAACAGATCCCGGGTATAGACCTTCTGTTCCACGTCCTTCAACACATCCGTCATGCGGTTGGCGACGATTACGTCACTGATCCGCTTGAACTCCGCCAGATCCTCAATCACGCGCGACCGGAAGAACTCCGTCTCTTTTAATTCTGGCTCGTACACGACCACTTCAATGCCCTTGGCTTTGATGCGTTTCATGATGCCCTGAATGCTGGATTCACGGAAATTGTCCGAGCCGGCTTTCATGATCAGTCGATAAACACCGACGATTTTTGGATTCATGCTGACAATGTTATCGGCAATAAAATCCTTGCGCGAGGTATTGGAATCCACGATGGCGCGGATCAGGTTTTGCGGCACTTCTGCATAGTTGGCCAGCAGTTGCTTGGTGTCTTTGGGCAGGCAATAGCCGCCATAACCAAACGAGGGGTTGTTGTAGTGATTGCCAATACGCGGATCAAGGCAGACGCCGTCGATGATCTGCCGGGTGTCCAGGCCATGGCTTGCAGCATAGCTGTCGAGCTCATTGAAGTAGGCGACACGCATGGCCAGGTAGGTGTTGGAGAACAGCTTGATGGCCTCGGCTTCAGTTGAGTCAGTAAACAGAATCTCGACATCCTGTTTGATAGCGCCCTGTTTGAGCAGCTGCGCAAAGGTTTGCGCGCGCGCGGAGCGCTCCCCCACGATGATACGGCTGGGGTACAGGTTGTCATGCAATGCCCGGCCTTCGCGGAGAAATTCAGGTGAAAACAGCAGGTTACTGGTTCCGAAGCGCTGGCAGGCATCTGCCGTGAAACCCACAGGAACAGTGGACTTGATGACCATTACCGCATTCGGGTTGATGGCCGTGACGTCCTGGATGATGGCCTCGACCGAACGTGTATTGAAATAGTTGGACTTGGGGTCGTAATCGGTCGGCGTGGCGATGATCACAAAATCAGCGTTTGCATAGGCCTGATATTTGTCCAGCGTGGCTGTCAGATTCAGCGTTTTGTGCTGCAGATACTGCTCTATTTCCGCGTCCACAATCGGGCTGTGCCGACGGTTAATCATGTCGACTTTATCTTTGATAATGTCCAGCGCGATGACTTCATTGTGCTGGGCCAGCAGCACCGCGTTTGACAACCCGACATAGCCGGTTCCGGCGATAGCTATTTTCATAGAGTCCTTTTTATGGGGGTGGGTGCGGGATGGGGACGGAGGAGTTTTGGGGGGGGG
>JAUSCD010000007.1 GCA_030651695.1 Pseudohongiella sp. | reverse complement strand
GTCGAATTACACTCAATAATGCCACGTTTATCACTCCTGAAACCCCCGCTCAATGGTCGCGAGGGTAGTGTTATACGTGGGTCAATTTTCGATGCAATTCTTGGGGGAAAGTGGGTCACTTTTAAGTGCAATTCAACAGGTCTGGCGTCTTTTTTTCCTCTCAAGCGGGGAGCGTCCGCTGACAGAACATGCTGCGTTGTCCGGTAATCCAGCTCATGCTGGTGCTGAGCTGCGCATGGTAGACATAAATGCCGGTACCCGGAAGTTCCGCGCGTTCGACAATACCCATGAAATGACTGGCGAGGCATTCCATCGGGCCTTATCTGTGGCCGTTACAAACTCATTCGGTCAAGCTGGGCCAGCCTTGATCGAAGCTTTACTCAAAGGTAAAGACAAAGAAGAGATACCAGCACTTTATGGAACGTTACGTCTGCACTTCGATTCGGGGAGCGCACAAGCTGGCCGTGTTGCTGATCGTTTTTGCGCCGTGGCAACAGCAGGAGAATATGCAATAGGTAAGGGGGTGTTGCCATGGAGGAAAGGCACTGTACTTAGCGCCTGCAAGAAGTTATTTGGAGAGTGGCTCGAGACTGTGGGGAACGGCAACTCTGAAGATCGGCAAATACTGCAAGGCATTGCTGACTTCATTGCGGCGCATGGAGACAGCCGGTTCTCCAGTCTTCGTGAAGTCGGGGATTCTCCCCGCTCGGTTCATAATCGGGCGGGCTACTACGATCAACCACTCGGTGTAGGTGATCGCGTCTACTTTTTCACTTTACCCGCGATTAAGGAAGCCGCAAAAGGCTTCAGCAAGGAAAGGATTCTATTGGCTTTGAAGAATGCCAGCGCCATCGAAGCTGGAGAAGTTTCAACAGGCAATAAATGGAACCAGGTACAGAAGCGACTTCCAGGTGGGGGGCGTGGATGGTTCTATCAAGTAAACCCCGAGAAGCTGCAATCAGCAAACTAAACCCATAAACGGCAGGAGAAATATAATGAGAACTCAAACCTTAACTAAGTCAAATAGTACAGATCATGTAGTGGCTAATTCACTTGAAGCTAGTGAGTCGTATTACTTGGAGATCCGAGCGAAACTATCTCAAACTGGCGACCTTATAGCCAAGTACCGGAAAACGTGTGAAGCCTCAAAAGAGGAATCGATTCTCGCCGCTAATGAATGGAAAAATGCACTTGTTTCCTCTGGCGGCGAAGTATCAAAGGACATTCGGGAGCTGAAACGCCGCGAATTAATCGCCAGGGAAACTGAACAGGAGTTCAGGGTTCTTATCGATGAATTGCAACCGAACTTTAGTGATCTGCAAATTCTCACCTGCCAGCTTCGCGCTTCCTACGTTGCCAACTTTAATCGAGTCGAAAGCATAAGGATCAAGGAAACTCTGGATGCTGCTGCTGAGTCTGTTTTTTCAACCGATGAAGGCAAGGAATTCGCAGCTTTGCTGCTTCACGTAGTAAACAAAGAGAAATCCATTCTTTCTACCGATATTTTAGTGCAGGAGCTTGCCAGTGTGGCACCTAGTGTTGGAATTTCTGTGGATGAGGCTGAATCGGAAATGACAACGCGCCGAGTCCAAAATTTTGTATACCAATTCATAGAGCGCCACTGTCGTGCAGCTTACAACTCCAGTGTATTTGGGGAACAAAGGCTTCCGATCCCAAGACTGCCTTTCGAGTTACATCCTAAACAATCCAGTGCGTTTGCAGCGTCGGGGGCGGCGTCTCGCCTCAAAGCCTTAGGCGTCATTGCGTAGGATCAGATCATGGCCACGTGGATAGGTGTTTTCATCAAGCCAGAACCAAAAGGGGAACAACAAGACCTTTCCTCTCAGCTTATCCCTGCTTTAAGTATTCTCAAGGCAGCGATAGCGACTGGTGTAATGGTAAAGCTAGTTTGCGCACCAACGGATATTGGTGACGCAGAAGACCTGCAATCGTGGCTTGCCACTAAAGGAATCCCTGGCGTGGTTGCGACTGACAAAATTGATGGCAACTGTATCATGATCATTGGTACGGAAGTCTTTAGGATAGACCAGTCTCACAATTGGTTCTGCCCGCCCTGTAAGGTCGAGCTCGCCGCGCGCAATCTCTGCCACGGAATAACTGTAAAATCATCACAAGATGGAGGCTTTCTGGAATTCTACTGATCGCTAGTTAATATTGAGAAATTTTGAAATTGACGGATCAAGCCTGACGAAAGTAGCTACACCTAATAAGAAACCCGTTGCGGGTAGCCGTCTAACCCTCTACCCATGCGTCGTAAGCCTTCCAGTTATACAAGATCCGGCCATCGGGTGCTTTTATCCAAATAACGCCTTCTTCCCAGATGCCTCGTTTACGCTTTGCGTCCTGCGCATCAGTGCTGTAACCGGTCATTACCTCGAATACCTTTCCCTGCACCCATTTGGCAGGAACTACAGCTAAAGATGGAGCGCGCTCTTGATCGACGACCTGATTCATAGTGACTAGTTCGACGGTAACTTAAATGGTAATACCGTTCCGCTCTTTCTACCGACGGCAACTTCTTCACTCGAAGGTGCCCGTAAACGTGCCAGTTCAACTATTTTTGTTTTACCTTGAAAATAGCCCTCTGGCAACCCAGCCAGCTTCTCGATATCGTGGGGAGATAACCCAATGTGCCTGGGGATAGCCTCTAATGGCATCACATTCTCCTCTACCAGCAATCCAATTGTGCGATTTAAAAGCCTTGGACGCTCTGGCTTCCTATCCGCATCGCCAGGCTCCGACTTACCTCCCCATCTGGCCGATCGCCGTTTAAACAATAACTGCGCGCTATCGTCATCGAGTATTTGCAATGCACAAAGACGCATGACGATAGCACCCACAGACACCCCCCATCTTCTTTTCAACAATAAAAGATCATCAAGCGTGACAGGAGTCCGGACATCGCTAGCAAATGTCTCTGCTGGCAACAAAAAAGCCCCGGCGAATCTATGAGCTTGCTTTTCCATCTGGTTATGACGTTCGCGATCTGTTGCTCTGGATATAAAACGATGAAGAACCAAATGCCCAAGCTCATGAGCGAGATCAAATCGACTTCGATAGCCATTATCCTTGTCGGCGGATAACAGAATCATCGGTCTATCTAACGTTTCGCTCCATGCGGACAGCCCTTCAATCTGAGATATTCCGGTTTCCTCTCTAACTAATATTACTCCTGCGCCTTCTACCGCCAAAGCCAGATCCTGTATGGCAGTTCTACCGAGACGCCACAGGTCTCTACACTCTTTCGCTGCGAGCTCAATATCTTCTGAAGATATCTCGTCAGGATTGCGGAATTCCCTTCTTGGCAAATTGAGTTGTGGGTAATCCACGAATTCAGATAGCGAATACGCTAAGTCTTGAGCCCACTCCAGTCGCGCTTCCAACATCGCACGAGCAGCAACATGTGCTGAAGCGTTACTCCGAAAAAGAGGGAGTGAGACCGGTTTCAGAGTCCCTCTGGTAAACCATTCAGGTGCTACGTTCACAACGCTAGCTAATCGGTCCAAAGCACTGCGTTCAGGCGCTTGAGATCCTGCGCGCCATTTACTGACAGTTCCAGGGGATACTCCCACCAATGATGCTAACTGCAGCTGAGTAAGACGCCGTGCAGCCAGTATTTGTTTTAGGCGATCGCTTTGAAAACCTAGCACTCCACCGCGACTCATAATTCGATTCCTTCGTCACTTTTCTTTTTAGATTTCTTAAGGACTGGTGTAACCAAATCTTCTTGGCTTGTGGGTATTTCTTCATAGCGCTGCAGAAAATCCTTAAGCGGTTCTCTGAAAAGCCATCCGGTCATATCTCTATTAGGCACTGCAATTTGTACTGAGACAGGAACGTCTGGCTGAAAAATTAATGAGCCTGAGAAGCAGGCAACAAAAAACGCCGTAGCTGCAGAAGGAGTAACATATTCATCAAGAAGGTCTGCTATAACCAATGGCTCGATGGCCTTATTTGCAGCGGACATCTGGCGGCGAGTCCGACTGCGGCGACCATTTACCCAGATCCCCTGGGGAATGTTAAAACGCGCAAGAGCAAATATTCCAGTGCGGCCCGTTACGATACTGTTTCCCTTAACTGGCGATGGCGAAGCGGAAGCTATCTCTAACGCTCGATGGAAGGACTCATTCATGTGAAAGTGGCGAAGCTGGCCAAGTGCATGAGGCAAGTGTCCTTTGTCCATACCAGTGGATGCTATAAATGCCCTTTGAGCTCCAACAGTTAACGCTTCCTCAACGGCCATCACTAAATCACGGGGCACATCTCGAACCAAGAGTGCAGGTATCGAATCTTGCGTAGAAATTGGCATAGTCTAATCTCGTTGAGTTTCGTTAAGCGGGATTTTATCACTATAATGTTTCGCTTAACAAGATAGATGCCAGAAATGTTTCGCCGCAACGGTGGCAACGCCTCCATGGCGTTGTGCGCAGTCAGCCATCTCTCTGTTTACTCCCTTAGCGCGCCGTCAATACCCCGCCCCGCCTGCGCTCTTTGCCTATTACTATTTACGCAGGTGGACCTCTCAGCAGACAGTAACCAAGATCGCCGCTTGCCCAGGCTAAGCAGCATGAGGGATTTATTCAAAATTACGCATTCCTGCAACAATATCAGCAGCTTATCTCCCGTAATAGCGCTGACGGCTAGTGATTTTTGATTGTACTCTGGCTGGATGTAAAAACAGGCTTTCTGTTCCGTTATGAATGTACATTGACTATTCACTCGCAACCCATAATAATTATGGGTATGACGAACCCAACGCCTATTCCCGCGATAAACAAGTACACGGTAGCTAGAGCTATCAAGGCGGCGGCCGAGCAGTCAGAAAACATCATCATTACCAACCATGCCAAACAGCGAATGATTGAACGCGGGATAACCCGCTCAGAGGTCAACCGCTGTCTCAGGCATGGGCAACAGCAAGGTAAGGGATTTATAAACGACAAAAGCAACTGGCAAGTGGAGTTGCTCCATACCGTCGCCGGCAGGCGACTTGCAGTTCAAGCCGTACTAATTGAGGAGGAAAGGCGAACGGTCATCGTCGTGACTACCTGGAGAATACTATGAGCAATCACAGATACCATTACATCGAATGTGGCCTACCAAATGTTTGGCTAGAAAACGGGTTCGAGATCCGGGAAACCCCTTATGGGGAAGGCGTTTCCATACATGATGTGGATGGCCTGAATCGCGCTATCGGTTTGGCCCTTAGCGAAGGCACAGCTCCATTGACAGAAGCTGAGTTCAGGTTTCTGCGCCTAGAAATGGATATGTCCCAGAAAGCACTTGGGCGGCTTTTGGGAAAGGATGAGCAAAGCATTTCTCTTTACGAACGCAGTGGCAATATCCCAGATTTAGTGGACCGCGCTGTCCGCCAGTTCTACTTGGAATACTGTCATGTGGATGGCAAATTTAGGGATCTAATGGACAGGTTTGTTGCACTGGATAACCAGATTCAAGACTTGGAGCGAGAACTGAGCTTTATGGAAACACCCTCAGGATGGGAACCGAAAGCTGCTTAATCCCATAAGCCCCGTTGAGGGGCTTTTTTTTGTCCTCTTCTCCTACAGAACGAAATGGCATAGCCAAAATTCTACTGATCATTGATGCCTTTGCCTCAACAACAAAATTGGATGCCACGCTCAATTATTGGATGGTTTTTCGGTGCTCTATCCGCCGGCTAACTAGCAGGTTTGCCCACGTGTTTCAGGGGGAAATTCCAATCGCTATTCCTGTTCATTTTTTCTGCTCGCCAGGAGGAATGGTATGGGTAAAATTCAGCCTCTTATAAAAACACCTGTGACACCTGTGACATCTGTGACAAACAAAAAAAATTACTATTATTCATTCATTTATATCCTATATTTTGTCACAGGTCGCCATTTTCAAATCTGTGACACCTATGACAGGTTTTGGTAAAAATTTGCTTTTTTTTGCTGCTACTATTGAATTGGCCCTTCAAAATCTGTGACTTTGTGACAAAAAAGTGCCTTTAGTCGCCTGCAAGTTATTGATATAAAAGACTGTCACAGAGTCACAGGTGTCACAGGCGAAATATAAGACGGTCAAAAAGGGGTAGGGGAGATGGTTTTTACAACTTTTGCAAAAGACGAGTAAGGAGCTGCAAATCAGCGGCTGGTAAGTCCTGCTTTTAGACATTAAAAATGGTGTGGAAAATCGTTCAAATTAGTGCGGAATAATTTAGTAAATTCAGGTCGGTTTTGAGCCGGATTTGGTATGACAACTTCCTTCCCTAGCGAGCAAAAAAAATCCTACACCTTGTCTCAGGCGTTGATGCGTTGATGTCCAGATAGAGTGGGATGGAAAATTAGGTAAAGATCGTTACTGCGGTAAGCCCAATCAGTAAACGTCAAAAATGGGGCTGCTATGCTTATAAAGACAGGCAAGGGGAGGAGGTTATGTATACTATTTGTATCCTGTGATTTTTTATAATTAAATAAATATATATAATTCATAATCTTAGCTTCGAGTTATAATTCCGGTCCCGGGCACCATCTTATCATCCCCTTGTCAGCAGCCGTTACAAGGTTACGGAACTCAACCAGTCTGAAAAAAAGCGCAGTTCAATGCGTCTTCCCCTCACTGATACCGCGAGCTGTTTTTCCGCCAAGGTTTTCATTGTCATGACGTACCACGTCACCCAGACTGACAATACCACACAGACGTTTGTCATCTTTGTTATCAAGTACAACCAGCCGGTACACCTGTTGCTCCCGCATATTCTCTGCGGCTGATTCAACGCTGTCACTCTGGTAGCAGTACAGGACCTTGTCCGTTTTAAACTCTTTGACAGTGGCTTTGTTTGGATCTTTTCCTGCGGCTATCGCCCGCACAACAATATCTCTGTCAGTAATGACGCCCTGCAGTTTGGATTGATCCGAATCCCCTATCGGTAAAAAGCCTGTGTCGCTATCGCGCATCTTCAACGCAGCCTCAGCGAGTGTGGTATCTGAAGGGATATACTCAACGTCCCGGGTCATAACATCCTGTACATTCATCGTAAGTACTTCCGTCGTCGGTTAATGTAGTGTTACTGCGGTTGACCGTCTTGTATCTGAAAGGTTCATAGGGTTATGGCCTGAATTGCGCTTCATAGGCTTCCACAAAAGCATTGCGTATTAGTGACCGGAATGCCTGCCAGGTACTGACGTCCTGTTGATTCAGATCGCCGCGGATATCTATATCTGCCGCGATGCGATCTGCCGGCTGGTTTCGGAAAATTTGTCCCATCGCTGCTACTAAAGATTCCCAGACAACATTGAGGAGACCTTTTTCACTATCAGATTCGAGATCCAGAATTGCCACATTATCAAGCACCGGTCGGGCATAACCTGTCAGTGCCCCGGCCTCCGCCTGTAGTTCCATTACAAAGTCACCATTGCCTGACTCGAAATCAAAATTGCCATAGGCCTCGGTGAGATCGTTCAGTTGCTCCAGCTCGATGTCTGTGATTCGCATTGCGATAATAAAGTCCCGGAAATCGCCCAGAGGGTCCAGATTGCCCGACACGCTGGCGGATGCGGTGTCCAGCATGCGGCCACTCAGATTAAAATTTGCGTAAATCGGAGTGTCACGTCGCTCGACGTTGCTCAAGTTGGTAAAGCTGCCTTCCAGGTTCGTCAGCGCCAGATTGACGGGCGGATCAGACTGGAAGTTATGGAAATGTAATTCGCCGTTAGTGACAGTGAGTTCATTAATATTGATGGCAGTAATCTCCTGCAGAGCCATACGCCAGTCCGTGCCGGAACCATCCTGGGATTCCTGATCTCCGCCATCCACAAAATGCAGCGTGGGAGACAGAAACGCCACTTCTGCTACCACGGCGCCGCGCAGCAACGCACCCCAACTGACGGCAAGATCTATAATCTCAGCGGTGAAAAAAGGTACCGGGACGTCCTGATCAACTTTGCTGATATTCAACGCATGCAGACTGTATGCGCCTCGCCAGAGAGCAATATCGACATCTGCAACAACCCCGCGATAATCGCCCATATTCGCCATCTGTCGATTCAGATAATCCTTCATCAGTGTGGGAAGTGCCATACGAAGGCCAATCAGAATAAGCACCAGCACAACAATGCCGGTAACGATTATCTGCTTACGGGACCTGCGCTGGTGCTGAACCGGTTTTTCAACCGCCATCCGGGACGTCTCTGTCATGATGTCAGATTCCTTGTTTGCGATATGTTGAGCATCAAACACTCACTCAGATATGCCCAGTCGTTGGTACATTTTTTTGGTGATGCGCTGCCGGTTTTCATATCCTTGCCACGGATCTGTTTCAAGCGACTGCAACCGTTCGCGAAGATTGCCGGTATGCCATTGGGCGGCGCTGCTCAGGTCTGTCAGCTCATCTCGGGTTACCGGCACGGAGACCGGCAAGCCGGGCCTGCAACGTACGGAATAGGCCGTAACAGTGCTCGCCCCACGGCTGTTACGTAAATAATCGATAAAAATTCTGTTGATTCTGTTTTTTGGGCCCATTTTGTCCACAAACCGGTCAGGTAGTTGCTTTGCCATAAACTGGCTGATGCCCTTGGCGAACTGCTTGGCAGCATCCCAGCTCAGGTGGCGGGCGACAGGGATAATTACATGCATGCCTTTGCCGCCGCTGGTTTTCAGGTAGTACTGTAAGCCCAGTTCATCAAGCACAGAGCACAGAAGCTGAGTTGCTTCGATCATTTTTTGCCAGGGCAATTCCGGATCGGGGTCTAGATCCAGAGTGATCCGGTCAGGTTTTTCAATGTGCTCTTTTGTTGCACCCCACGTGTGAAACTCGATAGTCCCCATCTGCACACTGCCAATCAGAGCTTTGACTGACGTGATCTCAAGCAAACTGTCGTGACCCGGATCCAGGGAAGGATCCAGATGCCTGACATCAGGAATGGAGAGATTTTCGGCATGTTTCTGGAAAAAAACTTCTCCTGATACGCCTTGCGGAGCTCTTAATAGCGAGACTGGCCGGCTTTTCAGATGGGGGAGGAGCCAGTCAGCAATGGACTCATAAAAAGCAGCAAGATCTATCTTTTGTGTGCCGCTTTTTTCATCAATCACACGCTCCGGATTGCTGATGGTGACACCTGCTACTTTATTGGAATGATGAGCCGCACGCTCGCGCACAATTTCCGTTGCCGGTTTGTCTTCGCGCATTGACACAAATACCGCATGGCGAACCAGATGCCCGGTTGTCCATTGTGCGAATTCGACTTCGCATACCTGTTTCGGTTGCACCCAGTGTACAGTTGTGCCCCGGGTGAGATCTGACGGTTCCTGCTCCAGCGGTGTGGTTTTTCGTCCGAGTTTGCGCAGGCTTTTATAAATTTCTTTGAGTTGTGAATCGTTGAAACCGGAGCCGACCTTACCACAATAAATCAGCTGCTGGCTTTCCCCGGCGCTGTACACTCCGAGAAGCAGGGCGCCGAATCCTTCGCGACTGCCGCTGGGTTCGGTGAACCCGATGATTACAAATTCCTGTCGCAACTTGCACTTGAGTTTCACCCAGTCATTGTTACGCGTAGAACGGTAGGGACTGTCCGCACGTTTTCCAATGATACCCTCGAGGGCCATCTTGCAGGCGCTATGGTAAATGCTCTGGTAGTCGTCGCCGGAGAACGCTTCTGAAAATTTCAGCAGCGGGTGGGGATTGGCTGCCATAGCAGCTTCGAGCGCGTCACGCCGTTCTGTCAAGGGCGCGTTCCGTAAATCTTTTCCGTTCAGCCAGGGCGCGTCAAACAGAAAATAAACAATGTTGCTGTTTTGTCCACGATCCAGCGCATTTTGCAGAGCCTGGAAATCGGGCAAATCGTTTTTATCCAGCACCACTATCTCCCCATCCAGCCAACTGTCTGTCAGCCCCATGGAGGCCAGCACCTGCGCCAATTCAGATACGCGATCTGTCCAGTCGAGGCCGGAGCGGGTAAACAGGTTCGCCTTGCCCCGGGTGATCCGTGTCATTACGCGATAACCATCATATTTTATTTCGTATAACCAGTTTCCCGCTGGTTGCTGGCTGACCAGCGTGGCCAATTGAGGGCTTATTGCCATCGGGAATGAAGGGTGCTTTCTGGAGCGCTTGCCAACGCTGTCCGGGAGCGCTTCCAGAATATCGTAGTCGTCGCTGCTGCGGGCGGCGGAATCCTCCTCTTTGATCAGCAGCCAATGATCTTTATCTGAATCCTTGAATCGTGTGCGTATCAGATTCCAGGCGCCTGAGAGTTTTTCTCCGAACAATGTAAATTTGAGTTTGCCTTTGAGGTAGCCCTGTTGTGCGTCACCCTCGGGTTTCCAGATGCCAGTGTCCCAGATGATCATGTGGCCGGCACCATACTCTCCTTCCGGGATGTCTCCTTCAAACTTTGCATAACTGATCGGGTGGTCCTCAACATGAACCGCAAGGCGTTTCATATCGGGATCCAGACTAGGGCCTTTTGGCACCGCCCAACTTTTCAATGTCCCATTCAGCTCCAGTCGCAGATCATAGTGGAGGTTCCGCGCATGGTGCTTTTGTATAACAAACAGCAGTTTTCCAGACGTTGCACGTCGTGGCTGCTTTGCGTCTACATCGCGCGGCTCCGGGGTGACATCGAAATTCCGTTTCCTTGTGTAATCGCTCTGGCCTGCTGCCATAACGCACTACCTCCTGCTATCCTTTGGCTGCTGAGGATTTGCGGGTTTTTGTGGCGGGTTTTTTGGCAGCAGTTTTTGTAGCGCTTGGTTTGGCTTTGGGTTTTGCACTGGTTTTTTTTCCGAGACTGCGTTTGAGAAGTTCAGTGAGATCGATAACATCCGCACTTTTACGCTCTTCGGGTGACTCGTCAGCCTCATGGACTGCCGAAATTTCACCGGCCTCGGCTTTTTCTTCCACCAGTGCCATGATGTTTTCATCAAATGTGTTGCGGTAGTTGTCACCGTCCCAGTCAGAAGACATGTCTTCAACCAGGCGCTCTGCCATTGCTTTTTCTTTAGCTGTCAGATCGGGATGAACTGCTGATTCGTGCAGGTCCAGCGACGATACGCTTCGCATTTCGCCGGGCCAACGCAGTAACATCAGTACCAGCGCCGATTCCCGCGGCAGCAGCGCTGCCAGGTGCTGGCGGGTATGAATCACCACGTAAGCCAACGCAACCTTATTTGTTTTCACCAGAGTTTCGCGCAACAGTGCATAAACTTTTTCTCCTCGCCGGCCAGGGTTCAGAAAATAAGGTTTTCTAAAATTAATCAGAGGGATCTGCGGGTAGTCAACAAATGCAAAAATTTCGATGGTCTGTGTTGCTTTCGGATGGGCAGCTTTTATTTCTTCTTCGCTCAGAATAACGTACTTGCCTTTTTCGTACTGCACGCCTTTGACAATGTTTTCGCTGTTAACCGGCTTGCCGGTTGTCTTGTTGATTCGTTTGTAACCCACAGGGTCCATGGTGCGTTCATCCAGCCAGTCGAAATCGACATTCTGCGACGAAGTCGCTGACTGCAGTGATACCGGGATATGAACGAGCCCGAAACTTATTGCACCTTTCCATATCGACCTTGCCATAACGCTCCTTCCTTTTTTTTTGCGTGGCCCTATTACAAATGACCCGGAAGTAATCAGAAAGTTTCAGTGCTAAATGCCGCGTCACCTCACGTCAGAGCACATCTCGGTACATCCCGGAGCTATTCGGCACTACTCGGCACTGCTCGGCACTACAGCACACCCCATGATTGTGGCAAATGGAACCATCAGCCTCTGTCTGTGGTCAACCGGAGAGATTTAAACCGGAGACTGTTTAGCCCATGTTATCAACATCTCACAGCGGATCAGTGGACTCAGGCGCGGCTCAATGGCGGGGGGTTGGCAGAGCGGTAGGCGGTGCCGTGGTATTCGGCATGCCGATGACAATGACGATGGAGATGTGGTGGTTAGGGTTTTACGTTGATCCCTTGCGTTTGTTATGTCTTCTGATAATCAGTCTGCCTTTGCTGGTGGGGGTATCCAGTGTTATTGGTTTCACAGAAAGCCGGGAGTTGATCGACAATATAATCGATGTGTTCGTGGCCTACGCATTTGGTTTTCTGCTCTCAGGTCTTTCCCTGATTCTTTTCCACACTGCGTCGCTCGAGCATGCCGCAGAAACCAATTTCACCATATTCATGTTGCAGGCAATACCCGCAAGTCTTGGTGCGCTGCTGGGCAGAAGTGAACTTGGGAGTGGAGAACACGACAGGGCGGAAGAAAAAAGTCAGGCCGATAAATTTGTTGTTCTGGCAGTCGGCGCACTTTTTCTTGCGCTCAATGTCGCCCCGACCGATGAAATTCAGATGATTGCCTACCAAATGTCGCGTTGGCATCTGTTAGGTCTGTTTCTGATGACTTGTCTTGTGATGTATATATTTGTACATGCCGGAAGCTATTCCAAAGGCTCTGAAATAAAAGATACACCGGACACATTTGTGGGCCGTATTTATCACACCTGTCTGGCATTGACCGTGGCAGCCACCATCAGTGTTTTATTGTTATGGGTGTTCGGTAAAACAGACGGTCTGGGTTTTGGTGCCCTTATCGGCAATGTCATTGTTCTTATGTTTCCTTCAGGTATTGGTGCGGCGGCTGCCCGATTGATTATTTAGGAGTGGATAACTTGCAAAAAAAAAGGGCACACTCTAAAAATTCGCGTGCGATCAAATCCCCTTTGTTTCTCACAAAAACGCCATTGTGGGAAAAGCTGATTGGGCTGGCTGGCTTCATGCTTTTCTGCTGTATGGTATTTTTCTTGTTGTATTCGGCATTAAATAATCACAAAAGACCGCCTGACTTCAATTTCGAAATTGTCGGAACAGAACAACTGGGCGATCGATTTCTGGTTTTTGTTGATATAAATAATACCGGCGACAGTACAGCAGCTGAACTCCACATTGAGATGCGACTGACGAGCGACGCAGGGGATGTGGAAAGTTCAGTGGCTGTTATTGACTACCTGCCCGCCAGCTCGACGCAGCGGATAGGTCTGTATTTTTCGTCCGACCCTGCGCTGAGTCAGCTGGAGTTCAGACCAATGGGGTATCAGGAGCCCTGATCAGCTAAGATGGGATCAGGAATTCAATAGGGAGAACAATCATGAAATACCCCGACATACTCAAGCCGGATTTTTCCGCCCGCGATATCGCTTCAGGCGTTGATCAGACCATTTCTCACCGCTGGTCACCACGCTCCTTCCGGAAGGCAGCAATAGCAGATGAGGATATCCAGACCCTGTTTGAGGCAGCACGCTGGGCGCCATCGTGTTTTAATGCCCAGCCGTGGACGTTTCATCTGTCGACAGACGAGAGTTTCGACAAATATCTGTCATTGCTGGCAGAGGGCAACCGGATATGGGCAAAAAATGCCTCGCTCATCGGTTTTGTGGTTGTTAAAAAAACTTTTGAACACAACGGAAAACCCAACAATTACGCAGAATTTGATGCCGGTGCTGCGTGGATGGCGATGTCATTGCAGGCACGTCAAATGGGGCTTTATACCCATGGCATGGGTGGCATCCACCACCAGCAGGTGGCTGAATATCTGGCACTGGACGACGATCATAAGGTAGTCTGCGGCATTGTCATTGGCATTGCAGACACGCCCGACGCGCTGCCGGCAGAAGTTGCTGCCAAAGAAAAGCCGTCCGCGCGCAAGCCCTTGTCACAGGTGCTGCGCCGATGAACTGACAGATCGGAAAACAGGATTCAAACATGGCAACTGCACTAACTGGTGATGATAAAGATCTGGGCGGATTTTCCGTCTCCCGCATACTGCCGCATCGCGACAAAAAAATGGTGGGGCCGTTCATTTTTTTTGATCACATCGGGCCGGCGCATTTTGCTGCGGGCGAGGGCATCAACGTGCGTCCACACCCGCACATCGGCCTGGCGACAGTGACCTATCTGTTCTCAGGCAGCATGCTGCACCACGACAGCCTGGGATCGGTGCAGGAGATTTTCCCCGGAGATGTGAACTGGATGACTGCCGGCCATGGCATTGTTCACTCCGAGCGTGAAACCATGGAAGTGCGCTCGCAGCCGCATCCGTTGCATGGTTTGCAGTTGTGGGTGGCTCTTCCGCCCGAGCACGAAGCCACCGAACCCGGTTTCCAGCATGTCTCAAAAACGCAGTTGCCGTGTATTTACCAGCCGGGCCTGATGATGCGTCTGATCGCAGGTGAGGCTTATGGCCGCAGTTCGCAGGTACGGACTTTCTCGCCGATGTTTTATCTGGATGCAATCGCTGACAAAGGCACGGCATTGGCACACCCTGACACCAGCATGGAAGCGGCAGTGTTTATCATTACCGGTGCGCTTAATATTGCGGGAAATCGCTACATTGCAGGGGACTTCGTTTTGCTGGATGCGGGTGATGGCGAGATCACAGCCGATGAAAACAGCCGCTTTGTTCTGCTGGGCGGCAAAAAATTTGATCGTGTTCCCTATATCAATTGGAATTTTGTTGCGTATGATCGCGCCACTATTGACGCCGCACGTGACCGCTGGAATAAAGGCGAATTTCCTGCCGTGCCTGGTGACGATCTTGAACATATCCCATTGCCTACCTCAAAACCGGTAAACCTATGAATACTCTGCAGTTAAACAAGGGGCGCGACAGCTCCCTCATCCGTCTTCACCCGTGGATTTTTTCAGGTGGGGTCGCCAGCGTGTCTGGCAGTCCCGCACCCGGCGATACTCTCAAAGTAGTGGATGCCGATGGCAAAGCGTTGGGATTTGCTGCCTATTCGCCTTCTTCACAGATCAGGGCGCGCATGTGGACCTTTGATGAGGCCGCCACTGTTGATGCAGCGTTTATCCGCGCGCGTGTCCAACGCGCGGTTGAGCGTCGGGCGCACCTGCTGGGCCCGACCCGTACTGCAATCCGCCTGATTTATGCAGAATCGGATGGCTTGCCGGGTCTGATTGTTGATCGTTATGGTGATTACCTTTCCTGCCAGTTTCTGAGCACGGGCCCGGTATTCTGGCGTGACACCATCGTTGCTGCGCTGGCTGAATTCTCGCCGTGCAAGGGTATTTATGAGCGCTCAGATGTGGCAGTCCGTAAATATGAAGGCTTGCCACAACAAACCGGTTTATTGTGGGGTGAAGAGCCACCTGAAAGCATCGAAATCACCGAACAGGACCGTATTTTTGAGATCAATATCCGCACCGGCCACAAAACCGGTTATTACCTGGACCAGTTTGATAACCGCTCGCTGGTGCAGCAGTATTGCCGCGATCGTCTGAACGGCCCTGCGCCGGTCAGAACCGTGCTGAATTGTTTTTCCTACACCGGTGGTTTTGGTGTGGCGGCCCTGAAGGGCGGAGCAGAACACGTCACCAATGTCGATTCCTCCGGCCCGGCGCTGGAAATTGCAGCCAACAACCTTGCCCACAACGGATTTGGCCCGGAACAGGCTGATCTGGTTCAGGCCAATGTGTTTGACTATCTGCGTGAGCTGAAACAGGAAGGGCGGTTCTTTGATCTGGTTGTGCTGGACCCGCCCAAGTTTGCCGAGACCAAGTCGCAGTTTCTGAAAGCGGCGCGTGCTTACAAAGACATTGCCATGCAGGCTGCGCATTTGATCAACAAGGGCGGCACTCTGGTCAGTTTTTCCTGCTCAGGCGCCATAGATCCTGCGCTGTTTCAGAAAATTACCGCCGATGCGCTGCTGGATGCCGGCCGCGAGGGGAGAATCACGCACTACCTGAATCAATCCCAGGACCATCCGGTGGCGCTGCCGTTCCCCGAATCGCTCTATCTCAAGGGCCTGGTGTGTGTGCTCGATTGATTTGCGGCTGTGTGAGAATCTGACACGCTCTGTGATGCTACTGCTGCCGGGTATTTGCAGCTATAATTCCGCGCTATGAATGACGCACAGACCATTGATCCGACACACAGTGATTTAAGGCCACAGGGTTTTGAGCAGGCGGCTGCGGGGCTGATCAGAGCCGGGCAGCGCTTGTGGAGCCAGGGTTATTGCCCGGCTACCAGCAGCAACTTCTCTCAACGACTCAATGGCCATTGCTGTGCCATCACGGTTTCTGGTCGTGATAAAGGTAATCTGCAGCCCGGCGATATCATGCTGGTGGATATGGATGGTCGCTCTCTGGATGGGAATACCCCTTCGGCCGAGACCCTGTTGCATACGCAGCTGTATCTGCGTGATGCCAACATAGGTGCTGTGCTGCATACTCATTCGGTGAAAGCTGCCCTGGTGTCGATGAATGGCGACGGGCCGGTTGTGCTGGAAGGTCTGGAGCTGCTGAAAGCACTCAATGGCGTCAAAACGCACAACAGCCGGATTGAAATACCGGTATTTGACAATACCCAGGATATCGCTGCGTTGGCCCGGCAGGTTGATGGCTGGATGAGCGCCAGTGTTGGTAATAGTGGCACTGTGCATGCATATCTGATCAGAGGTCATGGTTTGTATAGCTGGGGCCGCGATTTGGGTGAAACCTTGCGCCATATTGAGGCGCTGGAGTATCTGCTGGATTATTACTGGCATCAGATGCTGCTGAGAAAAGTGTAAGAGAGGCGTTGATGAGCACACTGACAATTTATGCCGACTCAAACCCGTCGGCTCCGCTGTTTGACAGCAGCAGCCCGGCAGAAATTGCCAATGAACTGAACAAGGCCGGTATCCGTTTTGAACAATGGCAGGCATCTGCTTCTGTTAAAGCCGGAGACAGCCAGGAAGTGGTTCTGGCCGCGTATAAGTCAGATGTGGACAAACTGATTGCCGAGCAGGGTTATCAGACTGTGGACGTCATCAGTCTGGATGCC
Source organism: Pseudohongiella sp. (assembly GCA_030651695.1). GTDB lineage: Bacteria > Pseudomonadota > Gammaproteobacteria > Pseudomonadales > Pseudohongiellaceae > Pseudohongiella. The sequence goes on along the minus strand of JAUSCD010000007.1, from coordinate 28,153 downwards.
ACTGACAACCCGGAGGTCCAGGCAAAAGTGCCTGAGCTGCGGGCGAAGTTTTTGAGTGAGCATTGTCACAACGAAGATGAAGTGCGGTTTTTTGTGGACGGACAGGGTCTGTTCTCTCTGCATCTGGGTGACAGGGTTTATGAGGTGTTGTGCCAGAAGGGTGATCTGATCTCCGTGCCGGCCAATACTCCTCACTGGTTTGATATGGGACCGCGGCCGAAGTTCGTTGCCATCCGGTTCTTTAATAATACAGAGGGCTGGGTAGCCCACTTTACCGGCAATGCTATTGCCGACTCGTTTTCCCGACTGGAGTCACGATGAAGCCGATTGCAATTGTCACGGATATTGAAGGAACTACCAGCTCGATCCGGTTTGTGAAAGATATTCTTTTTGTATACGCCGAACAGTTCTTGCCTGACTTCATCCGCAAACACAAAGAAGAGCGCGACGTGGCACGTCAATTGCGCAGTCTGAGTGATAATACGGGAATTCCGCTTAAAAACACCGAAGCCCTGATCGAGCAGCTGCGTCGCTGGATGCGTGAAGATAACAAATCTACCGAGCTCAAAGCACTGCAGGGCATGGTCTGGGAAATGGGTTATCAGCGTGGTGAGTATCAGGCGCATATTTATCCGGATGTACCCGACAAGCTGCGCGAGTGGCTGGATGCCGGAATCAATCTCTATGTATATTCCTCCGGGTCAGAAAAAGCGCAGCGCCTGTTTTTCCGATACTCGGTGTTTGGTGATCTGCGACTGATGTTTGCGGGCTATTTTGATACCTCGATAGGGCCCAAGAAAGAAGTGCAGTCTTACCGCAATCTGGCGGAGTGGATAGCATTGCCACCTGAAGACATTCTGTTTTTGTCAGATGTTGAGGCCGAGCTGGATGCAGCGGCCGCCGTTGGCATCAAAACTGTCTGGGTGGTACGGCCGCAGGAGACCGGAGCTGATGTAACCAAGCTGAAGTCCCGGCATCCGATTGTCAGCTCGTTTGCTGATATCAGGATTGAGGAGCTCTGACTTAAGTAAATGGGGACGGAGGAGCGTCCGCGGTTGCTGAAGAAATGGCGGAAAGTAAGGGTATCCCTTATCAGAGCCTGATAAATCCCTATTTGCGGGATTACGCTGCGTAGCATCGGGAGCTAAAGACCCGCTGCGAGTAAGTAGGTTTCCAGTTTTACACTGGAATTTCAAACTTGCAGCCGGTCAATGTTGTAACTGCCCGGCCAGCGCTTCGTATTCAACGAGTGATGTCGGGTTGGCCAGCGCGTCTTTGTTTTTGACGGGGCGGTTGTGGATGGTTTCGCGCACGGCGGTTTCGGCTATTTTGCCGTTGAGGGTGCGCGGGATATCCTGCACCTGTTCAATCACGGCGGGCACATGGCGGGGCGATGCGCCGGTGCGGATCTGCTGCCGGATTTCGGCACGCAGTGTGTCGTCCAGTGTGAGTCCTTCGCGCAGACGCACAAACAGCACAACGCGCACATCACTGTCCCACTCCTGACCGATGGCGACACTTTCCAGTACCCAATCCAATTGCTCGACCTGGCGATAGATTTCGGCTGTGCCTATGCGTACGCCGCCGGGATTGAGCACGGTGTCGGAGCGGCCGTAGATGATCCAGCCATTCTGCGCGGTATGCTCGGCATAGTCGCCGTGGGTCCAGCATTCAGGGAAGCGTTCAAAGTAAGCGGCCTTGTACTTTTTGTGTCCGGCATCGTTCCAGAAACCAACCGGCATGCTGGGGAATGACTGGCGGCACACCAGTTCGCCTTTTTGTTGTTGCTCGGATTGACCGTCTTCGTTGTATACCGCGACGTCCATGCCCAGGCCTGCACACTGGATTTCGCCGCGATAAATCGGCTGTACAGGATTTCCCAGCACAAAACAGGAAATGATGTCGGTGCCACCGGAAATAGATTGCAGCATCAGATCGGCTTTGATGTCGCGGTAGACATAGTCAAAACCTTCGGCGCTTAATGGTGAACCGGTTGAGAGCAGGGTATGCATGTTCTGAATCTTGTGGTTACCGCGCGCTTTGACACCGGCTTTTTCGGCGGCAGCCAGATATTTTGCCGACGTACCAAAAATACTGACACCGGTTTCCGCAGCAATCTGCATCAGAATGTCGGGTTCAGGATGGAAAGGTGAACCGTCGTACAATACCAGGGTGGCACCTGACGCCAGGCCGCTGACAAGCCAGTTCCACATCATCCAGCCACAAGTAGTGAAATAGAACAGCACGTCATCCCGTTTTAAATTCAGGTGTAACTGATGCTCTTTGCGGTGTTGCAGCAAGGTGCCGCCAACACTGTGTACGATGCATTTAGGTACGCCGGTAGTGCCGGAGGAGTACATGATAAACAAGGGATCAGAAAAGTCAGCGGCGTAAAATTCGAGAACAGGTGTAGGCAAGGGGGCACTGTTAAAGCCTGTGAGAAGACCGGGTATGCGTTGCCATTCAATGACCTTGCAGGTGGATGATGCCGCTGGTTTGTTGTTTTGGTTAGAGTAAAGATCCGGCATCAACACAACAGATGTCAGTGATGGCAGGCCGGCAATCAATTTTTCCAGTGTTGCCTGATGCTGAATTATTTTACCGGCATAACAATGCGCTGAAACAGCAAACAACACCGTTGGCTCAATCTGGGTAAAACGATCCAGAATGCCGCCGACACCAAAATCCGGCGAGCATGATGACCAGATGGCACCCAGCGATGTTGCTGCCAGCATGGCAATTACGGTTTCAATGCGGTTGGCAGCAAATCCCGCAACCCGATCGCCGGCTGTAACATTCTGCGTTTTTAACCAAGCGGCCAGATGTGCAACACGGCGGTGTAGCTCTGCGTAGGTGACGGTTTCGCGATTACCCTGCTCGTCGCAGAAAACGAGTGCGGCATGTTCATCGCGAAAATGCAGCAGATTCTGCGCGTAATTAAGCTTGGCATCGGTGAACCAGCGATCAAGCCAGAAGTGTTCGCCCGGATTCAATACACTGGACGCCTTCCGTTGCAGAATTATCCCGCTGAAATCCATGCAGGCTTGCCAGAAATCTACACGCTGATTGATGCTCCAGCTGTGCAGTTCCTGATAACTGTGAAATCGCAGGCCCCGGGTGGCTGTCAGCCAACGGCAAAAGTCCACCAGTTGGCAGGCGCCCATGACATGTTGCGTTCCGGCAGCAAGTGAAAACCGGGGTTCTTGTAATCTGACAGCATCGTTCATGCACAGGTCCCTTCGTCGGGCACTGACCCTGCACGGGCCAGAGCCACGCGTGACATATTACGGCGCCCCAGCTGAGTGCAAATCCAGTAACTGGTATCAATCAACCTGTCCAGATCAATGCCGGTATCCAGTCCCATGCCGTGCAGCATATACACCACATCTTCGGTTGAAACATTGCCACTGGCGCCTTTGGCATAAGGGCAACCGCCGAGTCCGGCAATTGAGGCATCGATGGTTCTGATGCCAAGCTCAAGACCAGCCAGCAGATTGGCTAAGGCCTGACCATAAGTATCATGAAAATGCATCGCCAGCTGGCTGGCCTGCGCCTGTTGCAGGCAACGGTTCAAAACCTGCTGCACCAATACCGGTGTGCCAACGCCAATGGTGTCGCCGATAGAAACCTCATAACAGCCAAGTGCCAGCAGCTCAGTCACCGCCATTGCAACGTCGTCAGCAGGCACTTTGCCTTGATAGGGACATCCCATGGCGCAAGATACATACCCGCGCACCGGAATGCCGCGTGCACGTGCCGCTTCGCACACATCAGTAAAGCGCTGAATACTTTCCCTGATGCTGCAATTGATATTCTTCTGGCTGAAGGCTTCGGAGGCTGCAGCAAATACTGCTACCTCATCAGCACCCGCTGCCACTGCTCGCTCAAACCCGTGCATATTGGGAGCCAGCGCAGAATATCTGACGCCGGGCAAACGTGTAATCGCCGCAAAAACGTCTGCGGAATCTGCCATTTGAGGAACCCAGCGCGGCGACACAAAACTGCCGGCTTCAATGCGTTGCAAGCCAGAGGCTGCCAGGCGGTCAACCAACCCTGCTTTGATGATGGCAGAGACATGGGCCGCTTCGTTCTGCAACCCGTCGCGTGCGCCCATCTCGACAATGCTCACCGTGTTACCGGAAGCGTCTTTGTGTTGCAACAGACTCATGCAGCATCCGCCTTGTTTGACTGGGTAAATTCAATCAGCAATTGGTCAGGCTGCACCATCTGTTGTTCCGAACAGTGCAGCGCGGCTATCACCGCATCCGTGCCAGCTCGCAGTGTGTGTTCCATTTTCATCGCTTCCATAATCAGCAATGGCTGGCCTTTGCTGACCGATTCACCGGGTTGCACAAAAAGTTTTATAACGCGACCGGGCAGTGGTGCTTTGATCTGACTCTGATGCGATGCACCTGACTGCTGCGAGATCAAAGTATCGGCATCACTTGCAGCCGATGCTTCACCGCCGTTAAACAGGGCCTGCAGATGATGCTGACGGCTGAACGGATTGAGTCCACCGCTGCGCCACCCGGCAATCGCGCCCCAATCACTTGCGTTTACGTTGCCAGCGATTGAAGCGGACCACTGACGTTTTTCCCAGGCAGCAGCAATCGCTGCCTCATGCTCCTGTAAAAATGCGGTATGTACAGTGCCTTTGACAAACGCCTCGGTATCCAGCACAGCACCAATAAAATCAGCATTATGCAGAATGCCTTTTACTTCTAATGCCGACAACGCGCCGGACAATCTGCTGATGGCCTGCTCACGCGACGGCGCCCACGCAATGACTTTACCGAGCAGACTGTCGTAGTACACGCTGATACGATCACCCGCGCGGAAGCCGGCGTCCACCCGCAATGACTCATTACTTTCAGGCCACTGCAGACGTGTTATCAGCCCGGTTGACGGTAAAAAATCCGGAGCGGGGCCCTCGGCATTAATTCGTGCCTCAATAGCCCAGCCATCGCGTTTGATCCGGGATTGTTCAAGCGGCAGTTTCTCGCCTTGGGCTATACGTATTTGCCACTCCACCAGATCAAGACCTGTGATGGCTTCTGTCACCGGGTGTTCAACCTGCAGACGCGTATTCATTTCCAGAAAATAAAACTTTTCATCCTGATACAAAAACTCGACTGTGCCAGCTCCGGTGTAATCAATACATTGGGCCGCGCGTACAGCGGCGTCGCCCATGGCAACACGGGTTGCAGCGTGCAGGCCAGGCGCGGGCGCCTCTTCAATCAGTTTCTGGTGGCGGCGCTGAACAGAACAATCGCGTTCATGTAAATGCACACAGTGACCATGCTGGTCGGCAAATACCTGAATTTCGACGTGGCGGGCACGCGGCAGATATTTCTCCAGTAACACACGTTCATCAGCAAAAGCGGATTTGGCTTCGCGTTTGACCGCGTGCAGTGCCGCGACAAACGCACCGGATGTTTCAACAATACGCAAACCCCGGCCACCGCCTCCGGCCACCGCTTTGATCAACACCGGGTAATTCATCTGATCGGCTTGTTGATGCAGAAAATCGACATCCTGATTATCGCCGTGATAACCGGGCAACAGCGGAACACCCGCTTCAGTCATCAGCTGTTTTGCGTGTGACTTGGAACCCATAGCCTCGATAGCTGTGGCGTCAGGGCCAACAAAAATCAGACCCGCATCGGCAACAGACTGAGCAAACCCTGCATTTTCAGACAAAAATCCGTAACCGGGATGGATCGCGTCAGCGCCGGATTCAGCAGCTGCAGCCAGTAACTGCACCGCATCAAGATAGGATTCCGCGGCGCTGAAACCGTTCAGCGCAATAGCCATATCAGCCAGCTGTGCATGCAGTGCGCCGCGATCAGCCTGTGAATAAACTGCAACGGTTTTAATGCCCAGGCGACGCGCGCTGCGTATGATGCGACAGGCGATTTCACCGCGGTTGGCAATCAGCAGTGTCTGGATTTTTGTTCTCATGATGCAGGTTCATTTTGTGAAGACTGATTGGGTTCAGCAGGCAGCCATGGCGCACGCTGTTTGTCAAAAAATGCCTGCAGACCGGCTTGTGCTTCGTCGCCAGCGCGAATACGCGCGATCAGCTCACAGGTGTACTGCGTCATCACTTCACGATCCGGAACAGCAATCAACTCACGTATCAGCGTTTTGGTAGCAGCCAATGCAGCCGGAGCATTGTTCAGAAGTTGCGTCGCAACCTGCATGGCTTTGTCCATCAAGGTGCCCGGCGCCACACACTCATGTACCAGCCGGGCCTGCTGCGCTGCGCTGGCATCAAAGACTTCTGCTGTCAGAAAGTATCGACGCGCAAAATGCACTCCCATTTTCGCCATCACATAGGGGCTGATCACCGCTGGTACCAGACCAAGTTTGACTTCGCTGATACAAAAGCGTGCGTCATCGGCTGCAATTACAAAGTCTGCACAAGCCACCACACCGGTTGCCCCGGCATACACATTGCCATGCACGGCAGCAATAATAGGTTTGTTGAATTGATGCAAGGCCTGCAACATGGCGGCAAGCCGACCTGCGTCTGCAATATTTTCGTCCAGTGAAAAATTCACCATTGACTTCATATAATGCAGGTCGGCACCTGAGCAAAAACTTTTCCCGCGCCCCGCCAGAATCAGCACCCGTGTGCTGGCATCAGCGCGCAGCTGTTCCACATTCTGATGAATGGCTGCAATCAGCGCCGGATCAAAAGCATTATGTTTTTCCGGCCGGTTTAACCAAAGCACAGTAATGCCCGGGGCCGGGCGCGTCAGCTCAACGATATTGTTGTCAGAGGTGTTCATATCAGTTACATCCTGAAGACGCCAAAACGGGTGTTCTGCTGCGGCGCATGACTGGCTGCAAACAATGACAAACCCAGTACTGTCCGGGTATCGGCCGGCGCAATAATGCCATCGTCCCACAAGCGCGCACTGGCGTAGTAGGGATGGCCTTCGTGTTCGTATTTTTCTTCTATGGGTTTGCGAAAAAGTTGTTCGTCCTCTGCGCTCCAGGCCTGACCTTTGGCTGCCAGCATTTCGCCGCGCAGCTGGGATAAGACACCTGCTGCCTGAGGGCCGCCCATGACGGAAATACGTGCGTTAGGCCATGTCCACAAAAATCGCGGGTCGTACGCACGGCCACACATACCATAATTGCCTGCTCCAAAACTGCCACCAATCAGTGTGGTGATTTTGGGTACATTGGCTGTTGCCACGGCATTAACAAGTTTGGCGCCATTTTTGGCAATGCCTTCGTGTTCATATTTTCTGCCAACCATAAAGCCGGTGATATTTTGCAGAAACAGCAGCGGTATGTTGCGTTGGCAACAAAGCTGAATAAAGTGCGAGCCCTTTAATGCGCTTTCAGAGAAAAGAATGCCGTTGTTGGCCAGAATGCCAACGGTCTGACCGAACAGTTCTGCGAATCCGCACACAAGGGTGCTGCCATACAAGGGTTTGAATTCGTCAAAACGTGAGTCATCAACAATGCGGGCAATGACTTCCCGCACATCGTACGGCTGGCGTACATCCGCCGGTACGATGCCGTAAAGCTCGTCAGGATCATAAGCAGGCGCCGGGGCATTCAAATTCATCATACGCGACGGTCGATTCAACCGTGCAATACTGCGCCGCACCAGCGCCAGGGCATGCATATCATTGTCAGCCAGTTGGTCAGCAACACCGGAAATCTGCGCGTGTACTTCGCCGCCACCGAGTTCTTCAGCGCTCACAATTTCACCGGTGGCGGCCTTTACCAGCGGCGGACCGCCCAGAAAAATTGTGCCCTGGTTGCGCACGATAATGGATTCATCTGCCATTGCCGGCACGTAGGCTCCACCGGCCGTACACGAGCCCATGACAGCAGCAATCTGCGGGATCCCGGCAGCAGACAATCGCGCCTGATTAAAAAAGATACGACCAAAGTGTTCACGATCCGGAAACACCTCGGCCTGGTGCGGCAGGTTGGCGCCACCCGAATCAACCAGGTAAATACACGGCAGATGATTCTCGGCAGCAATCTGCTGCGCACGTAAATGTTTTTTCACGCTCAAAGGATAATAAGTGCCACCTTTCACTGTGGCGTCGTTGGCGACGATGACACAGGCCTGGCCTGACACCATACCAATTCCACTGATCATCCCTGCACCGGGGATGTCCTCCTCGTAAACCTGATAGGCAGCCAGCGCGGACAATTCCAGAAACGGGGAACCGGTATCGAGCAACGCCTCCACACGCTCTCGCGGCAGCAGCTTGCCGCGGGAAGTGTGACGTTCACGCGATTTTTCATCACCGCCCAGAGCGAGCCTGGCGTGCAGGCGGTGCAGCTCATCACGCAGCGCAGTGTGATGCGCGTAGTTTTGCTGGAAGGCCGCGTCAAGGCGGTTTATCTGTGATTGAATTTTACTCACTCACGTCTCCCGAAACAGCTCGCGCCCGATCAACATGCGCCGTATTTCCTGGGTGCCGGCGCCGATTTCATACAGCTTTGCATCGCGCAACAGACGTCCGGTTGCATAGTCGTTGATGTAACCGTTGCCACCCAGTATCTGAATCGCCTCCAGCGCCAGTTTGGTGGCCAGATCCGAGCTGAACAGAATGGCGCCGGCGGCATCCTTGCGTGTGGTTTCACCCCGGTCGCAGGCGCGAGCCACGGCGTACACATAGGCGCGCGCAGCATTGATGCTGGTATACATGTCCGCCAGTTTGCCCTGAATAAACTGGAAATTGCCAATGGCTTCACCAAACTGTTTACGCTCGTGCACGTAAGGCAACACCACATCCAGACAGGCCTGCATGATCCCCAGCGGGCCACCGGACAATACAACACGTTCGTAGTCCAGGCCGCTCATCAGAACGCGCACACCACCGTTCCGGATGCCCAGAATGCTGTCCGCAGGCACACGGCAATCTTCAAACACCAGCTCACAGGTATTTGAACCGCGCATGCCGAGCTTGTCGAGTTTGGGGGATCGGGTAAAACCGGGTGTGTCGCGTTCTACCAGAAAGGCAGAGATGCCCTGAGGGCCGGCTTCGATATCGGTTTTTGCGTAAATCACATAAACGTGAGCATCAGGCCCGTTGGTGATCCACATCTTGCTGCCGTTCAGCACATAGTCATCACCGTCGCGGCGTGCGCTCAGTTTCATGCTGACAACGTCGGAGCCTGCGCTGTGTTCACTCATGGCCAGCGCGCCGATGTATTCGCCGCTGACCAGTTTGGGCAGGTAGCGTGCTTTCTGTTCGGCATTTCCGTTGCGGAAGATCTGGTTTACACACAGATTGGAATGGGCGCCATAACTCAAACCCACACTGGCTGACGCCCGGCTGATTTCTTCGGCGGCAATTACATGCGCCAGATACCCCAGACCGGCACCGCCATACTCGTCGGATACAGTAATGCCCAGCAGTCCCATGTCACCCATTTTGCGCCACAGGTCAGCGGGAAACTCATTGGTCTGGTCGATCGATGCCGCGCGGGGAGCAATTTCTTTGGCAGCAAACTGCTGAACCTGATGCTGAAGCATCGTCAGGCTTTCGTCGAAATCGAAACTGAGCTGAGGATAGTGAGGGAGGGGGGTTGACATAAAATCGGTCTCGAACACGTTGATATTGTTGTTGAGACCGATTCTAAACCAAAAATGAACTGATTCACATCATACGGCAAACTGCTTTACGAGTTCACGCATGCCATTGATATCCTTGGCCAGACGGTGGCTGGTATCAGCATTCAGGCGCGAAGCCTCGCTGGTTTTTTCAGATTGTGTCTGAATATTCACCACATTGCGATTCACCTCTTCAGCGACAGCGCTCTGTTCCTCAACCGCTGTGGCTACCTGGAAGGTCATATTACGGATATCCGAAACTGCATTGCTGATATGGGTATAAGACATTCCGGCGGTCTGGTTGGAGCTGACACACAACTGCGCCTTTTCCTGGGCGATTGAGATGCTGTCCACGCAGCTGCGGGTGCTTGCCTGAATACGGGAGATAATCGCCTTGATTTCCACGGTAGAGTTCTGCGTGCGTTGTGCCAGCGTACGAACTTCGTCTGCCACAACAGCAAAACCACGGCCTTGTTCGCCAGCGCGGGCAGCTTCAATGGCCGCATTCAGGGCCAGCAGATTGGTCTGTTCGGCAATGCCGTTAATAACCTCGATGACTGATCCGATGGCTGTGCTGTCAGCCCCGAGATCGCCAATCAGGGTGGTAATCTGATCGATATTCTGCGCCAGTTGGGTTGTTGCGGACAGGCTTTCTTTGATGGATTGATGGCCTTCCGAGACACTCCGGTCAGCTTCTTCCGCTGCGATCGAGGTGTTGGAGGTGTTGTTGGCGACCTCTGATATTGCACTGCTCATCTCGGTGACAGCGGAGGATACCGAGCTCAGCTCAAATTCCTGCTGATGTATGGCGTCATCCGTTGCTTTCACGGTTTGCGTGGCTTGTGCGGCCAGATGGTTCAGTCGTGTTGCTGCCTCGTCCACGCGCGTAAGAATGGTATCAATCTGTGATTTACGCGACTTCAATGCCAGCTCAATACAACCCAATTCATCGACGCGGCCAGTGTAAACGGCGCGGGCAATCGGATCGTCGCTGATATCGCGGCAGATCCTCAGGACGCTGTCCAGCTGAGATGAAATTGCCCAATTTGTGCCGACGCCGATCACAGCAGCCAACGCTGCCAGCGCCAGTTTCACGCCTATCGCCATATCCGGCACAAGCATCAGGCCCAGCATCACTGCGACACTGGTGGCCTGCACCAGCAATTGACGCTGACGCCAGCCGATGATGGCGTTTAATCTGACAGAGGCGCCGCTGCGCATTTTGCGATACAGAGATTCCGCATTTGCGACATGCTGATCATCGGGTCTGACGCGGACTGATTGAAAGCCTACGGATTGTCCGTTTTCGATCACCGGTGTGACGTAAGCATCAACCCAGTAGTAGTCGCCGTTTTTACAACGGTTTTTGACCATGCCCATCCACGGACGACCAGACTCAACGGTGGACCACAGCGCCTTGAATGCCTCTTTGGGCATATCGGGGTGGCGCACTTTGCTGTGCGGCGAACCCAGCAGTTCTGCTTCATCAAACCCGGAAATCTTTACAAATTCATTGTTTGCGTACTTGATATAACTCTTCAGGTCAGTCGTTGATACGAGTTTTTCTGCGGCGGAAAACTGACGGCGTTCAGACATGGTAGCGGCTCTCTCTCTTGCTCTGCTTTGCACGTGTGCTGAAAAACCCAGTCCAGCGATCGTGGTGCGTTCAAAGACAATAGCGGCCTGTTGTCACAAAACTTGACCCGAATTATTTGCCTGCTGCAATAGTCTCACCCGACTGCTGGTGATACCAGATGACGAACCTCTCAGCGGTGGCCGGCCGGTGGTAGAAAAAGCCCTGGATCTGATCACATTGGTAATGACGCAGGAAATCCATTTGTTTCAGGTTCTCAACACCTTCCGCAACCACCGACAGGCCCAGCGTTTTGCTCATGGAAATGATGGCTTTGCTGATAGCCTGGTCTTCGCGGCTGCTCGCCAGATCCCGGATAAACGCGCGATCTATTTTCAAGGTGTCGATAGGATAGTGTCGCAGTTGCCCAAGCGAAGAATAACCCGTACCAAAATCATCCAGCGCAAAACGAATTCCCAGACGTTTCATTTCCTGCATCAGGCTGATGGCATGTTCAGGATTTTGCATCACCACGCTTTCTGTGATCTCCAGTTCCAGTTGCTCAGCCGGGAAGCCAACAGATTCAAGTGTCTGCCTGATGTAAGACGTCAGTTCCGGATGGTTGAACTGCCGTGCAGAAAGATTGACGGCAAGCGACAGAGGCGGCAAGCCTTTTTGCTGCCACTCCAGCACCTGCCGGCATGCGGTTGCTATCACCCACTCGCCGATTGGCACAATCAGGCCGTTGTCCTCGGCAATCGGAATAAACTGGTTCGGGGGGATCTCGCCAAGCTCAGGATGATGCCAGCGTAGCAATGCTTCGACACCGGCCACACGTCCCGTGGACAACTCCAGTTTTGCCTGATAATTCAGCGACAGCTCTCCGCGACTTAATGCATGACGCAGCTGAATGGCGAGTCCGGCGCGCTCCTGTTTGTGTTGATGTAACTCTGCGGAGTAAAGACGATAGTTGTTGCGACCCTCTTCCTTGGCCGCGTACATGGCGGTATCGGCGTGTGTCATCAGCGCTTCTTCATTGTTGGCGTCGACACCATACAGACTGATGCCAATGCTGGCACTGATCAGAAATTCGCGTTGCTCCAGCGTGATAGGCTGGCCGAAAATTTTCAGGATGTTGGAAGCTATATGGCCGGCGTGATCTCTGTCGGATACTTTTTGCAGCAGCACTACAAATTCATCGCCGCCCAGTCTTGCCACAATATCGGAATTTCTCAGCGGTACTTTCAGCCGTGATGCCACTTCAGTCAGTAACAGGTCACCGGTCTGGTGACCGTAGGTGTCGTTCACTGCCTTGAATCTGTCCAGATCTATAAACAGCACGGCAAAACGCTGGTCTTTATAACGGTTGGCATTACGTATTGCCTGGCCGAGCAACTCGCTGAACATCACCCTGTTGGGCAAGCCGGTCAGCGTGTCATGGGTAGCCAGAAACTTGATGTGGTTGGCAATGCGTTTTTTGCCAGTGATATCGCGCGTGACGCCCCGGTAGCCATCAAACTGGCCATCTGAATCAAGCATGGGTTCGCCACTGAGTGTCAAATGATACAGATGGCCGTCAATATTGGTGAACGAAAATTCGAAGTCACGGAATGCCTGTTCTTTTTTGAGCTGACGCCGGAACTGCTTCCAATTCATGGAGTCGGGTTCAACCCCCGGGTTTTCCCACAGGGTATGGCCAATAGCGCTCTCGACAGCGGACTTGTTACTGTGCCCGATAATACGTCCTTCATACAGCGTAAACCGCAGATGTCTGTCCATCTCCCAGTAAAAATCCGAACTCAGGTTGGTCAGGCTGCGAAACCGTTCTTCATTCTGACGAATTCTTTCTGACGCCGTTGCCTGTTCTGCAGCACTGGCAAAACTGTCGAGTGCAAAAGAGGTGTTGTCGGCAATGCTTTGCAAAATACTTTGAGTGCGCTCATCAAACATGTCTTTTTCAGCAGAGTAAAACACCATCACAGCGATCGGTTTCTTTTGCTGGAACAAGGGCAATGCGGCGGCACTTGCAATGCCATGCAGGCGCGCATGTTCATGCCATGCGGCTGTGCGTTCATCACTCAGAAAATCGTTGGAGAAAAGCGCTCTGCCTGTGCGATAGGCGATGGCCGTCATGCTGCGCCCTTCAGGCTGACCCGGATCTGAACTGACGCGGGTTTTTTTCATGATCGGCAGCACATTGCCAGCAGTTGTGCGCGCATAAAAATGGCCGCTTGCATTCGGTATCAGCACGCTGGTGATCGCAAAAAGTTCGCTGGACACTGCAGCCTGGCAGGCGTGCTCGTAGAGCTGATCGACCGTGGTAGCGCGCAGGATGGCTTCGTTGGTCAAACTGAGCGCAGAAAAAAGCCGCTGCAGTTTCAAACTCTCACTCTCGGCTTTTTTACGTTCGGAGATATCGCGGCTGACGCCGATAATTATCCAGCGTCCGTTGATGCGGGTCGCCCGACTGTGGATTTCAATGATGGCACTTTGTCCGTTAAGACGTTTGACTTTACGTTCGATACGACTGCTTTGGCCTTCGTTGATCAGGCGATCGTAACGCGCAATCAGTTCTTCCTGTGTGAAACCCAGGATTTCCATCGGCCCCATGGCCAGCATCTGCTGACGGGTGAGGCCGGCATTCTGGCAGGCAGTATCGTTGACATCGACGAAGGACAGGGTTTCGCGGTCTACCAGGTAAATCATATCCATGGACATATCCATGGCGGCCCGGAAGCGCTGCAGACTGGTTTCCTGACGCTGTTCCCGCGTGATATCTATCGCCAGGCATTCATATCCCAGAAATACACCCTGTTCATCAAACTGTGGTGCGCCGCTGATCTGTAAAAAACAGTCACTGCCATTTTGCAGAGAGATCAGGCAATGCAGTTGGCGGAAAGGTTTGCGCGAGCTGGTGGCGTCGAGGTATTGCTGCCAGTGCGGAGTCGAGCCCGCTTGACTGAAAACACCACCAATGGCGCGTAGTTGCCGATTGAACAGGTATTTTGCTGTCAGCGCTGTGCCCGCACTGTAGCTGCAGATGCCCGTGCAAACGCCGTTGGCATCTTCCTGCCAATAAAGGTCTGCACACAGCGCAACCGCTGTATGAGGATTTTCCAGCCCGGCAGAACGCTCTGGACAGAGTTTTCCCAGAATGAGCGGGCAGCCTGAGTCGCCTGACGCGAGCAGGTTTGTAGTAGAACTTGGTTCCATGGTTAATCCGGCTGCCTTTCCTGGCGGCGTATTGTGGTTATTGTTGTTATTTTTATATTATCGAACATCCGTCCGGAAAGCTTGAGCTAAATATTAACCGTTCCAGTATCAGGCCTTCTGCAGTGTGGCGCAGGCCTTGTCCAGCAGAGCCAGAGCCTCGTCAACTTCGGTCTCTGTAATATTCAATGGCGGCAACAAGCGCACCGAATTGCCACCGGCTTTCACCGCCAGCAACTTTTGTCCGTGCATGGCCTTGATCAGATCGGCATTGGAGCAGACGCAGCGCAGCCCGGTCATCAGGCCCAGGCCAGTGTGTTCAGCCAGCAGCTGGGGATACTTGCTGATGAGGCCATCAAGCCCGGCGCGTAAACGGGCAGAGCGCGCCTGAACCTGCTGCAGAAACTCCGGTGTCGCAATGACATCCAGTACCGCATTTCCCACCGCTGTAGCCAGTGGATTACCACCAAAAGTGCTGCCATGTGTGCCTGCGGTCATGACTTCCGCAACGCGCTCAGTGGATAAACAGGCGCCGATAGGGAAGCCGCCGCCCAGTCCTTTGGCCGAGGCCAGCAGATCAGGGGTGACACCCAGTGCTTCGTGGGCAAACAGATAACCAGTACGACCCATGCCGGATTGTACTTCGTCAAACATCAGCAGAATGTTGTTTGCGTCACACAACTGACGAACTGCTTTCAGGTATTCAACCGGGACGGCACGGATGCCGCCTTCGCCCTGTACCGGCTCCAGGATGACACCGGCAGTCTGGTCGGTAATGGCGGCTTTCAACGCCTCCAGATCACCGAACGGCACCTGATCGAATCCACTGTCACCCACCAGAAAACCTTCGGTATGTAATGGGTTCAGACAGGCAGCAACTGGCGCCAGTGTGCGGCCATGAAAGGACTGGGTCAGGGAAATAATACGCACCCGCTGCTTGCGGCCATGATGGTAGTGGAAACGGCGCATCATCTTGAAGCCGCATTCCACAGCCTCCGTACCGGAGTTGGCAAAAAACACACGGTCGGCAAAACTCAGGTCAACCAGACGTTGAGCCAGGCGCTCCGTGGGGATATTGCTGAACAGGTTGGAGGTGTGCCAGAGGCGTTCGGACTGCTCCCGAATGGCCTTCACCAGGTGGGGATGACAATGCCCCAGGCAATTGACGGCAATGCCGGCTGTAAAATCCAGGTAACGCTGCTGATCGGCGGTGTACAGATAAACACCTTTTCCATGTTCAAATTGCAGTTCCGGGTGGCCATAGTTAGCCATTAACGCTGAGCTCATATCGATTTCCTAGTAAAGCCTGTGTTCAAGATGGTGATATTCTAGGCTTCGATGCTATTCGTGTATAGGCGCCAGTCGCCGGGAGTTATTTATGTGGTTCACAGACAAAACCCGTATGCCAGACGCTGATACCGCTCTTAAAGGCCGTGCGCAGGCGGTGACGATTTCAGGGATACATACCGTCACCGGCAACACCATGGTGCCACCGCTACCCGCTGGTCTGGAACAGGCGGTTTTTGCGCTGGGCTGTTTCTGGGGCGCGGAAAGGGTGTTCTGGAAGCTGCCGGGAGTATTCAGCACTGCGGTCGGGTATGCCGGCGGTTTTACTCCAAACCCCACTTATGAAGAAGTCTGTAGCGGGCAGACAGGCCATACCGAGGTGGTGCTGGTGAATTTTGATCCGGCGAAGATCAGTTATCGGCAGTTGCTGAGCGTATTCTGGGGTTCACATGATCCGACCCAGGGCATGAGGCAGGGTAATGATCGGGGCACGCAGTATCGCTCTGCTATCTATGCCACCTCCGAAGAACAGCTGCTGATTGCTGTTCACAGCCAACAACAGGCACAACAACGCTTGCAGGATGCCGGCATGGGGCAAATCACTACAGATATCGCAGCGCTGGCCGATTTCTATTATGCCGAGGAGTATCATCAGCAGTATCTCGACAAAAATCCGAATGGATATTGCGGAATTCGCGGCTTGCCTTGCCTTATAGGGACAGCATAAAAGCACAAATTTCAGCCGTTTTTGATGATTGTCACGCAAATGTCATAAAACTGTAGTTAAAATGCCATCGTTTTGTCATGTGACCGGATGATGACAACCGGTTTGTGGCGGCGTGTACGAGCATTCAAAAACGTGAGGTTGTGGCTGAAGCCATGGCCCGGAAAGGGGAGAAACAGTTGAAACACAAACAATTGCTGCTGGCTTTGGTGCCGGTTCTGGCGCTGACGGTGGTATCGGATGTTGATGCGCAAAATCTGGATTTTTCAGGCGATATCCGTTTCGGGTACTTCGGCTTTGAGCGCGATGAGCGTAACAATGCGCAGACTGATGACGATATGTTGCGCCTGCGGGTGCGAGCGGGTCTGTTGTGGACCGTCGACGACACCTGGTCATTCAAAGGCCGATACGCCGCACGTGTGCATAACAAGGACAACAACAGCGGTTGGGTAAAGCTGTTTGATGGCGTCAATCCCGGCGCCAGCAGTATTGCTGCCGGGGAATCCACTCTGGATGAGTTTTTTGTTCGCGCCCGTTATGGAAAATGGGATCATCGTATTGGCCGTTTTCAGACCAATAACCGTCTGTTCGGTGTGGCGTCCAAGTCATTCAGCCGCACCAACTCAACAGGCTGGGATGTGGGTTATACCGATGGCATTCAGTCGATTTATCGCACGGAACACGGTTTTAATGTGACGGGTCTGCTTGAGTACAACGACAAGGATGGCACCTCCAATTTGCGTCGTTCGCCGCTGAGCTTCGGTGATTCGTCCAGTCGCACCACCTATTACGTGTCGGTTGATGCGCAGGATACCAGCGGTTTGTGGGCGCAGCGCTCCATTGATGTCACCTACATTCCTTCGGCGCTGTATTACAACGGTGTTTCCGCCGGACAGAACCGCGACTACCTGGGTGTCACCGGTCGTGTTGCCACTCAGGTGACGGTACGTGACCAGACCAAACTGGTCACCGGCGTTGAGCTGGCGTGGGCGCCGGAGACGCAACGGTTACAGTTTGCGGGTTTGCCCGGCACGGGCAAGGCCGACAGTTTTTCCTGGCATGTTTCCGCCAATCTGATGAATATTGCCCCCGGCCACAGCCTGGCTGTTGTGCACGGCCAGACCGAAGCAGGCTGGCTGTTGTCCACTGACTTCCAGAGCAACAGCGCCCTGACCGAGCTGCGTTACGCCTGGGTGCCAATGACCGGTCATCTGCTGGAAGCGCGCGTGCGCGAACGCAAGGATCTGCACCTGGCGCGCGCTGCATTACGCAAGCGCTCGGAGACAGACATGTACTTGAGGTATACCCTCAGTATCTGATGACATGGATGGGGACGGAGGAGCTTGCTCCTCCGTCCCCATCCATGTAAAGCGCCGTTCCGAGGAACATCCCACCGGCACGTACGAGCCTACCCGGAGCGAAACCAAGGAGGACACAGGGATCATGGAACTTCCCGCCACACACGCTTACCCGCAATTTACACACCATGGCGCCGCCGGCGGTGTCACCGGCAGTTGCCATCGTTACGAGGCATCTCCCGACACCCATCTGCTTGTCGACTGCGGTCTGTTTCAGGGCCAGGACGTCACCAAATCAGACCATCACGCTCAGCATCGCATTGAGTTTGATATCAGTGCCATTCAGGCCCTGCTGGTCACACATGTACATATCGACCACATAGGTCGCCTGCCATACCTTGTGGCTGCTGGCTTCAAAGGCCCGATTATCTGCAGTGAACCTTCCGCGCGGTTGTTGCCGCTGGTGATAGAAGACGCGCTCAAGGTCGGATTTACCAAAGATGAGGCTTTGATCACACGGTTCCTCGCCGCCGTCAAACATCTGCTGGTTCCCATACCATACAAACAGTGGCATACCGTCACTGATAATGATCAGATCACGCTCAAAGTCAGATTGCAGCGGGCAGGGCATATTCTGGGTTCAGCTTATGTAGAAGTGGATACCTTCTATAAAAAGGAAAAACGCCACCACCTCACTGTATTCTCGGGAGATCTGGGCGCACCTTATGCGCCGCTCTTGCCTGCGCCCAAAGCACCGCATGGGTGTGATGCGCTGGTGATCGAAAGTACTTACGGCAACCGCCTGCACGAGAATCGTCGCGAACGTCGCAAAAGGCTGCATGCTGTCATCACACATGCTTTGCAGAATCAGGGCACGGTGATGATTCCCGCCTTCAGCATTGGACGCACACAGGAAATTCTGTACGAGCTGGAAGGTATGATTTTTGAGGCGAGAAAAACAAGCCCGTCAGACAACACCGTCGACTGGAGCAAGCTGCAGGTAATCGTGGACTCGCCGCTGGCATCAAAATTTAATGAAGTCTATCGCGAGCTCAAACCATTTTGGGATGCCGAGGCGCAGCAACGACTTCGCGCTGGCCGGCACCCTCTAAGCTTCGAAAATCTGATTACTGTCGACAGCCATGAAGCCCATCAAAAAGTGGTCTCGCATCTGGCGCGTACGCGGCAACCAGCGGTTGTGTTGGCGGCCAGCGGCATGGCGGCGGGCGGGCGTATCGTGAATTATTTAAAAGCCATGCTGAACGATCCGGCGCACTGCGTTCTTTTTGTGGGCTACCAGGCACGTGGCACCACCGGGCATCGTCTGCTGCAGATTGCCAGCAATGGAGTAAAGGGGGACGGAGGAGCAAGCTCCTCCGTCCCCCTTTACTCCTCCGTCCCCATCGACGGTGTTTCAATCGAAGTCAGAGCCATGATCCGCAGCATAGGTGGCTACAGTGCACACGCCGATCAAAAAGACCTGCTCAACTTTGTCAGGCGCATGCACAAATGGCCCACGCATGTACGCATCATTCATGGCGAGCGCAGAGCACGTGAAAGTTTGCGTGATGAACTGAAAGCGTTAGCAGAAAAAGCGGGCAGGCCGATGGAGATTGTGGTGCCGGGGTAAGAGATGGTAAGAGATGGGGACGGAGGAGCGAGCTCCTCCGTCCCCATCCCTTACCCGGACTCCTCCGTCCCCACCATTTTCGAGGCCAGCAGATACAGCGCAAAACAAACCATAAACAACAAAAACATCAGCCCCTCAGGAGCCCCCGCAAAGTGCCCCGCCAGCCCGATCACGCCAAACACTATGGCGGCCCCATGAATGATCAGCACACTTTGATGGGCATCGTAGCCGAGCCTCATCAGGCGATGGTGCAAATGATCCCTGCCGGCGTTAAAGGGTGAGCGGCCTTGTAACGGGCGCCGAATAAGCAGGCTGACGGTATCCATCAACGGGACCGCCAGAAACCACAGCGCATAAACCGGCGCAATAAAAGCGCTGTCGCCCTGAGATGCTGCAATCACCAGCCACGCCACAATAAAACCAAGCAGCGTGCTGCCCGCATCACCCAGATAGATGAGAGCACTTTTTTTCCACAGCACCCGGAAGTTCAAAGCCAGAAAGGCCAGAAGGGACACGATCAGAATCTGATTAAAACTCAGCATGGCGCTTTGCCCTGCACCAACGGCTGCTATCGATAACATCACCAGTGCAATGACCACCAGGCCACCAGACAATCCGTCAAGACCATCACTCATGTTGACCGCATTGATGACGCCCACGACCGCAAAGATGGTGACAGGCAGCGCCAATATTCCCATCAAAACGGGTCCGCCAAAAAACAGGCTGCCGAGGCTTTCAAGAAAAATGCCGGTGGCCATACACATCACCGTCACCGCAACCGAGTGCAAGAACAGACGCAGTGACGGACGGACATCGTAAAGATCATCCAGCACACCCACAAATAACACCAGCCCCGATACAGTAAGCAGTGTCATGTAGTCACCGAGTACAACCGGGGAGAGCAGACAGATCGAGAGCGTGCCCAGATAAATACCCAGGCCGCCAATCAGCGGTGTGGGAGACTGATGCGTTTTACGACCGCCCGGAATATCCAGCAGACCGATTTTTGCCGCCACCGGGCGTAACGCAAGCAGGGTCAGACCTGTGAGAGCAAACGCAAAAATCAGAATTGACAAGGTCATGATCGCTAAATCCGTGCTCTCAACCATGGTGATTGTTATGGGGACGGAGGAGCCAGCTCCTCCGTCCCCATAACAACCCAACAACTAGTTAACGCCGAAGAGAATCTGAGTGCCGGAAGCGGAGATGACCTTGAAGTCCATGCGTCCGTCACCGTTCACATCCACTGCCTCAAACGCTATGCCCTGAGCATTCGCATTCGCTGTGTGGAAGCTTGTCTCGGCTGATGTGCGCGGGCTGACAAAGAAGCCCGGTTTGAAGCGGCCGTTGCCTTCAGAAGTGATGATGCCGGTATTGCGATCCACCGAGTAGGGGATGTTGTTCGCATCCAGACTCGCAAAGAAGTTCGCGTTTTCGATATACGGCACAACGCGCTGCTGAATACCGCTTGAGCAGTTGACGCCAAATGCGTATTGAGCGCTGGTTTCCTCGCCGGTCGGATCAACAATGGAGAGCGTACCGCAGGTGCTCAGGTCCTGGCCGGTAAGATTGTCGTAGGCAAACACTCCGCCAAAACGATTGCCCTGACCCAGATCAAACGACAGTGATCCGTCAGAGCGCAGGTCAAAGTCATAACCTGCACCTTCAACGGCTGCCGCAAAAGCAATCAGGTCGAGAGATATTGGCGACAATTCGATTGCGACCGAGTTGGTTACAATCAGTGCGCTGCCGTTGCGGCGGAAGCTGATGCCCGGCGGGACGCTCTCAGCTACCGCCTTCACAGAGGAGATCATGCCGGCGTAGCTTTCATCGGGCAGCGTAATTTTTACCACGCCGGAGACCGGGTCGCTCACAATGCCGACTTTACCAACGGTGGCTGCTGATACAGCGCCGTTGCGCTCATCATTTATGGTCAGCGCGGTTGTCGACCCGCTAAACAAATTGCGCAACATCTCGCCGACTGTCATGCCGCCCACACGGAAAGCGTCAGGATCCAGCACGGTGCTGCTCACTATCTGTCCGAGTTTGGCCCCAAGTGATGGCGGCGCACCGTCCGGCAAATTAGACTGAATCCGGGCATTCACAGCAGCCTGGCTTTCAACCACAAAGGGTGGAATGGGCAGCGCAGCTTCGAGCACGGCATCCAGAACGGCGCGGTTATTCTCCAGAGCAGCCCTGATCTGTGCATTGCTTGCACCAGGCTGCAGACCGAGCGCGGTCAGGTTGTTTTCGACCACCGCGTTAACTACAGCTACTCCGGCGGTTTGCACTTTTTCAATCAGACTGTCGTCCGTTGCTGGCACCAGCGCACGCTTCATGTCTTCGAGAATCTGAATCAAAGTGTTCACCGCAGAGGTAAACGTTTCAGAGTCGCTGCCTGCTGCCGTCAGCAGCGCGCTGGCGTTGTCCAGCACAGCTGCCACGGCGCTCTGCACGGCAGTCGTTTGTGCCGCAGTCAATGTTGCACCGCCCTGAACACTGTTGGCAATGCTGTTGATATTGCCGGAGACAGATGTCAACGCATTGACTGCAGCGGAGAGGTTGCCAGCGGCAACCTGCTGAGCAAAGTCATTCGCCGCCGTTGTCATATCGGTAATTGTGGCAGGTGGCACTGTCCCTGGCGGTGGCGTTACCGTTCCGGATACTGCCTGGAAGCGGCCCTGTATTGCAAAAGATGACGCCCCGAACGGGTTGTTCATCAGGGAGAACAATGTGCCACCGTTAATCGTAGACAGCGCCGTACCATTAGCCAGAACCAGGCGGGCATCATCCGGCAGCGGTGTGCCGGTTTTGGACACTTGTTCAACAATGACCCGGAAGGTGAAAGTTCCGGTCAGAGCAAAATCATCGAGGATAGCGTTGATAGCAGAATTATTACGTGCACGCAGCACATTGACGGCACGCGCTCCGCTCAACGTGATGTTGCCGCCGTTTACACTTACCGGGCCATTCGGGGATTCATTGGTGAGTGCAGTGCTGAAAGCCGATACGCCTCTGCGGGCGGCCACGAACATA
Organism: Pseudohongiella sp.; assembly: GCA_030651695.1. Lineage (GTDB taxonomy): Bacteria > Pseudomonadota > Gammaproteobacteria > Pseudomonadales > Pseudohongiellaceae > Pseudohongiella. The sequence continues at coordinate 5,800 of JAUSCD010000007.1, read as the reverse complement.
TCCTGCGCACCAATTGTGCCGGTTACGGTTCCCCCGGCGGCAACATTCAGTACAAGATTATTGATATAGGCTTCGAAGCGGCGATTGGCGGGATTGGCTTCGTCGACAATAACAAGCCCCACTCTGAAAGTGTGGCTGCCGGGAACGATGCCGGCCGGCAGCGCCAGATCAAAGGAGAATGTCGGAATGCTTGTTGACAGTGACGCGCTGTTCACAACAACTTGCGGTAACGACGGAGTTGTCAGGATGCCGCTGGCGGTTGCGTCTGCACCGGTATTGGTCAGTGTGGCGTTTGCAATAACGTCATCGTTAACAGATATGGTCAAGCCATTGTTCACAAGAGCAAAATCATTTGCACTGGCGTGTGCGCCCCAACCAATCATCATTGTCGCAATTATCGCCTGCGCAAGGCGCTTCTGGCAGCTCGGATTGTTTTTCATAATTCCCTCTCAATGCCGGTGGCTGAGCGTAGTGATTCGCTCTTGCAATTGAATTCAAGCAGAAAGGGTTTGTTAGCCCGATTTATCTGCTTGATGCGTCCGCCGGATTATGTGCAGGAAATAACGAGCTCAGACATTAGGGGAAGTCCCCATTTATGTATGTTAGGTAAACAACGAACATTGTTGACGACGTCCAGGGCAGCGGGATTGGCAGCCCTCCGCCCCTTGTCGGGGATCTGGCACCAGAACGCAAAGTACCGGGCGACAATAGTCCCCGGGATCGTACGCTGGCCGGTTTCTGAGGAGTATCGAAGGTTTCGCCACGGACAATTAATAGCTGGTTTTGGACCAATGCTCAGGCCAGTTCAATTTCTGAACGCAGTAGAAGGGTTGAATCTGAAACCTAGTTTGGCTTCAGCATAGCCATAGGTCGTGCCCGCAAACCGGCCACTGAGAGGGTTCAAATAATGCGGGATAACCCCTGTAAACTGATTCTTGAACAGCTTGCCGCCGACACTGACGTAGACATTGGGCGTCGCCCACCATGACACATTAAGCCAAGCCATATGGTTGTTATTGACATTTTGTCCGAGGTTGTTGCCTCTCAGAAAAGAAGGTAGCAAGCTGCTGTCACTGGTCAAGTTGCTTTGTTTACGCTCGAAAAGTTGGACGAATTCGTAGCCAATTTGCACAGGCATGCGCGGTATACGCTGCCAGTTCAGATTAAAGCCGAATCCGGCATGCTTCTCCTTGCTTTGAAAGCTTTGCGAGAAAGCTTGGGCAATAATCTCCAGATCTATCTGGGAGGAGGTGCCTGAACTGGACTCCATTTCTGCGTACGTAACCCAGCCGTTGATCGCAGTATTTTGATTTAGAGACATACCGTAAATGATTTTTGCCTGCCAGCCGTCGTCCCGCAGTCGGTCGAGTGCAAAACTCTGGGGAGGGTCAAACCTAATATTGAGGGTGCTGCTGAGTTGAACAGACTCGATACTGCCGTCAAAGTCTTTGCTTTTATTCTGAACTCCGGTGAGTTCAGCCGCCAGTGAGTGCCACACCTGTTGTGGGTTTTTAATTGTGGGTTCACGCACCACCCATCGCAGTCCGTAGCGTGTCGTGTTGGTGCGCAGTTTATCCTCGATGTCTACCAGATTCAGCTGGGCCGCCGGATTGATTTCCAGTGTGAGAAGTTGTTCGCCTTGCTGATAAAACACGTCGAGCCCGTTTACCAGGCCTATACGCAGATTTAGCTCGTTGCTTTTATACTCACCGCTTTTGCCGCCTAGCCGAGTTGTTGAAGCGAGAAATTTTTGTCTGGAATCTGCTATATCCAGCGTGTCATTCACCCGAGCATGGCGGCTAGTTATTTCCATTTCGCCTGGTGCCAATGTGTAGGCGCTGGTGTGCGTGTTACTAATCCAGCCGTATGGCGTTTGGGCCTGTGCGGCAGGGGGAGACAAAATCAGGTAGGCTGAAACGATGGCCATGACCCTTATGTGTGAGTGCAGGGTGGGGAATGAGGCGTTTTGCATGCGTTTCAAGTCCGGGCTGGTAGTCGTTGAGGAGGGAAATCGAGTGGTATCCAGCTTAAGTTCTCTGAGCTCGGCCTGTCGAGTTGGCTGCCCCTACTTTTGTGACAAGTGCTGACCTGATTTCAGTGAAATTTTCGGGTGTACGCCTGATGTTCAAATCAGCTACACTCTCCCACTTTAAAGGCACTCGTGATTTACGTACGACCTACAAAAAAAGGGCATAGCAGGGCAATATGCGTCTGAAAAGCATCAAACTCGCCGGTTTTAAATCCTTTGTGGACCCCACAACGGTGAGCTTCCCCAGTAATCTCTGCGCGGTGGTTGGCCCCAACGGGTGTGGCAAGTCCAACATCATCGATGCGGTGCGCTGGGTCATGGGTGAAAGTTCCGCCAAAAACCTGCGTGGCGAGAACATGACCGACGTTATTTTTAACGGTTCCGGCGGACGCAAACCGGTGGGTCAGGCCAGTATTGAACTGATCTTTGACAACACTGATAACCGCATCACCGGCGAGTATGCAAAATACGGTGAAATCTCCATCAAGCGCCGTGTGTCCCGCGATGGCGAAAACATCTATATGCTCAACGGCACCAAGTGTCGTCGCCGCGACATTACCGACCTGTTTCTCGGTACCGGTCTGGGCCCGCGCTCATACTCGATTATCGAGCAGGGCATGGTATCGCGACTGATCGAGTCCAAGCCGGAAGAGTTGCGAATATTTATCGAAGAGGCCGCTGGCATTTCCAAGTACAAGGAACGCCGCCGGGATACCGAAAACCGCATCAAACGCACCCGCGAAAACCTCGAGCGTCTGACTGATATCCGTGACGAGCTCGGGCGCCAGTTACAGCATCTGCACAGGCAATCTCAGGCTGCTGAAAAATACAAGGAATACAAGGCTCAGGAGCGGGATCTTAATGCGCAATATAACGCGTTGAGATGGCGTGCTCTGGACAATGAAGTGCGCACCAAACAGGCCGTCATTCAAGAGCTCGAAATCCAGATTGAAGCGGTGATCGCCGACCAGCGCGCACTTGATGCGTCACATGAACAGTTGCTGCTAAACCAGACAGATCTGAACGATCAGCTGTCCGAGGTGCAGGGGCGTTTTTACAGCATCGGCGGCGATATTGCGCGTATTGAACAGGCCATTGAGTTCCACATTGAACGCATGAAGCAGATGCGTCAGGATCTCGAAGAGAACCAGCGCAACTTCAAATCCGCACAGTCCGAAATGGACACAGACGTCTATAAGCTGGAAACCCTGCAGAACGAACTGGACGCGCTGACGCCGGATCTGGAAATGGCCGAGCATACGCAGGAAGAGTCGGCCGTGCGGCTGGAAGAAGCCGAAGAGCAGATGCAGAACTGGCAGCAGCAGTGGGATGAGTTTTCCCGCCGCTCGGAAGAGCCACGGCAGACTGCTGAAGTAGAGCAGTCGCGTATCCAGCAACTGGAAAAAATTGTAGAACGCGGCATCGAGCGCCGTGGTCGTCTGCGCGAGGAGCGTGCCGCACTCGGTGAAAACCCTGAGCAGGACGTCATCGAGGAGCTGTCCATCCAGCTTACACAGATGGAAGAAAATGTGGATGAGCAGCAGTCGCGCAACAGCGAGATGGCCTCACGTATTGAACAGGAACGCAGCCGTGGCCAGCAGCTGAGCCAGGAGCTGGACCAGGCGCGCAGCAAACTGCAGCGGCAGACCGGCCAATTTGCCTCCCTTGAAGCGCTGCAGAAAGCTGCTTTGGGACAGACTGACAACAAACTCAACAAGTGGCTGGCCGACAACGGTCTGGCCGATCGCAGCCGTCTGGGCGAACACATCAAAGTTGCCGCCGGCTGGGAACAGGCAGTCGAGGCCGTGCTGGGTGATACCCTGCAGGCACTGTGCGTAGAAGACATAGATTCAGTGGCAGGTGTGCTGTCGGCGTTGCCGTCGGGCGCATTGGCTGTGATGGGGACGGAGGAAGATTTGGGGACGGAGGAGCAAGCTCCTTCGTCCCCAAATCTTCCTCCGTCCCCATCTTTCCCGCTCACGGACAGAATCACCAGCAGCATAAATCTGGCTCCGCTCCTGCGAGGCATCCACACCGCCGACACGCTGGAAGAGGCCCTGAAACTGCGTGCCTCATTGGCCGCCGGCGAATCCGTGGTCACCAGACAAGGCCTGTGGCTGGGTCGCAACTGGATCCGCATCCGTAAATCCGTCGACGCCAGCGAAGGCATGCTTGCCCGCAAAGGCGAAATGACGCGCCTGTCTGAAGAGATGGAGTTGCTGCAGAACCAGGTTGATGAACTGGTTGAACAACAGCAGCAAAGCCGCGACGCCCTGCGTGATCTGGAAAGCGAACGCGAATCCATCCAGCGTCAGATCGCCCAGATGAGCCGCGAGTACAGCGAGCTAAAATCGCGCCTCAGCGCCAAGATCATGAAAGAAGAGCAGACCACCCAGCGTCGTCAACGTCTGCAGTTTGAACTGGACGAGCTACAAAAGCAGCTGGAAGTGGAACAGGAAAACATTACCCGCTCGCGCGAAAATCTGCAGAACGCCCTCGACACCATGGAGCAGGACGTTGATCGTCGCGAATCGCTGCTGCAACAGCGTGATGAGCTGCGTCAGTCGCTCGATCAGATTCGCCAGAAAGCCCGTCATGACAAGGATCTGGGTCACCAGATGCGATTGCGCGAACAGTTGCTGCGCACCCAGATAGCGTCCATGGACGAAGCCAAAAACCGCATGAGCACCCAGGTGCAGCGTGCGCGTGAACGTATCGAATCGCTGGAGAAACAGCTCAACGAATCCGATATGCCGCTGGAAGGCAAGCGCATGGAGCTGGAGCAGCTGCTGCAAAAACGGCTGGACGTTGAAGAGCACATGAATAAAGCCAAAGCCGCTGCCGATGCCAACGAGCACCAGCTGCGTGCGCTGGAGCAACAGCGAATGGGTTTTGAGCGCAAAGCCGCCGGCGTGCGCGAGCAGTTGATGGAAGGCCGGCTGAAAACCGAAGGTGATCTGGTCAAGCGCGAAGCGTTATCCGATCAGCTGCGTGAAGCCCGTTATGATCTGGAAACTGTTTTAAGCACGCTGCCGCCGGAACTGACGGCTCAGTCCTGTGAAGATGAGCTGGAGTTGATTGGCCAGCGTGTGGCACGCCTCGGCGCCATCAACCTCGCTGCCATTGACGAGTACGCGCAGCAGTCTGAGCGCAAAACGTACCTGGACGCCCAGAACGAAGATCTGGACAAAGCGCTGGCCACACTGGAAAACGCCATTCGCAAGATCGACCGCGAAACGCGCACCCGCTTTAAAGAGACCTTCGACAAGATCAATGCCGGCCTGCAGGAGCTGTTCCCCAAAGTGTTCGGTGGCGGCCATGCCTATCTGGACATGACCGGCGAAGATCTGCTGGATACCGGTGTAGCGATCATGGCGCGCCCGCCGGGCAAACGTAACAGCACCATCCACCTGTTGTCCGGTGGAGAGAAGGCGATGACGGCGATTGCACTGGTGTTCTCGATTTTCCGGCTTAACCCGTCGCCTTTCTGTATGCTGGATGAGGTTGACGCGCCGCTGGACGACGCCAACACGGCGCGTTATGGTCGCCTAGTTAAAGAAATGTCAGATCACGTACAGTTTATTTTTATCACACACAACAAACTGACCATGGAAATTGCCAATCAGTTGCTGGGTGTGACCATGCACGAGCCGGGCGTGTCCCGTATCGTTGCCGTAGACATTGAAGAAGCTGCCGAGCTGGCAGCAATGTAATGGGAGGGGATGGGATGGGGTCGGAGGTGTGGGGGGGAGATGGGGACGGAGGAGCAAG
>JAUSCD010000026.1 GCA_030651695.1 Pseudohongiella sp. | reverse complement strand
CGCCGGTGATCATGTTTTTCACATAGTCAGCGTGGCCGGGGCAGTCAACGTGCGCGTAGTGACGGATCGCAGAGTCATACTCTACGTGAGAGGTGTTAATCGTAATACCACGCTCTCTTTCTTCCGGCGCATTGTCGATCTGCGCAAAATCACGCATCTCACCGCCCCAAGTCTCAGCGCAAACACGCGTCAGCGCAGCTGTCAGCGTCGTTTTACCATGGTCAACGTGACCAATCGTTCCTACGTTGACGTGCAACTTCTTACGTTCAAATTTACCCTTAGCCATTGTGACCGCCTCTATTTTCGAGCCAAGCTGCCTTTATGATGCAGCCATTATTACGACTGCGCCTCAGAATTAATCGGCACATATCTAACGCGCCAGAATTTATCAATTATCAATACTGGTGCTCACAACCAGATTCGAACTGGTGACCTCTTCATTACCAATGAAGTACTCTACCGACTGAGCTATGCGAGCAAACCGTTCCGCTGTATCGAGCCCGCAGAACCCAAAACAAAATCAGGATTATCTGGAGCGGGTAGCGGGAATCGAACCCGCGCAACCAGCTTGGAAGGCTGGGGTTCTACCGCTGAACTATACCCGCCTGCTGCCAGAACTTAACGATTACCAATCAACTCTTGAATGGTGGAGGGAGGTGGATTCGAACCACCGAAGCTCGCGCGTCAGATTTACAGTCTGATCCCTTTAGCCACTCGGGAATCCCTCCAGCAAGAGCCAACCGGTTATCATTTCCCGGGGTCTCTAAAGCAGAGGCGGCATTTTAGGGGAATTACTCTGCTTGTGCAATCGTTTCGCAGAGATTTTCTGAGAGTTCCGCTGACACCCGCTCCAACCCCGACAAACTGTCGTTTTCACCAATAAATTCAAAGGCTTTGGGGTCATTTGCAACCACCCAGAACCTCACTTCAGTCCGATTCTCCTGTTCGATGACAACATCTACACCCTGCAAGGAGAGCAAGCTCTGTACATTTAGAGCATTAGACCGCTCACCAAACACACCAAGCGAAACTGCATTTGTAATAGGGCCAGATGTCACCAGATATGTATCAATCCCGCCTCCGATACGCTCGATTGTCGATCTCACTTCAGACAGGCGCAGCAGCGCGAGCTCACGACTTGCAGAGGGTGGAATCATGGCACGGTAAAACGGAGACTCTGCCACCAACTCTCTGCGACCAATTACATTAAAGGAAATGCCCAGACCGGGCATGACAGCTCTGGCCGCCTCCTCGCTGGAAAATGGCCCCAGAGCCAGACAGCCTTGCTGTAAAGCCTCAATACGATCTACCGCGGACAAGCCCGACAGAAGCCCAGGTGGATTTGAGACAATTGAATATCTCGCTGACAGCGGAGTGGCCTGCTCATTGATATGGACCAGCATTCCCCGGGAAGAAGCAAATTCTTGTGCTGCCAATTGCTCACCGCCGCCACCCTCTGGCCGCACCAGACTCCATAACAGAAACAGCAGATTAGCTGCAACCAGAATGAATAACAGGTGTCGTGGTGCCATTTGTGCCCAACTCCGTCACGGTTTTCGGGTTATTGTTTTGTGACAGGCCGCAAGCTTGGCATAACTTCACCACCAGCAATGCGTTGCACCCCATCAGCAGTTTCAAGCAAAAGACGACCCACCTCATCTACACCAGCGCAAACCCCCGGCAGTACATTCTGCCCGCTCTGGATTTCAACAGCCTGCCCCAGATAGACATCTGCCTGCAGCCAGTCATCCTGAAAAGGACCAAACCCGTCTTCCTGAAACAGCTTTATCACCGCAACCAACTCACTGACCAGAACCGCGGCAAGCCTGTTCCGATCAACCGCCTCGCTGCGCATGGCTTTCAAATCACTAAATGGCTGATCGATCCCCCGTCCAGCGAGCAGGGGCATATCAACATTCAGACCCACTCCAATAACGACCTTGCACGGGCCACTGACATCGCCACTAACCTCAAGCAAAATACCCGCCAGCTTTTGTCGCTCGAATAACACATCGTTTGGCCACTTTACTCCAACATCATGGTATTGCTGACGGACCAGAGCTCGCTTTACAGCCAGCGCGCATACCAGGCTCAAGCCTTCGAGCGCGGCAATGCCGCCCTGGAATGACCACAACATAGACAAATAGAGGTTATGCCCGAACGGGCTGACCCAGCTGCGCCCCCTACGCCCTCTGCCAAGAGACTGATGCTCAGTCATTACAAGGTAACTTTCATAACCTTCGCCGGCTTTGCTCATTGCTTCCGTATTGGTTGACCCCACGGTGAAATGGACATCTATACCTGAGATTAAATCACTGACCCCCGCGTCCAGACCATTAATGATTTTTTGCCGGTCAAGCAACTGCAACCCACCAGGGATACAGTAGCCCTTGCCCGTAACAGCATGAATGCCAACACCCAATTCCTTCAGCTGATGGATCTGCTTCCAGACAGCAGCACGGCTGATTCCAAGGCGACGACCCAAGGCCTCACCAGACTGAGATGAGCCATCACACAACAGAGTTAATAGTGGAACAAGGTTCATTAAAACGCTTCCGTGAGCGGACTTTTGACAACCAGAAGGGACGAACTTTAATTGGCGTCAGCGATACGCATCCATGTAATAAACATCTCGTCCCAAACCTGATCTCCCCATACAACTGACTGGCCGGGATCAGGATTGAGCGGATTATATCGAGAGTTATCGAATGCACCCTCGGCAACGATCTCGGTTCCAGCTGGCAAAAACACGGGCTCCTTCAGACGGTAGACCATCTGCCAGTTGTGCTGAAAATTTGGAATGGACAACAGACTTTCGCGAGAACCATCTGGATAATGCGCTGAAAATCTGATGCGCTTGCCCCGAAAATGCATATGCGGAGCAAAACTGTAAAGATAACTATCGTGAGGAATCACCGTTGTTGCACTAACCGGGAATTCTCTGGTACCGGGAGGAATAACAAAATCCCCGTTCATAACAGCAGTTCGGGACAGCGCACGCGCTGGAGGAGTATCACTGAAGTGCAGCCCCAGCCTGGATCGATCAACAAGCTCCCGACCAATCGCAGTGTAGTGAAACTGTATCATGAAACGCATATCGCGCTTCAGCTCTATGCCAGTGCCCTCACTTAATACAACGTACTCTCTTCCGGGGGCGTACCCGCCAAAATTTGTGCGGCTCCCGCCACCACTTGCATTTTGTCTGCGCTGCCTCGCATCCTGCGTATAAATAATTATATGGTGAAGTGCAGACTTGTCACCAATATCAAATTCATAGGCAGTCACCCATTTCCCCTCTGTTAATCCTAACTCGATAGGGACAAAAACATATTCCAGCACCCCGGTAGCCGGAATATTTTGCGGGGGAAACTCAATAACAAGATCAGGCTCACCCAGTTGCCAGGATGAGTGTTCCGGCTTCTGCTGCGCCAGCGGATCTTCATGCCCACTGCTGCGCGGCGCTCCCAACTCTATCCAATTCATCAACAGCGCCATCTCGTGGTCACTTATGTGATGAACATCGTCGTAGCGGTCTGCATACTGCGGGTCAATCTGACCCGGCGGCATCCGGCGGGTCAGCAAAGTTTCGCGAATCATACTGCTCCAGCCCTGGACCATACGATGACTATCCATCGCCCACGGCGCAATACCACCCGTCTTGTGACACTCAACACAGCGATCCATCAGTATAGGGGCGATATCTGCCTCATAGGAAACGGGCTGACTGCGCACCGCTTCCAGTTTGTCCAGCACCAAAGGCCTGCCACTTACGGGCATCACATCTGTGAGAATTGGCTCGCCGCGTAAAACCGAGTGAACCAGATAATGTAAGTGCGACGTCATTCCCGGCAGGTTTGCGGCAAGCGCCTGCTGCATTGGCGCGTTGTTGTAAAGGCCAATCCCGCCGCGATACAACATCTGCAGGCGCACCGGATCAATGATCAGAACCTCTGCAGACTCGCGAATGACGAGCGCGTCAGAGACAAGCTGGGAATCATCAAGAAGAAATGGCAGATCTGTTCCCAACGATTGAGCGAGCTCAGAGAGGGAATTACGGCTTTCCGCCGAATCAGCGACCAAAGCCATAAACTGGACCGGCGCTCCCTGGTATCGCCTGGACAGGGAAATCAGCTCAGGCAGTGCTGCTTTGCTGGGCTCGGAATCCTTGTCATACACAAGAATCACTACTGCCCGCGCATCGACATAACGACTGAGCTGATGGAAACGCCCGAACTGATCGATCAATGCAAAATCAGGCACAGAACCAGAACTACCGGCCGAAAGCATCGGCAGCAGAAGGCTACACAAACCCAAAAGTAGTGCGAGTGGTCTAAACATTGATGACTATTGCCTGTTAACCAGAGTCTGATTGTCCCAGTAGACAGAAACGATTATAGACAATCAAATGTTATGACACAGCCAAGAGGACAATAACATTGCAACTATTTGTAACGCTCGCTCGGAAGCGGACAATCACGACTTAAGTGACTGCCCGCCACGAGACAAATATCAGGCTTCGGACCGCGCCTGCGCCTGCTCCTTTTTGAGTTTTGAAACGACTGACGCCGCCTCCAACATCACCAACACACTCACGACCAGAACGATAAAGTCGAGCGTTACCAGCAGGTAGTTACCTGCCTTGTAGAACGCAAACAGCTGTATCACTCCACCGAGGAACGAGGTAATGAGAACAAATATCATTGGAATCATGGTGTAGTAGGACGGGCGACCCATCTTGATCAGCATCACAGTAACTACCAGCAGGGTCAGACTTGCGAGAATCTGGTTAGTCGCGCCAAACAACGGCCAGATGATCATCCCGCCCGTTCCTGATGCGCCGCCAGCTCCAAATGCCAACAGCAAACAAGCAGCAACAGCAACCAGGGTAGCTATCAACCCTGACTTGAACATTTTGATGCCGTAAATATCGCCCCACTCCTGGATGATATAACGCTGCAGACGCACACCTGAATCCATGGTTGTGCCTGCAAAAAGCGCAATCATGGTGGCAAGCAGCACCTGCGCGAAACCTTGCGGCAAGCCCCAGGCTGAATTCACCAGAGCCGCCCCGCCTTGCACAAATGCCTGCGCGCCGCCTGCTCCGAATTGACTGTACAGAACGTGCCACTGCTCTGGGCTTACCGCGTAAGCGATTGAGCACACGATAACAATAGTAATCAGCGCCAGAGAGCCTTCGCCGATGGCGCCAAGGTAACCAACAAAACGCGCGTCAGTTTCTTTGTCCAGCTGCTTGGAGCTGGTACCCGAGGCTACAATTCCGTGGAAGCCTGAAATTGCGCCACAAGCAATGGTAATAAACAACAGCGGGAAAATACTGGGAGTACCCGGGGCGGTCATGTCATTAAACGCCGGCGCAACAATATCAGGCATAAACAACAGGACTGCGCCGTAGAGCAGAGCCAGGCCAACAATCAACTGCATGCCATTGATGAAGTCGCGAGGTTGTAGCAGCATCCACACTGGCAGCATTGAGGCGACCGCGGCGTAGATGAAAAGAATGATGATCCAGTTCGCAGTGGCTGTCAGACCGAACATGGTTTCCGGTAAGGTCCACTCAATGAATGTACCAGCCCAGATTGACACGTATAGGGCAAACACACCCGCAGCGGTCAACAGCGCCAGACTATAATTTCGACGCAGCAACTGGCCAATAATCAATGCCACCACAATGGCCATCCAGGCAGGGAACACAGAGCCGGGAGTTGCGACAAACCCTTGCGCAATAATTACGCCGAATACGGCGTTAACCATCAGTAGCAGCAGGAAAATTACAATAAGGAACAGTGAACGGGTGCGCTTGCCGATGACGCTTTCAGACAGAGCACCAATGGACTTGCCTTTATTGCGGTTGCTAGCCCAAAGCGCTCCCATATCGTGTATGCCAGCGAAAAATATTGTACCGAATACAACCCATAGCAACGCGGGCACCCAGCCCCAGTATACGGCTATGGCAGGACCTACGATTGGTGCCGCGCCAGCCACTGATGTGAAGTGGTGTCCCCACAGTACGTATTTATTGGTTGGAACAAAGTCGGTTCCATCATTGAATTCGTGAGCAGGCGTCCTGAAATCAGGATCCAGCTTGAATATTTTTTCGGCGATAAACTTCGAGTATACAAACCAGCCAAAACAAAGGCCGGCGATACCAAACAAGACAATCATTATCCCGGTCATACAGAAATTCTCCGCATTATTATTATCAAAGTGCCAATTGGCACAAAGCTTAGCGCGGCATCATAGCAAGTAAGACCTGCACAAAACAATGCAACGCAATTCTGCGCAAGTTCGGACTTATCTCTCCTCCGCCCCCGCATTGGCATTGCCGGGAGCAAGTTCCTGCGTAGAAAAGTATCGGGAGAAGACACCATTCATCAACCACAGAATACCCGCTGACAAACACAGCAAAGCCGCCCATTGCATGAGTCCTGCGAAGAACTGAGCTCCAAACGCCGGAACAGAGATATCATAGGCACTGAGGTTCATCCAGCGTTCCTGCATCCAATGCCATGCCCAATGCCCCAGGATTGCAGAGAGCAGAATTACCCCGGTCTTTTCGGGCAAGGCATACTTGAATAACAAGTGCACGACTGGCACCGCCAGCACGACTACCAATATCTGACCCAATTCGACGCCAACATTAAATGCCAACAGCGACATCACCAGATGAGAGCCCGCAAATTGCATGCTTTCCGTGAGCAAAAATGAAAATCCAAAACCATGCACCAGGCCAAAACAGAAGGTCACAATCCAGCGATGCTGCTGCTTTACGCCAATAATGTTCTCGCACGCCATGTACACGATGGACAACGCAATCAAGGTTTCTATCAGTGCCGGAAACCATATGTTTGTTGGTACCCACCCCAATGCGGATGCAATCAGTGTAATTGAGTGTGCAACTGTAAATGACGTAATTACGGGGATTAATGCCGATATCCTGCGAAGCGGAATCAACAGACAGAACAGGAACAGCAGATGGTCTGTTCCTTCGAGGATGTGATCGAAGCCCAGCACAATAAAATTGAAAACAGCTTGGTACCAGCGCGGATCCATATAAACCAGGCCCGGATTACCAATAAAACTGAAGGTCCGCTCCGCCCCGTCATCAAGGATGTAACGAAGCACTGTGGTTGTTTCTATGCCCAGCCCGGCCAAACGAGCGTCTACCGAAAAACGCGAATCTACAGACTCTATGGGGTAGCTGGCGTGAATGTCCAGAAAGCCCTGCCTGTAATACAGATCCGTGGCATCGGGCAGCGGGGCGCTGTGCACATTGGCTAGCGCCGATTCGTAGTTAACAAAGGAGCGATCTGACGGCAAAGCAATGCGAACCGCTTCCAGATTCGCTGCCTGCAGCATTCGATCACCTTCAAAGAGTTGAATGGCCTGCAGAATCTCGTTGTTTGCCGCGCTCTCCATAGCACCACGGGCTTCGGAAAAAATGACAAACCCCACTTCACCCCGAAGCGGAAACTGGGCCTCAACCATGGCATCCATGGGGACACGCATCAGCAGATTCAGCCGATCATTTTCAGCTTTGACAAAGGCCTGAACCGCGACTCTCAGTGGGATCTCATCAGCCACTACACTCTTCGGCAGGATCGCCGCAAAGAGCAGAATCATCACAACAGAAACGGCACGAAACATCCCTCTTCCCTCTATTATTCTTCTATAAATTAAAATTGTGCCCGACTGAAACGAACAGATTGCAACAACATTTGGCATATCTGGCAAAGCGCACGGAGTCGTGAGTATACTGGTGGGGGAGAACTGAGTATACTTCTGCTTCGCTTGAAAACCATGCTCGGAATGTAGAGACCCTGGAGGGAGTACAATGAGAAAAAAAATGAAAATAGCAGTAGGGGCGAGTCTGGCACTGGCTGTAGCAGCATTGACTGCCGGGCAGTCTCTGCTTCAGGAGCCGGTATCAGCACAATCAGGCACGATGGTCACCGCTCCGAGCTTCGAAGTGGATCCATTCTGGCCGAAACCGCTTCCCAACCAATGGATTATCGGCCGCGCCATCGGAATTGAAATTGACGCTCGCGACCACGTATTCGTAGTTCACCGCGACCAGGACGCCATGTTTGGCGGCGCAACTGAGATTGGATTGAAACTGGGCGTCAGCGAATGCTGCACCCCCGCACCACCAATTCTGGAATTTGACCCTGCCGGCAACCTGGTTAACGCTTGGGGCGGCCCCGGTGACAATTTCACATGGCCAGCCTCGAACCACGGTATCGCGATTGCTCCAAATGGCAACGTCTGGATTGGTGGTAATGGCGGCGGTGATTCACACGTTCTGGTATTTACAGGCGACGGTCAATTTGTTGCCCAGTACGGCGTCCCTGGCAGTGAACCGGACAGCAACAGCACAACATTCTTTGGTCAGGTAGCCGAACTCGCTATTGATGCAGCTAACAACGAGGTGTATCTGGCTGACGGTTACAGGCACAAGCGTGTTGCCGTGCTCGACCTGAACACCGGTGCGTTCAAGCGATACTGGGGTGCTTACGGCAACCGTCCGGTAGACGAGCGCGTTGACTACACGCCCGGGGCTCCATTGCCACAGCAATTCCGCGGCCCGGTTCACTGCGCGATTCCATCTGCTGACGGACTTGTCTATGTTTGCGACCGCGGCTCAAACCGTATTCAGGTCTTCCGCCCTGACGGCACTTTTGTACGCGAAGCTGTAATCGCACCGCAGACGCTTGCGCAAGGATCTACCTGGGATATTTCTTTCTCCAATGATCCGGAACAGAAATATATCTACCTCGCTGATGGCCAGAACTTCAAGATTTATGTGCTCGACCGCGAGTCAATGGAAATCATGGTCAGCTTTGGTGGCGGCGGACGTCAACCTGGTCAGTTCTATGCGCCACACAGCATAGCAACAGACTCGCAAAATAATATCTATACAACAGAGACTTATGAAGGCAAACGAATTCAGAAGTTTGTTTATCAAGGCATGAAAAATACGCCTCCGGGACACCAGGGTGTGCCCTGGCCTGCTAACCGCCTGTAACCTCAAAATCTGAGATTGCAGTGCGGTTTGTAAAAACAAGGGCTGCCGTGCTTCAGAGCACAGCAGCCTTTTTTTATAAATGTGCTCAGGGGTAGAAGACTTACTCTTACATGACTTAAGAAACTGGTCAGAAGTATTCCTGGTAATTGTCATCTCAGGAAAATCGGGAGAACCGCTATGAAAAGATATTTGTTATCCACTGCCTTCGCGGCAACATTACTTGGATCCTGCACACTTTCTCTGGCAAGCGAAACAGTAAATCTCAATTACGAATACTCGGGAAAAACCGGAGTGAGTCTGAGCGCGATCAGCGGCGGTCCATTGACTGTTAATGCATTTACTGACGGCCGTTCCGGCTCTGACGCAAATGATATCCAACGACCCGGCAAAGAACCGCTGACGCTCTCGAACCAAACTGCCGCCTCATTGCTCCAGTCTGCTTTTACGCAGGCTTTCGAAGCATCTGGCGCCCAACTTGGTGATACAGACTCACCCATTGCACTAGACGGGAAACTGGTTGAAGTGCAGGTGCAGGAAACCGCCCAAGGACTCGAAACCCTAATTCGGGTTGAGCTCACCTTGAGAAACCAAGGCAGGAATACATGGCAGAGTGTTGTGTTCAGCAAGGCTGATAGTGATAGCCCAGATATAGCAGCTGCAATCGAGCAGGGATTGAATCGTTTGGTCACTGAACTTTTCAGAGATGACTATTTCCTGATGGCGCTGGGAATTTTCTGACACCAGCGTTTGCAAAAAAAAGAGGTGCCAATAGGCACCTCTTTTTTATTCAGAAAGTATGGTTCCATCAACCATAAGCCATTTCCAGAAACTCCAGCATCCCCACTACCTGAATTGTCCAATACACAACCGCAGAAATAATTATCGCGCCAGCAGAAACTGCTGCGACTTTTTCAATTGTTCCACTCTGCTTAGAGCCAGTCATATTAATTACTCCTTTTTGGAAAGTGAACTCAGCCGGAGAACCCGATCCAGCGACCAGTTGCTGCAACGCTGAACCACACAAGAATTGACGCGACTGCAACCAGCTTGATGACTATCGGGTTGATCTCATCGTGCCGGCCCTTAAGCAAAGGTCGCTTGACGGCAAAAACAAATATGATTCCCACCAACAGGGCTGACATCTTGGCCCAGAAAAAATCATTGTAATACATACGCTGCGCTACGGCAGCCGCCATGAATATTCCACTCGAGAGGATGACTACCAGCGCAATGCGGAACCACTTGTGCGCCTGGTCGGCAACCACCTCAGATGGCACATCCCGAAGAATAATATTCAACAGTCGCAGATCAGCGATCAGAACAGATCCCCCCAACACAGCTAGCGCCATCAGATGGACTGACTGACCAAAGGTGGCGTAAACACCACCATAATTCTTACCGATATATCCCAGAAACGATGTCTCTGCCCACTCGAAGAAAGGTAATAGCTCCATAGGAACTCCTGTTTAACTTTTTATCCGGCATTTATCGCCAGCATGAAATCTTTGGTGATAGCCCTTTTTTTTGCCAGTCACTGTTACTCAGCCACACAACCGGCCGCTGCGCCCAGCCATGCAGGCAAATCGCGGTAGCAATGAAACCAGTCGTAAGCAATCAACCTGCCAGTAGTAACAACACCAGCCCACAAACCAAGAGACAATGCCGCACTAATACGCAAATTCAGAGGCGCTCTTGGCTCATGACTCCAGGTCGACTCTGATGCCTTCATGTGCCTGTGAAAGCGAATGGCGTTAAAGAAGGCAACAACAAGCAGGACCATCTTTATGCGGAACCAGATACTTTGGTTGGTATAGACCGGTTTTGCATAAAACAGCAACAATCCGGTAATAAACATGATTGCGAAACCGATCATCATCGGTACGTTCAGTCGTGCAGCGATAGTTGATGCAGGAACATTTGGCATCGCATAACCAAGCATTCGCAAGTCGATAAAAGCCAACATCCCCAAACAGATCATAATAGTCAGTACGTGAGTGGTTTCTATCCAGTTGTACAGATAATAAGACTCCTCAATCGCCCGACTCCCTCCGGTAGCGTAAAGCCACTCTGAGAACTGGAGTAACAATTCGTTAATCACTCTGTGGACCTCCTACAGTCTGCTCGATAGGCAATTCCTTGCCTGTTGTGGTCTTGCGCGTCGCAAATAGACCGTTTTTACTTTTTGTTGATACGACTTTTCGCAGTATATTAGCGCTGACACATGACGCCTTGCGCTCGATCAACGAATTTATTGGTTCGCAACCGGAAATGCCGCGAAGAATAGCTCAGCAAACCCACCAAATCTACCCCGAGCGATCACTCGGAGCGCGCAAAAGACTAACATATTTCATGTGAACCAGAGATTCGTTCTATCGCAGTAAAACGGTGACTCACACCGTGAAACAAGGCCTGGATATGGACATCAGTGCACAAGCACGGGTCTAATGCATAAATCCTCGCAGAGGCCCGGACATTGCCAGCTGACAGAATCGACCTCAAATGACCGCAGACAACGTAGCATCCAAACATGACGACAACCCTGAGCTGATTGCGCTGCGACAGCGCTTAATTGACAGCGGTGTGCTCGGGCGTTCAGCGGTTTATATCAACCTGCTGGATTACCTGTTGCAATGTTCGCGTGATGGGCGACAACCTAAAGAATTCGAAATTGCTGTGGATGTACTTAACCGCGATAGCAGTTTTGATGTTGCACGGGACTCAGTTGTCCGCGTTTATATCCATCAGCTACGCAAACGACTTGACACCTACTTCGATACCGTGGAACCGGACGCTTCCGTCCGGTTCCATATACCCAAAGGGCAATACACGGTGGTTGCTATCGCCAACACACCTCACGTGATCAACCACGCCGTGGACGCTGTTGTCGTGCGTCGCCCTTACCTGCTTTATGCTTTGGTCGCTACTTTGTTGCTCGTCAACTTATGGCAGTGGTTCAACAAGAGCCCGATCAAAGATGATATCGCGAACACCTTAGAGCATCCGATGTGGGCTGCAATGCAGGATGATGACATCCCGGTTTTGATTGTCATGGGTGACTATTATATTTTTGGGGAATTGGACGATAGTGGGCGCGTCAGTCGTATGGTGAGAGACTTCATGATCAACTCGCGCCAGGATCTTGTTAACCTGTTTATGCAGGATGCGTCTCTGCAGGACTACTTCCGGGATCTGGATATGACTTATATGCCAGAGGGGAGCGCCTCAGCCCTCCTGCAGATCGCTCCGTTGGTCAAGGCCATGGGCAAGCGTGTAAACGTCACCATGATGTCACGCCTGAGCACTTCGGATTTACGCAGCAATCACATCATATACATCGGCTATATCAGCGCCATGGACAAGCTGAACAACCTGTATTTCGCGGCTTCCGGGCTTATCCCCGGACGTTCTTTTGATGAGATCTACAACAAAGAGACGGGGGTGTACTATACAAGCAACGCCGGATTGCCGGAGCAGGGACAACCTTTTCGTGATCTCGCACTTGTAGCCAGTTGGCCAGCCGCCAATGGTAATCAGTTTGTTCTGTTGAGCGGAACCCGTGATGCTGGCCTGATGCACGCCGCATTAGTTGCCGGGGAAGCTGAACGCCTGATGGCACTCGATGCCAAGGGCACAACTCAAGGTCACAGCTTTGAGGCTTTGTACGAAGTCTATGGCATAGATCGAATGAATTTTGATGCCAACCTGCTGTACCAAAGAGCAATCAATCCCGACCAGATTTGGGCCAGAGAATAGGAGTTCGATTGCCGCCCGCTCCTGCCGCAGATATCTGTCTGTAGAACCAGTTCCCGGCAAGAGATCTGCCGGACGGGCGCTCTAGCCATAGCGTTTGAGTTAACGGGATAGGTAGTTTATTCTGTTGGTCCAACAAGTTACTGAAGGGAGTTCACTCCACCCATGTCTAATTATAAAAATCCAATCAAGTCGGCCATGCTGACACTGACCGTCGCTTTCGGCGCAATGTCCATGGCAGCCTGTGCCCAGGACTATGGCAATCCGGAAATGGCACCAACAAATGACCTGCCCAATCCTTATCAGACTGTTGAAGGCTACCTCAAGATGCCAGACGGCCGTCAGTGGGGATCCACGAGCGCTGTGCACATTGATATTGATGGAACCAGCGTATGGGTAGCCGAGCGATGTTCCGGCAACGTAAATGCTTGCGTGCAGAACAGCAATCTTGACCCTATTCTCAAATTTGATCAAAACGGAAATCTGGTCACCAGCTTCGGCGCAGGCCTGATCACCTGGCCACATGGCATCGAGGTTGATAGCCAAGGCAATGTCTGGGTAACAGATGCCCGTGATAATCAAATTGGTGACACGGCTCCTGCTCAACGTTATGGCCATCAGGTCCATAAGTTTAGCCCGTCAGGTGAGCATTTGATGACCCTCGGTCAGCCAGGCGGGGCTCGTGAACCTGGCTACCTGTTCCAGCCTAATGATGTGCTGGTAGCGCCAGATGGACATATTTTTGTCGCAGAAGGCCACTCCAACGCTGAAGGCTCAACAGCCCGTGTTCTGAAATTCAATGCTCAGGGCGAAATGGTCCAAACCTGGGGCTCGCTGGGCACAGGACCGAATGAATTTATGCAGCCACACGCACTGGCCATGGACTCTCAAGGTCGTCTGTTTATTGCTGACCGCAGCAACAATCGAATTCAGATCTATACACAAAATGGTGAGCTGTTAGACACCTGGTATCAGTTCAGCCGCATCAGTGGTCTGTTTATCGATGAAAATGATGTTCTGTATGCGGCAGACTCCGAGTCTGGCTCGGTTGCTCCGCAATGGGGTCACTGGCTGCGTGGTATCCGTATCGGAAGCGCACGCACCGGAGAAGTTCAGTACTTTATTCCGGATCCACAACCTGATTGCCGGGGCACCTGCACAGCAGAAGGTGTAACTGTAGACCGCAATGGTGTGATCTACGGCGCTGAAGTTGGTCCGGTTGGCGGCATCAAGCGCTACGTACGACAGTGAGCTCATGTCGGGGGCGCGGACACAAGCGCAACCGGGATGATTTGAAAGAATCTGCGTAAATAAAAAGGGCAACTACCAAAGTAGTTGCCCTTTTTATTTTGCATCGAGGCCGTTTACTGCGCAGCTGCTGCCGCTACTCTGGCACCACCGCTCATACGCTCACGGATCGTGTCCAGAACTGCCGGATCGGCAGCCTTCCAATACACCTGGCCGAAGAACATTTCGTCCCAGCTCTGCTCGCCCCAGGGCACTTGGCGATTAGGATCAGGGTTTGCCGGGTTCTGACTTGAGTTATCGAAAATACCTGTCACAACAACCTTAGTCCCTGCCGGTACAAACTTGGGCTCTACCAGTTTGTATTCAACCTGCCAGTCGTAATTGTAACGGGCTATATTCAATAGTTGCTCAACCCGGCCATCTGGATAATGAGCCTCAAACAGCATGCTCTTACCACGGAAATGCATATGCGGGTGGAAACCGGTCAAATAGGCATCGTAGCCGACAGTGACTGCTTTAACCTGAGCAAAATTCGGGTCATTCGGTGGAATATCAACCCATTCATTAGTGAATATGCATGCGCACTCACCCAGCTTACGCTGCGATGGCACCTCATCCTCTCCATAGAACCAGAGTCCGATTCGCCCTTGATCTACCGTCGCACGACCAGTGGTGGTGTAGTGCATGTTCAGGGCCAATGTTGTACCTGCTTTGAGCAGTCCGCCTGTATCAGGGTCCTCAATGTAGGGTTCTGCTCCCGGGATATAGGGAGTAATGTATGGCTGGTCCGGATGTGAAAAAGATCCAATGAGGCCGGGCTTGGGTCTCTGACCTGGTTCAATCAATGCATTCAGCGTATGGTGAAGTACTGTGCGGTCACTTGGCAGATACTGACTTGCCTTCAACCAGCGGTCCTCTGTTAGTCCGGCAATAGGCACCATGGCGTTGATATATTCAAGCACGCCAGTTGCAGGGATCTCTTGAGCCGGCAACTCGATGATCAGATCGGGCTCGCCAAACGCCCACTCAGTTGCGGGCCACTCCAGCAGAGCCAATGGATCGCTGTCGCCGTCCTTCTGCGATCCTTGCGCAATCCAATGCAAAACCTTTTGCTGATCTTCGAAAGGCATATTATAGCTGTTGGTGAAATCGCCAATATGAGGGTCTATCTGAGCCGGAGGCATGCGCTTGGTCATCAGCACCTCGCGGATCATCGGTGACCAACCCTGCGCCATGGCATGGCTGTTCATTGCAAAAGGAGCAATACCGCCATCACGATGACAGTCGGCACAATATTGCGCAAGAATTGGTGCAACGTCCCTGCTGTAGGACACACCATTGGCCATATTCTTGTCGCGCGCAGGATAATTAATGTCGGCGCCGGCAACGTCAGCAACAATTGCGGACGTCAGCGTACCTGCCACTACCGAGTCCAATGCAGCATTCAAGCTCTGTCCGGCCGGCCCTCTGTAATCAACCCGGAAGGTAGTTGGGTTGTACACCAGCACTTCGCCTGATCGTTGGATTCCAAGCGCTTCTGATATCAGTTGTGTGTCATCTATCAGCAATGGGACGCCGTTATACAACTCTGCTGTTGAGCGAACTGACTCCCTGCTTTCGCCAAGGGGATTGATCATCATGACAATGACACCCGAGGATTCGTATTTCGCTTTGATGGCCATTATTTCATTGAGGCTGGCCTGACTCGCCTGATCACCGTTAACCTGAACAAACAACACAACAGCTTTGTTGTTATCGTACCAACTCATATTGTGGTACACGCCTTCATGGTCCAGCAACGCAAAGTCACCAACACGCTCGTTGGCAGACACAGCGAAGGCAGACATTCCCATCATCGTTCCCACGCACAAAGACACCATCTTGTTTTTAAATGGTGTGAGTACCACGCGCGCACTTAGGTATTCTTTCATCTTGTTCTCCTGAGGCGTTAACCCTCTATGGCGTCGCATATCAAGTGGCACCGTTTATGACGCCACAATCACTTATTTCCAATAACTGAATACATTCGTTTTGTCATGAAAGCAATGTCCCGGAAGTAACATTGTCTTTAAATAGTAAGCCAATCATCGGCTCACTATATAGCTAAAAAAGCTAAATATTAGTCTTCAGGCCAATCCCCCGCCATCGCTGTAGTTGCGCAAGTAGTTGTACATAAAGGCTTTACAGATCATGGCACAGCTTATGCAGACACGAGACAAGAGCGCGTGTCCATGAATGGCACAGGCGCGGACAGAAACCAAAACCAATCGGATATGGAAATAAAATGATTACCAGAAAGGTCGCCTCTCTAATTTTTCTTATGGCACTCAGTATCACAGTAGCTGTTGCTGAAGAAACCCGATATCACGAGTTTGATGCCGCCCCTATTTCGTCTCTCCGACTGAATATGCGGGTTGGAACAATTCTTGTCGAGCATACTAATGATGACACCATCAGCGTTGAACTGCGCATCACCAAAGAAGGCCGCCGTTGGTTCAGCAGATCTGTCGATACTGCAACAATGGATCTTGAGGCAAGTGTACGTAATTCAGCTCTTGAGCTGAGCTTTGACCACAAGGGCATCAAGACGGACTGGGTTGTCAAAATCCCTGCTCTCAGCAAGATCGAAATTAATGCAGGCGTGGCCACAATAGATGTCTATATGGCGAATGCTGATATCGATGTCGACATTGGTGTTGGTGCAGTCACATTTGAGCTCGCCAAAACTTTGGTCGGTGATATCACGCTTGCTGCCGGTGTCGGTGATACCTCCGTAACTGGTGCAAGCTCGATGACAACGCAACGAGCGCTTGTGAGCAGCGACTTGAAGGCTAGCGGGGATGGCACGCGGACGGTACGGGCAAACATTGGAGTAGGTAGCGCAGAAGTCGATCTTATCTAAATCAGGCTGCGCAGGCCGCTCAAAAAAAAGGGGGCACAGTGTGCCCCCTTTTTTATCGATGTTGCTTTGGTCGTCAGGTCCTTGGAACAAAAACCTTGCGCTTTATACCTTTCCCCAACAGATTCGCAGGTACGCGGAATGAGCTGACAAAAGAAACGACCACAGCAGCTGCATAAGGGATTGCCTGAATAGCCAGCACAAGACTCCACACTCTCATGTCAGGACTACCAAACTCACGTGGTGTCAGGGTCAACGCCAATACGACTACAGACAAGCTGACGAGCATTAGCAACTCCTCCCTGACTGCCACAAGCGCTGATCGAAGGGCTGACGGCTTCACACACTTAGGAGTTCGTACAAATGGCTGATTGTCTGTAAACAATCCTTTTAAGGTTGCCAAACCTACCGTATGAGACAATGCCAGTCCGGCTATCGCAGCCGCTAATGTCTGACGCAAATTCGCTTTTACCCGCGAGCGATACAGATAGACCATTTTCGAGAGTTTAAAAACAAACAGCGACAATGGTAAAACCGAGAACATCATCAGCGGCGCATCAATTTGCGTTGGCGCTACGATCATTGCAACAGACCACGATATCGCTGCAATATTGAACACAAGGTTAAAACCATCAGCCACCCACGGCAACCATCCTGCCAGGAAATGATATCGTTGACCATTAGTCAGCTTTGTTGGCTTCCTGCCAAACAGTTCAGCCCTGTGTCGTCGTAAAATCTGCATAGCGCCATACGCCCAGCGGAATCTTTGTTTCTTGTAGTCGATAAAGGTATCTGGCATCAATCCCCGACCATAACTGAAAGAAAGATACATCGCCTCGTAGCCTGCCTCAAAAATTCGCAAGCCAAGATCAGCATCTTCTGTGATGCACCACTCACCCCATCCACCCATTTCGTCCAGCACTGTCCTACGCACCATAGTCATGGTTCCGTGCTGGATGATAGCGTTCCTTTCGTTGCGCGTGATCATTCCGATCTCGAAAAATCCTCTGTATTCCGAAAAACACATAGATTTAAACGCGTTTTCATTGTAATCGCGATAATCCTGGGGCGACTGAACAATTGCTAACTTTGGATTCTCGAACGCGCCAACAAGATCGCTGAGCCAATTGGGTTCCACCTGATAGTCGCTGTCAATGACAGCCACTACCTGAGCGTCCGGGTCTGCTTTCGTCAAGGCGAAATTAAGAGCTCCTGCTTTGAAACCTTTTAACGGAGACACATGGAAAAAACGGAATTTTGGACCGAGCTTCTTACAATGCTCTTCAACTGGGCGCCACACGCCTTCATCTTTTGTGTTGTTATCAATGACAATAACTTCAAAGTCTGGGTAATCCAGCCGGGCCAATGCATCAAGAGTTTCTATCATCATTTCAGCCGGCTCGTTGTAAGCAGGCACATGTATAGAGACTTTAGGGGTATTGTTGGGGTCAAGGCGAGTGGGCTCAATCTTTCTACGTCTGACTGTAAACCAGTGAGCCTCTGCCCACTCATGCGCTTCGGTCAACAAAATTGTTATAACGCCCAACATCCCAACCATCAACAAGAAGCCAACAATGAGTGATGTGATAGTTAAATACTGTTGAGAGTAATCATAAATTATCCAGACTAACGCCGTTGCCGTTCCGGATGCCACCAGCGCTAGCAAGCCATATCCTTTCGCTCTCAACGTCTTGCTGTTCATCGCAAAAAGCCCAAGCATTATGATTGATGTCACGATTGAAATAGCAGCAAGAAAATGCCAATTAGGCAAACGCACTATAGGCTCGGCGAACGAGAACTTTGGACGACGCTTGACGTCATAGACCCCCCAATACGCTCCAACCCCACCTTCGCTCTGCGCTTTCCAAGGTTGGTCAAAGGCTTCCATCAGGAAATATGGATAACTCTCCTGCTGTGCGCGATGTAAAAAGCGTCGCAGAAATAGAGCTTCATTGGCAGTAGAGGCTACCGCTGCCTCCCTTGTTCTGCCGCCCGATGGCCAGCCGACCTCCCCGATAAGAATATCCATCTCAGGGAAAGCTTCCTGAACCTGAACCATCCTGTCGACGATGTAATCGACTGCGACATCAACGTGAATACCTTCCCAATAAGGCAGCATGTGCACAGTGATATAGTCAACATGCTCCACGAGTTCAGGATGGCTTAACCACACATGCCATGGCTCCGCAGTGCTAACCGGCTGCTGTACTGCACTCCTTACTCTCTCCAGATAGATGGCGAGTTCATCCGCATCAAACTCGCCCCTGAGAACAGTCTCGTTACCAACCATAACGCTGGTAATGTTGCTGTATGAATTTGCAAGAGCTATCGCAGCTTCAACTTCAGCATTATTTGCTTCCAGATCAAGTCCAAGCCACACGCCCAGAGTTACTTCCATACCGTAGTCCTGGGCGATAGCTGGTACTTCAGCCAACTCCCTTAGACTCGAATAGGTTCTGATAGCTACAGCCTTATCAGAAAGTAACTCAACGTCTTCGCGGATCTGCTCGACAGAGGGCATAACATTGATGATTGCGTCCTGACCTGCACGGAAAGGAGAGAATGCAAATCCGCTAACCTCTGCGGGCCAAGGCACTACCTCAGTCGGGCGATTTATCAATGCCCATAAGGAAAACGTAACCGCTGCAAACAGTGATGCAACAATCAGAGGAGAAATACGCATATTTGGGTTTCAATTGAGAATGTAAAGGGTGTACGGACGGCGCGCATCTTAGGATCATGTTAATCCACCGTCAATAGCCGTAAGCATATATAAATTTTTGATGTCAACCCTTGTTTTTGCCAGACTCATGATATTTCATGATGAATTGAGTCTGAATTATGGCAACCCCAATCAGGATACAAAATATTCGCCATAAAAAAAGGGCCATCCCCGTTGGGATGGCCCTTTTCGCTTTTTAATGCCTGACGATGACCTACTCTCACATGGGGAGACCCCACACTACCATCGGCGCTGAGCGGTTTCACTTCTGAGTTCGGGATGGGATCAGGTG
>JAUSCD010000024.1 GCA_030651695.1 Pseudohongiella sp. | reverse complement strand
CGCCGGTGATCATGTTTTTCACATAGTCAGCGTGGCCGGGGCAGTCAACGTGCGCGTAGTGACGGATCGCAGAGTCATACTCTACGTGAGAGGTGTTAATCGTAATACCACGCTCTCTTTCTTCCGGCGCATTGTCGATCTTCGCAAAATCACGCATCTCACCGCCCCAAGTATCAGCGCAAACACGCGTCAGCGCAGCTGTCAGCGTCGTTTTACCATGGTCAACGTGACCAATCGTTCCTACGTTGACGTGCAACTTCTTACGTTCAAATTTACCCTTAGCCACAATATCACCTCTTAAAACAATTCTTGAAAATTACTGAATTTGAAATCAGGATTTGTTCCCGTTAGCCGGCCTTGTTTTTGCTGATAATGCCTTCAGCAATGTTGCCCGGGACTTCGCCGTACTTCAGGAATTCCATCGTATATGTTGCACGACCCTGAGTAGCAGAGCGCAAGTCAGTGGCATAACCGAACATCTCTGACAGCGGAACCTCGGCATTGATAACTTTGCCGCTCGGGCTGTCATCCATACCCTGAACCATGCCACGACGACGGTTCAGGTCGCCCATGACATCACCCATGTTTTCTTCAGGCGTTACCACTTCAACCTTCATGATAGGCTCAAGCAGTGCCGCATCAGCCAGCAGAGCGCCTTTCTTCAACGCCATGGAACCAGCAATCTTGAACGCCATTTCACTGGAGTCAACGTCGTGGTATGAACCGTCAAACACGGTTACTTTCATGGCCAGCAACGGATAACCGGCCAGACAGCCATTTTTCATCTGCTCCTGAACACCCTTATCGATAGCAGGCACGTATTCACGCGGAATAGCACCACCGACAACTTCGTTCACAAATGTATATTCTTCGTCTGCGCCCAGCGGCTCAAGACGCAACCAGCAATGGCCGTATTGACCGCGACCACCAGACTGCTTGACGTGCTTGCCTTCCACTTCGACTTTCTTGCGAATGGTTTCGCGGTAGGCCACCTGCGGCTTACCGATGTTGGCCTCAACACCGAACTCACGACGCATACGGTCAACCAGAACGTCCAGGTGCAATTCCCCCATACCGGAGATGATTGTCTGGCCGGACTCTTCATCAGTCTCAACGCGGAATGACGGGTCTTCCTGAGCCAGTTTACCCAGTGCTATACCCATCTTTTCCTGGTCAGCCTTGGTCTTGGGCTCAACAGCCACAGAGATTACAGGATCCGGGAAGTCCATCTTTTCGAGAACGATAATACGGTTTGGATCACACAGGGTTTCACCCGTGGTCACATCTTTCAGACCGATGGCTGCCGCGATATCGCCAGCCAGAACCTGTTTGATTTCGTCACGGTTATTGGCGCGCATCTGCACCATACGACCTACACGCTCTTTTTTGCTCTTGACCGAGTTGTATACGCCGTCACCTGAATTCAGGGTACCGGAATACACACGGAAGAACGTCAGCGTGCCCACAAAGGGGTCTGTAGCGATCTTGAATGCCAGCGCCGCAAAGGGAGCTTCGTCATTGGATTCGCAGGCTACAACAGTGCCGTCTTCCAGCGTACCTTCCATATCCTTAACTTCAGTAGGCGATGGCAGGTAGTCAATAACACCATCCAGCACTGCCTGTACGCCTTTGTTCTTGAACGCAGAACCACAGAAAGTCGGAACGATTTCACTTGCCAGCGTACGCTGACGAATGCCGATCTTGATCTCTTCTTCTGTCAGCAATTCGCCTTCGAGATACTTGTTCATGTACTCTTCGTTGGCTTCAGCTGCCGCTTCAACAAGATGCTCGCGCCACTTCTCTGCTTCAGCCTGCATGTCAGCAGGGATGTCTTCATAACTTACAGACACACCCTGATCAGCCTCGCTCCATACAATGCTTTTCATCTTCACCAGGTCAATAACACCTCTGAAGGTTTCTTCAGCACCAATAGCCAGCTGCATGGGAACAGGATTAGCACCAAGACGCGATTTGACCTGGGCAACAACTTTCAAAAAGTCTGCTCCGGCACGGTCCATCTTGTTAACAAAAATCATGCGCGGCACCTGGTAACGGTTAGCCTGACGCCATACCGTTTCAGTCTGAGGCTGCACACCCGAGGACGCACACAGAACAACAACCGCACCGTCAAGCACACGCAAAGAACGCTCAACTTCAATCGTGAAGTCAACGTGGCCAGGGGTATCAATCAGGTTAATACGATGCTCTTCGTACTGCTGAGTCATACCTTTCCAGAAGGTCGTAATCGCAGCGGAAGTAATAGTAATACCACGCTCCTGCTCCTGCTCCATCCAGTCCATGGTTGCAGCGCCGTCGTGTACTTCACCAATCTTGTGGTTAACACCGGTGTAAAACAGAATTCGCTCGGACGTGGTTGTTTTACCAGCATCCACGTGAGCGACGATTCCGAGATTCCTGTACCGGCTTAAAGGGGTTTTCCTGGCCACTATCGCACCTATATCTTTATTAACATGAATTAAATGAAACTATTAGAAACGGTAGTGCGAGAACGCCTTGTTGGCCTCAGCCATACGGTGCACATCTTCACGCTTCTTGACTGCACTGCCGCGACCTTGCGCAGCATCTGAGATTTCGCCGGCAAGGCGCAACGCCATTGATTTCTCGCCACGCTTGCGCGCATGCTCGACCAACCAACGCATAGCCAATGCAGCACGACGCTCGGCACGAACTTCAACCGGAACCTGATAGGTTGCACCACCCACCCTGCGAGACTTCACCTCAACCATCGGTGCAATTGCATCCAGGGCTTTTTCAAAGGATTCCAGTGCATCAGCACCGTTTTTGGAAACAGTTGTCAGCGCGCCGTAAACAATCTTTTCGGCAACAGACTTTTTACCGTCTTCCATTACATGGTTCATAAACTTGGCCAGCACTTTGCTGCCATACTTTGCATCGGGCAATATTTCTCGTTTTGCCGCTACACGTCTTCTGGGCATAAATCACCTATATTTTCAGGTAATCCGCAATACACAATGATTTGAAATCACTGCCATGCGGCCTTACTGGTTAATAAAATTTATTAAATAAAATCAAGACTTCGGACGTTTCGCACCGTACTTGGAACGACCCTGACGACGCGCTGTCACGCCGGAGGTATCCAGACTGCCGCGGATAGTGTGGTAACGCACACCCGGAAGGTCTTTAACACGACCGCCACGAATAAGGATCACTGAGTGCTCTTGCAGGTTGTGACCTTCACCGCCAATGTAGGAGGTGACTTCGTATCCATTGGTCAAACGCACACGGCATACTTTACGCAGTGCTGAGTTTGGCTTCTTGGGGGTAGTGGTATAGACGCGGGTGCACACGCCTCTTTTCTGCGGGCAACCTTGCAGAGCAGGAACGTCGCTTTTTGCGACCTTGCTCTGTCTTGGTTTACGAACCAACTGGTTGATAGTTGCCATTCATTACTCCTGGTTTTTGTCATATAAATTCGATTACTCCAGCGTGTAGCACTCCGCCGCAATTGCAAAGAATCGCAGTGAAAGTGACACCCTAGAGTAAAGGATGCGAGAGTTTAAAGACCTCGCATCCCGTAGTCAACTGAATTCAGGGCCAGACTAAAAGCCTTAAGCTCCTGATTTCAGCGCCTCTGTTAACGCCGCTTCTACTTCGCTGGCTGTCACTGTCGGGCTGTTTTCATCATATGCCCGACCAGCTGCAGCAGCCTTTCGGCGCGCTTCGTGGTATGCCAGACCGGTACCGGCAGGTATCAGTCGGCCTACAACAACGTTCTCTTTCAGCCCGCGCAGGAAATCTCGCTTGCCGGTTACTGCTGCTTCCGTCAGAACCCGTGTGGTTTCCTGGAAAGATGCTGCCGATATAAAGGACTCTGTTGCCAACGATGCCTTGGTGATACCCAACAGCATACGCTGGAACTGTGCCTCTACTTTGCCCGCTGCACGCAGCTTGTCGTTCTCTTCCAGAACCTGGGTAATGGTCACTTGCTCACCACGAATCAGTGCTGAGTCACCCGTTTCTGAAATTTCTACTTTACGCAGCATCTGACGCACAATGACTTCGATGTGCTTGTCGTTAATGCGTACACCTTGTAGACGATAAACTTCCTGAACCTCGTTCACGATGTACTCCGCCAGAGACGGCACACCTTTGAGGCGCAGAATATCGTGCGGCGAGGGCGGGCCATCAGATACGGTTTCACCCTTCTCGATGAATTCACCCTCAAACACTGTCATGTGACGCCATTTTGGAATCAGCGCCTCATAGAAGGTGCTGCCATCCGGCATGGTATCGCCCTCTTTCGGGGTAATAACCAGACGGCGCTTGCCTTTGGTTTCCTTGCCGAACGTAACGGTACCGGAGATCTCTGCAAGAATGGCAGGCTCTTTTGGCTTACGTGCTTCAAACAAGTCGGCAACACGCGGCAGACCACCGGTGATGTCACGCGTCTTGGAGCCTTCCTGCGGGATACGCGCAATTACGTCACCCACATTCAGTTGCTTGCCATCCTGAACAGCAATAATCGAGTTTGACGGCAGGAAGTAAACAGCAGGCATGTTAGTGCCCGGGATATGAATTTCCTTACCTTTGTCATCCAGCAGTGTAACCGCCGGGCGCAACTCTTTTGCCGCCGAAGGACGCTCAGCCGGATCGATTACAGTCAGGCTGGACAGACCTGTCACTTCGTCTGTCTGACGACGCACAGTCAAGCCTTCTTCCATATTGGTGAAAGCAGCTGTACCACCCACTTCTGTAATAATCGGGTGAGTGTGAGGATCCCAGGTTGCAACAACCTGACCAGACTCAACCTTACGGTCAGCCTTCAACGTCACCACCGCGCCGTATGGCAGCTTGTACTTCTCGCGCTCACGACCCGCCGTGTCGTTCACGATCAGTTCTCCTGAACGCGAAACCACAACCAAACCACCAGCGGCGTTCTCTACCGTTTTCATGTTGTGCAGGTGGGCTGTACCTGTGGTACGAACCTGGACGTTGTCAGCTGCTGTAGCTCGTGACGCGGCGCCCCCGATGTGGAAGGTACGCATGGTGAGCTGTGTACCCGGCTCACCGATAGATTGTGCCGCGATAACACCAATTGCTTCACCCACATTAGCCAGATGGCCACGCGCCAGATCACGGCCATAACACTGACGGCAGATACCAAATCGGGTTTCGCAGGTAATCGCTGAACGCACGTGAACTTCGTCGATACCACCGATTTCCAGACGATCTACTGTCTTCTCGTCCAGCATGGTGCCGGCTTCAACGATGATTTCTCCGGTTGCCTGATCAACAACATCACGAATCAAGACACGACCCAGCACGCGCTCGCCAAGTGCCGCGATGATATCGCCGCCCTCAATGATTGGACGCATCACCAGACCTTCCTGAGTACCACAGTCTTCTTCAGTGATAACCAGATCCTGAGAGATATCAACCAGACGACGCGTCAGGTAACCGGAGTTAGCTGTTTTCAACGCGGTATCTGCCAGACCTTTACGCGCACCGTGAGTCGAAGTGAAGTATTGCACCACGCTCAGACCTTCGCGGAAGTTTGCAGTAATTGGCGTCTCGATGATGGAACCGTCAGGACGCGCCATCAGACCACGCATACCAGCCAGCTGACGAATCTGTGCGGGCGAACCCCTTGCACCTGAGTCGGCGTAAATATAAACGGAGTTGAAAGACTCCTGGCGCTCTTCCTTACCTTCTTTGTTGATTACTGGCTCAGTAGACAAACCTTCCATCATCGCTTTGGCAACGAGGTCGTTTGCACGTGACCAGATATCGATAACCTTGTTGTACTTCTCGCCCTGGGTTACCAGACCTGAAGCATACTGATTCTCGATTTCTTCAACTTCAGATTCAGCCTGGCCGATGATACGCGCCTTGGCTTCAGGAATTACGAAGTCATTCACACCAATAGATGAACCCGAGACGGTTGAATAACGGTATCCGGTATACATCAGCTGGTCAGCAAAAATGACTGTTTCTTTCAGGCCAACATTTCTATAGCAGGCGTTCAGAATGCCTGAGATCTGTTTCTTGGTCATTTTCTGATTGACCATCGCGAACGGCAGGCCATCCGGAACAATTTCAAACAACAGAACACGGCCAACAGTGGTGTCGATCATACGACGCACTTTTGTTTTTTCACCCGCGTCATTGAGATCAAAGTCGTTAATACGAACTTTGATACGCGCTTGCAAGTGAGCGTGGCCAGTATCATAAGCACGTTTCACTTCGGATTCGTCGGCAAAAATCATGCCTTCGCCCTTGGCGTTTACGCGCTCACGGGTCATGTAGTACAGACCCAGGACAACGTCCTGCGACGGAACAATAATCGGCTCGCCGTTTGCCGGCGCCAGAATGTTGTTTGTGGACATCATCAGCGTGCGCGCTTCCAACTGGGCTTCCAGTGTCAGCGGTACGTGAACAGCCATCTGGTCACCGTCGAAGTCTGCGTTATAAGCCGCACAAACCAGCGGGTGCAACTGAATCGCTTTACCTTCAATCAGAACCGGCTCAAATGCCTGAATACCAAGACGGTGAAGTGTTGGAGCGCGGTTGAGCATAACGGGGTGTTCGCGGATAACTTCAGCGAGAATATCCCATACTTCAGGAGTCTCTCTTTCCACCATTTTCTTGGCGGCTTTGATGGTTGTTGCAAGACCACGACGCTCAAGCTTGCCGAAAATAAACGGCTTGAACAGCTCCAGAGCCATTTTCTTTGGCAGACCGCACTGGTGCAGACGCAAAGTAGGACCTACCACAATCACGGAACGGCCGGAGTAGTCTACGCGCTTACCGAGCAGGTTCTGACGGAAACGACCCTGTTTACCTTTGATCATGTCTGCCAGCGATTTAAGCGGACGCTTGTTGGAGCCAGTAATGGCGCGGCCACGACGACCGTTGTCCAGCAAGGCATCAACCGCTTCCTGCAGCATACGCTTTTCGTTGCGCACAATAATGTCAGGGGCGTTCAGATCCAGCAGGCGCTTCAGTCGATTGTTACGGTTGATCACGCGACGATACAGATCGTTCAGGTCCGATGTAGCAAAACGACCACCATCCAGCGGAACCAGAGGACGCAGATCTGGCGGCAGTACTGGCAGAACGGTCAATACCATCCACTCAGGCTTGTTGCCTGATTCGGCAAATGCTTCCAGCAGCTTCAGACGCTTGGACAACTTCTTCAGTTTAGTCTCTGAATTGGTTGCAGGAATTTCTTCCCTGAGACGTCCGATCTCGTCGGTAATGTCCAGATCACGCATCAGCTGCTGAATGGCTTCAGCACCCATTTTTGCGTCGAATTCGTCGCTGAACTCTTCCATGGCTTCGTAATACTGTTCGTCCGTCAGCAGCTGACCTTTCTCCAGAGTGGTCATGCCCGGATCGGTAACTACGAATGATTCGAAGTAAAGAATACGTTCGATATCACGCAGTGTCATATCCAGCAGCAAACCGATACGTGATGGCAGAGACTTCAGGAACCAGATGTGAGCGACAGGACTGGCCAGCTCAATGTGTCCCATGCGCTCACGACGCACTTTGGAGAGCGCAACTTCAACGCCGCACTTCTCACAGATCACGCCACGGTGCTTCAGGCGCTTGTACTTACCGCACAGGCACTCATAGTCCTTGACCGGACCAAAGATTTTTGCGCAGAACAAACCATCACGCTCAGGCTTGAACGTGCGGTAGTTAATGGTTTCTGGCTTTTTGACTTCACCAAATGACCAGGCGCGGATCATTTCCGGCGACGCAAGGCCGATACGGATTGAGTCAAACTCATCAGATTGTGATTGTGACTTCAGTAATCCCAGCAAGTCTTTCATTCTACTTTCCTCCGCCTGCTGCTATTAACAGCAGGCATCACAAAATCAGCGATTCGTTAAATGTTGCTTCCGCGAGACCTTACTTTCCGGAGACTTCCAGCTCCATATCAATAGCCAAAGATCTGATCTCTTTCAGCAGTACATTAAACGACTCTGGCATACCCGGTTCCATCCGGTGATCGCCGTCCACAATGTTTTTATACATCTTGGTCCGGCCTGCCACGTCGTCAGACTTGACTGTCAACATTTCCTGCAGGGTGTACGCTGCACCGTATGCTTCAAGTGCCCACACTTCCATCTCACCAAAGCGCTGACCACCGAACTGAGCCTTACCACCCAGCGGCTGCTGAGTAACCAGACTGTAAGATCCGGTAGAACGTGCGTGCATCTTGTCGTCAACAAGGTGGTTCAATTTCAGCATATACATGATGCCAACGGTAACCTTGCGGTCAAACTCGTTGCCGGTGCGGCCGTCAAAAAGAGTGACCTGACCACTTTCATCAATGCCGGCCAGTTTCAGCATCTGCTTGATTTCAAATTCGCTTGCACCATCAAACACCGGCGTTGCCATAGGCACGCCTGCTTTCAGGTTTTCTGCCAGCTCCATGATTTCAGAATCAGTCAACTCATCAAGTGGCTCTTTCTTATTGCCCACTGAGTTGTAGATCTCATCCAGCAGTTTGCGAATCTCTTCAACTTTACGACGCTCATGCAGCATCTGATTGATGCGCGCACCCAGACCTTTGGAAGCTGCACCAAGGTGAGTTTCCAGAATCTGACCCACGTTCATACGTGATGGCACACCCAACGGGTTGAGCACCACGTCAACCGGGTTGCCAGTCTCGTCGAACGGCATGTCTTCAACCGGCATGATCGCAGAGATAACACCCTTGTTACCGTGACGACCTGCAAGCTTGTCACCCGGCTGGATGCGACGCTTGATAGCCAGATACACTTTGACAATTTTGAGTACGCCCGGAGCCAGGTCATCGCCCTGAATCAGCTTGCGCTTCTTGTCTTCAAAACGGTCGTCAAGATCCGCGCGACGGCGCCTTAGCTGAGCTTCGGCCAGTTCGAGTTGCGTATTCAGCTCTTCGTCAACAAGACGCAGTTTGAACCAGTCATCCGCACCCAGACCATCCAGATACTCAGCGGTCAATACTGCGCCTTTCTTCAGCGCAGGACCGCCAGCAACTGTTTTACCCAGCAGCGCCTGCTTCAGACGATAGAAGGTAGCACCCTGCACAATACGGAACTCGTCGTTGATGTCCTTGCGGACTTTGTCGAGCTGGGACTTTTCAATCTCGCGGGCACGCTGGTCTTTTTCAAGACCATCACGGGTGAATACCTGGACGTCAATGACGGTGCCTTTTACGCTTGAAGGCACACGCAAGGAAGTGTCTTTAACATCAGAGGCTTTTTCACCAAAAATTGCACGAAGCAGTTTTTCTTCCGGCGTCAGCTGGGTCTCACCTTTAGGTGTCACTTTGCCAACGAGGATGTCACCAGCGCCTACTTCTGCACCAATGTAAACGATACCGGCTTCATCCAGCTTGGCCAGCGCGCCCTCACCAACGTTTGGAATATCAGAAGTGATTTCTTCTGAACCCAACTTGGTATCACGCGCCACACAGGTCAGTTCCTGAATGTGGATAGTTGTCAGACGATCTTCGCTAACTACCCGCTCGGAGATCAGAATCGAGTCTTCGAAGTTGTAACCATTCCAGGGCATAAATGCGATACGCATGTTCTGACCCAGCGCCAGCTCGCCCAAATGTACGGACGGACCATCAGCAAGAATGTCGCCACGGCTGATGCGGTCACCCTCTTTCACCAGAGGAGTCTGGGAAATACAGGTATTCTGGTTTGAACGGGTGTACTTGGTCAGGTTGTAGATATCCACACCCGCCTCACCTGCCATGGTTTCGCTGTCACTGACCCGAACAATGATGCGGGAAGCATCAACGCTCTCAATTACACCACCGTGATCAGCAACCACACATACGCCGGAGTCACTGGCAACATTACGCTCCAGACCGGTTCCGATAAGCGGCGGTTCTGCACGCAAAGTAGGAACAGCCTGACGCTGCATGTTTGAGCCCATCAAGGCACGGTTTGCGTCGTCGTGTTCCAGGAATGGGATCAGCGCAGCTGCGACTGACACCATCTGCTGAGGTGCGACGTCCATGTAGTTGATCTGCTCTTTAGGCATCAACGTGGTTTCACCGTTGTAACGTACGGTAACCAGGTTATCTACAAACCGCAGTTCTTTATTCAGCGTCGCACTCGCTTGCGCGATAACAAACTGACCTTCATCAATAGCGGAAAGGTAATCGATTTCCAGTGTCACTACGCCATCAATCACGCGACGATATGGGCTCTCAAGGAAACCATAGTCGTTGGTGCGGGCATACGTTGCCATGGAGTTGATCAGACCGATATTCGGACCTTCCGGAGTTTCAATAGGGCATACACGACCATAGTGGGTGGGGTGTACGTCACGAACTTCGAAACCGGCACGCTCACGTGTCAGACCACCTGGTCCGAGCGCGGAAACACGTCGCTTGTGTGTTACTTCTGACAACGGGTTGTTCTGGTCCATAAACTGGGACAACTGGCTGGAACCAAAGAATTCTTTGATCGCTGCAGCTACCGGCTTGGCGTTAATCATGTCCTGCGGCATCAGGCCTTCGGAGTCGGCCATGCTCAGGCGCTCTTTTACAGCGCGCTCTACACGGACCAAGCCTACGCGGAACTGGTTCTCTGCCATCTCTCCCACTGAACGGATACGACGGTTACCCAGGTGGTCGATATCGTCCACTGTGCCAAAGCCGTTTCGGATCGCGACCAGCGTCTTGAGTACATCAACGATGTCATCAACACTCAGCACGCCCGCGCCAGTTGTTTCCACACGACCCAGACGACGGTTGAACTTCATACGACCTACAGCAGACAGGTCATAACGCTCGTGTGAGAAGAACAGATTGCCAAACAGATTTTCAGCAGAGTCTTTTGTTGGCGGCTCGCCAGGACGCATCATGCGATAGATCTCTACCAACGCATCCAGACGTGACGATGTACTGTCGACACGCAGGGTTTCTGAGACGAACGGACCGCAGTCCAGATCGTTAGTGTAAATTGTTTCAAACTGAGTAATGCCAGCCTTTATCAAGGACGTCAACAGGTCAGGAGTAACCAGAGAGTTGCACACAAACAGGATTTCACCTGTGTCAGGATTAACAATGTCTTTGGCTAATGACTGGCCAGTCACATATTCGGAGCTCACTTTCAGCTCGGTCAGCTTGGCTTTTTCCATCTGACGGATATGACGGGCAGTAATACGACGACCCAACTCAACAATAACTTCGCCTTTTTTGTCGACGACTTCAAAGTTAAGTACTTCGCCGCGCAGACGTGATGGCACCAATTCCAGCATCAGCTCTTCAATACCATTGCCAAGACGGTAGCTGTTGTTCTCGTAGAACATGCTCAAAATTTGCTCAGCGGTGTAATCGAGCGCACGCAACAGCACAGTCGCCGGCAATTTGCGGCGACGGTCGATACGAACGAATACCAGGTCTTTTGGATCGAATTCAAAATCAAGCCAGGAACCACGGTAAGGAATAATACGCGCAGAATAGAGCAGCTTGCCTGAGCTGTGTGTCTTGCCACGGTCGTGGTCAAAGAACACACCCGGTGAGCGGTGCAGCTGAGATACAACAACACGCTCGGTGCCGTTGATTACAAATGTACCGCTGTCAGTCATGAGCGGAATCTCGCCCATGTACACTTCCTGCTCTTTGATGTCCTTGATGGCCTGTGTTGTTGACTCCTTATCGTAAAGAATCAACCGTACCCGCACCCGCAAGGAAGCTGAGTATGTAGTACCGCGTAACTGACATTCTTTTACGTCAAAAACCGGTTTCCCCAACTCATAACTGACATACTCAAGAATAGCCTTGCCTGAGTAGCTGATAATTGGGAACACCGATTTAAACGCTGCGTGCAAACCCTGTTCCTGACGATTATCAGGGGTCACATCGGCTTGCGTAAACTGCCTGTAAGAGTCAATTTGCGTTGACAAGAGATACGGAATATCCATCGCACCTGGCAATTTACCAAAGTCTTTACGGATACGTTTCTTCTCTGTATACGAATAGGCCATTAGTGTTTTCCTAGCAAGTATGTTCTTAATGCCTGCCTGCGACAAAACTGCGCAGCTTTTCCCGGGCAGACTCTTTATATCCACTGCTCTGCGCTTGACGCGCGGCAACCTGGATAAATCCCACTAACTTTTTTGCGTTTCTAGCTGATACTGTCTTGTAGCGTTACTGCTTTCCAGCCTGTCTCACCGGCTATTACCGGCTTGACCAATCAGCCATCGGATAACTCCGATAGCTGCGGATGACTTAAGTCAGTCATCCTGAATCTGCGGCCACTCAATCTCTGGCCCGTCTACTTCTTTCTTCCACCTTGCTTATTGCTACTTCCACGTACGATGCACAGCGTAACTTTTAAAAAACATTAAACACCGGCAGAGAGCATGAGCTCCCTGCCGGCGTTTTAATTGCACTGCAAAAAAACAAAACGGATTACTTCAGCTCAACTTTAGCGCCGGCTTCTTCCAGCTGCTTCTTGGCATCTTCCGCTTCTGCTTTGTTAGCACCTTCTTTAACAGTAGAAGGAGCGCCATCAACCAGATCCTTGGCTTCTTTCAGGCCAAGACCAGTCAGTGTACGCACAACTTTGATCACGTTTACTTTCTTCTCGCCAGCTTCTTTCAGGATGACGTCGAATTCAGTTTTCTCTTCAACGGCTTCAGCTGCAGCAGCCGGAGCAGCAGCAACGGCAACAGCAGCTGCAGCAGAAACGCCGAACTTCTCTTCCATTGCCTTTACCAGTTCAACAACGTCCATTACGGACATGTCAGCGATAGCATTCAGAATATCGTCTTTGGACAACGCCATGACTTGTAACTCCTAATAAAAATTTAAAAAATCGAATCGTTAACGTTTCAGAATTATGCAGCTTGCTTCTGGTCACGAACGGCGGCAACCGCGCGCGTAACCTTGGTCGGAACCTCATTAAAGGTTTGAACAAGCTTGGTAACCGGTGCCAGCATGACACTCATCAGCATAGACACTGCCTGATCGTACGTAGGCAATGTAGCCAGAGCATCAATCTGGTCGGCACCCAACAACTTGCCACCGACAGACAGCGCTTTAATCTCAAACTTGTCATTAGCTTTGGCAAAATCCTTCAGTACGCGCGCAGCGGCACCCGGATCTTCCATAGAGAACGCAAGAATGGTCGGCCCAATGAGTGCATCCTGGATACACTCAAACTCAGTACCCGCAACAGCGCGCTTCAACAAGGTGTTGCGCACTACGCGCAGGTACACATTGTTTTGACGGGCATTCTTGCGAAGCTGAGTCAGGGCAGAAACTGATACTCCCCGATAATCGGCAAGCACAGCAGATAAAGCACTGGTAGCAGCTTCATTGACTTCCGAGACGATTTGCTGTTTGTCTTCAAGCCTAATAGCCACTAGCTTTACTCCTGATTAGGGCCAGAATTCCGACCCTTCGTTTTGTTTTGCCCCGCCTGAATATGTGTTAAAAACACAAATCATTCAGCCAGGATTAACTGGTGGAATAGTGCCGGATAGTCCGACACGGGTTTCACCATCTGCGTAGGCGATTAAGCCAACGCCCCCGGAACAACAAGGAAGCATTGACACCTACGGTCTTTGACAGCCCTGCCTGCTGGCTGGCAGCAGGCAAAACCCCAAAGTCTGCGGCAACACAAATCGTTGCCAGAAATTTCCTGAATCAAGCACTCAGTGCAGAGTGATCAATCAGCACGCCCGGGCCCATAGTAGAGGACAGGATCACTTTCTGAATGTAAACGCCCTTGGACGATGCTGGCTTGGCTTTTTTGAGGTCGCTCAGCAACGCTTCCAGGTTGCCCTGAATAGCAGGCGCCTCAAAACCGATCTTGCCGATGGCTCCGTGGATAATGCCTTTCTTGTCAGTACGGTAACGCACCTGACCAGCTTTGGCGTTGCGAACAGCAGTCGCTACATCAGCAGTTACTGTGCCGACTTTAGGGTTTGGCATAAGGCCGCGCGGCCCCAGAACCTGACCCAGTTTACCAACCACACGCATTGCGTCAGGAGTTGCGATAACTACGTCGAAATCCAGGTTGCCAGCTGCAATACTTTCAGCCAGATCATCAAAGCCTACGATATCAGCGCCCGCTTCTTTTGCTTTAGCGGCGTTATCGCCCTGCGCAAACACAGCTACGCGAACAGTTTTGCCCGTGCCATGTGGCAGCAATGTTGAACCACGAACCACCTGGTCAGATTTACGCGGATCCACACCCAGATTGATCGCAACATCAATTGATTCTTTGAACTTTGGCGAACCAAATTCGTTGAGCAATGCCAGAGCATCAGCCACTGAATAGCTACGAGTAGTGTCCAGCTTGGCAGCGATTGCTTTCTGCTTTTTTGTCAGTTTTGCCATGATCTATTACACCCCTTCCACATCAATACCAGAGCTTCTGGCTGTGCCTGCCAATGTACGAACTGCAGCATCCATATCTGAAGCTGTCAGGTCGGGCATCTTGACCGCAGCAATTTCCTCGAGCTGAGCACGAGTAATCTTGGCGACTTTCTCAGTGTTAGGACGCGGGCTTCCCTTGGGAATGCCAAGCGCCTTACGAAGCAGTACTGATGCTGGCGGAGTCTTGGTGATAAAGGTAAAGCTGCGGTCAGCATAAACAGTGATCACAACCGGAATTGGCAAACCTGGCTCCATACCCTGAGTCTGGGCATTAAACTGTTTGCAGAATTCCATGATGTTCACACCATGTTGACCGAGTGCCGGACCAACGGGCGGACTGGGGTTAGCTTTAGCTGCGCCTACCTGCAGCTTGATATACGCGGTGACCTTCTTTGCCATGTTTTATCTCCTTTGGGTGCAAGCGCTTTCAGTTGCCTTTCGGCTCCCTTCCGCTCCCCGGTTAAAACTGCAAACCCTGGCAGGCCTGCAGCAGATTCAATCAATCAGCTCTTCTCGACCTGACTGAACTCAAGCTCTACTGGAGTTGACCGGCCAAAAATCAGCACAGCAACACGCAGACGGTTTTTCTCGTAGTTAACTTCTTCGACAGTACCGGTAAAATCGTTAAACGGACCATCTGTAACACGAACCATTTCACCCGGCTCGTATATAACCTTATGCCGCGGCTTATCCTGACCTTCTTCCAGACGCTGAAGAATACGATTAGCCTCACGCGCAGTAATCGGAGCAGGTTTGTCCGCTTTGCCGCCAATAAAACCAAGAACACGCGGCGTCTCTTTTACAAGGTGCCAGGTGTTGTCATTCAGCTCCATCTCAACCAGAACGTATCCCGGAAAAAATTTTCGCTCGCTTTTACGCTTCTGGCCGGCACGCATTTCAAGCACTTCTTCTGTAGGTACCAGGACCTCACCAAAAAGATCTTCCATACCTGACCGGGCAATACGCTCTTTAAGAGCCTGCAAGACTCTTTTTTCGTAGCCGGAGTAGGCATGAACAACGTACCAATGCATCGCCATCTGTTAACCTCTGACTAACCAATTATCCGTGAGATGACCGCGCCCAGCGCCGTATCAAGAAGCCACAGCACGATTGCAAGAATAAATACAACAACCAGCACAATCATGGTTGTCTGTGTAGTTTCCTGACGCGTCGGCCAAACAACTTTACGAATCTCTGTTCTGGCTTCAAGACAGAGATTCAGGAATGCAGCGCCCTTCACTGTCTGGACCGCTATCCACGCCGCCAAACCTGCCAGCACCAGCAGCCCCACCATACGTATGACCAGGGACTCAGCCGAGAAGTACGCGTTAGCGTAGATTCCTGCTGCAACGATGACTGCAACGGCAACCCATTTGAGCAGATCCTGCTTTGGTGCCTGTGTCGTAGACTTTTCGGACATAATTTATTGTCTCAGCGCTGCCACTTTAATATGGCAGGCCAGGAGGGAATCGAACCCCCAACCTGCGGTTTTGGAGACCGCCGCTCTGCCAATTGAGCTACTGGCCTATTCTTTTCAAGATGCACAAGCCGAAACCCCTGTTGAGAGCGTTTCGGCTTGTACTGTTCCGGTCATTTACTGACCGAAACGCATTGTGTGCCCTTCAGATTACTTAAGAATCTTGGCAACAACACCCGCGCCTACGGTACGGCCGCCTTCGCGAATCGCAAAACGCAGACCATCATCCATCGCAATCGGGTGAATCAGCGTTACAACCAGCTTGGTGTTGTCACCAGGCATCACCATC
>JAUSCD010000023.1 GCA_030651695.1 Pseudohongiella sp. | reverse complement strand
GATGGTGATGCCTGGTGACAACACCAAGCTGGTTGTAACGCTGATTCACCCGATTGCGATGGATGATGGTCTGCGTTTTGCGATTCGCGAAGGCGGCCGTACCGTAGGCGCGGGTGTTGTTGCCAAGATTCTTAAGTAATCCGGCATCAGTTCCTTTATAAAAAGAGGCGGCTGCTGGTCGCCTCTTTTTATAGAATCGAACAAAATGAGTAATAAATTGTTTTGTAGTTGACACTGGCGGGGTTCAGCCTTAGAATTCCGTCTCCTTTTTTCAGGTACTCAAACGAGTTTGGGGCCAGATAAAAAGTAACTGATTAATTTAAAAAAGTTTTTGGAGAGCAGACTAGATGCAAAATCAGCGTATCAGAATCCGGCTTAAAGCCTTTGATCATCGGCTGATTGATCAGTCTACTCAGGAAATCGTAGATACTGCCAAGCGAACCGGTGCGCAAGTACGTGGACCGATTCCGCTGCCAACGAACAAAGAGCGCTTTACCATATTGATATCCCCGCATGTAAACAAAGATGCGCGCGATCAGTATGAAATCAGAACGCATAAGCGCCTTCTCGATATCGTTGAGCCGACAGAAAAAACAGTGGATGCACTGATGAAGCTGGATCTGGCGGCGGGTGTTGAAGTGCAGATCAGTCTTGGGTAAGGGCTGAAACAATCAAGAATTTTGTGTTAGACCGGGTTTGTTTTAATAGTAGCGAGAAATGATTCAGTAAAAATATCACTGATAACTGCGAGCTCAAGGGGTGAAAGTTGCCCTGAAGCAAACATGGTGTAATGCGATAGCAGCCATAGCGGGTTCAAGCCCCGTACACGATGAGGTTCAAAAAATGTCGATTGGTTTGGTCGGTCGAAAGAGCGGCATGACCCGTATATTCACTGATGCTGGCGAGTCTATCCCGGTAACAGTGGTTGAGGTCAGCCCGAACAGAGTTACTCAGCTCAAGACTGAGGAAGTGGATGGCTATAGTGCTATTCAGGTGACTGTGGGTGAGCGCAAAGCTTCCCGCGTAAGCCGTTCCGAAGCAGGGCATTTTGCCAAGGCTGGTACAGAGGCTGGTCAAGGTCTTTGGGAGTTCCGTGCTGCCCAGCAGGAGCTTGCAGACTTTGGTATGGGTAGCGAATTGACTGTTTCAATTTTTGAAGCCGGTCAAAAAGTCGATGTAACTGGCACCTCTAAAGGTAAAGGTTTCGCCGGTGCTATCAAGCGTCACAATTTCCGCATGCAAGACGCCACTCACGGTAACTCATTGTCTCACCGTGCGCCTGGTTCTATCGGTCAGTGTCAGACTCCTGGTCGTGTATGGAAAGGCAAAAAGATGGCTGGCCATCTCGGTGATGTGCGTGTAACCACTCAGTCTCTTGAAGTTGTTCGCGTGGATTCCGAAAATAATCTCTTGATCGTGAAAGGTGCCATTCCCGGTGCGACTGGTTCGCGCGTGATTGTACGTCCTTCCGTCAAGTCAGCCGGGTCCAGGGGGTAAGCGATGATCGAAGTAAATCTTTCAAAGCTCGGTAACCAATCCGGCGCAGCGACCGTTTCTGTTTCAGAAGAGACGTTTGGCAAAGAATTTAACGAAGCTCTGGTTCACCAGGCTGTTGTAACTTATCTTGCTGGTGCTCGTCAGGGTACTGTTCAGCAAAAGACTCGCTCTGATGTGCGTGGTGGTGGTCGTAAGCCATGGCGTCAGAAAGGCAGTGGTCGTGCTCGTGCGGGTACTACTCGCAGCCCGATCTGGCGTTCAGGTGGTGTGACATTTGCCGCCCGTCCACAGGATCACAGCAAAAAAATCAATCGTAAAATGTATCGCGGCGCAATGCGCAGCATACTGTCTGAGTTGCTGCGTCAGGATCGCCTGATAGTTGTTGAGCAGTTCATTCTTGATTCACACAAGACCAAAGATCTGGCTATCAAGCTGAAAGAGTTTGCGGTCGAGAATGTGCTGATCGTTGCAGACGAGGTTGCAGAAAACCTGTACCTTGCAGCGCGCAATCTGCACAAAGTTGACGTGCTTGATGTTGCAGGTCTTGATCCGGTCAGTCTGATTGGTTTCGAAAAGGTGATCATGACCGTTCCTGCGCTGAAAAAAGTTGAGGAGATGCTGGCATGAACCAGGCGAGACTATATTCCGTTATCGTAGGCCCGCACATTTCCGAGAAGGCCGCTATTATGGCTGAGAAACGCAATCAGATTGCGTTCCGCGTCGCCAATGATGCAACCAAGCCGGAAATTCGCGAGGCGATCGAGAAGTTGTTCAACGTAACTGTTGAAGAGCTTCAAGTGCTGAATGTGAAGGGCAAAACAAAGCGCACTTCACGTGGCAAGATTCGTCAAAAATCAAACTGGAAAAAGGCTTACGTCAAGCTCGCGCAAGGTCAGGAAATTGACTTTGCAACAGCGGTGTAAGGAAGGGTCGCGGTTATGGCAGTTGTAAAATGTAAACCCACCTCGCCAGGGCGCAGGTTTGTCGTAAAAATCGTTAACCCTGAGTTGCACAAGGGCGAGCCCTTTGCAGCTCTGGTGGTCGCCAAGTCAAAAACTGGTGGTCGTAACAATGCTGGTCGTATCACTACCCGTCATGTGGGTGGTGGACACAAGCAGAAATACCGAATTGTAGATTTCCGTCGCGATAAAGACGGTATCGTCGCCAAGGTTGAGCGTCTGGAATATGACCCTAACCGTACCGCGAATATTGCTCTGGTGTTGTATGCAGACGGCGAGCGTCGCTACATCATCGCTCCGGCCAAAGTAAGTGCCGGTGACACGCTGGTATCTGGTCAGGACGCTCCGATCAAGACCGGTAACTGTCTGCCGCTGCGGAACATTCCGCTGGGTAGCACGGTTCACTGTGTTGAGATGAAGCCTGGCAAAGGTGCGCAGATTGCACGCTCTGCTGGTGGTTCCGCACAGCTGGTAGCAAAAGAAGGTAATCATGCGACTCTGCGTCTGAAGTCTGGCGAGATGCGCAAAGTATTGGCGGATTGCCGTGCGACGCTCGGTGAGGTTTCAAACTCCGAGCACAGCCTGCGCTCACTGGGTAAAGCCG
Organism: Pseudohongiella sp.; assembly: GCA_030651695.1. GTDB lineage: Bacteria > Pseudomonadota > Gammaproteobacteria > Pseudomonadales > Pseudohongiellaceae > Pseudohongiella. The sequence goes on along the minus strand of JAUSCD010000023.1, from coordinate 70,065 downwards.
GTGCCAAGCGCTGGCGCGGTGTGCGCCCAACGGTGCGCGGCGTGGCAATGAACCCGGTGGATCACCCGATGGGTGGTGGTGAAGGCCGTACTTCAGGCGGACGTCACCCGGTATCACCGTGGGGCGTTCCAACCAAGGGTTACAAGACCAGGACAAACAAGCGTACTACCAAGATGATCGTACGCCGTAGAAATGCTAGCCGATAAGGCCTGACTACAGAGGAAATAAAAGTGCCACGTTCACTTAAAAAAGGTCCATTTATCGACCTTCATTTGATGAAAAAAGTGCAGACAGCGCGGGATGCCAATGACAAGCGTCCGATCAAGACCTGGTCGCGTCGCTCGATGATTTCTCCGGATATGCTCGGTTTGACTATTGCCGTGCATAACGGACAGCAGCATGTGCCCGTGTTTATTTCCGAAGACATGGTAGGCCACAAGCTGGGCGAATTCGCGCTGACACGGAATTACCGTGGCCACGCGGCTGACAAGAAAGCCAAGCGCTGATTAGCGGGGATAATGAGATGGAAGTTGTAGCAATATTGCGCGGCGCTCGGCTCTCTGCCCAGAAGGCAAGGCTGGTAGCTGATCAGATTCGCGGCAAGGCAGTAGAAGAAGCATTGCAATTGTTGACGTACAGCCCGAAAAAAGGCGCGGACATCATCAAGAAAGTGCTGAACTCTGCGATTGCCAACGCGGAACATAATGAAGGGGCGGATGTGGACGAATTGAAAGTCTCCACCATCTTTGTCGATGAAGGTATGAGCTTGAAGCGAATCCGTCCGCGTGCCAAAGGCCGCGCAGACCGTATCGTTAAACGCACCTGCCACATTACCGTTAAAGTAGCCGATAAGTAGGAGATCAGGATGGGTCAGAAAGTACATCCAACCGGTATGCGGCTTGGTATAGTTAAAAAGCACACTTCAGTATGGTTTGCTGAAGGCAAAAATTATGCTGAGCATTTGCTTGTTGACTTGCAGGTGCGTGAATACATTCGCAAGAAGCTGGCTAGCGCCTCTGTTTCCCGGATTGATATTGAACGCCCGGCACAAACAGCTCGCATTACTATTCATTCTGCCCGTCCTGGTATCGTGATCGGCAAGAAGGGTGAAGACGTTGAAGTTCTGCGTTCTGCATTGATCGCAAAGATGGGTGTGCCTGTGCACATCAACATCGAAGAAATCCGTAAGCCTGATCTGGATGCGCTGCTTGTTGCAGATAGCATTTCCCAGCAGCTGGAGCGTCGTGTGATGTTCCGTCGTGCCATGAAGCGCGCGGTACAAAATGCAATGCGTCAGGGTGCTCTGGGTATCAAGATTCAGGTAAGTGGCCGACTGGGCGGTGCCGAAATTGCTCGTACAGAATGGTATCGTGAAGGTCGTGTACCGCTTCATACGCTGCGCGCTGACATCGATTACGCAACTTCAGAAGCCAGCACAACATACGGAATCATTGGCGTTAAGGTCTGGATTTTCAAAGGCGAAATCCTGGATCTGAAGGAAGTCCATGCGGCTCCGCAGAAAGCGTCCAAGTAGAGGATAGGCCAAGATGTTACAACCAAAACGTACCAAATTTAGAAAGATGATGAAGGGCCGCAATCGTGGCCTGTCACATCGCGGCAGCAACGTTGACTTCGGCGAGTATGGCCTGAAAGCAATCGGTCGTGGTCGTCTGACTGCGCGCCAGATCGAATCAGCCCGTCGTGCGATGACACGTCACGTAAAACGTGGCGGCAAAATCTGGATCCGTGTATTTCCGGATAAGCCAATTACCCAGAAGCCTCTGGAAGTGCGTCAGGGTAAAGGTAAGGGTAACGTGGAATATTGGGTTGCTCTGATCCAGCCGGGTCGCGTGATGTTCGAGATCGAAGGTGTTGACGAAACACTGGCTCGCGAAGCGTTCCAATTGGCAGCTGCAAAGCTCCCGTTTGAGACCACTTTTGTTAAACGGACGGTGATGTAATGAAAGCCAGTGAATTGCGTGAAAAATCAGTTGCCGAGCTGAACGAGCAGCTTGTCGGTCTGTATCGGGACCAGTTCAACTACAGAATTCAGAAGCGTACTGGTCAACTCGGTCAGACTCATCTGCTCTCTGCAGTAAAGGGTGACATCGCCCGAGTGAAGACCATCATTACTGAAAAGCAGAAAAGTGGATCCTGATTATGTCGCTTAATGAAACCAACGAAGCAAAAACCGGTCGTACCGTGACCGGTAAAGTCGTCAGCGCCAAGATGGACAAGTCCATTGTTGTGCTGGTCGAGCGTCGGGTTAAACACCCGGTATACGGCAAATTTATTACTCGCTCTTCCAAACTGCATGCTCATGATGAAAAGAATGAGTGCAACGAAGGCGACAAGGTAACTGTTAAGGAAGTGCGTCCGATTTCGAAGACCAAAACCTGGGCTTTGATCTCTATCGATGAGAAAGCGACGCAGATCTGATAACGCAGTAAATGTAATTCTGGCGCCATGTGGCGTTGTTGCTCAAGCGACAGTTTAAAGGGTTCGGAGAGAATCGATGATTCAGGTACAGTCATATTTAGATGTGGCAGACAATAGTGGTGCCAAACGAGTAATGTGTATCAAAGTGCTCGGCGGTTCCCATCGTCGTTACGCCCGCATTGGGGATGTCATCAAAGTGACAGTTAAAGAAGCGATTCCCCGTGGCAAGGTGAAGAAAGGACAAGTGCTGTCAGCACTGGTTGTTCGCACCAAAAAAGGCGTTCGCAGAGGCGATGGTTCGCTGATTAAATTCGACGACAACGCTGCGATCCTGCTCAACAACCAGCAGGCGCCAATCGGTACGCGTGTGTTTGGGCCGGTGACTCGTGAACTGCGTACAGAAAAGTTCATGAGAATCATCTCCCTGGCACCGGAAGTGCTGTGACAGATATTGAGGCCGCAAAATGCGTAAGATCAAGAGTAACGACGAAGTAATAGTCATCTCCGGCAAAGACAAGGGCAAGCGTGGTACGGTGTCCCGTCTGGTTGGCGAAAACAAGGTGATTGTTAGTGGAATCAACATTATAAAACGACATACCAAACCGAATCCTAATGCAGGAATTACCGGTGGTATTGTTGAGAAAGAAGCAGCGATGGATATTTCCAACGTAGCTATCTTCAACCCTGAGACCAGTAAGGCCGACCGAGTTGGCTTCCTGGTGGAAGATGGCCAGAAGAAGCGCGTTTACAAATCCACGAATAAAGTCATTGATTAACGGAATCCTAGGTCGCCAACATGGCTCAGTCGAAACAGTTTTACAAAAGTGACGTTATCCCCGCGCTGACCAAGCAGTTCGGGTACGATAATCCGATGCGCGTACCACGTATTACGAAAGTGGTGCTGAATATGGGTGTGGGCGAAGCGGTAGGCGACAAGAAATTGCTCGACAACGCTGTTGCTGACCTGGTCATGATAAGTGGTCAGAAGCCCGTAATCACCAAGGCTCGCAAGTCAATTGCAGGTTTCAAGATTCGTGCCGGCTGGCCGATCGGCTGCAAAGTGACACTGCGTGGTGAGCGTATGTATGAGTTCCTGGATCGTCTGGTTGATATCGCCATCCCGCGTATCCGTGACTTCCGAGGACTGAACCCGAAGGCGTTTGATGGTCGCGGCAACTACGCTATGGGCGTAACTGAGCAGATCATTTTCCCTGAGATTGAATACGATAAAGTAGACAAGATTCGCGGTCTGGATATCACTATCTCTACAACTGCAAAGAACGATGACGAAGGACGTGCCTTGCTGGCAGCCATGCGTTTCCCGTTCAAAACTATGGCAGTTAAAGCTGCAAAGGAGTCATGAGATGGCCAAGACCTCGATGATTGCTCGTGAATTGAAGCGCACTGAAACAGTAGCCAAATTTGCCGCCAAGCGCGCAGCACTGAAAGCAATTCTTGCTGATGTGAATGCCAGCGATGATGACAAGTGGGCAGCACAGATAGCGTTCCAGAAGCTGCCGCGTGATGCCAGCCCGGTTCGTCAGACTAAACGCTGCCGTATTACTGGTCGTCCTCACGGTGTTTACAGAAAATTCGGTATGTGCCGTCACAAGATACGTGAAGCTGCAATGCGTGGTGACATACCCGGCCTGACAAAAGCTAGCTGGTAAGCGGAGAATTTAATATGAGTATGTCAGATCCTATAGCAGATTTGCTGACACGCATTCGCAATGCGCAGATGGCCAAGCTGGTTACCGTAAGCTGCCCGTCTTCCAAAGTGAAGCTGGCAATTTGCAATGTTTTGAAAGATGAAGGTTACATCGGTAACTACAACGTTGTTGTAGATGGCGCAAAAAGCCAGCTGACCATCGATCTCAAGTACTACCAGGGTAAGCCTGTTATTGAAGAGATCATTCGTGTCAGCAAGCCTGGTCTGCGTCAGTACAAAGGTAAAGACGAAATGCCGCGTAACCGTCAAGGTCTCGGTATTGTAATTGTCTCCACCAACCAGGGTGTGATGACAGAGAAGAAAGCACGTGCCGCCGGTATCGGCGGGGAAGTTTTGTGCTCAGTATTCTGATGCACAACATTCTTTGATACAGCATATAGAGCACGATTATGTCCAGAGTAGCTAAGAACCCGATTACCTTGCCAAAGGGTGTTGAGACAGTGATCGCTAAAAGCGAAATAACTGTTAAAGGCAGCAAAGGCAGCTTGAGCCAGGCTCTGCACCACGATGTGCAGATCGTCCTTGACGCAGGCGTCCTGCAAGTGTCGCCCAAGAACAACTCCCGTCAGGCCGATGCGCTTGCCGGTACTTTCCGTGCCCTGATCAATAATATGGTAACGGGCGTGACTACAGGTTTTCAGCGTAAGCTGGTCCTGCAGGGCGTTGGTTACCGAGCAAAGGCACAAGGTCAGGTAGTGAATATTGCAGTTGGATATTCACACCCGATCGATTATCAACTGCCAGCGGGTGTGACTGCCGAAACGCCAACGCAGACAGAGATTTTATTGAGCGCAACTGACAAACAGTTGCTCGGTCAGGTTGCAGCTGAGATCCGTGCATTCCGTCCGCCAGAGCCGTACAAAGGCAAAGGCATTCGTTATGCGGACGAAGTTGTGTACAGAAAAGAAGCGAAGAAAAAGTAAATAGGGCGTGACATCATGAATTTGAAGAAGCAGGCTCGTATCCGTCGCGCACGACGTACCAGAGCAAAAATTGCGGAACTCGGTGTAAACCGTTTGTGTATTTACCGTACACCGCGCCATATTTATGCGCAGATTATTGCTCCAACTGGCGACGTGGTGCTTGCAAGTGCATCAACAGTTGAGAAAGAGCTGCGTGGCGATGCAACCGGTAACAGAGATGCAGCTGGCAAGATTGGCGCACTGATTGCTGAACGCGCCAAAAAGGCAGGCGTTAGCAAAGTGGCGTTTGATCGCTCCGGTTACAATTATCACGGTCGCGTAAAAGCTTTGGCTGATGCGGCACGTGAAGGCGGCTTGGAATTTTAAGGGTTTAAGAATATGGCACTGAGAGACGAGGCGAAAAAGAACGAAGAAGGTTTACAGGAGAAGTTGATCCAGGTAAACCGTGTCGCCAAAGTGGTAAAAGGTGGTCGCATTTTCGCCTTTACTGCACTGACTGCGGTCGGTGATGGCAATGGTCGTGTAGGTTTTGGTCGTGGCAAGGCGCGTGAAGTTCCGTTGGCAATTCAGAAAGCCATGGAAGCAGCTCGTCGCAACATGATCTCCGTATCACTGGATGGCACTACTCTGGAGTATCCGGTGAAGGCCCGTCACGGTGCTTCGCGGATCTACATGCAGCCAGCATCAGAAGGTACCGGTATTATTGCCGGTGGCGCGATGCGTGCAGTGCTAGAACTGGCCGGCATTCAAAACGTACTGGCCAAGTGCTATGGATCAACAAATCCGGTGAACGTTGTTAACGCAACATTCAAAGGTCTGAAGACAATGCGCGCTGCCGAAAGTGTTGCGGCCAAGCGCGGCAAAACACTCGAAGAGATTCTGGGTTAATCGTTATGGCCAAGAAAATGATTAAAGTGACACTGGTTCGTAGTCCTGCGGGCCAGATGGAGAGACACAGACAGTGTGTAAAAGGTCTGGGTCTGCGTCGTATGCATCAGAGCGTTGAAGTTGAAGATTCGCCCTCGGTTCGCGGCATTATCAACAAAGTTCGCTACCTGTTGCTGGTTGAAGGCGAGGAGTAAGACATGCGTTTGAATTCATTGAGTCCAGCTCCCGGTAGTACCCATGCGCCCAAGCGTGTTGGTCGTGGTATCGGTAGCGGCCTGGGTAAGACCAGCGGTAAGGGTCACAAAGGTCAGAAAGCCCGTTCAGGCGGCACCGTACGTCCAGGTTTTGAAGGCGGTCAGATGCCTTTACAGCGTCGTTTGCCGAAGTTCGGTTTCAGCTCACGTGTTGGCCGTATCACTGCAGAAGTTCGTACAAGCGAACTGGCTTCAGTAGTTGGTGACATCGTTAACGTTGAAACTCTGCTTGCAGCTAATGTCATCAACAGCAGCATCAAACGTGCAAAAGTGATGTTGTCAGGTGATGTGACTCGTGCGCTGACCGTTGACGGTCTGCGTGTAAGTAAAGGCGCGCGCGCTGCTATTGAAGCGGCAGGTGGCAAGGTTATCGATCCGGTTGTGCCTGCACATGCCGGTAAGAAGAAGACCAAAAAAGTAGTAGCTCAGGGTTGATCAACTAAAAATGGCAAAAAAACCTAACATCGCCGGCGACGGCATAGGCGCAGGCCTCGGCGAGCTTAAGGCTCGCCTGTTGTTCCTGCTGTTTGCCATTTTTGTATATCGTGTGGGAACCCATATTCCGGTCCCCGGTATCGATCCTGCGCAACTGGCAAATATGTTCAGCCAGAATGAAGGCACTTTCCTTGGGCTGTTTAACATGTTCTCGGGTGGTGCTCTGGAGCGTATGAGTATTGTGGCGTTGGGCATCATGCCTTATATATCGTCATCGATCATCATGCAGCTGCTGACAGCGGTTAACCCGCATCTGGCGCAACTAAAGAAAGAAGGCGAGTCTGGTCGTCGCAAGATTACCCAGTACACGCGGTACGGTGCGTTGGCGCTGTCGATTGTACAAGGTACCGGCATGACGGTTGGTCTGCTGTCTCCGATGGCTTACAATCCCGGGCTTGGTTTTACCTTTACCGCGATAGTGTCGCTGGTGACAGGTGCCATGTTCATGATGTGGCTGGGTGAGCAGATCACTGAGCGCGGTGTTGGCAACGGGATATCGATGCTGATTTTCGCTGGTATCGTGGCGGGTCTTCCTGCGGCTGTGGGCAGCTCTTTGACTCAGGCCTATGAAGGTCAGATCAGCGGATTGTTGTTGTTTATTGTAGGCATCATAGCGGTAGTGGTCATTGCCGGCATTGTGTTTATAGAGCGTGGCCAGCGTCGCATTACGGTGAATTATGCCAAGCGTCAGCAAGGCAACAAGCTTTATCAGGCGCAGTCCAGCCACCTGCCGCTCAAAGTGAATATGGCTGGTGTTATTCCCGCTATTTTCGCCAGCAGCATTCTTCTGTTCCCGGCCTCGATTGGCCAGTGGTTCGGTCAGGCGGATGGTGCCGAGTGGTTGCAGGATATAGCACTGTTGATTGGTCCGGGACAGCCGCTGTACGTGATTTTGTTTAGTGCGATGATTATTTTCTTTTGTTTCTTCTATACCGCGCTGGTGTTTAATCCCCGCGATGTTGCAGATAACCTGAAGAGATCCGGCGCATTTATTCCCGGGATTCGTCCTGGTGATCAGACAGCCCGCTACATTGATGCTGTGCTGACGCGATTGACTATGTTTGGTGCGATTTACATTACGATAGTGTGTCTGCTGCCAAACTTCTTCCAGATGATGGCCAATGTGCCATTTAACCTGGGTGGTACCGCGATGTTGATCGTGGTCGTAGTGAGTATGGATTTCATGTCGCAGGTTCAGGCTCATCTGATGTCGCATCAGTATGATTCCCTGATGAAAAAATCAAACCTCGGCAGCTTTGGGCGCGGTTAACAAGTTTGGCTGGTGACGCTGTATATAAGTCGCCAAATGGAGAGAGAAACGTGAAAGTCAGAACATCAGTTAAGAAAATCTGTCGCAAGTGCAAAGTGGTTAAGCGTAACCGCGTGGTACGGGTAATCTGCTCTGCTGAACCCAGACACAAGCAGCGTCAGGGCTAAGTATCTGGTTGATTTTTATTATTCCAGAGTATATCCTTTGCGCCCCTGAATTTAAGGGCCCAGGCACTCTGGTACATGGGTAATTTATAAGATTGGAGTCGAACTATGGCACGTATTGCCGGTGTCAACATACCAGATAACAAGCACCTGGTTATTTCCTTGGAGTACATCTTCGGGATCGGTGCAACTCGCGCCAAGCTCATTTGTGAGCGCGTGAAAATTGCTCCGTCGACGAAAACCAGTGCTCTGTCACCGGAACAACTCGATGAAGTACGTGCCGAAGTAGGTAAATTTACTGTGGAAGGCGACCTGCGTCGTGAAGTTTCCATGAGCATCAAGCGTCTGATGGACCTTGGTTGCTACCGTGGTATTCGTCACCGTCGTTCTCTGCCAGTCCGTGGTCAGCGTACCAAGACTAATGCCAGAACACGTAAGGGTCCCCGTAAGCCAATTCGTAAATAGGGCTGATCCGTAAATAAGAATTGTTAAAGGGGCTCCGTCAGGAGCCTGTTTAACGAGATAAACGCTTTAATCTGATTCAGGAAATATCTATGGCAAAGCCAGCAGCTAAAGCAGCCGTCAAGAAAAAGGCGCGCAAAGCGGTCGTGGACGGGATTGCATTTATTCATGCATCCTTTAACAACACTATCGTGACAATCACAGACCGTCAGGGTAATGCTCTGAGCTGGGCTACTTCCGGTGGTTCAGGTTTCCGTGGTTCGCGTAAGAGCACGCCATTTGCTGCGCAGGTTGCTGCAGAGCGTGCTGGTAAAGCAGCAATTGAGTTGTACGGTCTGAAAAACCTTGATGTTAAAGTCAATGGTCCAGGTCCGGGTCGCGAATCAGCAGTACGAGCGCTGAATTCTTGCGGACTGAAAGTTGGCAACATCACAGATGTAACGCCAATCCCGCACAATGGTTGCCGTCCCCCGAAAAAACGTCGCGTCTAATCACGCGATTCAATCGGATCAGTTACAGCTTATTCCGGCCTTGTGCCGAGATTAGTAAAACAGGAGTCAGTGTATGGCCCGTTACCTAGGCCCGAAATGCAAGCTCGCCCGACGTGAAGGAACAGATTTGTTCCTGAAAAGCGGCGTTCGCCCGCTGGAAAGCAAGTGCAAGGCAGAAACCAAACCAGGTCAGCATGGCCAGGGGCGCGGTCGTCTGTCTGACTACGGTGTGCAGCTTCGCGAGAAGCAGAAAGTACGTCGTATTTATGGTGTTCTTGAGCGTCAGTTCAGCACATATTATAAAGAAGCTGCCCGTCGTAAGGGCGCAACAGGTGAGAACCTGCTGCAATTGCTTGAGTCACGACTGGATAACGTTGTGTATCGCATTGGTTTCGGCTCGACTCGTGCAGAATCGCGTCAGCTGGTTACGCATAAGGCAATTCTGGTAAACGGCGCTGTGATCAACGTTCCGTCATACCAGATTTCAGCCGGTGATGTGGTTTCCGTTCGTGAAAAAGCCAAAGAGCAGCTGCGTGTTAAGGCGGCAATGGAACTGGCGGCACAGCGTACTCCGATCGACTGGATTACCGTTGACACGAGCAAGCAGCAGGGTCAATTTACCCGCAAGCCGGAACGTGCCGACCTGTCAGCAGATATTAACGAAAACCTGATCGTAGAGCTTTACTCTAAATAAGTCTGAACAAGTCTTCTATACCTCTGAGGAGAGGAAGACTTCAGTCCAGTAAACTCAATGATTGCCAGGCTAATTGTTAAGGGTGAACCCATGCAGATTTCGTTGTCGGATTTTCTTACACCACAGTTGATCAAGGTTGAAGAGTTTGACAAGTATCATTCAAAAGTGGTGCTTGAACCTCTCGAGCGTGGTTTTGGCCACACTCTGGGGAATGCGTTAAGAAGAATCCTGCTGTCTTCCATGCCAGGTTGTGCAGTGGAAGAAGTTGAAATCGACGGTGTTGTACACGAGTACAGCAGCATTGAAGGTGTTCGTGAAGACGTTATTGAGATTCTGTTGAACCTCAAAGGTGTAGCGATCATTCTGAACGGTCAGGATCAGGCAGTTCTTACGTTGAACAAAAAAGGCGCCGGTGTTGTTACCGCTGCTGACATCGTGGGTGACCACAATGTTGAGATCGTCAATCCGGAGCACGTGATTGCTACGCTGAATGCAGCGGGCGAACTCAACATGCGCATCACAGTACGCAAAGGCCGCGGATACGTTCCGGCTGATGCCCGTCGTCGTGATGATGATGAGACGCGCGCTGTTGGTAAACTGATGCTGGATGCAACTTACAGCCCGGTGCTGAGCGTTGCCTACTCAGTTGAAAGCACGCGTGTTGAGCAACGTACTGACCTGGACAAACTGATCATTGATCTGAAAACCAATGGCACTATTGATCCGGAAGAAGCGATCCGTCGCGCGGCTACAATCCTGCAGCACCAGCTCGCAGTGTTTGTGGATCTGCAGAGCCAGGAAGCCGCTGCACCGGAAGAGCCGGAAGACGAGATCGATCCTATCCTGCTGCGTCCGGTTGATGATCTGGAGCTGACAGTCCGTTCTGCGAACTGTCTGAAAGCAGAAGACATTTACTACATCGGTGATCTGATTCAGCGCACCGAAGTTGAACTGTTGAAGACTCCAAACCTTGGTAAGAAGTCTCTGACTGAAATCAAGGATGTATTGGCAACCCGTGGTTTGTCTCTGGGTCTGCGTCTGGAGAACTGGCCGCCAGCCAGCCTGCGTAGCGACGAGAAAACGAATTAATCATAACGAGTCAGCCGTGAGGCTGCGGTTAGAATAGGAAAAAAGATATGCGTCATCGTCATAGTGGACGTCAACTGAACAGAAATTCTTCTCACCGCAAGGCCATGTTCCGTAACATGACTGCCTCGCTGGTTGAGCATGAAATCATCAAAACCACCGTTATCAAGGCGAAAGAACTGCGTATGGTTGCAGAGCCGCTGATCACCCTGGCCAAGAATGACAGCGTCGCCAACCGTCGCCTGGCGTTTGCACGTCTGCGCAGCAAAGAAGCGGTAGGCAAACTGTTTACTGATCTGGGCCCGCGTTATCAGGGACGTCCTGGTGGCTACATCCGCATCCTCAAGTGCGGACTGCGTGCCGGTGACAAAGCGCCAATGGCTTACGTTGAGCTGGTTGACCGCCCGAACGGCGCTGGTGCAGAAGCGGCTCAGGACTGATCTGCGTATCGAATAAAAGAAGCCGGGCTTGCCCGGCTTTTTTTATTTTCAGAGTTTGAAATTGACGGGTGTTGAGGAGAAATCAAATGAGCAAATCATTTTTTCCGCCGGTAAGAACGTTGATGGGGCCGGGTCCTTCGGACGTCAGTCCTCGTGTACTGGCAGCATTGTCCCGTCCAACCATAGGCCACCTTGATCCGCTATTCATCGATTTGATGGATGACATTAAACGTCTGCTGCAATATGCCTTTCAAACCGCGAATGCTTTGACGCTTCCTATATCCGCGCCGGGCTCCGCGGGCATGGAAGCGGTTTTTGTAAATCTGCTGGAGCCGGGTGACAAAGTTATTGTCTGCCAAAATGGTGTATTCGGCGGACGCATGCGCGAAAACGTCGAGCGTTGTGGTGCAGATGCCATCATGGTTGAGGATAGCTGGGGAACTCCGATTGATTTGGCAAAAGTAGAACAGGCGCTTGAGCAGCACCCTGATGCGGTCGCGCTCGCGTTTGTTCACTCAGAGACTTCGACGGGTGTCAGATCAGATGCAAAAGCGCTGTGCGAACTGGCAAAACGCCATAACTGCCTGAGTATTGTTGATGCAGTTACGTCCTTGGCTGGTATTGAGCTGAAAGCAGATGACTGGGGTATTGATGCCATTTATTCAGGCACACAGAAGTGTCTGTCCTGCGTGCCCGGACTGTCGCCGGTCAGCTTCAGCGAGCGTGCAGTGAAGCGTATAAAGTCACGCACAACAAAAGTTCAAAGCTGGTTTCTGGATATGAATCTGGTGATGGACTATTGGGGCGCCCAGACACGTCGCAGTTATCACCATACGGCGCCAGTCAACGCGCTCTACGCCCTGCACGAATCTCTGTTGATGCTCGAAGAGGAGGGCCTCACGGCCAGTCACAACCGTCACGCGTCGCATCATCAGGCCTTGGCAGCAGGATTCGAAGCTATGGGTTTGGGTTTGCCGGTAGCATCTGCTTTCAGGTTGCCGCAGCTCAATGCTGTGTCCGTCCCCGCCGGCATAGATGAAGCAAAAATCCGTCAATTATTATTGCAGGACTGGAACCTGGAAATTGGTGCAGGATTAGGGTCTCTTGCGGGCAAGGTCTGGCGTGTGGGCTTGATGGGGCACACTGCGACCCGCCAGAATGTGATCTTCTGTCTGAGCGCGATGGAGCAAACGCTGCAGTCGCAAGGCGCGGGCATTCATGTTGCGAGGGCATTACCTGCTGCACAACAGGTATACAACAAGATTGCTCCGGGCGCAGCGTAAGCGACAGTCAGTCCCTGTGCAGGAACAGAGCAATAAACAGCATTGGCCACAAGCCGATATGTATAAATGTATCTGCGGTGTTAAAAATATAGTTCCAGTACGGAATTCCCTGCACGTTGATAAAGTCGATGACGCTGCCATAGATCAGGCGGTCAAGCACATTGCTTATGCCGCCGCCGGCCACAAATCCAAAACAAAGAAATTCATAAGTACGCACCTGCGCACTTCGCCATAGATAGGAAACCAGTGCTGCGATCAGCGCCAGGCTGAACACAGCAAACAGCCAGCCCTGGCCCTGGGCCATGCCAAACACACCCCCGAGATTGCGGATATGAGTGAAGTGCAACACGGGTAACACAACGATGGTCTCACCCTGCGGCAGATACTGATAAATCAGATAGCTGCCCAGTTGCGACAAACCAAGACAAACCAGTGCAATAAGAGCAAACCAGACAAAATGTTTTTGTCTGCTCGATTGCGCAGGTCCTAACAAAAAAGCTTTAGCACTCATAAATCAATATGTCCTTATCGGGTCTGACTCCGGCCTGCAAATTCAAAGCGCTGCAAAAAAAGCACGCAGTCGCGCTGCGTTTTTGCCAACGTCGCTGACACCTACGCGAGAGGTAGAACGCGCATCCAGTAAAGTGCCTTCAGGCGATTCTGTGATACGGATAACAACATCATCTTTGAAACGGAACCAGAAAGTAGTATCCGTGGCCTCAATACGGCCTTCAGCCGGTACTTGCGCAACCAGATCCCAGCCCAACGTGTTTACAGCGGCAAGTGCGCGCGCAAAGACCTGATCTGCCGGCTCACTGAACACTTGCGTAACGACGTCGGGGTAAGCTTCCCGCTGACGCTGAGCATGAACTTCCGGAGTCATTTGAGCATTGCCTGTGCCGTACACAGTCGGATTGGATGTCGTGCCTCGCAGGGGCAGCACATCTACGAAAGCCGGTGGATTGACCGTATCGGTGCTGATGTCATGGATCGGCGGAATGGCCGCGCCGCTGCCGGGCAAATAGGAATTCGGTATATACCATGCGATCGCTGCCGCAATTGTCGCCGCTCCGGCAATTTTGATCAGGGTGCCGGAATTATGCAGATGTGCACGTTTACCCAGACCCAGCAGCAGTACGGTTGCGACCGCACAGCCTATGGTAATCCACATGACGTAAGGCTGTGCAGATCTCAGCATGCTGAACCCCTGCCGGAAATCCCACAGACCCAGCCACACTCCCACAGGCGCAGCCAGCGCAATCAAAGCCAGTCCAATACCGGCAAGACCCGCGAGTGCGGCTACAATTTTAAGAACGGTACCCAGTGTGTTTTGACTGCCGGTGTTCATTGTTGTTCTCCCTTGCCGACACAGGTGAAGTCCTGTGAAGGATTGCTTAAAAGCCAGATAGCGCGAAATTTATTTGTAGGGCCGATCGGAATAGACGCATATACGTCGGGAGCCGTCAGCGTGGATGTTAATCTCACTTCTTGCGCAGTTATGCATTGCCGGTCCGTCCCACAGCTGAGCAAGCGGACGCTGTTCGGCGTCACACAGTATAGTTTTAATCAGTACGCCATGACTCACAATTGCAATATCTTCAGCGCTGCTTTGCTGAAGGATTTCGTCAAGCCGCTTGATAGCGCGCCTTTGTACATCCTGGTAAGTTTCAGCGCCAACAAGCGCGAATTTTTCGGGTTGATGCCAGAATGCGTGAAATTGATCAGGATCTTTCTCGCGTAATTCTGAATACAGCAGGCCTTGCCATGGCCCCATGTGTATTTCCCTGAGTTGGTCACAATAAACAATGGGGATAACAAGATCACCAATCAAACGGTCACCGAACAGAATGTCGGCAGTTTGCCGTGTTCTGACACTGCTGCTGCAATAGACCTCGGTAATCGGAATTCCTTGCAGACGAGTTTTGAGCTCCTGCGCCTGCGTCATACCGTCTGGCGTCAATACGGATTCGAGTTGCCCTTGTGCTCGTTTGTCCTTGTTCCAATTGGTTTCACCGTGTCTGATCAGGTGAATTTTGCGAATAACCGGGTTGCTGCTCATTCATTGTCCGTGTAATTGGTTGACAGTATGTCACCCTGTTTTATTCAGGTTGGCGGTGAGTGCTAAGGGTGCGGTTTACAGCGTCATGCCAGCGTTGATATTGCTGATGCCGCCATTGTTCGCTCTGACCGGGGTCAAAAGTTTTATCAAGCTGCCAGAGCTGACTGATCTCGTCGGTGGATTTATACATGCCACATTGTAACCCTGCCAGGCAGGCGGCTCCCAGCGCAGTAGTTTCCGTGACCTGGGGTCGGTCCACGGGGCAGTTGAGCAGATCGGCAAGACGTTGCATCACAAAGTTATTGGCTGCCATACCACCATCAACCCGGATACGTGTGGGACTCAAGCCATCCGAAGCCATGGCGTCAATCAGATCCCGGGTCTGATAGCACACTGACAACAGTGCTGCGGTGACAATATCTTCAATTCCAGTATCACGGGTCAGGCCATAAATGGCGCCGCGTGCTTCTGAATCCCACCAGGGGGCTCCCAGTCCGGTGAACGCCGGCACAAACATCACACTTTCGCCGTACGTGGCGTTGGCAGACATGGCTTCGGATTCAGCGCTGTCGCTGAAGAATTGCATTTTGTCGCGCAGCCACTGCATGGTTGCCCCAGCCATAAAAATACTGCCTTCCAGCGCGAACGTGGGCTGTCCTTCCAGTCGCCAGGCGACGGTGCTGAGCAGATTGTGGCGTGACTCGATAATCTTGTTGCCAGTGTTCATCAGCATGAAACAACCGGTGCCATAGGTGCTTTTTGTCATTCCCGGTTCAAAACAAGCCTGACCGAATGTTGCGGCCTGTTGGTCTCCCGCGATGCCACCGATGGGGACGGAGGAGCCGAGCAAGCTGGCATCGGTTTCTCCAAAATTCGCAGCACTGTCCAACACTTCTGGTAGCAATGATGGCGGAATATCAAAAAGAGCAAGCAAGTCAGTGTCCCACTGCTGAGTGTGAATATTAAACAGCAGAGTGCGCGATGCATTGCTGGCGTCCGTAGCGTGGCGTTGGCCGTTGGTAAGTCTCCATAATAAAAAACTGTCGATGGTGCCAAACGCCAGATTTCCGGCATTGGCTGCATCACGTGCGCCCGGCACGTTATCCAGAATCCAGCGTATTTTGGTGGCGGAAAAGTAAGAGTCCAGCAACAGACCAGTGCGCGAGCGGATAAAATCGGCTCTGCCTTCCGCCTCAAGTTTCTGTTGTAGCTGCTGGCAAAATCCAGCGGTACGCCTGTCCTGCCAAACAATCGCCCGGTAAATGGCTTTGCCGGTGGCCCGGTCCCACAACACAGTTGTTTCACGCTGATTGGTAATGCCAATGCTGGCAATGTCCGTCGCCTGTATGCCGGCTTTCGCCAGCGCATGACGACAGCTGGACAGCGTCGTGTCCCAGATATCTTCGGGGTCGTGTTCAACCCAGCCATCCTGCGGAAAGTGTTGTGTATATTCCTGCTGGCCCAGCCCGATTTTTTTGCCGTCTCTGGAGTAGATGATGGCGCGGCTGCTGGTAGTTCCCTGATCTATTGCTAAAAGATATTGGCTCATGGTTTTGTTCTGAGTTTCCGAGTCCCTATCACATGCTACTTCTGTAACGCATGCTACTATAGTTCAGCTTGTCTGCCACGCACATCAAACAAATCCGTCAAAGGCGCTGAGGCGTACCTAAGTCGCTGGCTGATGTCGCTGGCTGATGTAGTTGTCTGATTGAGGGAGCTGCCTGATTGGGGGAGCTGCCTGATTTGAGGGAGCTGCCATGACCAGCAGGTTTGAAAAGCCGGGGTTGGATATATCGACAATTGAAGCATTCAAGACAGGGTAGTGTTCTATGGCAGAGGGTTCAGGAGCGGCCGGTGTAATGGCTGCGGGTTCAATACCAGCGTTAGCGCGCACAGCTGCAGCAGACAGCAAGACTGTTGATCTTCTGGTTATTGGCGGCGGTGTTAATGGGGCCGGTATTGCTGCAGATGCCGCAGGCCGCGGCTTATCGGTATTGTTGTGTGAAAAGGGTGATCTTGCCAGCGCCACTTCATCTTCGAGCACCAAACTTATCCATGGCGGTCTGCGGTATCTCGAGACCTATCAGTTCAGATTGGTTCAGGAGTCGCTGGCTGAGCGCGAAGTGCTGCTGAGAGCCGCCCCGCACATCGTCTGGCCTATGCGTTTTCGACTACCCCACCATTCGGCCTTGCGGCCCGTCTGGATGATCCGGGCTGGTTTATTCTTGTACGACCATCTGAGTAAGCGCGTGAGCCTGCCTGCGTCTCACGGATTGCGTTTTACTGAGCATGACCCATTGCGAGCAGAATATCAGCGCGGGTTCGAATATTCGGACTGCTGGGTGGATGACGCCAGGCTCGTGGTGCTGAACGCCATGCAGGCAAAAAATCACGGTGCTACTATTCTTACCAGAACAGCCTGCATTGCCTTGCAGGCTGTTTCACAAAACGGTTCCGAAAACCTGTTGTGGCAGGTCACCTTGCGCGATGTGAATTCGGGCAATGAGTACCAGGTATTCGCTCGTTGTGTGGTTAACGCCAGCGGCCCCTGGGTGGGTAATCTGGGGCGGGAACTGCAGCCGCAAAATCCTCCTGACGATGTTCGCCTTGTGAAAGGCTCACACATTGTGGTGCCTCGTATGCACGGCGGCGACGAAGCCTATCTATTACAGAATGCTGATGGTCGCGTGGTATTTGTTATTCCTTATGAAGACGACTACTCGTTGATTGGTACTACCGAACAGGACTACCAGGGTGATCCTGCTCAGGCAGCGATATCTCAGGACGAAATAAATTATCTTTTAGAGGTGTCCTCCGGATATTTCAAAAAGGTGCCGGATGCAGCAGATATTGTTCACCGGTTTGCAGGCGTTCGGCCCCTCATCGATGACGAGACTGCCAATGCCAGCAAAGCCTCGCGGGATTACACATTAAGTCTGGCAAAGTCTCCGGCGCCACTGCTGACTGTTTACGGCGGCAAGATCACCACGTACCGTAGGCTGGCTGAATCTGTGATGAAGAAGTTACAACCTGTTTTCCCGAAAATGGGGCCGAAATGGACAGCCGATGCTGTGCTGCCCGGAGGAGATTTTGTATCACAGCAGGAATTGCTGACTGAATTGATTGAGAGTTATCCGTGGCTGGATTCCGCAGTGGTAAACAGATGGGTAAAGCTCTACGGTAGATTGGTGTACACGCTCCTGGATGGCGCAGAAAATCTGCAGGATCTGGGTAAGCTATTGGGGCCCGGTCTGTACGAATGTGAAGTTCGTTATCTGCGCAGTCATGAGTGGGCGTGCAGCGCTGACGATATTCTGTGGCGCAGAACCAAACTGGGTCTCCGATTCTCTGAGGCTCAGCAACTTGCGCTTGAGGAATATCTGCGTTCCGCCAATTAAGGAGTGGTCCTGGTGCATTTATGGACATCGTGCGCAATCCCGGTGCGGAACTCCCAGCGCCTCCTGCGGTTCTGAACCGGTTCATGTCTGACTCACGTCCTTTCGCCGCAATCAGTGGTTTTGTGCTGATGTAAAACAGTAACTTGCCGATAGATTTGCTGTCGCAGTAAGACAAATCTCATTGTGGCATCAGGATTGCTTTAGCTTTCCATAACTGTTGTATGGTCAAGGAATGTAGCACCAGGGAGTTCCTGATATGAAACTGTTTGACAGAAGCCCTACTGCGTCACTAAGTGCTCGAATCCTGGAGTTGGCTGACGAAAAAAACCTGGCTCCATCCGGTGAAGCAGGCACACACAAGCTCGGCAACAAAAATGAGGCTTTTGCCCTCAATCGGTTAAAGTCGGAATTGCACCGGCATATCGAATCCAGTGTCAGTGCAGCAGTTGCGATCGCCGCGCAAGCTCCGGTGTTGACAGCGATTGCCAGAGAAACCAACAGCACCGGTCAACAACTGGCCCAGTCATCCGAAGCGATCGCAAGTAGTTGTGAACAGGTGAGCACTGCGATCGAATCAGAGCTGGTGCCAGCAACCCAGGACGTGGCAGAGCTGTCGGCGAAGGTTGCCGGCGCTATCAGAAACTGTGAGACAGACAGTGCACGTGCTGAGGAAACAATTCAACATATCAGCAGTACAGAGCAGCAACTGAGCGCGGTGATTGGCAGTCTGCAAAGCCAGATAGAGGAAGTCGTGCGGGTGATTTCCTCTATCTCGATTATTTCGCGACAAACCAATCTGCTGGCGCTGAACGCGGCGATTGAGGCTGCCCGTGCCGGTGAGCATGGACGCGGTTTTGCAGTGGTCGCGGAGGAAGTCAGAGCACTGGCGAATCATACAACTGAGGCAACGGGGCAGGTCGCTTCAATTATCGAATCTTTCCGGTCGCAAGTCGGTGGCCTGGGTGAAGCTGGCATAGAAATGCAAAGTACTGTCAAAGCCGGGGCGGCCAGTGTTACTCATATGCGCGAAGAGCTCAGGCTGGTTCGCCTTGCCATGGATGACCTGGATCATAAGGTACATGGAATAGCCTCGAGCACCGGGCAGATGAGCCTGGCCATGAGAACAGTCAACCGGGATGTCCACACGGTGTCAACGGTGGCAGCAGGCATGCGGACCAAGGCTACGCAGGTTGCAGAGCTGGGCAACGATGTGCATCAGCAAAGTGATGCGCTACTACACGGTCTGGGTAAGTTCCGTCTGCAAATACATCAGAAGGCGATGCTTCAGATTCGCAATTTGGGTGCCTCACCAATTCTTGTTGGCGCAGGCCAGGTCGACTGTGAAGCTGTGCTGCACCAGGCTTTGCGTCAACAGCCCTGGTTTGAGTTGATGTATCTGCTCGACGCCAGCGGTAACCAGTTGGTCGAAAATGTTTTTGCGTCAGACGTCCGCAGCACTGATGGTCGTCAGTCCGCAAAAGGCCGAAACTGGCACGATCGGCCCTGGTTCTCTGAAGTCATCAAGCGTCAGGCACCATACATCACAGAGGTGTATCGCTCCTCAGCCACGGAAGCCTTCTGCTTCACGGTGTCAGTGCCGGTTTTCGACGCGCACGGGCGGTTGGTGCGCGTACTGGCCGCGGATGCAAAACTGTCGTCGTTGCTGTCAAATTAAGTGTCCAGGCGAGTCGAAAAACCCCGGAAGGGGTTTTTTGGGGGCTGCATTTTCTTGATTGTTGACGTATGCTCCCGCGTATCGCGCAGTGGGATTATCTGAGTCCTGCCTGCAGATGCACAACAAACTATTGCTGATGCCGTGCATTTTGCAGTTGGACGTTGGTAAGAAAAAACTGGCTGACTGCGGAGCTTACTCCTGCAGCCAGACATCTCTGATCCATTCCCAAAGATTCGCCCATTTTTTGTTGCCGTGCGGATCCTTGCCCAGTTTTTCGCCGTTCCAGAACAGTATTTCGCCGTCTTCATCGATGCAGTAATAACATTCACCCAACTGGCAAATTGGTATCAGATGTCGCGGCAAGCCGTCGTTCCATGCCTGTGCCGCTACTTCCGGCAAATAGGTGTGCGAGCGCGGATCGGCTGCAGTTACCGGTTCCAGGGACCCGTATACCACGTCACTGCCCTCCAGCAGGTAGTCCCAGAGATCGTCGGGCAGGGAAATCAGTAATTGTTCTTCGATTTCTACCAACAGATCATCGTCCGGCAGTTCCAGTGGTACCGGAACCGTCTCATTTTTTTCGCGTAATAATTCGATTACATCATCCATTTTCAGGCATCCGGTTTGCGCACGCGCAGGAGAAACTGATCCGTGCCCCGGTTAAGGGACGGATCGAAAATTGATCGGCGCGGATTGTCCCGCGGGTTTGATAACAAGTCGCTTTCAGCTTCAACAATAAAACCGGCTGCGCTGATCGCCTCTATCGCTTGTGAGTTGAGCATCCGATGCAGGCGGTTGTTGTCGTTTTCAGCGGTTCCTGTATGGTCGATAATGCCCAGGATGCCGCCTGGCTTCAGAATTCTGTGTAACTCGGTCAGTAATTCGTGCGCTGCACGAGGACTGCGGTTGTAGTAGTCATGCAGGATCTGTGACACCAGAATAAAATCCACGGATGCATCATCAAGGCCGTTTTCACGAATGGTCTTGTCTATTTTCACAACATTGTTCAAACGGCCGTTTTGGATTTTCCCATCCAGCGCTTCGCCCTGAGTCATGTCGGTGCGATCTTCATCGTAGCGCGACGCAGTCGGAGAGTTCTGCGCGTACACCACCCCGTCATCGCCTACTGCACGTGACAACACAAAAGTGTAATAACCGCCCGCGGCATAAACATCCAGCGCCGTCATGCCTTGCTCCAGTTGCAAAAACTGCAGCACTTCAACCGGTTTGCGCGCGGCGTCGCGCATGCGATCGGAAATTTCGCGATCAGTGCCGCGCAGACTCGCGCTGAGAGCGGCGGCATCAAATGGCTGTGCGCCAGCAATAGATGATGCCAATACCAATGCTGTGGTGAGCACACAATACCGTATCCATGAATTGTTCTGTTTCATTGAGCTTTTCCTTATAATCCTTCACTAGTTTACTCTATCGCTCATTATTTCTTCGCCAGGATTGCCATGACTGCACTGTTACCCGCTATTGTCCGTGAAACTCCCTCCGATAAACCAGTGGATGCTGCCGTAATCTGGCTACACGGTTTGGGCGCAGATGGTAACGATTTTGCGCCGATTGTGCCCGAACTGCGACTTCCTTCTGCCATGTCCGTGCGATTTATTTTTCCTCACGCGCCCTCAATTCCAGTCACCCTTAACAGCGGTTACGTGATGCCTGCCTGGTACGACATTCTGAATGCGGATGTCAGTCGTCGTGTGGATGAATTGCAACTGCGTCGTTCTGCCGCTGCCGTGCATGCATTTGTCAAACAGCAGCAGGATCTTGGTATCGATTCTCGCCGTATCGTTCTGGCAGGATTTTCGCAGGGCGGAGCAGTGGTGCTTGAAGCCGGCCTCAGCTGCCCCGTCGCTCTGGGAGGCATTCTGTCGCTGTCCAGTTATTTCCCTACAGCTGACAGTGTCACCGTCAGCGATGCCAATCGATCCTTACCTATCCGCATCTGCCATGGCACTCAGGACCCGGTGGTCAGTGAGTCACTGGGTCTTCAGAGCGTGGAGGCATTAAAAAAGCTGGGTTATCAGCCTGTGTACAGCAATTACCCGATGCCGCATTCGGTGTGTCCTGCCGAGATCCGTGATATTTCCCAATGGTTTCAGCACGTACTGGCCTGACACCTGCTGGCATGGGGATCAATAGCCTATGCCGCGAGCCATCATCCATGCCAGTGCCGGGACAACAATCATCAGTGGCACACAGGTTTTTTGCAGGCGGCGGACCGAGTCGCTGACGACAATGGGTGCGTCTGTGTCAGGCACAGCAGAGGTTGCGGCGGGGGCCTGAAGGTTTTTTTCCAGCGTTCGGAACTTGAGACCGGTATAGGCCACCACCGCCACCAGCAAGGCAAACAGCCCAAGCTTTGCGTGAAATACGGGATTATTGCTGTAAAACTCTGCAGGTTTGCCGATCGTCAGCCACAGTACGGCGCCTGCCATCGCTGCGATGATCAGCGCGAATCCTGTCAGCAGATAAACCCGGTTGATGGCCCTCAGATCCTGCACTGATATGGTTGGCGCACTGGCCATCAAAATAATAAGCAGGCCGACAACGGCTGCCAGCACTGCTATCAGATGTATGCCTCCGGTGAGGGCTGCCAGCATGTTGTTCTCTCCGTGCCTGTTGAGTAGTGCCAGCTGTCGATTGACAGACCTGGGATCAGGGCAGGCTGATATTGTGTTCTGCCAGTAAAGTCTTGAGCTTGCCGTTTCGCAGCGCAGCCTGGGTATCGGTAAATCCCCCAACCGGGGTGTTGCCGATAAACAGCTGCGGCAAAGTATTGCTTCCGCTCATTTGTCGCAGATCCTGTCGCAGGCGGTTATGGATTTCTGCGGCTTTGTAGATGCCGGTATCCAGTTCGACTACTGTGTAGGGTATTTTCAGGCTCTCCAGCAAGCGTCTGGCGGCGTGGCAAAAGCTGCACCAGGAAAGGGTGAATATAACCACCGGCTGATCTGCCTGCTGCAATAGTTGTCTGGCATCGGGTACGTCTTTGTTCATATGGATAGTGACCTTGCAGATCGCTGAGCAACTACATTTTAAATTGCACTTATTGTGCCACAGGTGCTTGTGTTAATCTTCCCGACTGTTTCAAACAGTACTCATTCGCATCAGGACGCGAATGTCATCGGATTCAGAGCTTGGAATTTCGGAAATGAGTAGTTCGGAAATGAGTAAGACAGGCATGGCAAGACAAGTACAGCATGAAGAATCTGATCTGGCTGCTATGGGGCTCAGAGAGCGGAAAAAGCTGATCAGATTGCAACGTATTGTGGCTGCTGCCCGGCTGTTATTCCTCGAGAAGGGATTTAACACCACAACAATTCAGGATATCGCCGCCGAGGCTGATGTGGGTCTGGGTACTCTGTATTTGTACGCCAAGAGCAAGGAAGACCTTCTGGTGATGGTGTTCAAGGATGACATCCTGAAAATGATCGAAACGTCGTACAACAGTATTCCTGCGGATGCCAGTTTGCTGGACCAGTTGATGGTGTTTTTTGATGGCCACATCAGTTATCACAACCAGGACAAGTCTCTGTCCCGTACCGTATTGAAGGAATTATCGTTTTCCACAACCGAGCAGCGCCGGCAGGACATCGATCAGATTACTCGCAGCACCTATTCCAAGATGATGAAGCTGATCGAGCGTGCCCGCCGGGAAGGTCGTGTCTCCAAGGAAATATTCACAGGTACCATGGCATGGAGTGCTTTCGCGTTGTACTACCATCTGTTGCAAGGTTATCTGTGCGGGTTCCACACCGAAGAGGAATTCCGGAAAAGCCTGCGTAATGCGCTCGCGGCATTGCTCAGCTGAATACGTAGCCCGGCGGGTTTACTCCCGATTTACACAGCGCTGCTGATCTTATATTGTTCTTTGCGGCGTTTTGTCGCACCAAGAATACAGCCTGACGCAGTTGTCTCAAATTGACTTTCGGCACATTGACATTAAGTTGCACAGTGATAGCATCCAATTACTGAATCGGCTCATAATTGAGGTCGAGCTGCGCTTGTGAAACTCGGGTTTACATGGGTTTCAGCTAACAACACAAGGGTTAATAACAAGAAAAACCTCTTGAGAATCAGGTTGCTAAACTAACTTGACGATTTTTTTTGTCCGGGTAAATAAAGTGCGGGTTTACCCGAACGGAATTGAACAGGCGTAAGAGCAGGTAAAATTCGATAGCTTGAACATCGCTACTAAACGTTAAAACTCTTTAAAAAATAAAGGCATACTCATGTTGGAGGTAAATATGATCAGTTGGTTGCACAAAAAGAGCAAGGCAACTGCTGTGTCGACACTGTCCGCACTGGCTTTCGCCATTGCAGCAAGTGCCGGCCATGCAGCTGATGAGCGCGTAGGTGACTTTGCATTGCTGGACCACGAAGGTTACTTCCACCATATGGCCTGGTATGACAACAACAAGGCAATTGCTTTCCTTGTTCAGGGTAATGGTGCGCCGGAGACCCGGCAGGCACTGGCCAATTTCGAGCAGCTGAAAGCTCAGTACGAATCTCAGGGAATCGTCTTCATGATGATCAACCCGTTGGGTCAGAATCGTGCCGACGTGGCCGCTGATGTTGCAGCTCTGGGCACCAGCATTCCTGTGCTGATTGATGATGTGCAGGCTGTTTCAGAGTCAATTGGTATTGAGCATATCGGCGAAGCTGTTGTATACGATCCCAAATCATTCCGTGTTGTCTACCGTGGTGATGCTGGTCAGCCTCTGGCTGCAGCACTGGCGCAGGTTGCTGCCGGTCAGGCTGTGAGCAATGCAATGGTTGCCACGCAGGGTTCTGCTATAAGCTATCCTCAGCGTGACATCACTGCCGTTTCTTATGAAAAAGACGTCGCTCCGATCATTGCTGAAAATTGCGCCAGCTGCCACCGCGAAGGCGGTATTGCACCGTTTGCATTGAACAGCCATGCGATGGTTCAGGGCTGGAGCCCGATGATTCGTGAAGTCATGATGACCAAGCGTATGCCGCCGGGTCAACTCGATCCGCACGTTGGTGATTTCCGCAACAGTTATGTTGTTCCATTCGAAGACCAGCGCAAAGTGCTGGACTGGATTGCTGCCGGCTCCAAAAAAGATGGCGCAACTGATCCTCTGGCGATGATCGAATGGCCACCAACCGAGTGGGCATTTGGTGAGCCTGACTACATTATCGAGATTCCTGAACAGTCAGTACCTGCCACCGGTGTACTTGACTACCGTTATGAGTTCATCCCGATCAATCTGCCGGAAGGCAAGGACTACTACGTTCGGGCCAGCCAGTACATGCCTGGTGATCGCACAGTGCTGCACCACACCCTGAATGCCATGTTTGGTCCGGGTGAGCGTCCCAGTGGTCGTGGTTTTGTAGCGCCGGCTAACCCCAACGTTGCATTTGTCACACCTTATATCCCGGGTGCTGCGCCAACTGTTGAAGAGCCGAATACTGGTGGCCTGTTGCAGAATGGTTCTACTATTGCCATTCAGCTGCACTACACCACAACCGGTCGTGAAACCAAGGATGCAAGCCGTATTGGTCTGTGGTTCTATCCGGAAGATCAGATTCCGCAAGAACGCAGAACTGGCGAGTGTGCCTGTATCTTCACACCGACCTGGACCAACATCCCTGCGTATGATCCTAATTTCGTGCAGCAAGCCGAAATTCTGATTCCGGATGATGCCTATGTGTTGAGCTTCCTGCCGCACATGCATTTCCGTGGCAAGTACATGCGTTTCGAAGCCCATTACCCGGACGGCTCTACCGAGCTGCTGGCTAACGTCGCCAACTACAACTACAACTGGCAGATGGAATATCAGCTGGCTGAGCAGAAGCTGGTTCCTGCCGGTACACGTATTGTAGCGACCGGTGCATTTGATAACTCTGAACAGAACAAAGCCAACCCTGATCCTGCGCGCGAAGTACCGTGGGGCGACCAGAGCTGGGATGAGATGTTCTTCGGTCAGGTTTATTACAAGTTTGTAGATCAGAGCCGTTACGCTGCCGATGCATCTGCTGTACAAGCTGATGGAACGCTGGTGAGCGCTGCCCAGTAATTCTTGCGGATTGCTGAACTTAAAAAGGGGAGCCTCGGCTCCCCTTTTTATTGCCTGTCGTTCAATTCGGGGCAGGCTGTCAGTGGTTGTCGGCGCTGCTCCGGATCGAATTTTCGGCGATTTGGGGTTGTAGAAACCGCTACCGTCAGGGGGTGTCGTTACATATGAGCTTGCTGGAATGTTAAGGCTGATGTAAAAGTGGAGGCGCCTTTTTTACAACAATACAGGTGAGCAGGTCGGTGAGTGTTCAAACAGTTTGGGGAAATTGTATTCGTACGCTATCGGCATTGCTGATGAGTGCGGGTCTGAGCGGGTCGTTGCTGGCGCAGGGATTGCCTCATGTGCAGCCTGAAGAGGTGGGTATGTCGTCTGCGCGTCTTGCAATGCTGGACAGTACTCTCAGACACTACGTTGATAGCGGGCACCTTCCGGGTTTTGTGGCGGGTATCGCGCGGCATGGCAAAATAGTGTATCTGCAAAGCGCTGGCTGGCAGGACATAGAGCGTCAGCAGGCAATGCGGGACGATGCCATGTTTCAGATTCGTTCGATGAGCAAACCGATTGCATCACTGGCTGTCATGCAGTTGGTAGAGCAGGGGCGATTAAGTCTTACAGACACGGTGTCGCAGTACATCCCGTCATTTGCAAACATGGAAGTGTTTGATGACGCTTCTGATTTCAATAACAGTACGCGCAAAGCGGATCGTGAAATTACTATCGGGGATTTGCTGCTGCACATCGGCGGCTTGAGTCATCGTGACCGCCCTTTGTATCAAAGCCGTCAGGTGCGATCACGGGCAGATACGCTTGAGCAACTGGTAGAAAAAGTGGCTGCTGTACCGTTGATTGCCGAGCCGGGTACGCAGTGGAACTACAGTATTTCTACAACCGTTCTGGGCCGTGTTGTCGAAATTGTTTCCGGCCAGGAGTTTGATGATTATTTGCACCAACATGTGCTGGTGCCACTGCAAATGCCGGACACCGGGTTCTATGTTCAACCAGGAAAACTCTCGCAATTGACACAGATTTATAGAATTGTTAACGGTGCGCTGCAGCGCGAATCTGATATGGAGGTGCCCATAACAGTTGACCCCGCACTCAAGGAAGGCGCTGCTGGTATGGTTAGCACAGTGCCAGACTATCTGCGTTTCCTGCAGGCCATTCTCAATGGCGGCGAGTTAGACGGTGCCAGAGTTTTACGCGCTGCCAATGTGCAGCAGATGATACAAAATCAACTGCCTTCTCAGGTCCTGCCCATCAGTCTGAATCCCCCAGCCCCGATGTCAGACCTTGGTTGGGGTTATGGATTCAGCGTGGTAATTGATGGCAGTAAAAGCGGGTTCATGCGAAATAACGGTGAATTTGGCTGGAACGGGTCACTTGGCACCTTTTCATGGGCTGATCCATCAACTGGATTGAGTGCTGTGCTGATGCTGCAGGTCCAGCCCTCAGGCGCTTTTAATCTGTCTTCGTTGTTCAAGGTGCTCGCCTGGCAGGCCATTGTCGATTGAAGCCGATACTCTCTGAATTCCGGGCTTCGATTGACTTGATTCCCAGTGCTTTCTACTATCATTACACAACCTGACAAACCGGATTTACACATGACACGATTTACACCCGGATTATTGTTGCTGCTGTCCATGGTCGCTTGCAGCAGCGGCGCGGCATGGCAAGCTCCACCCGCACGTGAGAGTCTGGTGCCCGAAATCCATGCAGACGGCACCAAGTTTTTTGTATTTCAGCGCGACTACCTCGCTGTTGAGGCCGAGCCCGGGTTTCAGCCGCCGGGTATGCCCGGATCACGACAGCGTTCAGACAACGGTCTGAGAGTCGGCGAGTTTGAAGTAGAACAACGCCTCACGCTGATCATGCAGATCACAGGCTACTGCCGTAACGGTTTTTTTGAGTTGTATCGGGAGCAGACCTTCCGGAGTTTTTCCGTTCGCGGTGAGTGTCGTGAGGACGCCACAGATGCTGACCGGGAACAGTTTCAACAGGCCATAGCGCTTAACTGAGATTATCAACATGCCTAGTCGCCTCATCTGCCGTGCCCGGCGTCTGTTAATCGGTACGCCACTCCTGTGCGGTTTATTTATATTCATTGTGCCTGCTCTCGCGCAACCTGCAGCAACCGCGGTGCCCCCCTTACCTGAAGGCCTGCAGACAGTAAGCTTTTTCAGCCAGGCAGTAGACCGGCAGATGAAATTCGATATTGTTTTGCCTGCTGACTATGAAAGTTCCGGCAAACGTTATCCGGTACTGTATCTGTTGCACGGATTTATGCAGAACTACACGGTCTGGGGGCGTAATCTGGGTGCCGCATTTTATGCGCGCGAACTCGGTGACGTGATAGTAGTGATGCCGGACGGTGGAAACACCTGGTTTATAAATTGGGCAGAGAGTGCTGACGGCCAGAAAAACAATTGGGAAGATCACATCATCAGCGATGTTGTGCCCTATGTGGACGCCAATTATCGCACCGAAGCCCGCCGCGAAGGTCGTGCCATTGCGGGATTGTCTATGGGCGGATTCGGTGCTTTGACCCTGGGGCTGCGTCACCCTGACAAATTCGTTTCCATCGCCAGCACCAGCGGTGCGCTGGCGCATGCCCGCAATCGTGCCGGGGACATTGCTTCCGGTAAACCCATGCCGCGTCCGCGCAGCACCAGCGAGTCGGCAGAGCTGGCGCGTGCGGACGAATTTATTTCCACTATTGTGGATATCCCCGGATTCAGC
This sequence comes from Pseudohongiella sp., assembly GCA_030651695.1. Taxonomy (GTDB): domain Bacteria; phylum Pseudomonadota; class Gammaproteobacteria; order Pseudomonadales; family Pseudohongiellaceae; genus Pseudohongiella. The sequence goes on along the minus strand of JAUSCD010000023.1, from coordinate 41,523 downwards.
CGACAGGATGATCGCCATCCGGCGGGCGTGGATTTTGCGACCGTTGAGCAGGCGCAAGCCTATGACCCATTTCAGATTATTTTTAACGTGCCCAAAAACCAGCTGCCGCATATCTACCTGGACAGTGGCATGGAGGATGGACTGATCACCACGGCACTGGAGTTTATGCAGATTCTGCTGATCAACGATGTGCCGTTTGAATTCATGCAGGCGCGGGGCCGCCATAATTCAGAGTACTGGCGACGTTCTGCCGGTCACTTCATGTCTATCCAGTATGAAGTGATGCATCGGGCGTTGGGCAATCGCCCCTGATGTTGATTCGACTATCACCGCTGGAGTGCCGACTGCGCGCATCGCAAGAGCTCTGCTTGCCCCACGGTTTTGAGCTACAGCGCGGCCAGCACTGGTGTATTTTTGGTGGCAATGGATCGGGTAAAACGGCTTTTGTGCAACTTCTGCTCGGGCGTATTCCGCAGGTACGTAGTGCACTGACTTACGCGCCGGATTTTGATCCTGCGGAAAATGTCTGTGAAGTCTCTTTTGAAGAGCAGCAACGGCTGTGCGCGCTTGACAATCGTTTTGATATAAGCGAATTCACGGACAGCGCCCATGATGCAGGCACCAGCGTCGAGTGTCTGATCTGCGATGGACCGGTTGAACTGGCTGATGCTGATCAGCTCGAATCAATTCTTGATCTGCTGGATATCAATCACATTCGCAAACAAGGCATTCGCTACCTTTCGTCCGGTCAGATGCGTCGGGCCATGATTGCCCGTGCGCTGTATCTCAAACCAGCGCTGCTGGTGCTGGATAATCCACTGGAGAGTATTGATCGTGATAGTGCCGAACGTATCCAGGTAGCTTTGAGTAGTTGGGTGTCAGATAAAAACGCCACACTGTTTATGTGCCGCAGGCAGCAACAATTGCCGGAGAGCATGACACATGGGCTGTTGATGCGAAAACTGAAGATTATGGAACAGGATGGCTATAAAGCCATTAAAGAAAAAGTACCCGGTTTTATCCTGTCAGAAAAACGCGTTTTGTCATCGTCCGAATTACCTGGCCCATGTGCCGGCAGAAAACCTGCAGAGATGCCACCAGGTTGTGAAAATGAAGCGTTAATTGCACTGCGTGGGGTCAATGCAGCTTATGGTGAAAAGTTGATTTTCACCGATCTGAATTTTGAAATGCATCATGGCGATCACGTATTGCTGGAAGGTCCGAATGGCTGCGGAAAGTCCACGCTGCTCGGCCTGATAGATGGCGACAACCACAAAGCTTACGGGCAACAGGTTTTTCTGTTCGGGCGTCGCCGTGGCAGTGGTGAAAGTGTCTGGGATATCAAGTCACGTTTTGGAGTGGTGTCCAATGACCTACATAACCGGTATATCAAAGGCTGGCGAGTGCTGGATGTGGTGGTGTCGGGGTTTTTTGATTCACTCGGCTTGTACGACGATAGTGGTGCAAGTGAAGCTGCCTGCGCAAAGGCATGGCTGGCTGCACTCGGGTTGACAGAGCTTACGCGCGAGTACTACCACGAACTGTCATTTGGTCAGCAGCGTCTGGTACTACTGGCGCGCGCCATGGTGAAACAGCCTATGGTGCTGGTATTGGATGAACCTTGTGTCGGGCTTGATGACTATCATACTCAACTTCTGCTGAGCATGGTGGACCTGATAGCGGGATTGGGCAGGACACAAATTCTGTTTGTGAGTCACAGCGATGATCAGACTCCATCGTGCATCAATACAAAAATGCTTTTTACCGACAATGAGAGTTACAAAAAAAGCGGGGACTGTACTGATAAAGCCACAGCCCCGCGCTCAACCGTCAATATTCACAGATAATGTGCGACTTGCTCCCGTTGTGCTTACCACGGGCTGCCGGTAATGCTGCCGTCACCGGGTATAAACAATCGTGCTTCGTCGGGTGCCTGATACAACCGGGTCAGCATCAGCAGCACACCAGGGACATCCAGCAACTCTTCATCAGATAACACCAGCTTGTCGCGTATGCGTTCACGTTTCATGTACATGATGCCGCCGGAGGTGTACTGAATCAGACTGACATATTCATCATATTTACCCCAGCTGCCTGAAATCATTTCCTGACCAATCTGGCCGTCGAGCCGGGCAAAGGGATAAAACCAGCGTTCGCCTTTGCGGCCGGCAAGATAGGTCACGATATGGCCATCCGGGTAGTACCATGGCTCATTGATAGTGCGGAAGCTGAACGTCGCAGGATTGCCGTTGGCCCAATAAATAGTCTGCCCGCCACGCAGCCAGCTGAAAGCCATGGCCTGGCCATTCGGGTAATAAACAGCGGTATCCCGGCCGGGTCTGGCTACAAACAGCTGACCGTTGGGGAAGTACCAGGCATTTTGATACAGATCAGTGGAGACGCGCCGGCCATTTTCGTATTTGCTTTCATAGCGCGCATTTTCAGTGAGCAACACCGGTTGGCAAGCCATCTGGTTCATCGCCAGCATCTGGTTGCGCATGGCGACAAGATCATCCTGTCGATCCCTGTTGGCGGGTAGCAATATATTGATGGCCAGCATTTTGGCCATAAACTCCAGTGTGGCGCAGCTGCTCGATACAGCAGCGCTGCTCGCCTGAGCGGTGGCGGTTGACAATATTGATATCAATACCAGTGCGCCGATGGACAGGTTTTTTTGGTTCAGCATGTCTGTTCTCCCGATTCCTTCCGACCGATTTCATACGGCGGTGTCAGATACTTCAGGAACAGATTAGTGGGGTCTGGATTAACTGATGCTGAATAGAGGTTTCAGTTTTGAGTTTCATTTGTGAGAGTGGCTGTGTCGGGAAAATCGCGTTCGTACCAACCACGACTGCTATTCACAATCCGCACCAGCCATAACATCACGGGCACTTCAATCAATACGCCAACCACTGTTGCCAGCGCTGCGCCGGAATTGAATCCGTAAAGCACAATGGCCACAGCTACCGCCAGCTCGAAAAAATTCGATGCGCCAATCATGGCGGCCGGGCCCGCGATGTCGTGTCTGACCTTCAATTTCCGGCACATGGCGTAACCGATAGCGGCGATGAACAAGGTCTGCAGAAAAATCGGTATGGCCAGCAACACGATAATCACAGGCTGCTGTACGATTGCCTGGCCCTGAAATGAGAACAGCAATATCAAAGTGGCTAACAAGGCGATAGTCGAAAACGGTGTTATGCGGGCCAGAACTGTATTGAGCGCGTTGTTGCCGCGACGCAGCAATCTGGAGCGGATGAATTGCGCAATAGTCAGAGGTATTACGATGTACATCACTACTGACAATATCAGTGTATCCCACGGAACCGGGATGGATGACACGCCCAGTAGCAAAGCAACAATCGGAGCAAAAGCAAACACCATGACCAGATCATTAACCGCCACCTGTGTCAGGGTGAAATTTGCGTTGCCGTTGCACAGGTTGCTCCAGACAAACACCATCGCCGTACACGGCGCAGCACCCAACAGAATAAGCCCGGCAACATAGCTGTCGATCTGATCCGCAGGCAGCCAGTCCGCAAACAGGTGACGCAGGAACAGCCAGGCAAGAAAAGCCATGGTGAACGGTTTTACCAGCCAGTTCACAGTCAGGGTCACTGCCATGCCTGTGCGCTGTTGGTAAATCTCGCCCAGAGCGCTGAAGTCTATTTTCATCAGCATGGGAATGATCATCGCCCAGATCAGCATTCCTACCGGGATATTGATATGGGCTATTTCCATGGCGCCCACGCGATGAGCGGCGTCCGGGGCAATCAGTCCGAGTACCGTTCCGGCAATGATGCACAGCACAACCCATAACGACAGATAGCGCTCGAAAAAACCTATGGGAGTGCGTGGGGCGGTCATTGCTGCTTCCTTATCCGTGGCGAGTGACTTGGACTTGATGTATAAGTGATAAGAATATCTGTTTTACATCATATGCGCATTGCAATATATTTGCGGCGCCAAATAAGCGAAGGGGTGACACCAATGACCATCAAAGTAGGCATTAATGGATTCGGTCGTATTGGGCGGCTGGCACTAAGAGCTGCATGGGATTGGCCGGATTTTGAATTTGTACGCATCAACGATCCGGCCGGCGATGCCGCCACTCACGCCCATCTGATCAATTTTGACTCTGTTCATGGACGTTGGCAGCATGATGCCTCTGCGGACGGGGATGATGTGGTAATCGATGGTCATCGTGTCAAAGTGACAGCTAATAAGGCAATCGCTGATACCGATTGGTCCGATTGTGATGTGGTCATCGAGTGTAGCGGCAAGATGAAGACCGTCGCCGTGCTACAGGCTTACCTGGAGAAAGGAGTGAAGCGTGTTGTGGTCAGCGCACCGGTCAAGGAGCCAGGTGTACTGAATGTGGTGATGGGAGTAAATCAGCATCTGTATGATCCTGAGCAGCACAAAATTGTCACTGCAGCGTCCTGCACCACCAATTGCCTGGCTCCCGTAGTCAAAGTCATCCATGAAAATCTGGGTATTCGGCATGGCTCAATTACCACTATCCATAGCGTGACCAATACACAAAGTATTCTCGACCAGCCTCATAAAGATCTGCGCCGTGCGCGCGCGTACAGCACAAGCCTGATTCCGACATCAACCGGCTCAGCGACAGCTATCGCTGAGATTTTCCCGGAACTCAGAGGCCGGCTGAACGGTCACGCGGTACGTGTGCCGCTGGCTAATGCCTCACTCACAGATTGTGTGTTCGAAGTTGAGCGGGCAACCACTGAAGAAGAGGTGAACGCCCTGTTCAAGGCAGCTGCCAATGGTGAGCTGAAAGATATTCTTGGCTACGAGGAGCGCCCGCTGGTGTCTATCGACTACTGCACCGATCCAAGATCTTCCATTATTGATGCGCTTTCGACCATGGTGATCAACGGTACTCAGGTGAAGATCTATGCGTGGTACGACAATGAATGGGGTTACGCCAACCGCACCGTTGAACTGGCGCGTTTGGTTGGCTCAAGCGATCGATAACCAAGAGCCCTGAGACCGTGAAGGCTTTGTCGACACTGACGCCAGCCGTAAAACAATATCTGATCGTTACTGGCAACTACTGGGCATTCACGCTCACCGACGGCGCTTTGCGCATGCTGGTGGTTTTACATTTCCACAGCCTGGGTTACTCGCCGCTGCAGATCGCCGCATTGTTCCTGTTTTACGAAATATTTGGTGTGATCACCAATCTGGTTGGCGGTTATCTGGGCGCACGTATGCGCCTGAACCGCATGATGAACATTGGTTTGGGTATGCAGATTGTTGCGCTGTTGATGTTGACAGTGCCGGCGGTCTTGCTGACTGTGCCTTGGGTGATGGCCGCGCAGGCGTTGTCAGGTATCGCCAAAGATCTTAACAAGATGTCCGCCAAAAGCTCCATAAAGCTGCTGGTTGCCGACAATCAGCAAGCCACCCTGTACAAGTGGGTTGCCATCCTGACCGGATCCAAGAATGCGCTCAAGGGAGTGGGCTTTTTTGTAGGTGGAGCCTTACTCGCAATGTGGGGGCTGGCGGGTGCAGTTCTCGCAATGGCGGCAGTGTTGACTCTGATCTGGATCAGCAGCCTCATACTGCTGAACAAGGACCTGGGCAAAGCTACCGTCAAACCCCGTTTTAAAGACTTGTTGTCCAAAAGCCCTGCCATCAATATTTTGTCCGGCGCGCGGCTGTTTCTTTTCGGCGCCCGTGACGTGTGGTTTGTAGTGGCATTGCCGGTTTATCTGAGCACAGTATTCGGTTGGAGTTCGTGGATGGTGGGCGGGTTTCTGGCAAGCTGGGTGATCGGGTATGGCATTGTGCAGTCGATTGCACCTGCTATTACCCGCAATGCAGTGTTAGGCAAAAAAAACGGGCAGATTCCCGGCGGGCGAGAGGCTTTTTTATGGGCAACTCTGCTGGCGGTGCTGCCGGCCGCTATCGCCATCGGTTTGGGAACGGAACTATCACCGCAATGGATTTTAGTTGGCGGCCTGCTGATCTTTGGTGTGTTGTTTGCAGTCAACTCCTCCTTGCACAGCTATCTGATAGTCAGTTATGCCAGAGAAGACGGAGTCTCGCTCGATGTCGGCTTCTATTATATGTCTAACGCCATGGGGCGCCTGTTGGGCACCTTGCTGTCCGGCTGGCTGTTTCAGGCCTATGGTCTGCAAGCCTGTCTTTGGGTTTCGGCTGTGTTTGTGGCCATGGCTGCGCTTATTTCCATCGCTTTACCCAGACATACAGAAGCCTGAGGGTTCAGGTCTCACGCCATTGCAACATTCCTCCGTGTATATTGGCGACCTGGTCATAACCCGCGGCTTTCAGAATGCCTATGGCCAAAGAAGAGCGTTTGCCTGACCGGCATAAAGTCAAAACTGGTTTGTCTCGCGGAACTTCATTGTGCCGTGCCCGCAGTTCGCTTAGCGGGATATGAATCAGGTTGTTCAGGGTGCCAGGTGACTCACTGATCTCATCAGCTTCGCGCACATCCAGAATGGTCACTGAAGGTTGATTCTGAATAACCCATTCCGGTTCGACTTCCGGTATGCCCGCAAAACTGATACGAATATCAGCCCAGTCCGGCTCATCCGGCACTTTGCCGTCAGCCGGCATGCCGCTTCGCATATTGGCAGGTAATGCCTCGTCTATCTTTTTTGGATGCGGCAGCTGCATGGCGTTCATGTACTGCACAAAGTCGCGTTCATTCGCGCCACCGCCTACTCTGGGGTTGTGAATTTTCTCTTCGCTGACAGATGATCGCGTGCGCCCGCTGTAATCATGTGCCGGGTAAATCGCGCAATTGTCGGGCAGTACAAATATCTGCCCGGTGATGGAGTGAAACAATCTGGCTGCATCTCCTTGCTGGAAGTCACTGCGGCCGCAGCCGCGAATCAGTAAAGCATCACCTGTAAAAGCCATGGTGTGATCTGACAATACAAAGGTCAGGCAACCATCAGTATGTCCGGGCGTGGCACGTACTTCGAGGCTGACTCCTTTAATGCCAACAACGTTCCCGTGTTCAAGCGCGATGTCGACATTGTCGGCGCCCACGGCAGCGGCCAGCGCGATCTGGCAGCCGGTTTTCTGTTTCAATATCCAGGCGGCGGTCACATGATCTGCATGGGCATGGGTATCCAATACCAGTTTCAGGCTCAAATTCAATTCCTGCAACAACGCAAGGTCGCGCGGCACCTGCTCGAATACCGGATCAATCAGTAGTGCCTCGCCAGAGCTCTCATCCGCAAGAAGGTAGGTGTAGGTAGAAGATACTGAATCATAGAGTTGTCGGAAAATCATGGTGGCCTGCTTCAGCAAAAAAATTTCGGTAAATATGACGGTATTGTCATAAAAGCGCTTGGAGATATCTTTTAAAGATACTGCAAAAAATAATTACATATTTGATTTAAAACAGAAATTGCTTCGATTCACGGTCCTGCCCGCTGTTTCCGTTTCGTCATTATTCTGTCATCAACACTGAACAACAATAACGCACCGCGCTGATGTGATGCGCATCGAGTTTTTATTAGCACACCGGTACTTCAAAAGAATCAAGGACAAGGAGCAATTGCAAAGATGAATATCAAGACCCTTTTTAGTGTGAGCCTGCTTGCTGCCGCAATAACGGCATGTGATGGTGGTGGTGTGACACTGGCGCCGTCTACTAATGTGACCAATTCCAACAATTCAACCACGACCGGTGGTGGGACTGCTCCCGTAGTAAATCCTTGCGCCAGTTATACCGTCTCGGGTCAGGCTGTACAAGGTAGCTTCAATGGCGGGAATTGCTTGTATTCAAGCGTATTCGTCAGCGACAGTCGTCCGTTGACTGTTGATGTGGTCATCAATGAGCTGCCGAATGATGGATTGCATATTTTTGACGACAGTCTGTTTGTTGGCCGTGATGTGAATGCCAACTCAGCTGCACAAGGCGTACGTATTCCTCAGGATGGCGAAGGCCCTACCTTGACTATCGCACCGGGCGTAAAGATCGCTTTCTCCAATCCATCCGATTACGTGCGCATCGCGCGTGGTTCCAGGATCATCGCCGAAGGCACACGTGCCAAGCCCATTATCTTCAGTGGCGTGAAAGATCTGCGTGACAAGACCGCAACCCTGAATGACCGTGGTTTGTGGGGCGGTGTCCAGATTAATGGTAATGGCCTTACCAACAAATGCACAAATGCGGACAGACAGCCAACTTCGTCAAACCCCCACAACTGTCACGTTACTGCAGAGGGTCGGCCAGCAACCTATGGTGGTACCAACAATAACGAAAGTTCAGGTGTGATGCGCTATGTGCAGATTCGCCATGCCGGGTACGAAGTGACGCCTGGTGACGAGCTCAATGCCTTGACTCTGCTTGGTGTGGGCCGGGGAACAACTATCGAATACGTGCAGACCTATACAACGGTCGATGACGGTTTCGAAATGTTTGGTGGTGCTGTCAATCTGAAGTACATCGTCGCTGTTAACGTGGGTGATGACTCGTTTGACTATTCGGAAGGCTGGACGGGCAACATCCAGTTTGCTCTGGCAATTCACCCTTCAGGCGGCAATTACTGTGTTGAAGCGGACAATACCGGTTCAGGCATCCCGGACGAGCTGCAGCCTTTCACCAAAGGCCGTATCTCCAATATGACGTGTATCACCTCTGGCCTTAAAGCCAACCAAGGCACTGCGCCCAGTAAGGAAGGCGACTCCAGAGGAGCGATTTACCGGGAAGGTACGTACTTTGAAGAGTACAACTCGATTTACACCTCCAACGCCGCCAACAATGCCAGTAACAGATGCTGGGAACCAGCCAGCACCCAGACTATCGCGGGTATGTCATCAGGTATCAGCCGTGCGTCGGGCAACGTGATTGCATGTACCGAATCGCTGGTTGTCAGTGCGGCTCTGGGTTTTGATCTGCGCAACTGGTGGACCAGTAACGGCAATGTGGTCATAGACGCTGCGGCGAATCTGCCAGCAAAACTTATCAAAGATCTTGGCCCTTCAAAACCGACGGCCTACATCACTAACCCAGCTCTGACGGATGCGAACAGCGGCCCGATCAATGTTCAGGTGTTCGACGTGACTCGCTTGCAGGATACGTTCCAGGCGAATGGAGCCCCGGCTCTGGGTAATCCGGGCAGCAGCTCATTCTTCGAACGTGTCGATTTTATCGGAGCCGTCAAAGAAGGTAGCGACTGGGTATCAGGCTGGACGACCGGCCTCTGATACGTGCTGCATTCGATTTCTTGATGCAGCAGGCTCACGGGGATAAGGCCGAGCAGGACTTATCCCCGTTCGGGTTTACTAACGGACGATTTTGACAGGTTACGGTAATGAAAAAATTAGTGAATTGGCAAAAACGTGAGATAGCCACCGCGATCGCAGTTGCTATGGCAGGAGTTGGTATTGTCAGCGGCAGCGCCAGTGCGCAGGAAGCCGGGCAAAATCAGACGGCCCCGCAGGTGGAAGAAATCATGGTAACGGGCCGTCTTCGTGATGCGGCCCGTTCGATTGTCATGGAAAGGGTGGAGCAGGCTTTCGCCGCGGAAGTCGTCGGCGTCGAGCAGATTTCCCGGGCCGGAGATTCAGATGTTGCCATGGCGCTCAGGCGTGTAACCGGGTTGTCTCTGGTCGATGGCAAGTACATTTATGTTCGGGGACTTGGTGAAAGATATTCCAGTGCGACACTTAATGGCGCCGAGATTCCTTCACCTGAGTTGAGCCGGAACGTGATTCCACTGGACTATATTCCGGCGTCCATTCTAAGCTCAGTCAAAGTGCACAAAGCTTATTCCGCGGATCAGCCTGCCGCATTTGGTGGTGGCAACGTTAATATTCGTACACGTGGCACACCTGATGAACTGGTTTTTGATGTATCGGTTGGCACTGGCTGGAATTCTGAGAACTCCGGTAAGGGGCTCCGTAATCTGGGAGACCAGGGGGGAATGCCTTCGGAGGTCATGGCTGCAATCAACAAGTATCAGGGTGACATCAGGCCGGCAAACATTACCCGGCTCGAGTACCCCGGCGTCAGTACGCCAACGGCTGCGCAGCGGCTGGAGGGCGAGCGTATCAACCGTGAGCTGATGCTCACACTGAATCGGGATGTTGATATTGAGACCGAAAAGTCGCTTAATCCAGACTCAACTCTGTCGGTGACGCTCGGTAATGCGTTCGATCTGAACAATGACTTTACGTTCGGCGCTCTCGCAAGTGTCGGCAGAGGTCAGTCAACCAGGAATGCTGATCAGTTCGAACAGAGTTTTGCCAAACCGGAAGAAGTTTTTGTTGACGTCAGGCGCTCTTACACAACCGACAATCTGACTGGTGCGTTGAATCTGAGCCTGAACTATCAGGACCGCCATACTGTCGCCACCAACACGTATCTTTTGCAGGACGATGAGGATCTGTCATCTGTTGTGAAGGGATTTAACTCGGACTTTCTGCCGAACAGCGGAAGCCAGCGTCAAACAAATGTGTCCAGACTGGAAAAGCGCGAACTGCTGGTCAATCAGGTCACCGGGGAACACAAGTTCGAGCGTTATGACCTTGATTTCATCAAATTCCCGTCTATTCTGAATCCGATCACCAGCGTGGACGTCCAATGGTTTTACTCAGATGCCACTGCGTCAACCGAGATTCCAAACTCGTCCACTGTGCAGTCTACCAACCGTATTGACACTGACACGCGAATTGTTCTGTCCAGACAAGTCAACTCCGGTCCTTCGGCTCAATTTTCGTTTCTGGAACTTGAGGACAGAGTGGAAAGCTGGGGACACCAGATTGATGCGCAATTCGATTTAGGTGCAACGACCGGCACATTGAGCGGTGGCTACAATAATAGTACCCGGGCTCGTGAGTACTACGGCTACACAACAAATTTTGTCATCGGTGCCCGCAACCGGGAAGGAACTCCGTCGCAGGTGCTGAGTGACAGTAATCTGAGTGATCCGAACTCTGGCTTTTTCCTGAATATGGGTTCCAATTTTGGTACTGAGAGCTACATAGCAGGGGAAACTAAATTAGCCGCATTTGGCGCTGTTGAGTTGATGTTTCTGGACAACTGGCGTCTGAACGCCGGTGTGCGATGGGAGGACTTCGCACGCGGAGTGCTGCCTCTGGACTTGCTTGATTACTCCGGAGTGGCTTTGGGTGCAGTGATTGACAATATGCAACAGCCGGGGTCGAACGTTGCGCTACGTGAGGATGGGTACTATCCGGCTGCCGCAGTGACCTACATGCGGGACGGTCTGTTTGGTACTGACAACTTTCAGTTACGTTTTGGATACGGTAAAACCGTGGTGCGCCCTGATCTGCGGGAGTACGCGGATATACAGTTCATCGACCCTGAGCTGAATACCCGTGTGCAAGGCAATCCGAACCTGATCTTTTCCAACATTGACCACGTAGATTTGCGGTCTGAGTTGTACTTCGACAACGGCGACAATCTCACCATGTCGTTATTCTACAAAGATATTACAAATCCTATCGAAAGTGTCGAGCGGCCAGGTCCTCAGGATGCCCGTCTGTTGAGTTTCGAGAACGCTGAATCAGGCGAAATCTACGGCGTGGAGTTTGAGGGGCTCAAGAATATCGGCCGGGGATTTTTTGTCGGTGGTAATCTGGTGCTGAGCGATTCTGAACTTCGGTTCAATGCTGCCAGTTCCCAGACCAGCCTGAGTCGCCGATTGACCGGCCATTCAAAGTACGTGGTCAACACGCAAGTGGGTTACGACTCGGACAACGGTAAGCATGCTGCTTCATTGCTTTACAACGTGTTCGGGGATCGTGTGTTCTTTGGTGGTCGCAACGAAACGCCCGATGCGTTCGAGAGCCCGTTCCACTCGTTGGATCTGACGTACTCATACTTTGCCACGGATCGCATTACGCTTCGATTGCGTGCACAGAACCTGCTCCAGGAAAATCGCGAGTTCTATCAGGGCGACGTGAAAATTGTTGATGTCGAGACTGGCTCGCGTTTACGACTGGATCTGTCCTGGAAGCTGTAACCACAATGAAGTTTGAAAGATTCGGATCGGGTTCATTGACCAAAGCCACTGGCCTGCTGCTTACAGCAGGCTTTCTGGCGTGGTCGGCTACTCATGTGGCGGGAATGATCTGGCATGTTCTTGCGCCGGATTCCGAATTATCTGCATCCGGAAACTTCTCTGCGTACACATCCGGATTTGACCGGCGCTCGCCTGTTGTTGATGACATCGATCTTGATCGGCTTCAGTCTGTTTTTGTTTTGAGTCAGATGGGACAGTCTTCCGGCGTATCTTATGCCACAGACACCATTGCCGGAGCTACAGACACCCGTCTGGCCCTGACACTGCGAGGCGCAGTGCTGAGCAGCGATCCGTCACGTTCACGAGCGATCATTGCCAACGCAGATTCGCAAGAGGGGTACCAGTCAGGTGACAGGCTGCTGAATACTCCGGGCACGGTTGTGCTGCAGGAAATTCATCAGACTTATGTACTGCTCGACAACAATGGGCGCACAGAAATCCTGCGAATGGACGAAGTGGTGCAAACTGATTTGCAGTCATCGCCAGTGTCCTCGCCAGAATATCCAGTCACGGATTCCGGCGCGCCTGCCACAGGTGCTGCCGGAGTATTGCCTGCAGGAATAAATCGCAACAGTGCGTTGACCGAATTGTTGCGCATCCAGCCCGTGTTTGAACCTGCAGACAGCGTCCGCGCTGGTGCACTGCGAGGTTTGCAGATTCGCCATGGCAGTTCTCACGACTTCCTGATTGCTGTGGGTCTGGAGCGTGGAGATCTGATCACCGCAGTAGACGGTAAACAACTCGATGCTGCTGGTGATCTGCCAGCACTGATGTCACAGCTTTCAAATCAGCAATCGGTATCGCTGCAGGTGCTTCGCGACCAGACAACGCTCAATATTGTGCTGGACAGAAGTCGCTGGTAATCCTCCCGGGGATTCAGGTTGTTCATTCTCCATAGACTGGTCTGTTGTCACACTATCGTCACGCTTGTGTCATATGAGTGTCACATCCGAGTCATACCATTGTCATACGAAAAATGATGACCTGCACCCGGTTTTTGCTCACCTGAGTTTACAGACCGGAGTCAAAAAGGACTGTGAATGTGCTTCAGTAATCGCCTTATTACAATAGTGGCCAGTTCTGTACTGGCTCTGATCTGTTCAGTAAATCTGCAGGCTCAGGAGATCAGTTGGACACCCAATTTCCGCGACAGCGATATTCTCGAAGTCATACGTGCAGTGCAGGATGTCACTGGCAAGACCATGATTATCGATCCGCGCGTGCGTGGGCAAATAACGGTCATGAGTAGCACAGCAGTTGATGCGGCTACTTACTACCAGATTTTTCTGCGTGCACTGGACGTAAACGGATTTACTGCTATTGAAACCAGCAACGGTATGGTCAGTATCCTGCCAACACAGGACGCGCGTGCGGCGCCACTGCCATTTGCAAATTTTAATTCCGCGGATAGCAGCCAGTACGTGACCGAGGCGTTTCAATTGGAAAACGTATCGGTGTTACAGGTGTTGCCAGTGCTCAGACCGCTGGTCTCACAAAGCACCGGACAGATGTCAGCTTACCCGGCAGGTAATATGATTGTGCTGGTTGACACCGTTGCCAACGTGGAGCGCATCCGCCAGATTCTGGCCCGCATCGATCAAAGTTCAATTCCGGAAACGGAAATAGTCCGTCTGCAGTTTGCCACTGCACGCGACGTGGTTGCGTTGTTGCGCGATCTACAGGAAGAGCGCGCACCTACGGAAGAAGAGTCTGCCCGTACTCGTTTGCAGATCAGCGCGGACGAGCGCACCAACTCCGTATTGGTTACCGGCGGCCAGCGCCAACGTGAAAACATCCGACAGCTGGTTAATCTGCTTGATCAGCCGCGCGAACAAAGTGGTAATACCCGCGTTATTTATCTGGAATACGCCAGTGCTGCACGCGTTGCTGAAGTCCTGAGTGCTGTGGTGCGTGATCGTTTTGGTTTGCCATCCGAGTCAGGTGAAAACTCACAGCCGCGACAGGCAAGCATCCAGGCCGACCCGGATAACAATGCACTGATTATCACCGCCGATCTGGATATTGTGGATTCGTTGATGGATGTGGTTCAGCGTCTTGATATCCAGCGTGCTCAGGTTCTGGTTGAAGCAATTATTGTTGAAATCAACGATGACGTAGGGCAAAACCTCGGTATTCAGTGGTTGTTCCGTGACGACAGCGGTGGGTTCGCCAGCAGTTTTGATGCAGGCAATAATCTGCAGCAACTCGGACAGGTTACCCAGGGCGCGTTGGCTGACGACAGAAGGGATGCACTGACCGGACTGGCAGCCGGGCTTGCTGGCGTTGCGGGACAGACCATTGGTATCGGGAAACTTGGCGGAAGTACCGATCTGCTGGCGCTGATTGATCTTTTGCAAGCTAACAGTGGCGCCAACATTTTATCGACCCCGAATATCCTTACGACCGACAACAGCGAAGCCATCATTACTGTAGGTGAAAGTGTGCCGTTTATAACTGGCTCATTTACCGGGACAGGTGGCACAGGGGGTGTTCAGAACCCGTTCCAGACTATCAGCAGGCAGAACGTGGGAACCACGTTAAAGGTCACCCCACACGTTAACCGTGGTGACCGCGTTGCACTTGATATCAGCCAGGAAATATCCAGCATTTCACAGCGCGCCGGTGCCGTTGATCTGATTACCAATGAACGCAAGATTCAGACACGTGTCACGGTAGCTGATGGAGAAACGGTAGTGTTGGGCGGATTGATTCGTGACAACGTCATACAGAGCGAGCAACGTGTGCCGGTACTGGGCAGTGTGCCAGGGTTGGGGCGTCTGTTCCGGTCTACCAGCAGCAGTGTTCAAAAAACCAATTTGTTGGTGTTTATCCGCCCGACTATTTTGCGCGACGATGACGCCCTGCGTGGCGCAACTGCTGAAAAATACCAGCTGATCCGTGATCAGCAACTTCGACAGACACCTCTGGATGGCTGGTTGTTTGATGCTGGCGCTTTGCCTGTGCTTCCCGAGTGGGAAACTATGTCACGTGGCGCTGCCGACAACGCGCGCACCGCTGAGCAGCCGTGAGCTTGCTGTCATGATCAGCTCTCAGCCGACAAAACCTGTGCAACAGGAAACAAAATTACTGCCCTTCGAGTTCGCACAGGAACACGGTGTATTGTGGGACGGTAAAGACTTGTTGTGCCGTCAGCAACCTGTACTGGCGGTTCTGCTGGAATTGCGCAGAGTGCTGGGTCCCGGGCTGAATTGGCAGCTGATTGATCAGGCAGAGTTTCAGGTCTCGCTTACGCGCCTGTATCAAAGTGGCGCTGACGCTGCCCAGCGTGCTGCTGAAGAACTGGGTGATGATTTTGATCTCGACGCGCTGGTTGATGAAATTCCCCAGCACAGCGATTTATTATCTGGTGCTGACAACGCGCCGGTCATTCGGTTGATCAATGCTTTGTTATCGCAGGCCGTGCGCGAAAAAGCTTCTGATATCCATATCGAACCGTTCGAGCGTCGTGTGTCGGTGCGCTTTCGTGTTGATGGTGTACTACGTGATGTGTTGTCACCGAAGGCAGAGCTCGGCCCGGTACTGGTATCACGTCTGAAAGTGATGGCGCGGCTGGATATTGCAGAAAAACGTTTGCCTCAGGATGGGCGCATCAGTGTGCGCCTGGCCGGACACGCTGTGGATATCCGCATGTCCACAATCCCTTCGAGTTTTGGTGAGCGTGTCGTATTGCGCTTGCTGGATCAGGCTGCCGGTCAGTTGCAACTGGATCATCTTGATTTGCCGCCAGCGATGCAAGCGGCTTTGCAATCAGCCCTGCAAAAACCGCATGGCATTATACTGGTGACTGGTCCCACCGGTTCAGGCAAAACCACCACGCTGTACGCCGGGCTACAACATATCAACAGCCGTGAAAGAAATATTCTGACCATTGAAGATCCGGTCGAGTATCAGCTTGCCGGTATTGGTCAGACTCAGGTAAACACGAAAGTTGATATGACGTTTGCGCGCGGTCTGCGCGCCATTCTGCGTCAGGATCCGGATGTGGTCATGGTCGGTGAGATACGCGATCAGGAAACCGCTGCAATTGCTGTACAAGCCTCGTTGACCGGCCATCTGGTGTTATCAACCCTGCATACCAACACCGCGGTGGGTGCCGTCACGCGTTTGCAGGATATGGGCATCGAGCCATTCCTGCTGGCCTCAAGTCTCACCCTGATTGTGGCTCAGCGTCTGGTGCGAAGTCTCTGCCCTGCATGTCGGCTGCCCCATCAGGTTGATGGTGCCGAAAGTGCGCGCCTGCAATTACCACCCGACAGCATTGTGTTCAGAGCCGTGGGCTGTGAGCACTGCAATCATACCGGTTACAAAGGTCGATCCGGTTTATACGAAATTGTCGAAATTGATTCGCCAATGCGCCGTCTGATTCACGACGGCGCCGCTGAACAGGCGCTTGAGCAATACGCGCGTCAGCACAGCAGTTCCATCCACCAGCATGGCCGAGAGCGCATACTGGCAGGTCAGACCAGTGTTGAAGAAGTGCTGCGTGTCACCAGTCTCAGCGAGGGTGCATTGTAATGACTGCTCTGCGCTACAAAGCACTGGACGCACAAGGACGTACCGTTACCGGCGTAATGGATGCGGATGATGAAAAGCAATTGCGGCAGCGCTTGCGTCAGCAAAATTTGAAACCTTTGATGGTAGTTGTAGCAGGCAGCCTCGACTCCGGCGAAGGCCTTCAACGTATTTTCAGGCGGCAACGTCGCTTGTCTGTTAACCAGTTGTCGTTGCTCACTCGCCAACTGGCCTCGCTGATCAAATCGGGTTTGCCGGTGGATGAGGTGTTGCGCCTGACTGCAGAACAAAGTCGGGGTGATCGGATAAAGGGGTTACTGGCCCAGGTGCGATCGCGAGTGATGGAAGGCCATTCTCTGGCGCAAGCCATGAGTGAGCACCCCGGTGCTTTTGATCGCATGTACTGCGCCATGGTGCGTGCCGGCGAAAGCGCAGGCTTTTTAGGTGAAGTGTTGGAGCGTTTGGCCTTACACACGGAAAGTAGCCAGCAGACACGCCAGAAATTGCAGGCTGCACTAATCTATCCACTGGTACTGGCAGGCGTAAGTATCAGTGTCGTCGTGCTCTTGATGAGTTTTGTGGTGCCGCGTCTGGTGGGGATGTTTGCAAGTTCCAATCGTGAGTTGCCAGCGCTGACCCAGATACTGATCTCAGTGAGTGATTTTTTCCGGTCAGGTTGGGCGCTGGTGCTACTGTTGGTCCTGCTTGCAGCACTGACTGTGTTCCGGCTCTGGAAGCAAGTACCGGAGAATCGTCTGGCATGGCATCGTGTTCTGCTGAAAGTGCCGGGGTTGAGCAATACTTTACTACAGATGGATTGTGCACGTTTTGCATCCACCATGGCGATTTTGCTTGGCAGTGGAGTGCCATTGCTGGACGCGCTGCGTATAGCTGCGGAAGTGCTGAATAACGAGCAATTGCGACGCAGCGCACTGGCTGTTGCAGTGCGGGTGCAGGAAGGCGCTTCATTCAGCAAAAGTCTGCAGCAGGAAGAAATATTCCCGCCGCTGTTAGTTCAGATGGCGGCCAACGGTGAAGCCAACGGTACTTTGTCTGCGCAGCTTGAGTACGCAGCGGCCTGGCAGGAGCGTGAGTTAAGTGTGCGCCTGGGCACTATGATGGCTTTGCTGGAACCGTTGACGATTGTATTGATGGGCGGTTTGATCACACTGATTATGCTGGCGGTGTTGCTGCCAGTGTTTGATATGAGTTCGCTGATTTAGCGAGTTAATAAGGATTCGGATATGGACACAAATTTGAGTATAAAAAACCACTCCCGTCACAAGGGTTTCAGTCTGATCGAGATTCTGGTGGTGCTGGTGATTATGGGTTTGCTGATCAGCATCATTGCACCCAATGTTCTGGGCCGCGCTGATGAAGCACGTGTACAAAAAGTGTTTGCTGACTTCAGTGCAATCGAAACCGGCCTGCGGATGTATCGGCTGGATAATTTTTCTTACCCGAGCAGTGAGCAAGGGTTACGTGCCCTGGTTGAGCGTCCGACGCTGTCGCCGGTGCCGGCAAACTGGAAGTCGGGCGGTTATCTTGAGTCATTGCCAACAGACCCTTGGGGCAATCCTTATCTTTACCTCAGCCCGGGACAACAGGGGGCATATGACATTTTTAGTTATGGCGCTGATGGAGTGCGTGGCGGCGAAGGTCAGAATGCAGACCTTGGAAACTGGCAGGCCAACGCGCAGCGGGACTGAACTCTGATGGGTGCTATTCCCGGTCGTGGCTTTACCCTGATAGAAATGCTGGTAGTCATGTTGATCATGGGTCTGCTGGTCAGTGTTACAGTTTTATCGACTGGTTTGTTCAGTCGGGCTGACAGCGCAGCATCAGATTCCGCACTTGCAGTTGCAGAAAATCTGAGTCGACTTTTTCAACATGCAAGCCAGCAGGCGCTGGCAAAAAACGAGGTGCTGGGCTGGAGTGTTGTTGAGACTCAGGACAGGCAAAGCATGCGTTGGTGGCGCTGGTCATCAGCTGCAGGTTTGCAGCCCGGAATGCAACCTGCGCCAACATGGGTGCCGCTGGACGATAACCTGATGGCAGCAATTGATATGCCGGACAATGTTCAGCTGCACGCAGGTACTGATACCCGCAGCGCATCCGTTGTACCGCCAAGCTCAAACGCCCGGCCAATCAATTCACCATCGGTTGTTTTTTTTCCTGGTCGTGAGTATTCGATTTTTGAAATTGTTGTGCGTGACGCTGACTCCGGGCAGTCTCTGGCCCGGGTATGGCCGGAACGGGACGGTCAGATAAACTGGAGTGCGATGTGAAGCAGTCACCATCATTACCGTTGCGGGCATTGTCTTTTGACGCGGGATTTACCCTGATAGAAGTCATGGTAGCGCTGATGATTGTGGGAATCGCCTTGCCGGCACTGATGTTCCAATTAGGTACACAACTTGATAACACAGGTGTTATCAATGATCGCACCCAGGCCGCGTGGGTAGCGCAGGACCAGCTTGCATTGCTGCAACTACGACAGGCCGCGGGCGAAGAATTGCCAGCCGGCGAGTGGCGCGGAGATGTCGAAAATGCTGGCAGACGTTGGTACTGGTTACGAGTGGCAGAAGCAACACCGGCACCCGGATTGTTAAGACACAGTATTCGTGTCGCCGATTCTGCCCAAGGTGTTTCATCAACACAGTCTGCGCAGTTCAGTCTGGATGCCTACCTCATGCGCGCCCGGTTCTCCGGCGTTGATGCTGCCGGGGCAGCGCCGTGAACTCACGCAGGTGGCGAGGGCGCGACTGCACCTGCTATGCAGGACGGCGGGCGGGCGGGTTTACGCTGATTGAATTGTTAGTTGCCATGAGTCTGACTGTGTTGATTGGCGCCATCAGTTATCGTTTTCTGGATGCGTCCATCCGGGTGCAGGAGCAGGGTGAAGCAGCGCAGCAATCGCTGACTGCTCTGGAGCAGACCTGGCAGTTGCTGACTGCTGATCTGCAGAACAGTATAGACCGGCCAGTGATGATCCCTGCCACCGGCGCAGATTTTTTGTCTGGCTATGCTGGTAAAGACTCCCGGCGGCCCTCGATGATGAGCGCGCAGTTTGCGGATCGTTCACTGGCACAGTTGTTGTCGCAGGAAGGCGCACAATTGTGGTTCAGTCGCCACGGTTGGGTCAATCCGTTGAATGAGCAGCGTTCTGAAATTCAGCGCATCTTATACCGATTGGATGAAAACGGGAATTTGTTCAGGGACTACTGGCAGGAGCGTAATCAGGACTTGTCAGCGCCACCTGAAGGCAGTCGGCTTATGCTGGAAAACGTCCGTAGTTTTCAAATCGGGTTTCTTGCTGGTGGACAGATACCGGATAACAATGCCTGGTTAACCCGGTGGCCACCGGCACCGGAGTTGTTGGCGCCACAACAAAATCAGAATGGGGGAACCAATCTGCTGCCAGTACGCCACATCCCTGCAGCAGTGCGTATATCGCTCGAGCTTGAGAGTCTGGGTGAGGGTGTTGTTATTGAGCGAATATTTCTGCTGGCCGGACTTTAGGGGTCGCCATTGATGAAGTCCCTGACAAAAAATCGGTTTCACCAGAATGGCAGCGCACTGATTGTAGCCATGCTGATTGCGGCAATTGTGTCGTTGATGTCGGTAAGGTTTGCCGAGTCATTCATGTTGCAACTTGATCAGGCTGGAGCCCGCCATGAGGCGCATCTGGTGGCGGCATATGTAAACGGTGCGGAGCAACTGGCAGCCCGGATATTGGCAGCCGATATTGCAACGGGTGCGATTGATCATGGACAGGAAAGCTGGGCGCAGCCGATTCCGCCGTTACCGACTGACAACGGTTGGTTGCAGGTACGGATTCAGGATGCGCAGGCCTTGTTCAATCTGAATAATCTTTCAGTAAAAACGGCTTATGCCGAAGATGTTGGTGCGCCGCTGGCTGTCAGGTTTTCACCTGCACAGAAACAATTTATTCGTCTGCTTCAGAGTTTTGATGATTATCCGGTCAGTGAAGCCGATGCAGTCATGATGACTGAGGCACTAATTGATTGGATAGATCAGGACGATGTCAGCACTGGTCAGGGCGGCGCCGAGTCACTTTTTTATAGTTCAGCAGCATTGCCAACCCAGGCAGCCAATCAGCTGTTGTCTGATGTCAGTGAACTGAATCTGGTGCGTCACTTTAGTCCGGGAATTATCCAACGCTTGAGACCCTGGGTAGTGGCACTGCCGGAGCCAGCGGCGATGAATCTGAACACGGCACCACTCAGGCTGTTATCAACGATAAATCAGCCAGATTCGCTGCAGAGCGTAAGTGAACAGGACCTGCTGGCAGTGATCAGTGAGCGAGAGCAGCGCGGGTATACATCAGTCGCAAATTTTTTCGAGCAGGCTGTTGTGAAGACTCTGGTACCTGATGCGGAGACTCTCAGCGGAAGTGAAGAGTACGCCTTGTACTCCACAGGCACTCAATGGTTTCACCTGCACACCAGCCTGACGGTGAATGGGCAGACGTCACACTGGTTATCGCTGATAGGCAGGGACGAACAGGAAACCCGCATCTGGGCCAGGCAAAAAATTTATTAAACGGTGTTCTTGAAAAGAGTGAACGCACAAAACAGGGTTCGGGAAAACAGGGTTCAGGAAAAAAGAGTGATGAAAAACACTATACTGGTACAGCTTGAGGAGTCAGCCGATACTGAACGGACGGCGCGCTGGTGCCTGCAGGATAAAGCGGGGGCAAAACTGCAGTCAGGAAGTTTTGATGCTTTCAAAAACTGGCTGGATGAGCAACAGCGTGACAATAAAGATGTGCTGCGCGTCAGACTGCTGTTATCTGGGGAACAAGTGGTTACCCGGTCTGTTGCAATTGCCGCAAATGAAAAAAAGCATCTGCCAAAACTGTTGCCGTTTATGCTGGAATCACAACTGGCGGTTGATCTGTCGCAAGTTCACGTGGCTTTTGTGCCCCCGCAGGCTCCGCAAACGGATCATGGCGCCAACACGGTTTTAGTTGCCTACACTGACAAAAAGCAATTGCAATGGCGTGTAGCCGCTCTGGAGTCATTGGGTCTGGAAGTCGGGGAGATAGTCTCTATCCCGGCACTTTTACCTGAGGCAGGAAATATCTGGCCTGTGTTGCTAGACAGTGACATCTGCCACCTGAAGGCTGGTGACAAGGTGTGTACCAGCATGGAGCCGCAGATGTTACCGGTTTTGATCGATGTTGCGATCGCAGAGACTGCCAAATTCAGTCTGATCCAGCCACCAGCCACCCTGACCATATACGCCGGCGATTCCCAATCTGAGTACGCCTATGGCCAGGCGATATTGCAGACGCTGAAAGAATACGCAGGATTAAAATCCGCCGGTATCGTGGTCAGTCTTCAACCAGTGACAAATCTCTGGGGCGTTCTGGAAACCACCGGCAATCATGTTGTCAATTTGCGCCAGGGTGAGTTTGCTGCTCCTTTGCGGCTGGCCAAATATTGGAAACAGTGGCGGGTGCCCGCTATTGCGGCAGTAGTGGCAATCACTGCGGTGTTGGTAGCGGCTATTGTTGAAACACAAATCAATCAGTACCGTTTCAGAGCGCTGGAAGCGCGAATCGAGCAACGCTATCGCCAGGCCATGCCAGAGGGCGTTCTGGTGGACGCCGTTCAACAGCTGTCAACACAAGTGGCACAGCGTCGCAGCGCAGGCTCGGCTCAGTCGTTGATCACTATGCTCGATGCCATGCTGGAGCCGTTTGAAAGTGCAGACGGCCTGAATCTGCACCGGCTCAGCTACAATTCAAACACACAAACCGGCGGCACGGCGGCAGAAATTCAGATGACTGTCAGCGCGCCCGGCACTGCCGAAATTCTTACGCTCAGCGAAAATCTCAGTGCGGCAGGGTGGACCGCTCAGGCCCGGAATATCAGCCGTGCCGGCGATAGGCAGCAGGCCAGTTTGTCAGTGAGAGGTAATGGACTATGAAAAATCTGCTCCATGCTATTTCCGGCAATTTGCCGGCACGCTACCTGATGCGCTATTCACAGCGCGAGCAACTGCTGTTGTTGCTCTGTGGTTTTCTGGTACTTGCGACGGTGTTATGGCTGACGATCTGGCAGCCGGTGATGGCTGCCCGGTCCGCTTCCGAAGCCCGGCTGGCTTATGCCGCTGTCGCGCTGGAAGAGGTGAATATGCTGGCTGCCGAGCTGGAATATCTGCGCCAGTCCAGCGTCAACCCTGATGTGCAGGCCGACGCTGCCCAGTCCTTGCCCCAGTTGCTCAATTCTCTGGCAGCGCAGAGCGGGATTGTGGTTGCTTCGCTTGAGCCGGCAGCGGACAATCGCAGTGCCGGTGTGCGATTTGATGCGGTTGCCATGCCCGATCTGTTGGCATGGCTGGCCGAGCTGGAATCACAGACGGGGATTCAACTGGAGCAACTGACCATTGCACCGGTAAGCAGCAATCGGGTTGCCGGCAATCAGTCAGTGAATGCAACTCTCAGAGTCAGGAGCCTTCCTTAGTGCCGAATAAGACAAAAACACAAAGCTCAGCATCTGGCTGGAAACGCTGGCTGGGATTTTTCCTGCTGATTTGTGTGATTGCACTGGTCTGGTCAATTCCTGCCAGTGTGCTACCGCGCCTGTTGGCCATGAGCGGCGCCAGTGGTGCCGGTGGCACCAGTGGAAATAGTACCCCGGTTGTGCAGATCAGTCAGACCCGTGGCACATTGTGGTCAGGTCAGGCGGCGCAGGTTTTAATCAGCGCCAACCAGCAACAGCTTATACTGGAGAATGTGAGCTGGCGCTTTAACTGGCGCTCGCTGCTGGATACACGTTTGTGTCTGGATATTTCCTCCAGTCCTGTTGCACAGACCACCATCGGTTTTGAAGGACAGAGCTGTTTTTTTACGAGCGGTGCCATTCACCTCAATAGTCTTTTGTTCGAGCTGCCGGCATCAATGCTGGTTTCCGCGCAGCTGGCCGGTTCACCCCTGATGCGCACACTCAACAGTGCAGTGCAAATCCGGGGTGATATCAGCGGGATGGTCGACAATCTTGTCTGGCACGCCGGTCAGCTTCAGCAATTGAGCGCGCGCGGTTTGTGGTCAGATGCCGCCGTCGGCATGCAGCTGCCGGATGCGCAAACATTCCGCATGCGGCAACAGCAACTGCGTCTGAACGTGCTGCCATGGACTGCTGAGTCGCGGGCACCCAATGAGTTGTTTTTGCACGTGCGCAGCTCGGATATTGAGCCTGCGGCAAACGCTGATCTGCAGGTGGATTCACAGTCTCAGATCTGGCTGGATGGGCGTTACTCAACTCAGTTGCAACTGGGTGTAATGTCTTCCACACCTCAATTTTTGCAGGATATATTAGCAATCATTGCGGAGCCTCAAGGTTCTGGCATCTACCGTCTGGTTTGGCGCAGTGCAGGGGTATAGAGTAGATTGATTACATTCCTCGGAAGGTTAATCATGAAGCAGTCAAACAGTGCCCCGCGTCAAGCATACAAGGTCTGGGATCGCACAACGCGTATTTTTCATTGGCTTAATGTGATTTGTGTGTTGCTGCTGATCGTCGTTGGAGTGATTATTCTCAACGCCACCATGTTAGGTGTCAGCCCTGAAGGCAAGGTGTCACTCAAGATCCTGCACGTCTACATAGGTTATATTTTTACTCTGAATTTGTTGTGGCGTCTGGTTTGGGGATTTGTGGGCGGCAAATACTCTCGCTGGAAGTCTATACTGCCTGGTGGCAAAGACTACATAAAACAAAGCTCGGCCTATGTGGATGGTTTCCGCAAAGGCGATGCACCTGCTTACAAGGGGCATAACCCGTTAGGCAGAATCATGATTGCCGTGATGCTGTTTTTGCTATCAGCGCAGATGGTGACAGGACTGGTGCTGGCAGGTACAGATCTGTATTTCCCGCCGTTTGGTCATGAGTTTGCAGAGTGGGCGACCGGGGCCGGTGAGAATCACAGTATGTTGATTGGGCTGGAGCCTGGTCAGAAAGAGATGCTGGATCCTGAAGGGTACGCCTCCATGCGTGAGTTCCGCGCACCGTTTGTAGAAATCCACGAAATCATTTTTTACCTGTTGATGCTGGCAATTGTTTTGCACGTTGCCGCAGTGGTAATTACTGAGGTTCGCGAACGCAGTGGGCTGGTGTCTGCCATGTTCAGTGGTATCAAATACCTGGATAAGAAGCCGGTAGATTGATAAATGCCTTAATATTGCATTAAGAATTGCCGTGTAAAGTCAGCCATATGATCCTGCAACCAGGAGTAAACGATCATGTGGCTGTGCTCTACCGTTCAACCTGCCAAGTCTTTACAGTCTGCTCAATCCGTTGAATCCGCTCAGGTTCCCATTGAACTGTCGGCAAGCTCTGCTGCCGTCTCAAAAAATCCCGTTCAGATAATTCTATATGCCGGGCAACCGGCCGACGTTGCTGCGCTGCATGCATTCATTAGCCGACGCTACGCCGAAACCTATCAAGCCGTTGTCACTCATTTTCTGCCGTTGCTGTTGGCTTCGGTCAATGATCAGAGGACGCAAGGTGTACTTGGGCTGCGACCCGGCGCAGTGGGACAGTTTTTCTCTGAGCAGTATCTTGACACCCCAATTGAGCACGCAATCAGTGCTGTGGTACATCAGCCAGTAGAGCGCAGACACATTATTGAAACCGGCAACCTTGCGAGTATGAAAGGCGGCAGTCAGCGCTTGTTTATTGTGCTGACCGAGCTGCTCTATCAGTCTGGTTTCGACTGGATTTGTTTCACTGCCACGCCTCTGGTGGCAGCGTTATTGCACAGACTTGGGTTTGCACCAGAGGTACTGGCCAATGCTGATCCATCCAGGCTGCCGGATGCAGGGCAAAGTTGGGGTTGTTACTACGACAATCAGCCGAATGTGCTTGTGGGTGATGTGCGCAAGGCGCGCGACACACTGACCAGAAACGAAATTGCATCACGCATACTGCAGGAACACTCATCGGAGCTGGCAGCTGCCTCGCGGGTACTGGCAGCCTATGTACATGACAACTGTCAGCCGGGGAAGTTTCATGGATAAAATCTGGAATCAGATGGTGTTGGATGCGCAGACGCAACCTGAACAGATTGCTGTTATTGATATCAGTCGGGACCCAGTTCGTCAGCTCACTCGCCAGCAGCTTGTTCAGGCCGTGACAGCACTTGCGCGCGAGTTTTCCGCCCGCTCTTATGAGGCAGTTGCTCTGTACGCGGGTAACTCAGCAGACTGGATTATTGTGGATCTGGCTTGCCGTCTGGCAGATGTTGCATTGCTCCCGTTGCCAGGATTTTTTTCTTCCGGACAGATTCGCCATGCACTCAAGACTGTTCCTGTGGATGTGGTGTTGACCGATCGCCCTGCACACCTTCATGGGCAGTTCACATCATTTGTTAGTGGAGAAAAGCTCAGTGTCCGCCTGGAAGTGCTAGTGGACGCGGCAGCCGTCGAGCAACCACCAGCTACGCAGCAATTTGATGATATTGCGCGACTGGATCGGGGTGCAAAACGCAGGCAAATGCTGCCGCCGCGCACACGAAAAATAACGTTTACCTCAGGTTCTACGGGGGATCCCAAAGGAGTCTGTCTGAGTACGGAGCATCAGCAGTTGGTAGCCATGTCTCTGAGTGGCGCAACGTCTGCACTGCAAATCCGCAAACATTTGTGTGTGTTACCGCTTGCGACCTTGCTGGAAAATATTGCCGGGGTGTACGCCCCCTTGTTGCAGGGTGCCTGCATCATGATAGCAAGCGACCGGCAACTTGGATTTAACGGTGCCGCGGGTTTTTCTGTGCCTGATTTATTGGCCACGATTTCGACAATGCGGCCCAACAGTCTGATTCTGATGCCTCAGCTGCTGCAGGCGCTGGTCCAGAGTTGTGATGCGGGATGGCATGCGCCGGATTCTCTGCGGTTTATTGCAGTAGGTGGCGGCAGTGTTAACCGCGCACTGCTCGATAAGGCCTGGCAATCCGGCCTGCCGGTTTATGAAGGTTACGGCTTATCCGAATGTGGTTCCGTGGTGGCCCTTAATACACCGCAGGCTCGTCGTAATGGCTCGCTGGGCAAACCGTTGCCTCATGTGCACACCCGCATGATTGACAATGAACTGTGGGTCAGCGGAGCCGCTTTTCTCGGCTATGCCGGTGACATAGAAAGCTGGACGGCGCAGGAATCTTCTGCGTGGGTGCACACGGGTGATCTTTGTGAAGTCGATGCTGATGGTTTTCTGCATTTTCAGGGCCGCCGCAAAAATCTGATTGTCAGCTCGTACGGCCGCAACATCTCACCCGAGTGGGTAGAACGCGAACTCAGTCACAGTGTGTTGATCACACAGGTGATTGTCAGTGGCGACAGCAGACCTTTTTGTGTGGCGCTGATTGCTGCGCGCGATCAGTCAGTGAGTAATCAACAGATTCAGAAGATTGTTGATGAAGCCAATAGAATGCTCCCCGAGTATGCCCGCGTGCAGCGTTGGCACCGGCTCGAAAATCTGATTGGCCCCGGTGCGGGTGCTCCCACTGACCTGATGACAACAAACGGCAGACCACGCCGTTCACAAATTGAACAGTATTTTCAGGCAGAGATTGACGCTTTGTATGTAAGCAATAAGGAGAACGAATATGCATGTTGAAACAAATTTTTATAACAGGCTGCAGCAAGTGACCGAAGCTGACAGACAGAATCTGGTGCAAGCTACCATGATTCAGCGTGCTATCAATAGTGAGGTTACTTTGCAGCAGTACATTGCGTATCTCACTCAGGCCTATCATCACGTCAAGTTCACCGTGCCGTTGATGATGGCCGTTGGTTCGCGCCTGCCGGACAGTAAGGAATGGTTGCGTGAGGCTGTTGCAGAATATATCGAAGATGAAATTGGACATCAGGAATGGATATTGAATGACATCGCCGCCTGTGGTGGTGACAGGGAAACCGTGCGTAACAGCAAGCCCGCTGCAGAGACAGAACTGATGGTGGCTTATGCCTTTGATCTGATTTCGCGTCGTGACCCTATTGGTTTCTTCGGCATGGTGCATGTGCTTGAAGGTACCAGTGTGAGTCTGGCAGACCATGCCGCCAGGCAGATAAAACAATCGCTGGGATTGCCCGAGCAGGCATTCAGTTATCTGCGCTCACACGGCGCAATTGATCAGAAACACATCCAATTCCTTGAACAGCTGATCAACCGGTTTGTTGACCCCGCCGAGCAGGAAATCATCATTCATAGCACCCGTATGTTCTATCGTCTGTACAAAGGAGTGTTTGATTCGCTGATTCCGCAGCCAGATAACACACACTAAGTTGGAAAAGGATTCGTCTGATGAATATCAAAGGTAAGACCGTGTTGCTGACAGGGGCCAATGGAGGTATCGGCGCCTGCGTGGCATACGAGATGGCCCGCGCCGGTGCAGCCCTTGTGCTGACCGGGCGTGACGAAAATTCACTCAGGCAGCTGCGGCAAAGTCTGCATGCCGCAGACAGACATCACACATTTGTGTGTGACCTGCAGCAGAGTTCAGGTGTGAACAGTCTGCTGGAGTTTTGTAGCGCGCTGCCTGCCGGTATTGATCTGCTGGTGAACAATGCCGGCATGAGCGACTTTGCATTTGTTAGTGCTGCTGATCCGGATGTTACCAGAGCCTTGATTGAATTGAATCTAACCGCACCGATAACTCTTACAGCCGCATTTTTGCCACATCTACTGCAAAGACAGGAAGCTGCTGTGATCAATGTAGGCTCGGTTTTTGGCAGTATAGGATATCCGGGTTTTGCCATTTATGGTGCGAGTAAATCTGGTCTCAAGACGTTTTCACAGGCACTGCGCCGCGAGCTCGCAGATAGTACTGTGCGTGTGTTGTATGTGGCGCCGCGTGCAACACGCACCGCCATGAACAGTTCGCGAGTAATTGCGATGAATCAGGCTTTGGGCAACGCCATGGATCCGCCTGAAAAAGTTGCAAAAGCAATTATGCAAAGAATTCAGACCGGTCATTGGGGCGACATCATCATTGGTTGGCCCGAACGATTATTTGCCGCTATCAACAGCATATTGCCACGTTTGACGGATGCTGTTCTGTTGCGGCAATTACCGAGAATTCGACAGCATTCCCGCGTGCCAGCAGTGCAATCAAACACACTTTTTGATAAAAGAGAGGCAATATGAAATTTTCCCGATTCAGTATCTATGCGTGGGTATTGGTTCTGATGCCATTTTTGGTTTTGCCATCATTCGCTGATTTGCCAGACGATGTTTATGCCTTGCAGCAGCGCTGGGCTGAGGTGAACTACCAGTTACAGGGCGACGTGCGAGTGCAGGCCTATCAGGATCTGATCCGACAGGCAGAGACAGTCACCTCTGCAAATCCGGAATCAGCCCCGGCCTGGATATGGAGCGGCATCATCAAATCATCGTTTGCAGGAATTAAAGGCGGTTTGGGTGCCCTGGGTCTGGCCAAGGCTGCCAAGGCTGATCTGGAGCGTGCAATGGCGCTTGATGCTGAGGCCATGAATGGTTCTGCATATACCAGTCTGGGTGTGCTTTATATGAATGTGCCAGGCTGGCCGGTCGGTTTTGGTGATAGCGACAAAGCGAAGGAGTTGTTGTTGCATGCAGTGCGCATGGCTCCTGAAGATATTGATGCGAATTACTTCATGGCTGAGTATTATCAGAAGCAGAAGGACTATGTGCTGGCACGGCACTACCTGGATGCTGCAAAAAATGCACCCGCAAGAGCCGGCCGGGATGTTGCTGATCATGGCAGGCATGGCGAGATTGAATTGATGCTGTTGCAACTGGCAGACAAGCACTGACGATACCAGTCACTCAATCAGTGAAAACTAACAGGAAAATCTCATGCAGGTATTGCTGGTTGAAGATAACAGTTTGCTCGCAGCCGGCATCAGTCAGGCGCTTAGAGCGGCGGGCTTCAACGTCAATCATGTCAGCCGGGGCAAGGATGCGTTGGCTGCGATCAAAAGCAGCCAGCCTGATATTGTGATATTGGATCTGGGATTGCCAGATATGGACGGCCTTGAAGTCTTGCGTCGGGCTCGGCAGGAGCGGTACTCCAATCCCGTACTGATATTGACTGCGCGAGACACTACACATGACAAGGTATCGGGTCTCGATGGCGGAGCCGATGATTATCTAGCCAAGCCGTTTGAGATTGACGAGTTGCTGGCGCGCCTGCGCGCGCTTGAGCGCAGACTTGGCAGCAGTAAAAGCAAGGATCTTCAGATTGGTGGGGTTTCTCTTGACACCACAACCCTTGAAGTCACAGTGGATGGGACACCTTTGTTGATGTCGCGTCGCGAGTACATGTTGCTAAAGGCGTTGATGGAAAGTGCTAACAAGGTGCAGACCCGGGATATGCTGGACAGCAAGCTTTATGGCTGGGGTGAGGAGATCAGCAGCAATGCGGTAGAGGTACACATACACAACCTGCGCAAAAAACTTCCCGACGGTTTTATACGCACAGTGCGAGGTGTCGGTTATGTTATCAAAAGTGTCTGACACCATCAGTCAAGAAATCCTGGTGCCTGAGACCAGCTGTTTATGATTTCCATCCGCTGGTTTCTTACGTTGACCTTGATTGCTCTGATTGTGTTGGTCAGCTTTTTATCCTCACTGCGTGGTTATCGCGAGAGTATGAGTGAGGCTGAGATACTGTTTGATCTGCAATTGCTGGAGCATGTAAAGTTGCTGGGTTTATTGAACCCTGCATCTTACCTCGAAGGTAATGCGCTGGTGCTGGACGACAACATAGTATTGACCTCTGCAGAGGTTGAACTCAGCTCTCAGCTTGAAGTGGTATATCAGATTTTCGATCGTGACGGGCGTCTGGTCATCAGATCTGAAAGTTCTCCGGTAGAGAATATGGCTGCTTTTGAATCAGGGTATCAGCAAGCAGAGTTTAATAACTACCAGTGGAGGGCACTGGTTGCACAGGACCCGCGTGACGGGCACTGGGTTATGGCAGCGCAACGCAGTGACGTGCGTTACCGCCTGGCAGAAACGGTCACTTTGCAGGCAGTGCTTCCAAGTGTTTTAGCTGTACCTATAGCGGGTTTGTTGATATGGCTGATTGTTGGTGTTGGTTTGCGCCCCATACAGATTCTGGCCGCCGTTGTCAGAGCGCGCGAAACTAGTGATCTTCGCCCTGTAGAGCTTCATGATGTGCCTCGAGAGCTAACGCCACTGACTCAGTCAACTAACGAGCTGTTAATGCGACTTGCACTGGCATTTGATCGCGAGAAGCGATTCGCGGCCGATGCTGCGCATGAATTGCGCACGCCAATCAGTATTCTAAAGGTTCAGTTACATAATATTTTGCATGACTTGCATGAAAAAAAGACCGCACGTGAGGACCATGACAAGAGCGCAGAATCTCTGCGGGAAATCGGTGAAGGTATAGACCGACTGGCAAAGTTGATAGAGCAGATTCTGATACTGAACAGGACGTCACCAGACCAGTATATGCAAAGTTTTTCCCGTATGGACCTGTTGGTGTTGGCTCGTGACGTCGTCAGCAGTGAGTTTGAGCAGATTCTTGCGCGTGATCAGGTTTTTTCATTGACCGGCGAATCAGCCATCATCGTAGGTGATGTAACCGCCTTGCGATCTCTTGTGCAGAACCTGTTGATCAACGCCTCCAAGTACACTCCTGTTGGCGGACAGATAAGTCTGTCCGTGACCAATGAGCAAAACCTAGTTGTGCTGAGGTTTGAGGACTCAGGCCCCGGTATTCCAGAGTGTGAATACAGTCGTGTTTTTGATCGTTTCTATCGGCTGGGCGGTGATCATCATGACCCTTCAGTCTCCGGCTCTGGTCTGGGGCTGGCTATTGTGAAGCATATTGCGGAGATGCATGAGGCGGACATTCAGTTTTCACGTTCTGCAAGCCTCGGAGGTTTGTGCGTCACAGTGAGTTTCCCGCTGAATAATGTGGAGAGAGGTAAATGAAATCACTGCTCACTGTTCGCAAGTATGGGCAGTGCGTGCCGGCACAATTACGAAGGTTGCTGCTTCTTGCAGTAATGATGCAGTCGATACTTGCAGATGTGTCTGCACAAACTGATGTTGATGACAATGAGCGTGCATTTACGTTGCGGATAAAAAATCATCTGTTTGATCCTGCGCAACTGATAGTACCTGCGAATACCCGATTCAGGCTGTTAATTATTAATGAAGACAAGACCGCTGAAGAGTTTGAAAGTGCTTCATTAAATCGTGAGAAAGTCATCATGGGTGAAAGCGAAGCCATAATATTTCTCGGGCCACTTGCGCCCGGGGAATACAGTTTTTTTGGTGAGTTTAATCCCCGTACAGCGAACGGTAAACTGATAGTTGTCAGTCCACAAAAAAAGCAGGAAAATCATGATTGATGCGGTAGTGCTTGTCCTACGTGAAGTGATGGAGGCGATGCTTGTCTGTTGTGTGCTTCTGGCATCGTCACATGCATTGGGTGCCCGTCATTTCTGGTTGCTGGCTGTAACGGCTTGTGCATTGGCCGGAGCTCTTCTGTATGCCGTGAATCTGGCTGAGGTGACCACACTATTTGACGGCAGGGGCCAGGAACTGGTGAATGTGCTGTTACTCGTTGTATCCAGTGTCAGTTTGTTTTATTACATGTCACGAATACCCGTGATGTTGTTGACTACATCAATTGCTGTGCCAGCGGCTGTGTATATAGCCATCATTCTGGCTGCCGCCGGCGCTCTGATCCGCGAGCTGGCGGAGATATTTGTTTATGTTTTTTCCTATGGTATTGCAGCCGGGCGCACTGTGCCGGTGCTGTCAGGTGCTGCAATTGGCGCTGGTGTAGGAGTCAGCACCGGTGTTTTTCTCTACTACGGTTTATTGTGGCTTGGGAAAAAAAGATGTCTGCAAGTCTCAGTAGTCGTTATGGGTTTGATCAGTGCTGGCTTGCTGTCGCAGGCTACAAGATTTCTGGTCCAGGCCGGTTTGGTCCCGGGAGAACATGTTGTCTGGGACAGTAGCTGGTTAGTTGCAGAATCGACATTAATCGGCGAGTTGCTGCACGCATTGATCGGTTACGATGCAACACCCAGCATGGAGCAGATGTCTGTGTATCTGATGAGTCTGTTTTTTGTTTTTATATTGCTGCGCAGAGTGATATCAACTCAGAGCACGTACAACAATGCCATTCAGCAAAAGGCCTGAGCACAGGCGTTGTGCAAACTCCAGCGCATACTCTGAATCACCATGGATACACAACGTATCCGCCTTGACGTTGATGCTGTTGCCGTCAACTGTGGTGACAGGGTCACCAGTTATAAAACACCGCGCCTGAGCCAGCGCTTCAGCAACGTCGGTGATGAGTGCCCGTTCATGTTTACGGGGTACCAGAGATCCGTCAGCCTGGTAACGTCGATCAATAAAGGCCTCGGCGCGGACTTCCAGACCAGCTGACTGTCCTGCCTCGAGCAGCTTCCCGCCTGCGAGGCCGACCAGTGTCAGTGAGGGATCAAAATCTCTTACACACTGTGCAATCAGCACCGCCAGCTGATTATCCCTTGCCGCATCGTTGTAAAGGGCCCCATGCGGTTTGACATGCTGCAGGCGGCCACCCTGTTCAGCCACCAGAGTCGCAAGCCAGTTCAGTTGCTGCATCAGGGTTTTGTATAACTCGGCAGGCTCAATCGCTATCGAAAGACGCCCCCGGTTTTCCCTGTCTGGATAAGACGGGTGCGCGCCGATCGCAACGTTGTTCTCCACTGCCCAAGCTATCGCCTGCCAGATGTCCTGCCCGGATCCGGCATGCGCTCCGCAGCTGATACTGGCTGAGCTGACCAGTGTCAACAGTTCGCGATCAAATTTGCCGCCTTCTCCGAGGTCGGCATTAAGATCAATCCCTCGTGTCATGAACGGGACCGCTGCAATTTCAATGAATCGCGTAGTTTCTGAATTTGTTGCTGTTGGTGACTGGCCAGCCCGTGGGCTTCAGCCAGACTGACTTCAGAAAATCGTATTCGGGTACCGGGTGTCATATATGCCAACTGCCACAAATCGCAACTGATGATGCTGGCGATTGCCGGGTAGCCTCCGGTAGTCTGGGCATCCGCAGCAAGAATGATGGGCTGACCATCAGGCGGTACCTGTATAAGTCCGGGCAATACGCCGATCGACAGGTGCCGGGTGGTATTTTTTTTCGGAGTCCTGGCAAGGTTGAGCGCTTCGCCTTGCAGGCGCAGCCCCATGCGGTTGCAATCAGGGCTGAGAGTCCAGCGTGATTCGCACAGGTATTTTCGCGCCTTATCATCAAACCTGGAGTAATCTGTACCAGGCATGATTCTCAGTTCGTGATTCCAGCTGTGCTGACGTACGCCGGATTTGTGAGGCAGATTTGCAGTCTTGATAGCTTCAGACATTGTCCCTGCAGGCGCTGCCCCGATAGGCACTTTGTCACCAGCCCGCAACGCCTGGCCGTGTAGCCCGCCGAACCCGTTCATCAAATCGGTACTGCGTGAGCCCATCACGGGTTCTACATCGAACCCTCCGGCCACCATCAGCATGGCGCGCTGGCCCGGCTGCGCGGCCTGACTCATCCGCAGGCAGTCGCCGGCCTGCAATGCGTAAATAAATCCCGGTATCAGATTCTTGCGCTTAACGGTGTTCTGATCGCCGTCCAGAATGCAGGTTTGCATGTCTGCGCCCATTACAACAATCAGGCTGTTTTGATTGAACTTCAACAATACCGGGCCGCTGGTGATTTCAAGTGCGGCAGCGTTTTCATCGTTACCCAGCAGCAGATTGGCCTGGCACAAGGCCAGCTTGTCCATCATGCCGCAGCGCGGGACTCCAAGGTGGCGCCACCCTTGCCGGCCGTTGTCCTGAATGGTGAGCATCGGGGCACTGAGCAATACTTCCATCATGACAAGTGCCCCCCCTGTACAACAAACCTGACGCGGTCGCCAGGTTGCATCAGGCAGGGCTGGGCTGCCCGGGGATCAAACAGTGTCAGTGAGGTGCGACCGATTACGTGCCAGCCACCGGGTGTGGAAGATGGATAGACACCGGTATGACTGCCGGCTATAGCAACTGAGCCGGCAGGTATGCGCGTGGATGGCGAGCTTTTGCGAGGTATGTGCAGCGCCGGATCAAGGCCGGCGAGGTAGGCAAATCCGGGCATAAAACCCAGACATTGCACCAGATACTCGCCATCCAGATGTTTCTCGACAAGCGTTTGAGCACTTAGCCCACAAAGGTCTGCAGCCGCCTCCAGATCGGGTCCGGACTCTCCGCCATAGACAACAGGAATGGTGATGGTTACCTGATCAGGGACTTTTTGTGCACTGGCGTGCCACAGGGTTTCAGAGTGTCTCAGCAGGCGTCGTGCCGTGCGCCCGTCATGTAACAACAACAGCAGACTGCCGGGTGCCGTCACGATGTCGCACAGGAGCGGTCCGGTATGCGAGTGCTCACGCAGCAGTCTGGAAAGGTGACAAAGGCGCTGCTGGAGCTCGGTATCTACCGATATTGATTCAGGCGGCGCAAACTCCAGCAGGATGCCGTTTTCGGTAACAAAACTGATCACTGGATCCGGAATATTCATTTGCTGCTCACGTCTGATTTATACCGCCAGTCTGTTAAGCTGAGCTTAATCCCGACGGTGATATTCTTCTGTTTTATGAATACTCACTTTATTGAGTGAGACGGGTAAGGTAAAGAACACTTTTTCAGACTGATGTTTAAATCTGTATTTACACGCGTTATACACCCAGGCAGGAGGCCAATATGCGCCAAGCAACAAGACTTTTGACATCAACATCTCTGATCTGTTCCATGTTGCTGGGTTTAGCCAGCGGCGTGGCATCGGCTCAGACCCCGATCACGCTGTTACCGGAAGGCCAAACCCTGATCACGCTGACCCTCACCGAGCGTACCCGGGTAGGGCAGGACACGCTCACAGCAGATTTGCGCATCGAAGTAGATGATCGCGACCCTGCTGTGGTGCAAAACCGCATCAATACTGTGATGGCAGAAGCTCTGGAGTTGACTCGCAACATCGACGGAGTCTCGGTAGCTACCGGGTATTACGGCATCTATCAGTTCAACCGCAATCCCGCCGGTAATCGTGCCGATGAAATGTGGCGCGGCTCGCAGAATATTACGCTTGAAAGCCGCGATTCAGCCAAGGTGCTTGAGTTGGCCGGGCAACTGCAGGCCAAGGGGTTTCTGATGAACCAACTGTCATACAGTTTGAGCACAGAACAGGCGGATGAGGTGCGTGACAGCCTGATGGAAGCTGCGCTGGTTCGCGCGCAGCAAAAGGCTGAGCGTGCCGCACGTGCGCTGGGCAAATCCAATGTGGAGCTGGCGTCAGTGGACATCGATTCCCAGTCCGGTGGTTACTATCCACCCGTCATGATGCGGTCCATGGCAGCAGATGCCAGAACAGAAATGGCGGCTCCGGTAGCGGATGCCGGTGAGACCGAAGTGACATTGACTGTCCGGGTGCAGGCAGTGGCCCGCTAAACTTCTCGAACGACTGCTCTTGCACCCTGTCCGGTGCCTGTTTATGCTCGGTGTCTGACGGCATCAGCCAATAAAAACATAAACGGAGACCGGACATGGGCATGCAGCAACATGAGACATTTTCTTTTTTACCTTTTGGTGTATCCGGGCAGAGCAGGTTAAGGCTGTCCCTGGCAGCCGGGTCTCTGCTGTTGCTGGTGGCCTGTTCAGGCGAGTCGGGCGCTCCGGCGGTTCCCGGTTCTGCGGGCGGTAACAATCCCGAAGTCACAAGCACACAGGTTGATCCGACCCCATCCTCCATAACTCCCGTGACTGCCGCCCGTATCTCGGCTGCCAGCAACAGCGAATGGCTGAGTCACGGCCGGACCTACTCAGAGCAACGCAATTCTCCCCTCGATACCATCAATCGTAACAATGTATCCGAACTGGGGCTGGCCTGGGATTTTGAGCTGGACACCGATCGTGGTCAGGAAGCAACTCCGCTGGTGATTGATGGTGTGGTGTATCTCACCACCGCCTGGAGCAAAGCCTTTGCACTGGATGCACGCACTGGCGAAGAAATCTGGCGATTTGATCCTGAAGTGCCCGGCGCCAAAGCCGTTGATGCCTGCTGTGATGTTGTCAACCGCGGCATGGCAGCCTGGGGAGATAAAGTTTACTTCGGCGCACTCGATGGCCGCCTCATTGCATTGGACCGGGAGACCGGTGAACAAGCCTGGTCTACGATGACAGTTGATCCGGAAAAACGCTACACCATCACCGGAGCGCCACGAATTATTGACGGTAAGGTCATTATCGGAAACGGCGGCGGCGAACTTGGTGTTCGTGGTTATGTATCTGCCTATGATGCTGAAACTGGTGAACTGGCCTGGCGTTTTTACACCGTACCAGGCAATCCGGCCGACGGTTTTGAAAGTGCCGCGATGGAAATGGCGGCAGAAACCTGGGCCGGAGAATGGTGGGCAATCGGCGGCGGAGGCACTGTCTGGGACTCCATGGCGTATGATCCTGAACTGAATCTGTTATATATCGGTGTGGGTAACGGTAGCCCGTGGAACCACGAAATTCGTTCCAACGGGCAAGGTGACAATCTGTTCCTTTCGTCTATTGTTGCGCTGCGCCCGGACACTGGCGAATATGTCTGGCACTTCCAGACTACTCCCGCGGAGTCGTGGGACTACACAGCAACACAGCACATGATTCTGGCTGATCTGGAAATTGAGGGTCGTCAGCGTCAGGTCATTATGCAGGCGCCAAAAAACGGTTTCTTTTATGTAGTGGATCGCACCAACGGCGAATTTATCTCCGGCAATAATTACGTGCCGATTAACTGGGCGGCAGGACTTGATGCTCAAACCGGACGTCCTATTGAATCAGAAATGGTCCGCTACCGTGATCAGCCGGCAATTGTGATACCTGGCCCGCTGGGCGGCCACAATTGGTATCCGATGTCGTTTGATCCACAAACCGGATACGTTTTTGTGCCTACACAAAACACCACCTATCAGTACAGCAATCCGGCAGAGTTTGTGCCGCAGACCACTGGCTGGAATCTGGGCCTTGATGCCAACCCGGCAGAGCCTGCTAATCCACGAGCCGCCGAAATACTTGAGAATGAGCCATTGTCAGCTTTGCTGGCGTGGAACCCTGTCACTCAGCGCGAAGCCTGGCGAGTCAATTATTCTGTCTATGGCAACAGCGGTTTGCTGTCCACTGGAGGCGGGCTGGTATTCCAGGGTTCGGCAGACGGTCAGTTCCATGCCTACCGTACGGACACTGGTGAGCAGCTTTGGAACTTTGAGGTTGGTGATGCCATTCTGGGTGGACCGGTCACCTATGAGCTTGATGGTGAACAATACGTTCTGGCGCTGGCCGGGCAGGGCGGCGCAATTTCAATGTCCATGGGCTTGTTATCCGGCAACTATCCGCGTCAACGCAATGGTCGCCTGATGGCATTTAAACTTGGCGCAGAAGGTCAGTTGCCCGACATTCAAATTATTCCGCCGCAACCTCTCAATCTGGCCGGCATCAGCAGCACAGGCGACGCCAACACAGGCGCGGTGCTCTACGGCGCATACTGCCTGGTTTGCCACGGCCCTATGGCGATGAGCTCCGGCCCCGTGCCTGACCTGCGTTACACGCCCATGCTGCTGACCGAAGCCGGATTCCACGGTATTGTGCTGGAAGGCAATTTGTTGTCGCGCGGCATGCCGGGTTTCTCAGCTGACATTGGTGCCGCAGAGGTTGAAAGTATCAGAGCTTACCTGCTGCAGCTGGCTTCACAGGTGCAGTGACCGACGGGACTGATGGGGATGGAGGAGGATGGGGGCCAGCGGTAGCCCGCAGTGAGCGAGCAACAATCAGACGCGAAGCGTCGTTGCGAGGAACTGCCGGCTTCCGCTGGCCCCCATCCCCATCCCATCCTCCTCCGTCCCCATCAGGCCCATCATGCCAACAGACGTTTTAAATAATGTCCTGTGTATGAGCCCGCAGAAGCTGCCACCTGCTCCGGCGTACCCTCCGCAACAATATGACCGCCGCCACTGCCACCCTCAGGTCCCAGATCAATGATCCAGTCAGCCGTTTTGATGACATCCAGATTATGCTCGATCACCACTATAGTATTGCCCTGATCGCGCAGCTTGTGCAGCACCGCAAGTAACTGACGGATGTCCTCAAAGTGAAGTCCCGTGGTGGGTTCATCCAGAATATACAAGGTCTGACCAGTGTCGCGTTTGGACAGCTCACGTGCCAGTTTCACGCGTTGTGCTTCGCCGCCAGACAATGTCGTGGCAGCCTGTCCGAGCCGGACATAAGTCAGCCCTACGTCCATCAGCGTTTGTAATTTGCGCGCAATTACGGGGACGGCATCAAAAAATTCGCGTGCATCCTCTATTGTCATATCCAGCACTTCTGCAATGTTTTTGCCCTTGTAGCGTACCTCAAGGGTTTCACGGTTATAGCGTTTGCCGGTGCACACATCGCAGGCGACGTAGACATCGGGCAAGAAGTGCATTTCAACTTTCACCATGCCATCGCCCTGACAGGCTTCGCAGCGGCCGCCTTTGACGTTAAAACTGAAACGGCCGGGATTGTAGCCACGCGAGCGTGCTTCCTGAGTGCCGGAAAACAATTCGCGCACAGGCGTAAAAATGCCAGTGTAAGTGGCCGGGTTGGAGCGTGGTGTACGACCAATAGGGCTCTGATCGATGTCGACCACCTTATCCAATTGATCCAGACCTTCAACGCTGTCATACGCAGCGGCTTCCAGTGTGGTGGCGCCATTCAGCGCTGTGGAGGCAATCGGATGCAGTGTATTGTTGATCAGTGTGGACTTGCCCGAACCAGAAACACCAGTGACACATGTCATCAGGCCCAGCGGAAGTTTAAGGTTTACCTTGTTCAGATTGTTGCCACGGGCACCTTTCAGATGCAGCCATTTGGCAGGATCAGGTTTGTTGCGTTTGGTGGGGAGTTCGATGCGGCGTTTGCCTGACAGATACTGGCCTGTGACGGAACGCTCAGCGGCGATAATATCAGCGACCTGACCCTGTGCCACAATCTCCCCGCCGTGTACGCCGGCACCGGGTCCGATATCAATAACATGATCTGCTGCGCGAATGGCGTCTTCATCATGTTCAACCACTATGACTGTATTGCCAATATCCCGCAGATGAAACAGCGTATTCAACAGCCTGTCATTGTCACGCTGATGCAAACCGATTGAAGGTTCATCCAGAATATACATCACACCTACAAGCCCGGCGCCGATCTGGCTGGCCAGTCGTATGCGTTGTGCTTCACCGCCAGAGAGTGTGTCGGCACTACGGCTCAGTGTCAGATAATTCAAACCCACGTCAATCAGAAACTGCAGACGTTGTTGCAGCTCCTTAACAATTTTTTCAGCAATGACAGCGCGTGCGCCATCAAGACTGAGTTCACTGAAATATTTTTCCGCCTGGATGATGGTCATTTGTGTGACGTCGGGCAGATTAGTCTCGTTTATATAGACGTGACGGGCATCAGCACACAAACGCGTGCCCTGGCAGTCGGGACAGGAATGAGAACTCAGAAAGCGTGAAAGATCTTCGCGTACAGCCTGCGATTCGGTTTCTTTATAACGACGCTCCATATTATTCAGGATGCCTTCAAAAGCATGGCGACGAACAGTTGAGTCGCCCTTGTCGTTCATAAACCTGAAGTCGATTTCTTCGCCACAGCTACCTTCCAGAATGATTTTCTGATGTTTTTTGCTGAGCGAGGAAAACGACACATCCACCTCAAAACCATAGTGCCTGGCCAGTGACGTCAGCATCTGAAAATAATAAAAATTGCGCCGGTCCCAGCCGCGAATGGCACCTTCGGCCAGCGAGAGGGAGGTATCGGTAATAATGCGATTTTTGTCAAAGAATTGTTTTACTCCCAGTCCGTCGCAGCTGCTACAGGCACCGGCCGGGTTGTTAAAAGAAAACAGACGAGGCTCAAGTTCGGTGATGCTGTGGCTGCAAATCGGGCAGGCAAAACGTGAGGAGAACATCAGTTCTGGCTGTTTGGTGTCGTCATCCATAAAAGCGACGGTCACCACACCATCGGCCAGATTGAGTGCAGTCTCCAGACTCTCTGCCAGTCGCTGCTGTATGTCAGGGCGTACCTTCAGGCGATCGACTACCGCCTCAATCTGATGCTTTTTATTTTTCTCCAGCGCAGGCGTATCGTCCAGTTCGGTGACAATGTCATCGATACGCGCGCGAATAAAACCGTTGCTCTGCAGGTCCTTGAACACATGCAGGTGCTCGCCCTTGCGGTCGCGCACCACCGGCGCCAGAATCATGATTTTGCTGCCATCAGGCAGCGCCAGAATCTGGTCTACCATCTGACTGACGGTCTGCGCCTGCAGTTTTTTATGGTGAGTGGGACAAAATGGCTCCCCGGCCCGGGCGAACAGCAGGCGCAAGTAGTCATAAATCTCGGTGATGGTACCCACGGTGGAGCGCGGATTGTGTGAGGTCGATTTTTGCTCAATGGAAATGGCGGGCGACAGACCTTCAATATGATCCACGTCCGGTTTGTCCATCATGGACAGGAACTGACGCGCATAGGTCGACAGCGATTCGACATAACGTCGCTGACCCTCGGCATACAAGGTGTCAAAAGCCAGTGAAGACTTGCCTGAGCCTGACAATCCGGTGATCACCACCAGCTTGTCCCGCGGAATGCTGAGGTTCACATTCTTGAGGTTGTGGGTTCTGGCGCCCCTGATCGTGATCTTGTCCATGGTTTGCTGAATTGCCTGCTAGGTATCAAAGCCGATAATTATGGTCAGTTCTCAGCGGAAGAGCAAAGGGGGGATGAAGAGGAGGGCGACAGCGGAAGCCGGCAGTGAGCGAGCAACAATCAGACGCGAAGCGTCGTTGCGAGGAACTGCCGGC
>JAUSCD010000009.1 GCA_030651695.1 Pseudohongiella sp. | reverse complement strand
GACGGAGGAGTAAGGGGGAGTAAATGGGGACGGAGGAGCTTTGCTCCTCCGTCCCCATTTACTCCCCCTTACTCCTCCGTCCCCATTTTTCCCATTTTTCAGGCGGCTCTCACACCCATGCCAGGCAAAGTATGTATACGGGCACCACGCATACCGGCATCAGAATCCACCGGAACACGCACGCCAGTCCAGTACACCAGCCGCAGATTGCCGTGACGATCTTCCGTCAACGCTGAGCAGTTCTCTACCCAGTCACCGTCATTGCAATACAACACCCCACCGAGACTGGTGATTTCCGGGTGATGAATATGTCCGCATACAATACCATCCAGTCCACGCGAGGCTGCATGGCGACAACCAATCTCACGGTAACGATTGATGGCATTAGCCGCACCTTTTACACGGCTTTTTACATAACCGGCCAGCGACCAGTAGTC
Organism: Pseudohongiella sp.; assembly: GCA_030651695.1. GTDB lineage: Bacteria > Pseudomonadota > Gammaproteobacteria > Pseudomonadales > Pseudohongiellaceae > Pseudohongiella. The sequence goes on along the minus strand of JAUSCD010000009.1, from coordinate 17,592 downwards.
GTGACCGCGCCACACGCGATAACGGTTATACCAGCGGTTGGTGAACATCAGTAATTTGTACGCTTTGTCTCCAACCCAATGATGCAAGGGCCCGAAGCAAACTTCCTGATCAAACTGATCCCCATGCAGAATCAGTAGTTTCTGGCCATTTTCGGTGGTATGAATATACTCACGATGAATCTCGATATCTCCAAACGCCATACCATCGTAGCGCTGCGCAGGTTCATCATGATTGCCGGGAAGATAGATTACACGAGTGCCTTTGGCTGGCATCTGGAGGAAACGATGTAACAACTGATTGTGTGCATCAGGCCACGAAAATTGCCGGCTCAGCGCCCACATATCAATAATATCGCCAATCAGATACAAGGTATCAATACGGCAGTGATCCAGAAAGTCGAGTAAATACTCGGCCTTGCAGTCCGTGTCACCCAGATGTATATCAGAGAGAAATACGGTACGGTAATGCGTATGTTTGCCCATCAACTTGCTCCTTGGCAGGTGGCTGATGGACTTGCAGTATAGAGCTGATAGTTGACAGGAAGGTTAAGAATCCACGACAGTTGTGTGACAGCCTTGATGTGGATATTTATTAAAAATGGTCTACACTCACTATGATAACCAAGCCAATAAAACCATACTGCATAAAATAATGCATATAAGAACAGCAAGAGGAATATCCATGCTTCAATCTGTCAATCTTGAAGACTATATGATCAGTAAACCTGTGACCGTGCAGGCTGACGCACCTCTTTTTGAGGCGGTTGATCTGATTACCAAAAACCAGGTATCAGGCCTGTGCGTAGTCAATGACGCCGGCGAACTTGCCGGCATACTGTCGGAAATGGATTGTCTGCGCGGCATTCTTACGGCCAGTTACGACAATGGCTCTATTGGTATTGTTAAAGATTATATGGTGTCCACAAACATAACTTCTGCCAAAGCGTCCGACGACATCATTGATGTGGCGTCAGATATGCTTGCCAAAGGTCAGCGCCGCCGACCTGTGGTGAACGAGAATAATAAACTGGTGGGGCAAATAACCTGCCGCCAGATTCTGGCTGCAGTGCGCAAGCTGACTGGCACTAAGTCACCAGCAAAATAAAAAAAGGCAGCCGAAGCTGCCTCTTTTTATTTCGGTAGGTGTGTTGATCAGAAATTCAGACGCAGTCCGACCATGTAACGACGCCCGAATTCCTCATACTCAGAGACACGGATAGTCTCGCCTTCATAACGAATACCCGGTTCACGCAGAAGGTTGTTGGCTTCCAGATAAACATTGGCGCTGTCATTGATCGCGTATCCAACCTTGAAATCCAGGCGGCCGACTTCATCCCAGAAGCCATCACCAAGAATGTCGCCGCTGCCAATGCTGTCGATCCACTTGGTACGGTACTGCCAGCTCAGACGGGTGGACAGGCCGTAACGCTCATAGGACAGCGCCAGGTTGTAGATCATATCAGACGAACCTGGCAGCTGAACCTTGCGGCCATCCGGTGTTTCAACTTCAGAATCGTTAAGCGTGAGGTTGGCGCGCACCCCAAAACCGCTGGCCCAGTCAGGCAGGCTCAGGCGGGCTGTGAACGGTTCAAGCGTCTGCGATACAGCCACTTCAAAACCGGCCAGGTAGCCACTGCCACCATTGTCGGTAGTGGTATATCTGTAACCCGAGCGATCAATTCCAGTCTGGTTCAGTACGTCACTGCCAAAACGTGGGCGCTGGACTGTGAACAGCACATCGTCGAGCGCCTTATAATAAGCACCAACAGAGAAGAAGCCGCCTTCCTGCATATACCATTCAAGATAAGCATCACCGCCGACGGCTTTTTCTGACAGCGCAAATGGATTGCCGCCGCTGATTGTTTCATTCTCGTCAGATACGTTGAAGTTTGGTCGCAGCACTGTGAAATCCGGTCTCGCCGCACCGCTGTTTGCCGAGAGACGCAATTTCAGCTCATCATTGATATCCCAGTTCAAGTGCATGCTTGGAAAAAACTGCACGTCATCACCGCCAACTTTGGCCTGCTGAAAATTACCACCAATGTTGACCAGAGCGCTTCCGGTGTTGTCAACCTGCTGAACACGCGCGCCAGCGAGGATGTTACCCCAGTTAAAATAGGTCGTCGCCATCGCATAACCAGCAAAAATTTCTTCAGTGACCTTGTAGTTGTTGTTCTCCGAAGTGTTTGCCTGAACCCGCGATGCGCCCTGAGCTGCCAGGCTGCTCCAAAGATTGCGCAGACCACTGTCCGAGAAATAGCGGAAGGTGTAGCCGAGTGGCAATGCGCCCTTGTAGGGATCATTGATCGCAAAATCATCGGGCGTTGGGAGAGCAATACCTCTTGAGGTAAGTGCGGCCGGAATAATCTCAAGAGTCTGACGGGTGTCTTCCTTGGACCTGTCGTCATACTGGAAGCCGAACTCGAGTTCAGTTGCCCGGCCGAACAAGGTCAGGTCACGGCTGAGGTCAATACGGGCACTGGTGGAGCGGCTGTCCTGCAGTCGCTCAAGGTTGCGCAGATAAACAAATTCGTAGTCCTGCGGATCAAGAGAGCGTTTGATGGCACCCTGCGAAAGCGAACCATCCGGATTCACAACAGTTTCGTAGAGCTTTACCCCATGCCTTGTACGATCGGTGTAGTCATAAACCACGGTCGGACGCTGGCTGAGAGCGTTGGCACCGCGCGGGCTTCTCCACGATGACTGGACAGTCGGGCCGCTTTCGGCACGGGAGTTGCTGTAATTCAGACGCCACGAGGCATCCCAGACACCAAAACGCTGCTCACCACCAAGCGTGTTGGTAAAAATGCTTTCCAGAGTTTTATTGGTGTTCATAGTACTGTCCAACTCCACCGCGTAGATTCTGCCCTGTAGCGGTGTATTGCCTGTACGGACATCTGCGTAACCGCGTGTGACTGCTGCTCTGTCAGTGCGGGTTGCGCCATCATCAAAATCGAATTCATGAGCATTACGCAGTTCGTCATCAGTGAATTCAGTATAGATGGAATTGAAGAAGAAGCTGTGATTGTCAGACGGACGGAAATCAAGTCGGCCGGAATAGGCGGTGTTGCTGCGAGTCAGGCGATAAAGTTTGTTCTGGTGAGCATCTGCCCATGCGCGGTCTTCGTAACCAGGCTGGCGATCCTCGGAATCGTCACCACTTTCCCAGTCTGTCTCAAAGTTGTCGGTAACCATGTCACGCTCATAACGAGACGCAGACAGCAACACGCCAAAACGTCCGTCAGCAAACGTGTTAGCAACAAAACCGCCAAGCTCACTCTGATCAGTACCGCCAAGTTCGTTATAACCGGCACCCACGTTCAGTGCTGTTTTAAATCCCGGATAGTCAAACGCCCCCCGGGTCATGATGTCGACATTGCCTGCCAGCGACTCACCCTGCATCGCAGGCGTCACTGCCTTGCGAACAGAAACCGCGCTGCCAATAGCGGCAGGAACAGTGTCGGTGCGCGCAGATCTGCCACTAGGCGCGATCACGTTGACACCGTCAAAAGAGATTGTACTCCAGCGTGAAGGAGCGCCACGCAGGCTCACCGAACGCTCCTGTCCCTGGTCACGCTCCACTGCAATACCCGGCAGGCGCGACAGAGCAGCAGCAATGTTCTGATCCGGGAACTGACCCACGGCGTCGGCAGAGACAACGTTTATGATTGCGGAAGAAGAACGTTGCAATTGCAGCGCCCTGGCCTCGGATTCTGCCTGCGGGCGTGAACCGATCACCACCATGCTTTCGATCATCTGGTTGTCTTCACCTGTTGCACCAAGCACCAGATTCACAACAGCCACCTGATTGCTGATCACAGTCACCGCAGCCTGCCGTGCCGGGCGGCCCAGATAGCTTGCTTCCAGAGTATAATTGCCAACTGGTACCGAGCGCAGCGTGAAACGACCCTCACTGTTGGTTACGGCAACTACATCACTGCCGCTGACGCGCACTTCTGCACCAACCAAGAAACCGCCGCGCACCGCATCTGACACCACGCCGGAGATTTCACCGGTCGCAGAGATTACGCTGGCAGCACCTGTTTGTGCGTGAGCCACGTTTCCGGGCCCGGGCATGGCGGCGAGACAGGCGATACTGCCGACTAAAATGGTGCCAAAACTATGCTTGCACTTCTTATACATCCGAAAGCTCTCCATTGATAAAGTGCGTCATACGCGCACTCTGTTTGTTTACGAAATTTTCGGTAGTGTATGGAGGCTCTGTGACACTAATGACACAGATAAACGACAGTTTTATGAACGCAAGATGACAGGCAGGTAGGGCGAGGAATAGACAAAATAGGGTTGCGTGGCGCGCTACTGAACAAGCGCTACCGATTTGATCAGCGCCCAGACTTCCTGTCCGGTTTGCAGATTTAGCTGTTGTGCTGACCAGCGCGTGATTTCGATCAGCAGGCATTGACCATCAGCCAGCGTGGTGCTCAACAACAAGCGATTATCCGGCAACTCATGTATTTCACGGATCACCACGCGCAGATGGTTGCGGATACTAATGCGGGAAGGATCATCCAGCGCGACACTGACATCTCGCGCCAGCACGCGCAAACGAGTGACTGTTACCGGCGAATCTGACGACACAGCAATTGATGTTGTCTGGACAAATAACTGCGCCTGTTCGACGCCGAATCTGCGCACGCCCTGCGCGTCGGCCTCAGACAAAGGCCCGGTCAGAACAGACGCAGGCCCCTCATCTGCAAACAGCGGTGAGTCCGGCCTCGACATGGCCTGCTGCAGATCACAGATATCATCTATGACACCGTCGCGCATAAACACAACGCGATCAGCCAGACGCTGCACTTCTTCCGGTGAATGGGTAATCAATACGATGGGAACATTGCTGTCTCTGGAGAGGCGCGACAGAAACGGCATAATTTCGCGTTTGGTCTGGGTATCGAGGGCGGCCAGCGGCTCGTCAAGCAGCAACAGTTGGGGGCTGGATAACAGGGCCCGGCCAAGCGCTACCCGTTGAGCCTGTCCGCCGGACAATTGCTCAACACGACGATCCAGCAGGTTTTCCAGACCCAGCATGTTAATAACCGCATCCGGCTGCAAACGGCGCAGAACTTCCGGTGTGCGTTTGAAGCCATACAACAAATTGCCTGTCACTGACAGGTGTGGCAGCAGACTGGCTTCCTGAAATACCAGCCCGACACGTCGTTTTTCGATCGGCAGAAACATTTCCGCTGTCTGCCAGTCAGCGCCTGCAAAACTCACACGGCCAGCGTTAACTTTCTCCAATCCGGCAATGATGCGCAGCAAGGTAGTTTTGCCACAACCGGAGCGACCAAACAGGGCGGTGACTCCGGTTAGTGGCCATTGTGTATCCACATCCAGCGTGAAATCGCCGCGTGGCACTCTGACCTTGATCCGCAATGTTTCATTGCTCATAACTTCACCGTGTAAAACCGGCGACTCATGCTGTACACCACAAACAAGACCAAAAATGAAAACACCAGAAGCATCAACGATAATTGATGCGCGGCCTGATAATTCATGGCTTCTGCGTGATCATATATCAACACCGACAATACTTTGGTTTCACCCGGAATGCTGCCACCCAACATAAGAATCACACCAAACTCACCCACAGTATGAGCAAAACTGAGCGTAGCGGCGACGATAAATCCGCCCTTGCACAAGGGCAGAGTCACACTGAAAAACCTGTCAATGACACCTGCCCCCAGAGAAGCCGATACTTCAATCGGTCTGCGCCCCAGATTATTAAACGCCTCCAACAGAGGCTGTACCGCAAACGGCATGGAATACAACACGGAAGCAAACAGAATGCCTTCAAAGGAAAACGCCAGATGGTTAAAACCCATACTTTCCAGTGAACTTCCGACAAAACCACGAGGACCCAGGGCCATCAACAGGTAAAAACCCAATACCGTCGGTGGCAACACCAAGGGCAAGGCAACAATTGCCTGCACCGCAACGCGCCAGCGTGATCGACCACTGGATAACCACCAGGCCAGAGGCGTCGCAATAATCAGCAGAATGACTGTGGTGAAAAAACAAAGCTTGAGGGTGAGATAAATTGCCTGCCAGTCAGCGGGACCCAGATCCATCATAGTGTGTTATCCGGCAGAGTGTCGCCCGGCAAAACAAATCCATACTTCACCATAATCTCATGCGCAGCTTCCGTTGCCATAAAGTCAGCGAACTGCCTGATCGATTTTTTATCGGCACCCACTTTGGTGACAACAAATCCCTGTGTTAATGCTTGGTGCATGTTGTCATCAATCAGATGATAGGCGTGTGTTTGCATTGAGGGAAACAAGGCCAGAGACAATGCAATCACCCCGATATCTGCCGCACCTGACTCGGCCATTTGTGCGGCCTGTGCAATATTTTCCGCAAACACCAGTTTGTGTTGCACCTGATCCCATACCCCCGCCTGTTGCATCGCTTCCTGTGCACGCTGACCATAAGGTGCATGAGCCGGTTGTGCGATGGCAATACGACGAATGCGATCCGACGTCAGATCACTCAATGTCATCTGCGAGGCATCCATGCGCGAACTCCACAGTACCAGCCGCCCGATGGCATACACCGATGGCTCTGTGGCTGTGAGACCTTGCTCCTGCAACATCAGAGGAAAGGCAATATCCGCAGAGAAAAATATATCAAATGGTGCACCGTTGCTGATCTGTGTGCTCATGCGACCGGACGAGCCATAAATCACTGTGACATTGTGCCCGGGATAGTTCTGTTTGTAGGTTTCGATTATTTCATCCAGTGCAAACCGCAGATCAGATGCTGCGGCGATAGTGAAAGGTTCCGCCTTCAGGCAAGATACCCACAACATGAAAGTCAGGAAAACCACAAAGCGTTTCATGAAGTGACGCCCAGAATAATATGAGAGGCTTTAATCAGGGCGCATAGTGTGTCGCCAACTCCGATGCCCATATCCTGCAGACTCTGGCGTGTAATCACGGCAGCAATGTTCTGACCTCCAGCCAACTCAATTACCACTTCTGCGTTCACCTCGCCCTCTGTCAGACGGATAACGCGACCACATAAGCGATTGCGAGCCGACGTGCGCAGGCCATCATCGACTGGTGCCAGAATTATCCACGAAGCCTTGATCAGTGCGTGCACTTCACGCCCTGCAACCAGCTCGAGATCCATCGCACTCTCGTTAGTGACGATGGCATGCAAACATTCGCCGCCATGCAGTCGCACACTGACTTCGCTGTTGACCCCACCCTCGCGCAAACTCTCTACCCGTCCGCTTAACATGTTTCTTGCGCTGCTTTTAATAGTCAATCTCCTCATTAGCGCCATCGACTTTTCAAGATCGCCTTGTTCGCGAATCTTCGCGAGGAACGCTGCCTGCAGCGTCTGCATACGCACCAGATCCCCTGCCAGCCTGTGCCCGGCTGGTGTCAGTTCAGCCCCACCGCCGCCTTTGCCACCATGCTGAGAGGTCACCAGCAGTTCACCTGCCAGATTGTTCATGGCATCCACAGCGTCCCACGCCGCCTTGTAAGTCATCCCTGTTGCTCTGGCGGCGCCGCTGATTGAGCCGGTCCTGGCAATTGCACTCAACAGCGCCAGTCGACGGGGTGAAATCTCCCCGGTGGTGGTTTCAAAGGCCAGCGGTGCTATAAATTCGCCAGTTTTGGCTGTCATTCGATATATACCTGACTAAATAATGAAAGGAATATATACCGTGGTATATCTTGCTGTCAAAAGAACGTGACGTGCTAGACTTGCTGCGCAGTAAGACTCAATCGGGACTACCCGTATATGTTTAAACTACTCGGCGCCATGGTGGTGATGCTGGTTTGCACCTTCACTGCGGCGCAACAACCTGCCGGAATGGCTAGCGTTGACACGACTGCGCCTGATCAGTTCCATGCCGTATTGCTGCCGCCACTAGCTGGTGCCGATGCCACTGACTTGGCTGAGAGGTTTGCAATACATCAGGCCCGTACAGGCTCCCTGGTGCTGCTCGCCGACCAGTCCGATGACATTTTCCTGCAATCCCCGGGCAACATCCCCCCGCATGAAATTGTGTATGGCCACTATGCCGTGCTACAAAAAATCCTGCAGCAACGCGAATTGTTATTCTGGCAGATCCCGCTGTGGACTGTGTGCGTCAATCTGATGTCCGCTCTGGTGCTGTTCCTGGTGTCACTTAAACAATCTGACCTGCCGCTTTTCAGATTGCTGCTGGCCATTGCATTAACGGGCAATTTCTATTTCCTGCCACAACTGGCTCCAGATTCCTTTCCCTTTATGCTGGTTCCACCAGGGATCATGATTTGGGTGTATTTGTTGTACCGGCTGATGCAGGACACCAAACGCTTGCAAAGTGATGCTCCGGATCGGGCTTCACAATTCCTGGGTTATGCGGTGAAGCTGCTGCTGGCATTGTTTTTAGTCGACTGTGTTTTTATTGCTCTGGATTTGAACCTGCCAAATCATCCTGGCATGACTCCGCAGCTGGTTCCATTGGGTCAGCTGTTTGGAATCACGGCAGCGCTTTATTTTCTGGTATCACGCCACGCAGAAACTGGTCTGGAGCTGGAGAATCTCAACGTTTCGCTGGATCAGCGCGTAAAACTTGCCAGTGCAGAATTGCAGGAGCGATACGCACAACTGAAACAGGATGCGCTGGACACAGCCAGCATGAAAGAGCGCAAAAACATTTACCAATCCATTCATGAGGATTTGGGCGACAAACTGCTGCAGCTGATCTATTCCGCCACCGTACCGGAAACCGCTGATCTGGCGCGATCAGCCCTTGCTGAACTGCGTGATTCACGCAATCTGCTACCCGATCAGCATCGCCCGCTTGAGGATTTACTGGCCGATGCCCGCAACGAAATTCAGATTCGTTGTGACCAGGCCGGTCTGATGCTGACATGGCAACAGCTTTATCCGGAGCAGACTGTTCTGCTCAGCGCCAGACAGTGCTCCGCACTCAGCCGGACACTACGAGAAGCAATCAGTAATCTGCTTAAACACGCCCACGCCAAATCTGCCAGTGTCAGCATCGATATTCTGTCTGACTCAGTGTTGGTTTACCGCGTGCAGGATGACGGTAGCGGTATGGTGAGTATTACCAGACCGGGACGCGGACTGCTCAATATGCAGAACAGGATTCGCGAACTAGGCGGCTCACTGACCATTTCCGCCGCCAAGTCAGGAGGCACTGTACTCGAGTTCCGTTTCCCCCTCAGTACTTCGGAAGTCAGAGGTACAGAAGTCAAAGGTACAGAAGTCAGAGGCACAAAAACAACACAACTATCGTCCGCCGTCAGCACTATGGTGACAAAGGAGCCGTCATGATGTTCTGGCGGAAATTTGCGCCACCCGCCCTTGTCTTGCTGGTTGCGGTCACAGTTCTTGCCGGACTCAGGCCTGACAACGGGTTAGATATCAGCAGCATCTTTATCACGGACGCAGAGGTTCTGGCTGCTGATGCAACAAATTTTCACGCCAGTGAAATTCATAACCCTGATTTGCCGTGGCGCACAATACCGTTACCACGTTCATGGGCCGCAGACGAACTGCACAGCCGCATCAGCGAACAAGCCTGGTACCGCATACCACTGCCGGCTCAGGCCCATGATCAGGGCTGGAACCATCTGCTGATTCTGCGGCACATGATGAACCTGGAAATCTGGCTGGACGGGCGTTATGTCGGCAGCGCCGGGCCGGTGGACGGACGCACATTACAACGCAACTGGAACCGGCCGATGTACTGGCAGATTCCACAGTCGTGGATTACGCAGGAGCCGCAAACCTTATACTTCCGTCTGCATTCTGCACCGCAATTCGGGGTGATGAGTCCATTGATTCTTGGCACTGAAGAAGCCGTGCTGGACAGATACCGACTCAACCGTTTTCTGCAGATTGATCTGGTGAAAATCAGCCTGCTGGCATTGGTATTTATCGCTCTGCTCGGTTTGTTTGTATGGATTAAAACAGCACAACAACACTGGCTGCTGATTGCCATGATGAGCGCCAGCTGGTCGCTGCCGGTGTTATACATTTTACTGCCTTCAGTGCCGATGGCAGAGTTCAATTTTCTGCGCTTGTCGCACTGGGGCACTGTAACGGGCGCCTTCTGCCTGCTGGCATTTATCTATTCGTTTTACCTTAAAACACCGTTCACCAAATTGAAGTGGCTGGGACTGTTACCGGTGATCCACGGCGTGCTGTTGATGCTGACCCCCGATATCAATATCGTTGATGTCGGCAGCGGCGGCCAGTTACTTGCCCAGATTCTTTTTATGATCTTGATTGTGCAGCTGCTCAAACGTCCTGAGCTTCGCCGGGCCGAAATCTACAGCATCATCTCTGGCCTGCTGATCATGCTACTGGCAGCCGCGCATGATGTATCGCTTGCGCTCAGTAGCAGCGTCGAACGATGGCGCTGGGACATGTTTGTGTCTTATATCACGCAGCCCTTGATGATGATTATCATCGCGTGGCAAGGCATCAGAGCCTATCTGCACAATACGCAGGAACTTGCCGGGTTGAACAGGACACTGCAGGACCGGCTGCATCAGGCGGAAGCAGATATCCGTGCTGTGTACAATGAGCAGGAGCAATTGGAACGTGAGATGCGCATAGCGACAGAGCGCGAACTGGTTTACCGCGATCTTCATGATGATCTGGGAGCACGATTGTTATCGCTGGTATTAAAAACTGATCGGGGCCAGGCACGCGATCTGGCACGCAGTGCGCTGCAGGATTTACGCGATATTGTGAGCAGGGTGATGTCGGAAGAACAGTCACTCAGTGCTGTGCTGGCCGATAGCATGGCTGAACATGAGAGCAGAGCCGGTGTGCTGAAAAAACTATTCCTATGGCAGCTGGATGCCAGCCTGGATGGTGTCCATTGCAGCAGTCGTCTGATGCTTGACCTGCGTTTGCTGTTACGCGAACTGATTGGCAACTATTTGCGTCAACCAGAAATCCAGTTGATTGATTTCAATGCGCGATACCTCAGTAACCATATGCTGCAGATGTCGCTGAGTTACAAGAAATCCGGTGCATCATGCACAGAACCTGGCCCTTTCCCGCTTCCTTCTTTGTTACTCAAACGCATAAAAACCGTGGGAGCGGTGTACGAACAGACCAGCAGTGCAGGCGTCGCCGGCATTCATTTGAGTATCAGTCTGCCGTGTGAGTCCCGCGTGGAGATTGCCGCCCTTTGAAAAGCGGCGTCAGAAGAGTCCTGCTTAAAAAACATCTTGCGACACAATGCCGCGCCGCGAAGCTTCCATTGCAGCCTCCGCGCGACTGGAAATATTCAGTTTGGCATAAATCGATTTGACATAACCTGCCGCGGTGTTTTTTGTGATGCTCAACAATTCCCCGACTTTAGGTGTGGTATAACCTTTGGCAATCAGTCCCAGCACCTCACGCTCACGCGCTGTCAGATGCACCGGAGTTTCAGTTTCCTTTGGGCCAAAAAATCCCAGCAAACGACGTGCAATAGCCGGCGACAGTGGCGGCTGCCCCTCCACAATGCGTTGTAACATCTCGGTGAGTTCAGCACGGCTCTGGTCCTTTAAAAGATATCCTGAGGCGCCGGCTCCCAGGGCGGCAAACAGGTGGGTATCGTCATCAAATACACTGGTTACAATTGAGGTGACGCTGTGATGGTTTACATTCAGCTCACTAATCAGATCAATGCCGGAGCCGTCTGGCAAACCAATATCAATCAGCGCAAGTTGGGGTAGTTGTTGTCTGATCTGCTCCCGCGCTTCCGCCAGCGTCGCCGCTGTGTTGATGACAACCCCCGGAAACGCTTCAGCCATTACTGCCACCAGCCACTCACGGGCGTCGGGCAAGTCCTCAACAATCAGTCCGAAATTCACCGAGCCTGCTCCGTCGCTGCCGAAGATTTTCTGGTCTCCGTCAGCAGCTTGAATTGATTCAGTCACAGACTACGCCCTCCGCCTGCCAGCCAAAACCCCATGATCCGGGGGTGAGTATAAACGCCGGGCAAAAAAAAACCGACTTATACCCGGGGAGGAAGATAAGTCGGTCACCCATAGAGGTTTACAAGGGGAGGAGACCACTACTACATACAAAAAGAACAATCACTACCTACCGATATACAAGCCGGAGAACGTCCGGCTGTGCATCAAGTCAGGGCTAGATTAGCAGGGGTCTGTTACAGATTTATGAATACAACTCAGCCGATTGAAGAAAATTCAACCGGCACGGAATTCAGATCGATATCCCAGAGTACAGGCACCAGGAAGTAGACCGTGAGCACGATCAGCATGGCTGCAATGACGTTGAGCAGAAAGCCCACTCGCATCATTTCGTTGATGGAGAGCTTTTCAGTCGCAAAAATAATGGCATTGGGCGGTGTACCCACCGGCAACATAAATGCGCAGTTTGCCGCCATGGCACACGGTATCATTAACGCATATGGGTGTATTTCCAGTGCCAGCGCCAGGCCTGCCACAACTGGCAGAATCATGGTGGCGGTCGCGGTATTGGATGTAATTTCCGTAAGAAACAATATCAAAAGCGCTGAACAGGCGATCATCACAATCAGGTGGAAACTGTCAAAAATAGTCAGCTGGCTGCCCATCCAGGCCGACAGACCGGACTCGCGGAATCCCGCCGCTATGGCCAGGCCGCCACCAAACAACAAAAGAATCCCCCAGGGAATTTCTTTGGAGTCTTTCCAGCTCAGGATACGGGCCTCGCCCACCACCTTGGCCGGAATCACAAATAACAACATCGCGGCTGTAATGGCGATCATGCCGTCTCGCAGCTCAGGAATAAAGCTGGTCCAGATAAATTCGCGCGTGATCCACATAAACGCAGCGCCGGTAAAGACCACTGCAACCATTTTTTCTTCAAACCCAATCGCACCCAGTGCGTCCCGCTGATCCTGTATGAGTTTGCGACCGCCGGGCAATTGCTGCATTTCGGTTCGGAACACAACGCGCCCCAGATAGAACCAGGTCACGGCCAGCATTGCGAGCACCAGCGGCGCGCCTATCATCATCCAACCGGCAAAACTGATTTCAACACCAAATAACTGACGCACCTGTGCCGCCAGAATGATATTCGGAGGCGTCCCGATCAGCGTGCCCAATCCACCGATGGTGCCGGCATAACCCACACCAAAAATCAGCGATTTTTCGAATTTGGGTATATCGGACTCGCCTTCTTTGCCTTTGAGTGTAAAGGCGACCTGAGCGGTGATTGCCAACGCCATTGGCACCATCATCATGACCGCTGCGGTGTTGGAAACCCACATTGACAGGAATCCGGTAGCGAGCATAAACCCAAGCAGAATGCGCTGGGTGCTGGTGCCCACAAAAGCAATAATAGCCAATGCCATACGTTTATGCAGATTCCACTTTTCCATGGCAGTGGCGATAAAAAAACCGCCCAGAAACAGGAAAATGATGTCGTCACCATAGGCCGATGTAACGGTGGCATTACTCAGAGCGCCGGTGCCGGGTAACAGCAGAATGGGTAACAGTGAGGTCGCCGGAATAGGAATGGCCTCGGTAATCCACCACGTGGCAACCCACAAGGTAACACCCAACACAGCTTTGCCTTGGGGGCTTAAACCTTCAGGCGAAAAAAACAGGATGGTGACAACAAACAATATCGGGCCCAGTAACAAGCCAATCAATTGCGGGCGCGAGTAAGATCCCTGTGCAATGTTCTCCCCGCTACCAGAACTGCTGGCAACTGACGGCACAATTTTCAGGCTGTTCTTGGTTTTATCGTGAGAGACCCACAGAGCCTGCCAGAGGCTTTTCAAGGTTTTAATCATAAATCCGGGTAGTCCTGTTTTTGTTTTATCAGACGCTGGGTTTTCAGTTGACTCTAAATGGCCAATACCAGACGAACGGAGGGTTGCTCTCCAATTTCAATATCACCGCGCACACGGTAGTCTCCCAGCGCTTCCTGTATCTGCGCATACATCCAGCGCCCAATTTCGTCGTTAGGAGCAGTGATCAGCACAAACGCGTTGTTGTCCATGGCAATGCGCGCCAATTCCCGCAGCTGGGTGATAACGGATGACTGACGGGCGAGCACTTCGCGGGCATTGAGTGTGGTTACGCTATGCGTGCGCTCGCGCTCGGTCTGTAATCGACGACGGGTCTGCTCCAGGTTGGGATGGCTGCCATCGACCTGCGCAGCCCGGCGCATAAAATTTTCTGCGTTGTTGAATTGTCCTTGCCGACCAGCCAGATCAGCCAGTTGCAGATACCGGCCGGCAATATCACGCAGACCATCGTTGGCAATCTGGTTACCGGGATCCAGCGCCAGCGCACGATTGAAATAATGGAAAGCGCTGTCTTCCGGTGGCGTCATCAACCGGTCGGTTCTCAGAGCCCGCATACCCTGATACAAAATATCAGCCACATAACGACGTGCCAGCTCTTCTTCATCCAGGCGGGAATGATCCACAAGCCCGGGGTCGGGTTCAGGCTCCGGGGTTACAACAATCCTTGGTGCCGGCGCGGGCTGTGCGCACGCAGCTAACAGCACAAGTGAAAAAATGCCGGCGAAAGCCGGTCTCAGCCTGAAACAGCGAAGTTGGATAGCGCTCAAATGGTTTACTCTGGACTTGGTGAAAAAGGGAATATGAATCATGGCAGCACCGTCGGATAACGGCCTAGACTATGTCACCAAATGGCAGGAATCTCAACAACTGACCCGACGCGACGCTGGTATGGGGCGGCACAATAGCAAGACCGTCAGCCTGAGCCACAGAACTCAACACACCAGAACTCTGGTCGCGCAGTGGCATCAGATAAGGCAGTGCGTTTTCAGCCTGAAAAACACTCACCCTCAGATACTCCTGACGTGAGCCTGATTCTGGCGCGTCAAATCCGGCCGGCATCAGAAGCTCTTTCAAGGCAGGTTCAGAGGCCCCCATAAACGCCAGCAAGGTCGGGCGCACCAGAGTCAGAAACGTTACAAATGCTGACACAGGATTGCCGGGTAAACCAAAAAACAGCACATCGTGTTTTCTCTCGCCAGCGCCTTTTTCTGCCGGCAGGCGACCAAACGCAAATGGTTTTCCCGGTTTAAGTGCCAGTTTCCAGATATCAAGCTCCCCCATACCCTGCAAGGCTGCGCGCACATGGTCTTCTTCACCTGCCGACACTCCTCCTGTGCTGATGATGCAGTCAGCCTGAGCAGCTGCGCGCGACAGTTTTCGTTCAGTTTCGTGTCGGGTATCGGCCATAGCGCCGAGATCAAGCACCTGCAGCCCAATTCGTGCGAGCAAAGCCTTCAGAACAAAAGCGTTGCTGTTATAAATCTGTCCAGGCGCCAGCTCTTTACCCGGCGCCACCAACTCATCCCCCGAACTCAGTAGCGCCACAACCGGTTTTTTGCCCACGTGTACAGACGCTACCCCGGTCGCTGCCAGTACACCCAGATCAGCCGGCCGCAAGCGATGGCCAGCCTTGAAAATCACACTGCGATACCTTACGTCAGCGCCTTGCTCGCGGATATTCTCACGGCCCACCACAGCCTGTTTAATGACAAGAAGCGGCTCCTTCTGATCATTCTGTGTCAGATCACAGTTCTCCTGAATTACAACTGCGTCTGCGCCTTCAGGAATCGGCGCGCCGGTAAAAATTCTGGCGGCTGTACCGTACTGCAAGGGCTTCGGGGCGGTACCAGCGGGGATACGCTGAGAAATTGGCAAGGGGGTACCGGACTGTTGATCAGCCACGTTGATGGCATAACCATCCATAGCACTATTGGCCCACGGCGGGACGTCTCGCGCGGCGTAAACATCATCCAGCAGCACACGGCCGTCGGCTTCGCCCAATGGGATGGTCTCACCTGAGACATGAGTGCCAGCAACAGCGAGCAGTGCTTTGAGTGCGGTCTCCATCGGCATCAAGCCGATCCCATGGGGAGCGGGGTCAGTCATGACGACCTTTGTACCAGGATTTGACCAGACGCTGCAGGCTGCCATGCCAGGGCCGCTGCTTGATGCCAAAGGTCTCAAATATTTTTTTGGAAGCCAGAGTGGCATTGGCTATCTGCGGATGCTCAGTGCGGCCAAGATTGATAGTCAGATGATCCAGCAGCCGGTAGACGGATTCGTCATGTTGCGCGGCAAATTTCACCAGTTGCTGCACGAACTCACTTTCACGCAACGATTCCAGCGAGGCATAGTGATAAATCCCCCACACATCCACCTTGCAATCCACCTGCAGAGAAATAGCCAGCAGAACCCGCGCAAGGTCTTCCACCGGAGTGGGCGCAAACTTGCGGCGAAACACAGTGACGCTGCCATCGCCGTGACGTAGCTCATCGAGCCACGCGCGCATCATCTCGTCCTGGCTCGATCCGAACAACCAGCCGGCACGGACTATAATATGCTGCTTGATGGTGGATTGAATTGCCAGCTCGCCTGCCAATGCCGCAGCACCGTAAACGCAGTTCGGACGCGGAGGGTCCTGCTCATTGTAGGCAAGTTTCTTTTCCCCGCCATAGACATAGACAGAGGACAGGTGAATCAGAGGGATATGCAGGTGATCACAAACTTGCGCAACCAGCTCGGTCTGCAGATGATTTATCTCTTCACAGATTCCGGGCTGCTCTTCCGCTTTTGCAACAGCCAACTGGCTACCTGCGCAATAGGCCGCCAGGTTGATTACCTGATCAGGCGCAGCCTGGGTGATGATACGCGCAGCCGACAGCGGATCCCGAATGTTGATGGCACCGGCCTCCGGTGCCACGCATTCAATCTTCCTTTCCTTGAGTAGCTTGAGCAGCTCTACCCCGACGCCGCTCTGCGCGCCAATTATAAGTAGCTTCACTTGAGAACTGCGCCCCGCCCCGCTCGATCAACAAACCCTGCAGTCGGATCTGTGCAGGTCAGAACTGAATAATCAGAACGGAATATCGTCGTCAAAATTATCAAAGTCCGCAGGTCGTGGAGAGTTGCTGGCCGGCGCCCGATTCTGCTGTGGTGCCGCAGGACGTGCGCCGCCACCCTGAGCTGGCTGAGCCTGACGGCCACCCTGATAAGCAGGTTCGGCATCCTGACCATACTGGTCATCCTGTGTACTGCCACCGGCGCCGGCACCACGAGTGTCCAGCATCTGCATCTCGTTGGCGACAATCTCGGTTGCATACTTGGTGACACCGTCCTGTTCCCAGGAGCGGGTACGCAGACTGCCTTCAACGTATAGCTTGCTGCCTTTGCGCACATATTCATTAACAATTTCAGCGAGCCGGTTAAAAAACACCACACGATGCCACTCGGTTTTTTCCTGCGGCTGGCCGGTATTCTTATCTTTCCAGGACTCACTGGTTGCCAGCGCCAGATTGGTGACTGCGCCACCGCTGGGCAGATACCGGGTCTCCGGATCCTTGCCTACATTGCCTACCAGAATTACTTTATTTACGCCGCGACTTGCCACCTTGTTATCTCCTCAAATTCCTGTCGAGCTGCTTTGTATGATTCACAAAGAGCATAGCATGAATATCTGGCGCTCGCCGATGGGAATGGGGGGATGAAGAGGAGGGCGACAGCGGAAGCCGGCAGTTCCTCGCAACGACGCTTCGCGTCTGATTGTTGCTCGCTCACTG
>JAUSCD010000031.1 GCA_030651695.1 Pseudohongiella sp. | reverse complement strand
TGGGGACGGAGGAGCAACGCTCCACCGTCCCAATTTACTCCCCCTTACTCCTCCGTCCCCACCCCACCCCCGCAATTTGACGCATCGAATCTGACTGAGCTTCAGGTTATAACCCGGTATTAAACCCTCAATGAGAGTAATGCCGAATGAGTTCAAACGGAATTCCGGTGCTGGTAGCCAATATTGCGAGGCTGCTGGTGTGCGGTAGTATTTTGCTGCTGTCTGCATGTGCTACCGGTACCAGTAGCAGTTTGGCCACCGGCCTGCCAGGAACTGGCGCGAGCGGGGCATGGCACTTGCCATCGGAGTTAAACGCAAAGCTGAACGCGCTGGAACCGGCCGAGCAGGCATTCATCACCAGTGGTGAATTTCTGACCTACATGCCGGCCCGTCAGATGGAGCTGGAACTGGCAAACCGTGATACTCCACGTATGCAGTCCCTGCTGGGCGATCTGAGGGGTGTCGCAGCAGAGATGACCTACGACCCCGCCCGCGATATGGGCGCGATTCCTCTGAACCTGACTGCTCGCGGTTACAACTACGGCATTGTGCTGCCGGCCATTTTGCGCAAAGAAAGACGCAGCCCGGGCCCCTTTGGTGTGCATCGCTACATGTTTCCCGCGTCCGGTGTTCCCACCTTTGCCGGTGCGCCGGTCGCGATATACCCGGAGGATCTGGTAGCGGGCAATGTGGATGTCGCAATAGTAGGCATCCCCAATGACATGAGCAGTGGTCGCCGTAACGCCAAAGCCGGCCCCCGCACCATGCGCGCGCTGGACACTATTGGTACACCGGACATCCAGACGCTGCTTGATCCCTTGGCGGTTTTGTCAGTGGTGGACTACGGTGATTTTTCCGTCGATAGCATGAGTAATGAACGCACAGTCGTACATATTACCGAGATGGTTGCGGAAACTGCCGGCACTGGCGCAGTACCGATGATGGTGGGTGGTGATACCTCCATGCTGTATCCGGGTGTCAAAGGTGTCGCGCAAATACACGGCAATGGCAGCTTCGGCTTGGTGCACTTCAGTGCACATCCTGATGCCAACCGTCGTGGTGCTCACACCATTTCTGACGACCAGGCCTTGTTCCGTCTGATTAGTGAAGGCATTGTTGACGGGGATGAGCTGATTACTGTCGGTTTGCGCGGAGAAGCTGTAAATCCTGACACCTTGCAATGGTTGCGTAGCGAAGGTGTGCGTTATCACACAATGGCTGCAGTCAATCGCAGCGGATACAACGCGGTAATGAACAGCGTGATCTCGGATCTGGGTGCATTGCCAGAACAGATTTTTGTGTCGATTGATGTCAGTGTGATTGATCCGGGTGACATGGTTGCTGCAGGACGTGTTGTTGCCAACGGTCTTAGTATTCAGAACGTTACTTCTACTATCCGGCATTTGTGTGCAGCACGCGACATTGTCGGTTTTGAAATCACCGATCTTGCACCCATGCTGGATTTCTCGCGACTTTCTGCCGTGAATGCCAACGCTGTGCTGAATGCCTGTCTGAACGGTATGGCTGCGCGCAGAGCAGGATTTGCGCCGGATGAAATTCATCCGCTGGCGCTGAGTCACGGTCAGAACTGATGCCAGACTCAAGCCCGCTGTCTTGTCAAAAAAACTACTCGAGACTCTTTCTCCATTGGATCGTGCGATGAAAAAATTTCCTGATACAAATTTACTGACGCTCGCGCATTCCGTTGTCCTGCTGACAGGACTGGTTTTACCTGTGTTGACGCATTCGCAGGAGGATGTGCCACAGGAACCCATACTGACACCGGAACATGTTGTGGGCGCCAATCGCTATCCATTTGATACGGTAGATCTCCGCGAAAAAGAAGCTCCACCGATAGAACTGCCGGATAGTGTGAGCGAAAAAATGGCACTGCTGACAGAAGAGCAGATCAGCTTCCTGAAAAGCGGAGATGCCCGTCGTTTTGCTGGTGATCCGGAGAAAACAGCTGAATATCTTGAGTCTCATACCCCGGAAGAAATCAAAGCCTGGGTAGAAGCCATGCAAAGTGTTATTGCACGCACCCGTTACATGGAAGGTCGCGATCAGCCCAATATACCGTTGGCCACGGATTCTCCGGCGTTTAATGCATGGCGCTTACAGCGTCCGCGCTCCATGGATCCTGAGCGTGAAGCTGGCCCGATTGCGCTTGGTCGCTACAACGGCAACGGTGGGCCACCGACATTTGGCGGATTTCCACTGGCGCTGACCAAAGAGGATCTGATTGCCGGAGAAGTTGATGTAGCCATTGTGGGAGCGCCGTTGAACATGGGTTCAGGCTGGCGCGACTCCGGGGCTCAGGCCACCATCGATATGCGGGTCATGGGCCGTGCCCTGGGTGGTATGGATCAATACGTGCAGATCACTCCGGGCAGTGTACTTAACATAGTCGACTACGGTGATATTGCGATGGACAACGACAGCACGGAGCGCTCCATGCAGCACGTGCGCGAAATTGTGCGCGAGATTGCCGAGACCGGGGCTGTGCCCGTCATCATTGGCGGCGATCACTCGCTGGAGTATCCAAACGTGGCCGCACTCGCTGATGTTTACGGAAAAGAAAGAGTGTCCGTCATCCACTTTGACTCACACTACGATGCCTGGTGGGGCGATACCCATCTGATTAATCACGGCGCACCAGTGTACCGATTGTTGAATGAGGGTCATGTTCGTGGCGCGGATTATATTCAGGTGGGACTGCGCTCAAGCGGGCCGGATGAGGCCGCGTTTAAATGGATGCGCGATATAGGTATGCGTTATCACACCATGGCGGAAGTTGAACAGCGCGGCTGGGACGCGGTTCTGGACCGTGTGGTTGCCGAAGCCAGCGAAGAGGGGCGCAAGATTCATATTTCTTTTGATATCGATGTCATCGATCCGGCATTTGCTGTGGCAACCGGCACGCCAGTATCGGGGGGCTTGACCATGCGCGAGTCAATCACGATTGTTCGTCGGCTGTGCGCAGAATCCAACGTCATCAGTTTTGATCTTGTTGAATTGCATCCGGCATTGGATCCAACCTATGCAACAACGGTTAACAGCGCACACATTGTCAAAGCCTGCCTGACCGGACTGGCCATGCGCGAAAAAGGGCTGACTGAACCGCATTACCTCAGCCCGATTTCCTCCGAGCATGCCATAGACAATTATTATGGCGATCAGGACGAGTTTATCCGCCGCACTCAGGAGCTGGAGAAAAAGGACGATGCTGGAGAAGGAGAAAGCGAAGAAGAGCAGGCTGAGGAGTAACGAGTTCGCCGGCTTGCTTTCACAAATACCTGAGCGCTTGTGTGTCCGGGATCAGCTGCGGCTGATCGCCACCGTCGTACTTAGTGCTGATTCGAAGGCTTTTGAATCAGGGTTGTAGTCCCTGCGCTCTACCACGCACCGTGGTTTACCTTGTATGTGCTGATAACTGATCACATTAACCGAGTTGGATATATTGCCGCGCACACGCTCCGAGACCGCAGTGCCGGCTTGCACCGTCCAGGCTTGCCGGCCATCCTCGCCTTGCCCGCCGTACAAAGGCAGCACGTAAGGCAGATGGATATGTCCGGCCAGCACCAGATCCATCCCGGCATCGACCCACGCAGGTATGGCCTTTTCGCGCCCGATCATCAGGTTCTCTGTGTCCGATGCTTCCACAGCGCGCACCGGATGATGCTGGACTACCACGCGCAGCTGGGTGGAGCTGGCCTGGCGCAGGCGCCGGGCTACCCGCTCAATTTGCTCGTCGCTCAGCTCGCCATTCTTGTGCCGCCCGGGCCGGGTGCTGTTCACGCCGATGACCAGCACCTGATCGGTCTCAAACTCAGGCTCGAGTTCGTCACCAAAATACCTGCGGTAGTTGCGGTATGGGTTGGACAGCCGTGCGAACAGATTGAACAGGGGCAAATCATGATTGCCGGGCACGCTCAGCAGCGGGGCGTCCAGCTGATCGGTGAACTCCCTGGCCGCAGCAAACTGAGCACGCCGTGCGCGCTGGGTAATATCGCCGCTGAGAATTACCAGCTCGGGTTTTTGCAACTGGCAGAGCGCACGAATGGCATCCATGACCGCTGGCCTTTCGGTACCAAAATGCGTATCGGATATCTGCAGCAGCCGGATCATGCGCTCTCCCGCAATTCCGGGTCGCGGGCTACCAGCAGCGGAAGTTGATGCTCGGCAACCTTGAACACCAGGGGCGATTCCATGTAAGAAATCTCGCCGTCCATCGCGACCTTGGTGCGTGTGCGCCTACCGCGCAGGCGAACCGTCATCGACTGGAAACCAAAGCTGATCACATGCTTGTCTTCGCCGAGCCGGCTCAGCAGGCCGCGCAACAGCAGCCCGTAGAGCTCGAGTGTGCCAAGCGGTTTTGAAGTGATGGCGACCAGATGGTTGTGGGCCAGCTCATCAGTCTGGTCCAGCCCCATGTGTTCCAGCTGCAGAGCGTTGTTGTCGACCACAATGGTCGGCGTGCGCAACGTACGCTGTTTGCTGTGCCCTTGGTTGCCATCCCCCTGCATGCCATCCAGATCGATCTGCACGTTGAGTTGTCGGTGTGCTTTGAACAACGTCACTACAGCCGACCAAAGCGCCACCCAACGGCTGCGGCCATAGCGTTGCTTATACCCCTCACGGTCCTCAAGCAATTGCGGGTACAGGCCAAGGCTGGCATTGACCAGAAAGACTTTGTCGTTCAGAAGGCCAACATTGACAGGCTGGATCTTTGCATCTACCAGGCAGCGCGCGGCTATCTCGGTGTCCTGAGAGATGCCATAGCGGCGGCCAAAATAATTGAAGGTGCCTTGCGGCAGTATTCCAAACGGGACGCCGGAGCCAAGCACTACCTGACTGACGGCATTCAATGTGCCGTCGCCGCCGACTGCGACCACAACGCCGCCCTGTTCTCTGGCCAGGGCCAGCGCATTTTTGGCCGCAGGAATCAATTCAGAACCATCGTCCACGGCCATCAACTCATATCGCCGATTGGCTTGCTGCATGACGCGGGCAATGGTGTCCTTGATCTCCTGGGCATCGTGTCTGCCGGAGCCCGTATTCATCACCATAAAAAAGGGTTCGTTACCGGTCAGCTCCGGCATAGGTTCGCGTGCTTGTGTGCTGCGAGGGGGTGAGGTCTGTGTCATGCCGTCTGGTAATTCCTCAAGTGAGTAAATGCTCTTCCGTGATGAGCCGTCCGCGACGACCGGCAGAATCACCGCAGCTAGCTATCCTTGCTGCCACGGCGGTTGAAACCCCCGTGCTTTATTTGAGCCTCGTCCAGCGCGGCCTGACAAGTGACACACAGGCGTACGCCAGGCAGCGCATTGCGTCTGGCTTGCGGAATAGCCGCATCGCACTCTTCGCAGTGGATCAGGCTCTTGCCGCTGGGTAGTTGGCTGCGCGCACGCTGTACCGCCTCTTCGACGGTGTCGTCAATCTGATCCTGTACAGCGCCATCTTGTGCCCAACCTGTAGCCATAGTCATCTCCCCGCGGCAAGTATCAACTCTCTCCATCCGCTGTCGTTCATAGTGAAAGCTTTTCAATTAATAGACAGCAAAATGCCGTAACAATTCGCAATTTCCATGTAATGAGCACTCAGGGGAGTAAGAAGTTCGGCAGCCTGCTTTCACAGATGCTTGAATAGTTATGCAGGCTTCGGTATGGTATTTGTACAATGTTGTTGTACAGGTGACCGGATCATGATGACTATCAATATAAGTGAGCTTCGAGCTAATTTGTTGAAATATTTGGATAAAGCAAATCATGGCGAACAAATCACCGTCACCACCAATGGCAAAGTGATCGCAACGATTTGCGCTCCGTTTGATCAAAAAGCGGTGGCAAAAGCTCAGCTTGCGGAGTTAGCTGTCAGTGCAAAGATTCACGATGTTGTCAGCCCGGTTGAAACTCAGTGGGATGCTTTGTTGTGATTTTACTCGACACCTGCGCCATCATCTGGGATGCACTGGACCCATCAAAACTCTCCGCAAAAGCAATATCTGCGATAGAACAGGCTGATGGCAAAAACGAATTGCTGATGTCGGATATTTCCATGTGGGAAATTGCGATGCTGATTCAGCGGTCGAGGCTGCAGATCAGCACCAACGCTGCAAACTTCCTCAGCCTGTATCTCAAGGCGCGGAATATTTCAGTTGTACCTGTTTCTCCGGACATCGCAGAATTATCAGTGAGTTTTAGTAGTGAGTTGAATAGTGACCCTGCGGATAGAATTATTGCCGCAAGTTCAATAGTGCATCATGCAAGCCTTGTCACCGCCGACATGAATCTGCGCCAATGCGGCGCACTCGACATTATTTGGTAGTGATCGTCTGGTAATTTTGTGCCTCAGTCAGCCTGTGGATCGTCAAACCGACCGGTTTGTTATAAAGTCCACGAAGACGCGTAATCACCACGCAGACGCGTAATCACTATGGGGAACAAACAAATGGCTGGTCTGAAACAATCAATGCTGAGCGCTTGTCTCACAACAATTGCATTGGGAGCAGGGAGTGTTGGGAAGTCAGCAATGGCTGACGACTATCTCTGGCTGGAAGAGGTCGAGGGCGAGGCTGCACTGGCTTGGGTGGAGCAACAGAATACCCGATCTCTGCCTCAGATTATGTCTCACCCCGCCTACCAGCAGCTCTACCAGAATGCGCTGGAAGTTCACAACAGTACCGCGCGTATCCCCGAGATCAGTCGTCGTGGTGAATATCTGTATAACCTGTGGCGTGATGCAACTCACGTGCGCGGATTGTATCGGCGCACCACTTTGCAGGAATACAGCAAATCAGATCCGGCTTGGGAGACTGTGCTGGACCTGGACAAATTGGCTGCTGATGAAAGCCAGAACTGGACCTGGGGCGGCATCAATTGTCTGGCGCCAGACTACAATCGTTGCCTGATGAGTTTGTCCATCGCCGGCTCTGATGCAGCGGTGGTGCGCGAGTTTGATATCTCCACAAAAGAATTTGTGCAAAACGGTTATGAATTGCCTGAAGCCAAATCGCGGGTGAACTGGCTGGATGAGAATACCATTATTGTGGGCACTGATCTCGGGCCGGGCAGCATGACCGATTCCGGATATCCGGCTCAGCTCAGGGTCTGGCAGCGCGGACATACTGTGCAGGAATCTGAACTGCTGTACTCGGCACCCGTCGATAGCGTGTCAGTGTATTCGTATAAACTGGAGGACGGTGAGAATACCTACCCGGTTGTTCATGAGAGTCTGACGTTTTACACAATGGATCGTTTTGTTTATACCGGTGGTGAGCTGACCGCTCTTGCTATTCCGCAGGATGCAATAATCACCGGACTGTTCCGGAACCAACTGTTTGTTGAGCTGAAAAGCGACTGGCATGAATTCAAACAGGGCGCTGTCATTTATGCGCCCATGCCCGACGTGTTAGCGGGAGCGGCGCAGTTCAAGCTGTTTATCCAGCCCGACGAGCGTAGCGCCATTCTTGACATCCAGTTTACCCGCAATGCTGTCATTGTGAACTGGCTGGACAATGTCCGCGGTCGACTCGAGCGATTTACAATGGCCGCGTTGGGAGACGGAAGTTCCAGTGACAGCTGGTTAAAAGAAACAGTGGCATTTGACCCGAATGGGTCGGTGGCAGTACAAAATGCGTCCTATCACTACCAGGATTTTTTTGTCAGCTACAACAGCTTTCTTGAGCCAACTACCTTATATCATGTGGATAACTCGCTGCAGAGCACGCCATTAAAAAGCATGCCGGCAATGTTTGATGCCAGCCAATTCGAAACTCATCAGTACATGGCAACATCAGCGGACGGTACTCAGATTCCATATTTTGTGGTGATCAGCCGGGCTGCCGAGCGGGACGGCAGCAATCCGACACAACTGTGGGCTTATGGTGGTTTTGAACTTTCCTACAGACCATCGTATTCCGCAATCATCGGCCGCAACTGGTTGGAACAGGGCGGAGTTTATGTGCTGGCCAATATCCGTGGTGGTGGTGAGTTTGGTCCGCGCTGGCATCAGGCCGGATTATTAAAAAACCGCCACAAGGTCTATGAGGATTTTGAAGCTGTGGCTGAAGATCTGATCGCACGTAAGATCACCTCACCGCGTCATTTGGGGATTCGCGGCGGCAGTAACGGAGGTTTGTTAGTAGGCGCCGCAGTTACACGCCGACCGGATCTGTTTAATGCGGTGATCAGTCAGGTGCCACTGCTGGATATGCAGCGTTATAGTAAATTGCTCGCGGGTGCCAGTTGGATGGGTGAATACGGTGATCCTGATCAGGAGGATATGTGGGCTTATATCCGCAGCTACTCGCCCTACCATAACGTTCATGCTGATGTGACATATCCAAAAATATTCTTTACCACGTCGACCCGCGATGACCGTGTCCATCCCGGGCACGCACGCAAAATGGTTGCCAAGATGCTGGATCAGGGGCATGACGTGTTGTACTACGAAAACACTGAGGGAGGGCATGCGGGCGCTGCCAACAACAACCAGCGCGCTCAGCTGGATGCGTTGATTTACGCGTATTTTCTGGAGCGCTTGCAGAACAACAAATAAGAAGATACAACCAAGACTGCCTCCCCCAAAAAGTCCGGTGTCTGTATTCAATCCAGACACCGGCCAAGGAGGTTTTCCATCGCAAGTAGTGTTACATAACACTATTCATTTAAACATCGGACATATTGTCGCAGGCTACTCCCGCACTGCAACTATCACTTATATCAACGCTGGAACAGATATGAAAATTTCACAAAAAACTGCTCTCCGTCTGTTGTCAGGTTGTTTGATGGCACCAGCTCTCTGCCATCGGGTGTGTCGATGATTTCAAAGTTACGGCTGTTAGTGTTGAAGCCGGCATAAAATGCTGATAGCGGATTGATCACGTAGCGCAGCAGAACATCGAAGTTCAGATTCTTATTGTCAGTCAGGCGGGTTGCCGGCCCGGCGTTTGTGGTTTCGTATTGCGCGATAAACCGCAATGAGATCTCGCGTGTAAACTGATAATTCCAGCTGCTGCGGATGATTTCATTTTCAAACACGCTGATGCCGGTTTTGGTATCCAGTGTAGTGCGCAGATATGTGTTGTCTACGCGCAACTGCTGAGTGGGTCTCCACAGCAGACTCAGATCGACGCGGTCGGTGTCAGCTACGGACGGCAGTTGCCCGCGCGGCGGCACCAGGTTCAAGGCGGTACCCGCCCGGTATTGCAAATCTACTGTCAGACTGGAAAGAGACTCATCACGAATTTGTGCACCCGCTGTGCTGTAGTCATAAACGCGGGTCGCGGGCAATCCGGCAAAGTCACGGGGCCTCAGTGTTTCTGCGGTATCACTGATGTTGACGCTGAAGCGTGTGGTATTAAAATTCAGGTTCAGCGAAGGCGCTACAGATGAATACAGCTTGGTGCCTGACTTGTCGTTTTGATACGAGGCGGACAGTCGCGGACCCCAACTGGTGAGTGCTGAATCACGTGGATAGAAATTTACACTATGGAAACTGTGTATGCCTTCTGTGTCAGAACGATACCAGCGATTCTGGAAACCTAGCTGGGAGACAAAGTCTGCTTCAGTGTCCACCCAATGCAAATGTGTGGTGAAGGTGCGGCCGCGCCTTTCCAACAAAATGTCCCGCTGCAATCCGCTGATTTTTTTGCCACCCAGCACGGGCGTTGTTGTGGAGTTCATGGCAGCGGCGGTAAATATCCAGTTGTCGTTCGGGTAAAACCGCGCGTCTACGCCAGTCAGCCGGTTATAGCCGTCCCCCAGTTGTCTTTCTATCAATAAGGTGCCAATTCGGTTTTGCCCTCCCAGATCACGGAAGCCGCGTATAACACTGATACGTGCATCCTCGCCCCGTAAAGGGTCGGTTGCCGCGCGGTTTTGCCCGGGCGCTTCATCATTCATTAACAGTGCGCCAAACCCCCATCCGTTCTGGCGTCCGGTGAAGCGCATGCCCACCTCAGGGTCCACAATTCGGCGGGTAAACAAATACTGAGCATCTGTGGGTTTGAAGAAGTCGGCATTTTCTATAAAAAACGGACGTCGTTCAGGGTAAAGAACTTCGAAGCGTTCGTTGACAGTTACCTGGGGCATATCCGATTCAACCTGAGAGAAGTCAGGGTTCAGTGTCAGGTCTAACACCCAGGCATCCTGAAATACAAACTTCGCATCCAGTCCCAGTTCGAGCTCGGTAGCGTTGCGCATCGCAGGTCCGCCCGGCGCATTGAGGTTCAGGGTTTCTGCCTGTCGAGAGAATATATAGGGAATAAACTGACTGTTATTTCCGGGTTCAAGATTCTCCATGCCGGAGACAAGCGCAGCCTGATTCAGACGTCCGCCGCGTATCAGTGAATATTGCGGCCAGTAAGACTCCTCACTGGCGCGAGGAATAAAACGCCCGGCCTGCATGCGCCAGGTCTGAATGTCGGCCTTGGGAAATCGGATACTGCTCAGCGGTATGGCAATCTTCACCATATAGCCCTGATCAGTCAGTTCACCATCAGACTCCCAGGCAGCGTCCCACGATACATCCATGTCGCGGCCCTCTGTCCAGCGCGCGTCACGTTGAATTCCCAGCGGTGTGACACGGAAGTTGTAGGCCGTACGTTGATCATTAAAGGTGTCGATGGTGAGTTCTATGCTGTCGTCACCATCAATGTTTTCGCGTGATGAAAGGGTGGCGCGGATTTGTTCCGGTTGACTGTCAAACGCGAGGAATACGGCATAGAACTGCTTGTTGTCGTAACCCAGGTAAACTTCTGTGCGTTGCGACGGGACAGCGCCATCAGTGGGTTCGCGTTGAACAAACGCGTCCATGCGGACCATGGTGCTGGCGACTTCAGTCGCCGGACGCATTCCATCGAAGTCAGTCAACTCAGGTTCTTGTGCGAGCAATGGGATGGCAGAGACAGGGGACGGCGACTGAGCATGAATGGCGGGCGAATGTATGACGGTTGATGCCACAAGCAGAGCACCAACAAGGAGGGTTGCACGGTTCAAAACAATTACTCCCGGAAGAAAAAGTACTGGCTGTTGTGCCAGTTATAGTTATTTTGGCGGTGGCGGATGATCGCAGATTTTAGTGGAAGTGGCGACTGGACAAATTGTCGCAGCTCAAAGGCGCAGCCTCAGCTGAGGTGGACAAACATTATTTTTGGCGATACGGTTTGTTCTTCGTATGTCTAGCTACCCGAGAGGTGCCAGATGAACATTGTGATCCTTTATGTCACTACCGCTGTGATTTTCCTTGGCCTCGACGCGATGGGGCTACGGTTTCTGATCCGTCCCGTGTTTGAGCTGGATATTGGAGGGATGCTGCGTGAATCGCCGCGACTGGTGCCCGCAGCAATCTTTTACCTTTTTTATGTCGGCGGTCTTCTGTGGTTTGTCTCACTGCCGGCGTTGCGCTCGGACGGACCGCTGCTCAATGTATTCCTGCTCGGCGCACTGTTCGGAGCGCTGGCGTATGGCACTTACGAGTTCACCAATATCGCCACACTGGAGGGCTGGACCTGGCGTATGCTCGCCACCGATCTCATCTGGGGCACTCTTTTGACAGGCATTGCTGCCGGAGCGGGTCTGGCTGTCACCCGCGCTGTGACCTGAACTTCTGCGTCTGACAAAGGTCTACCGTTCAGTAGTACTGATAATCCCCAAGGGGAAGACAATGCTGGTCTTCCTGTACATTCATAGCTCGGAGTTTAACTATGATGAACATAAAACCTGCCGTGTTTGCCTTGTCTGTGCTGTCTGTGGTGGTCGCCTGTAGTCCGGAAACCGAGGTTACACGGACTGCGGAAACAGCCCAGCCGGGATCCGCTCAACCAGCAGCGGATCGACCAGCAAGCGCCGGAGATCTGCCGGCCCAATCGGTGTCAGAATTCATTGCCGTGCTGCAACCGACTGAGGGCAGCGAAGTGAGTGGCACAGTGATCTTCTCAAACACAGAAGTGGGCGTTACGGTCAGCGCCAATGTTGAAGGTCTGCCGCCAACAAGTGCGCACGGCTTCCACATCCATGAGTTTGGCGATTGCAGCGCGGCCGATGCTTCTTCTGCGGGCGATCACTACAATCCCCATAATCAGCAGCATGGTGCCCCCGACTCTGTGCGCCGGCATGCCGGAGACCTTGGCAATCTGTTATCCAACGGCGTCGGCGTAGCGCAAACCAGCGTAATTGATAGCGTTCTGTCGTTCTCGGATGAGGATTCGATTCTTGGACGATCCGTTGTAATTCACGCTGATGCCGACGATCTGCAAAGCCAGCCGTCCGGGGATGCCGGGGACAGGCTCGCGTGTGGGGTTATCGAGATTGACAGGGGTCAAAGCTAATTTATCGGGTTCTGGACAGGATCAGCCGTGCAACGGTCGTGACGGTTGCACGGCGCTGACTTTATACCTTAATTTTGTATCCTGTTTTAAATATCCACCAGATAACGCTCAGGCAGATCAGCATAAACAGAAATATCATACTCAGACTCAGTGCAGCGTTGACATCAGATACGCCGTAGAAACTCCAGCGGAATCCGTTCACCAGATACACCACCGGATTAAACAGCGCTACTGTCTGCCAGATACCAGGCAACATATTGATAGAGTAGAAACTGCCGCCCAGAAACGTCAGTGGCATTACCACCATCATCGGGACAATCTGCAGGCGCTCAAAACCGTCAGCCCAAACCCCCAGCACAAATCCAAACAGGCAAAATGTTACAGAGATCAGCACCAGAAACGCCAGCATCCAAAATGGGTAGACAATTGAGAAATCGACAAACCCCCTGGCGGTCAGCAGAATGATCAATCCCAGCACCACCGACTTGGTGGCAGCGGCCCCCACATAGGCAATCACAATTTCAAACGCTGAAATTGGAGCTGCCAGAATTTCATAAATAGTCCCGGTGAAACGAGGCATATAAATGCCAAAAGCGGCATTGTTTATACTTTCTACCAGAATTGTCAGAAGTATCAGGCCCGGCACAATGAATGCGGCATAACTGACGCCATCAATGTCCATCATGCGCGAGCCGATTGCTGAACCAAACACAATGAAATAAAGTGAAGTGGATATCACGGGTGACGCGATACTTTGTTTCCACGTGCG
Organism: Pseudohongiella sp.; assembly: GCA_030651695.1. GTDB lineage: Bacteria > Pseudomonadota > Gammaproteobacteria > Pseudomonadales > Pseudohongiellaceae > Pseudohongiella. The sequence goes on along the minus strand of JAUSCD010000031.1, from coordinate 251,339 downwards.
CAGTGTGCGGTTGATTTCATACCGGTAAATTGCCTTGATAGCCTGGAAATTCATTGTGCACCTCCTTTGGATTCCACTGCATTGGCATCATTGCCCGACACCAGGCTGACAAAAATATCTTCCAGGGTACTTTGTGAAGTTTGCAGATCACGAAACTCAATGCCATGATCATAAAGTGTGCGTATGACGCGACCAATTTCCCCATAATCGCTGCGAGTATCGTAAGTGTAGGTGAGTTTTTTGCCATCCGCGCTCAGAACAAGACCGTCGATCTGCACGGCTGCCGGCAGCGCCGGTAGAGGCGCGGGTAGTTCCAATACAAGTTCTCGGCGGCCAAGTTTTTTCATCAACTCCGCTTTTTCTTCCACCAACACGATGCGGCCCTTATTGATCACACCTACCCGGTCAGCCATGTCTTCAGCTTCTTCAATGTAGTGCGTAGTCAGAATGATAGTAACGCCATCATTTTTCAGCCCCCTGATCATTTGCCACATGTCACGGCGAAGTTCGACATCCACGCCGGCAGTTGGTTCATCCAGAAACAGAACCTGAGGCTGATGCGACAGCGCTTTGGCTATCAGGACGCGACGCTTCATGCCGCCGGACAAGGTCATCAGCTTATTGTCCTTTTTGTCCCACAAGGACAGACTGCGCAGCAGTTTTTCCAGATAGACGTTATCCGGTTTTTTCCCGTACAGGCCTCGCGTCAGATTCACAGTCGCCCACACGGTTTCAAACATACTGATGGAAATTTCCTGTGGTACCAGACCGATTTTTCTGCGAACTGCCCTGTAATCTTTGACGACATCCAGCCCATCCACTTTCAACTCGCCGGGGCCGGGGTTCACCAGACCACAAAGAATACTGATCAATGTCGTTTTACCCGCGCCGTTGGGGCCGAGCAGTGCAAAAATTTCGCCGCGTTTTATGGTCAGGTTGATATTGTCCAGCGCCTGAAATCCCGAAGGGTAAACTTTGCTGAGATTGCTGACCGATATGATTGCCTCGTCGGGCATGTGAGTACTCCTGCGTGTCCTTGTATTATGCCGCGGTTTTGGGCAATTGCCCGGCAGCCCAGCTGCTGCTCAAGGCGGCGTTGTTGTAAGCACATTGCTGTAGGGCGTTATTCAGCGCTGCTGCCCACTAGTGTAACTTGGTCATCATCGCTTGCAGTGATTTTTTTCTTGGGCGAACACTGCCTGTGCGGAAATCAAATTCGCCTCGATATCAGCGGAGCAGAAGCATATGACTGAAGTAGGTCAAAAAATAACCTGTTTGAATGTCCGGCACCGCAGGCCCAAGACTGGTGCCCCCTAAGCCTCAGCAATGGTCGTTCGGAAGGACGTAAAATCGACAGCGTGAGGGAAGGCTTAATGCCAGCCACCTACAATTGCACCCATGGTGCTGATAAGGAGCTTGGCTCATGCCGTTGCGTAGCTCTGCACATTTGTTCCGGCCGGGCACGGGAAATGAATGGTTTTATGCATGCCAGCGCACAAAATTGAGCTAAACCACTTGTTTTCTGCGGATTGAACAGGAAGAATCCAAAGCTGCACGTAACGAAACCCCATTTATGATGGAGACAAATTCATGGCGCAATGTACGCAATCTAATAGTTATCATAAAACGCCGCTGAAGTTGCTGACGGTCGCAATCACGCTCATGTTTGCAAGCTTCCAGGCGCAGGCACAGGACAGCGGTTTATACGGTGGCCTGAGTATTGGTAAAAGTCTGGGCAACATATCATCCGGTAACCTGTCTCAAACCCTGCAGCCGAATGGTTTTTCGTTTAATACGCATGATTCATCCGATCGTGATACTGCATGGAAAATTCTGGCCGGATACGATTTTAATCGTTACCTGGCGACTGAATTGACTTACTTCGATTTAGGCAACTTTGATTTCGGAGCCCGCCTCAACCCGGCTGGTGATCTCAGAGGCAAAGCCGATCTGTCCGGTATCGGGGTGGATGTGGTCGCAACTCTGCCTTTCACCGAGAATCTGTCTGGTCTGTTTCGCGCAGGTATGTCGCGTAACTCTGTCAAACAGTCGTTCTCCAGCAGCAACGCCACACCTACCGGATTTGTGAATCGCACCAGCCGCGAGTCCAAAGCCAAAGTGGGTGTTGGTCTTGAGTATGACTTCTCTGATGCATTGTCACTGCGTGCCGAATGGGAACAGGCGCGCTTGCCTGCAAACCAGATTACAGACTCTAAAGTTAATTTGGCATCGGTGGGCATGGTTTATCGCTTCGGCCGCACGGCCGCTCTGGCTCCGGTCGTTCCTGCATCAGCGCCTGCGCCTGCTCCAGCACCTGCCCCAACTCCCGCACCACAACCAGTCAGCGTCACATTGGCTGCTAGTGCGCTGTTTGATTTTGATGACGCAGCTCTGTCGTCGGCCGGACGGCAGGAGCTGGATCAGCTGATTCGTCAGATCAACGGCCTGAGTTATGAAGCTGTTGTTGTTATCGGACATACTGACCGTATTGGCACACGTGACTATAACCTGGGATTGTCGCAGCGCCGGGCCGACGCAGTGCGTGCTTATCTGGTTCAGGGCGGAATAGCGGCCAACAGAATCACAGCGCGTGGTGTTGCCAACGACGAACCGGTGACCCCGGCAAGCGGTTGCCGCGGATTGGGCAGCAATGCAGCAACTATTGCTTGCCTGGCACCTGACCGACGTGTGGTGGTAGAAATCGACGGTTCACGCAACCCGTAGGGGTGAAGGGGCAGATCCTCGGATCTGCCCCCTGACCAACGAATATCCGGAAATGCGCTCACACAGTTAAGGATTAAGTGTTCTGTAATATAGCGAAATTGTTGCAGGCAGACTGCTGTCAATTTTCCTGAGCTTTGGAGAAAAAGTTTGCAATGAGTGAGTCAATGTGTGAGTCAGAGGCGCCGTGGCCAATGCGATGGCACAACAAACACCCGGTCCGTTTCTTTCCATAAACCGGTCATGCTGTCGTGCTGCAGAATGGCAAAAAGCCCCGGTGTCGCTTTATCTTCTATTTCAGATAGGACCTGAATCGAGTCAGTGCTGTCTGGTACTTCAGCTTGTCCCCACGGCCCCAGCCAGTGCGGTTTAATCAGTGGCACCCATTTTGTGGTGTCAATCTCTGCTACGTCGTCGAGATACATCCAGTGACCGCGCAGGTGGTTTGACGGCACGCTGTCCGGCGTTGTTGCTGACAACACGGGATTTGCCATAGCAGTAAAATGCGGCGCGGTTTCAGATGTTGATGCCCCACGCGTCGGCACTTTGTGATTGACCGGCACTTTCTGATAGAACAGATAACCCGGCATAAACACCCGACTGACTTTGGGTAATGCAATACCCAACTGTTCCAGCACTTGCGCGGTTTCAGGCATCAGTCCGCGCGGGCTTTGTTGTTCAAGCAATCTGGCTGTTTTGATATCCAGCCGGTCTTGTGCATTGGGGCCGTACCAGCCTGCCGGCGCAGCAGCGGAGCCGCCATACCCAAGGTAGAATTTGATGGCTATTTCATGATGCTCGACGACACCCATGTACGGATTGTGTATAAGAAAATCAAGTTCACCCAGTGTCAGTTTGCCAGTGCGGACAGGTAGATTTCTGGCCAGAATAGTCCAGCCCAACAAATCCTGAATCAGGCATGCGTAGAGGGATTCGACATAAAGCCCGAGACGGTAGTGAGGCGTGGCATCGAGAATGGAGGGCCTTGCGCCCGGGTTCTGGTCCCATGCCTGCAATGTCGTGACGTAGTCATCCGGCAGCAGCGCGTCAGGATAAAACACACTTGGATCGCTGAGCAGCTGTGGCGCGTGACATAACCACGCAAGATGGCGAACCGAGGGCGTCTGAAACTGGAACAGATCCGGCTTGTGAGATTCAGACATCAGAAATCAGTCTTTTGCATACGTAGAATCTTCTCCATGGTTTTACCTTTGGCCAGTTCATCAACAAGCTTGTCCAGCCAGCGGATTCTTTGCATTAATGGGTCCTCAATCGCTTCCACTTGCACGCCGCACACTTTCCCGGTGATCAGGGCACAATCGGGATTAATGGAAGGGGCCTGGGCAAAAAACGTGGCAAAGTCGTTTTCCAGTGCCAACTGCTGCTGCAGACCAGCAAGGTCATAACCGGTCAGCCAGCAGATAACGGCATCCACCTCCTCTTTAGTGCGGCCTTTACGCTCCGCTTTCTGCACATACATGGGGTAGACCGTGGCAAACGCCATGCTGAAGATGCGGTGCGTCATGGGAACTCCTCCGGGCAATAGGTGCCCATAAAATTGAAGCCGCAAACTTATGATGGCATAGTGTCCGCTCACCATTCAATTTGGAGCTTCCGAAGAGCGACATGTCCGGACGCGATGCTGAAGTCTGACTTGCGTGATCGATACTTCCAACAAAAGGCCCCACTGATATTAGGAGTAAATGAAATGAGGAAATTTCTATCTGGCTTGGCACTGATCTGTGGTTTTGGGCTCTCAAACTATGGCGTTGCCCAGGATGCTCCTGCTCTGACATACGCGATGGCAGAACGGGCGATGGAAGCCGCGGTAGCGGAATCCCGGGCCAACAACTGGAATCTCACCATTGTGATCGCTGATGCGGCGGGAGTGCCGGTGATGATTCACCGTATGGACGGTGCCTCTGCACGGACATACGACATAGCATTAAGCAAGGCACGTGTTGTAACTGCTACAGGGCTGTCGTCCGGGGAATACGGACGCAGACTGCAAGCGGGGGAAATTGCCGAAGTGGAAGGTGGGGTCACCTTCGCTGGCGGTGTGCCAGTCATGCTCAATGGTGAAAGGATTGGCGCGATAACCTCCAGTGGTGCCAGGGGCACTGAGGACGAACAGGTATCACTCGCGGGCGCAGCAGCGATCACGGATTAATGCCGGGTTCTGCAAAAAAAAAGCGCCTGCTGTTATGAACCAATGTCATGACAGCAGGCGCCAACATCAAAACTGCTTTTTTTCTTTCTGTGTCTTGGATCCTGTTACTGGCAACGCGCTTACTGCGGTTTAACCACCGTAGCGCTGTCAACTGCGACCATCGTCTGTGCCAGCGCTCTGCCGTTTAACGACGCGCCAGTCTGCATGGTGATGGCAGTCTGCGACAGGATATTGCCTTCGAAACGCGCTCCGGCCTCGATCAACACCTGGCCGGCAACCTGCCAGAAAATATTCTTGGCCTGAGCACCACCCGCCAGCGTGATACGTTTGTTGGCACTGATACTCATGTCTCCGTCAATCTGGAAGATCCACACATCATCAGCACCACCGGTGATCACAAGGTCGCCCGGGATCACAACAGAAGTGCCCCACTTGTAGAGACCTGCTGTCAGCGTCAGGCTACCGATATTGCCAGCGCCCAGATTCAGAAAGTCAGGCGTCGGACGACCGGCAGCATCCGTATAGGCCGTTTGCATGTCCAGCACAGCCGTGGTCAGGGTGGTGTTTGTAGGCGGTGTCATGTCTGCGCCGTACAGTGAACCGGTGACCTGAGTTGAAGTTGCCGAGGTTGTTCCGACCATGGTCAACGAGAAACCCGTCAGGAACGACGTCGCTGCGGGGCTCACGCCCACGTTACCAGTGATGGCCGACTGCGGCACGGTTGAAACACCTGTCTTGGCAAGAATCGCAAAATTGGCAGAGGTGCCGAGTAACACAGTTGCAGGGCCTTTTGGTGTGACACCGGGGACGGTATTGGCAGGCACAGTGTACACATGAGCGTACTTGTTATTGTTCAGCATGTCGCTTTCAGTCAGTCCGTAGCCCACATAGAGCTGCCCGCCGACATAAGCCGTAACGTCCGCGTTGGTTAACAGCACAGCCGTCCCACCGAGCAGAGCGCTGGTTTCGAAGACCGGGTATGGACCGGTGCTGTGGGCAACCCATCCTTGCGGTGTCATAAATAACCAGGCGTTCTGGAAATTGAAACCTACGTAATAATTTCCGGTTTTGCCAAGATCGGCATCGGCTACATTAACTGTAGCTGACAGGGTCAGGTTATTGTTGGCGCCTGCGGCATTAGCTGAGAAACTGGCCGTTGGAGCTGCCTGCGAATTCGCTGCAAGGGTGGTCATTAATAATACTGACATCAAAGCGAACCAAGCTCTGTGTTTGAAAATATTCAGATAATTTATCATGCGGAACTCCGGTTATAGCAGAATGTCGGGAGATGCAGCCGTAAAGGCTCATATCCACTGTTTACCGGCTTAATGTAACAAGAGAGCGTGCGGAGAACTGTCTGTTAGCGAACACTGAAAGTTCAGGCCTATTCCTGAGATAAGTTGCGCGAATTCCTGTCATCCCGGAAGATGATAAGCGGTCGCACATCATCGTCCGGGGCGCGTAAGACTTGCGCAAGCGCGACCTGATGAGTGATGAGCGAATGGTGAGGGGATTTGTTGCATACGGGGTCCGCATTGGTGGCGTCACCAGTCAGCATAAAGGCCTGGCAGCGGCAACCGCCAAAATCCTTTTCCTTTTCATCACAACTGCGACATGGCTCCGGCATCCAGCTATTGCCACGGTAGGCGTTAAACGCCTGAGAGTCTTGCCAAATGGTACGTATATCGTGGTCGCGTACATTCGGAAACGTCAGCCCGGGTAGCATTCGGGCTTCATGGCATGGCAATGCCATACCATCGGGTGCAATATTCAGAAATACCGAACCCCATCCGTTCATGCAGGCTTTGGGACGCTCGGAGTAATAATCAGGCACGACAAAGTAAAGTTTCATTTTGTTGCCCAATCGCTCGCGAAAATCGTTGCACACGGTTTCGGCGCGCTCCAGCTGCCCGCGGCTGGGCATCAGATATTCCCGGTTTTTGAAGGCCCAGGCGTAATATTGGCTGTTGGCCAGCTCGACGTGGTCTGCCTGCATACTTTCGGCCATCTGCAGGATCTGCCCGATATGATCAATATTCAGGCGGTGCAGTACCACGTTCAGCACCATAGGGTAATCATACTGTTTAATCAGTCGCGCAACTTTCAACTTGAGGTCAAAGGTTTTGGTGCTGGATAGGAAGTCGTTCAGCTGTTTTGTCGAATCCTGGAAAGACAGTTGTATCTGATCCAGTCCGCCGGCTTTGAATGCTGCAATACGCTCTTCTGTGAGTCCGATGCCGGAAGTGAGCAGATTAACGTAGTAGCCCATCTTGCTGGCCTCGGCGATGATCACCTCGATATCATCGCGCATCAGCGGTTCGCCGCCGGAAATGCCCAGTTGCACAGCGCCAAGCTCACGTGCTTCACGCAGCGCCTTTAACCACTGATCCGTCGTCAGCTCTTTGTCAAAAGTCGAGGCGTAATTCAGCGGGTTGTAGCAGAAAACGCAGTGCAACGGGCACTTGTACGTAATCTCGGCGTTCACCCACAGGGGGCCGGGCGCAGAGTCAGCAGAGGGCGGAAAATGAGGCGCGTCAGGCATTGGTGATCCAGCCTTTGTCATAAGCGTGCTCCAAAAAATCAAGGACGTCCTGTTGCAGGTCAGCGCCGGGGTAGCTCGCTTCGAGCCTGCTTATGATGTCGTGGGCAGTGGCATTGCCATCGATGCGTTTTAATATCTCTCCAGCGCTCTCTGTCAGCTTCACAAGCCCTTCCGGGTAGAGCAATACATAGGCGTTTTGTGTGGGCTCCCATTGCAGCTTGTACTGCCTGGCAAAACGCAGCGCCTGGTTTGTTGAGATGCTCATGGCTCTGCTCTCATGGGTGCATCCTGGCAATCGCACCACTTTGCGACTCCCCTATGCCGTAGCTGACATGAATCGAGTCGAGCATCGACCACAGTACATTCAGTTTGAATTGCAGAATATCCAGTGCCCGCTCTTGTTCAGCTCTTGTTTTAAAGTGTTCCAATGTGACCCGCAGGCCATGGTCTACATCGCGACGGGCCTCTGAGAGCCGCTTGCGGAAGTACTGGTAGCCACTGGCGTCAATCCACGGGTAGTGTTCAGGCCAGCTGTCCAGACGCTTCTGGTGGATGGTGGGCGCAAAAAGCTCTGTCAGTGAAGAGCACACGGCCTCCTGCCACGGGGCTGTTCTGGCAAAGTTGACATAGGCATCAACAGCAAAGCGGGTACCGGGTACCACTCTTTTCAGCGATAACACATCTTCCCGCCTCAGACCCACGGCCCCGGCCAATGCGATCCATGCTTCGATGCCGCCCGAGTCGCAATTATCACCGTCGCCTTCGATTCCATCGTGATCAATGATGCGCTGTACCCACAAACGCCGGTGCTCCTTGTCCGGCATGTTGGATAATACCGCGCCGTCTTTCATGGGAATCATGATCTGGTAGTAGAAGCGGTTGAGCACCCAACCCTGAATTTGTGCCTTTGTGCACTGGCCACTATTCATTGCGATGTGGAAGGGATGAAAGATGTGATAACACTTCTCCTTTTCACGAAGCTTCGCCTCAAATTGTTCTGCCGTCCAGGGTGTCGGAATGCTGGTAGTCATAGAGTAAAGTCCATGCCGTCAAAAGCGACGTCGATGTTTTCCTGTTTTAATGTCAGTCGCTCGGGAGCGTCTTCACGCAAGATGGGATTTGTATTGTTGATATGAATAAGTATTTTTCGTGCCGCTTTGAGTGGTCTCAGCGTCTCTATCATCCCGCCCGGTCCGGACTGGGGCAGATGTCCCATATCCAGTGACAGCTTGTCGCTGATGCCAAGAGTGCGCATTTCATCGTTGCTCCAACAGGTGCCATCCACCATCAGGCAATCTGCCTGATGCATTATGGTCAATACATGTGGCTCGATGGCGGCAAGCCCTGGGGCATAAAACAATACTTTTCCGCTACGCGTGTCTTCCAGCCGGATGCCGATGTTGTCACCTTCATGCGGATCATGCCGATGCGGTGAGTAGGGTGGCGCTTTGCTGGTTAAAGGTATGGCAGTGATCTTGATATCCTCGATGCCATCTACCTGAAAGCTGGTGCTCGTCGCTGTGGGTATCGGATGCCATGCCACACCGCAGAAATGGCCGAGAATGTTGAATATGGGGTTTCCCCGCGTCAGATCTTCGTGGACCATGTCTGTGCAGTAGATATTGAGCGGTGTTTTGCCCTCACGCAGCATAAAGAGCCCGGTGGTGTGGTCGATCTGGGCATCCATCAGCACAATGGCCCGGACAGCGGTGTCGCGGATGGCGCGTGCGGGTTGCAGCTCCGGTAAGCGCTGAAACTGGGTCAGAATGTCCGGGGAGGCATTGAATAGCAACCAGTTGATGTTGTCGCTGCTGACAGCTATCGATGACTGTGTACGCGGTGCTGCATCAATGGTGCCTTTTCTTACGCCGTCGCAATTGGGGCAGTTGCAGTTCCATTGCGGAAACCCGCCTCCGGCAGCAGAACCCAGGACTCGTACTCTCATAACGTCGCCTTACCTTGGAAAAGAGAGAAAGAGCTTCGTGACGAGGCTGCTTTCTCTCCGGGGTTTCCCCATGCGATTGCCGCGTGATTAACGGTTGGCAACGTACATGGTGACTTCAAAACCAAAACGCATTTCTGAGTAAGCAGGCTTGATCCACATTGTTGTCATCTCCTCGGTAAAGTAAGTTAACCCGTACAGACACAACACATTGCCGTGTCTGTGGGACCATGCAGTCAGTACAACAGCATGACTCAGGGATTCTCGCCTTGTCTGACACAGAGGCGATGCAGGATTATCAGCAAAAGCGCCTCATGATTTTCATGAGAATGTGTCCGGTGCTATTGGCAAAGCCGGCAGAGCCATGTAAACAGGCCCGGTGTCTATTTTGCGGAGGAGTTAACCATCAACAGCTTGTATCCGGATAGTGAGCCCTTCTTCGCTCAAATGATTGCGGTGTCACCCCATCATTCGCTCTATGTAGAGCGGAGCGGAAAAATGGGAGGCCACCCCATCTTTTTTTTGCATGGCGGTCCAGGCAGTCACAGCAGAGCCGCGCATCGGCGTTATTTTGACCCTGACTTTTTCGACATTGTGCAATTTGACCAGCGTGGCTGCGGCAAGTCTGTTCCCGCCGGCGAGACTCAGCAAAACGATACCTGGGCGCTGGTAGAAGACATCAATAGCATTCGTGATGCGTTGGGCATCAGCCAGAAAGTCAGTCTGTTGGGCGGATCATGGGGCAGTACGCTGGCGCTCGCCTACACGCTGCGCCACCCACAGCAAGTCCGGGAGCTGATATTGAGAGGCGTTTTTCTGGGCTCTGACGCGGAACTGGACTGGTTCACCCGGGACCTGGCGCGCTTTGCTCCTGAAGCCTGGGCGCAATTCTCCGACGGAATGGGGGAGAATTTGCTGGAGTCGTACTACCAGGCGGTGCACAGCACCGACCAACACCGCGCCAGCGTCGCAGCAAGGCGCTGGGCGGAGTATGAGATGCAGCTCATGAGAATCAGCTCTGAATCTCAGGAGCAGAGCCCTCTGGCAGCAGCAGGGCCGGCAGAGGCAACTCCGACCTTAAGGACTCCGGAGTTGACGGCTCCGGGATTGATAAACAGCGCCCGTGTACAATTGCATTTTCTGAAGCATCAATGTTTTTTGGCCGACAGTCCTTTGCTTGATGCCGCGCAAAACATACATGTGCCTGTGACAATTGTGCAGGGCAGACTGGATCTGGTGTGCCCGCCGATTACAGCTTATCAATTGAGCGAACGCCTGCCGCACGCGAAATTGCGGATGGTCAGCAATGCCGGGCATAGTGCCTTGTCAGGCAGTCTGGCGTTGGCATTAAGAGAAGAGGTGGATGGACTACGTGATCGTCTGCTTCGTAGCCAGACCGGAGGACCGCGATGAATTTGCGCTTCAGAGTCAATCTTGCCATTTCACTCATCGGTTTTGCCTGCGTGGCTGTCATGATCTTTGTGCTGATCGACTATAAACGCAAGTCAATCGGCCAGGAAATTGAGGCGGGCACGCGCGTGTCGATCCAATTACTACAGTCCATATTGCTGTCACCGGTTTATTCTTCTGAGGCCCCGGAGTCTCTGACGAGCCTCACTCAGTATCTGCGTAATGTCGGGCGTGTGCGCGCAAACGAGGTTCGCCTTTATGACAGCGATAACACGCTCGTCTACGAGTCGCCACCGTCTGAGTATAAACAGGGACGCTGGGCACCGCAGTGGTTCTCCACACTGGTGGCGCCTGATGTTGGCGAGGTTCGCCTGTTGTTGTCAGAAGGTTCTATATTAATTACTCCTGACTCATCGCGTTCGGTATTGGATGCGTGGGATGAGCTGGTACGCTTTGCGCTGTTTTTTCTGGTGTTTTTTCTACTGTTGAATGTCGCGGTATTCCGCGTATTAGGCCGCACGATGCAACCTCTGAAGGACATTGTCATGGCGATGTCCGAGATGGAGCAGGGCAAGTATAGCGTGCGTTTAAAAAACTACGACTTGCCGGAATTTAATGCCATTGGCCACACCTTCAACAGTATGGCCGCGTCACTGGAAGAGGCGTTGACGACAGAGCGTGAGCTGGAACAGAGTCGGAAACTCACGCAACTGATTCATGTCAAACTTGAAGAAGAGAGAAGGGCCATTGCCAGAGAGCTGCACGATGAACTGGGTCAGTGCGTCACGGCCATCAAAACTATCGGTACCGCAATTGCCAACCGTGAAGATCACAAGCACGATGAAACCCGGAACAATGCCCGGACTATCGTCGAGGTCGCCTCGCACATTTATGATGTGGTGCACTCTATGATCCGCAAGTTGCGTCCCAGTGCTCTGGATCATCTGGGTCTTTCGGATGCCATCGGCGAGCTTGTTGCACAGTATCAGCGTCAGCATCCGCAGCTTGGTATCAGGTTGAATGCAGCTGCAGAACTGAACCACTTCGACGAAAAATTCAACATCACTGTCTACCGCGTGGTGCAGGAGTGCCTGACCAATGTTGTCAAACATGCAGAGGCATCTCAGGTGACAGTGTCGCTGGCGCTCGTGCACGACAAGTTGCAGATATGCGTCAGCGATGACGGTAAAGGGCTCAGTGCGGAGTTCTCCGAGGGGCGACGGTTTGGCATGTTAGGCATCAAAGAACGTGTGCATGCTTTTGGAGGCGAAGTGCTGATTGAATCCACTCCTGACAGAGGCACGTTGATTGTGGCAACGCTGCCCTTCATTGCCCCGGAAAGTCCATGAGTAAAAACAGAATAAGAGTGATGCTGGTAGATGACCATGCTGTCGTGCGCATGGGCTTCAGACTCTTGCTGCAAGGCTCTGACGATATCGATGTTGTTGGAGAGGCGCAAAGCGGCGAGGAAGCTGTCAGACAATTTCAGGAGCTTGCCCCGGATGTACTGGTGATGGACATCTCAATGCCCGGTATTGGCGGGCTTGAAGCGATAGGCCGGATCCTGGCCAGAAATGCGCAACAGAAAATTCTGGTGCTTTCCGCCCATGAAGATGTGATGCACGCCAGACGTGTCCTTAAAGCCGGTGCCGCAGGTTACCTGACCAAGCGCAGTGCGGCAGAAGTATTGATGCAAGCCATTCGTTCGGTGCACAAAGGTGCTGTCTATCTGGAGCCGCTGATTGCGCAGGCGATCGCGGTTGAGCAGGTGTCAGGAACACAGAACCCGGTCGATGCGCTGAGTGAAAAAGAATTCAAAGTGTTTATTGAGCTGGCCAAAGGCAAGTCTGTTCAGGACATCGCCGATGTCATGTCCCTGAGTCCCCGTACCATCGGCACGCATCTGTATCACATCAAACAAAAACTCAACGCCTCCAATAGCGCCGAATTGGCGATTATCGCCATTCGGGCCGGGCTGATTGAGTTGACCTGAATTTTTATAGGTCGGTGTTTGTCTGATTCCACCGTGACCACTCTCCAAGGAAGCGGGTGGCACACTCATCGGCCACCAGCTGCTCACTAAAGAGGTTGCCTGCAACTGTGCTGATGCCGCTCTGCTGCCATTGCAGTGTGTTGACTTTTGTTGACTCAAGTTCCCAGTATTCAACACTGACGTTGTAAGCAACCTGATCTCCGAAGTGGGTTGCCTGCAGCGCGCATACCAGATAATTACGGTTGGCCGGCCGGCGCCTTATGCCTTGACTCTGTAGTGTCTGTTCAAATTGTTGCAGAGTCGCCAGACGGAAACTGTCGATATTGTGTGGCATGTCCTTCCAGTCGCTTACCTGCACATACAGATCAAACTGTGTTTTGCCGGTCAGAGCAATACCATTGCCGCGCGGAAATACCTGAGCGTGCAGCGGGGACGCTATCAACAGCAGTGACGCAACAGCGGGCAAAACTAAGGGGGCGAAATTGTTTAGCATTACTTTTTTGATCCTTCTGTGGTCCTTTGGTTTTGTTTGATCTTTATCGACCCAAACCGACAAAAGCCCGTTTGCGTTTTTCAAACCGGCGCTTCGGAGTGGCGTCAGCCAGTGCCATTTCAAGTGCCGAATTCAGCTCATAAACACTCACGTCATAGCCGGAATCGTCCAATGCCTGCCTGAATCCTTTCAGATGTGCTTCACCGGCATAAAACAGTTCAGGTACCAACGAGCCGGGGATGTTCAGGTTGGTCGGATTTTCATAGGCCTGCTTGCAACCGTCAACATCTGTGGCATGAAAAGTCTTGCAGCGCGCTGGTCTGACGTCATAGATGGAGCACTTGCCGTCATCAAGAAAAGGACATTTCAGATTGGCGGAGAGTTGCTGTTCCGGTGAGAGTGAGCGCAAAGTTTTTGCATTGGCAGCAACATCCTCCTGAAGTCGCGCTGCGCGTGAAGGGTTGAATTTCGCTTTTACATAATCAACGATACGGAAAACTTCTTCTGCGTGAGCATCCACTTTGAAATAGCAGCAGTACCAGCACCCGGCCTGGCACGCCAACCCGGATGATGCCGTTGAAACGATCAGCCGCGAAATATCATCCTGACGTTTCTGGCTCGCTGCCAGCGCTTGCTGCCATCCATGCATCCTGGTATCAGCAAGCGCGATGGCATGTTCGCGCTGCGTGATTTCAGTAAAAGGATTCTTCATGTTTGTTGAACTGCTAGTCATCTGCAATTGCCTGGGAGTCAGTGACCGGAACTATTTCTGAGGACAAATCAGAAATTTCTCACCCGTGTGTTTGCCATAATATTGACGCACTGTATCTGCATCGAGTGCCTCTGCCAACGACAGCTCATTTGTGTAATGGCTGGCGAAGGTAGTCTTCAGTTCACGCACCACGCGCGCTCGTAAACGCATGGCGACTTCCATGCCGGCTTTGGCAAGGAAGTTGGGCAACAACCAGCCGCCGACGCCCCATGCCATGCCATACGCGCGTTGCAGCACGGTGGCGGACACATCAAGGTTGCCATACAGGTACACTTGCTTGTGTTTGACGGAACCATAGATGCTGTAAGCGCCGGGTGTGCGCGCTGCTGCAGCCTCCATACAGGCCAGAATATCGGACGCCAGCGTACCGCCGCCAGTGGCATCAAATGCCAGTGTTGCGCCTGTGGCATGAATGGCATCAGTGAGAGCAGCCATAAAATTGCCCGAGCTGCTGTCGACCACGTATTTTGCGCCCATGCTGCGCAATAGGGCTGCCTGTTCTTCTTTGCGCACTATGTTGACCAACTCAACGCCGTCAGCCTGACAAATCCGCACCAGCATCTGTCCCAGATTTGAGGCAGCGGCAGTATGCACCAGTGCGGTATGCCCTTCCATTTTCATGGTCTCGATCATGGACAGCGCGGTCAGCGGATTCACAAAACAGGACGCGCCATCTTTGGCAGATTGTCCTTCTGACAAGGGCAGGCAAGCGGCTGCATCCACGCAACGATATTGCGCATACATACCGCCACCCATCACCGCTACAACTTTTCCTGCCAGACTTTTTGCCAGCTCCGAATCTCCGGTTGCCACCACGGTGCCCGCGCCTTCGTTTCCGACTGCCAGCGCCTGATCCACGCGTGCTTTCATGGCTGGCATGCCTTGTGACGGCACGGGCGCCGTGAGCACGCGGCTGTTGCCGGCGCCGGAACTCTGAGCCGCGCTGATATCGGCGCGTCCAAACATCACACCCTGGTCAGACGGGTTGATGGGAGTTGCTTCAATTTTGACCACTACCTGATCAGGCCCGGGCGTGGGCATGGGTTTTTCGATCAGTTCAAGCCGCAGCTCTCCGGACCCGGTGATGGTGGAAAACATTTGCAGATAGGTGGAGTTTGCTGACATCGGTGCCTCGTTTTAACTCAAGTTAATGTTGGTTTTGATTATCCTAGCATTTTATGTGATCGATCTCCGGGTCTGGTATTTCCAGCGCAATTATGCGAAGTCAATCAACTGCTTGTTTGTTCGCTCACCAGAGTAAGCATGTTCTCTCTCGATATTTCGTTCACCTGGATTCCTGTGCCATAACTTTTTGCACAGTGTAAATAGACGTCGGCAGCCGGGTTGGACTCGGAATGTCAGATATGTCCACTTTTACTCACTGCAGTATTATAGGGCCATCCAGGAAAGTTAATACGGGCCGGCCGCGACAATCCGTCACACCCGCATCATTGCACCAGCCCCTGCCAAATGGCACAGTAGTCCCCATAAACAGTAGCGCCTTCAGGCATCGCTGGCACAAAGAACACAGGAGTTTCACCCATGAGCGAAAAAAATCATTTCAGCATAGTAATCGTTGGTGCGGGAGCGGGTGGTATTTCCGTAGCCGCCAGCCTGCTAAAACGCAAACCCGATCTGCAGATAGCGCTGATCGACAAGGCTGAAAAGAACTATTACCAGCCGGGTTGGACGCTGGTGGGTGGTGGTGCCTTTGATGTGGCTGCAACCGAGCGGGCAATGGCGCCACTGATCCCCAAAGGCACGCATTGGATCAAATCAGAGGTTGCGGGTTTTGACCCGGATAATAATCAGGTTGAACTGGATGATGGTCGTCGTATTGGTTACGACCGTCTGATTGTGGCGCCAGGCCTGAAGTTGAACTGGGCGGGTGTTGAAGGTTTGCCAGAGGCTCTTGGTAAAAATGGTGTCACCTCCAACTACCGTTTTGATCTGGCGCCTTACACCTGGGAGCTGGTGCAAAAACTCAAATCAGGCAAGGCGATTTTCACGCAGCCGCCCATGCCGATCAAATGTGCCGGTGCACCGCAGAAAGCTATGTATCTGTCGTCAGACCATTGGCACAAGCAGGGGCTGACCGGCAGCAAAATAGATGTGCAGATGTACAACGCTGGTGGTGTCTTGTTTGGCGTAGCAGACTATGTTCCGGCGCTGATGGAATATGTGAAGAAGTACCAGATCACCCTGAACTTTATGCACAATCTGGTGAAAATTGATGGCGACAGTAAAACCGCCTGGTTTGTGAAAACCGGTGCCGATGGCAGCAAGGAAACGGTGGAGACGCAGTACGACATGATCCACGTCTGCCCGCCCCAGCAGGCGCCTGACTTTGTGCGTAGCAGTGCGTTGGCAGATGCTGCTGGCTGGGTTGATGTGGATCAGGCCACGCTCAGACACAAGAAGTACAATAACATCTGGTCGCTGGGTGATGTCATGAATGCGCCCAACGCCAAAACCATGGCTGCTGCCCGCAAACAGGCGCCCATTGTGGCGGTGAATATGCTGTCAGATATGGGTGTACTCAAAGGTATTGCCGAGTATGACGGTTACGGCTCCTGCCCGCTGACGGTAGAAAAGGGCAAAATTGTGTTGGCCGAGTTTGGTTTTGGTGGCAAGCTGCTGCCCAGTTTTCCGGACTGGATCATCAATGGCACTCAGCCCACCCGCGCGGCCTGGATTCTGAAGAAGGATTTCCTGCCCTGGATGTACTGGAATGGCATGCTAAAAGGAAGAGAGTGGATGGTAACCCCAACTACGAAGCCCTGACCAACGACGGGACGGAGACCTGCGCTCCGTCCCCAAAGCCAAGAGAAAGATTTATGACACAAACAAAATGGGTAACCGACGACTTCGCCGTCGCCGAACAAATTACCGCTGACGACGTCGACACACTCGCTGCAGCCGGTTTCAAATCTATCATCTGCAACCGCCCGGACGGCGAAAGTTACGGCCAACCGCCGCGCTACGAAATTGAAGCCATAGCGCAAGAGCATGACATCAAGTTCAGCTACATCCCGGTAATATCCGGTCAGTTGACTATGGAAGACATCGCTTCCATGAGCGCCGCGCTGGACGAGTTGCCCAAACCCATTCTTGCGTTCTGTCGCAGTGGTACACGCTCCATCCAGCTCTGGGGTCTGGCTTCCGGAATCAAGGGTCTGGCACCGGAAGCAATTGTCGAAGCGGGCGCAGCGGCGGGGTATGATCTCAGCGGTGTCGCTCACTGGTTAAGCCAACAAGAGTAATTTCTCCGGAGAATAGTTTGACGCTAAAAGGCTTACAGCGCCGGGTACCCATCCTTGTATGGGGCTCACAGTACAACGGGCGTCAATTTGCAGACGATTTTCTCGCCGCCATTATTGTGATGGTGATGCTGGTGCCGCAGTCTCTGGCTTACGCCATGCTGGCAGGGCTGCCGCCGGAGATGGGTCTCTATGCCAGCATTCTACCGCTGGTGGCTTATACCTTGTTCGGCACCAGCCGCGCGTTGTCAGTAGGGCCAGTAGCAGTGATTTCCCTGATGACGGCCGCGGCCATCAGCCGTCTTGAGCTGAGTGACCCCTCACAAATTATTTCAGCTGCGATGATTCTGGCCATGATGTCTGGCCTGTTTCTGGTGTTGATGGGGATTTTGCGACTGGGATTTGTGGCAAATTTTTTATCTCACCCGGTGATTGCCGGCTTTATTACTGCGTCCGGTATTTTGATTGCGCTCGGACAGCTGCCATCCCTGTTGGGTATCAGCGGCGGCGGACATAATCTTCCTGAGCTGCTGCACTCACTGGGTCTGGGTTTGATTGCCACGGTTGATGCACCTGAGTGGCCAACAATAATCGTTGGATTACTGACACTGATCTATCTGTTCTGGTCCCGCAAGGCACTGGCGCCTTTATTGCAAAAGGCCGGACTGTCGGCGCGCGCAGCTACCATGATGGCGAGGCTGAGCCCGATTGTGGCTGTGCTCGGCAGCGGTGTGGCTGCCTGGTCGATGGATCTGGGCAACAGGGGCGTCACACTGGTGGGAACGGTGCCGACTGGATTGCCCGGACTCACCCTGCCCGCATTTTCATTGCCTTTGTGGCAGTCCCTGGCCGTGCCGGCCATGATGATTGCGATTCTGGGTTTTGTGGAGTCGGTGTCCGTCGCACAAGGGCTGGCTGCCAAAAAGCGTGAGCGTATTGATCCGGATCAGGAGCTGATTGGTCTGGGCAGCTCCAATATTGCAGCATCGCTGGCCGGTGGTTTTCCGGTAGCGGGTGGTTTTTCACGTTCGGTGGTGAATTTTGATGCTGGTGCTGCGACGCCGGCTGCGGGGTTTTTTGCCGCCTTGTTGATTGCGGCGGCTACGTTTTTTCTGATGCCGTATCTGGCCTGGTTGCCACGCGCCACGCTGGCGGCAACCATTATAGTGGCCGTGTGGTCACTGGTTGATTTCAGCATTGTTAAAAAGGCCTGGCAGTATTCGCGCGCTGATTTTCTGGCAGTAGTCAGCACAATTGTAGTGACGTTGGCAGTTGGCGTGGAGGCCGGGGTTGCTACGGGAATTCTGGTGTCGATTTTTGTGCATCTGTACAAAAGCTCACGTCCGCATGTGGCAATCGTTGGAGAGGTGCCGGGTACAGAACATTTCCGCAATGTGCTTCGTCATCAGGTCATCACACATGAACACATTCTGTCGCTGCGGGTGGATGAAAGTCTGTATTTTGCCAATACCCGTTTTCTGGAAGATCTGGTTTATAAAGAGATAGCTGAGCGCCCTGCGCTAAAACACGTGATTCTGATGTGCAGCGCTGTCAATGAAATTGATCTCAGTGCACTGGAGTCGCTGGAGGCCATCAACAGCCGGCTGGGTGATCTGGGCATCAAGCTGCATATGTCCGAGATCAAGGGTCCGGTGATGGACGCTTTGAAACGCAGTCATTTTCTCGACGACTTGACCGGACGGGTATACCTGAGCCAGCACCAGGCCGTGACTGATATTGTGCAGGCTCAGGCTTGATGGTGGTTTACCGCTCCACTGCAATCGCAACGCCCTGACCGCCACCGATACACAGCGTCGCAATGCCTTTTTTGACGTCGCGACGAATCATCTCGTGAATCAGTGTTACTAAAACGCGACAACCAGACGCGCCGATTGGGTGACCCAGCGCAATCGCACCACCAT
Organism: Pseudohongiella sp.; assembly: GCA_030651695.1. GTDB lineage: Bacteria > Pseudomonadota > Gammaproteobacteria > Pseudomonadales > Pseudohongiellaceae > Pseudohongiella. Next base: position 232,114 of record JAUSCD010000031.1, on the reverse strand, counting down.
TGACGTTGACCTTGTCCATATCCCACTGCAGCTCTTTAGCTACTGCCAGTGACTGTGCTGCAAAAGCTTCGTTGGCCTCAATCAGATCAACTTCGCCCAAGGTCCAGCCCGCTTTGGCCAACACACGTTGAGTGGCAGATACCGGGCCTATGCCCATGATGGCTGGGTCAACGCCTGAGGTGGCCCAGGCTTTGATGATCACAAGCGGTTTGAGCCCGAGCTTTTCTGCATGCTCTTTGCTGCAGACTACAACTGCAGCTGCGCCATCGTTCAAGCCTGAAGCATTGCCTGCGGTGACCGATCCACCCGGTTTAAAGACGGCAGGAAGTCGTGCCAGACCTTCTGCGCTGGTGCCGGGGCGAGGGCCCTGGTCTTTTTGGAAAAGCGTCACGGCGCCTTTTTTCTGCGGTATCTCAATCGGAATGATTTCGCTATCAAAGCGCCCGGACTCAATAGCGTCCAACGCTTTTTGTTGCGACAAGGCGGCAAAGGCATCCTGATCTTCGCGGCTGATCTGATATTTGTCAGCCAGGTTTTCGGCAGTGATGCCCATATGATAGTTATTGAACGCGTCCCAAAGGCCATCATGCAGCATTGTGTCTATGGCTTGCCAGTGACCCATCTTCTGGCCGGCGCGTGAATTTGGCAGTACGTGCGCGGACTGGCTCATGTTTTCCATGCCACCGGCTACAATCATGCGAGCGTCACCAGCGACAATGGCTTGTGCGGCCAGATGGACCGCCTTGAGGCCGGATCCGCAGACTTTGTTGATAGTCATGGCAGGCGTTTCGAAACCCAATCCTGCTTTGATGCTGGCCTGACGCGCGGTATTCTGACCACAGCCTGCAGTCAGCACATGGCCCATAATCACTTCGTCAACATCGACGGATCTGATGCCACTACGTTCAAGCAGCCCGCGAATAATCTGGCGTCCAAGTTCTGTGGCAGGTACGCCTGACAACTCACCCTGGAATGTCCCAATGGCGCTGCGGCCTGCGGCTACAATTACAACTTCTTGCATAAAAACCTCTATGTGTTTGACCTGAAGATACTTCACCCCAAGGTTCATGATCAGGCGCCTCGCTAACTGCAAGACACCCAAAGATATCTAGCGATTAACCCTGTTGTCGATCAGCTGTGCAACCACCGACGGGTCGGCGAGGGTACTGGTATCGCCCAGATGTTCAATTTCGTTGGCGGCAATTTTACGCAGAATGCGGCGCATAATTTTTCCCGAACGTGTTTTAGGCAGGCCCGGCGCAAACTGGACAACTTCCGGTTTGGCAAAGGCACCAATCTCGTCCGCAACAAATTGGATCAGCTCTTTGCGCAGCTCTTCGGACTCCGCAACACCAGCCATCAGTGTGACATAGGCATATACAGCGTTGCCTTTGATGTCATGGGGATAACCCACAACGGCGGCCTCAGCCACTTTGGGATGCAATACCAGCGCGCTTTCCAGTTCGGCAGTGCCCAGGCGGTGACCGGAGACGTTGATGACATCATCAACACGTCCGATGATCCAGTAGTAACCATCCTTGTCACGCCGCGCGCTGTCGCCGGTAAAGTAGTAACCCGGATAGGTTTTGAAGTAGGTGTCAACACAGCGCTGATGATCACCAAATACCGTACGGATCTGTGCGGGCCAGCTGCCGGTGATCACCAGATTGCCTTTGCCGGCGCCTTCTATGAGTTTGCCGTGGGAATCCAGCAGCGCAGGTTTGACACCAAAAAACGGCAGTGATGCCGAGCCGGGCTTAAGATCAGTAAGGCCCGCCAGCGGGCTGATCATGGTGGAGCCAGTTTCTGTTTGCCACCAGGTGTCGACAATGGGCCGGCTGTTCTCACCAACAACCCGGTAATACCATTCCCAGGCTTCCGGATTGATGGGTTCGCCCACGGTGCCCAGCAAACGAATGGAGGCGCGCGAGCTGGTTTTAACCAGATCGTCACCCAGGCTCATTAAAGCTCTGAGCGCAGTGGGTGCTGTATAGAAAATGTTTACCTTATGTTTGTCTATCACCTGCCAGAAGCGTGATGCATCGGGATAGGTTGGCACGCCTTCAAAAATAAGTGAGGTGGCGCCATTGCAAAGTGGCCCGTACACAATATAGCTGTGGCCTGTGACCCAGCCGACATCAGCGGTACACCAATATACTTCGCCTTCACGATAATCAAAAACATAGCGGTGGGTCATCGCCGCCTGCAGCAGATAACCAGCAGTTGTGTGCAACACCCCTTTGGGTTTGCCGGTGGAGCCTGAGGTGTAAAGAATAAAGAGTGCGTCTTCTGCGTCCATCACTTCAGGTTCACAATCAGCGCTGGCGGCAGCTACGGCGTCGTGATACCAGACGTCACGATCTTCATGCCAATCGATATCATTGCCGGTATGACGCACGACCACAGCGGTATGTACATTCGGACAATGTGCCAGTGCTTTATCAACATTGGCTTTTAATGGAATCAATTTGCCGCCGCGTACACCCTGGTCAGCGGTGATCACAGTCTGGCAGTCAGAGTCCAGAATGCGATCGCGGATGGCGTCGGGAGAAAAACCACCAAATACCACTGAGTGAATGGCGCCAATACGCGTGCAGGCCAGCATGGCGTATGCTGCTTCCGGGATCATCGGCATATAGATGCATACCCGATCACCTTTTTTTACACCGCGCTGTTTGAGCACGTTAGCCAGTTTACAGACCGCGGTATATAACTCGACGTAGGTAATGTGTCTGCTGTCAGCAGGGTCGTCGCCTTCCCAGATAAATGCGGTTTGTCCCGCGCGCAGAGGCAGATGGCGGTCGATACAGTTCCAGCTGACATTCAGTTTGGCATCCTTGAACCAGGTCACTGAACCCTTGCTGAAGTCACCTTCGTAAACTTTGCTGAAAGGCGAGAAAAAACCCAGATAGTTGTTTGCCTGTTCCCCCCAGAACGACTCCGGGTCAGTGATGGAGTGTTCATACATGCGCTTGTAGCCAGCCTGATCGATCAGGGTGTGCTTGCTGGTGAAACCGCTGGCTGGATAGACTTTATCTTGCGACATGCTGCTCTCCTTTTTGCTTGCTGCGTTTTTGCGCTTGCAGTTTTTTTATCGAATGGGATCAGAGTTACAGATTGACCTCAATATTATCGATCAATCGCGTCGTGCCAACATACGCGGCGGTAAGAATTACCAGATTTTTGTCATCCGCCACGGCTGGTGCCAACGTGTCAGCCCGACAAACAGTAAAGTAATCCGGACGCATTTGTCTGGACTCGAACAAGGTTTTGGCCTGTTGCTCCAGAGCCGTATAGTTGCGTTCACCGTTCCTGATGGACTCCGCTGTCTGGCGCAGGGTCTGGATGATGGTCAGCGCAGTTTGTTTTTCTTCGGCACTCAGGTACCCATTGCGTGAACTTAGCGCAAGTCCGTTGGCGTCACGCTCAGTGGCTACACCCGTGAGCTCGATACCAAAACACAAGTCCGCGTTCATTTTGCTGATGACCTTGAACTGCTGGTAGTCCTTCAATCCGAATACCGCGTGATCCGGCTGCACAATATTGAACAGTTTGCTGACCACGGTGGCGACGCCGTCAAAGTGCCCGGGGCGGCTGGCGCCGCAGTGCCGATCAGAAATGGCAGGCACAGACACCACGGTGTGTTCATCCAGACCCAGCGGGTACATCTCGCTGGCAGGTGGCGCAAACAACACACCGCATCCTGCTGCCGTGAGTTTTTCGATATCGGCATCCGGCGTTCGCGGATATTTGTCCAGATCTTCGTTTCGCCCGAACTGCATGGGGTTCACAAAAATTGAACTGACCACAATGTCAGCAAGCCCAACGGCTTTTTCTACCAGACGCACATGTCCGCTGTGCAGATTACCCATGGTGGGCACCAGCGCAATGCTTTTGCCGTCGCGTCGGTAGCAGCCAAGGAGCTTACGCAGTTCACTGACCTGATGACAGATTTTCATAAGTAGGCCCGCTCAGTCGAAGCAATGTTCCGGCGCGGGGAAGCTGCCGTTTTTCACTGCATCAGCATACGCTTTGATGGCACCGGCAATGCCGTTGTCGGATTCGGGAAGAAAGTTTTTCACGAACTTGGGCTTGATGGGAGATATACCCAGCAGGTCGTGCATCACCAAGACCTGACCAGTAGTGTGAGGTCCGGCACCAATGCCAATCACCGGGATATTCAGTGTCTCAGTAATACGGGTTGCCAGCGCGGTAGGTACACACTCCAGCAGCAGTATGCTGGCGCCGGCTTCCTGTAACAGCACAGCCTCTCTAACCATATTCTCGGCCTGCACCGGATCACGGCCCTGAACCAGATAACCCCCAATACGGTTGATGGATTGAGGAGTCAGACCCATGTGGACGCAGACAGGAATACCACGTTCTGCCAACAGACGTGTGGAGCTTTCCAGCCATGCGCCGCCTTCAAGTTTTACCATCCCGGCGCCGGCGCGCATTAAGGCGGCTGCGTTCTCAAGCGCGTCCTTGTCGGTGGAGTAACTCATAAAGGGCATATCAGTCATGATAAATGAACTGCTATTGGCACGCTTCACACATTGAGTGTGATAAACCATGTCTGCCATGGTGACAGGTAATGTACTGTCATGTCCCTGCAGCACCATGCCTAACGAATCACCGACCAGAATCACCTCTACACTGGCCTCGTTCATCAGGCTGGTAAAACAGGCGTCATACGCCGTCAGGCAGGCAAATTTTTGTCCGGCCGCACGAATCTTGTTCAGTGTGCTGAGGGTGATGTGCTGGCGAGCGGTTTGTGTACTCATGAGACTTCCTCCTGATCAGTTGCCGGCTCAGCTTAGCCCGCGCAAAGGCTCACAACAAGGCGGGTTTGGGATTGAAGTAGTGCACGCCCTGTGGTGATTGCATGATGCGGTTGACCAACTGCTGATAGTCGTCGTTATTACCAACCAGATCCAGATCGGTACTGTTGACGATCAGCAACGGCGAGCCGTCGTAGTAGTGGAAAAACGACGTATAGGAGTCGTTTAATTTGTCCAGATAGTCTGCCTCAATGGCTTGCTCGGACGGGATGCCGCGCTTTTGAATGCGGCTTAGCAGCACATGTGTGGGGGCCTGCAGATAAATTACCAGGTCGGGCACCGGTGCATTCAATGTCAGATGCTGATAGACGTTCTCATAGAGTACAAACTCATCCGGATCCAGGTTCTGGCGCGCAAACAAACGATCTTTGTCGATCAGAAAGTCAGCTACACGTACCGGTTCAAACAGGTCATCCTGTTTCAGATCCTGCAGCTGCTGGGCGCGCTGAAACAGGAAAAACAGCTGGGTTGACAGCGCATATTGTCTTGGATTGCGGTAGAAGCGCTCGAGAAAAGGGTTTTCTTCCGGTTTTTCCAGCACGATATCGTAGTTGAAGGTCTGCGCAAGGCGTTTGGCCAGACTGGTTTTGCCCACACCTATGGGCCCCTCTACAGCGATATATCGTGGCAGGGTATCAGTCACCGGCCGGCTCCGTTTTTTGTGCTTGTGGCTGGTCTGCCTGTTTGGATGCGGCGGACGATTTATTGGGTTTGCGACGGCGTTTGCGTGGGGCTTTGACCGCCTGAAGGCCTTCAATCATTACTTCCTGCTCTCCGCGATCGGCCAGCTGGAATCTGGTCCACCAGTCGCCGGCATTATTCAGCTGTTCGCCAGACTCTTCCCGCAATAACAGGAAATCGTATGCTGCCCGGAAACGCGGGTGCGCAATCACACTTTCGACCTGCTTCCGGCTTTGAGGTTGCATCCGCCACTGAAGTTCCCAGATTTCACGCATAACAGCAGTAAAACGTTTGGGAATCGCAGTAAATCGCAATTGCTCCACAATGACGTCGGTGGCAGCGTCCTGCATGGCTGCAAGCGGAGCAGGGCGATCGCCGAATTCTTCTCTCAGCAAGGCCTGCATCGGCGGCCACAAGAGCGCGGCATACAGGAAAGCAGGGGTAACCGATTTGCCGTCTGCGAGGCGCTTGTCAGTGTTTTGCAGGGCAAGCAATACAAGGCGGCTGTCATTGGAGTTATTGTCGCCAAGGCAGCGCAGGGTGGGTTTAAACAGGTAGTCCGCCACCTTGTAACGACGCAACAGCTCAAACGTCGCTTCAGCGCTGCCTCCGGTAAAGAGTTTGACGGTTTCATCGAACAGGCGCGCGGAGGAGATGGACTCCAGCAGTGTTGCCAGTTTGGCGATGGGGGTTTCAGTATCCTTATGGATTTTGAAGTCCAGTTTTGCGGCCAGGCGGATGGCGCGCAGGATACGTACCGGATCTTCGCGGTAACGCTGCTCGGGATCGCCGATCATGCGAATCAGCTTGTTTTTGATGTCAGGCAGGCCGTCCACAAAGTCCAGCAGCCAGAAACCGTTAGTCGTGTAATACAGCGCATTGACTGTGAAATCCCTGCGCAGGGCATCTTCGTTGATGCTGCCATAAACATTGTCGCGCAGGATCATGCCGGTGCTGGAGTGGGCCGAGTCGAGATCACGGATATGCTTGCGCGATTCGCCTTCTTCTACCTCAGTTTCGATTTCGTGGTGTGCACGGAAGGTAGTGACCTCGATAATTTCCTGGCCAAAACGCACATGGGCGATTTTAAAGCGGCGACCGATGATACGCGAGTTGCGGAACACTTCCCGTACCTGCTCCGGCGTGGCATCGGTAGAGATATCAAAATCCTTGGGATGACCGCCCAGTAAGAGGTCGCGCACACCGCCGCCCACCAGAAAAGCCTGGAAACCAGCATCATTCAACCGGTAAAGCACCTTCAGCGCGTTTGGAGAGATATCCCTGCGCGAAATATTGTGGTCTTCGCGGGCGACAACGTCGACATCACGCAGATCGAGCTTGCGCAGGGCAGGTGGCAGCCCTCCCGAACTGTGACGGTTGGCAGTTTTGTTATCTGCGGTGTTATTGCTGCGTTTGCTGGTACCGGTGCCAGCGCCTGCAGTGTCGTGGCTTGAGCGCGGTTTGCGGGCCCGCGTCTCGGAGGACTTGCCTGGACCGGCGTTACGGGTGCGCGATGAATCAGCCGCATCTTTGCCGGTTTTCTTTCGGGCGTCAGTCTTACCGGTGTCGGTAGTGGATTGTCCTGATTTGCCAAAAAGCATGCGTACAAGCTTTTTTAACATTGAAAACTCGGCTTCTGATTACGACAGTTCATAGGTACAAGCTGCAAAAGTTGATTGCGACAGTAAATACGCTGAAATCTCATTGATTACAGTGTTGACGCAGAAGGCGGCAATAATACACGGAAGTGAAGAAAGTGTGCAGGGGAAATGCTCTGGGGGGTGACTTGACCCCCCCGCAAGGAAGGTATGTATTGTTTTTATTATTGTTTCTTTTTGTTTTTGTTCAGGCGCACCTAATCTATACATGAGTACGATTTGTGCGTTCAGTCTTGATCACAGTACCAGCAGCTGTTCAGCAATTGCGTCACTATTTCTGCTTGCCCGTTCTGATTATTTTTATTGTTCTTATGCACCAATTATTGATGCCATTATTGTTGTTATGCGTCGTTATTTTTATTATTTATTATTATTGCTTTGTTCGTAATAGAGCAGGATCTGTGCCAACAATGCTAACTTGTTTAAAATCATGCACTTGATTATTTTTGCGAGGAGCGTCACAAGGAGAATTGTCTCTAAGTGTTACCAAAAGTCGCTGATGGAATGGGTAGATGGGTATCGGTAACAGTTTTATGCCTGTTTCTTCTTGCGCGGTAAACCAAAACGCTGGCGACGTTCCCACAGACATTTCCGGCTGATTCCCAGCTTCTTGGCCAGCTGGGTTTCGTTCATCTGGTCCTGATGTTCAAGCACAAATTTCTGGAAATAATCCTCCAGTGACAACTCCTCAGCCGACTCACCATCGTCATTCGCTTGCGAGTCCATCTGGTTTCGTTCAGTCATGGACCGGATCGTGCGTTTGTTACCAGTCAGGTCGATTGCCAGCAGCTCCGCGCCGATCTCGTCCGTTTCAGCCAGCACTACAGCACGCTCAATGGCGTTTTCAAGCTCGCGCACGTTGCCTGGCCAGGGATAGGTCGCGATCGCCTGAGTGGCGTCATCGGTAAAGGTCAACAGGGGTGATTTCAGGCGCTTGCAGGTGCGTTCGAGTATGGCGTCAGCCAATTCAAGGATGTCGTTGCCACGTTCTTTCAGCGGGGGTAGCAACAGAGTCATAACGTTAATGCGGTAATACAGATCTTCCCGGAACTCACCATCGATAACCAGTTGTTTCAGGTCGCGGTGAGTCGCCACGACCAGCCGTACATCTACTTTTCGGGACTGCACCGAGCCGACTTTGCGAATCTCACTTTCCTGCAGCACGCGCAACAGGCGCGCCTGCGCATCAAGCGGCAATTCACCGATTTCATCCAGGAACAGTGTGCTGGTGTTGGCAGCTTCCACCAGGCCCGTGCGGTTGGCGGTGGCACCCGTAAAAGCGCCTTTTTCGTGGCCAAAAAGCTCGGATTCAATCAGGTTCTCGGGAATCGCGGCGCAATTGACTGAAATCATCTCCATCGCGCCGCGATCGCTGAGCTGGTGAATGGCGCGTGCGACCAGTTCTTTACCGGTGCCCGATTCGCCGTTGATCAGCACCGTTGAGCTGGTCTGCGCCACTTTACGTATTCGGCGAAACAGTTCCATCATCTGCGGGCAGCTTCCGATCATGCCGGGTACCGGTGGTTCAGGTGGTGGTTCTACGGATTTCGGGGCGATGTTTTTGCCAGCGTTGTCCTTGATGATACGTTCGACGGCCTGCAACATTTCATCATGTTCAAACGGTTTGGGAATATAGTCGACAGCGCCGAGCTTCATGGAATCGATTGCGGAGCGCAGACTGGAGTAGCTGGTCATGATCAGCACAGGTATGCGTGTGGCTTTGATCAGATCTGTTCCGGGGGCGCCGGGAAGGCGCAGGTCACTGATAATGATATTAAAACTGGTAGTCGCTAGTAGCTCCAGCGCTTCCTTTACAGAACCGGCCTCACTGACGACGTATCCGTGGCGCTCAAGTAGACGACGAAGGGCAGTCCGGATGATCGGTTCATCCTCAACAACCAGAACTTTGTAATGTGCTGTCATTCAATTACTCGTTTTGCTGTTTGTCAGAGGTCAGGTTGTAGTCCTGCCAGGCTCTCACTTGTGGGATCATCATAACAGGGAAAACTCAGGACTACTCGTGCGCCCGGGTTATTCTGCTTTGTTGTGGCATTCATTATATCAATATGTCCGCCGAGGTTTTCAACCAGACTGTAGACCAGAGCCAGGCCCAGGCCTGTGCCTTCACCGGGCTCTTTGGTAGTGAAAAACGGCTCAAAAACACGATCCCTGATTTCTTCCGGGAAACCACTACCTTCGTCGGAAACACTGATCTGCACTGATGCAGCGATGCGCTCACACTGGATGGTAATTGTGCTTTCTGCCGGGCTGGCGTCACGGGCGTTGTTAATCAGGTTCACCAGAATCTGCAGCAGTTGCTGCGAATCCCCGAGTATGCGTGCTTTGCTTTCACACTGCACATCAAACTCCATCTGTTTGCCTTTTTTATTTAATGACACCAGCGTGATGGCTTCCTGAATGCAGTCTTCAATCACGACTGCTTCCTGGCGCTGGTCTGATTTATTGTGCGCGCCGCTGTGGGCAAAATTGACCAGCGACTGCACAATACGTGAGGTGCGGTCAGTTTGTTCGATTATCTGCCGTGCCATGCCGCGCAGTTCATCATTCTGGGTTTCATCGCGGATATTCTGTGCAAGACAGGCGATGCCTGTGATGGGGTTGCCGATCTCGTGGGCGACACCCGCGGCCAGACGTCCGATCGATGCCAGCCGTTCGCTGTGCGCCAATTCCTCTTCCAGCAACTCGGTTTCGGTCAGATCCTCCAGCAGGATAATCACGCCATCCTGCTGTATGCGCCGGGCAGTAGATTTTTCGATTACGGCTTTGTGAAGGCTGATGTAACGTTTGCTGCCATTCACTGTCACGGTCAGCTTGTGCTGGTGCGCGGTTTCACCGTCACGGAACTGATTCAGCAGCTTGTACCAAGGGTTGCCGATTTCACTCAGGTGCAGGCCGACAGCTTCTTCGCTGCTGGTTCCGGTGAGGGACTCCATGGCGTGGTTCCACATTACAATCTGATCCTCTGGCCCAAGCGAACAGACTCCCAACGGCAGATCCATCAGAATCTGACGGTGGTAACGACGCAGGTTATCAAGATCGGCGGCCATGCCCGAGAGGTTGCTACGATAGGCTTCAATACGACTTTCAATGGCGGCCACGTCTGCTGAGCCGGACTGGCTGATTGAGGTATATGGCAGGAACCGGTCGATCAGGTCATGTGCAATGGCCGGCCCCAGCAATCCAGAGAGATTGGCTTCCAGCCGGCTGCGCAGTTGTCTGAGCGACTGCGGCCGTTTGTCCTGTTTATCCATATTCAGATCGCGCAGCGCCTGCATGACTTCGCGGGTTGCCGTGCGCTCACCCAGTGGTTTGGTGAGTTGGGTGATAAATTCCTGAGCAGAAGCAGCAGTCAGGCCTGCCCGGCGTTGTCGGCGCAGATTGTCCACAGAGCAAATGTCAGCGGAGATTTTTTCTTCGATTGAGCTGCGTGTGAGCAATGAGATCAACATAAAAATCGCGATATTACAGACCAGCGACAAAGCCACGATTTCCCGGGTATTCATATTGCCCAGAGTGAAGTAGTTGGTCCCTGCGGCGACCGGCAGTACCAGGAAAACAAACCAGATTGCGGTGCCGGCGGCGAGGCCCGCCATAAATCCCTTTTTATTGCCGCGCGGCCAGTACAACAGAGCCACAATGGCCGGCAGGAACTGCAGGCTGCCGATGAGCCCGATATTGCTGACGGCACGAATGCTTTGACTGTCGTCAGGTACGTAATAGAACAGGAAACCGCCCCATATCAGCGCTGTAATCAGGACCCTGCGTTTCCACAGCAGCCAGCGATAGATATCCTGGCGCGCTGTCGGCTGCCATACAGGCAGAATCAAATGGTTCAGGCACATGGTGGACAAAGCCAGCGTGATTACAATAATCAGCCCGCTGGCTGCTGACATGCCACCGATAAATCCGATCAGAGTGAACAGCTCTGAATCGTAATGCACTCCCAGTGTAACCGGAAAGTACTCCATGGGAGTCAGCGCACCGGAGCGCAAGCCCGCCCACAGAATGGGAAGCACAGGCAGACTCAGCAGCAGGAAATACAGCGGCAGCCCCCAGCTTGCGACGCTGAGCGCGCGCGGGTGATTGTTTTCATGGAAAGTCATGTAAAACATCTGTGGTGTGGCAACAGCTGCGGTAAAAAATACCAGCACCATAATCTGGAAAGTGCCGGGTGGTGCAGGCTGTTTAATGCGATTCAACAACTCGGGTTGATCGCGTACCCACTGCTCCATCGACTCAAGACTGCCAAAACCCTGGTAAACAGCAAATATTCCGACAGCCAGCAGCGCTACCAGTTTCACCAGCGATTCGAACGCGATGGTCATCACCAGGCCTTCATGACGCTCGCGACCGGAACCTTTACCCGTGCCAAAAAAGATGGCAAACAAAGTGATCAGCAGGCAGAAGGTGATAGCCAGCGTGGTTTGAGTTGCGTCCGGCGCCAACAGGCTGACCGTCGTTGCTACTGCCTGTATCTGTAGTGACAGCAGCGGCATCACAACCAGCAACATCACCAGCGTCGTTAACGTGCCGGCCCAGGGGCTGCGGTAGCGGAATGCCAGCAAATCAGCTAATGAGCTGAGCTGATAAGTTTTGGTCAGATTCAATATTGGTCGCAGAAGCAGCGGCGATAGAAGAAATGCCAGAGATATCCCGATAAAGGGAGCAAGGTAACCATACCCGTCGCGGAAGGCATTGCCAGTGGCGGCAAAGTACGACCAGACACTGGCAAACACACCCAGTGACAGCACGTAAACAAAAGGGTGGCGGACGATGCGCTCGGGAATCCAGCCTTTTTCAGTAATGTAGGCGATCCCGAACAGAATAATCAGGTAACCAACACCGATTGCAAACAGTGTGCTCAGTTCGAAAGTCATGGCCTATAGCTCATCGGAATTTTGTTCCCGATACGACCATGCAGCAATCGCAATCACAACAAAACAGATAATCAGGGGGCGGTACCAGGCGCCGTGAGGTTGCATCGCCCATTCCACACTCAGCAGGAAAAGCAGGTAACTGAATACCAGAAACAGCAGTGTTGATGGAGGGATGTACATACGCTCACGGCCTAGCCAAGTTGTTGTCTGACGGGGATATTAGCCAACTTGGGTATGCGCTGTATATCCCAGCGTTCAATTGCGCGCTGTAGCTGGCTGGCTGGGGTTTCCCGATTGGAACCGGCAGGTATGTCCTGGCGTAAAAACCGCAAAGCCTCATGGATGTGTTGTTTGGCATCCCGGCCATCGAGGGCTTTGGCAAAATGCTGTTTGCTAAGCTTCTGGCCTTGCTGATTAGAGGCTACCGGAATATGGGCATAGCGCGGTTGCGGGTGCAACAGTATCTGTTGCAATGCAATCTGGCGCGGGGTGGAGTCAAGAAGGTCATGTCCGCGCACAATATCAGTGATGCCTTGCCAGGCGTCGTCGACCACTACGGCTAATTGGTAGGCGATCAGGCCGTCGCGGCGGCACAATACGATGTCCCCGCACTCCCGCGTCAGTTGTTGCTGGTAGCGACCCTGAATGCGGTCATCAAAGCTGACACTGATGTCAGGTAGCTTCAGCCTCAGCGCATATCCCGATTCGGGGGGAGTCTGACGATCGCGGCATTGATTGTCGTAGACACTGTTCATGGCTCGCACGCGTTGGCGCGAACAATCACAGCGGTAAACCAGATTCTGTTCGATCAGAGACCTGAGAACCTGTTGGTAAATGTCAATGCGCTGGCTCTGATAGACCACGGGGCCATCCCAGTGCAGACCAAAATCGCTGAGAGTATCCAGAATCTGTTGCGCGGCTCCCGGTGGTTCACGAGCCGGGTCCAGATCTTCCATTCGCACGATCCACCTGCCTTGATTGGCGCGCGCGTCAAGGTACGAGGCCAGAGCAGCGAGCAGCGAGCCGAAGTGAAGGGCACCGGTGGGAGAAGGGGCAAACCGACCGACATATACTGCAGTCATGGAAGGCAGACAGATGTTGACAGAGGCGGTTCAAACGAGGGCGCAGCTTCTCTGCCGCCGTTAGTCTGCGCCTCCGTACTTTCGCGACTCAATGCTGGCGCCTTATGCGCCCCACTGTTTCTCGCGGATTTCATCCAGCGTTTTGCAGTCAATACATTTGTCCGCCGTTGGGCGGGCTTCCAGACGGCGAATGCCAATCTCGATGCCGCATGACTCGCAGTAACCGTAGTCATCCTGGGCAATTTTCTCGATAGTCGAATCGATTTTCTTGATCAGTTTACGTTCGCGGTCGCGGGTTCGCAGCTCAAGACTGAACTCTTCTTCCTGAGTTGCACGGTCAGCCGGATCCGGATAGTTGGCCGCTTCGTCCTGTAAGTGATGCACAGTGCGATCGACTTCTTCCATCAGCTGATTTCGCCAGTCGCGAAGAATGGACTTGAAGTGGTCCTTTTGACTGTCGTTCATGTACTCTTCGCCCTTCTTCAATTTGTAAGGCGTAAAGTTTTTTAATACTGAGGTATTCTCAACAGCAGCTTGCTTTTTGGACATGGGTAACCAGGCCTCATACCTAATTGACTCAGACAACAGTAGCGCGATCCGGTGCGCTTGCCAACATATTCGACCGCAGACAGAAACACAATCGTTTGGATTTCGGCAAGCGCGGTAAGCTACCAGATTATTACCGCTCAAACCAGAAAAAATGTTATGTTCGCCCTCTCAACAACCCAGCCTGCCAGCCTCCGCCTGCATGAGACGCATATTGCCAGACTAACATGACAGATTTCAGGCTTAAGCCCGCTGACCGAACCCGACTTGTTAATCCCTTCCGTGTCATGAACGTACTGGAGCGTGCCCGTCAGCTGGAGCGGATGGGCCGGGACATTGTACATCTGGAGGTTGGGGAGCCTGATTTTGCTACCGCTGCGCCTATTGCAGAAGCCGGTATGCAGGCGATCAAAGCGGGACATACAGCCTATACACCCGCAGCAGGACTACCCGCTCTACGTGAGCGAATCAGCCAGTTTTATTGTGAGCACCATGGTGTGAATGTCGACCCGCGCCGGATTCTGGTGACTCCCGGTGCCAGCGGTGCGCTGGTATTACTGGCCAATCTGTTGCTCAACACGGGTGATGCCGTGCTGATGCCGGACCCTTCTTATCCCTGTAATCGTAATTTTGTGCATCTGGCTGGCGCACGCGCCGTCCTGGTGCCACCCGAGAAGCCCGGAGACGCGGCACCGTCCATCAAACAATTGAACCAGCTGATGGACGCGAGTGTGCGCGGACTCTGGCTTGCATCACCGGCCAATCCGACGGGTGCTGTTATTGCACATGATCATCTGGCCAGGCTGGTGCAGTGGGCTCAACAGTCCCGGGTGCATTTGATGGTGGACGAGATTTATCAGGGCCTGGATTACGTTCTGGGTGCGCGGGCGAGCCGTGCCATGGGGAATTTGCCCACTGCCCTGACGCTGGGCGGGGATACTATTGTGGTGAACAGTTTCTCCAAGTACTTCGGCATGACAGGCTGGAGAGTGGGCTGGATAGTGGTGCCGGAGTATCTGGTCGAGACTGCAAATATACTGGCGCAAAATCTGTTTATTTCGGCGCCGACAATTTCTCAGCTTGCAGCCATCCGCGCATTTGACCCGGATGTGGTAGAGATTCTGGAACAGCGGCGGGACGCCTATCGGCAGCGACGGGACTATTTGGCCATGTCGCTAAAGTCACTCGGATTGATATTGCCGTGGGATCCTCAGGGGGCGTTTTATTGTTATGCTGATGTCAGCCGTTTCAGTGATGACTGTGAGGCTTTTTGTCATCAATTGCTGGAGCAGCACGGTATTGCGGCCACGCCGGGGACCGATTTTGGTGAGCACCACGCCAGTCGCTATGTCAGGTTCGCCTTCACCAGCTCGCTGCAGAATCTGGAGAAGGCGATCGGGCGACTGTCCAGGGCACTGGTTTAGACCCAGTGCTAGATGCGCCCAAGACCAGCGATATCAGCTTCTTCAACCATCATAAATCCATTGCCCATCACAAATGGGATGGCACGCAGGGATTTGCCACGACAAGGCCCCTGGATGCACTCACCGTTTTCAATAACAAACAGCGCGCCATGAGTCGCGCACTGAATAAAGGCTCCGTCCGGGTCAAGAAACTGATCTTCCAGCCATTCCAGCGGTGTGCCAAGGTGGGGACAGTAGTTGTAGTAAAGGTGCAGCTGATTGTCTTTTTTTACTGCAAATAGCTGTTTCGGCCCGACCTCAAAACCCTTGGCGCGACCTTCTTCAATATCATCCAGATGACACAGTGTAATCATGCTTCAGCTCAGTGCGTTCTCAAAATCTGCCAACAGATCGTTGATGTCTTCTATGCCCACCGACAGCCGGATCAGATTGTCACCGATGCCCATGGATGCACGCCGTTCTGCGCCCATTTCAAAAAAAATGGTATGTGCAACAGGAATGGCCAATGTACGCGTATCACCCAGATTGCTGGATGCCACCACACAAGTCAGCTTGTTCAGAAAGTCAAAACAGTCAACACCGTCGGCAAGATCGATGCTCATGATGGCCCCGGGTTTGTTAAACAATTTTTTTGCGCGCTCATACTGGGGATGACTTTTTAAACCCGGGAAATATACTCTTTTCACTTTTGGGTGTGCTTCGCAGAACTCAGCCAGAAGCAGGGCATTGTCGCTGGCACGATCCATCCTCATCGGCAGGGTCTCTGAGCCCACTGCCAGATGATGGGCGGCTTCTGGTCCAAGAGTGGCGCCAAAATCGCGAAGTCCCTTTTTGCGTATCTGGGTTGTCCCCCAAAGTGCCGGGTCACCTTTCCTGTAAAGTTCCAGAATATTGCTCGACTGAGTCCAGTCATACAGACCCGTGTCGGTGAGCATGCCGCCCAGAGCATTGCCGTGACCACCGATGTATTTGGTTAGCGAGTTCACTACAAATGTGGCATTAACCGTTTTGGGTTTAAACAACCAAGGTGATGTCATGGTGTTATCGACCACGTAAATCAGCTGACGGTTTTTGCACAATTCGCCAATAGCTTCCAGATCGGCGACCTGTGTGACCGGGTTGGCGATGGTCTCAGTAAACACCAGTCGGGTGTTGGGCTGCAGGGCGGCTTTTACGTTCTCCACTGAGGTCGTGTCCACAAAGCTGACTTCCACCCCAAAGTTGCGGAAAGTGTTAAACAGGCTATTGGTATTGCCAAACAGGAACGCGCTGGAAATCACATGATCACCGCTTTTTAACAGCGCAAACATGGTTGAGCCTATTGCCGCCATGCCGGTGGCAAAGGCCGTGCTGGCAATGCCTTGCTCCATCAGAGTGATACGGTTTTGCAAGGCATTAACAGTCGGATTCTGCTGGCGACCATAGTTATATCCGGGCATTTTTCCCTGAAAAACTGCGGCCAGATCCCGCGCATCGTCGTATGTGTAAGCGACCGACGTATGAATGGGTTTATGTAATACCCCGTGCTCGGGTTTGTCGCGCCGGTCATTATGCAGATTGGCGGTGGTAAACCCGTTGTGCAGCCCCTGGCTATCCGACTTGCTCATGTACGTTGATGTCCTTTTGAATTAAGTATCTTAGAATGCGCCAGTGTTTTCTGTTTCAGTCTCTTCCTTTTTATACAAAGGCAGCGCTCTGACACTGTGTTCGATTTCCTGCAGCCGATTCAGATAAACGGTACTTGTGCGGTCTCCAAAACGGGCTATAAAGTTTTCTTCGTTTATACCATCGGAGTCTGTGCGTGGTTCCGGCATGTAGTCAGACTCAGAATGGGATTTCATAAGCTTTTGTTGCATGAACAGCGCAGTTGAATGATCGGCGGTAGTCGTCTCGCCGAGAGTGACGCCAGCAACGTTGGCAGTCATGTCACTAAAGCTGAATCCGGTGCCGTAGCGCGCGTCATGCACTTCCTTGCTGTTGGAAAGCACTTCAGCAATGCCGACACCGGCAGATGCCGCTATTGCCGCTGCACTGACAAAGTGGCGACTGAGATCATGGCGCTGGTACAGCATTACAATCATCGATGGATTATCCGGTAACACCTCTCCTTCTCGCTTACCCAGCAACTGGGTAATAGGCAGGTCGTTTACAAAAAAAGATAAGGCCTGCAGCAGGCTGCGGTTCTCAGAGGCTGCGTCGGCACCGGGCTGGCCTGAACGCTCAGCAGCCAACTTGTAAAGCGCCGGTATAAAGGCATGCAGCGGGACCTGCCGCCGCTGTGTTATGGCGTCTTGAGCGATTATATTGATAAGACTGTGGTATGCGATGATGCGCTTGCGATCTTCTTCGGAGACAAAGATCTGTTGAGCCTGTGAGCGCAGTTGCAGTAGTACCTCAGGCTCCCACTCCAGGCGCAACAGCAGCATGTCGTCTGACAGCTCATAGGACACGACACTATGACGCACTTGTGCAAGCTCCTGGCTGGCGGTACTGGCATACGCCAGCCTGTATCCTGCAATCTGTTCTGCAGAACGCATGACAGGTCGTGGCACCGTAAGTCTGCCGGCGTGCAGTTCAATCAATCGAGCCCGTCCCTTATCCTGAGCGAAACGGGCACGAAGATTCAGGTACACGGTTAACGGACCAAGGTCCCGGGGAATGCTCATGCGGGCATCAGCCTGGCTGCCGTTAATATCAAAATCAATTGAAATTGCGTGTAGTTGCGGGATGTTGGACAGCGCAAAGGCGCTCAGCAGGTTAAGCTGCTCATCAGTCAGGCTAAGGTCCCGGGCACCTTGCTCCTCAAATCTTGACGGGCTGTTATCAACAATCCACTGCTCTACCTGGCGTACCTCGGCATCGGTCAGCGCGCCGCCCGTGCTCACCAACGGGCTGAAACTGAGGGTCAATGCAGCCAATACCAGAGCCAGCGCGACCAGCAAAAGCAGGGGGGCGCACACAATCAGCAATAATCGACGCTGGCGTTTAGTCATAGTTAGCATTCAGTTTGTATCGGAATGGTAGTGTCCGGTAGATTATACGGGAAGCAAGGGCCGGGGTCAGTGCTCTCTCTGTTACAAATAATAGCCTGATAGCACTGTGACCGGGTAACACGCTGGCAACGTATGGCTCAGTCATTATAAAGTAGTCATAATTACGCAGCTTGCTGCCTGCTTTATTGATACCTGCTTTTGCAGTCAATGCCGAATCTTATTCCGGGAAATGTTTATGACTATCAGTACGATCAAAACCAGCAAAAAAGCGGCCAGAGCTTTATCTGTGGTGTTGATACTGTCCCTGGCTGCCTGTGCCAGTCAACGCGCTGAACAAGAAGCCATGCTTGCTCAGCAACAGGCTGCGGCCGAAGCCGCTGAAATGGCGGACCGCGCCCGTGTGGCGGAACTGGCCCGGCTGGAGGCTGAGCGCAGTGAGCGCGAACTGCGTGCCGAACTCGAACGCCTGCGCGTAGAGCGCGAAGAACTGGCTGCGGCGCGTGAGCGGGCTGAACAACAGGCTGAGCAGCGCGCGCGCCAGGCCGCCGAACTGCAGCGACAGCAACAACAGGCTGAAATTGCGAGGCTGCAACTTGAGCAGGACAACCAGATCGCTGCTTTACAGCGCAGACTGGCCGACACCGAAGCCAATGTGCGTCGTCGTGAGCAAGCCAACGCCACCCTGAGCCAGGCAATTACAGCGGCAGAAGAACTTTTGCAGATGCTGGCAAGCGAACAACTCAAGTATGAAAATGTAGACGCTCAAGGCAACACCGTCGAACCGCTGCAGAAAGCATTGATTGCTGAGCTGGAGGCGCGCAAGAACGCATTGGTTCAACAAGCCCAGGCGCTATCCAATTAAGCCGCTGGTCTGATCTGATGTTTTACCGATCAATCCAGTGGCAGGCGTTCAAAGTGATACATCAGCCACTGGTTGTCGACTTTTTCCTCGTTGCCACCTTCATGAGAGCTTCCGGCGTAAACCCAGGTAGTTCGCACTGCGCGTACGCATTGGTAGATTCGGAAAGAGCGCGTATTTTCGATGATAAGGCCACGTACTGAGGGGTTCAGCGTATAGTTTGAAATCTCTACCAGTTTCCAATCGTCTTGCATGGTGCGGACGACGCACTCATGGCCAGACAGCAGATCCTGATAAGGAAGTTGAAGTTCAGCCCATTTTCCGGGCGCTACCTGCATATTGAGTTGCAGCTCGGTATCGTTGCCATCACCGGTTTCATTTCTGAATACAACACTGCGCAGCTCAATTGCTTCGTTGCTCTGATTTTGAGCTACCACGCGCAAGCCGGCATTTGTGCTCAGGTGCCAGGCAGTCGAATAAATCGCGAATTTCACAGGGTGATCGAACCCTTCCTGAGCAGCAGCCAGCGGGTCGGTTGACTGGGCATTTGCGCCTGCGGCAATAGCCAGAACTGATAATATCGAACCGCATGAGCGAAAAATTCGCGTCAGCACTCGCCCGAATCGCAACGGTTGGCGCAGCAACAAGCCAGTGGTGTAGTGATGATCATGATCCATGCGGGTACTCATCATAAAAAACTGTCCCGGTAGCAGAACGTGATGACAGTGTTAATAGAACAACGTTTTATACCATAGATCAAGCCTCACCAGAGAAACCAACTGTGCCAAATCGTGCCTTGCTCACAGGTTACTGTCCGTTTCATGGCGCGAGGAAAGCGCAGACAATTCAAGCTTGAACAAGCATAATGGCGCGGCATTTAAAGGAGAACTGACGTGGATAATCTGGCTGGCATAAAACACATTATTTGTATTGCTTCTGGCAAGGGCGGAGTGGGCAAATCCACCACGGCCATCAATTTGTCAGTTGCTCTGCTCCAGCAGGGATACCGTGTTGGTCTGTTGGATGCCGACATCTATGGGCCCAGCCAGCAATTAATGTTGGGCGTGAAGGCTGGCACACGTCCGGAAATTGTCGATAAGCAGCTGATGAAGCCTGTAATGGCGCATGGTCTTGCCACTAACTCTATTGCCTATCTGGTTGACCCGACCACTGCTATGGTGTGGCGCGCGCCGATGATTGTGGGCGCGTTCAACCAGATGTTGAAATCCACGCTGTGGGGTGAACTGGATTTCCTGATCATCGATATGCCTCCGGGCACCGGTGATATCCAGCTCAGCCTGACGCAGGGTGTAAGTTTGACCGGTGCCGTGATAGTTACTACACCGCAGGATGTTGCATTGCTGGACGCGCGCAAAGGCATTGAGATGTTCCGAAAGGTGAATGTGCCGTTGCTGGGTGTCGTAGAGAACATGGGTGTGCATATCTGCTCAAACTGCGGGCATGCCGAAGCCATTTTTGGTGTCGGTGGTGGTGAGCAACTGGCGCGGGACTATGGCGTCAGTGTGATTGGATCTTTGCCGTTGGATCTGTCTATCCGCGAGCATACTGATGCGGGCACACCACTGCTGATCGCGTTACCTGAAAGTGCAGTTGCCGGTGCTTATCATGACCTGGCAAGGCAGCTGCTACTGCAAGTTGAAACCCTGCAAAGCCAGAAGGCCCAGGCACCGGTTATAGAAATAACGGATGACTGAGCCTCTGGTTTTGGCGCCGATGCTTAGTGCCCCGGCAACCGTATTTCTTCCACCATCTGCTGAATGTCGCGTGGTGGGGCCGGAGTAAAACGGCATACTGTCAACGCAACCACAGTATTGATCAGGGTTCCCATGGTGCCTATGCCTTCCGGGGAAATACCGAACAGCCAGAAGTCAGGGTTGCTGGTTTCGGGTGATATGAATTTGAAGTAAATAATATAAAACGCGGTAAATGTGAAACCCGCTACCATGCCGGCCACGGCGCCTTGACGATTCATGCGGCGATAGAAAATTCCCAGCACAATGGCAGGGAAAAATGATGCCGCCGCCAACCCGAACGCGAAGGCCACCACCTCGGCAACAAAGCCGGGCGGATTGATTCCGAAGTACCCCGCGATCAGAATGGCCACAAAAATTGCCAGCCGCGCGTAAAACAGTTCCTGCTTTTCTGTGATATGTGGCATCAGGCTGCGTTTGAGCAAGTCGTGAGACACCGCAGTTGAGATAACCAACAGTAGACCGGCAGCCGTTGACAGCGCCGCCGCAAGCGCACCTGCTGCTACCAGGGCCACTACCCAATCAGGCAGGCCTGCGATTTCCGGGTTAGCCAACACCATGATGTCGCGGTTCACTGTCAGCTCATTGGTAGCCGGGTCGGCCACATACTGCACCCGACCATCACCATTTTTATCTTCGAAACTGATCAGACGAGTGTTCTCCCAGGTGCGGAACCACTCAGGTAACTCTTCATACACAGCATTGTTGACGGTGTTCATCAGATTGGTTTTGGCAAACGCCGCCACAGCTGGTGCAGTCGTGTACAAAATACCAATGAACACCAGCGCGTAAGCTGCCGACTGACGGGCGGCGCGTACGCTGGGTACGGTAAAAAAGCGGATGATGACGTGCGGCAAACCAGCGGTCCCGAACATCAGTGCTGCTGTAATAAAAAACACATCCTGAGTGCCGCGCTGGCCTTCAGTGTAAGCCGCGAATCCAAGTTGCTCGCTGATATTGTCGAGCCTGTCCAGCAAATAACCGCCGCCATGTTCAGGCGTTAATTCAGAGCCAAAGCCCAGTTGGGGAATTGGGTTGCCGGTCAGCATCATGGATATGAAAATCGCTGGCACCATATATGCGAATATCAGCACACAATACTGCGCCACTTGGGTGTAGGTGATGCCTTTCATGCCTCCGAGCACTGCGTAAAAAAACACCACAGTCATACCAATGATGACGCCGGTGGTAATATCTACTTCCAGAAATCTTGAAAAAACGATACCTGCTCCCTGCATCTGTCCGCAGACGTAAACAAAAGAGACAGAAATGGCACAGAAGATGGCTACCAGACGCGCGCTTTTTGAGTAGTATCGGTCGCCAATAAAGTCCGGCACGGTAAATTTGCCAAATTTTCTCAGATAGGGGGCCAGCAACAGGGCCAGCAGAACATAACCGCCAGTCCAGCCCATCAGGTAAAACGTGCCGTCCCTGCCGAGGAAGGAGATCAGGCCGGCCATGGAAATAAAGGATGCCGCGGACATCCAGTCTGCCGCAGTTGCCATGCCATTGGCCACCGGGTGCACGCCACCGCCAGCGACATAAAACTCATGAGTGGAGCCTGCGCGGGACCAGATGGCGATAGCAATATAAAGACCAAAGGACAGGCCGATAAAGAGATAAGTCCAGAGTTGAACACTGCTCATGACCTGGACTCCTCCTGTTCTTTTATTTTGGCAGCAGTTTCGCCAGCTGTTTTGCTAACAGAGTCTTTGTAGCGTGCATCCAGCTTGTCCATCCAGAACACGTACACAATGATCAGGATGACAAAGACATAGATTGAGCCTTGTTGCGCAATCCAGAAGCCGAGTTTAAAACCGGCGAAACGAAATTGGTCAAGGAAATCCGCCAGCAGAATGCCGCAGACAAAAGAAATAAAGAACCAGATACTGAGCAACGTAGTCAGAATACGTACGTTGGCTTTCCAGTAGGCTCGAGCGTGTTCATCGCGCATGCGTTACCCTCGGTTTTTATTATGTTTTCCTGCAAGCCTCCGGATGGTAGCACTAAACAATCGCCGTTCCTAGAATGCAATGGGTCTCAAATGCCAGCCGCCTGGCGCGTCACCGACAAGCCCATAGCCGCCAGCGGTTGCACCAGTTTTCCCATGCGAATGGCGCGTTCGCTGGAGGCGTTGCCGTCCAGACCTCGTTTGTAAACGCCTTGCAAGATTGCTGCCAGACGGAAAAAACTGAACGCCAGGTAGAACTCTGTATGTGCCGGGCGATTTATGCCCCGAACGTGGCAGTAGTGATCGATCAGGCTGTCTTCGTCCGGGATGCCCAGTGTGGCAAGATCTTCATTTTGCAATCCTTTGATCTCGCCTGTGCGTGGCAGGCGCAGCGCCATCAGATAATAGGCAAGGTCAGCCATTGGGTGCCCCAGAGTGGCCAGTTCCCAGTCAAGCACCGCACGAATTTTTGATTCGCCGCGATGAAAAATCACATTGTCTAAACGGTAATCGCCGTGAATGATGCAGCTTTGGCCGTCGTCTGCCGGCGTATTGTCAGCCAACCAGGTGATCAGTTGATCCATCTCATTAATGACGGCGGTGGCTGACGCTTCGTATTGCGAACTCCAGCGAGCCAGTTGGCGGGCGTAATAATTACCCGGTTTGCCAAAATCCTCAAGTCCGCAGGCTTTGTAGTCGACCCGATGTAACTCAGCCAGTGTTCCAACCAATGAAAAATAATAATCAGCGCGCCTGTTCCGGATTATCTCTGGCAGTGCCGGGTCCCAGAGTATGTCACCTGGCTCGTATGACATCAGGTAGAACATGCTCCCGATCACACTATTGTCCTCACACAGGGCGATTGCTTCAGGCACCGGAACCGGTGTGTTTTGGAGCGCGCTGATCAGGCGGAATTCGCGGTCAACAGCATGCGCAGATGCCAGCAGTTCGCCTGCGGGTTTGCGACGCAATACCAGTTGGCGGTGGTCGCACTTCAGCAGAAAACTGGGATTTGACTGGCCGGCATCAAACTTTTGTAAAGATAAGGCGCTGCCGAGCTGTGGTGCATGCTGGCTGATCCACGCTGTCAATGCCGACAGCTGTGCTTTTCCCTCTTGAGCGTTCATGTTTGTTGTTTCCTGTTTTTCTTATTTTGGTTGCTGATCGCCGGCGCACCTCCCGACACAATGCGCGCAGCCAGTCATGGTTCAGGTATAAGTCAGTGCATGTAAACGGTCTTTGCGCTGCAAATGTGGCTGGTTATTAAAGGCAGCCAACTGGAAACCGCGCTGATTGAAATAAAAATGGTGGATGCCGGTATTGCGTGTCTGCAGATTCAGATTGATCAGCGTGTCGACCCCGCACCCCAGAATCTGGCTGACTGCCATCGCCATCGCCCCGCCTGAGCTGACCACCAGCACGTTTTGTTCGTCATCGGGCGCGGACAGAGATTGCATGGCGCTGTGTACCCGTTGATAGAATTCATCCCAGGTTTCCAGGGCTGCCGGGTATGGCTGTTGCACTGGCACTGTTTGAGCATACAGTTCATCCTGCGACCAGGCTACCATGGCCTTGCGCAGCATCTGGAAGAACAAGCGACCGCCATCCGAGGTGCCGGGCAGCTCAATATTGCAGCTATGACAATAAATCCGGGTCAAAGTGTGGAAATCGAATTCGTTAAATCCGGGATCGATGTCAATGGGTAGCGACTGACCAATTCCGGACTGTATTTCCTGCGCGGTCTGCTGTTGTCGGGCAAGACTGCCGGCTACCACGCGATCAAATTTTATGTCCAATCCACCAAAGTGTTCTCCTAGCCAGCGCGCCTGCTGGTAACCAAGGTCGGACAGCTGATCATAATTTGTAGCCCCAAAGGACGCCTGACCATGTCTGACCAGGAATAACTGACTCATAATAACTTACTCATAATTATAGATTTGCCTTATCAGAAAATTTGATTATCATTCACGGCAAGAATAAACATACTAATAACAAATGAGGCATGCCCGTCTGAAAAAACTGGATCTTAATCTGTTTCTGGTGTTTGACACCATCTACACAGAGCGCAATCTGACGCAGGCAGCCAAATCCCTGGCAATTACCCAGCCCGCCGTCAGCAACGCGCTGTCGCGACTTCGCCGTGTGTTTAACGATGAGCTGTTTGTGCGTACGTCCAAGGGCATGTTACCAACACCAGTTGCGGACGGCATTGCGCAGAATATTTCTGCTGCACTGGCTTTGATAAACGCAAGTGTGCTCGAGCGAGAGGATTTTACGCCGAGCTCGGCCGAACGCACATATCACTTCAGTATGACGGATCTGGCTGAGGCGGTGATTCTGCCGCGGCTGTTTCCGTTTTTTGAACAACAGGCGCCACATCTCGCTTTGCAGAGTTACTACACAAAACGTCATGAACTGGTGCGTCATCTGTCGCGTGGAGAGCTGGACTTTGCCATCGATGTGCCACTAATCGAAGATACGCAGGTCTCCCACGAATCACTGATTCGTGATGACTATGTATGCGCGATGCGACCAGATCACCCCATGGCAGATGAGCCCCTGACATTGGACAGTTACCTGTCGATGCGGCATATCCATGTTTCCAGTCGTCGCAAAGGGTTGGGGCAGGTTGACATGGCTTTGCTCAAACACCAGGCGGAACGCAAAATTCAGCTCAGGGTGCAACACTACCGGGTAGCTGCTGAAGTGATCAGTGGCACAGATCTGGTGCTGACGGTTCCGCGGTTTCTGGCATCGCAATACTCTTTGACTTTGCGGCCGTTGCCGTTTGCTGTGCCAGCACTGGATTTGCACCTGTACTGGCACCGTCAATCGGACAGCGATCCATCGCATCGCTGGTTACGGGAAAGTCTTCTGACACTGTTCCAGAAGTAGCGCGGGCTTAATTATTGAATGCAGCCCTTGATGTAATCGAACAAGCGGCGCCGGGCGGCTTTTGACTGGTCGCTGTCGGCACTGCCGTCATCGCTGGCGGGCGTGGGCGCGCTATCATCATCGGTAGCATCATTCAGCTGGCCGGACAGTTGTTGAAAGCGGCGCATCAGCGTGCGCAGCGGTTGTCGTTCCGCAATCGGCCACGCTTCCACAAATGCTTCAATGTCATCAGCGGTTCCGCTTAGCAGACGCTCTCCCCAGCGTTCAATTTCCTGACTGCGCCGGACTTCCTGACGATCCGGGGTGCGCAGCTTTTCCAGCGCAGCACGAATACTTTCATGATCAGCAGCGCGCATCAGTTTGCCAATATATTGCAGCTGACGGCGCCGGGCTTCATGTCGGGGGGGGATGCGCTGGTACTCGCGTAGCGCACTCAGCAAGGGTTCCGAAACTTCAATCAGTTCAAGCTGGCGCTTATTCAGGCTCAGCAGTTCCTCTCCGATCTTCTGAAGTTCTGTACTGTGTTTTTTACGTCGGGTTTTGCTGATGTCTTCTTTTGCGGGCGATACGTTATCTTCGGCAAAAAAATCATCTGGTAATTCGCTCATAGCAATTGTCGAGTATTACTCGCCTTCGTCAAAACGGTTGTTAACCAACGCCTGGATAGCTTCCAGAGCGCTCTGTTCATCCTCGCCATCAACGACGATTCTGAGGGTCGTGCCGATGCCAGCTGCCAGCATCATAAGTGAGAGTATGCTGCGTCCATCCACCAGTTTTTCATTGCCGATTTTAACCGAGCTCTTGAACTGTGAGGCCACACTGACCAGGCGGGATGATGCTCTGGCATGCAGGCCGGCCTTGTTGCAGATGGTGAGTGTTGATTCAATCATGATTCGGGCAGTTTCTCCTGCTTGGTCAATTCGCGGTGCAGCACCTGCACATTGGTAATTTTTCCAGCGAAGACTTTCTTCAGTTGCTCACACAAATAGACGGAGCGATGCTGTCCGCCGGTGCAGCCAATGGCGACTGTCATATAGCTGCGATTGCTGGCTTCGAAACGCGGCAGCCATTTTTCCAGAAATTCCGCGATATCATTTTGCAACGCAATAACGTCATCCTGCTTCGATAAAAACTCCACAACTTCCGGATCCATCCCTGTCAGAGGCCGTAGCACGGGGCTCCAGTATGGATTTGGCAGGCAGCGGGCGTCGAAAACAAAATCGGCATCAATAGGCACGCCGCTTTTGAATCCGAAAGACTCAAACATCAGGGCCAGTGAAAAGTCCTTTTTTTCCAGCACACGGGTACGAATGGCATCACGTAGCTGATGGACAGACATGGTGCTGGTATCGACAGATAAGCCTGCGAGGGCTGCGATTGGCTCAAGCAGTTCACGTTCTTTGATAATGGCTTCGCGCAGGCCGACTGTTTCTGTGGTCAGCGGATGTTTGCGTCGACTTTCGCTGAAGCGTTTGATCAAAGTAGGGCTGCTGGCATCAAGGAAAATAATCTCGGTATGCAGCGGAGAGCTTTGCAGATCGGCGATAATCTGAGGGACCTTCTTCAGGTCTTCGGGGATATTGCGGGCATCAATACTGACCGCAACACGCGGCAATTCAAGTGTTTCACTGGATATGCGTTTGACAAATGCCGGCAGCAGACTGGCAGGCAGGTTATCAATGCAATAGTAACCATGGTCTTCCAGCATGTTGAGCGCGGTGCTTTTGCCGGAGCCGGAGCGGCCGCTGATGATGAGAAGTCTCACGTGACATTTTCCAATTGGGTTCAGTACAGTTCAAAATCATGCAGTTACACAAGGTCCGGGAAAGGCCTGACCCGCATCAGCTTTCCAGTTGCTCGCTGTATCGGATCGCGGTGCTGTAGAGTTCTTCGTTGCTTTGACACGCGCGCAGCGCGTGACAAAACTCATCCTGATGAAACAATCGCGCCAGTGTGCTCAGCACGCGCAGGTGTTCGGCAGTTTCCTCGGCCGGAACAATCAGCACAAAAAACAGATCTACCTGCTGTGAATCGACTGCATCAAAATCAATGCCTTCGCTGAGTTTTACCAGAGTCCCTGTTGTGCGCTGGCACTGGCCCACCCGACAGTGAGGTATCGCTATGCCATTGCCTATGCCGGTACTTCCCAATTGCTCCCGGGCGAGCAGCGCGGTATATACGACATCAGCATTCAGGCCAGGCGTACTATTGGCGATATGTTCGCTGATAGTGGTCAGGAATCGCTTTTTACTCACGCCTTGCAGGTTGCACAAGGTGCGTTCGGGAGCGAGGATGGTGCTCAGTTGCATTGATTTGTCCTGTTCATTTATTAGCCGACATTCTAGAACCTAAGGCCTGCGGTGGCAATCGAATGCCTTGAACCATTGCTGTCAGATCAGGCGCTTTCGCTCATTGGAGGGCGGAATGGACAAGGATTCCCTGTACTTGGCAATGGTGCGCCTGGCAACATTGATTCCCTGCTCATCCAGAAGCTCAGCGATTCGGCTGTCACTCAGTGGTTTTTTGGGGCTTTCGGTGGATACCAGCTTTTTGATCAGTGCGCGGATGGCAGTGGAGGAGCACTCGCCGCCGGCCGCCGTGCTGACGTGGCTGGAGAAGAAGTATTTGAGTTCGAATATGCCGCGTGGCGTGTGCATGTATTTTTGAGTGGTCACACGCGAAATGGTGGATTCGTGCATTTCCACTGCTTCAGCAATATCGTGCAGCACCAGTGGTTTCATGGCTTCTTCTCCATGTTCAAGGAAGTCTTGCTGGTGCTCTACGATACGACTGGCAACTTTCAGCAGTGTCTCATTGCGGCTTTGCAGACTTTTCAGAAACCAGCGGGCCTCTTGCAAATTGTCTCTCAAGTAATTGTTTTCAGTGCTGTTTTCCGAGCGTTTTACCAGCGATGCGTAATCCGGGTTGATGCGCAGGCGCGGTGCGGTTTCCGGATTCAGTTCCACCTTCCAGCGACCGCTGCGTTTATCTTTGCTGACAAAAACATCAGGCACTATATAGGTGGCAGAGGAAACAGCAATATCCGATCCGGGTCTTGGATTGAGTTTTTCTATGATGCTGATGGCATCGCGTAGCTCGTGTTCTTTCATGCGGGCAACGCGCATTATCTGAGCGTAATCGCGATTACCCAGAAGCGCCAGATGGTCTTTCACCAGAATGCGTGCATGTTTGATGGCATCGGTGCACAGTTCGGCCGGGATTTGTTTAAGCTGTATCAGCAGGCACTCGGAAAGATCACGATAGGCTACCCCGACCGGGTCGAAATGCTGAATACGGTGCAGCACCGCCAGCACTTCGTCTTCTTCAACATCAAGGTGCTGCTCCTGAAGTCCTTCGGTAATAGACTCCAGTTCAACCGACAGGCGCCCGTTGGCATCAACCGCATCAATAATGGCCATGCCAATCAGTCGGTCGGTATCGGACATTGTCGTAAGGTTGAGCTGCCAGGAGAGATGGTCTTGCAAGGTTTCCGACGCTGAGTCGCGGGATTCATAATCTGCGTCGCTGTCGGGTACAGGGCTGCCGGTTGAGTAACTGTTTTGGTAAATGTCATCCCATTCAGTGTCTACCGGCAGTTGTTGAGGAATGCTTTCATCCCAGTTAGAGCCGTCCTCCGAGCTTTCATACGAGCTGTCAGTGGAGGGTAGTTCGCGGAACAGTTCCTGCGCATTTTCGTACTCAGGCTGGTCAGTTTCCTGTGTACCGGAAACCACTTTTTCAGCATATTCGCCGCCTTCGCTGTCAAAGTTCTCGTCAGCGTTGCTACCCTCGAAGGATTCGTCAACCTCCAGCATGGGATTGGATTCAAGCGCCTGATGAATTTCTTGCTGAAGATCCAGGGTAGACAGTTGCAGAAGCCGTATTGCCTGCTGCAGCTGTGGCGTCATGGTCAGTTGTTGGCCAAGCTTTAGCTGTAGCGAGATTTTCATAACTGTGGATCAATCATAACGTCTTGAGTTCTTTTAAAAACCTGTGCTGAGGTAGTGAGCAGCGAAGTGTGACCGCCGTCACTTTGTAATCATCTGCAAGCATCATGCCGAGCTTTGTGAGGATTTGCAATAATATAATTCCGGAGCTGTGAGCCGGGCTAGATCTGGAAATTTTTGCCCAGATAAACGTCCCGGACTTTCTGATTTGCCAGGATTTGCTCGGAGCTGCCTTCAGCGATAATTCCGCCTTCACTGACGATATAAGCCTTTTCACAAATATCCAGGGTTTCTCTTACATTGTGGTCTGTCAATAACACGCCAATACCCCTCGAGCGCAGATGTTCGATGATGGACTTGATGTCGCTGACCGAAATCGGGTCGACGCCTGCAAAGGGTTCGTCGAGCAGAATAAACCGTGGATCGTTGGCCAGTGCGCGCGCAATTTCTGTGCGACGTCGCTCGCCACCGGACAGGCTCATGCCTTTGTTACTGCGAATGTGGGTGATATGGAACTCTGTCAACAGGCTTTCCATTTTCTGGCGGCGCTGTTCTGCATTAAGATCCTTGCGAGTCTGCAGAATTGCCATGATATTGTCTTCAACGCTGAGGCTGCGGAATATCGATGAGTCCTGCGGCAGATAGCCCACGCCGAGTCGTGCTCGCGCGTAAATTGGCAGCTCGGTCAGGTCGGTATCATTAACCATTATCGTGCCGCTGTCGGCGTTTACCAGGCCAACAATCATATAGAAGCAGGTGGTTTTGCCTGCACCATTGGGGCCCAGCAATCCCACTATTTGACCACTGTTCACAGTGATTGAAACATCTCTGACGACCTGGCGGCCTTTGTATGCCTTGGCCAGGTGATGTGCACTCAATGTATCCATTATTCGGCTACTGGTTCAGGGGTGGGTTCAACAGTAGATTGCTGTTCTGTTGAAGTGGCCGGTGCAAACACGCCGACACAGGGGCCTGGTGAGTCTGTGGCGCCAGTCTCTACCACGTGCTTGATTTCCACACACTCCAGTGCTGTGCGGCCGCGCAGGAAGTTGGCCTCTCCTACAAACTCGACTACCGACAGCAACCCGGTGGTCGCACTGCCAGCTGCCGGCGGTTCATTGTAATAAATTATCTGCAGGCTGCTGCCATTAATAACTTCAGCACTGAGCTCCGCCGCGCGGACAAAACGTGCAGGCTGGCCTTCGACGATTACCCGGATCAGCTCGCCGGTAACGACATTTTCCTCAAGTCTGGCGGTGTCGCCGTAAATCGTGACGAGGCCCTGCTGAATACGCACATTGTTGCGCAGCGTAGTGATGCGTATGTTTTCAACTGTTTCGATACTGCCACCGCCATCTGCATTAACCCGCAGATCTTCGTTGGCATCATTCAGTGCAGCTGCCTTCAGGCTGGTTGATACAAGCAAGCCAAGAAACAGCGCTGTGCAGCCCAGTAAAGTAACAGCCAGCAAGCGGCTTCTCCGGTTCATGCTGTGAAGTCCGGGTTTCTGTGTGTCAGTCACGTGCACGGTAGTAGCGGCCCTGGATATTTGAGTTAAAGTTCAGCAAGTTTATTGTCAGATCAGCAAACATGCCGATTGCTGTCAGATCAACGCCGGTGCCTTCAACATGCACTGGCGCATTGGTGAACAGTGTCTGCGTGGGCGGCTCGATCGTCATCCAATCAGTTGTCAGACGGATCAGGTTCTCTGTTGAGGGGTGATGCAGCACCTCAACGTTGTCTTCAAGATCCAGCTGCAAGATATCACCGCCAGCTGAGGTCCGGATTCTGCCTGAAGCAGCCGATATATTCCACAGTTCACTGCGGCCGTCAAACATCTGCATGTGCGGCAGATCCAGTTCAGTGAGCTGGTTGGGAAACTGTCGCTGCTCGCTGGCGTTCAGGGTGTAGGCCTGATAACCGTTTTCGTCATAAATGATACTGCGGATGCCGCGGCCAAAACCCTCATACTGCTCCTGCCCCGGCAACAGTTGTGCGCTTTGATCGTTTTCGGGAGAGCTGCTGTCATCGCTGCCGCTTAGCAGCCACATGATCAATACCGCCGGGCCGAGCGCGAGAATCCAGCGTCTGTTTGGTAGTTTGACTTGCACAGGTTTACACCTTGGTAGCAGATGGGTGCGGGTTTGTCAGGAAACGCGCTATGGCAGTCTGGTACTTGTTCTGAGCCCTGAGAATAAAGTCGCAGGCATCGCGCACGGCGCCATGACCGCCCGGGCGCAACGTGCAAGCGTGCGCGTAGCTATGAATCTCACTATGGGCATCGGGCACTGCAATTGCCAGCCCTATATGTTGCATGACCAGCAAATCAGGTAAATCGTCGCCGATGTAAGCGATTTCATCCAGCTTGGCCGGGTGATTTGCCAGCATTTCGGTGAGCGCAATGTATTTGTCCTCGCGACCCTGGGCTATCAGCGTTATACCTAGCGCCTCTGCACGCCGGGTCAGCGAAGGCGACTTGCGTCCGCTGATTATGCCCACTGCTATACCTTGTTCCTGAAGCAGTTTGATGCCTTGGCCATCAAGTGTATTGAAGGCTTTGATGGACTCCCCGTGCTCGGTAATGTAGAGCTGACCGTCGGTCAACACGCCGTCGACATCCAGCAGCAGCAGCGAAATCCTGCGGGCTTTGCCTAGCACAATGTCACTGTCGGCGTAGCATTTTATGGATCCGGTCAATTCAGGGGTGCTCATATGACATTCGCCTGCAGCAGGTCGTGCATACGTATGACACCGGTGAGCTGCTCTTCATCGTCAACCACTACCAGTGTGTAGATACGGTTCTCTTCCATCAGGCGTGCAGCCTCGGTTGCCAGTGCCTGTGCGCGCACGGTTTTACTATGCCGCGACATCACTTCGTGGATGTGTGTGTCCAGAATATTACGACCGGCGTCCAGCGCGCGACGCAAGTCACCGTCAGTAAATACGCCGGCAAGACTGCCATCAGGGTCAATGACGGTGGTCATGCCCAGCCCTTTGCTGCTGATTTCATACAAGGCATCCTTCATCAGGGTCTCTGAGCTGACCCGCGGCACGCTGTCGCCGCTGTGCATAATGTCCTGCACTTTGAGCAGCAGTCGCCGGCCAAGCCTGCCTCCCGGATGTGAAAATGCAAAATCTTCCTGAGTGAACCCCCTGGCTTCCAGCAATGCCATGGCTAAGGCGTCTCCGAGCACCAGCGCAACGGTAGTGCTTGCAGTGGGGGCTTGCCCCAGCGGGCAGGCTTCTTCCACAACGCTGGCATCGATATGGATGTCAGCGCTACGTGCCAGAATTGATTCGGCATTGCCGGTCATACTGATAAAAGGCACGCCTTTGCGCTTTATCAGCGGCAAGATGGTCATCAGCTCCTCAGTAGTGCCGGAATTGGAAAGTGCAATAACAACATCTTTGTCTGTGATCATGCCCAGATCGCCATGACTGGCTTCGGCAGGATGGACAAACATCGCGGGGCTGCCTGTGCTGGACAGGGTTGCCGCTATTTTGCGCGCGATATGGCCGGATTTGCCCATGCCCGTCACTACTATCCGCCCCTCGCAGTTCAGCATCAGCCGACATGCTTCGGCAAAGTCGGCATCAATGCGGGCCTTTAACGATCCAATGGCATCATGTTCTATGCGAATTGTACGCAGGCCGCTTGCGGTCAACTGGTCATTGCTGACTTCGACTGCGTCCGCACTGATCCTGTTTGTGGCGTCTCTGTGGGGCATGGGTTTGTGTATCCCGTCATGACAGGGTGTCATTCAAAACACGTATTATGCCCAAGCGCGCCGCCCGACGCAGCAGAAAATACAGATTGGGCTGATCCTGTCTCGTAATCGTCTGCTTATTAAGCCGGTATTAAGCGCCTGTGGCTCATAGTTTGTGACACAAACAGTAATTTATCGGTTTGGGTATTTAAGGTACACTGCGCCTCACAGCAGAAGATCCACAATTCGTCATACGAAAGAGGTATATGCTCATGAAATCAGTATCCAGAGTTTTTGTAATGACCATGATATTGCTGCTGACGCCGTTTATGGCTGGTCAGGTGCTGGCGCAGGCCGCCGGCTTGTCCGCAGTTGAGGCGGCAGAGCAGTCGGTCAATCAGTTGTTGCAGAAGGTACAGGAGTTGCGCCCTTATTTCGATTCGGACAAAGATCGCTACTATGCCGGTGTAGAAGAAGAAGTTGGCAAATTTGTCGATTTTCGTGAAGTGGCAGTTGGGGTGATGGCGCGTCACTCCCAGCAGGCATCAGAAGAGCAGATTCTGGCCTTCGGTGAGAAGCTGCGCTCCACCCTGACGCGTTTCTACGGCTCTGCGCTGGTCGAGTATGGTGGTCAGCAGCTGACATTCCTGCCGTCAGATAATGCGCCTGCCGATCCGGCAGCCGGCACCAATGTCCGTATGCAGATAGTATCCGACGGTGCGCGTATAGAGTTACAGTACGCTCTGTTCCAGAATGCCGACGGTGAGTGGAAGCTGAGAAATATTTTTGTGAGTGGTATCAATCTGCGTCGTCAATACAACACGCAGTTTACAGCGTTGATGGCACGTCACAACAATGATATTGATCAGGTCATAGCTGCCTGGCAGTGATAGTTCCCGCCGCTGTAACTATCAGCGGCGGCTAATCCCAGTTAGCCGGAGTTTCTCTTACAGATGAGTATAGACGCACAAGAAATTAACACTCTGCTGGCCGACAAGTTGCCCGGCTGCCAGATCAACGTGGATGGCGGAGGCGGTAAGTTCCAGGTCGCTGTCATCGGACCGGTGTTTACGGGTCTGGGCGCGGTCAAACGCCAGCAGCTGATTTACCAGCATCTCAATGACCATATCCTCTCGGGAGCAATTCATGCTGTCAGCATGAAGTTGCAGACGCCGGAAGAAGCTGGCGCATAAGGCGACGGCACATCTTCGGGACCCATGATACATCCGGGTGTTTTCTCAGAAAATTAGGTGCGCTGGGACCTGTTCACCCG
This sequence comes from Pseudohongiella sp., assembly GCA_030651695.1. GTDB lineage: Bacteria > Pseudomonadota > Gammaproteobacteria > Pseudomonadales > Pseudohongiellaceae > Pseudohongiella. The sequence continues at coordinate 197,587 of JAUSCD010000031.1, read as the reverse complement.
GGAAACCTCGCAGGGAACTTGAATGGACAAGCTTTTAATACAAGGCGGCGTCAGCCTCAGTGGAGAGATCCGGATTGCCGGTGCAAAAAATTCTGCATTGCCAATCCTTGCGGCAACGCTGTTGACGACCGATACCGTTCAGGTGCGCAATCTGCCGCATTTGTATGATATTACCACCATGCTTGAATTGCTCGGTTGTATGGGCATCGAGCATGTGATTGATGAAAAAATGAATGTGGATATTTGCAGTGGTTCTATCAAGCACTGCAGCGCACCTTATGATCTGGTGAAGACCATGCGTGCCTCCATTCTGGTGCTCGGCCCGCTGCTGGCGCATTTTGGTAAAGCAGAGGTCGCTCTGCCGGGCGGTTGTGCGATTGGCAGTCGTCCGGTAAACCTGCACATTTCCGCACTGCAAAAAATGGGCGCGGACATTGTTGTTGAGGACGGTTACATCAAAGCGTCAGTCGATGGTCGTTTAAAGGGCTGCCATATTTTTATGGATATGTGCACCGTGACTGGTACCGAAAATATTCTGATGGCGGCCACCCTGGCCAGCGGTCAGACTGTGATTGAGAATGCGGCGCGGGAGCCGGAAGTCGTGGATCTGGCGAACTGCCTGATTGCCATGGGCGCAGACATCAAAGGCGCCGGCACCGATACTATTGTTATCAACGGCAAAGAAAAGTTGCATGGCTGCAGTTATTCAGTAATGCCGGATCGGATTGAAACCGGTACCTACCTGATTGCCGCAGCGGCAACGCGGGGCCGGATCAGGTGCAAAGACACCCGTCCCGATACGCTTGATGCAGTTTTGAGCAAACTCGAAGAAGCCGGCGCTGATATCAGGGTTGGAGAGGACTGGATTGAGCTGGATATGCATGGTCGCCGTCCGAAGGCGGTATCGCTTCGTACCGCACCATATCCTGCGTTCCCTACCGATATGCAGGCGCAGTTTACAGCGTTGAATGCCATCGCACTGGGAACAGGCTCTATCATTGAAACCGTGTTTGAAAACCGTTTTATGCACGTGCAGGAAATGAACCGGATGGGCGCAAATATGGTTGTGCAAGGCAATACAGTGATTGTTACAGGTGTCCCGGTATTAAAAGGTGCGCCGGTGATGGCAACTGATTTGCGTGCATCCGCCAGCCTGGTGATTGCAGGCCTGGTGTGTGACAACGAAACTCTGGTGGATCGTATCTATCACATCGACCGTGGTTACGAATGCATTGAAGAAAAAATGCAGTCTCTCGGCGCAATCATTCGCCGTATTCCCTCCTGAGACAGGCTAAGAGGCAAGGAAATATCAGCATGATGGACATAGCAGGCCAGCCAATAGTGATGGCGCTGACCAAGGGTCGGATACTGGAAGAAGTGATGCCTTTACTGGCAGAAACAGGTATCCGGTTGCTCGAAGATCACAGCAAAAGCCGCAAGCTGATATTTGATACCAGTGTGCCCGGTTTGCGCATTATGATTGTGCGTGGTTCCGATGTGCCGACCTATGTTGAATTCGGCAGTGCAGATATCGGCGTAGTGGGTAAAGACCTGTTGATGGAGTATGGCGAAGATGCGTTTTATGAGCCACTGGATCTCGGTATTGCCCGCTGCCGTCTGATGACTGCGGCGCCGGTAGGGGCCAGTCGTCCGGGTGGGCGCGTAAAAGTGGCCAGCAAGTTTGTCAATATTGCGCGCCGTTACTTCGCCGGGCAGGGGCTGCAGACTGACATCATCAAACTCAACGGTGCTCTGGAGCTCGCGCCCTCGATGGGATTGGCCGACTGGATTGTGGATATTGTGGATAGCGGCAATACTCTTCGGGCCAACGGGCTGGAACCTCTGGAGACAATAGCGCACATCAGTTCGCGCGTAATTGTTAACAAAGCCTCCATGAAAATGAAACACGCAGCGGTCAGCCAGCTGTTGGCCAGACTGGGCGACGTTGTCGCAGCCCGCAAATAAGTCTGATCGGAAAACCTGTTTGTGTAACAGTGTCGGGGTAAATCATGAGTGCACACATTAGTATTCGACGTCTGCAATCGGACGCAGCGGGTTTTGATGCCGAGCTGGCGACCCTGCTTGACCGACGCATGATTGAAGATGAAAAGCTGAATCACGTTGTCACTGATATTCTGTCCAATGTACGCGCCCGTGGTGACGAAGCAGTGCTTGAGTACACCCGCCGGTTTGACCGTGTTGACGTCAGCAGTATGTCCCGATTGGAAGTCAGTCAGGCACAGATGCAGGCATCTCTCAACAGCCTGACCACTGAGCAGCGTGACGCCTTGTTAATCGCAGCGGAGCGCATTCGTCTGTACCACGAACGTCAGCTGCAGCCGTCGTGGCAATATGAAGAAGCTGATGGTTCTGTTTATGGCCAGCATATTATACCGCTGGAGCGCGTTGGACTTTATGTTCCGGGCGGGAAAGCCAATTACCCATCGTCCGTACTGATGAATGCTATCCCTGCACGGGTCGCTGGTGTGGACGAAATTATTGCGGTAGTCCCGACCCCTTATGGTGAAGATGCGGGTGGGGCCGGCCGTCTGATTTTTGCTGCTGCTGCGGTCGCCGGTATAGACAGGTTGTTTACTATCGGTGGAGCGCAGGCGATTGCCGCATTGGCGTTTGGCACGCAGACTATTCCGCGCGTGGATAAAATCACCGGACCGGGGAATGTTTACGTCGCGGCTGCCAAGAAACAGGTATTTGGCGAAGTGGGTATTGATATGGTGGCCGGGCCGTCTGAGCTGACGGTTGTCTGTGATGGCAAAACAGATCCCGACTGGATTGCCATGGATCTTTTTTCACAGGCTGAACACGACGAACAAGCGCAGTCGATTTTGATCAGCACCGATCGTGCATTTCTGGATGCGGTCCAAAGCAGTATCAATCAATTGCTGCCACAGATGAGTCGCGAAGCGATAATCCGCACCTCGCTGACTGAGCGTGGCGCGCTGATTTTTGCTTCCGACAAAACTGAAGCCTTGCGTATTTGTAATTTGATTGCGCCCGAGCATCTTGAGTTGTCTGTTGAGGATCCACAATCATGGCTGCCGGGCGTGCGTCACGCCGGTGCAATTTTTATGGGCAGGCATACCCCTGAAGCTTTGGGTGATTATTGTGCGGGTCCCTGTCACGTATTGCCTACATCAGGTACCGCAAGATTTTTTTCACCGCTGGGTGTTTACGATTTTCAGAAGCGCAGTTCGATAATTCACTGCTCTCCTGCAGGGGCTGCAGCACTGGCACCCGTGGCAGAAACTCTGGCAATCAATGAGCATTTGCAGGCGCACGCGCTATCAGCAGCCTGGCGTATTCCGGGGCGACATATACCCGGCAAAGCGTGAGCTGAACAGTCTTCAGTCTTCTGTAAGTTGGGTACGGTACTGCGCTGTGCCTGTACCCAATACTACGCTGATGTCCTGATAATTTGCTTCGCGGAATATGTTCAGCACAACAGTTTGCCCCGGTGCTTTGCGGTTGATCTGTTCTATGGCGCTTATCACGCTGCGAATATTGACACCGTCGATGGCTGCCATAACGTCTCCGGCCCTTATGCCGGCAATCTCAGCCGGACTATCTTCCGTCACCTGTTCGATTAGCAGTCCTGTGATATCCGGGCGGCCGAAAAAACTGGTACTGGTTTCAGTTGTCAGCATTTCACCGGTAATCACCCCCAGATAACCCGGAGTGACCTCGCCGTAAGCAATGAGTTGTTCCACCACAATCATGGCTTTGTTGACTGGCACCGCAAAACCGATTCCGTCTGATCCGCCCGATTCCGAGTAAATGAATGAGTTTATGCCTATCAGTTCACCTTGGCTGTTAATCAATGCGCCGCCGGAATTACCATAATTCATGGCGGCATCTGTCTGGATATATTCAACAATAGGCAGTCCATCACGAGGGATTCCGAGCGCGCTGACAATGCCGCGCGAAACAGATTTTTGTGTCATCAGATCACGGCGAGGGTAACCGATGGTGAGCACTGAATCGCCTACGCGTACAATATCGGATGAGCCAATAGGCACTGCCGGAGGCAGCACAGTGCTGTTTACCTGCAGCAATGCAAGATCAGTACTGGGGTCTGTCCCAAGAATTGTTGCGCGGGCTGTAACAATACCTTGTTGCGAGTTGTTAAAATGTACCTCAATTTCTTCTGCGCCCTCAATTACATGCAGCGCGGTCAGAATGTGACCATTGTTGCTGACTGCGACACCGGAGCCCAGGCTCTCCCAAAGCCGTTCGGCGGGGATGTTCTGCAACAGTTCGCGCAAGGCGGGAGGGATTTCCTCTTCCGGAGGCAGCTGAATTTGTTCACGAATAGTGGAGTGAATGCTGACAACTGAAGGCGCTGCCCGGGCAATGGCGTCGGCGTACGAGTCAAAAGACTGATTCGGGCCGTTAGGGGTGCTGGCAGACTGGTTCTGAAGTGCCGGGCTGCCTGCAAGCAATTCCTGCACCCGTTTCATTTGCTGAAACTGCATGAGCACAAGAGCCAGCAGGATGCCACACAAAATCGGCCAGCCTAAGAATTGAAGAGTTTTTTTCATGGTTGTCTAGCCTGACCCCGCGGTCGTGATCCCGTGTTTTAACGGTTGGAAGTGGTGCCTTGCTGCCGGCACACGAACTTGCTATCGCCTGGGCCTTAACTGATACTCGGCGCATTATGCGAAGATTTGTGTGTGAAGTGAAGGTAATTAGCAAAAGCCGTCAATATAAGGAAGTGAGCAATGCAGATTGAGTTACGTGCTCTGCTGGTCGAAATCAACCGGCTTCTTAAGCCCGATCAGTTTAACGACTATTGTCCTAACGGTTTGCAAATAGAAGGCAAGAGTACAGTTTGTCACCTGGTTAGTGGTGTTACCGCCAGTCAGCGCTTGCTGGACGCAGCCATTGCGCAGGGCGCTGATGCCATCCTTGTACATCATGGTTATTTCTGGCGTGGCGAAAACCAGGCGATTACCGGTTTGAAACGCAACCGGATCAAAACTCTGTTAGATCATGATGTCAGTCTGCTTGCATATCATCTGCCATTGGATGCTCATGCTGAATTTGGTAACAATGTTCAGTTAGCCCATGTTTTAGGGCTGGTACCCAGTGGCGAACTGCTGAAGCAAAATAATCAGGTGATGGGATTGCTTGCTGATCTGCCTGAGCCGCTGACGGGATCGCAACTGAATGAGCGTATCAGCAAGGCGTTAAATCGTGATGCTATGCATATTGATGCGGAAAACCGGCTGATCCGCCGTGTTGCCTGGTGCACAGGTGCCGCCCAACAATATATAGAGCAGGCTGCACAGCTCGGTGTTGATGCTTATATTTCAGGAGAGATTTCTGAGCCAACGGTGCATAGCGCGCAAGAGCACGGGATGCACTATTTTGCGGCTGGCCATCATGCAACCGAGCGCTATGGTGTTAAAGCGCTGGGAGAGTTTCTCGCGCAGCGCTTTGGTATCCGGCACACCTTCATAGATATTCACAATCCGGTGTGAAATAACTTCTGGCTGCTGATCAGCGGCCGGAAACTATGCCTTTTTCCTGCATCAGGACGATAACCTGATCCAGACAGTCTTCTACCGTCAGTGCGTCAGTATCCAGCTCAAGATCTACATGATCTGGCTTTGGATATGGGAAAGTGATACCCGGCACGTCGGCGTAACCAGTAGACTCGGCGGCTGCATAGATGCCGCTGGGGTCGCGCTGCTGACAGACCGCCATAGGGGGGTTCAGATAGACTGTCACGCAATTGTCTTTGCCTATCACGCTAAGTGCATGTTCGCGCGAATCAGGATTCGGTGCCACAAAGGCGGCGCAGCAGATCAGGCCTGAATCATTCAGTAAGCGGGCGATATGTGCACTTCGGCGCAGATTTTCTGCACGTCCGTCGGCGTCGTGTGGTAAATCTTTGCTGATACCCAGGCGCATGGCCTTGCCATCCAGCACGGTGCTGACACGACCCATATCGAACAAACGTCTCTCCAGGCCATGAGCCAGTGTCGACTTGCCTGAGCCTGACACCCCAATAAACATGATGGTGACGGGTTTCTGGCCGTAACGCGAGGAACGTTCTTCTTTGGTTACGTGCACTGTACTGCTGCGTTTTACCTTGCGTTTCTCAGCGGCAATTTCAAGATTGATCATGCCCGCGCCGACAGTGACGTTAGTCAGCCGGTCAATCACAATAAAAGCGCCAGTGCTGCGATTCTTTTCGTAACTGTCGATGCATACCGGTTGGTCAACGCTGATTTCGCACAGGCCAATTTCATTCAATTCAAGGCCTGGTGTTGGCATTTCCTCCAGGGTATTGACATCAATGCGGTGCTTCATCGCGGTGACGCGGCCGCTGACGGTTTTGCTGCCCAGTTTGAAGTCGTACAGCTTTCCCGGTAGCAGAGCTGCCTCGGTCATCCATACCACGGTGGCGTCGAATTCTTCGGCGACGACGGGTTTGTTATCGCGATGCACAATCATGTCGCCGCGGCTGATATCAATCTCGTCTTCCAGCGTCAGTGTAATGGCCATGTCGGTGAACGCCATTTCAAGCTCTTCGTCATAGGTGACGATGGACTTGATACGGCTTTTTTTGCCGGAAGGCAGCACGGCAATTTCATCTCCCTTGCGCACTACACCCGAAGAAATTGTGCCGCAGAAGCCGCGGAAATTCAGGTTGGGTCGATTGACGTACTGGACCGGGTAACGGAAGTCATCGAAGTTTCTGTCTTCGGCAATCTCTACAGTTTCCAGCAACGACATCAGCGCAGGGCCTTCGTACCAGGACATGAATTCGCTGCGGTTGACGACGTTGTCGCCGTTCAGGGCTGACATGGGGATAAAATGAAATTCTGCCTTGCGTAGCTTTTTACTGAATGCGATGAAGTCAGATTTGATTTTTTCAAACACATCCTGACTGAAATCAACCAGATCCATTTTGTTGATGGCAACCACTATATGTTTGATGCCCAACAGGGAGGTGATAAAGCTGTGACGACGTGTCTGCACCTGCACACCATGGCGGGCGTCAATCAGAATAATCGCCAGATCACATGTTGATGCACCGGTTGCCATATTGCGTGTGTACTGCTCGTGTCCGGGGGTGTCGGCAATAATAAATTTGCGCTTGGACGTTGAGAAATAACGGTACGCCACATCAATCGTAATGCCTTGCTCGCGCTCTGCCTGAAGGCCGTCAACCAGCAATGCGAGGTCGATTTTGCCGCCAGTGGTGCCGGACTTGATGCTGTCCTTGGTGATAGCCGCCAGTTGGTCTTCATAGATCATTTTGGAGTCGTGCAGCAAGCGCCCGATCAGAGTGCTTTTGCCGTCGTCAACACTGCCGCAGGTCAGCAGGCGCAACAGTTCCTTGCGTTCGTGTTGAGCAAGATAAGCGGTAATGTCGGTGCTGATAAGTTCGGATTGGTGTGACATCTTAGAAGTATCCTTTACGCTTTTTCTCTTCCATGGATCCTGCCTGATCGGAGTCGATCAGACGCCCCTGGCGTTCTGAGCTCGTGGTCAACAGCATTTCCTGAATGATTTCCGGCAATGTGGTGGCAGTCGACTCCACCGCGCCTGTCAGCGGGTAGCAGCCCAGTGTTCGGAATCTCACCATTTTGTGTTCAATCTTTTTGCCATCAACAGGCATACGGTCATCGTCGACCATGATGTCAACGCCATCCATATTGACTACCGGGCGCTCTTTGGCGAAGTACAAGGGCACGATATCGATGTTGTTGAGGTAGATATATTGCCAGATGTCCAGTTCGGTCCAGTTGGACAAAGGGAATACACGGATGCTTTCACCTTTGTTGACCTTGCCGTTGTAGATGTTCCACAGCTCAGGCCTCTGGTTTTTGGGATCCCAGCGATGATTTTTGTCGCGGAAGGAAAACACGCGCTCTTTGGCGCGGGACTTTTCTTCATCGCGTCGACCGCCACCAAAAGCCGCATCAAATTTGTGTTTGTCCAGAGCCTGACGCAGACTCTGGGTTTTCATTACATCAGTGTGTTTTTCGCTGCCATGGCTAAACGGGCCGATGCCGGCTTCAACGCCTTCCTGATTGATATGAACAATCAGATCCAGCCCCAGTTTTTTCATCTGTGTGTCGCGGAACTCAATCATCTCGCGAAACTTCCAGGTGGTGTCTACGTGCATCAGCGGAAAGGGCAGGCGGCCGGGGTAAAAAGCCTTTAACGCCAAATGCAGCATCACAGACGAGTCTTTGCCGATGGAGTAGAGCATCACCGGGTTGTCAAACTCCGCAGCGACCTCGCGAATGATGTGGATGCTTTCAGCTTCCAGTTGCTTCAGGTGAGTCAGGTTGTAATCTGCCATGATGTCTTTTTACCGGGTGCCGCAGTTTGCCCGCAGGAGCTGAACTGCTGGATCTCTGATAGATTTGTGAGTCGGGTTGATTTCTCGGTTTAGAAAGCCGGTCAGTCGTTATTGTCGTTCAGGTCGCGCCGGTCAAGACCGAAGCCCTCAGAAAGTGCTCCGGACTGACCGTTGGTGCGCTTGGCGGCGTAATCTTTAGGCGGTACCAGTGCATTCTCATCATCGCTGCTGAAATGCATCTGATCAGCCGTCGGCAAAAGTTTACTGGCAACCTCTTCAGTACACAGGTCCTGTGCGCCCCGGGCCAGATGCTGGTAGACGTCGCGATAGCTCTCGGTCATCTGCTGCACGAGATCGGCTGTAGCGCTGAAATGGTCGCTGACATGTTCACGGTAATCGTCGTGGAATCGCTGGAGTTCCTGAATACGTGCTTCCAGTTCGTCGACTTTTCCCGGGCTGGTGTTGTCAAGACGTCGGGCTACGAGCAGGCCGGCGGCCACGCCTATTGCCAGACATACAATGCCTGTTAACCACATCATTGGCTGTCATCCTTCACTAAAATTGTCGCAAGTATAACGCGAATCTCTCTTATTGACCCGCGCGAATTCTACCACGACGAAGGTAGATTGTTCATTCAAGCGCATCCAAGGGCTATGAGAGTACCCGCAAGTTGGCATAAAATGCGCGCCTCTCAAGCTGATCTGGCATCTTATGACAAGCCCGCTGCAATGTTATCAGAATGATCTGGCCGATGGCCTTATCAAGCCGGATCCTGCACAGGCACTGGCAGTGGCTGAACTGCAAAAGCTCTATAGCCAGCTTGTAGCGCAATCTGAGAAACCTGTCGGCCTGCCGGCTGTATTCGGAGGACTGTTTAAACACGTTTTTCGCCAGTCCCCTGTTCCGCCGGCTCTCAAGGGTCTCTATATATATGGAGGCGTCGGGCGTGGCAAGACGTATCTGATGGACACTTTTTACGAGTGCCTGCCGTTCGAGCAGAAACAACGTACCCACTTTCACCGCTTTATGCAGCAGGTTCATGCGGGATTGGCCGGCCTCAGGCAACAAAAAAATCCGCTGGAAGCAATCGCGGCTTCGATTGCATCAAAAGCACGTGTGCTTTGCTTTGATGAATTCTTTGTGTCCGACATTGGGGACGCCATGATACTGGGTGGGTTACTGGAATATCTGATGGCAGACGGTGTGGTTCTGGTGGCAACGTCCAATATCCACCCTGATGGGCTTTATGCCAATGGTTTGCAGCGTGACAGGTTTTTGCCCGCCATCAGGCTGTTGCATCAGCACACCACCATATTCGAGCTGGACGGCGGTGTTGATTACCGGCTGCGGGCTTTAAAGCAGGCATGTTTATATTTTCATCCGCTGGGGATTGAGGCTGATGCTGCGCTCCATGACGGTTTTAACAGGCTGGCATCCGGGCATGCAGAAAAGCTGCAGGACACCCATATACAAATACTGGGGCGGCAGGTTCCGGTGCGGCGCGTGGCAGAAGGTGTGGCCTGGTTTGACTTTGACCAGATTTGCGCCGGAGCGCGCAGTGCCTTTGACTATATAGAGTTGGCGAAAGAGTATCATTCGATTGTACTTGCCAATGTCCCCCGGCTTGATGCCACTATGGATGACGTTGCCAGGCGGTTTGTGAGCTTGGTTGACGAGCTGTACGACCGCCACGTCAAGCTGATCATATCTGCAGCAGTGCCGCTGACTGAGCTCTATACAGGGCATGGATTGTCATTTGTTTTTGAGCGCACCCGCAGTCGGTTACTGGAAATGCAGTCTGAAGATTATCTGGCTCTGGAGCATCGGCCCTGATCGTTCATCTGCAGTTTTTCGGAACAAAGTGCTTGAAGTTCCCCAGATGCTCCGGTAGTATTCGCGCTCCCTGAAGATAATGCCCGTTCGGTGACGTTTCATGAAGACTTTTAGTGCCAAACCACAGAATGTAGAACACAACTGGCTGCTCGTGGATGCAGAAGGCCAGACCCTCGGCCGTATTGCGACCGAGATTGCTACCCGCCTGCGCGGAAAGCATAAGCCTGAATACACCCCCCACGTAGATACCGGTGACTTTGTGGTCATCATCAACGCGGAAAAAGTGCGTGTAACAGGCAATAAAGCCAAAGATAAAATGTACCACCATCACACCGGCTTCCCGGGTGGACTGAAGTCATTCAGTTTCGAGAAGCTGATTGATCGTGCGCCTGAGCGTGTGCTCAAGCTGGCGATCAAAGGTATGCTGCCCCGCACTCCGCTGGGTCGTGCAATGTTCAAGAAACTCAAAGTGTATGCGGGTAATGAGCATCCGCACGCGGCACAACAGCCGCAGGCACTGCAACTGTAAGTTTTCGACGAGGTTCACTGAGTCCTTATGGCTACAACACAATATTACGGCACCGGCCGACGAAAAACCGCAACAGCGCGCGTTTTCATCAGCAAGGGCACTGGCAACATCAGCATAAACAACCGCACTATCGATAATTTCTTCGGTCGTGAAGTGGCGCGCATGATTGTGCAGCAACCACTCGAACTGGTTGAAATGGTTGGCAAGTTTGACCTCAAAATCACTGTATGCGGTGGTGGTAGCTTCGGCCAGGCCGGCGCAATCCGTCATGGTCTGACTCGTGCTCTGATTGCGTATGATGAAGAGTTGCGTTCTCCGCTGCGTAAAGCTGGTTTTGTTACCCGTGACGCACGTGCTGTCGAGCGTAAGAAAGTCGGTCTGCGTAAGGCGCGTAAGCGTCCACAGTACTCCAAGCGTTAATCGCTTTTACATATGCTGGCTGTTTCTCCAGAGAAACAGTCCCTATGTGGGAAAAAAGCGTTGTTCCGGATCGGGGCAGCGCTTTTTTGTTTTCCGGATAAAAAATAAATTTCTTTCTCATTCAATCGTTTAACGCATGATTCAGGCAGTGTGTGCTTGAAAAAAAACGTTAAATTGACTACTATTCCGCGCGTTTACCGGTTTGCGCCCTTCAAGTATCGCCAGAAATGCCAGATGGATATGGTTTATCTGGTCAGAGCATGTTTTTGCTCTGACTGGATTAAGGCTAAGGTCTCTACAAGCGCAGCGAAGCAGCGTAAGCAGATTTTCATGCGTCCCAGTTGTTATGCGGGCCGAACATGATTTTTTTGACAGACGACCATTTTTTACAGAAACAATGCTCAGGAGATTACACGGTGAGTGAAGACGGTACTGATTCTGGCCGCAGACGGTTTTTATTGGGGTCAACCTCGGTAGTTGGGGTAGCCGGTGTCGTAGGGGCATTAGTTCCCTTCGTAGGCTCCTGGAATCCCAGCGCCAAAGCACGCGCAGCTGGCGCGGCAGTTCGGGTTGATATCAGTCGCATTGAAGAGGGTGCAATCCTTGGACCCATTCCTGCGTGGCGTGGACGTCCAATTTTCGTAGTGCGTCGCACTCCGGAAATTCTGGAAGCATTGACGACAATCGACGGGGATCTGCAGGACCCGGCTTCTGCCCAGCCCGAGCAGCCTGAGTATGCAACCAATGCGTATCGCTCGCGTCAGCCTGAGATTCTGGTGTTGGTGGGTCTTTGCCCGCACCTGTTCTGCTCGCCGACTCCGCGCCTTGCCATTCGTGCGGAACCGTTTGAAGCGAACTGGAAAGGTGGTTTCTTCTGCCCTTGTCACGGATCAAAGTTCGACCTCGCTGGCCGCGTCTATAACGGCTCACCGGCATCAAGAAACATGGAAGTCCCGCCTTACTATTATGAAACAGACAATATCCTAGTAATTGGTGAAGACGGGGTGGGCGCATAATGAGTGATACAAAGAAACAAGGTTTTGTCGTGTCCTCACTTGTAGGTCTGCGCGACTGGACAAATGATCGCTTGCCTATCATGACTGCTTGGGAAAAGCACATGAGCAAGTACTATGCACCGAAGAACTTTAACTTCTGGTACTTCTTTGGTGTGTTATCGCTGGTAGTACTGGTTATCCAGCTGCTTTCCGGCATATTCCTGACCATGCACTACACCAACAGCGCGGAAGGTGCGTTTGCATCTGTCGAATACATCATGCGTGATGTCGAATTCGGCTGGCTCCTGCGTTATATCCACTCTACCGGTGCATCTGCATTCTTTGTAGTGGTCTACCTGCACATGTTCCGCGGTCTGATGTATGGCTCTTATAAAAAGCCACGCGAGCTGATCTGGGTATTTGGCATGGCCATCTACCTGGTACTGATGATGGAAGGTTTTATGGGCTACGTGCTGCCCTGGGGCCAGATGTCATACTGGGGTGCGAACGTAATCGTATCGCTGGTTGGCGCGATTCCTGTCATTGGTGAAGACCTGCTGGTGTGGGTGCGTGGAGATTTCCTGATCTCCGGCGCAACGCTGAACCGTTTCTTTGCTCTGCACGTTGTAGCGCTGCCAATCATCCTGATTGCGCTGGTTGTGCTGCACCTGCTGGCACTGCACGAAGTGGGTTCAAACAACCCTGATGGTATCGAAATCAAGAAGAACAAGGATGCTAACGGTATTCCTGTCGACGGCATTCCGTTCCATCCGTTCTACACAGTTCACGATCTGGTGGGAATCACAGTTTTCTTCTTCGTGTTCTGTTTTATCGTATTCTTTGTGCCGGAAATGGGTGGTTACTTCCTTGAGCCGCCAAATTTCCAGGAAGCCAATTCTCTGGTAACACCGGCACACGTTCCACCAGTCTGGTACTTCACGCCGTTTTATTCGATGCTGCGTGCGGTGACGGTTCCATTGCTTGGAATTGACGCCAAATTCTGGGGTCTGATTGTGATGTTCGGCGCCATTGCCATCCTGTTTGTGGTGCCATGGCTTGACCGTAGCCCGGTTAAATCCATCCGCTATAAAGGCTGGTACAGCCGTATTGCGCTGCTGATCTTCACTGCGAGTTTCCTGATCCTGGGATACTTGGGAACATTGTCCGTCAGTCCGGGTCGTACCGTGCTGGCACAGATCACAACGGTATTGTACTTCCTGTTCTTCTTCCTGATGCCCTGGTATACGAAGAAAGAGCAGACCTTCCCTGAGCCAACACGCGTGACGGGCCGTTGGATCACCAACAAGCAAGTGTTGCTGACTCTCGCTCTGCTCGCAGCGCTGGTGCTGTTGCCGCTGAAAGCGGTGGGTGCAGAAGTCACAGTGGCACTTGATAAGGTTGATTTGGATCTGCGTGATGAGGCCTCGCTGCAGCGAGGTTTCAACAGCTACATGAACTATTGCCATTCCTGTCACTCGCTGAAATATGCGCGCTTTGAGCGCACGGCAGATGATCTGGGCATTCCTCATGATCTCGTGCTGTCTAATCTGGCATTTGGTGGTCAGGCTATTGGTGAGCTGATGGATAACACCATGCGCGACGAGCACGGTAATGCCTGGTTTGGTGTGGTTCCGCCTGACCTGACGCTGGTGGCGCGTGTACGCGGCCCTGATTGGTTGTACACCTATCTGCGTTCTTTCTACACAGACACAACGCGTATCTGGGGTGTTAACAACTCGGTATTCCCAAACGTAGGGATGCCTAACGTTTTGTATCCGCTGCAGGGAGAGGTGATTTGCAGCAACAATGCTGATTCTCCTGAAGACTGCGAGCTGAGCCATGTTGACGGCACCGGTCAGTTAAGCCCGGACGAGTTCGACGCCATGATTTATGACATGGTAAATTTCCTGTACTACATCGGTGAGCCTATCCGTCTCAGACGACAGGAGATTGGTGTATATGTACTCGGCTTTCTGGCGATACTGTTTGTTCTGGTAACGCTGCTGAACCGTGAATACTGGAGACGTATCCACTGATACGTTTTCACCAGTCAAATCAGGCTGAGAGATGGTTTTTTTGAGGACTGTAGTATGGGTGTTGTAGCAAAGCGCTCTTCCATGACGTTCTATTCTGATGGCCGTAGCCAATACAGCCATCGGGTCAGAATTGTGCTGGCAGAGAAAGGTGTCACCGTTGAAACTGTCAATGTCGACCCAGCGAATCCGCCTGAAGATCTGTCTTCACTGAATCCTTACAACAGCCTGCCGACGTTGGTTGATCGTGATCTTGTGTTGTATGAAGCCAATATCATGATGGAATATCTCGATGAGCGTTTTCCGCATCCGCCCTTGTTCCCGGTTTACCCGGTCGCAAGGGCGCAGAGTCGCCTGTGGATGTATCGTATCCAGCGCGATTGGTGTGCTGCCATTGACGATCTGACAGCTGGTAAAGGCACAGCGGCGCAGCAAGAAAAAATGCGCAAAGAACTGCGAGAAAGCCTGACCTCGATTGCACCCATTTTTGGTGAAAAACCCTTTTTCATGAGCGACGAGTTCACTATTGTGGACTGTTGTGTCACTCCCATACTCTGGAGATTGCCGTCACTCGGTATTGATCTGGGGAATCACAAATCCGTCCAGCCTCTTCTTGAGTATCGTGCGCGACTGTTTGCACGTGATTCTGTGCGACTCAGCCTTTCCGATCAGGAAAAAGAGATGGTATAGGCCTGGCCTATGAGCATGACCTCCAGTCGACCGTATCTGCTGCGTGCTTTGTACGAGTGGATTCTTGAAAACAACTGCACGCCATACATCGTGGTGAATGCCTACGCCGAAGGCGTGCAGGTTCCCCAGGACTATGTCAAAGATGGGCAGATCATACTGAACATCTCACCTGTTGCTGTGCATGGTTTGCTCATGGGCAACGACGCCCTGGAGTTCAACGGCAGGTTTGCGGGAATCCCTACCCCGGTGTATGTTCCCAGCGGTGCCATCATGGGTATATATGCCAGAGAGAACGGCCAGGGAATGGTATTTGATGCGGAAAAACCGTCGCCTTTGCCACCGACACCACCCAAACCACCGGCCGGCCTGAGTCCGGTGAAAACCGGTTCCGGCGATGGTAATAAAAAGCCGCGCGGGCGCGCGGCTCTTCGAATCGTCAAATAAAAAGCTTTAAATCTCTACTGATGGTTATGTTGCGTGAATTTGTAAACCTCAGGTGAGGTTTACAAATATTCAAACACGTTAACAACCCGCAGTACACCACCCACGCTGCGAGCGAGATTGACCGCACGATCTCCTTCAGCGCGGTCCACAATTCCCATCAGATATACAGTGCCATTGTTGGCAACCACACGCATGCGGTTGGAGTTTATCTGATCATTGGCAGAGAGCTGTGTTCTCACCTTGGTTGCCAGCCAGCCGTCATTGCTGCGCGACAAAAAGCTGCGGGATCCTGAGATTTCCAGTTCGTTATGTACCCTGCGGACATGAACACTGGCTTCGGATGCGATACGGGTAGCCTGCTGTTTCAGCTCTTCGGATTGGACCTGGCCAACCAGCAATACCACGCCGTTGTGGCTGTTGACATTAAAGCTGGCGTCGCGGAACTGTCGCTGCTGAGAGCGCATATTGACGGCAACTTTAGTTTCAATGGATTCATCTTCTACGATGGTTCCTGCAGTACGCAGGTATGGGTCCTCCTGCAGTCCCTGGCTGCCAGTTGTTTCTGTCAGAATGGTTGTACAGGCCGTGCTGGCCAACAGGAGACCTACAGCAACAAAGTGTTTGATTCTCACAGTTCTTCTCCAAATATCTGAACATCAATTAAATCACACAGGCAATGGAGTATGGTGAGCTGCACTTCCTGGCTGCGGCAGCCGAGCCGGACAGGCACTCTCAATTCCATGTCGCCAGATTGTAGCATCTCTGCGACATTGCCACTCTCTTCACAGCTTATCACTATAACGGGCATTTCCCGATCATAAGCCGCACTGACTGCTTCCCTCAGATTTGCACTATTGCGCCCTGATGTCAGTACCAACAGTATATCGGTGCTTTGTCCCAGTGCGCGTATCTGCTGCGCGTAAACTGATTTGTATTGCAAGTCATTGGCTATGGCTGTCAGCGCTACCGAGTCTGCGGGCAAGGCGATGGCAGGCAATGCCGGGCGTTCACGATCAAAACGATTGAGCAGCAGCGCGCTGAAGTATTGCGCCAGTGCTGCTGACCCGCCATTGCCGCAAACGAGCACCTTGCCGCCCTGCAGCAAAGCCTGGGTCATGCGGTCAGCCGCTACGCAGACCAGCTCAGTCTGCGTGCTTTGTGTTTCGTGCAGGCTTGCAATGCTATGTTGGAAATGTTGTTGAACGCGCTGCTGAGGGGTCATCCGGGTCGATTGCCATATTTGCTTTTGATACCCACCATTCTACTGCAATCAATGCGGAATGCGAGATTGGGCAACCCGGTATCTTGCCTTTGTCAGCCTGCACTTTATATTCCGGGTTGTATGGCATTCGGTATCCATTCAAAACGGTAGCTGCCGCCCAGTGGTGTGATTCCCACCACGTCGATTCTGCAGGGTACTGCGTCGGTCAAGTGGTGCTGTTTGAGATAAACCTGTGCTGTGCGTATGAGTTTGTTTTGTTTGCGAGAGTTAATGCTGACAATAGGGCTCATGAAATCACTGTTCAATCGGTAGCGCACCTCAACAAAAACCAGCATTTCCCTGTGTTTCATAATCAGGTCAATTTCACCAAGTTTGCATTGGTAGTTGCTGCTGATCAGATCAAGTCCTTGTGAGCGAAGATAATCTGCCGCCAGTTGCTCGTAAGCGTTCCCGCTGTGACGGCGATGGGCGGGTGCAATTGCTCTGGGATTTTGGTTCGAAGCAGTTTTCCAGTATGACATCCATGTCTCCTGATAGTCCGTAAATCATAGGCGGGTAGGGGCCTGTCAGTTATTGGCAACTCCATCAGCTGTTGTGGGCATCAGGACAATATTGCCTTCAACAAATCTGGCGGGCATCAATTCTCTTTTGATGCTGCCATCAGATCTCATGGTCAGAGTACCGGTGGCGCCCTGAATGCTGACTCCCGGGAAGCTCGCGAGTTGGGCCAGACGTGTATGCAGCCGATAGCTGTCCACGCCCATGGCGCGCAGACGCTCAACCGGACCAGCTCCACTTTCAAATGCGTTCGAAACCGCTGCGCGCAGGGGGTCTTCCCCGGTCAGCAGCCAGGGGGCATCGATAAAAACAATGCCGTTGAGGTCGCGATTGACATTGGTGCTGGTGCCGCCGTCGTAACCGGCTCCGTCATAGATGGCAGGCATGGCATAGACCGCCACATCGCCAGCAAAATGGAACGCCATGGCAGGTTTGATCTGGCGACCTTCGGATGGATTGGCCAGCAAAAACATGACATCCACATCCTGACGTCGTCTGGGTGTGAACACCAGATTGCTGCGGGGGACTACGCTGCGCAATCTTGCTGCTCTGGCTTCGCTGTCATCAACATCCATCATCTGGCGAATTACGTCGGAATAGGAGCTGCCGATAAATCCCGCATTTGCCACTACATCACCGCCCAAGGTCCGCCATTCATTTTCAAAAGTTTCACGAACACGTCGATAATCTTCTCCTGCAGGAGTCATCACGGTTGCCACACGGTGCCCGGCGAGCCAGGCGAGCTGAACAGCCTGGCGGATTTCATCTTCGGGGGCCAGGCCGTACTGGTAGAGATTCTCCGGATTGATCAGGCCATCGTCACCGTAATTCAGCGCCAGTGTTGGCACTGGCAGCGAGGGCAGGGCTTGCAGCTGTCTGACAGAATCCTTGCGCAACGGTCCGATAACCAGATCAACGCCGCTTTCTACAATCTGGTTATAAAGCGGCATGATGTCGATAATTCCGGTTGTATCGTACACCCGGATTTCAGGCACTTGCTGATTCTGACTGCGCGCGTCGTAATAGGCTGCCATAAAACCTTCACTTACGGCTTTGCCGGCAGCCTCGGACAGAGGAATCAACAGAGCAACACGCTGAGGTCGTGAATTCAGCAAATTCGCAGCAAATGACAGTGCCTGTGGCAGCCTTGCAGAGGCGCTGTGCCTGTTCCAGCGGCCCTGCCAGGAGCTGACAGCACGAACCTGTTCCTCAATGTTATTCTGAGAGTTGATCACGACATTGATCAGTTCTAGCCAGCCGCGCAGCTCATAAGAGTCCACCAGTGCGCTTTGTGCCTGCAGGCTGCCTGCGGGGGCCGATGCCAGTATTTGCCAGATGCGGTCGGTATTGTCGGCCTGTTGTTCCGGGCGCAGCAGTTCGGCCATGCGTGTGTGCTCACGTGCCGCAGCCATGTACTGCCCCAGCATAAGGAAAGCGTCAGCACGTAAAACCATCATGTTCCGGCGCACTTCATTATTTAGTTCGTCGGGCCGGTCGAATGGGGCTCCATTCAGCACAATCAAGGCACGCGCAGCCTCGCTTTGAGCCAGTGCCAACTTTGCACGCTGGAGGCCTGCCGCGGTACGGATGGTGATGGGCCAGCTGTTGGAATCACCCAGCCCACCCAGAATAGCGGCAGCGGTATCGATGTCATCGTTATCCAGTGCAAGCTGGCTGGCCTCGAGAGAATATTGCTCAGCCAGCGGTGAAGTTGCATCTGCTGCCAGCGCGAGCAACCTGTTAATGCGCGAGGCAACGCTGCTCTCAATGGTGCCGGGAGATGCTGCTGCCACCTCGGAACGAGGTGCCGGTTCGGGTGCGCTTGTGCCGGAACAATGTGCCATCAGCACCATCGCAAGGGCGAGCGTGATTTGTATAACAGAGCGAGGGAAGCCTTGCATCATATGATCCGTGTGAATACCGCTGGGTGCATAACCCAATCATAGCAGGCCGCCGGCATTGCTTGCCAATTGCTTGCCGGGACGCGCGTCAGGTACTGTGGCGCTGGTCACAAATCCTGCCGGTTGGCTCTGGCCAGCACCCGGAAAATGGGATTTACAAAGTCCTTTTCTTTACTCCGTCCATCTTCGTGAGGCAGCGCGTATACTCGACATATGGGAACAGACAAAAATCAGTCAGATAATTCAGTCAGACATGGGGCTGAGCAAAGATGAATCATTACTTCGATCGCCTCTGGCAAACGTTGGCAAATGGCAGCAAACCCGATCTGGATGTGGTTCGGGACAGCGTTAGCCGTTCGCTGCCGGTCATCTGGCTTTTGGGTAAAACCGGTGCCGGCAAGTCATCATTGATCCGTACATTGACCGGTCTGCCAGCCGCGCAGGTGGGTAATGGATTCGAGCCATGCACGCGTACGGCTGACATGTTCGATTTTCCCGAGTCGCTACCGGTTATCCGTTTTCTTGATACGCGCGGCTTGGGCGAGGCGGGCTACGACCCGGCGGAAGATCTTCAGGCCTGTGAGCGCCGCAGCCATGTGCTGCTTGCCGTGGCACGCCTTGACGATCCGGTGCAGAGTGAGGTGGCGTCGGCAGTGGCGCTGGTAAGCAAACGTCGACCGACAACACCCATTATTGTCGTCCACAACGGTGCCGACCTGCTCCCGGATGAGCAGGCGCGGTTCCGCGCACGTGAACAGATCCAGCAGATGTTTGAGAAGGCGGCGGGAAAAAAACTGCCTTATGTTGAAACCACTCTGCTGGCTGGGCAGACAGCTGGTTCAAAAAACGGCATCGACCAACTGGTGACGCATCTGGACACCATTATGCCCGAGGTGGCTCTGCTCTTGGATAAAGAGGAGCGCCGCGACGGTGAACGCAACGCGTTTGCAGGGCTTCGCGCCAAGGTGCTCTGGTATGCCAGTGCTGCAGGTGCATCGGATCTGGCTCCGGGTGTGGGCGCAGTCACGGTTCCTTCACTTCAGGCGGCCATGCTGCGGATGCTGGGTAAACACTACCTTGTGGAGTGGACGCGTGCGCGCATGACGGAGTTCACGCTGGCTCTTGGTGCTGGCGTGGCCTTCCGGTTTGGAGCCAGTTACGCTGTTCGTCAGCTTGCCAAATTGATTCCGGTGTACGGACAGACTGCAGGTGCCGCTGCTGCCGGCACGATCAGCTTTGCCGCGACCTATGCTTTGGGGCGTGCAGCAGCGTTTTACCTGCATCGCACGCAGCAGGGGCTTGTTGTTGATAACGAGGAGCTGAGGGCTTTGTACACCGATGCATTGAGGAGGGCGCGTCGTGAGGGCACATAAGAAACTGCGTCGTGCGTTTTTGCGCTGGGATCACCTGTTGGTCATATTTGTACTTGGGTTGCCGTTTGTTTTGCTGATATTGATGGGCTTTCTCTGGTTGCTGCAGCACAACGCCATACTGTGGTTTCTTGCCTCATGCCTGTTGGTGAGTGTGGGGACAGTATTGTTGCGTAATCTCCTGCGCCAGCGCTGGCGTAGAGATGCCGAAATCGGCAGCGAACCCGGCCCGGAATCCACTGATATGTCGGTGGAGCCCGATCCGGACTGGCTGCCCCTCGAAAAAGCGGTGTTTGCCGATGTGAGTCAACACATAGCAACAATGACCCGCTCGGCATTGCCTTGGGAGGATCTGCCCGGACACGCACTGGAAATCGTAAACAAAGTTGCTGCCGGACTGGATCGAAAAAATCCGGGTGTCAAAAATAAAAGCGCGCTGAATTTCACTCTGCCTGAAGCCCTGCTGCTGCTTGAATCCACTGCTTCACGCTACCGCGAGCATTTGCGCAACAGGCTGCCGTTTTCTGATCAGGTCTCCCTGGCCACGCTTTATTGGCTCTGGCGGCAACGCGACCGAGCCACCGTAATATGGCAAGTGGCGCAAGGCGGCAGCCGTCTGGCCCGCTTTGCTTTGAATCCGGCCGCTGGCATCTTGCGTGAGCTTGAACAGATTGTTTCAGGCGGCAATTCTGCCTATATGACTGAGAACATGATTGGCGTCATGCAGGCTGTGCTGCTGGAAGAAGTGGCATATGGTGCCATCGAACTCTATTCCGGCCGTCTGCGTTTTTCTGATCGGGAATTGATGCAGATCGAGCTCGCCACGAACAAGACTGACAACAAGCACAAGGCACTGCCCGATGCGCCTGTGCGTATCCTGTTTGTTGGTCAGACCAGCGCCGGCAAATCGACTCTTATCAATGCGCTGCTAGCCTCGGATCTTGCAGAAACCGATGCCGCCGCAACGACCCCGAATCTGGTCACTTATCAGACCGGGTTTGGGGGCGTTCCCTGCAATTTTCTGGACAGCGAGGGGCTCGATGGTTCAACTCAGAGTCTGGACAGCATGCTGGAGGAAATGAAACAGGCAGACATGATTGTCTGGGTTGTCCGCATCAATCGTCCTGCCCGTGATATGGATGTTCGCCTCAAGCAGAGTTTTGATGCCTGGTTTGAGTCTCATCCCCGGCGTCGCAAGCCAGCCGTTTTGGTGATTGCCACGGCTACGGACCAGTTGGTTGGTGCTCAGGAGCAATGGTCCGCATCTGCACAGACAACGATTGCAGCTGCCGTGAAGGTCATTGCTGACGATTTGAAAGTCGTGCAGGTGTTGCCGTTCAGTGCAGGCGCAACAACGTGGAACCTTGGCATTGTCGCGGAGGCCTTGCGTGCCGGGCTTGCGGAAGCACAACATGTGCAGCGCAACCGCCGACGGGTTGAAGGTGCGTCCCGGGAAAGTGGTATCCGGAGCCAGTTGAGAAGAGGCGGCCGTGGTGTCAGGCTGGGTATCCGAATGGCTGCGAGCCGTGCGTCCAAAGCAATTGCCAATAGTAAGGAAAACCGGAAAAAATCGGAGTAGGTATCGGTGTGCGAACGCGGGTTTCCGGGCTGGTAGTGAAACAGCTTTCAGGCTGATCAACTGACTTACAGGGAGGGCGGATGGGGCAGGCAACTGAGCGCAAGGAGTTCACCGAGGAAGATCGGGTGAGATTTCGTGACCGGCTGGGAAGTAGTCTCAAGAGCCTGGAGACATTGTTACACAGACCCGGTTTTGGTGACGGGCCGATGTCATTTGGAGCCGAGCTTGAGTTGTACATAGTCGATCGGCACGGACGTCCCTTGCCGGTAAACAAAGAGTTACAACAGGCACTGGGAGACAAACAGCTAACGCTGGAATTGAATCGATTCAACCTCGAGTACAATTTCAGTCCGGTGTTGGTAAGTGACAGCTGCTTCGGGAAAACTGAAGCAGAAGCGTTGTCTGCACTTTCCCGTATCAACACCTGTGCGCAGCGCTGGCAAGGCAGCGTATTCCCGATCGGCATACTCCCCATGTTGCAGCTCAGCGATCTGGGATTGCAGGCGATGACGGACGAGCCTCGTTACCATGCGCTGACAGGGCAGCTACGCCGCATTCGCGGTGGTCCTTTTGGTGTTCACATTCACGGTGAAGACAAAATCGATCTGGAGATGGAGGACGTAACTCTCGAGGGTGCCAATACTTCTTTTCAGGTTCATCTCAAGGTCAAGCCAGCAGAGTTTGCCGACTTCTACAATGCCATTCAGTTGGTGACGCCTTTGGTGGTAGCTATATCTGCCAATTCGCCTCTGTTATTCGGTAAACGATTGTGGCACGAAACCCGGATACCGTTGTTCAAACAATCCATAGATTGTCGTAAACCTGATCCGGTGCATCCGCGGCCGGCGCGGGTGAATTATGGTAATGGTTGGGTTCGCCACGGTGCACATGAGCTATTTGCTGAGGCTGTTCGGCTGCATACACCTGTACTGCCGGTGTGCAGCGAGGAAGATCCTTTTGTTGTCATGAGCGCCGGCGGAGCGCCCCAGCTGAGCGAACTGCGTATGCAGATGGGCACAGTCTGGCTTTGGAATCGCCCTGTCTATGATCCAGCTGATGGTGGACATTTAAGAATCGAAATGCGGTCACTGCCCGCAGGCCCCAGTGTCAAAGACATGATGGCAAACGCAGCGTTGATGACAGGTCTTGCGCGATTGCTGCAGTCATCTATGCGCGACCTTATTCCTTCAATCCCGTTTGACTATTGTGTACGCAACTTCTACACGGCCGCGGAAAAAGGTCTGGCTGCCGAACTGATCTGGCCCTCCACCAGTCAAAGCGAGCCTGAATACCATACCGCCTCCAGCATCTTGGGGCGGTTGCTGCCCATGCTGCCGCGGCAGCTGGCTGAAATGGGTTTTGTCGAAACGGATTACATGCCCCTGCTCGATGTCATTGGTGCGCGTCTGGAGACTCGTCAAACAGGCTCACAATGGCAACTGGACAAATTAGCGCTACTTCAGAAAACCCTGTCACCGCAGGAGGCGCTGTTGGCCATGCAGAAGGAATATCAGCGTAACAGTCTGCAGAACGTGCCGGTAGCACAATGGGGCCTGGCATGAGCGGAGTACGCCTGTACGAGTGGCAAAACCCCCACCCGACTGAAATTGCCCCGCTGTTGACGGACTTTCTTTGTGCATTGCCCGGCCCGACACACATAAAGTTGTCGGGACGTGACGGCGGCCGCTGCCGGGTGGTAGTCACACTGCTGCATGGTAACGAACCCTCAGGACTCAGCGCCGTCCATGCACTTTTACGTCAAGGTGTCGAACCGGCTGTGGATATCCATATTTTTATTGCGAATGTCGATACTGCCCGTACGCAGCCTTTTTTTTCTCATCGCATGTTGCCGGGCGAAAGGGACTTGAACCGCTGTTTCCGGGCGCCGTTTGATACAGACGATCAGGCTCGCCTGGCTGGCGCGCTCTGCGAGCGCTGGCAAAAGCTGGCGCCAGAAGCGTTGATTGATATCCACAATACATCCGGAGTCGGGCCACCGTTTGGGGTCGTCAAGTTTATAGCTGACGAGCACGAAGCGCTCATCAGTCTGTTCACCCACAGGGTGGTGATGACGGATCTGGTATTAGGGTCTGTAATGGATTTGAGTGGTCGTTTCTGTCCGGTGGTTACTATCGAATGTGGTGGTGCCGGCAGTAGTGAATCTGATCGCACAGCATTGATCGGCCTGACACAATATGTCAGTCTGGACCGGGTGCTGGACCTCAAGCCTGACAATGTCATTATGGACTATTTCCATCACCCTCTGCGCCTTGAGCTGGTGCCCGGCGTGGCAGTGGATTATGGCGACGAGGCCTTGCTGATGCGTGGGATATCCCTGAGGTCTGACCTCGAGAACATGAACTTCAACTACGTCGAGCCCGGAACCAGACTGGGTTACCTGACCGGCGAGTTGATTCAAGTGCTGCAAGCAAGAACAAGTCAGGGCGAAGATAGGCTTGCAGATTTTTTCTTTGCTGAGCAGGGGAGATTGCTCGCTCGTGTGCGCATGAAGTTTTTCATGGCGACCAACAGTCCAGAGATCGCCCGGACTGACTGTCTGTTGTATTTTGTGCCGGCCTGATCGGCCTGCTTGCCGGCAGTTGTCTCCTTGCTGGCAATTGCCTTAGGCAGATATCATGCCCGCACTTCAGGAGTACACCAATGGCTAATCAAACTGCGGACGGCTCGGTAGCCGCTCTTTACATTGTTGCAACACCCATTGGAAATCTGGGCGATATCAGTCAGCGGGCACTGGATGTGCTGCGGCAGGCAGACCTGATTGCAGCTGAGGACACCCGGCACAGCAGTCGGCTGACTCAGCATTTCGGCATTACAACACGTCTGGTGTCGTATCACGATTTCAGTTCGTCGGCGCGTGAGGATGCAATACTTGCCGATCTGCAGGCCGGACGCACCGTTGCTTTAATCAGTGATGCCGGTACGCCGCTGATTTCGGATCCCGGCTACAGTCTGGTTTTGCGTGCCAGGCAATTATCGATTCCGGTTATCCCGATTCCGGGAGCCTGTGCTCTGACCACAGCCTTGTGCGCGGCAGGCCTGCCCACGGATCGTTTTGTATTCGAAGGATTCCCTGCTCACAAACAAGGTCCTCGCCGGCAACTGTTCGAAAGTCTGGTGGAAGAACAGCGCACCTTGATTTTTTACGAATCACCGCACCGGATAGCTGACAGCATCGCCGATATGTGCGAGGTGTTTGGTTCACAGAGACAGGCGGTCATTTGTCGGGAGCTGACCAAAACCTGGGAGACTATCCACGGTGACAACCTGCAGGCGCTTTGTGGCTGGATCACGGCTGATGACAATAACAGGCGGGGAGAGTTCGTTGTGCTGGTGCATGGCGCTGCTGCGCGGGCTGAAGAGGAGATGCCGGCAGAAGTGGAGCGTCAACTGCGGGTATTGCTGGAAGAGTTGCCAGTCAAACAAGCTGCTGCGCTGGCAGCACGTCTGACTGGCCTTAAAAAGAATGCGCTGTACAAACGGGCGCTGGAAATCAGTAGCGCCCGGTGAGCCGGATAGTTTTTGCAGGTCAGGGTTTCCTGACCCAGCGTCCGCTGCCATCTTCCACGATATGACCTGACTGAGTCGCTTCAACTGCACGCGCATATGCCAGCTTGGCGACCTGGTCAACCGTGATGCCATTCTCGCGTGCAATCTGCTCATATCGCTCACGACGCTGGCGATTGACGTCCTCAACCAGTCTGACCACAGCGGCAGGTGCGGAAGTCTGCACCAGTCCGATATAACCGTTGTTCTTTTCTCCTATCAAACCAGCAGACTTGGCTTCTTCCAGTGTTTGTGCAAATGCGGCCGGGATGCTGAGCAGCATCAGCCACATCATTGCAGTTATCAGTGTTTTTACCGGCTTGCGTGCTGTTGTCATGATTTTTATCTCGTTTCCTGAATCACATTTAAGGTCTTGATCTGCTTGCTTGCACTCAAAAGTTGGCTGGTTTGTCAGAACAGACCGCTGTCTTTGCTGAACATATCATCCAGTTCGCGTTCAACTCTGATGCGGATTTCATGTTCTATGCGCACATTGAGGTTAATGGTAATAGGTTCGCTGGGCATGGCGACCTGCACTGTAGGAGTGCAGGAGGCAGCCATCAGCAGCACGCTAAGTCCCATGACAGGCATCAAGGTCCGCCTGAGCGTGATCGGCTGGCGCGTTGAGGTATCTGATAAAAGGTTCTGGTTTCGCATATTAATCACTTCCGCTGTCAATTCTGGTTCGGGGCACTATGACGTAGAGTCCTTGCCTTCAACTCCACTGTTCTTGGTTTCAGTATTCATGGCCTTACTTTAGCACAGGGCCCTGAACAACAGCTTAATGTTCGCAGGTGTTTTTATTGAAGTAATTCTTCAAGCCGGTCGGTAATTCCTTGTGCTGCCTGCAGGCTTTGCAGCAAGGCCGGAATGTTGTCGCTGATGTTAAGATTCAGGTTGATACGCTGGCCATTATTGAGCTCCGGGCTCACCCCTTGCAGTTGCACTGCAAGATTGAGTTCACCGTTGTCGTCATAGTCCACGTTCGCACTCAGGGTTTCGTAGCGATAATGCCGGAGCGCCTGATAGACCAGATCCAGACTTTGATTGCCACTTTCGGTGCCGCCATCATAACGAATTGAGCCTCCGGGCACTCTCGCAGTCAGGCGGCCGTTCTCGATGATCGGTTTCAGGCCCTGCAGCCTGATCGGGAGCGTGCCGCCAACAAGACCAGTAGCAGTGACTGCGTTATAGGCGCTCAAACTGAGCACCTGGCTGATGTCTACGCCCTCCAGTCGCAGCTCAAAGCGATCACCGAACTCTGACAGAGGGTCTGTTTGTTTGAGATTGACAGTAAACGGATCCGATTCCGCCTGGCCGCCAAACATATCGAACCGGATTGAGGACAACGCAAGAACCCCGTTACCTGTGTTGATATGGAACCGGGTGCGTATGTTTCTGAGTGGCAGCCCCAGGTCGAGTTGCTGTATTTGCAGTAATGCAGGTTCACGGCTGACAAGGCTCAGATCGGTCTGGAGATTCCATGTCGCCGAGGTGCTCAGGCCTGTGAAAATGGTCTCGTCCACCAGGCCTGCCAAATCTTTTGCGATCACGCTCACGGTGCCTTGAGGCTGCCATGCACTCATGTCCTGGTTTGCAGATGTGCTGGCCTGAGGCCTTTGCCATCGGATGTCAGATGCGAGACTCAGTTCGCCGTCAAGCAAATTTGACTCCAGCGGCAGCGGAGAAATGAATCTGCTGAGCGAGTCGCCCGCTGGCGAAAATTCCAGTGTTTCCGTGCTGAATTTCAGACTGCCCTGGCCATTGGAAAAATTCTGGATTATTTGAACATCAGCTATTTTCCGGTTGTTGAAAACGGCGCTGATATCAGAAGTGAAACTC
The DNA here is from genome assembly GCA_030651695.1 of Pseudohongiella sp. Lineage (GTDB taxonomy): Bacteria > Pseudomonadota > Gammaproteobacteria > Pseudomonadales > Pseudohongiellaceae > Pseudohongiella. The sequence goes on along the minus strand of JAUSCD010000031.1, from coordinate 170,266 downwards.
TGTGTGGCATCCCAATACAGATTGATTGGCCAGCGATATGACCACAGATTATACGGTTGCAGGGTTGTATAGACGTTCAGAAGCTCAAGACTGGTTTGCGCCGTCAGCCGGCTCATCCATTGTGTTGAATCATCCGGTTCAGAGTAGTCGTAACTGCCGTTAAATCGTGAAATATTGAGCTCAAAACCACTGAGGCCAGCGCTATCTGTTCCGGGCTGATTGCGCAGCACAGGTGCGTTCACGTGCAGCTGGCCGCCATCAAATACCAAAAGCTGCTCTTCTGTATTCAGATTGAAGCGCCAGGTCTGATTTGAACTCATGGATAGCTGCTCGATATCAAGCATTGTTGTATTGTCGCCCGGAATACGTGCCAGCGTCAGAGCAGATTCAAAGCCGGGCTCTATATTCAGGCGCAACACCGGCGCCCTGAAACTGAAATTCAGAGAGCTGCTTGCAGCAATCCCGGAAGCCTGTAAACCCGTACTGGCTGATGACAGTTGTTTTACAGATGCTTGCAGCGTGGCTGAACCGCTGCAGTTGTCCATGGCCAGACAGCTTACGCTGATCGTATTGAGCGCGACATCTGCACCATCCGGCAAGTCAGCATGCTGCAGTTGAAGCACTACTGATTGTGCGCTGAATTGATTGAATTTGCCCTGTATCAGCTCCTGAATTTCATAGTCGAGTGTCAGCACCTGGATGCGCTGCACAGCGGTTTGTCCTTGTATGCGAAATTCAACAGAGTCCGCGCGCGATTGCTGCAGGCCGGTTTTCAGGCCATGAACATCGAGCACTTCAATACCATAGGGTTGCAATAGCTGATTGGCGTTGCTAATAAGCAGGGCGGTTTGCTGGCGGTAGGCCCAGTATGCCGCAATCATTACACCAATAATGAGCAACACGATAACCAGCGTCAGTGTGAGCAGGATTCGTTTTAGCGGGCTATTTTTCGCCGGGCCCATTTGCTCAGGACTGGCGGCCGGATCGGTGGATATTGTCATAACACCAGTGTGCCACGACAACGTGACGCGACCAAGTCGAAGTGCTGCTGTAACTGTGACAAGACGTGTGGCAGCGGGCGGGGTAGCCTTCGGCAGAGCATAAGGGCCCTGAAGAACAACAATTAGCTTGAGTAAAATCCCGTGCTCGCTTACCCTGCCGCCTGAGTCAGCCAGGCAGTCGCTGTCAGAACCGCTTTGATACCCGTTTCGACGGTTAACAAGGCATCTGGCGGAGGAAAGTCCGGGCTCCGCAGAGCAGAACGCCAGGTAACGCCTGGGGGGTGAAAGCCCACGGAAAGTGCAACAGAGAGTAGACCGCCAGTCCATGCGCTCCGGCGCTGGAAAGGTAAGGGTGAAAGGGTGCGGTAAGAGCGCACCGCGCGACTGGTAACAGTTCGTGGCACGGCAAACCCCGTTCGGAGCAAGACCAAATAGGGATCCATCGGTGTGGCTCGCACTGGATCCGGGTAGGTCGCTAGAGGCCAGCAGTGATGCTGGTCCCAGATGAATGACTGTCCAAGACAGAACCCGGCTTATCGGCTGACTCAACTTCTTCCTGTCGATTAATTCAGATCTTTAGTTCCGGCCAGTGGCGCTGGAATACTCCCCCGGTATTGTCATCCGGGCCTCCGGGCCACCCTCATCTAATAAGTTACTTTAACTTGCTGCCCCAGCCTGTTGATTCTTTTTTTCTTTATTACCATACCTCGTTTGCTTTAACAGAAAAATCGATTTTTCCCTGTAATTTCAGGCGCTTTCCTGCATTAAAAACTGCAAATAGTGCTTGCGCTGAACATTTGCTCTGCCTATAGTGTCGCAATGTGGCATGAAGTGGGAAGAAGTGTCTTAAAGTGGAGTTTTTGGTGGTTTGGTGGGGATTGCGCGTTTCGCCGTCTTCAGCCAGCCCGGAGCAGCAGCGGTGTTCAGAGGCGTCAGCGAAATCAGTCTCGATGCAAAAGGGCGTATGGCTATGCCAGCGCGCTATCGCGACCTGCTGACTGAAAAATATGCCGGGCGCCTGGTGGCGACGGTGGATTTCTCCGGACGTTGCCTGTTGCTTTACCCAATCGATGGCTGGGACATCATCCAGCAAAAACTGGAAAGCCTTTCGAGCTTTGATGAGGCCAGTCGACGCGTTCAGCGCATGTTGATCGGTCACGCACATGATCTGGAAATGGACGGTAGCGGCCGCATTCTGTTGCCGCAAATTCTGCGTACCCGTGCCCAGCTGGACAAACAGATGGCGTTGGTCGGGCAGGGTGCGAAGTTCGAAATATGGAACAAAGAGAACTGGGATGCCCAGGCAGATGGCTGGTTCTCCGGTGAAGAGCGTGGTGGTGATCTGCCGCCTGCGCTGTTGAATTTATCGCTGTAAACGATCGGGGCTTCTGTTAATTCAGAGCGGTGCATTATGACTGACTGTCAGGGACATGAAACCGTATTGCTGCATCCCGCTGTGGAAGCGCTGGTGACTGATCGCGCCGGATTTTATGTCGATGGTACATTTGGTCGCGGCGGGCACTCTCGCCGAATTCTGGAAGAACTGGAACAGAACGGCAGGCTGCTTGCTACTGACCATGACCCGGAAGCTATTCGTGTTGGTCGAGAGCTGATGCAACAGGATCCCCGCTTTGATATCCGCCAATGTTCTTTTTCCGATATAGATGCCGTGGTGAGCGAGCTTGGGTTCGGCGGCCGTGTCAGTGGCATTCTGCTTGACCTGGGTGTTTCATCTCCGCAGCTGGATGATGCAGATCGTGGTTTCAGTTTTATCCATGATGGCCCATTGGATATGCGTATGAATCCTGATCAGGGGCAAAGCGCAGCTGAGTGGATAGCATCTGCTGCGGAAGAAGATATTGCAAACGTCATTTACGAATTTGGTGAAGAACGATACTCGCGCCGTATCGCCCGCGCTATCGTGCGTGAGCGCGCGCTGCAACCCATTACCAGAACGCTGCAACTGGCCGAGATTGTAAAGCAGGCCAATCCCGCGTGGGAAAAGCATAAACATCCCGCAACACGCGCATTTCAGGCGATCCGCATTTTTATCAACCGCGAGCTCGAATCATTGGAACGGCTGCTGAACAAAGCTGTCGGTTTGCTGGCGCCGGGTGGCCGTCTGGTCATTATCAGTTTTCATTCGCTGGAAGATCGTTTGGTCAAGCAGTTCATCCAGCGTCAGAGCAAGGGCGACGATTTTCCGCGTGACCTGCCGGTGATGGTGTCGGCGATAAAACCGGCGCTGATCAAAATCGGCAAAGCAATAAAAGCTTCGGCGGATGAAGTCGAAAAAAACCCGCGGGCAAGAAGTGCCGTTATGAGGGTCGCGGAAAAACCGGCTTGATCCGGAGTGATCAGGGCTAAAAGCAGGGATTCAGCAAAAACCAACAACAGACACGATGTCATGAAAACAACAGATCAGCACAAGCACAGCAAAAAGGGCGTCGCGCAACAGGCAGCGGTGTCGGTGTTCGCGTGGCTGAATCTGTTCTCCGCACACAGTATGGCTGTGGTTTTTCTGATGCTGGCTGTGCTCGGTAGCGCGCTGGCCGTGGTAAATATCAGCTACAAACATCGCATGGTATTCCACGAACTGCAGCAGTCCCGCGAGCAAACAAACAATCTTGACGTTCAGTGGGGTCAATTGCTGATCGAGCAAAGCACATTTGGTCTGGAAGGCCGTATTGAGCGCCGTGCCATGGAAGAACTGGGAATGAAGTTGCCTGATTGGTCAACAATTCAAATGGTGCGCTATGAGTGATCAGCAGACACTGAGAAATGTAGGTGGCTGGAGACTGGCTGTAGTGTGGTTTTTTCTGGCTCTGGCCGTCGTGGCTGTGGTCTGGAAGCTGCTGAGTCTTTTATTGGTGGATGGCGAGTTCCTGCAGACTCAGGGTGATGCGCGGACAGTCAGGACTGAGCCGCTGGTTGCGCACCGGGGTATGATTGTCGATCGCAACGGTGAGCCTTTGGCAATCAGTACGCCGGTAAAGTCAGTATGGGTCAATCCGCGTGAGTTGGCTTCAAACGAATCAGGTATCCGCCGTCTGGCCGCAGCACTTGAGCTGAATGCGGATAGTCTGGTTGCCCAGATTCAGTCAAGTGCCGAACGAGAGTTTCTTTATGTGCGCCGCCGGATGCCGCCTGCTGAGGCGGACAATGTGCTGGCCATGGGCGTTCCCGGTGTATATGCCCGTCAGGAATACCAGCGCTACTACCCGCAGGGTGAAGTTACGGCTCATGTGCTGGGATTCAGTAATGTTGACGATATCGGTCAGGAGGGTCTCGAGCTCGCTTTTGACGAATGGTTAAAAGGTGTACCTGGCCGTCAACAGGTGATCAAGGACAGGCGCGGCCGGATTATTCGGGAGCTCAACACCATTCAGCCGGCCCAGCCCGGAAATACGCTTGAATTGAGTATCGACTTCCGGATTCAGAATCTTGCCTACAAAGAGCTTAAGGCGGAGTACATCTATCGTCAGGCGCGCTCGGCTTCGGTAGTTGTGTTGGATGTCAAATCCGGTGAAGTGCTGGCGATGGCCAATCAGCCTTCATTCAATCCTCACAATCGCGGCAGTCTTACCGATTTTGGTGCGCTTCGAAACCGCGCGGTCACAGATTTGTTTGAACCGGGCTCCACGCTTAAGCCATTTACAGCAATCGCCGGTGTCGAGTCCGGCCTCTACAACCGGAACACCCGTATTAACACCGCGCCAGGTCGCATGCGTGTTGGTCGTGACTATGTGGTTGACAGAGGTTTGAATTTTGGAGAAATCAGTCTGGAAGAAATGCTGGTGAAGTCTTCCAATATTGCCTCAACAAAAATTGCACTGGCGGTGGGGCATGAGCGTTTGCGAGATGTGCTGCTGAGAGTTGGATTCGGCGAAAGTTCTGCCAGTGGATTCCCGGGAGAGCGCGGCGGGGTGATGCCAAACCACCGTATTTGGCATGACATTGAGCTGGCAACGCTGTCGTTTGGTTATGGCATGTCCACTTCGACGCTGCAGATGGCGCAAGCCTACGCCGTGATCGCCAATGGCGGAGTGCGTACGCCGGTGACCATGTTGAGAGACGGAAACAGCATGCTTGGCGCTATTGAGCCTCAGCGTGTAATTGATGAGACCGTTATTGCTGAAGTGCATGAAATGCTCAAGTCCGTAGTTGATCCCGAGTTGGGAGGATCTGCAACTGCCAGCGTGCCTTTCTACAGTATTGCCGGGAAGACCGGCACCGCACGAGTAGTGGGACCCAATGGTTACGAAGCCAATGTCCATAACTCGTTTTTCGCAGGTTATATCCCTGCAGACGACCCGCGAATAGTGGTGATTATCGCAATTAATGAGCCGCAGGGCTCACAACGTTATGGTAGCCAGGTGGCCGCCCCGGTATTTGCCCGCATCGCCAGTGGCGCGATGCGCCTGCTCGAAGTGACACCCGATCGAATTGATCCGGCAAATATTCTTACTCTGAGTGCGAGATAGTTATGAATACCGCGACACAGACAGATTATAGCGTGGATCTGCATGACCTTTTGTCGGGGCATGTGGATGCTGATCTGTTGTTGTCTTGTTCAGAAATAAAGATCAAGGGCATGCAGCTCGACAGCCGGCAGGTAAAAACAGGCGATCTTTTTTGTGCTCTGTTTGGCAAGAATCACGACGCCCGTGACTATATTGACCTTGCTGTTGCCAACGGTGCCGCTGCAGTGCTGGCAGATACTGGTGGCAGTTGGCAGGATGTAAGCCGTGTAGCTGATGTTCCGGTAATTGCAGTGTCTGGATTGCGCGCCCGGCTGGGTGATATCGCCGCGCGATTTTACAGACACCCAAGTAGCAATCTGCAGATTATTGGTGTTACCGGCACCAACGGAAAAACCAGTTGTACACAGTTTATAGCGCAAATGCTCAACAGACTGGAACAACCCTGTGGTGTTGTGGGAACGTTGGGTTACGGAGTATATCCGGATTTGCGTGATACAGGTTTTACGACGCCTGATGCGTTAGCTGTGCAGGCGGCACTGGCAGATTTGTATCAGCGTCGGGCAAAAACTGTTGCCATGGAAGCATCCTCGCAAGGTTTGCACCAGCACAGACTGAAGAGTGTTGAGTTCTACAGTGCAGTGTTTACAAACCTGACCCGCGATCACCTGGATTACCACGGTACGATGGAAGCCTACGCTGAATCCAAGCGTCGTCTGTTTGAGTGTTCCACATTAAAAGTTGGCATCGTCAACATGGATGATAGTCACGCTGCCGTCATGCTCAATGCACTGCCACGTTGTGCACGCAGTTTTACCTATAGTGTGAATAATCGCCTTGCCGATGTGAGCGTACGCGAACTGTCGTTCCGTGCGGACGGATTTGATGCGTATTTACAAACCCCTTGGGGAGACGGGCAGATCAACAGCCAGCTGCTGGGTGCGTTTAATCTCAGTAATGTGCTCGCTGCTGTTTGTGCGGTCATGACAATGCCTGAGAATTACAGTCTTGAGGCTGTGCTGAAAGCGGCCTCCTCGCTTGAGTCGGTGAACGGTCGAATGGCCGTTGTCGGGAGCGCGGGAGGAATGACCGCCGTTGTGGACTACGCACACACGCCTGATGGATTACGCAGCGCGCTCGAAGCGGTGCGTCAGCATACCAAGGGCAAAGTCTGGTGCGTTTTTGGATGCGGTGGAAATCGCGATCAGGGCAAGCGTCCGTTGATGGCTGAAGTGGCGGAAGAATTAGCGGACAAAGTGATTGTCACTGACGATAACCCACGACTGGAAAATGCTGATGATATCGTTCGTCAGATATTGTTTGGTTTTTCCAATCGCGCAGCTGTTCTGGTAGAGCGTGACCGTGCCACTGCTATCAGTCTTGCGATTACCCAGGCTGGTGCCGGTGATGTAGTGCTGGTTGCAGGAAAAGGACACGAGAACTATCAGGATGTACGTGGTCAGCGTATGGCATTCAGTGATGCTTCGCAGGTTCGTCTTGCGTTACAGCGGCGCACTCAGGCTGCGGGTAATGACCCGGCGTCCGAGTCAGGAGCGCAATCATGATTGGCACTTATACCCTGAGCAACATGTTCCCGTTTATGCCTGCCAGATTAATCGGCGATGATGTGACATTTGGCTCGGTCAGCACTGATACCCGGACAGTTGAGTCGGGTGACCTGTTTATTGCCATAAGTGGTGAGCGTTTTGATGGCAATACATTTGTTAGACACGCTGCGGAAAAGCTGGCGGCTGCAGCAATTGTCAGCAAGGTGCAGGATACAAATATTGCTCAGCTTCTGGTTGCGGATCCCGTGCAGGCGCTTGGTTGGCTCGGGCACATGAACCGTAGCCGCAGCTCTGCCACAGTTGTTGCGATCACAGGCAGCCAGGGCAAAACCACGGTCAAAGAGCTGACAGGTGCCATTCTGTCACAGCAGTTCCGCACGTTGGTGACTCGCGGCAATCTCAACAACAGCATTGGCGCGCCTCGTATGCTGCTGGAAATTGACGCTGAACACGAACGGGTAGTGATTGAGCTGGGTGCAAATGCTCAAGGTGAAATTGCCTGGGGCACCCATATTACCGACCCCCACATTGTGTTGCTCAATAATGCGGCAGAAACCCATGTCGAGGGGTTTGGAGGTTTGGAAGGCGTAGTGAAGGGCAAGGGCGAAATTCTGGATTCTGCGGAATCGACCCACACGGTTATTTTGAACGCTGATGACAGCCATGTGAATGTCTGGCTCAGACGTGCGGCTTCGCGTCGATGTGTGCAATTCTCAGGAAGCGGCAGGATGTCGGCTGACTATCGTGCTGCGAACGTGCAGATACTACAGGATGGCTGTCAATTTGAACTGATTACCCCGCAGGGCGCTGCGCCGTGCTTTTTGCCATTGCCCGGTGCTCATAACATCTCCAACGCAATCGCCGCTGCCGCGTTATCGATGGAAGCAGGCGCCACCTTATTGGCAGTGACGGATGCGCTTTCGTCTGTAAGAGCTGTTGATGGACGCCTGAAGTCCATGCGCGGCCGCGGTGGGTCGCGCCTGATCGACGATACCTATAATGCCAGCCCTTCATCCTTTCGTGCAGCAGTTGATGTGCTGTGCCAGATCGCACAATCACAGTCCATAAAAAGCGTGTTGATTGCCGGAGACATGGCTGAACTTGGAGATATAGCTCAGACGGCGCATCGGGAATTGGGTGAGTACGCAAAATCAAGCGGTGTGGATGTTTTATGGACAGTTGGTGAGCTCAGCGAAGGTAGTGCAAAAGCATTTGGTGCCGCGGCGCGTCACTTCAGCAGCAAAGATGAACTGGCAGCGTATGCAGGTAGTGTTCTTTCGCCGGATCATGTTGTGCTTGTCAAAGGATCTCGCAGTGCGGGCATGGAAGAAATCGTATCAAAAATAAAATCGGGAGAGTCTGACTAATGCTGCTGTTTCTTGCGGAATATCTGAGCAGGCTTGAATCCGGCTTTGCGGTGCTGCAATACATCACGGTGCGCGGAATCATGGGTATTCTTACTGCGCTGATTATTTCTCTGATGATCGGTCCATGGATGATTCGTCGTCTGAGCCAGCAGAAAATCGGCCAGGTTGTACGCACTGATGGCCCTGAGAGTCACTTCAGTAAAGCTGGCACACCCACAATGGGTGGTGCTTTGATTCTGGTGAGTATCGCTATCAGTACTTTGTTGTGGGCTGATCTGAGAAACAGCTATGTATGGGTGGTTTTGCTGACGACACTATTTTTCGGTGTTATCGGCTGGGTTGACGATTACCGCAAAGTTTTCCGGAAAGATCCCAAAGGCTTGCCTGCGAAATGGAAATATTTCTGGCAGTCAGTTGTTGGTTTGGGTGCAGCGCTGTATCTGTATTTTACCGCGACTGCCGATGTTCAAACCGCCTACATTGTTCCATTCTTCTGGAACGTGTCCATCGACACCGGCATTCTGTTTGTTGTGATCAGCTACTTCGTAATTGTGGGCAGCAGTAATGCGGTCAACCTGACTGATGGTCTGGACGGTCTTGCCATTTTGCCAACGGTCATGGTCGGTGGTGCGCTTGGAATTATTGCGTACCTGGCTGGTCATGCGGAGTTTTCTGCATACCTGCGTATTCCGTTTGTAGCCGGATCGGGCGAGCTGGTGATCTTCTGCGGCGCACTGGTGGGCGCAGGTCTCGGGTTTCTCTGGTTCAACACCTACCCGGCACAGGTGTTTATGGGCGACGTGGGTGCTCTTGCTCTCGGTGCAGCTTTGGGGATAGTTGCGGTTGTAGCCCGTCATGAAATTGTTCTGTTTATCATGGGCGGCATTTTTGTGATGGAGACTGTGTCAGTCATATTGCAAGTGGCCTCCTTCAAGCTCACGGGAAAGCGCATCTTCAGAATGGCGCCTATTCATCATCACTTTGAATTGAAGGGCTGGCCAGAACCGCGGGTGATCGTGCGTTTCTGGATCATCACAGTGATGCTGGTTCTGTTTGGTCTGGCAACACTGAAGCTACGTTAACGGATGAGTTTTTTTCAATAGAAGAACCGGAGACAGGAATGCAGGCAGGAAGTAACAGCGGCGAAAAAGTGATAGTCGGTCTGGGCCAGACCGGGTTGTCCTGCGCGCGTTATTTCCATGCAAAAGGTCAGGCTTTCCGTGTCATGGACAGTCGTTTCAGTCCTCCTGCGCTTGCTACTTTCCGTTCCGAGTTCCCGGATGCCGAGCTGGAGCTGGGCGGATTCAACGTCGATAGCCTGCTTCAGGCTGAAGAAATCGTGTTGAGTCCGGGTATCAGCCTGCAGACTCCGGAAATTGCTGCGGCGATTTCTCATGGTGTACCGGTGACAGGTGACATAGACATATTCAGTCGTGAAGCCACCGCTCCCATTGTTGCCATAACAGGTTCCAACGGGAAAAGTACGGTGGTAACCCTGGTTGGTGAAATGGCTGTCAAAGCCGGGCGCCATGTAGGTGTGGGCGGCAATCTGGATGGCAAGGCCAGTGCGCCGGCTCTGGATTTGTTACGCGCAGGCGATCGCGATCTTTATGTCCTGGAGTTGTCGAGCTTCCAGCTTGAGACTACACAGAATCTGAATGCAGATATCGCAGTCATATTGAATATCAGTGAGGATCATCTTGATCGTTACGGGTCGATGCAGGACTATGCTGCGGCTAAACAGCGTATTTTTAATGGTTGTCGTCAGGTATTGATCAACAATGACGACAGCATGAGCGCGCCGAAACACCCTCTTGATGTTCCTCATTGGTATTACGGGTTGTCTGCACCATCAGCAAGATCCGCGGGGCTCATGCCGCATCAGGGAGAGCCGTGGATGTTTGTGGCTGACCAGGCTGTGATGCCGGTGCGCGATATCAGACTGGTAGGCCGTCATAACATATCCAACGCAATGGCCGCGTTCATGTTGGGCCGCGCTGTTGGTTTGCCAGACGAAGCCATGATTGCAACCCTGCGAGAGTTTTCCGGGTTGCCACATCGTTGTCAGTTGGTGGCGCGACTGCGTGGTGTTGACTACTACAACGATTCCAAAGGCACTAATGTTGGCGCAACGCTGGTTGCGCTTGAGGGTATCGGCGAGCGGACCGATGGTGAAATTGTGCTTATTGCGGGCGGAGTTGGCAAAGAGCAGGACTTTTCGCCCTTGCTGCCGGCGATTGATCGTTATGTAAAGCGCGTGATTCTCATCGGTAAGGACGCGGATAAAATTGCGCACATGATTGATCAGCGGGTAGATATCATGCGTGCTTCTTCGATGGAAGAAGCAGTTGCCGAAGCCTGTGTCAGCGCGAGTGCCGGCGATGCTGTTGTACTATCGCCAGCCTGTGCCAGTTACGACATGTTCAAGGACTTTGCACATCGCGGACGTGTTTTCGCCGCGGCAGTGGAGGGCCTGTCATGAGTCTGCTGTCAGTGAAATCGATGTTCGGACGCAGCCGCGGTGCCCATCGGGTAACAGCTGTGCCTGAGGCGCGGCCTGTCAACGTTCTGCTGTTTGTCACACTTACGTTGATGTGCATCGGACTTGTCATGATGACATCTGCATCCATGGATATAGGCAATAGTCTTTCCGGCGATCCCCTGTACTTCTTCAAACGTCAGGTGTTTTTTATCGGCCTGGGTTTGGTGTTTATGCTGGTAGCACTCGGTATCGACATGAAAGTCTGGTACCGCATCAGTCACATTTTGCTGATTGTTGCCGCCGTGCTGCTGGTGATGGTGCTGATACCTGGCGTAGGAACTGTTGTGAATGGCAGTGCACGTTGGCTGGATCTCGGATTCTACCGCTTGCAGCCGTCAGAAATGACCAAGATATTTATGATCATGTATATGGCGGCCTACCTGTCCCGCCGCCGTGATGAAGTACACGAGGATTGGGCCGGATTTTTGAAGCCAATGGCAATTCTGGTGCTATTGGTTGTGTTGTTGTACCTGGAACCTGACCACGGTGCAATGGTCATTCTGATGGCTACTGCGTTCACGATGCTGTTCCTCGCCGGCGCCCGCCTGCATCGGTTTATGCTCATTGTCATGCTGAGTTTCGCAGGGGTTGCCGGACTCGCCATTCTGAAGCCGCACGTAATCAGTCGACTGACTTCGTTTCTTAATCCGTGGGCAGATGAATACGTTTACGGCGAGGGATATCAGTTAACCCAGGCGCTGATTGCGTTCGGTCGTGGCGAATGGGTAGGTACCGGTCTGGGCAACAGCCTGCAGAAACTTTACTTTCTGCCTGAAGCGCACACTGATTTCATCTTGTCGATTATTGCCGAAGAAACCGGTTTGCTAGGAGTAGTTGTGGTAATGGCACTGTTTGTTGTGCTGATAACCCAGGCCTTGCGCATTGGACGTGCGGCTGAACAGCAGGGCGCTTACTTTGTTTCGTATGTTGCCTATGGCATAGGCATGTTGTTCGCGACCCAGACATTCATCAATTTTGGCGTGAATACCGGACTGTTGCCAACCAAGGGTCTGACTCTGCCGTTCCTGAGTTATGGCGGCAATAGTCTGCTGATCAGCTGCTTCATTGTGGGAGTTTTAATGCGGGCGCAGTTTGAGTTGCAAACTGGCCGCCTTCGCCCCGATTCGGAAATGATGGCCGTTGATTTTGAACAGGACATGGAGGCAAAGGTATGACACAGCCAACTGTTCTGATCATGGCGGCAGGTACCGGTGGTCACATTTTTCCCGCACTGAGTATCGCCCGTCATTTACAGGCCCGCGGTGTTCACATTGAGTGGTTGGGTACGCCCTCCGGCATGGAAAACGATGTGCTGCGCGATACCAACATCAATCTGAACCGACTGGCTGTTAATGGTCTTCGGGGAAAGGGTCTTGCTGCGCTGGTTAAAGCGCCGTTCATGTTGTTGCGTTCGATCTGGCAGGCAATTCAATTGTTACGCCGAATCAAACCCTGTTGCGTGTTGGGCATGGGCGGATACGTCACTGGTCCCGGAGGAATCGCCGCCTGGGTCGTTGGTCGCCCGTTGCTTATTCACGAGCAGAATGCGGTGGCCGGTACCAGTAACAAGTTGCTGCGACCATTTGCGAGACGCGTGCTGCAGGCATTCCCCGACACATTCCCTGCGGCTGTAAAAGTGATGAGCACAGGCAACCCCGTGCGTTCGGAAATCACTGCGATGTCCGGTGCGCAGCGCAACTATTTTGATGCCAGTCGTCCTCTGCGATTGCTGGTTCTGGGTGGCAGCCTTGGTGCAGCTGCAATCAACGAACTGGTGCCCGCCACACTGGCTGCAAGTACGATGGAGATAGAGGTGTGGCACCAGACAGGTCGGAACAAACTCGAAGAAACGCTGGCACATTACCAAAGCCACGGATTGATCAGTACCGGGAAACACAAAGTTGTGCCGTTCATCAGTGATATGTCAGAAGCCTATCGCTGGGCTGATATTGTTTTGTGTCGCTCAGGCGCTGGTACGTTGGCTGAAATTGCGGTGGCTGGACTGCCTTCAGTACTTGTTCCGTACCCTCACGCTATTGACGATCACCAGACCGCCAATGCACGTTGGCTGGCCGATGCGGGTGCGGCAGTGCTGGTGCCGCAGTCCACGTTAAGCGTTGCGAATCTGACGGACATATTGGAAAACTTTTTACGCAGCCCTCAGAAGCTGTTTGAGATGGCGCAGGCGGCCCGTACCAAAGCGGTGCCGGATGCAGGTGAAACCATAAGTGCCATCTGTATGGAGATCTGTCGTGGGTGAGTTAATGAATAAAACACAAGATCAGCGTTACTATCAGGTGCCGGAAATGCGCCGCATCAAGACGGTGCATTTTGTTGGTATTGGTGGCGCTGGTATGTGTGGCATAGCAGAAGTGCTGTTGAATCAGGGATACGCTATTACCGGGTCCGATATCAAAGCAACACCAGTAACCGAACGTCTGCAAGCAATGGGTGCCGGCATTTTTATAGGACACCGTGCTGAGAATATCTCGGCATCGGATGTGGTCGTATACTCCAGCGCTGTGCATAGTGATAATCCTGAGTTGTTACAGGCCCGGCTGGACGGAAAACCAACTATCCCGCGTGCGGAAATGTTAGGTGAATTGATGCGCTACCGTCATTCGGTAGCGATAGCCGGCACCCATGGTAAAACTACGACGACCAGCCTGGTGGCATCGGTTTTTGCCGAAGCCAGTCTGGCACCTACATTTGTGATCGGTGGCAGACTGAACAGCGCGGGCACCAATGCGGGGCTCGGTGAAAGCCGTTATCTGGTGTGCGAAGCGGATGAAAGTGATGTGTCGTTTTTGCATCTGCAACCGATGGTTGCCGTTGTTACCAATATCGATGCGGACCACATGGGGTCATATGATGGTGACTTCAACAAGCTGAAGAACTACTTTATTGAGTTTTTGCACAACCTGCCATTTTATGGACTGGCGGTACTGTGCATTGACGATCCGGTAATTGAGGAAATTCTGCCGCGTATTTCGCGTCCTGTTATTACCTACGGTTTTTCTGAGAAAGCCTACTACCGGATTATTAATCTGAGTCAGCAAAAGCAGTTTACGGATTTTGAAGTAGTCCGGCCCGATGGTATGGCGACGTTAAAAATCAATTTGAGTATTCCCGGCCGGCACAACGCTCTCAATGCAACCGCAGCCATTGTGGTTGCCAGCGATGAGGGCGTCGCCGATGAAGCGATTTGCAATGGACTGTCCAAATTTCAGGGTGTAGGTCGCCGTTTCGATTCCCAAGGTATGTTTCCGGTTGCGGATGGCGGTAGTGTCATGCTGCTGGATGACTACGGCCATCATCCTACCGAAGTGGCTGCGACCATTGCTGCTCTGCGTGCAGGTTGGCCAGAAGCGCGCCTGGTGATGATTTATCAGCCACACCGTTATACGCGCACAAAAGATCTTTATGATGATTTTGTGAAAGTTCTGTCAGACGTCGATGTACTACTGATGCTGGATGTCTACTCCGCAGGTGAAGATCCGATTCCTGGTGCAGACTCTCGCAGTCTTTGTCGCAGCATACGCTTGCGTGGGCGAATTGACCCGGTATTCGTACAAAGCGAAGAAGAGATTCGTGGTGTGTTGAAAGATCTGGTACGTGACGGCGACATTGTAATTACCCAAGGTGCTGGCAGCGTCGGAACGTTGTCCAGGACTCTCGCAAAACAGGGTTTTGTGTAATGACTTTTACCACTGAGAAACAGCGTAGTAACAACAGGGGTGTGCGCCCCTCAGCCGGGCGCGTGGCTGTGTTGATGGGCGGGAAATCTGCTGAACGCGAGATTTCCCTGCTCAGTGGCCACGCAGTGCTGAATGGGTTGCTTACAAAAGGCGTGAACGCTTTTGCGATTGATGTCGATGAGCATCTGGTTGAGCGTTTACTGAGCGAAAGAATAGATAAAGTGTTCAACATGCTGCATGGCCGGGGTGGTGAAGACGGCTTGCTTCAGGGGCTGTTGGAAATGATGGGCATTTCTTACACCGGGAGCGGCGTGTTGGCATCGGCATTAAGCATGGACAAAATCAAAACCAAGATGCTGTGGTCGTCTATGGGTTTGCCCACTCCGCGTTCCAGCGTTCTTGGCGCAGACAGTGATTGGGAAGGATTGATTCGCGATATGGGGGAGTTGGTAGTCAAACCTTCTCACGAAGGTTCCAGTATTGGCATGTCGATGGTTAAAACAGCTGCTGAACTGAAAGCAGCATACGAAAAAGCCAGCGCCTTTGATACGGAGGTGATGGCAGAGCAGCGCATCCGCGGTGCTGAATTTACGGTACCCGTTATTCACGGCCAGGTATTCCCTGCCATTGAAATGCGTACTCACCATGAGTTCTATGACTTTGATGCCAAGTATCTGGCTAATGACACTGAGTATTTCTGTCCGGCGCCGTTGAGTGCGGAGAAAACATCCGAGTTGCAGGAAATTTGTCTGCGTGCGTTTAACGCGGTCGGTGCGCGCGACTGGGGGCGTATCGATGTGATGCAGGATCAAACTGGTCAGTTCTGGCTTTTGGAGCTGAACACTGTTCCGGGGATGACCGACCATAGTCTGGTGCCTATGTCGGCAGCCGCATTGGGAATGAGTTTTGGTGAGCTGGTTGTACATATTCTGGATGGCGTTAACGATGGAGGTGACTCAGTACCATGAGTGACCGAAAGTCGGGATCATTTTCAGCATATAGCGGAGCGCGGGAAACACCGCTCGATTTCGCTCCGATTCGCGCTGAAAGCCGCCATGCTGTGCGGCCGGAAGGCAAGGTCACTGATGAAAAGGCAGAGCCGGCAAAGCGGCGTCTGCGCGGCTGGTTGGTGCTATTGCTTGCGCTTGGGCTGGGCGGCATTGCGATAAATCAATATCGCGGAATTCTGGCTGATTATGTTGCGATGATAACCGAACAGGTGCCAGCGCTGAATATGACTGGATTCAACTTTCCGGAGTTCAACAGGCCGGTCATCAACAGGCCAATCAATACCGTACGCCTGGAGTCACGTCTCGAAAGTGTGACCGAGGAAGAAGTAAGAATTCTGTTGGCGCGTTACACCGAGTCAGGATTTCTCGGTGTTGATGTGCAGGATCTGCGCAACGAACTTGAGCAGAATCCATGGGTAGCACGTGCCACAGTAAGAAGAGTTTGGCCGGATGCGTTGGTAATTCGCATTGAGGAAGAGCAGCCCGTTGCGCGTTGGGGTGACAACGAGCTACTCAATGCCGAAGGGGTGGTGTTTGCACCACCGATGCGCGGCACCGAAATGCACTTGCCTGCACTGCGTGGGCCGAATGGCAGTGAGACCATGTTGATGGCGCGTTATCAGGAGCTGAGTGTATTGCTATCCGGGATTGATATGAAATTGGAAAGCCTTGGCGTGAATGCCCGTGGCAGCTGGACTGCAGGAATAGAAGGCGGACTCGAATTGAAGATAGGCCGCGATGATGTCGACGAACGTTTGCAGCGATTTGTTCGTTTATATCGTGGCGGGTTAAGTGAAAAATTGGCCGAAGCACAAACGGTAGATCTGCGTTACAGCAACGGTATATCAGTCAGTAACAAGCCCGCCGCGACAAGTTCTGTCGCGAGTCGGTGAGGGCAAGGTGACGTATGAATGCTGCAGATAACAGCAATATGATTGTAGGACTGGATATTGGTACCTCCAAGGTAGTGGCAATCGTTGGTGAGTTAAAACCCGACGGGAGCCTGAACATTGTAGGTATCGGTAGCCACCGCTCGCGTGGTCTGAAAAAAGGCACAGTAGTCAATATCGAGTCAACTGTCGAGTCGATCCAGCGTGCCGTTGAAGAAGCGGAGTTGATGGCAGGTTGTCGTATCCATTCGGTGTATGCGGGCATTGCTGGAAGTCATATCCGCAGCATGAACTCACACGGGATTGTAGCTATCCGTGATCGTGAAGTGACGCGTGCAGATATAGATCGGGTGATTGATGCCGCCCAGGCTGTTGCGATTCCTGCAGATCAGCGCGTGCTGCATATATTGCCGCAGGAATACATTATTGATTCTCAGGAAGGTGTTAAAGAACCACTGGGTATGTCAGGTGTCCGGCTGGAAGCCAAAGTGCATCTGGTGACTTGCGCGATCAACGCAGTGCAGAACATCGAAAAATGCATAAAACGCTGCGGCCTGCAGGTTGAAGAAATAATTCTGGAACAACTGGCCTCAAGTTATGCGGTGTTAACTGATGACGAAAAAGAACTCGGCGTCTGTATGGTGGATATCGGTGGAGGCACAACTGACATAGCTGTGTTTACAGAAGGTGCCATTCGTCACACTGGCGTAATCCCGATTGCCGGCGATCAGGTTACTAACGACATCGCGATGGCCTTACGCACGCCCACGGACAATGCTGATGAAATCAAGATCAAGTATGCCTGCGCGCTGACACAGCTGGCCAGCCCGGGTGAAATGATCAAGGTGCCGGGCGTGGGTGACAGACCTGCGCGCGAGTTGTCGCGACAGGCGCTTGCTGAAGTGGTTGAGCCGCGTTATGACGAATTGTTCACGCTGGTGAAAGCGGAGCTGCAGCGCAGCGGTTACGAGAATCTGATGGCAGCTGGCATTGTGTTAACCGGCGGTACCAGCAAGATGGAAGGTGTGATTGAGCTGGCTGAAGAAATTTTCCACATGCCAGTACGCTTAGGTATGCCGCAGGGCGTTAAAGGCCTCGCAGATATCGTGAGAAATCCAATTTATTCAACCGGTGTTGGTTTGCTTCTGTATGGCATGAAGCAGCAGCACCATCAGGAGCGCAGCCACAATCCTGTGCCTGTGAAGGAATCACAGATTACCTTGGCCAAAAAAGTCAGAAACTGGATCAAGAACAATTTTTGAAAACTGAAATTTAAAAAACTGCTTGAAAATTTACTCTATAAAAAACCTGTGCAATATGAGGGGGCCGTATGTTTGAACTCTTGGATAGTATTCCGCAAAGCGCTGTAATCAAAGTTGTTGGAGTAGGTGGTGGTGGTGGCAATGCCGTTCGCCACATGATTGCCAATAACGTGGAAGGTGTAGAGTTTGTGTGTGCCAATACCGACGCGCAGGCACTCACCAATATGCACGCCAAAACACTGCTGCAGATGGGCAGTACTGTCACCAAAGGATTGGGTGCAGGCGCTAACCCCGAAGTGGGCCGCCAGGCCGCTCTGGAAGATCGCGAAGAGATTGCTGAAATTCTGCGTGGTGCAGATATGGTTTTTATCACTGCCGGCATGGGTGGCGGTACGGGGACCGGTGCTGCACCCATTTTTGCCGAAGTGGCAAAAGAGCTGGGTATCCTGACGGTCGCTGTAGTAACCAAGCCTTTCCCTTTTGAAGGGAAAAAGCGCTCAATGATCGCCGATCAGGGCATTGCCGAACTTTCGCGTCATGTTGACTCCCTGATTACTATCCCGAACGAAAAGCTGCTGGCTGTGTTGGGCAAGCAGGCATCTCTGCTGGAGGCTTTCAAAGCTGCTAACGACGTGCTGCTGGGCGCAGTCAAAGGCATCGCAGATCTGATTATTCGCCCGGGCATGATCAACGTTGACTTTGCTGACGTGCGTACGGTCATGTCAGAAATGGGCATGGCCATGATGGGAACCGGCTATGCGACTGGTGAGAATCGGGCCAGTGAAGCAGCTGAATCAGCAATCCGCAGCCCGCTGCTGGAAGATGTAAACCTGCATGGTGCACGCGGCATTCTGGTAAACGTCACCGCAGGCGAGAGCCTGTCGCTGGGTGAGTTCACTGAAGTGGGCGACACCGTTGCACAGTTTGCATCAGAAGATGCGACTGTGGTGATTGGTACAGTAATTGATCCGACAATGGGCGACGAAATTCGCGTGACTGTTGTTGCTACTGGTCTGGGTGAAATACGTGCACAGGAAATGCGTCCTCCAAAGGCGGTTGAGGGTATGCGTGCAGTTGCGGGATCAACGTCTTCGCAGCACTCCTACAGGTCAGAGAGCCGTGCAGCCAGCCCTGCACAGCCTGTGAACCGGGCGCGTCCGCAGATGTCACACACCATGCCGCAAAACGGCGGGTTCGCCAAAGCGGTAGGCGCTGAGGACAGCATGGACTATCTGGATATTCCAGCGTTTCTGCGCCGACAGGCAGACTGATCAGACCGCTGTTGATGATGGCGATCACGGTTGCTGATCGCCATAAGTGGTTGATTTGATTTGTGGTGGCCGGGCTTTGCCCGGGAGGGCAACGGGGGGCGCAGACGCGGGAAAGCGGCCGGTTACAGGCCAATCAGTGTTTGGGTTCTCAGTTGATATTTGTTATCATCGGCGCTCTTGAACAGGGTGATCCCCCGTTCAGCCTCAATTATCGGAAACCGGCATCAGTTATGTTAAAACAGCGTACCCTCAAAAACGTGATTCGAGCTACTGGCGTCGGTCTGCATACCGGTCAGAAAGTGTATCTCACGCTGCGTCCCGCACCTGTAAACACCGGCGTTGTGTTTATTCGTACAGATCTTGAAGGACGCCCTGAGATACCAGCCAAAGCGCATCTGGTAGGGGAGACAACCTTGTCCACCACACTGGTACAGGGCGATGTGCGTGTATCCACAATCGAGCATCTGATGTCTGCGATGTCCGGGCTGGGAATAGATAACGCCTATATCGAAGTCAGTGCGCCTGAAGTGCCCATCATGGACGGCAGCGCCGGCCCTTTTGTGTTTCTGATCCAATCGGCTGGTATTGAAGAGCAAAACGCTGCCAAACAATTTATCCGGATACTGAAACCCATTCGTTTACAGGACGGCGACAAGTCAGTCAGCCTGGAACCCTACGATGGATTCAAGGTCAGTTACACCCTGTTATACGACCACCCTGTATATCGTCGTTATACCAAGTCGGCCACTATCGATTTCTCAACAACATCGTTTGTGAAAGAAGTCAGTCGCGCGCGTACTTTCGGCTTCATGCATGAGTTTGAAGAGTTGCGTAACCGCAATCTGGCTTTGGGTGCAAGCATGGACAACGCCATTGCCGTAGGCGATTACAAGGTGTTAAACGAAGATGGTCTGCGTTACGAAGACGAGTTTGTTAAGCATAAGATTCTGGACTCTATCGGCGATCTTTATTTGCTTGGTCACAGTCTGCTTGGCGAATTCAAGGGCCACAAGTCTGGCCATGCACTGAATAATGCGTTGTTGCGTACGCTTGAGGCGACGCGGGATGCATGGGAACTGGTCAGCTTTGACTCGGATTCAGATGTGCCTATCGCTTACGTCAAACCGGTATTGGCCGCCTGAGGAATAAAGCAGCTGCGTTATGAAGCTTATTCTGGTTAACCAGCGTTACGGTCACAAACGAACTATCGTGATTCGCGGCTGGATGAAAGGTTTGTTGTCGCTTTGTCTGCTGGGTGCGCCGGTCGCGCTTGGTTACCTCGGTTATGAGCTTGCGCTGGCGGATGGCAACCCCAATGCACTTGTCAGCCAGGAAGCCGCGGTTTCCTCTGACGAGTTCATCAGCAGCCATCATTCTGCTGTGTTGCCAGCTTCCCAGCCGGCGTATACAGAGAATGCAGCCGGTACGGTTCGCAGTTCAGAAAGTGTCCATTACGCGCTGACCGCCGCTGCCAGTGTTGTGAACCCGCTTGTACAGCTGGTGGCAGATATCTCCGGCAAGTACGACACTCAAACACTGTTGGTGTTTGCTCATGGTCGCCTGATAGATCCCGCCGTTTACTTCCGCCACACCCTCCACTGATTGCAACTGTTTGGGTAAACCATTCAGGGTGCGCTGCCACTGTTGTACGCGCCGGTTAATTATCAGTTGTATTTTTATGTGATGGGTCATCATGAATCTTAATATTTTCAGTTTGATTTTTGGCAGTAGCAATTCCCGCAAACTCAAGAAGTTGCAAAAAACAGTCAAGCAGATCAACAGTCACGAAGCAGCGATGGAAGCGTTGTCGGACGAAGAATTGCGCGCCAAGACTGAAGAATTCCGGCAGCGTCATGAGAGTGGCGAAACGCTGGATGCGCTACTGCCAGAAGCGTTTGCTGTAGTGCGCGAAGCTGGTAAACGGGTTATGGGTATGCGGCACTTTGATGTGCAAATGATTGGTGGCATGGTTTTACATTATGGCGACATCGCCGAAATGAAAACAGGCGAAGGTAAAACACTGGTTGCCACCTTGCCCGCGTATCTGAATGGTCTGACTGGCCAGGGTGTTCACATCGTCACAGTGAACGATTATCTGGCAAGCCGCGACGCCAACTGGATGCGTCCACTGTATGAGTTTCTTGGTCTGTCCGTTGGTGTGATTGTATCGGGTCAGATGGCACACGACAAAAAAGCAGCCTACAACTCCTCTATTACCTATGGTACCAACAACGAATTCGGCTTTGATTATCTTCGTGACAATATGGCTTTCCGCATTGAAGACAAGATGCAACGAACGCTGAATTTTGCCATTGTTGACGAAGTCGATTCCATTTTGATCGATGAAGCCCGTACGCCGCTGATTATTTCCGGCGCAGCGGAAGACAGTTCGAAGCAGTATCTGGCGATTAACGCATTAATACCACTGCTTGAAAAAGGTGAAGCTGCCCCCGAGAAAAGTAACTCCATGCTCGAGCGCGAAGAGCGTGTTGAGACCGGGCACTTTTCTGTCGATGAAAAGTCACGTCAAGTCGAATTGACAGAGGCCGGTCATGAGTTCCTCGAAGCGTTGCTGACCGAGCGAGGTTTGCTGAAAGAAGGCGAGAGTCTGTACGCGGCGACCAATCTGGGTTTGTTGCACCATATCCACTCGGCACTGAAAGCTCACTACCTGTTTCATAAAGATGTTGAGTACATCGTGAAGGAAAACAAAGTTGTGCTGATTGACGAGCACACTGGCCGCACCATGGAAGGCCGCCGCCTGTCGGAAGGTCTGCATCAGGCGATTGAAGCAAAAGAGGGCGTGGAAATTCAGAGCGAGAGCCAGACACTGGCCTCGACCACATTCCAGAACTATTTCCGTTTGTACGGCAAACTTTCTGGTATGACAGGTACTGCCGATACCGAAGCATTTGAGTTCAAACAGATCTATGATCTGGATGTTGTAGTAATCCCGCCAAATGTACCAATGAAAAGAATCGACATGAACGATCTGGTATTCCTGTCGATCGAAGAAAAGTTTGAAGCCATTGTGCGTGATATTCAGGAATACAGTGCCAAAGGCGCGCCAGTGCTGGTGGGTACGGCATCAATTGAAACTTCGGAGATGTTGTCGAAATTTCTCACCAAAGAAAAGATTGCTCACGAAGTGCTCAACGCCAAATTCCACGAAAAAGAAGCGCATATTATTGCGCAGGCCGGCCGTCCCGGGGTGGTAACAATCGCTACCAACATGGCGGGCCGAGGCACTGACATCAAGCTGGGCGGCAACTGGGAAGATGAAGTCAGCACAATGGATAACCCGACACCTGAGCAGGTTGCCACCGCAAAAGCAGCCTGGCAAGTGCGACACGATCAGGTTATGGAAGCAGGCGGCCTGCATATCATAGGCACCGAACGTCACGAGTCGCGTCGTATCGATAATCAGCTGCGTGGTCGTTCGGGGCGTCAGGGGGATCCGGGATATTCGCGTTTCTACCTGTCGCTGGAAGACAACCTGATGCGGATATTTGCATCGGAACGAGTTAAGAACTTCATGCAGGCGCTTGGTATGGAACGTGGCGAAGCCATTGAACACGGTATGGTTTCCAAATCCATTGAAAAGGCGCAGCGAAAAGTGGAAGGTCGCAACTTCGATATACGAAAGCAGTTGCTGGAGTACGACAACGTTGCCAACGATCAGCGTACTATCGTCTATAAACAACGTAACCAGATTATGAACAGCGACGATCTGTCTGCGCTGATTGATGGTATGCGCGATGATGTTGCGGATGAGGTTATCACCAACCACATTCCGCCACAGAGTATTTTCGAGCAGTGGGATGTTCCGGGTCTGGAGGTCGCTATCGGTGCCGGGTTTGCCATCAAGCTCCCGATAAGTCAGTGGCTGGAAGAAGATACCAAACTCTACGAAGAATCCCTGCGGCAGAAGATCAAGGATGCTCTAAGTGATGCATATCGCAAGAAGCGCGAAACTGTCGGCGAAAAAATGAACCTGCTGGAAAAACAGATTCTGTTGCAGATACTGGACACGATGTGGAAGGAACATTTGCAGGCGATGGATCACTTGCGTCAAGGAATTTTCCTGCGCGGTTATGCCGGCAAGAATCCGAAACAGGAATACAAGCGCGAAGCGTTTGGTTTATTCCAGTCCATGCTGAACAGACTGCAGAATGACGTGATCCGGTTCCTGAGTCATGTGCAAGTGCGTTCTCCTGAGGAAATTGATGCCATCGAGCGCGCCCGTGAAGCAGAGCGCGCGAAGGAAAAAATGCAGTTCCAGCACGAGCAGGCCTCAGCGCTGCAGGCTGAAGACGGCGACCAGGCTCAGGATCAGGGCGCGGACGACCAACGCGCACCGTTCAAGCGCGAAGAGCCAAAGCTCGGTCGTAATGAGCCGTGCCCATGTGGATCAGGGAAAAAATTCAAGCAATGTCACGGGCGCTTGAGCTGATGTTTACTGATTAACCGGCAAATGGTTTTTACTTGCAGTCTTTGTAGTTAACGTCCAGATAGAGTCAGGGCACATATTATGGCAACAGGTAGTCAAGAGCTTGGGCAGATTCTGCCCATAGACGGAATCCGAATTGCGACGATCAGCGCCGGTGTGCGCTATCAGAATCGTCTGGATATGGTGTTGTTTGAACTGGCAGCAGGTACCCGCTCAGCCGGTGTGTTTACTCTGAATGCATTCTGCGCTGCTCCCGTAGTGATAGCGCGACAGAGTCTGAAGGATAGCGCGGGAGATGTACGCTATTTGCTGGTCAATACGGGCAACGCCAACGCAGGTACAGGCCCGCAGGGTATGACTGATGCGCAGGCGTGTTGCAAGGCTGTTGCTGATGCGACCGGTGTTGATGTCAGGCAAGTGCTGCCGTTCTCCACGGGTGTAATCGGCGAGCGTTTGCCATCCGAGCGCATTGTGGCAGCAGTGCCTGAGGCGCTGGGTGCTCTTGAGGTGGACAGTTGGTTGCTGGCAGCAAAAGGCATCATGACCACGGACACCCGCCCTAAGGCAGTCAGCCGCGTGATTGAGCATGCCGGCAAAAGAATCACCATCACCGGTATCACCAAAGGTGCCGGGATGATTAAGCCCAATATGGCGACCATGCTGGCGTTTGTAGGCACAGATGCTGAACTGGATCAGACCTTGCTCAGTTCATTGCTGCAGTCGTCAGTTGAGCAGTCCTTCAACCGCATTACCGTGGATGGAGACACCTCGACTAATGATTGCTGCATTCTGAGCGCAACCGGGCGCAGTGGTGTACGGGTGACCGAAGCGGATAAGGCGCTGTTTGATGCCTTCAGCAGCGCTCTGCATGAACTGGTGCTGGAGTTGGCCAAACTGATTATCCGCGATGCCGAGGGTGCCAGGAAATTTGTGACTGTTGATGTGCGTGGCGGCGGCAACACCCGGGAGTGTCTGCAGGTGGCTTATGCCATCGCAGAGTCGCCATTGGTGAAAACAGCGCTGTCAGCGTCAGATCCGAACTGGGGACGTATTCTGGCTGCGATTGGCCGAGCCGGTGTAGAGAATCTGGACGTATCAAAGATAGATATTTACCTGGACGATGTTGCCATTGTCAAACAGGGCGGTCTGGCACCTTCATACCGGGAGGAGCAGGGTCAGAAGGTGATGAATCAGGAAGACATCACACTGCATGTCGAACTGGCTCGCGGCGAATGCCGCGAGCTGGTGTGGACAGCAGATCTGTCAGAGGAATATGTACGCATAAATGCTTCCTATCGAAGTTGAGTTTATGCAACAGTCAGGCAAATAGACCGATGCCTGCGATGCCCCGTGCACCGCAGGCTTTGGCTTGTGCCAGGTCTGTTTTCTGCATTCCACCCATCGCGTACACGGCAACATCAACAGATTTTGCCAGTTGCGAAAATCTTTCCCACCCCATCCCCGTTTGTTCCGGATGACTGCGGCTTGGCAGAACCGGTGACAGCAACACATAGTCAGCGCCACACGCTACTGCCTTCTTCAATTCTTCGGCGTCGTGACAGGAGGCGCCAAACAGCAAATATTCGGGCACTGGCCGTTGAGTCAGTTGTGTGAGCACGTGCCGATTGGCGTGCACGCCGTGGATGCCGGATGTTGTTTGCCAGCGACGATCTAAGGCATCTGCAAGATCAATCACCACACGGTGGTGGTTTGCATGCAGGGCTTCTATCGCCAGGCTCTGCGCCAATGTAGTCTGTGGTTCGATAATGTCAGACGATCTGTTTTGGCGTAATCGAATCAGACAATTATCCGGCAACCGGGCGCAGATTTTGCTGATTTGCGGTACGTTGTTATCAAATGACAGGAGCGCTAGATAATCCGGAAGCTGGATAGCTCTGATAATTGCACGATTGGCTTCCGGAAAATCTTCGTGTTTAAGTTCTTGCGGTGCCAGCCAGCGCAGAGGCTGACCCTCTCGGCCATGCGGTTCGCCTTCAAAACTCTCAACATTCCACACGTCCAGAAATACAGACTTGTCGCTATAGTCATGATTTATTCGGCACAACGGTGTTTGGGTGTGGACAATAATACCCAGTTCTTCCTGAAGTTCGCGGGCTAGCGCTCCATTTACTGATTCGCCGGCTTCAACTTTTCCTCCGGGGAACTCCCAGAGGCCTCCCAGATGTTGTCTGGCGGCACGCTGTGCCACCAGGATTTTCCCATCAGGGTTATAAATGACACCTACGGCAACATGAACGCGTCTGTGGGCCATGTACTCAATCTTGCTCATCATGTCTGGGCGGCATGCCCGCAAGTTCGTCCGGATCTACCGGCTCGCCGGGAATGCTGTGGCGCTCGCTGGCCCATTCACCAAAATCTATTAATTTGCAGCGTTCACTGCAGAACGGACGCCATTGGCTGCTGTCATTCCATTGCACAATTTCTTTGCAGGTCGGGCAATTGACCTTTATTACACGTTCACTCATGAAAATTGTTCCAGATATTTCTGATGTTGCAGATCTACAGCGGCATACAGAGCGGCAAGATCTGAGTCGTTAATAATAATATCGTCTGCGGCTGCAAGGCGTTTTTCACGACTGAGCTGGTTTGTCATAATGGCTTTAACAGCGGTTTCAGATGTTTGATCGCGTTGCTGTGTCCGGCTGAGCTGAAGGCTTTCAGGTGCATCAATCAGCAGCACACGTTCGCATAGTTTGTGTTGGTCGGTTTCCAGTAACAAGGGAGACACCAGCAGACAATACGGTGGTTTGCTGGCGCGCAGGCGCTGAATGATTTCATCTCTTATCAGCGGGTGCAGTAAAGATTCCAGCCAGAGTTTTTTGTTATTGTCGGTAAAAATAATATCACGCAACGCCCGACGATTCAGACTTCCGTCTGCCAACAGAATTTGGTCGGCACCGAATTTTTCGGCAATTGCTGTCAGTGCCGGTTTGCCGGGTTTGACCACCTCGCGCGACATCAGATCGGCGTCAATAACGTCGATCCCGTGACTGGCAAAACGATCAGTGGCAGCAGTTTTGCCGCTGCCTATGCCTCCTGTAATGCCAACGACTGCAGCTTTGGTTTTGGTCATGTCTGGCCCAGCGCAATGCCGACGTACCAACGACTGATGTTGTCTCCCCAAATCAGCGCAATAAAGCCGGCGGTCGCAAGATACGGGCCAAAGGACATGGGGATATTTTTATCTCGTCCTGCCACCAGTGCCAGTGTGATGCCAATAATCGCGCCAGTCAGAGATGACAGAATGATAACGCTGAGCAACTGTTGCCATCCCAGCCACGCACCAATAGCCGCTAAAAGTTTGAAGTCACCGTAGCCCATGCCTTCACGGCCAGTCAGTAATTTGAAGACCTGGTACACCGTCCACAGGCTCATGTATCCGATAACGGCGCCAAGCACAGCATCTGTTGTTGTCACGCCAGTGCCGTAGTCAGTCATAGATAGCAGCAATCCGAGCCACAGCAGAGGCAGGGTAATATTGTCAGGGAGCAATTGATGATCGATATCGATTACGGTAGCGCTGATCAGGCTCCAGGTAAAAATCAGGGCTGCCAGGCAGCTCCAGGAGAAACCAAAGTGCCAGGCAACCAGGGCTGACAAAACGGCAGTGCTCAGTTCAACAATCGGATAGCGCCAGTGAATTCTTGTCTGGCAGCCGGCGCAGCGTCCCCGCAGTATCAGGTAGCTGAGTACTGGTATATTCTGCCATGGGCGAACCGGGTTTTTGCAAACCGGACAATGCGAGTCCGGTTTCATCAAATTAAAAACTTTATGTTCCGGAACTGGCATTGGTGATTTGGTTTTTTCAGGGTCAAGTTGCAGATATTCACAGCATTGTTGTCGCCATTCCCGCTGTAGCATCAGCGGCAGACGATAAATCAGCACATTAAGGAAACTGCCTACCAGCAAGCCCAGCAGGGCTGTCAGACTGATCATCAATGCAGGTGATGCTGAAAGTAAATCCGCTAAAGTCATAACACGGCTCCAAGCCGGAATACAGGAAGATACATAGCTAGCAGCAATGTGGCGATGATGGCACCGAGCACCGTCATGATAACAGGTTCAATCAGGCTGCTCAGTCTGCCTACGGCATTATCTACAGACTGCTCATATCGGGTAGCGCAGTTCTCCAGCATCTGGTCCAAAGTCCCGGATTGTTCACCAACATAAATCAGCTGGCCAATCATAACCGGAAAACACCTTGCCTTGCGAACCCCAAAACTCAGGGTTTGTCCCTGGTTTATCAGCTCTGCCAGATCCTGGCAGGCTTGTTCGTAGACCAGGTTGCCAGTTGCTGACGCGCTTGACTGCAGTGCCTGCAGTAATGGCACTCCCGCTTTCAGGCTGCTGCCCAGAATCTGACAGAAACGAGCAACGCATGCATGCTTCACGATATCTCCTGTCACAGGTAAATGGCACAGGAGTCTATCTTTCCAGAGTCGGACTTTTTTGTACCGGCGCAGGCATACAGAAACAGTAAATGCAGCTGCAATCCCGGCAACGCCAGTGATCAATGCGTACTGAATAGCCAGATCAGACAGCCTCAGCAGTGCCTGCGTGATGGCGGGTAACTCTGCCCCAAGTCCGGAAAATGTCTGCGCAAATTGCGGCACCACTTTGACCAGCAGCACGATAGTGACAGACACTGCGACTAAAAGTACGGCTATCGGGTACATCAATGCACTTTGCACCCTTGCCCGCAGTTGCTCGGTTTTTTCGTAGTCTTGCGCCAGTTTTTCCATCATGGTTTCCAGCGTGCCGGATTGCTCGGCCGCCTGCACAAGGCTTAGCAGCAGACTGTCCCGCCCCAGGCTGCCGCCACGCAGTGCAGCATAAAAACTCGAGCCTTCGGTCAACTGATCCCGCACTCGTTGCAGTTCGCCTCTGAAGGCTGTATTGGCAACACTTTCAAGACAGATATCCAATGTCTGGACCAGCGGCAGACCGGCTTTGAGTAAACTGGCGCATTGTCTTAAAAACACTGCTGTTTCGGTCGTTGAAAAGTTTTGTATTTTCTGTCGCATGGCGGCGGGTCTGATTTTTTTTGCGGAAGACACCAGTATGCCTTGCTGATACAACAGACGGCGCAGATTTTCTGTATTGGTGGCTTCAGATTCGCCAGCGACCTTCTGTCCTTTGAAATTCTTGCCTGTCCAGACAAAGCGTGTTGTTAACGTTGTAGTCATGACAATACTCTGCGAACTTCCTGCAAGCTGGTCTCACCTGCCGCTACTTTGGCTAAAGCGCTTTCCCGCAAACCCGGCCACCCGGCGGAGCGGGTGATGCGCTGCAAATCGGCGACGCTGCACTGGCTGCTTATCAGCTCCTTGACGTCGTCCGTGACCGGAAGCATTTCCATAAGCGCCACCCTCCCTTTGTAACCATCCTGACATTGGCTGCAACCGACTGCCTGGCGGATCTTTTGCGGGGCAGCATCTGCAGGCCACTCAGCCTGTTCTTCTGGTGAGATAGCCGTCCAGATACTGCATTGTCGACACAATCGCCGGGCTAGCCGCTGACTGATTATCAGACTCAGCGCGCTCGCCAGATTGTAGGAATCAATACCCATATTAAGCAGACGAATGACAGTATCAGCAGCACTGTTGGTATGCAGGGTCGATAACACCAGATGGCCTGTCTGTGCAGCTTTTACGGCGATATCGGCTGTCTCCTGATCGCGGATCTCGCCGAGCATCACAACATCGGGGTCTTGTCTGAGAAACGCACGCAAGGCATTGGCAAAGTCGAGTCCGCTACGACGGTTCACCGCAACTTGATTGATGCCTTCCAGGTTTATTTCTACCGGATCTTCTGCCGTTGCGATATTGCGTTCTCCGGCATTCAGATGCGCCAGGCCGCTGTAGAGAGTGACTGTTTTTCCACTGCCTGTCGGGCCTGTCACCAGGATCATGCCCTGCGGACAATTCAGCGACCGCCGATACAACTGCAGTTGTACCGGCAGGCAACCGAGCTCTTCCAGTGTCATCAGCAATCCGTCAGAGTCCAGCACCCGCAGAACAATTTTTTCACCCCAAAGTGTTGGCAGGGTGCTAATACGAAGATCCACAGATCTGGAATCGTTCATGCGTAACCGTATGCGCCCATCCTGGGGGCGACGACGCTCCGTGATATCCAGTGATGCCATGACTTTAAGTCTTGAGCTCAGGCGCGGCGAGAATTTTGCGGGCGCCCTGGCGCTTTCACGCAGTATGCCATCGACCCGGTAGCGAATACGACACCAGAATTCGAATGGCTCAATGTGAATATCTGATGCCCGTATACGTACTGCATCTGCCAGTATCTGGTTCACATATCTGACTACAGGCGCCTCATCGATCTGTTCGCCTGAGGCATCCTGTTCGGAGGTTTCCTGCTCGGGGGTGTCGTCCTTAAGCACGATCAGCTCTGCTGCTGCGTCACAGGCCCGTCCCGGAAGGGCGGGATTGTGGTATTTAAGAAGCAGTTTCTCCAATGCCTCATCAAGTTTTTTCGCATCAACAATGATTGGTTGCAGTAGCTCACTTCTGAATTCCAGATGCTCCGTAAGACTGGCCAGGCAGGCAGGGTCTGCCATTGCAAGCTGCAATACCTGGCCCCGTCGCATGAGCGGAATTACTCGATTTCTCAGCAGCAGGTCGATTCGTTCCGGAGTTTCGGTACGCTCAATTTCCTGGATGTTCACTGTCATATCGAGCGCGCTTATGTCCAGTAGCGGGCAGGCAAATGCGTCGGCAATAATCTCTGCCAGTTTTTGTGAGTCCACAGATTGCTGGCGAATCAAAATACTGACAAAAGGTATCTGTTGCGTTTCTGCTGACTGCAAACAGATTTGCGCCTGTTGTTCCTGCATAAGTCCGCGGTCAACCAGCAAGGCTGAAAGTTGTTGTGCCTGCATGATCTCTCTCCCTGAGATTGCACACCGTTGCAGTTTTATAGCAGCCACAAAAAACCTCTGCTATATCTTCTGTGCTGATGTTCTGTTTGTGGTGGTGCTGATGCAGATAATTTATGAACGCTCATGGAGGAGCAGACATGTACCCAATGAAATCTGATGGTTTTACGTTAATTGAGTTGATGATGGTTGTTGCCATTATCGGAATTCTTGCAGCAATCGCCTTGCCGTCTTATCAGGGATACGCGGCCCGTGCCAGCTATGCAGAGGTGATGTCAGCAGCCGCTCCCGCGCGTACCAGTGTTGATATGTGTGTGCAAACACGTGGCCCTGATGCCTGCACTGAAATGGAATCGCGCGCGGGATGGTCGGTGTCCGGGCAGGTTGCCAGTGTTGCCATCAGTGTGGATGACGGTGATTTTCTGGTGACAGCGACGCCGTCAGGCGTTCATCCGGGAATCAGCGAGGAAGACACTTATCAACTGCGCGGGGTTGTCAGTGAGGGGACGCTCTTGTGGCATACCGATTCGAGCTCAGGCTGCATTGCGGCAGGTCTTTGTTGACAAAATGTCAACGATAATGTCATTGACATTCAGCCAGGCTCCTCGTTGCCGGCTATGCTCCCGAGCGTTATTTTGTTACATTACCGCGACCCGAAAGTACCGGACGACGCTGTAACATGCAGTGCTCAGATTGTTAAGGCAGGGTTCAGCCAGATTTTAGTACCTTGTATCCATGCCACATGAATATAGGTGGTAAACAGCCAGGCAACGACGATTCGCGATAGGTAATCCGAGAAAAGTAATCCGAAAGTGTACCGAGTGTACCGGAGTAGATGATGATGAAAATGGTAAAAAATTCAGTATGGTCGATGTTGGCAGCGTCCGCTGCAGTTCTGGCGGTTAGTTGCGCCACTGCACAGCCTGCAACTATTAAAGATGGCGCATACACCGCTGAACAGGCTGAATCAGGCAAAGCGATCTACGAGCGTCGATGTGGAGCCTGCCATAACGCCGATTTTTACCGGACTGCTTTCAGTAATCGGAATAATCAGGCTCTGGAAGTCATGTTTGAAGAGATCCTGGTTACGATGCCAGCAGATATGCCAGGCTCTTTGATGGACAGCGAATACGAGAGCGTTCTGGCTCACATTCTGTCGCTGGTAGGTTACCCAGCTGGTGATCAGGAGCTGAGCTACGCCTCCGGCACCATGGGCAGCATACTGATTGTTCCGCCCGGCCAGTAATCCAGTCGGGCCTGCAGGACATCAACAGGGTGAGACGAAACCGTCTCACCCTGTTTTTATTTGCGGGTACGCGCTAATGGTCGCTTGCGGTTTATGAACTTGGGAGGCGTTCAAAGCGCATGGACAGATCAATTGCTTTTACGTCCTTGGTTAAAATTCCCATTGATATAAAATCCACACCAGTTTCAGCTACCGCCACCAATGTTTCTTCATTAATGCCGCCGGACGCCTCCAGCTTGCACGTATGTGCTGATTGCGACCGCGCAATGGCAACGGCTTTGCGCATATCCGGCATGCTGAAGTTGTCCAGCATGACAATGTCTGCGGCTGCTGCCAGCGCTTCCTTGAGCTCTTCGAAGGTTTCCACTTCCACTTCCACCGGTTTGCCGGGCGCGATAATCCTTGCCTGCCGCACGGCGTTGGAAATGGAGCCGCAGGCGCTGATATGGTTTTCTTTTATCAGGAATGCATCAAACAAGCCCATACGGTGATTAAAGCACCCGCCTGTGCGCACGGCATATTTCTGGGCGGTGCGCAGACCGGGTATGGTTTTGCGGGTATCCAGCAATCGAACTCCGGTATGCTTCACTTTGGATGCATAATGCCGGCTGATTGTGGCAGTAGCTGACAATGTTTGCAGAAAGTTCAGCATACAACGTTCGGCGCTCAGCAGGCTGCGTGCCGGGCCGTGGAATCTCGCCAATGCCTGGTTGGGTTTCACATCAGAACCTTCCGCGGCCAACCAGTCAGCCCGAATGCCGGCATCAACCTGTTTTAATACTTCCGAGGCCCATGGGATTCCACACAACACGGCATGCTCGCGCGAGATTATGCTGGCGGATGCCTCGGTATCGGCGGCAATCAGGCTGGCAGTGATATCACCAGTACCAATATCTTCTTCCAGTGCACGTCTGACGGTCAGGGGGATATCGTCTGGTAGTGCAGGAAAGTCCGTATTCATCATCCTGTTCCGTCTAATTCTCAGTCAGGTAAAAAACGTAGGGTAAGCGTGTCACCACGCTGGCTGAATTCAATATGTCGCAAAGCGCTCATGCCAAGCAGTACCATGCTGCCATGCATCGCAGGGTTGATGCTGGCGCGCACATCATACAGGCGAACATCGCCCATCTGAAGTTCGGGAATGCGTGTGTTGTAGACGGTAACCATACCATTGGCTGTCATCGCCTGAATTGCTGTGCCCGGAGATAAGTTGGCACGCTCCGCCAGTCGCTCAGGTATAACAACGTCAGTTGCACCAGTGTCAAGTAACAGGGTTGCCGGCACTCCGTTGATAAGACCACTGATCACGTAGTGTCCCTGACGGTTGCGCTGGAGCTGAAGCTCGAGTACGCCATCAGCCAACATCTGGGTTGTCGGACGGCTGTTGGGATTGGTCTGGCGATCCAGCATGCCGTCAAAAAACCAGGTCAACATCAGCATGCCCAGCACCAGACTGGCAGTCAGCATACCTATGCCGGTGCGTTGTCCCGGCCTGTGTCGGTTGAAGTCAGTCATGGTTAGTGTCAGTTATGGTTTGCGCCAGTCAAATCGGCGGGGCTTGGTGATATACTTCGACCGGACTTTATCACAGGAGACTGTATTTGATCACGGATCACTGGTTGATCGGGGCGAGACGGGTGGTGTCATCAAACCACAGCGAACGGCCCCGGGGGCGTGCAGTTGATATGCTTGTCATTCACAACATCAGCCTGCCGCCCGGTGAGTTTGGAGGTCCGTGGATTGATAAACTGTTTACCAATCAGCTGGATCCGGATGCCCATCCTTATTTTGCAGGGATTGCGCATTTGACCGTGTCTGCCCATGTGATGATAAATCGCCATGGCGAGTTGACCCAGTATGTTCCCTTCGACAAAAAAGCCTGGCACGCAGGACAATCCCGTTTTGCAGAAGAGCAAAACTGTAACGACTTCTCCATCGGCATAGAGCTGGAAGGTTGTGATGATAAAGAGTTTACTGACGCACAATACCAGTCACTGGCAGTGCTGACACGGTATCTGTGTGACTGTTATCCTGACATCTCCCCTGAGCGTGTAGTGGGACACAGCGATATTGCACCGGGCAGAAAAACTGATCCCGGCCCCTGTTTTGACTGGCAACGTTACCGGAAAGCCTGTTTATGACCTTTATTATTGTACTCAGCTGTCTGCTGCTCAATTTCTATTGGCGCAGGGACAGAATGCTGCCGGTGGACAGCTGGTTCGACAGCTGGCAGGGTTTTCTCCGATCAAGGCAACACAGCCTGCCGGCTTTTTTGAGTGACTGGCCCGGCACCCTGCCTCTGCTCGCTGTTGTGATGCCATTGATCCCGATCGGGTTGCTGCTGTGGTTGGCGAGCGGACAATTTATGGGATTGTTGAGCTTCGGCCTGCACCTGCTCCTGGTTATGTATTGCCTGCCCCGCGTGAATCTTGATGCGTTGATAGAGGATTACCTCGAGCGCTGGAATCGCGGCAACTTTGAAGCAGCATATCTGCATAGTGAAAATCTGGCACCGGGAATCTTTGACGAGTCCTTTGATGACTATGCCCGTATGCATGCGCAGTTCACCCGGTTTGTGCTGGTGTGCAGTTTCCGCCGGGTGCTCGCAATACTGTTCTGGTATATCCTGCTTGGGCCACTGGGGTCTTTGTTTTACTTGCTGGTGCAACAGACCGTCCGATCAGGTGTCTTACTTGAAACTGAAAAAGCACAGTGGCTGGCGCACAGATTGCTGGCGTTACTGGAGTGGCTGCCTGTAAGAATGGTCTCCATGGCTTTTGCATTGGCAGGTGATTTTGTGGCAGGTTTCAACAAACTACGCACACGTCTGCTGGAGCCATTGGATGTGGAGTTGGGGCTCGATCTGCTTGAAGAGTGTGCTCAAAAATCTATGGGTTCAGCTGAAATGCACGACAAAGACAGTGAGTTTGCGCTGCGCGCAGCGGCAGATCTCAGTGCTTTGAGGGCGTTGTTGCAGCGCACCCAAATGGTCTGGGTCGCCGTGTTGGCACTCATAGTTCTTGTAGTCTAACTACATTTTTGCCGTATCCGGCTTGAACGGAGCGCGTTTTACCGGTACTATTTGCACCACAATGTAATTTAATTACAAAGCGTGTCGGAGAGTGAGTATTTATCACAAACCGGCATCGCCTGTTACAGAATAATCACAACCAACTGAATTATCAGACAAAGAACTGGCGCATATGACAGAAAAACTCGAAGACTTCAATCCCGCAGAAACCGAAGAATGGCTGGAAGCACTCGGTGCCGTAATTGAGCATGAGGGCGCAGAACGTGCCCAGTTCCTGCTCGGCCGCCTGTCCGACAAGGCTTTGCGCACTACGCAACAACTGCCATACGCCGCGGTGACCACTCCATACCGTAATACGATTTCTCCTCAGGATGAAGATCGTATGCCGGGTGACATGTTCATGGAGCGACAGATCCGCGGCATCATCCGCTGGAACGCGCTGGTTACTGTAATGCGTGCCAATCGGGACAATTCCGATCTGGGTGGTCATATTTCGACGTTTTCTTCATCAGCAACGTTATATGACGTGGCATTCAACTATTTTTTCCGTGGACCTACCGAAAACCATGGCGGCGACCTGATTTATTTTCAGGGTCATAGTGCCCCGGGTATATATGCGCGTTCATTCCTCGAAGGTCGCATCAGTGAAGAGCTGCTGGACAAATTCCGCCGTGAGACCAACGGTGACGGTCTGTCATCCTATCCTCACCCATGGTTGATGCCGGACTACTGGCAGTTCCCTACTGTCTCCATGGGCTTGGGCCCATTGCAGGCAATTTATCAGGCACATGTGATGAAGTACTTGTCATCACGTGGTCTGCTGGATCAGGGCGACCGTAAAGTCTGGGCGTTTCTTGGTGACGGCGAGATGGATGAGCCGGAGTCAACCGGTGCGATCGGTAAAGCGGGTCGTGAAAAACTTGATAACCTCATTTTTGTGATCAACTGCAACCTGCAACGTCTGGACGGTCCGGTGCGTGGTAATGGAAAAATCATCCAGGAACTGGAAGGTATTTTCCGGGGTGCCGGCTGGAATGTAATCAAGGTTGTGTGGGGGCGTCATTGGGACGCGCTGCTGCAGAACGACAAGGATGGCCTCCTGCAAGCACGTATGGATGAAGTCTGTGACGGCGAATACCAGAACTACTGGGGCCGTGGTGGGGCATATACCCGCGAACATTTCTTCGGCAAGAGTCCTGAGCTGCTGAAGATGGTGGAACACCTGTCTGACGATGACATCATGGCGCTTAACCGTGGCGGCCATGACCCGTTCAAAGTATACGCTGCTTACAAAGAAGCGATGAACACCAAAGGCCGTCCGACGGTCATTCTGGCCAAAACCGTCAAAGGTTATGCATTTGGTGCTGGTGCAGAAGCACAGAACGCCGCGCATCAGACCAAAAAACTCGATATCGAAGCGCTCAAACGTTTCCGTGACCGCTTTAATATCCCGATTCAGGACGACAAACTGCCTGAACTGCCTTACTACCGACCTGCGGAAGACAGCCTCGAGCTGCGTTACATGCGCAAGATGCGTGAAGCGCTCGGCGGCGTGGTGCCACAGCGACGTGCTCAGAGTTATTCTTTGCCCGTACCAGACCTCAGTGCATTTGATGCGCAGCTCAAGAGCACAGGTGAACGCGAAATCTCTACCACCATGGCTTTTGTACGCCTGCTCAATATCCTGTGCAAAGACAAGGAAATTGGTCAGCGTATTGTGCCAATCGTTCCGGATGAGGCGCGCACCTTTGGTATGGAAGGCATGTTCCGTCAGATGGGCATCTACTCTTCTGTAGGCCAGTTGTACGATCCTGCTGACTCGAATCAGGTGATGTACTACCGCGAAGACAAAACCGGCCAGATGCTGGAAGAAGGCATCAGCGAAGCAGGTGCGTTTTCCTCCTGGCTGGCGGCGGCGACCTCCTACAGCGTGAATAACTATCCGTTGATTCCGTTCTACATCTATTACTCCATGTTCGGTTTCCAGCGTATCGGTGACCTGGCGTGGGCAGCCGGTGACTCCCGTGCGCGTGGTTTCCTGATTGGCGCAACAGCCGGCCGTACTACACTTAACGGTGAAGGCTTGCAGCACCAGGACGGGCACAGCCATCTGCTTGCGTCTACCATTCCTAATTGTGTGACCTATGATCCCACTTACAGCTATGAGCTGGCAGTGATTGTTCATGAAGGTCTGCGTCGTATGTATGGCGAAAAAG
This sequence comes from Pseudohongiella sp., assembly GCA_030651695.1. GTDB lineage: Bacteria > Pseudomonadota > Gammaproteobacteria > Pseudomonadales > Pseudohongiellaceae > Pseudohongiella. Next base: position 133,320 of record JAUSCD010000031.1, on the reverse strand, counting down.
AATCGGTGTATTACTACATCACCACCATGAATGAAAACTACACCCACCCGGAAATGCCGGCAGGTGCAGAGAAAGGCATTCTGAAAGGTATGTACCTGTTGGAAGACAGCAATGCCAAAGAATACAAAGTTGACAAGCCTGTCACCGAAGAACGCGTGCGGCTGCTGGGCAGCGGAACGATTCTGCGTGAAGTGCGTGAAGCTGCCATTATTCTTCGCGACAAGTACAAAGTAGCCTGTGATGTGTGGAGCGTAACCAGTTTTAATGAATTGCGTCGTGAAGCGCTGGATCTGACACGCTGGAACATGTTGCACCCAGGCAAAAAAGCCAAGGTGCCATACGTCACAAAATGTCTGGATGCACAAAAAGGCCCGGTAATTGCAGCCACTGATTACATGCGCATTTACGCTGACCAGGTACGTGAATTTGTACCAGGCAGCTTCCGTGTTCTTGGTACCGATGGTTTCGGCCGTAGCGATACGCGTCAGAATCTGCGCCGCTTCTTCGAAGTGGACCGCAATTATGTGGTTCTGGCAACACTGACTGAGCTGGCCTCAAAAGGCCATTTCAGTGCTGAGCAATTGACCAAGGCCATCAAGGACTTGGGTATTGATCCTGACAAAGCCAACCCGACAACCGTTTAAGATCTGGTAACAGAACAGTTCAGGAGCATTCAAAGGTGCCTGTAGAAATTATAAAAATCCCCGACCTTGGGGAAACAAAAGATGTGGAAGTTATCGAGATTCTGATCAAGGAAGGCCAGAGTGTGCAGGAGAACGACTCTCTGGTGGTGCTCGAAAGTGACAAGGCTGCGATGGAAATACCTGCGCCCAAATCCGGTGTCGTCAAAAAGATTCTGGTGAAAGTAGGCGATCAGGTCAATGCCGGTGACCAGTTTATAGAGATGGAAGTGGATGGCGCTGCAGCTGAAAAAGCACCTGCGGCAGAAAAAGCACCTGCGGCAGAAAAAGCGCCTGCGGCAGAAAAAGCGACGACTAAAGCGGCTGAGTCTGCCAAGGCTGAATCTTCAGCTAAAACTGAAAAAGCTGAGGAGCCGGAAGCCAAATCTGCTGCCGCCACAAAAAGTATTGAATTGATCAGTGTGCCGGATATCGGTGGCGACAGCGACGTAGAAGTTATAGAAGTCCATGTCAAAGTTGGCGATGAAATTGCCAAAGAAGACACGCTGGTAACCCTCGAGTCGGACAAAGCAGCGATGGATGTGCCATCACCACTCGCCGGTCGGATTACAGCACTTAAAATCAAAGTTGGGGATAAAGTGTCGAAGGGCGCTCCGGTTCTTGAGCTGGAGGTTTCTTCTGCAGCAGCACCTCAGAAAGAGACTGCAGTACCTGCTGAATCGACAGTGTCTGCGCCGGCTGCATCTGCTGCAGCACCAGCGCCCGCTCAGAAACAAGAAGCGGCTTCTGACATGTCTGTATCCGGCAGCAACGGAAAAATTTACGCAGGCCCTGCTGTGCGTAAACTGGCGCGTGAGCTGGGTGTTGATCTGTCTCTTGTTCAGGGCAGTGGTTCTAAAGGCCGTGTACAAAAAGAAGATCTGCATAACTTTGTCAAAGCGCGCATTCAAGGCCCGGCAACTGCCGCGGCTGGTGGTGGTGCAGGAATTCCTGCTGTACCTGATGTCGATTTCAGCCAGTTTGGCGAGATTGAAACGGTTCCGCTGAGCAAGCTGCACAAAGTGACGGCGATCAACATGCATCGTAACTGGTTAAATGTGCCTGCAGTGGCTCAGTTTAACGAAGCTGATGTCACTGAGCTGGAAGAGTTCCGGAATGCACAACGTAAGGATGCGGAGAAGCGCGGCCTGCGTCTGACACCCATGCCATTCCTGTTGAAGGCGTGTGCCAAAGTATTGCAGGAGTACAAACAGTTTAACGTATCGCTGCACTCGTCCGGAGAGCATCTGATTCAGAAGAAATATATTCATATCGGTGTGGCTGTAGCCACCGAAGCGGGACTGGTTGTGCCAGTGCTGCGTGATGTGGATAAAAAGTCGATCTGGCAGTTATCCGCGGAATTGGCCGAGCTGACAGAAAAAGCCAAGAACCGCCGGCTGAGCAAGGAAGACATGCAGGGTGCATGCTTCACTATCTCCAGCCTTGGGGCGATTGGCGGTACCGGATTTACACCGATCGTTAATGCACCTGAAGTGGCGATTTTGGGTGTGTCCAAAACCCAGATCAAACCGGTATATATCAACAATCAGTTTGTGCCGCGCCAGATGCTGCCATTCTCCTTGTGTTATGACCACCGTGCAGTCAACGGCGTCGACGCCGGCAATTTTGTAACACGTCTGGCTGAGATATTGTCTGACATCCGTTTGCTTATGTTGTAAGCAAAGCGTTTTCTGTAAAAGAGATGCAAAAAAACGCCACTGTAGAAAGTGGCGTTTTTTTATCAGAAAATTTGCCGGCGTGAGGTGATCTTTTAGCCCAGCCGGAACTGTCGCATCAATTCATCCAGCGAGTTAACCAACATTCGCACTTCATCATGATGAAGTTTGCAGCTCACAAAATCTTCGCTGTTCAAACGGCCATCACCCGCGATTTTTACGCTGCTGCGTGCTATGCCCTCTGTGACTTCTGATTGCTGCTGCACCGCCACTGCGATATTTCTGTTTCGCTCTGAAATCAACGCAATGGATTGCAACACTGAACTGAGCAGTGTATTGGCGATGTTTGCAGTATCTGCACAATTACGCGACATCGTTACGCCCTCATCCATTGAGTTAACAATAGTTGCTGTATTACTTTCGAGCTGCTGGATGATGGCATTGATCTCTTTCGTGGAGTCCTGAGTTTTCTGCGCAAGGCTGCGGACCTCATCCGCAACAACTGCAAACCCGCGCCCTTGCTCGCCTGCGCGGGCAGCTTCAATGGCAGCATTGAGGGCAAGCAGATTAGTCTGTTCTGCAATGCCCCGGATCACATCAAGTACCGTGTTCACTTTCTGGTTGTGGCTGCTCATCTCATGCACCTTCAACTGAATGGATGAAAGCGAGTCTGACAACTGGCTTACCGACAGGTTGGTTCGGGATACTGCATCCGTGGCTTTCTCTGCAGCTGCTGTGGCTTCGCGCGCGGCATCAACACTGGTGCTGGCACTTTCGGCAACATCAGACAGAGATGAGGACAACTCAGTAGTTGATGAGGCCAGCATCTCGGTTTCAGCCATCTGCCCGCTTGAGCGTTGCGCCGTACGCTCAATCATCTGCGCAAAACTATTGGATTTATTGCTGATGTCTTCGTTGGTTTCCAATACCTGGCGAATGATGCGGGATAATTTACTTACAAAAGTATTAAATGCCCGGCCCAGTTCTGATAGCTCGTCGTGGCCGTCTTCCGAGAGGCGTTTGGACAGATCACCTGAGCCTTCGGCAATGTCGATCATGTAGTCGCGACTACGCAGCAGAGGGCGGGTGATCGAGCGTGACAGATAAAATGCGCTGGCTGCCAGCACCAGCAAAATGGTGGCAACAATGCTGGCAGATCTGCCAGCCCAGCGCATAAACGCAGCATTAACGTCGTCTACAAACAGGCCATTAACGATCACCCAGCCCCAGGGCTCAAAGTGTTCTGCATACGCGCGCCTGACTTCTGCATCGGGGTGAGCGTATTCGTCATCCATGGTGGCGAGAATACGTGTACCAAAGCCTTCTGTTGGATAATATAAATACTCAAAAAAACCGGTATAGCTGCTACCGACTGTATTCAGAATGATCTCGGGCATCACCGGGTCGCGCGTTGGCAGCCCGCGGCTCGCCATGCGCTCGGCTTGCGGCATCTCCAGGGCTGCCAATGAGGCCCGAACCTGAGCTTCTGAATCCAGGGGGCGCTCGGTGTTGCGCGCAGGGTGTGCCAACAGTTCACCGATACGGTGGTACAGCAGCATATAATTGCGTTCATTAGCCTGGGTATTCATGATCGCAAACCGGCCCAGTCGTTTGCCCTCGGTTTCTGAAATTTCGCCTGCGACTACGCGCTGATGCAAGCCACGCATATAGTCGTGCATCATCTGTACCTGATTGATTGCACCTTGCTCCAGCTGAGCAATAAACATGCCTCTGGCCTGCAGCAGCAGGGTGACGCTCAGCCCCATAATCGCGACGATGCTTACAATTACAATGAGCCAGACTCTTGCACGGATGTTCAAGGCATCAAACATAAATCCCCCCCTGGGCTCCAACGAATTATTCTTATAAAAAAACGCTATCAAATTTTTAGCGGCCTTTAACAAAAAAACATGAGCATATGTTCTGTGCTTGCGCGGAAAAAACAGACAAAAAAAAGAGGAGCCTTTTCAGGCTCCTCCTTATTGACCCGGCGTTACCCGGAAAAATGTGGCACTATCAGTCAGTACGGCCTGAGTGCTCACGGGCAGTACGCAGGTTTGCTTCAGTGCTGCCGGAGATACCAGCGTCACCCCAGTAACCCACTGTTGGAGCCAGAATGCCTTGATCAAGACGTGAAGTGATGTCGTTGGCGCCGGTAGTAATGCCGCACGGTACGCTGTGTTGGACACACAGAGCGATCACGCTGTCGATAGCAGCCTGCACTTCAGGATGGTTGCCGGGCAAACCCATGTTCATGGACAAGTCTGACGGGCCAATGAATATCGCACTGACGCCAGGGGTTGTCATGATGGCTTCAGCGTTCTGCACGCCCAGTGCGGATTCGATCTGAATAAATGAAATCAGTTCACCGCGTGGGTTCAGCGGCCATACATCGGCACGCTGGGTGTAATCAGCAACGCCCCAGTACCAGCTTGACACTGCAGGAGATGAACCCCGAACGCCTGTAGGTTGGGAAATTTCCGAACCGCGTGGCTGCGGATAGCGCATGGATGCAACAGCGCGACGGGCTTCTTCAGCCGTTTCTACGTACGGGAACATCACACCAAAGGCGCCAATATCCAGAATCTGTTTAACCAGCCACTCAGAGTCGTTGCGGCCATTGGCGGGCAGACGCACAATAGGTGTGGTACGCATCTGGGTGTGGCCCTGACGTGCAACAGCCTGTTTGTCAGTCATGCCAAGCAGAAACTCCTGCAGGGTTTCCATGCTGAACGCAGTGTGCTCCATGTCAATCAGGATATAGTCCAGATTTGAGCGGGCCAGCGCACGGGCATTAGCCAGTGAGAAATTGCCGGTGAAAAGACCAAATACCGGGTCTCCCTTTTCCAGTGTTTCGATGGTGCGATTCAGTCGGACGTTGTCCTGTGCCATCACGGGTGCAGCAGCCAGACCAGCAACTGTGAGCACGGTAAATAGGGCGCTGAGGCATGTCTTTTTCATTTTTATGTTTCCTTATGATCCCCGCTGTAAAGAGATGTTACAGCTGTAAAGATTTGTAATAATTCAGAGCAAAAATATTTGCAATTATTGAAGCCGTCGCAGAGAGTAAACCACGTAGACATTTTTATCAAATAGCAGGAAGAGGTGATCTCGCCTTGTTGCTGTAGTTATTGGTGGCCGTCAAAACCTGCGGGATAGAACCAATAATGGCTGTCATTGCTGATGCGGCGAATATCGAAGGAAAAAGCAGTGCTCAATAGTGATTCAGTCAGCACTTCGTGTACATCTCCTACTATCACCTGACCTTGACCTCCAAGCAGCACAATCCGATCGCAGAATCTTGCTGCCAGGTTGATGTCATGGGTTGCCATCAGCATTGCCCGTTCTTTATTTTTTGAAAGCTCGCTGAATATCTGCATGGTTTTAATCTGGAATGATATGTCCAGATGATTGGTGGGTTCGTCCAGAAAATATATCAGCGGCGATTGGGCCAGCAAACTGGCGATAGCTACGCGTTGTCTTTCTCCGCCAGAGAGTTTTGCTATTTCGCGATCAACAAGTGCCGTCAGATTCATTTTCATCAAAGCATCGTTGCTTGCGGCCCAATCGGCTTCGCTGGTACTTTGCCACGCACGCTGATGCGGTAGTCGACCCAGCAGGACAGTTTCCATGACTGTTGCAGGCATATCATCCTGAGTGGACTGAAACAGCAGGCCAAGCTTTTGCGCGAGCTCGATGTTGCTCCAGTCAGTCAATTTTTTTTGTTGTAAAAATATGTCTCCGCTTTGTGCTTTTTGTAATCCGGTCAGCGTATGCAGCAGAGTCGTTTTTCCGCTGCCGTTCGGGCCCAGAATTGCAATCCGGTCGCCGGCAAAAATGTCCATGCTCAGGTGCTCGCAAAGCAAAACACCTCCGCAGGCCAGGCCGAGATTATTCAGTGTCATCAGGGGTATTTTTTGGGAGGTAGACATCAGCGCTCCGGTCCTGATTGCGAGAGCTGGCTGCGGTGCAGAATCAGCAGAAAGGCCGGCACACCCAGCATGGCTGTGAGCACACCTACAGGCAACTGTTGCGGCGCAATGATCGTTCTGGCCAGACTGTCAGCGAGCAGCAAAAAACTGCCGCCCAGCAGGGCAGAGCAGGGCAGCAACAGCCTGTGATCCCGGGCTCCGAGCAAACGCAGCATATGGGGAATCACCAGGCCAACAAATCCGACTGTGCCGGCGATGGTAACTGCCGTGGCCGTCAGCAGTGCGGCGCAGAAGTACAATGACAATCTCAATTTGCGTACGTTCACCCCGAGTGCCGCCGCCTGCAGTTCCCCCCGCGCCATGGCGTTCAAAGGCCGGGCCTGAGAGAGACTATAGAACAGAACAATCAGCAGTAAAGCATAGTGCCAGAATGCGCTTCGGCTCTGGCTCAGATCACCCATCAGCCAGAACAACATGCTTTGTACGTTCTGGTCCGTGCTGGTGCTAAGCATGATATTGATCAGGGCCCCCCAGCCCGCTGCGATCACCACGCCAGTCAGTAACAACCGGGTAACCGACCACGATCGCTGACGACCCGCCAGTCCGAACACAATCAGCACCGACAATAGCGCACCTGCAAACGCTGCCTGGTTGATCCACACGCCAGACATGCCCAGCACAATAACGCCCAGCGCGCCGACTGCTGCGCCTCCGGAAATGCCCAGTATGTAAGGATCTGCCAGTGGGTTACGTAACAGCACCTGCATCATGACGCCGGAAATAGCGAGCATGGCGCCGGTGACAAACGCTGCCAGTGAGCGCGGCACTCTGATTTCCTGAATGATGCGCGCCTGCGGAGACAGATCCTCACTGAACATCAAAGGCCAGACATCAGGCAGGGCAATGGAAACACTACCGCTGCCGACAGACACCACAAAACTGACCAGCGCAAACAGGCCAAGTAACAGCAATAGCAGCAGCGGTCGCCGGAGGCCATGGGATTTGCGCGAAACGCCTGCAGTCATTGGTTATGCCTGAGTGAGCCTGCATGCAACATGAGGCTGGTGGTTTACAACGGACGGCCGGATTCTAACACAGCGGCCACCACCTGTTGATTCAATGGGCAGAGCAGACGATGCCGGTCAGCCAGTTCAATCAGATAACCGTTCAGATGCTCAATTTCAGTGTGCTTGCCGCGACGGACATCCTGCAGTGTTGAGGAAACATTCAGCGCTGTTGCCTGCGCAACCTGTTGGACACGTTGCCACAGTTCAGGCATGTCAGGCGCCAGCGCAATCCCGTGCATAAGCGTGCTGATCTCTGTGCACAGACGCTGGCAGTGTTCCCGCGCAGCAGGGCGGGTCAGCAGCTCTCCGTTCCGGCAGTTGTAGATCACAGTCAGTCCGTTGATAGCGCAATTAACGGCCAGTTTCTCCCAAAGTCTGCGCTGCATATCGTCATCAATCCTGATATTCATTGCCACATCAGGGAGTTCCGATAGCAACTGCAGTTGTGAGCGTTGCAGGATTGGGCTGGATTCCTCACGCAGATGTCCCAGCCACGATTCGCCTCCACCCGCCGCAACAACATGAAACGGTTCGCGCTGCCAGGCCCCGAAACTGGTGCTCAGGCAGAACACCGTTCCGGGTGGGCGGGCAAGGCTGAGTTGTTGCTGAAACTTCAGGCCGTTCTGAAGCAATACAATAATCGCCTGCTCATCAAGCATGGCCGCGACGCTTGCCAGCGCAGCGTCGGCATCCTGCGCTTTGCAGGCAACCAGCAGGCGTTTGATTTTAAATGCGCCGTGCGAAGTATCATTCACCGACATCGCAGGCAGGGTTAACTCCACGCTGCGGTCAGTTGTGCCGGAGCTATGCTCAACGGTCACTTTGCCGGGATAAAAATTGACAGCGTTATCGTCGCGCAGCAGCAGTGTGACCGGCTGTGCAAGTACACTTTCAAGATGCTGTGTCATTGCAACCGACCACAGGCAGCCCATTGAGCCGGCACCGAGTACAAACCAGGGTTCGGCGTTTTGTGCGGTTGCTGGTTTGGTGGGGTGGTCTTTCAGGGCTGGTTGTGGGGTCATGAGACTTTGTGTTGCGTTCCAGGTTCTGTGTGCCGGTGTCGTGTGTTTTTATGTCTTGATGGTAGTATAGGCGCCATTAAATGACTTGTCCTGAAGCAGAGGTATCCCATGCCATCGTTTGATGTTGTTTCCGAAGTTGATCTGCCAGAAGTGCGTAACGCCGTCGATCAGGCCACCCGCGAAGTTGGCACCCGTTTTGACTTTAAAGGCGTTGATGCCAGTTTTGAGCTGGATGATGCCGAGATCACATTGACTGCCGAGTCAGATTTCCAGCTTGAGCAGATGATGGATATCCTCAAAAGCAAGCTGGTCAAACGCAATGTTGATATCAAAACCATGAAAGAAGATGAAGTGGTGTTATCTGGAAAAAAGGCCAGCCAGAAAGTCACTATTCAGCAAGGTATTGAAGCCGACATGGCGCGTAAGCTGGTCAAACTGATCAAAGATAAGAAAATGAAAGTGCAGACCGCCATTCAGGGCGAGAAGCTGCGTGTCACAGGTAAAAAACGCGACGATCTTCAGGAGGTGATCGCTATGCTGCGCGAAGCCAATCTGGAGATTCCGCTGCAATACAACAACTTCCGCGATTAAGCTTGTGATTCCGGCAGCAGACGACGCAACAGAGAAAAAAATCAGTGGCTGGCGTGCGCTGGCTGTATACGGCGAGCGCCGCGTGCTGGTCATGCTGTTGCTGGGATTTTCGGCCGGCCTGCCATTCCTGCTGATTTTTGACACGCTTTCGGTGTGGCTGCGCCAGTCCGGTCTGTCCTTGCAGACCATTTCTATTTTTGCTCTGGCTACGCTCAGTTACGCGCTGAAATTTATCTGGGCACCGGTGATTGATCGCGTAAAGTTACCAGTGCTTGACGGTTTGTTGGGGCGCCGGCGTTCCTGGATGCTGCTGATGCAGCTCATCATCATGACGGGGCTTTGGTTTATTGCTGGTTCCAGTCCTGAACTGAATATCTGGCGGGTGGCCGCGCTGGCCGCCTTTGTGGGTTTTGCCGGCGCCACTCAGGATATTGTGATCGATGCCTGGCGTATCGAGGCCGTCGATGAAAGCCGCTCTGGTGCAATGGCAGCTGCCTATCAATGGGGCTACCGCATCGCGATGATCGTGGCAGGCGCAGTGCCGCTGTTTCTGGCGGAAGCGTTCAGCTGGAATTTTTCTTACGCAGTGATGGCTGGGCTGATGAGCATAGGGATGCTCGGCGTCTTGCTGGCACCCCGGGAGAACACAACACGCCCGTTTGTCAGCCTGGTAGCAGATCTGCCAAAGCAGCCGCTTGCCGAAGCGCTGGAGTGGGCGGTGCGGCTGCTGATCATTGTTGTTGCCGCTTTGCTGATCGGATCGGGTGTTTCCGGCAATGCTGGTATGTTGCAGCAGTTGCTATTACTAGTGGGCGGTTCGGCTGAGTCTGGTAATTCGCTGCTGGCAGTCTGGCGCAGTACCCCGACAGGCATTTACCTGCAGGTGACCGGTGTACTTGTTGGTCTGGGCTTGCTTGCGCTGGCCTGCCTGCCTTTGCCGGGTAAACCAACGCGCCCGGGTATGCACCTTCGCCGCGCGTACGGCGAGCCGCTTGCCAATTTTTTTGGCCGTTTTGGCACTAGTCTGGGCGGTCTGATTCTGGCGCTGATCTGTTTGTATCGGTTGTCTGATTTTGTGCTGAATCTGATGGGCCCGTTTTATGTTGATCTGGGATTCAGCCTCAGTCAGATCGCAGAAGTGCGAAAGATTTTTGGTGTGGTTGCATTGATGGCCGGTGTCGCCGTAGCGGGTTATTGTGTCGCCAGATTTGGTGTGTTGCGCACCATGTTGATTGGAGTATTTGCCAGCCCGTTTTCCAATCTGGTGTTTATCTGGCTTGCAACTCGTGGGCCCGATGTACCTGCCCTCTATGTCGCTATTACGATCGACAATCTGGCCACAGGTTTTGCTGGTACTGCGCTGATTGCCTATATGTCCTCGCTCACGTCAGCGGGTTTTACCGCAACTCAGTATGCGTTGTTTTCTTCGCTCTACGCCCTGTTGGGTAAGCTGGTGGCTTCACAGAGTGGCCGGGTGGTTGAGGCCGCTGCGCGGTCGGCGGAAGCGGGAAGCCCGTTGTCAGCATTAATGCCTGCATTTGCTCAATTGCCGGAGGGTTCGCTGGCTATTGGTGCTGCCAATGCGGGGGTATCACCGGCCGCACTTGGTGCGGGTTACACAACTTTTTTCCTTTACTCCGTTGCAATCGGGCTGCTCGCCATCATATTAGCTTTTAAGGTGGCTGCAAGGCAGCAACACATTCAGAACGTGCAGTGAACGCGCCGGATACCCGGGGCGGATTAGCTGGCGATCAAGGTTTGGAAACAGGTTTATGCGATTACCTTTGTTGGGGTTTTTGATTCTGCCGGTGGTGGAGTTATATCTGCTGTTTGCACTGGCTGCCGAGATCGGCGGTTTTAATACTCTGCTGGTTGTGATTGTGACGGCCATAGCAGGCGTCACAATCATGCGCCGCCAGGGAATGAACAGCATGAGCCGTATGACTCAGCGAATGCAACTGGGACAGTCTCCGGCGCCGGATCTGCTCAATGGCATGCTGTTGGGTTTTGCCGGCTTCATGTTGATACTCCCGGGTTTGATGACTGACACCATCGGTGTACTGCTATTAATTCCCGTGCTGCGTCATCGGATGGCGCGCCGCATGATCGGTGGTGCTATGGGAAGCAGCGTTTTTATGGGTGGTTTTACACGCACCCGCTCCAGTGTCGATCCGCGTAGCACTCAGGGAGATATTATCGATGGTGAGGTCGTTGATCGCGATCAGCCACGTCAGGGTGAACCGCTGTTTCCCGGCCACGACAAGGACAACAAGTCTGAGTGATCGCCGGGTCCCGAATCCCGCAAAAAAAACTGCAATAAGTGAAAAATTTTTCTATCCGGGGATTGAAATCGCCCGTTTAAGCCCCATCTAGGCAGTCACAAGCAGTAATCAGTTTTGCTCGGCCGGTGTTAACCGGAGAGCTTAGTTAACCACAGACGTTTGAAATTCCAGTCAGGAGAGTATCAATAATGAAAATTCGTCCGTTGCAAGACCGAGTTGTTGTTCGACGCAAGGAAGAGGAGACAAAAACTGCGGGTGGCATCGTACTGCCGGGTTCGGCAGCTGAAAAGCCGGCCCAGGGCGAAGTATTGGCTGTAGGCCCGGGTAAGGTTCTGGAAAATGGCGAAAAGCGTCCAGTCGACCTGAAAGTGGGCGATACCGTTGTATTTGGCAAATATGCCAGCAATACAGTGAAAATCGGCGACGAAGAGTTGCTGATCCTGAGCGAAGGCGAAATTTACGGTGTGATCGAGAAGTAAGTCTCGTACACCAGACGATAGACGCAAAAGCGTATCGATAAATTCAAAATTTGCATTGTAAGGAAGAGTTAAAATGGCTAAAGACGTAAAATTTGGTGATTCCGCCCGTCAGAAAATGCTGAACGGCGTAAACATTCTGGCTGATGCCGTAAAAGTTACTTTGGGTCCTAAAGGCCGCAACGTGGTTCTGGACAAGTCTTTTGGTGCGCCGACCGTAACCAAAGACGGTGTTTCCGTTGCCAAAGAAATCGAATTGAAAGACAAGTTCGAAAACATGGGCGCACAGATGGTCAAGGAAGTTGCTTCCCAGACTTCTGATGTGGCTGGTGACGGTACTACCACTGCAACTGTTCTGGCTCAGGCCATTCTGAACGAAGGCATGAAGTCTGTTGCAGCTGGCATGAACCCGATGGACCTCAAGCGCGGTATCGACAAAGCCGTCAAAGCGCTGGTTATCGAAATTGGCAAAATCTCTACTCCTTGCACAGACTCCAAGTCAATTGCCCAGGTCGGCACTATCTCTGCCAACTCTGACAGTGATGTAGGTCAGATCATTGCTGACGCAATGGAAAAAGTAGGTAAAGAAGGTGTGATCACTGTTGAAGAAGGCTCTGGCTTCGACAACGAACTGCAAGTGGTTGAAGGTATGCAGTTTGACCGTGGTTACCTGTCTCCGTACTTCATCAACAATCAGGACAATATGAGCGCGGAACTTGAAAACCCGTTCATCCTGCTGGTTGATAAAAAGATCTCCAACATCCGCGAAATGCTGCCACTGCTGGAAGGCGTTGCCAAATCCGGCCGTCCGCTGCTGGTCATTGCAGAAGACGTGGAAGGCGAAGCGTTGGCGACATTGATCGTCAACAACATGCGCGGCATCGTTAAAGTGGCTGCTGCCAAGGCGCCAGGTTTTGGTGACCGTCGTAAAGCCATGCTGGAAGACATCGCCATCCTGACCGGCGGTACTGTGATTTCTGAAGAAGTAGGCCTGAGCATGGAACAGGCTGAACTGTCTCACCTGGGTCACGCCAAGAGTGTGGTTCTGTCCAAGGAAAACACCACCATCATTGATGGCGCTGGTGACTCCAAGGCAATTGAATCCCGCGTTGGTCAGATCCGTCGTCAGATCGAAGATACCTCTTCTGACTACGACAAAGAGAAGCTGCAAGAGCGCGTGGCCAAACTGGCCGGCGGTGTTGCTGTAATCAAAGTCGGTGCCGGCACCGAGATGGAAATGAAAGAGAAGAAGGCTCGTGTGGAAGACGCACTGCATTCAACCCGTGCTGCGGTTGAAGAAGGTGTGGTTCCTGGTGGTGGTGTGGCGCTGGTACGTGCGCTGCAGGCTATCGACGGCAATCTGAAAGGCGATAATGAAGACCAGAACGTGGGTATTGCACTGTTGCTGCGTGCGGTGACTGCACCGCTGCGTCAGATTGTGAAGAACGCTGGTGATGAACCTTCGGTTGTGCTGGACAAAGTCAAAGCAGCCAAGGGCAATGTTGGTTACAACGCTGCCACTGGTGAGTACGTGGACATGGTTGAGGCGGGTATTATCGATCCGGCTAAAGTGACACGTAGCGCGCTGCAGGCTGCCGGTTCGGTGGCTGGTCTGATGATCACAACTGAGTGCATGGTGACTGAGATTGTTGAAGACAAGCCAGCTGGCGGCCCTGATATGGGTGGCATGGGTGGTATGGGCGGCATGGGCATGATGTAAATCCTGCCTTCATTGGGGACGGCCGGATCTGCTGATCTTGTCTGTTTCTGAATGTTGTCTTTGACTTAGCGAAAAAGGGCGATACCGGACGGTGTTGCCCTTTTTTGTGGGCGGCTGTAACGCAAAACTGAAGGGCAAAAGCAAAAGCAAAAGCAAAAGCAAAAGAACAAGCAAAAGAACAAGTTAAAAGCTGACGGTGGAATCGCATGGTGTGGGCGCAACGGGAGCGGGTCGCCGTGCCAGACCGGCCGCATCCTCTGTGCCCCCGACCGGCGCTGTGCAACTCGACCTTCGCGGCTGCGCCGCTCGGGACTCGGACAATGCTCGCGCCGGTTCGGTCGGGGGCACAGAGGATAAACGCGGCCTGATTGGTCCGGCACGGCGACCCGCTCCCGTTGCTCACTCCGGATTGATTTCTGTGGGTCGTGGGTTGTCGGATTTTGGTCTTGTTTGTAATTCGATTGCTCCTTGCCCCTGTGGTTGGGTAAGCTGTCGCGACCATTTTGGAGGCATTATGGGCTGGGATCCGGTTGTTCTGTTTTTTGTGTTTGGGTTGGCTGCGGGGCTGTTGCGTAGTGAGCTGAAGTTGCCGCCGGCTTTGTATGAGACGCTGTCGATTATTCTGCTGCTGGCAATTGGTTTGCATGGTGGGGTGGAGCTGGCAGAACAAGCCAGTCCGGCCTTGGTGGGTCAGATGGGGCTGGTGCTGCTGATGGGCTTGTTGCTGCCGTTGATTGCATTTCCGCTTTTGCGGGGCTTGCGTTTCAGTCGCGTTGATTCTGCGAATATTGCGGCGCACTATGGCTCTGTCAGCGCAGGTACATTTGCGGTGGTAGTGGCTTATCTGATGGCGCAGGGTGTGTTCTTTGAGAGTTACATGCCTTTGTTTGTGGCGATTCTGGAGATTCCGGCGATTCTGGTGGGTATTGTGCTGGCGCGGGGCATCAGTCGTGGCACGCCCTGGCGGGAGCTGGGGCGGGAGATTTTCCTGGGCAAGAGCATCATGCTGTTGTTGGGCGGATTGATTATCGGCGTGTTGGCGGGCAAGGAGGCGGTGGCACCGCTGGCGCCGTTTTACACCAGTATGTTCGCGCCGGTGTTGGCGCTGTTTCTGCTGGAGATGGGGCTGATTGCTTCCAAACAGATGGGAGCGCTCAGAGAGGTCGGCATCCGTCTGATCAGTTTTGCCTTGATTATGCCGTGGATTGGTGTGGCCGTCGGTTTGATGTTCGCTCAGCTGATGGGCTTGTCTGTGGGTGGCACGGCCATGCTGGCTACTCTGGGTGCCAGTGCCTCTTATATCGCGGTGCCGGCAGCAATGCGTCTGGCGCTGCCGCAGGCGAACCCTTCATTGTCGCTGGGGGCGTCACTCGGTATCACGTTTCCTTTTAATATTCTGATTGGTATTCCGCTTTATCTGCAAATTGCGCAATTTCTCAGTGAGGGCAATTCCCTATGACCGAATCAACAGCAAGCAATGCACAGGCGCATGCCAGCCATGAACGTTGGCTGTTGACCGTGATCTGCGAGGCAGTGCTTGAGGTGCGTCTTCTGGACGAGCTGCAAGTGCTGGGTGCGCCGGGATGGACGGTGTCAGACGCCCGTGGGCGGGGCAGCCGTGGCGTCCGCAGCGCTGGCTGGGACAATGACGGCAATGTGCGCATAGAAGTTGTATGCAGCCGGGCGATGGCGAAACTGCTCAGCGAACATATCCAGCAAAAGTATTATGCCGATTACGCCATGATCTGTTATCTGTCCGCCGTTGAGGTGCTAAGGCCGGAAAAGTTCTGAAATCGTCAGATTTCCGGTATACTCGCCACTTTTTCCGAGCCGGCCCTCATTGCGAACAGCTTATCGTATGGCCAGGAGGCAAGTGAAATGACCCAAAACAATTCGGGGAAACCGGCTCTGGTCGGCGTCATCATGGGATCAAAGTCCGACTGGGCGACCATGTGTCACACCATCGAGATGCTGGAAAAGCTCGGTATTCCTCACGAAGTTCAGGTTGTTTCCGCGCATCGTACGCCGGATCTGCTATTCAGTTACGCTGAAAAAGCAGCTGGCCGCGGTATCGAAGTGATTATAGCCGGCGCTGGCGGCGCTGCTCATTTGCCAGGCATGTGCGCAGCCAAAACACATTTGCCGGTGCTGGGTGTGCCTGTCCAGTCGTCTATGTTGTCTGGCGTGGACTCGCTGCTGTCCATTGTTCAGATGCCTGCGGGTATAGCCGTAGCAACTCTGGCTATCGGCCGCGCAGGGGCAGTAAACGCCGCCTTGCTTGCTGCATCAATCCTGGGTAACAAATATCCGGAAATTCAGGGCGCGGTGATCGCATTCCGTGCGCAGCAGACATCAACCGTGCTGGATAATCCGGACCCACGACAAGCATGAAAATAGGCGTCATCGGTGGTGGGCAACTTGGTCGTATGCTGGCACTGGCGGGTTCCCCGCTGGGCATGCAATTCATATTCCTGGACCCTGCTGCCGATGCTTGTGCTGCCGCGCTGGGTGCGCATATCTGCGCTGACTACAATGATCATGAACACCTGCGACAACTGGCTGATCAGGTAGATCTGGTTACTTTCGAGTTCGAAAACGTGCCAGCTGAAACGGTCGCATTTTTATCCCAGTACGTACCAGTGTTTCCCGGAGCCGGGGCGCTGCGTATCGCGCGCGACAGGTTGAATGAAAAAACCTTGTTTCAGAAACTGAACATCCCGGTTGCTCCGTTCGCCGCCATCGATTCGCAACAGGATCTGGATACTGCCATCGGAACGATCGGTCTGCCTGCGGTGCTGAAAACCCGCACTCTGGGTTATGATGGCAAGGGCCAGAAAGTTCTGCATAGTGTCGGCGAAGTAAAAGGCGCGTTCGCCGAGCTTGGTTCGGTGCCCTGCATCCTCGAAACTTTTGTGAACTTTACCGGTGAAGTGTCGTTGGTCGCAGTGCGCGCCCGAAGCGGTGAAATTCGTGCGTACCCGTTGGTCCATAATGTCCATGAAAAAGGCATTCTGCGACTGTCGGTACCGGGTGACAATCATCCATTGCAGAAAGCGGCAGAGGCTTGTGTGTCTTCTGTACTGGAGCATCTCGACTATGTTGGTGTGCTTGCATTCGAGTTTTTTGAAGTCGATGGCGGGCTACGCGCCAATGAAATAGCACCACGCGTGCACAACTCCGGACACTGGACCATAGAAGGCGCCGAATGCAGCCAGTTCGAGAACCATCTCAGAGCAATAACTGGTCTGCCTTTAGGCTCTACAGCCAGGCTGGGCGAAAGCGCCATGGTGAACTTTATAGGATCTGTGCCTGCAATTGAGCAGTTGCTGCTTATCGAAGATTGTCATTTGCATCACTATGGAAAAGCATTCAAGGACGGTCGAAAGGTGGGGCATGCCACCATAAGGAGCCTCAGTAAAGAGCGGCTTCAGCAGCAGTTGAAACTGTTGCAATCATTGATCTGAATTGAATCTGGCCCTGAATCAGCTCGGGCCGGATAAAAAATTCCTCAGAAGAAAAAATAAGGGAATTATATGCTGACCAGAATTGATATTAAGAGCCGCAGCCTGCGCTCATATTTTGTGAGCTGGTTTCTGAAGCGCCAGTTCAAACCCAAATTACTTGACCCTGATTTTGATCCGATTAGATTCCGCAAAGCGCTGGATCGTGATATGGGACGTCGCTCGAATGCCAGGGATGTCGCCGTCGAGCAGATCGTTCATAACGATGTGCGTGGTGAATGGAATACACCTGTGAACACCGAATCGCGTCGTGTCATTCTCTACTGCCACGGCGGTGGATATCTGTTTGGTTCTCCGCTGTCCTACCGTTCGTTCACCACACGCCTGGCAGAAGCAGCCGACGCGCGAGTGTTTGTACTCGATTACCGCCTCGCGCCAGAGCATCCATTTCCTGCGGCTGCTGATGATGTCATTGCCGCATACCGATGGCTGTTGGAAACAACACAGGCTCAGGACATCATACTGGCCGGTGACTCTGCAGGAGCAGGACTTTCACTGTCATTGTTGGTGCAGATCAGAGAGGCTGATTTGCCGATGCCATCGGCTGCAATACTGATGTCGCCGTATGCCGACCTGAATACCACCGGTGCCTCTCTTGATGCAAACGCAGTCACGTGCGCCATGTTCAGCGGTGATTCCATCAGGCGTGCGGCAGCGACTTATCTGTCTGGTGCTGATGCTCTGGATCCAAGAGCGTCACCCTTGTACGCCGACTATGCAGGATTTCCGCCGCTACTGATTTATGTCAGCGACAGCGAGGTGCTGCGTGATGACGGTCTGCGAGTAGCTGACAAAGCTGCAGCAGCGGGTGTGCCGACGCAATTGCAGGTTTGGAGAGGGCAGCCACACGTGTGGCCTTTGTTCGTTCCTCAGCTACCGGAAGCAAGCCGGGCACTCAAAGAAATGGCTGATTTCTGTCGTAAACACTAACAAGGTCTGGCATCGTGAACGTGATCGATATGACTACCTTGCGACTGAGCATTTTGCTGACTGCTATTGTGTGCGTATTGGCGCTATTGACAGTCTGGCGCATCAATCGTCATTTGCAGGGAGTGCTGCAGATGATGCTGGGCGTTTCATTTAACCTGTTTGCGTTTCTGGCTGGTCTGGGTTCGTCGCTGGGTATTGTGTCGGCCGCAATGAGCATCTGGCTGACCAATATGTTTTCACTGATGGCGTTGTGTGTATTGACCGAAGGTATGCTGCGCTTTCGGGGTTACGAATCTGCTCATCGATGGAAACTGGTTTTTCTGTTGCTGCCACTGGCCGGATTACTGACCTGGTGGAACCTGGACAACACTGTACGCCGTTACATGTACCACGACGGAGCGGCAGTGGTGTTGCTGATCGCTGGCGCACTGATTATGGTGTGGCGCACAAAAAATATTCATGAACTGAGAACTTACGCTCTTGCCAGTCTGTTCTCTTTTCTCATGGCCATCGGCTTCTCTGCGCGCTGGGTAGTGGCATGGCAGGCCTTGTCAGATGCCAATACTGACTTTTCCAATGCAAATGCGTTCTTGTACATCGGTGTGCTGATGTACATGGTTGGGCTGAGTTTTGCGCTGATTGCTGCGTGTTATCTGAAGTCCCATCAGAGTGTTCTGCAACTTGCCAGCGAAGATGTACTGACTGGTTTGCCTAACCGACGCAGCATAGATGAAACACTCAAACGCCAGTTTTTTGTAGCAAGACGTCAGCAAAAGCCGTTTGCTGTGATGATTCTGGATTTGAACAAGTTCAAACATGTCAACGACACATACGGTCACGCCATGGGTGATGCTTTGCTGGCAGAAGTCGCGCGCCGTCTGCGTGGTTTTGTGCGTGAAGCTGATTATGTGGGCCGTCTGGGTGGCGATGAGTTTTTGCTGATTCTCGGTGATGTCACCGATGAAGCAGGAGCGCTGGCGGCAACCGCCAGGTTAAGGGCTCACGTCGATGGGCCTGCCCGATTGAAGGGGCATTCGCTGTCGATAGAAATCAGCCAGGGCTTGGCTATCTGGCCCCAGGACGCGGATTCAGTGGATGATTTGCTGAGAGTGGCAGATCAACGCATGTACAGCGACAAACCACAGATACAGGCCGTGGTTCCGCAGGCATTGTCGGCCTGATATGACACAAAAATCTCAGCGCTCCCTCAGTATCAGCTCAACACGCCGGTTTCCGGAGCGTCCTGCTGGTGTCTCATTCGACTGCAAAGGGCGGGTGTCGGAATAACCTATTGCCCGCATGCGCGTAGCGGCAATACCTTCCTGTTCAAGAAACAGTAATACCGATATCGCTCGTGCACTTGATAACTCCCAGTTGGAGGGAAAGCGCGCGGTATTTATCGGGATATTGTCGGTATGCCCTTCCACGGAAACATCGCCCGGGAATTGCTGCAGAATTTCCGTCAGCTGGCTGATCAGCACCATGCCTTCATACATCAGTTCAGCCTGGCCGCTGGCAAACAGCAGATTATCAGCGATGCGCAGCGTCAGGCCTTCGGTGCCTGGTGTTGCATCGACACCTTGCAAGGCGAGTGCATTAAAGCTGTTCTCGAGATCGCCATATTGATCGTTGTAGTCGTCAGACTGTTGCTCTGTGCTGCCGGCACCTGTCGCCGTGGTAGCCACGTCGCCATCCTGCCCCGGTAACACGGCATTGTATTCGGGCAGCACACCGATGCCACCCGGCAGCAGCCCGCCTTCCGTACCAGTCCCGCTGCCTGCAACTGTGACAGTCACTGCGCCGCTGGGTGAGCCCATGGAGTCCTCAACGGTAATGATTGGAACGCGCTCGGTGCGGATTTCTGACATGGAAACCAACAACACAAAAAAAGCGAACAACAGAGTCATGACGTCCAGATAACTGGTCATCCATGGCTCGCCCTCACCGTCATCAGAATGAGGTTCGTCGCCTATCAGTTCTACATCATATTTAGTGGACACGGGTCACCGATTATTTTCTGCGCGTAACGGTCGGCATGCCACCGTCACGGATTTCATCGTCGAACTGTGCTGCAAAGGATTTTAAGGTATCTTCAATAAATGACGGCGGTCGTCGTTTACTCATCATGGAAACACCTTCAAGCACCATATTCATCGCGATCAGGCGTTCTTCTGTGCGTCGCTCAAGTTTAACGGCAATCGGTTTGAACAAAATATTGCCCAGCAAAATGCCATAGAAGGTCGTGAGCAAGGCCACCGCCATTTGAGGCCCGATGGTTTCAAGACTCCCAGAGTCCATGACGAACAGCATATTAACCAGGCCGACCAGTGTTCCGATCATGCCAAAAGCTGCCGAATAGCTGGCCATGGTACGGAAAATCTGCGCTTCCGCGCGTTCCCGCGCTTTCAGACGGGCAATTCGCCAGCGCAGTGTATCAATTATTTCCTGTTCGGCTGTGTTGGCAATGACCAGCTGAATACCAGTGCGGAGAAACGGGTTTTTCGTGCGCGCCAGAGCATCATCAACATCTTTGATATTACCCTGGAACCACAGGCGGGACATTTGCACCAGTTCTTTGATGTCATCGCGTGTATAGGTGTTTTCGCGGCGGAATACCAGTCCAACCAGCTTGACGACTCTAACCACTTCTTTCATGGGGTAGCTGATAAAGGTGGCGGCTATTGTGCCGGTCACAACTATCATCATACTGCCGGGTTCTACGAATGCGCTCGCAGATTCAGCGGTAAAAAACAGCACGCTGCCCAGCAGCATAATGCTGGCCAGCATGCCGATAATGGTTGACGGGTTCATGTGTTTTCCTAACGGATTCGGTCACTACTCAGTATCGGCCATCTCTATGCAGGCTTTAGCAGGAAAGCTTGAAAAACCGCCGGTCAGCCCCATGGTTTATATGTCCGGAAAACTGGTTTGGGTGATTGCCGAGGGAGGTTAAAATGCATACATCCGACTTCAACAAGACGTCTTCACATGACCGCAAAGTGCGCGCTGCCATCATTATTGTCAGCGTTACCGGGTTGATCCTGTTTCTTGGTCTCGCAGCGTACACTTGGCAGTTGCAGAGGCAGATTGCAGATCTGACGGCAGGGACTGACGATTCACGCGTATATTCGCTGTTTGCTGAGTCTGACGCAGATGGTCGTTCTGTGCCGGGGATATCTGCTGCAAGCCCATCTTCAGCACCCGGCTCTGGGGCATCGTCAGTTCCATCTGCCGATCCGTTTCAGCAGATGGAGCTGATACGGCAACAGATGGATGCCATGATGAGCAGTGTGTTTGGCAGCGCATCGCCTGCCATCTCCGGAATGCCGGGGCTGAGTGTTGCTCCGGGTAGCTCCCTGTTCGGATCTCATCCGTTTGCAAGTCTGGGCATGAATCAACCGGCTATCAATCTGCGTGAGACTGACGATGTTCTCGAGCTGGTGATTCCTGTTCAGGAAGGTCAGGAGTTTGAGCTGAGTACGGATGTGCAGGAAGACAGACTGACAGTGTCAGGCACAATCAGCTGGCAGGAGCAATACAGTCAAAATGGCATGAGCAGCCGGCGTCAGGGTAGCAGCCAGTTCAGCCGCACCATTGTATTGCCAGCGAACGTTGATCCAGCGGGCATGGTGACCGAGCACAGACAAAATGAGATTGTGATCAGTTTGCCCAAGGTGTAGCGTCACCGGTGAAATGGCCAACATCTGACAGAGAGTGACATGCCCAAAAGAATACTGATTATCTATACCGGTGGCACTATCGGCATGAAACAGACGGTCAATGGTCTGGCACCGGCTGCAGATCTGATGGCCGAGATCACGCAGCTGATTGAGCTGGGGCCCGCTTTTCATGAGAATCCGCCGCAGCTGCAGACGCTCAGCTACGAGCCTCTGATAGACAGCTCCGACATGACACCTGAAATCTGGCTGAAGATAGCAGCAGATATTGAAATGCGTTACGACGACTACGATGGTTTTGTCGTCTTGCATGGCACCGACACGCTGGCTTATACCAGCTCGGCCTTGTGCTATTTTCTCCGCCGGCACGGCAAGCCTGTTGTATTGACCGGCGCGCAGCTGCCATTTGGCTTCCCTCGCAGTGACGCCCGCAGCAACCTGATATCCGCCATTGAGGTGGCTGCCACCATGCCTGTGTCGATGGCTCAGGTTTGTGTGGTATTTGGCTCCAGGATCATGCGTGGAAACCGTGTGACCAAAATATCTGCCAATGCCTATGATGCCTTTGATTCGCCGCGGTTTCCGTTGTTGGGCAGCATAGGTATCGACATACAGTTTTTCAGCTCTTTGCACACCAGGGCGCCGGAGCACCCGGACCTTGATGTGCGTCTGCAGTTGCCGGAAGACAACGCGGTGGCACTACTGCGGCTTCATCCGGGAATCAGCGCTTCTATGTTTCGTGCAGTGTGCGCCAGCCCGGGACTCAGGGCGCTGGTTCTGGAGGCATACGGATCGGGCAATGGTCCTACACGCGATCCTCAGTTTCTGGATGCTGTACGGCAGGCTGTGGCCAGCGGAGTGATGGTCGTGGTTGTGTCACAGCCGCTTGACGGTGTGGTCACATTCGAGCGTTACGCTTCTGGCAGCGGACTGGCGGGTGTCGGCGCAATCAGCGGCCGCGATCTCACCACCGAGGCTGCAATCAGCAAGTTGTATTTTCTTCTGGCCTCGGGTGCCTCAGCCAGTTCTTTCTGATTCGCAATTAATTTTTTCAGGCTGTTGCAGTGTTGTCACTTTGCGCCAGTAAGCTTGATGACAGTCATTTGGCTTGCATCTGTTTACTGGGGACTCCTGTTATGGTCACTAAAGCTCGTTATATTGTATTTTCGATTTTCTTGCCTCTGTTTTTGACCTCGTTTAATGCGGCGGCGCAAAACACGCTCGTGCCTGTTGGTGAGATCAAGTATGCGGCTACTGCGTTTCCTGACCGGATTGTGCTGACAGCGACTGAAGACCCTGCGCGCAATCAGACAGTCAACTGGCGCACCCGCGGCTCCGTGACCGAAGCTCTTGCGCAAATCAGTAAAGCAACCGATACACCGGCATTGCACCTGACAGCAGAAACAATCCCCGGCCGCACACAAGTACTGGAGGCAGGTAATGGGCTGGCGCATCACCATCATGTGACATTCAACAACCTCGAGCCGGACACGCTGTACGCCTATCGCGTGCGTGGTGACAATACATGGAGTGAATGGTTTCACTTTCGCACCGCCAAGTCAGGATTCGAACCTCACACTGCGATCTACTTCGGAGATGCGCAGAACGCCGTCAAGGCGCATTTTTCACGGGTAATCCGCGAAGCATTCAGCACAGCGCCCCGGGCTCAGGTGATGGTGCACGCAGGTGATCTGGTCAACTCCAGCAGCGATGCCAACCATGATGATGAGTGGGGTGAATGGTTTGATGCCGGAAGTTTTATCAACAGCATGGTCACCACCGTGGCTACGCCCGGCAATCATGAATATCTGGCGCAGCCTTCGGGACCACGCAAACTTGTGCCGCAGTGGCCGGTACATTTTGCCATGCCTTCCAATGGACCTGCAGAGCTTGGCAGCACCGTGTACTTCATGGATTATCAAGGCGTCAGGTACATCTCACTGGATTCACAACAGGCGCTGCAGGATGCGGCCATGATGCAGATCCAGACCAGTTGGCTGCGAGGGGTGCTTGGCAATAATCCCAATAACTGGACTGTGGTGACTTACCACCACCCCATGTTCTCGGTGTCCCTGGGCAGAGATAATCCCCGCTTGCGTGAGAGCTGGCAGCCGCTTTTTGACGAGTTTAATGTGGATCTGGTTTTACAGGGGCATGATCACACCTACGGTCGCGGAGAGAACGTGGCAACTGGCGCCTCCGGACAGCTTGGAGGCGCGGGTCCTATGTATGTTGTGTCGGTGTCAGGCCCCAAGATGTACATGATTGGCGAGTCTGCGCCAGAGACTATGGACAGACTGGCGGAAGATACTCAGTTGTTCCAGATCATCCAGTTTTCTGAAAGTCGGGTGGTGTATGAGGCGCGCACGGCAACTGGCGAGCTCTATGATGCGTTTGATATAGAAAGATTGGCCGATAAAAGCAAACGGGTAGTAGATCGTCGGCCTGATACGCCCGATCGTCTCTGCGGCAACCCGGAAGAGCGAACCGGATCAAGCTGTTGGGGTGGCAGCAGTCATATTGGTCTGTAAAAAAAAAGGGGGACGGAGGAGCTTGCTCCACCGTCCCCCTTTTTTTCTTTTTTAGATGTTCTGGTTGGCAAAATCCCAGTTAGCCAGATTGTCCAGGAAGCTCGCCAGGAAGTCGGGGCGACGGTTCTGGTAATCAATGTAGTACGCATGTTCCCACACATCACACACCAGCACAGGTGTGGCGCCGGTAGTCAGAGGTGTCTCTGCGTTAGGCGTCTTAACAACTTTCAGCTTGCCGCTATCAAGCACCAACCATACCCAGCCGCTGCCGAACTGACCAATGCCGCCGTTAACAAACTCTTTTTTGAAGTTATCGTAGCTGCCGAAATCGGCATCAATTTTAGCTGCGATCGCGCCTGTAGGAGCGCCACCGCCGTTAGGCTTCATGCTCTTCCAGAAGAAGTTGTGGTTGTAAACCTGAGCCACGTTGTTGAAGAGAGGGCCGCCAACTTTAGCGCTGGCCTTGACCAGATCTTCCAGATTGTCGGCGTCGATACCTGCATCGGCCAGCAGCTCATTGCCTTTGACCACGTATGCATTGTGGTGTTTGCCATGGTGAAAGCTGAAGGTCTCCGCAGACATGTGCGGTTCCAGTGCATTGGCAGCATAAGGTAATTCTGGCAGTTCTAATTTCATACAGTCCTCGGAATGTCTGTTGATGGTGTCACCCGTCTGGCGACCACATTCAATGTGGGTTGATGAGCATAATGCACATTACAAGGTGATTCAAGGCAGGTGCCCGCTTGCAGGCTTTGCCCGCGGCACTGTAAACCGTCTACAATAGCCGGCAATTCAAGGGATACGGCTTACTGCAAGAGCTTCATCCGGATAAAGCTTTGTATTAGTGATTATTTGTGCCGGGTAACAGTCCCCGCCAGGCGTTAGAGACTGACCAGACCTGAGGATAGTAACAATGAGAGACAACGACGATTTTGACAATATTCCCTCAATGGTGCCGTCCAGAGATGATGTGGATTCGCGCCGGCATGCCCGCAAACAGCCCGATCTGGTGAAGCCGGTGAGTTACGCCGAAATGGTCAAGGTCAGTACCTGGCCTGTGCGCATCATGCTGACTGTTCTGACCTTCGCGTTGGGTGGTGCCGCCTATTACGGGTATACGCTGCATGAAGAGACATTGCGTCAACTTGAATTATCCAATCGACGTATTGCAGACCTCGAGGGCCGTCTCTCGCTGGTAGGAGATTCTGCCGAAGAAACCATGGGCAATATCATCGAACGGGTGGATTTCAATTTTTCGGAAATCGACAAACTCTGGGCTGCGCGTAATGCCGCCAACCGGGCGGTGACTGATCTCACGGGCAGAGTTGCCGTTGTAGAGACCCGGTCTCAGGAGAACCTGACAACAGTGGAGGAAACCAATGTCCGTTTGGTGCAGACCACCAACCTGGCCGAGGATGCCCGTCGTGATGTAGCTTCTGTGAGGGCCGAGTCGCAACAACTGGTTCAGCAGCTCACTGCTCTGAATGGTCAGGTGCAGAGTATGCAAAGCGTCGCCCAGGATCTGGTAAATCTGCGGGCTGAAATCAGCACAGCCGGCACCACCTCGGGCGGCTTGAGCGATCGCCTGATCCGTGTAGAAGAAGCGGTTGAAGCGATTGATGCCTACCGTATGCAGATGAATCAGGCGATGTTCCGTCTGCAGCAACAAATAGAAGCGGTTGCCGCCAGCAACTGATCCCGGTCATAAAAATCGTGACTGACAGAAGGCCGCGCACTGTCTATAATGCGCGGCCTTATCCTGTTCCATCCAGACTGCTGACGTCGGGATCGGCTCTTCAGGCGGACGTGGTGGAATTGGTAGACACACTGGATTTAGGTTCCAGCGCCGCAAGGTGTGAGAGTTCGAGTCTCTCCGTCCGCACCATTATTTGTTACTGATCCAATAAGTGTTTCCCCGCTACGCAAATCAATGGTTTCGCCGCCGGCGGCATGAGCAATAATGGGGTCGTGACGCCAGCACTCGCTGCCGGTGCGCGCGTCCAGCGCAATCAGGATGCAAGTCCGGCTCGCCGCCCGGGGTGGCCTCCGAGTGACACCGCACAGACGCACTTATGTTTCGTTCTTCAACATGGCCGGTATGGAATTCAAGGACTGTATTGTCATTGGTGCGGGTCCGGGTGGTATGACCGCGGCGCTGTACTTGCACCGGTTTCACCGCAACGTAACGGTGCTCGATGCCGGCAACAGCCGTGCACGCTGGATACCCCGAACACACAACTGTCCGGGGTTTCCGGGCGGGCTCAGCGGCGATGAATTGCTGTCGCGCCTGCACACTCAGGCAGTTGAGTATGGCACCAGAGTGATCCGGGCCACGGCGTCGCAGATGCTGCCCGTGCGCGGCGGTTTCCAGGTGACCGACACTGAGGGGGAGCGACACCACGGACGTACAGTACTGCTGGCGACCGGAATCAAAGACGCACTGCCGCCGCAGCCCTGGATGGAAGAGGCGGTCGCTTGCGGGGCGATACGCCTGTGTGCCATATGTGATGGCTATGAGGCCAGCGACAACAACCTCGCGGTGTATGGCCCGCTTCGGTCAGCGTTTGAACATGCGCGGTTCATGCGGACTTATTCGGCGACGGTGACGTTGGTCCAAAGTGATGACGTGGCAGTTGATGCACAGCTACGCCAAAGTGCAGAAGACCTGAATATTACTTTGATGACGAGGCCCCGGGATCTGCTGTTCGACGGCACGCGCTGTGTCTTCGCAGAAGAGAACGGTAAGCACCACCACTTTGATACCGTCTACCCGGTGCTGGGCAGTCGTTCGCAGGCGACGCTGGCCACCGCGCTGGGTGCGAGCGTGGACACTAAGAACGAACTTGTGGTGAGTGCGGATCAGATGACCTCAATCGACGGGCTCTACGCCATTGGCGACGTGGTCAGTGCACTGAACCAGATCTCTGTCGCGGTTGGCCATGCAGCCATCGCCGCTACTGCGATTCATAATGTGTTGCCGCAGAACCCCCGGAGTCCGGGCTCCGCCTGTTCTAAGCGGAATATGCCGTTGTAACGATAGGTCGGACCAAACCAGGGATGATGTATCTCGAAGAACATTTCGAAGCTATCGGGGCCTACCGCGCGCTCGGTGATTTCGCCGCTGCCCAGTAACAACCAACACGGGATATGTACACGGCGGCCGAAGATGCTCCACATGTAACACGGCGAGCGGAACTTCAGCACGTCCCCTTCGACGCTGACTTTCATACACAGACCCATTCCCAGATGCACCTTCTCGACAATACGGTTATCCGACACATACTCCATGCGTGTTTCAAACACGACATCGGGATGTTCAGGGAATTGGTGGACACGACGCCAGTGCATGTATTTTGCGTCGTCGGCGCAGGTTCGCATCTCGATCTCGATGGGGATATTACGTCCCTCATACGGCACCAGCGCCCCGGTCAGGCGTGCCAGATAAATAAACACGCGTGCCATACGCGAGTGCCATATCTCGTACATAGTCCCTCTGAGTCGGATAACCCCATCACGGCCGGGCTGTAAATCGAAGTTGCGTTGCAGGATTTCGGGGAGTTGGTACCACCCTTCGCCCAACGCGCTTTTAATTATTGGCTCGTGGTCGTCCGTCATAAGTGTTCAGCTCCATATCGTCGGTTTGAATACCATCAGGTAATAGACGGCGATCATCGCGATAAATGCCAGCACGCCAAGAATTGTCCAGTTTCGCACCAGGCGCGTGTAGTCCTCGGCCAACGCAGTGCCCCGATCCATGGCGGCCGTTGACAGACGCTCCATGCGAATTTGCATAACGACCACCGGCAGCCAGCAGGCCACCATGAACGCATAAAGCACCATGGAAACCAACAGCCAGTCACTGTCCAGGGGGAACCCGACAACGCGGGCCAGCATGACACCTGACACCGGCTGGATAATGACGGTAGGCGTAGTAAACAGCCAGTCTGCCCACACCACATGACGGTTGGTGTATGCGATATTGTCCAGATTGCCGCGCCTGTCGGCCAGGAATTTATAAAATGCGCTGCCAACGCCCGTGCCGAACAGAAAGGTCGAGCTGAGGATATGTATCCACTTCAAGGTCTGATAATCGAGTATGTCCATCATCGCTTATCCACTGCCATCAACATCAGAATGGCCACCAGTAAGGGCAGGTTTTTCGTGACAGGGCCATAAGGGTGAAGCCAGTACTCTGGCAGAAAAATACTGATCAGGAGTGTGTAACCCAAAATGACCAGGAGCTGAAGCACACCCACCAGTTTTGGCTGCCAGCGCCGCAACAATGCCATGCCCAGAGCGATATCAAGCAATGCCGCGCCACACAGCGCTATGACGGCACTATTGCCAGTGAGCCCGACCTGAGCCAGCAATGCATAGCTGTCTTCCCGCGGATACAGAAACAACGACACGAGGCCGGTGAATATCCATACAAACGCGACGCTCAGGCGCAGAACGGGCAGCAGGAAGTAGAGGCGTGCATGCCAGCGTTCGGCTTCGGTGGCTGCCCCCGGGGACAGCGCTTCCTCCAGTGCGCGCGGCGGACGCGACAGCAGTTGTGTAAGACCGGACGCGCTAGCCGTATTGCCCTGTCGCAACATCTGCAGATTATCTTCGCTCAACCAGCGATTGGTGTGTCTGACCAACCGCGCTATACACAGCACAAAAGGCCAGGGTATGGACAGCACACGCACTTCACCATAACCCAGCCAGAGCCGGTACGTGCGCAGCATGTCGCGAAATGACATCGGTGCGGGCCCTACCACTTCAAGTTCTGCGGGCAGCTCTGCCGGGACGGAGGAGCTCACATTTGTAAGGCGCAAAACAGCATCCGCCAGATCGTCGATATGGACTGGCTGCACCCGCTGTGCACCGTGGTCAACCAGCGTCTGTACAGGTAGTGCGGACAAAGCCGCGAATAATTGGCTACTGGTGCCACCAACCCCGTAAACAAGAGATGGCTTGATAATCACCGATTCCATATCCAGCGTACGGATAAATACGTCTGCTGCATGCTTGCTCTGGTGGTATGCGCTCACCGCGGAGTCATCCGCACCAAGTGCCGATATGTGGATCAAACGCCGCACGCCGGACTGTTGGCAGGCCTGGGCGAGATAGCAGGGGAAATCAATATGCAGCTGCCCAAAACGCTGACTGGCTGTCTCGTTGAGAATGCCAATAGCGTTGATGACCAGATCAAAGCCTTGTAGCGCATTGCTCAACTGTGCGACCGAGCAATCAGAGGCATCCATCTGAAGCGCCGGGATCCCCGGGAATAGCTGGTTCAGATGACGCGGGCTGCGCACGGCCGCTACCGTTTCGTATCCGGCCTGCCGCACCAATGCCTGCAGTATATGGCGCCCGATAAAGCCCGTTGCGCCGGTGACCAGAATTCGCATTGTCGCTCCCTCGGGCGTTGCACGCCAGCTCAGGTTTGTCCCGCTAAACAACATTAACACAGCTCATTATTGGAGCCTTCAGTGGAATCCTGTAACTTTGCTTCGTACAGTGAGCTTGCGAGGACTGTGTCGCAGAGCGCGTGTATGCCGCCTATCTGTTACCCTTCTCACTGGCCAACAATAACCAAAAGGCGACATGCATATGGATTGGATGACTCAATGGCTGCAGGCACTGGCAGGATTTTTATGGGGAGTACCCCTGATTGTGCTTCTGGTAGGTGGCGGAATCTATTTTGCTGTCATCAGTCGTTTACAGCCTTACCGCTACTTCGGACACGCCATTGCCATCCTGTCAGGGCGATACGACAAAAAAGACGATCCCGGTGACCTGAACCATCTGCAGGCATTGACCGCAGCGCTCTCCGGCACTCTTGGCATGGGCAATATAGCAGGGGTAGCGCTGGCTATCGGCATGGGCGGCCCCGGAGCCGTGTTCTGGATGTGGGTCACTGCCGTGGTGGGTGTGGCGACCAAATTTTTTACATGCACCTTGTCAGTAATGTATCGCGGAGAAGACAGCCGCGGTGATATCCAGGGCGGGCCCATGTACATCATTCGCGAAGGGCTGGGGAAGAAATGGCACTGGCTGGCAAGCATGTTTGCCGCCGCAGCTCTGATAGGCACCTTACCCATTGTGCAGGTGAACCAGCTGACCCAGGTCATGCGTGACGTGGTGTTTGTTCCTGCCGGGTTAGCCAACGCCGATGAGCCTTTTGTTTTCAATTTTCTGTTTGGATTGTTCGCTGCAGCACTGGTGGCATCAGTCATTTTTGGTGGTGTAAAGCGTCTTGGTTATGTCACAGCGCGTCTGGTGCCGTTTATGGTCGGGCTGTATCTGTTGATGACATTTTTTGTGCTCAGTCAACACCTGACTGAACTGCCCTCTCATCTGTGGTTTATCGTCCAGCAGGCATTTAATCCACAGGCAGTGGCAGGTGGCTTGGTGGGGGTGATGACGATAGGAGTGATGCGTGGCGCCTTTTCCAATGAGGCCGGTATCGGAACCGAAGTCATGGCCCACGGCGCTGCCAAAACCAAAGAACCAGTGCGGGAAGGTCTTGTTGCCATGATGGGGCCGGTAATTGATACCCTGATTGTATGTACCTGCACAGCGCTTGTGATTCTGGTCACCGGTGTTTGGGAGGCAGGTAATCTGGATGGCGTCAGCATGACCGCAATGGCTTTTTCGCAGGTATTTCCCGGCAATATCGGAGCCTGGCTTATTGCTTTTGTTGTATTGATTTTTGCATCCAGCACCATGTTTACCTTCTGGTACTATGGTGCCAAGTGTCTCGGTTTTCTGATTGGTGCCGAACGGCAGGATAGTTACAAATACTATTACACATTCCTTGTGTTGGTTGGTGCCATTATTCCTTTGGAAGCGGTGTTTGCAATTATTGATTCCGGTTATGCATTGATGGCGATACCAACAATGACTGCCACTTTAATGTTATCCAGAAAAGTGACAGCCGCCGCTGGTGACTATTTTGAGCGTCACGCATAAAGTTCAAAGATCAGGCATAGAGTTTCTTGTACGTTTGTACAAAATAGGCCATTTCCTCAGGCTTGGCCATGCTCACCCGTGCCCAGGTGGGATAGGGCTGGAACGTGCGACCCACCATGATGTTGTTCTCCATCATTGCCTGTCGGAATACGTTGCTGTCCATACCCGTTTCAAAAAACGCAAAGTTGGCATTGGATTTGACATAACGCAGACCCAGTTCTTCACACATCCCTTCAACCAGTGCCAGACCTTCTTTGTTTCGGGCACGGGAGAAATCCTGGAACTCCATGTCCTGATAGGCGGTGTAGGCGGCATGTTGGCTGAGAATACTGATACTGCCTGTTTTCACTCTGTTTATTTTTGCAATCAGGTCTGGATGTGCATAACCAAATCCCACGCGCAGACCAGCAAAGCCATGAATTTTTGAGGCTGTGCGCGCAATGATGATGTTATCCAGTCCCTCGGCAACCAGATGCATCATGCTGCTGAAGTCAGGGTTATCTACGTATTCATAATAGGCTTCATCGATGAATACCAGTCTGTCTTTCGCCACTGTGCGCACAAAATCTTCCAGTGCCTGCTTTTCTATGATGGTGGGAAGCGGATTGTTTGGGTTGCACAGATACACCATGCGGGTATCTGGCCGAATCGCTGCATACATGGCATTGAGGTCGATGTGCATGTCCTCACCAACAGGAACGTTGATGATTTCCGAGCCCAGTACTTCAGCCGCTCGCGACAGTGAGCTGAATGTAGGATAGGGTGTCACAATTGAACCTGGCTCCAGGCTGGCCAGCACGCCGCCGGCGTGCAAAAGCTCACCGGAGCCGGCGCTAATGGTAATGTGATTGGCGGGTACCCCTTCAATTTTAGATAGTAGATCGAAAATCTGGCCATTAATGCCACCGTACAAATTGCTCTGACTGAATGCGGCCTGCATCGCCGCAACAGCCTTTTGGGAAGGGCCATAAGGGTTTTCGTTCGATGACATGCGAATAGGGGTAACCGGTGCTGCCAGTTCACCCATAGCCGGGTTGATCAGGCGCAATGCGCCGGTGGACAGACCACCTAACATGGCTGCGCCGGCCAGAGTAGTGCCACCAAACAGCAAACGGCGACGGCTCATTACTGTATTCATGTTCAATCTCCTCAAGACAAGAATATTGTTAAAACTGACAACGGCGACTTGAAGGTCGCCGTTGTCGTTGCGGTGTGTAATATCAGAAGTTGAAAGCCATTTTGGCGAACCAGCGTGCGCCGAAGTATCCCACCGGGCTGCCGGTGAGGTATTGACGGTTAGTGTTGGCATAACGCTCTTCGTTGTAGTCCCAGACTGGCTGTGGAACTTTGCCCGGATACTCATTAAACAGGTTGTCTACACCCAGGCTGAAGCGCAAGCTGTCCGTCGGTGTGTACGTCAGTTCAACGTTGGTTTGCATCAGCGTGCCAATATCGTTTTTGTAATAAGTGGCACCTGCCACTTGTACAAGTGACAGCTGGTCACGCACAGATGCAGGCAGGCCTGATACGGATGAAAGGGTATATTGTGGCCCGTAAACAGCTTGTCGCACATTCAGACTGAAATCGCCCATCCGGAACCGTGCACCCAGATTTATCCGATAGTCCGGGCTGTTGGTTTCCTGGTTAGACAGCGAAACCGGGCTGTACATGACGGCGCCGCCCAGACTGGCGGGTGCTGCTTTGGCGCTCAGAACTTCAGTTTTGTTGTAGTTGGCGGCCAAAGTCCAGTCAATGCTGCCCCAGTTAAAACCGGTGGTGTAGGTGGTCACCCAGTCTATGCCGCTTGTGCGTGTTTCAAGGGCATTGTTGAAAATTGACACCGACAGGTTGGCGCGGGCTGTCGCATCCAATGAGCCACCCGGCGCCGCCGGATCATTCCATACACCGATGTAACCAAAACCCACCAGCGCCCGACCAAGTGCTTCATTGTATGAACTGTCGGGTGTGCCATTTCCATCTGTGTCAGCGGGGTCTGGCAAGTTGCTGTTGAATGAGCCGGTTGTGCGGCCGGTAATCGTATTGGTGCCCTGGCTTGTCGAGTAGCTGAAGCTGCCTCGTTGGATGCGGTCTTCAATAGTAATCTGGTAGGCGTCTATTGTAGTCACAAAACCGCTAATCGGCCTGAACACTAATCCGGCGCTGAAGTTTACTGATGTTTCCGGTTGCAGACCTGCTCCGAATCCCAATGCCGCTGCGGCTTCGCTGTTAGGCTGCAGCTGTGGGCTGGCGCTGGTCGG
The DNA here is from genome assembly GCA_030651695.1 of Pseudohongiella sp. Classification (GTDB taxonomy): domain Bacteria; phylum Pseudomonadota; class Gammaproteobacteria; order Pseudomonadales; family Pseudohongiellaceae; genus Pseudohongiella. The sequence goes on along the minus strand of JAUSCD010000031.1, from coordinate 99,997 downwards.
ACCTACGTTTACAGCAGAATAAAATCCTTCGCCCAGTGTTGGCGCCCTGAAGCCTGTGCTGGCAGTCGCACGTACCGCAAAACTGTCAGTGAAATCATAACGCGTTGTAATTTTGCCTACAGTTTCATTACCAAAATCACTGTAGTTTTCATAACGTACCGCGAGGTCCACCAGCCATTGGTCAGTCGGCAGCAGGATGAAGTTGAGAAATCCTGCGTAATTATCTCGGTCGTATGACCCGGTATTTACTTCCGGGTTATAACCAGGAAAAGATGCTGCACCAGCGCCATAGTAAGATGCAAGTTCGCCGGGCTTGATGCCGTATTCGTCCTGGCGGTATTCAACGCCAGTTGCGAAGGTCATAGGCGCGGCCAGTCCAATATCAAACTCTTTACTGGCTTCGAGACTGGTGGTCCACTGATTGGCGAAATAGGTACCATCGTAAAAATCTTCCGGCGATGCACCGGTTTCATTCCAGATAGTGAAGTTCATGGACTTGGTGGTGTAAACGTCCATTTCATTGCTTCCGTAGACTGTCGCAATGTCCCACACCCAACCCTGATTCTCACCGGATAAGCCGATAGTGAACGAGTAGTCTGTTTCCTTGGATTCCTCCATCGGACTGAAGCCATAAGGGTATTTATTGATCATGGCTTCCAGAGTACCGTCTGCAGTCCTGTCATTTCTGTCACCATCCCGGTTGACATCAACACCTCCGTCTTGCGACGGTCTGCGATAAGTTTCCAATGACGCGGCTTCCTTCTTTCCCATGCTGCCAAAGCTGTAGAGTTCCAGTGTTGGGCTGAGTTTGATGCCAGCATTGAAGAAACCCGCGAGGCGGTCGATCTCGGGCGGATCTCCCACATTGTTGAGCGCAGGATAAGCCGGGTGAAAGCGCATATTACTGTCGCGTTGCAGATATGTCCGATAAGCGCTGCTTACAGTCCAGCCGCTGGGTGTGCCATTGTTTAAGCGATAAAGACACTCCTCCGGGTTGGCTACACACACGGCGGGTCCAAACACCACTGAGCGCGTCACTGTATCGCGTTGCTCAGATTCCAGGCTCAGGTTGATATAAGCAATATCATTGCCCGCGCCAAAGTTGCCCTGAAGGTTGGTTGTGAAGCCGCCACCGTCAGCATATTCGGAGACGCTGGTGTTTATACTGCCACCTTCGTAATCATCTTTGAGAATTATGTTAATAACGCCTGCAATTGCGTCAGAGCCATAAAGTGCTGCTGCGCCGTCACTCAGAACTTCAAGACGATTGATTGCAGATGATGGAATAAAAGACAGGTCTGTTGCGGCTGCACCGCTGCTTGCGCCAACGTTTGAGGTAATGTGCCTGCGTTTGCCATTTACCAGAACCAGCGCGTGATTGGGCGACAAAGCGCGCATGCTTGCGGTCAGGGTCTGGCTGGCCATGTCGGTGCCAGTCTGGTTCGCGTTGTAAGAAGGGACCTGGGTCGCTATCGCATTCATCAGGTCGGGAGCGCCCGTTTCTGCGAGCATTTCCGCGCTCACCATTTGCACTGGTGCCGGACTGTCAGACACTGCCATACCAGTGCGTCGGGTACCGGTGACAAGGATTTCGCTTACTTCGTCGGTGCTCTGTCCTGACACTGCCTGCGCTAAAGCGCCGGGTACAAAACCGGCGGAAAGCAGGCATGATGCCAGAAAAAATTCTGTGCGTAGTAGTGATTTCGTAGATTTCATCCATTAACTCCAGGCGGTTATTAATAGTAGTAGTGGCAGGCGTTTAAAGCTGTTTTTATTGGTCAACAAGCAGGGGAGAGCAAAATCCGCGCCAAGGATTGTGTGGGTAAGTGACTGATAGAATTATTTATGTTTGTGAAACAAAAAAGTGCGAAATATCGGAGCTTGTGTTCCATAACCGAGCCAATAAATGTGACACGTGACGGGGTTGGCGCTGTCTTGGTGCTGCTTTTGACCCGTGTATTTTTTTGGTGCGAAGGGCATGGGAGCGGCCTGGTCTGGAATTGGGGCAGAACTGCCCTGCAGTGCACCGATATGGAGTCGAATTTTAATGTTAAAAAATTAACAGATGACGCTTGACCTTTATTTTAATGGTGTTATTTTAATAACACTGTGTTAAATATTTAGCACTTTGATTGGACGCAAGGGAAAAACAGATTACAAGAGGCTTGGTTTATGACGAATGCAGATCAGCTCAGCAGGCGAGAACGCCAGATCATGGATATTTTGTATCGCCTTGGGCAGGCGAGTGCCAAAGAGGTCATGGAAAACATGGACGATGCGCCTAGCTATTCTTCCGTGCGCACATTAATAGGCAAGCTGGTGGAAAAAGGCCACGTTGACCATGTAGAGAGCGGACTTAAATATGTTTACTTTCCACTGGTTACTCACGATCAGGCGTCCAGGTCTGCCTTGGGAAATGTGGTCAAAACCTTTTTTGATGATTCGCCTTACCTGGCGGTGAACTCTTTGTTGGATATGTCTATTCATGACTTGTCTGACGATCAGCTGGATGAGCTTAATAAATTGATTCAGGCACGCAAGAACAAAAAAAACAGCAACAAGTAGCCGGAGAGCATCATGGAAAACGTTTCCTGGGTATCCATTTCAACCCACTGGTTGGCCGCGCTGATTCATCAGTTTCCGGTCATGCAGCAAATAGCAGATCTTGCGATTAAATCGATCGTGTTGCTGGCGGCATTTGTGGTGATCGAAATCATAGTGAGAAAAAAACTCACAGACACCAGCAGACATCTGCTCTGGTTGAGCGGATTGTTATGCTTGGGGTTGCTGCCATTTATTCCAGCTGTTTTCGTATTGTGGGCGCTGATATTGCCGACCGGGGGAGGAAACATCTCACCATCTGTATTATTCGAGCTGTCGGTCTATTCGTCACAGTTGAAAGAAGTTGGATCTACTAACTGGGGCATGCTGTTTGTTGTGCTTTACCTGCTTCCTGTAATGCTGTTGCTTGGCAGGCTGTTTTTTGCCCTGCGCAGCATGGCGAGACTTCGTGAGCATTCAATACCTGTTACGGATGTCGGGTTGATCTCTGAATTGGCACAACTCAGGCAACAGCTCGGGATCTCACGCACGGTAGGATTGCGTGTCAGTAACAGAATTGAATCTCCTGTCTCGTTTGGCCTATTCAATCCCCAAATCCTGTTGCCGGAGCAAGCCAGGGAGTGGAACGAGTCCATAGTAACCGATGTACTGCTGCATGAACTCTGCCATATCAAACGGCTGGATTGGCTGACCACATTATTTGCGTACGTGCTGGTGTGTGTGTTCTGGATCAATCCTCTGGTATGGCTTGCATTCAAACGTTTACGGGAAGAATCCGAAAATAGCTGTGATACCGCCGTGCTGCATGCGGGGCGCAGTGACACAGACTATGCAGAAAGTCTGCTGGGAGTGGCCACCAGTTGTATCCGCGCCCGGCGACATAGCAGTAAGCGTACCAACCGCGACAGTAATCCCTTGATGCAAACCATGCTCGACCAGAGCACACTCAAAACCAGAATCAGCCGAGTGCTTGAGGAGAACAAAATGAATGCGAACGATATGAAGAAAGAAACAAAAAAGACTGCTGCTTTGCTGTTTATAATATCAGTGGGCGTGCTTGGAGCACTCGGCAGTACGCGGGTGCTGTTGGCGCAACAACAGTCTGATCCGGAAACGCGTCCTGCTCCGGCAACACGCCCCATGAATGATGTCGAGATATTGCCAGTAAATACAATAGAGCCCAGATATCCAACCAAAGCTGCCGAGGCTGGTATCGAAGGATGGGTTCATGTGATTTTCACAGTCAGTGCTGATGGCTCCGTGCCAGAAAACTCTATCGGGATTGTCGATGCAGAGCCCGCGGATATTTTTAACAACAGTGCGTTAGCTGCTGCCAGACAGTTCAGGTTCAGCCCGCGCATCAGGAACGGTCAGCCAGTGGACGTGCCCAATGTACAGTACGTGTTCCGCTACCAGCTGTCATCTCAGGAGTCAGAGAGCGCTGTTCAGCAGTAGTTGTCCCCCGGCAAGCTCCGCCTTGCAGGTTGCAGGGCGGTGCCTGCGTTTGATTGTGATCAGCTTAAAATCTCCCCCGCCTTGCCATCGTTGATCTTGGTTTTTGAATCCTGTACTTTCCTGTACTGTCATCCGCTATATTCTGTCCGATATCCCCGGTCCGGAACTCACCATGAAACTCAAAGACGTCACAAAAGGCCTGACAAAACTTTTTGGCAGCGATTCGGCAACGAACTCAGATGACACCGGCAGGATGCCGACCCAGGCAGCCAAGACACCGGCGTCGCGGCCCGCTGGCGATACGGTCCCGGCACAGCGCAAGGACATTGATGCCTTCCTGAGTCAGGTGGCCAAGCTGCCTCCGGTAAATAATACCGGCCAGCGCGGCCGATTAATATTTGCGTTGGATGCCACAGCTAGCCGCGAAGCTACCTGGGATCAAGCCATGCAGCTACAGGCAGACATGTTCAGCAGTGCGCAGTCTTTGGGAGGTTTGCAGGTTCAACTGGCTTATTTCAGAGGTTTTGCTGAGTTCAGGGCCAGCGACTGGCTGCTGGACTCCAACCGCTTGCTGGCACTGATGACTGGTATACGCTGCGAGGCGGGTATTACAAAGATTGAACAGCTGTTATTACACGCTTTGCGGGAAACCCGACAGGAAAAAGTGCATGCAGTGGTCTATATTGGTGACTGTGTTGAAGAAAGCATTGACGTGCTGTGCCAGAAGGCTGGAGAGCTCGGTCTGCTCAACGTACCTGTATTTGTTTTTCAGGAAGGCAGTGATGGCAACGCACAGCGCTGTTTTAAAGAAATGGCCCGTTTATCCGGAGGTGCCTGGGCTCCGTTTGACCACGCCAGCGCTGACCAGCTACGTGACTTGCTGAAAGCAGTGGCGGTCTATGCCAGCGGTGGTTTAAAAGCATTGCAGGACTTCAGCCGGGACGCTCACCCCAGCGTGGGTTTGCTCGGTCATCAATTAAAGCGCTGATACTGTTTACCAGAAGAGACTACAGAACCCGCATGCTGATTATCCGTTTACTTGCACCTCTGCTGCTGGCGCTGTTCGCCTGGTGGGGTTTGCGCAATCTCAAGAACCGCTATGCCCTGACTCAATCCCAGTTCCGCTGGCTGGTAGGTATTACCGCCGTGTTGCTGGTTGTGATCATCCTGATTGTGATGGGGCGGCTGCCTGTGCAGGCATTACTTGCACCTGTGATTTTTCTCGTCAGTTTTATGTTGCGTAACGTGCATCTGATGATCAGGTTATTACCGCTACTGAGAATGGGCCAGAGCAAATGGGGGAGCAATCGCAGCTGGGGACGCTCAACAGGCGGGAAAAACAGTGGTGCCTCCAGCATCCGCACAATCTGGCTGGATATGGGACTGGATCATCAGACCGGAAGTATGGAAGGTGAAGTCCTGCAAGGGCAATTCAAGGGACAGATGCTGTCGGCATTAAGTATTGAACAGCTGCTGGCACTGGCAGATGAGTGCCGGCAGGATGGTGATTCGTTGCAGCTGTTGGAAGCCTATCTGGATCGGATGCATACAGACTGGCGCGCTGAGCCGGGGGCCGGAGACAGCGCAGCTGGTCAGGCGCCCAGAGCCAGTGGTGATAACCAAATGACAGAATCACTGGCATTGGAGATTCTGGGTCTGGAGCAGGGCGCGAGCCGGGATGAGATTATTGCTGCCCACCGCCGCCTGATGCAGCGAATGCACCCCGACCGCGGTGGTTCAGATTATCTGGCGCAGCGTATTAATGCTGCGCGGGATTTTCTGCTGGGAGAGTGAGACTCCATAATCGTTCATGAAGCCTACTTCTTCTTGTTCAGAAATGCCTGGAAAATGGCCTGGGCTTCCGGAGACTGCAGCAGACGTGCAAACTGCAGCAGCTCGCCCTGAATCGTTTCATTCATTGGTGTTGCCTGATTGCGTTTTATCAGCGCTTTGGACGTCTGTACCGAATCAGCCGGCAACTTGGCCAGATGATGCGCTTTGTTCATTGCGTGTTCCATGTAACCGGCAGCGGGTAATACATCGTTTACAAAACCGTAGTCCATGGCTTTCTGAGCGGAGAAGCGTTCCCCCAGCAGCAGCAATTCACTGGCGCGCTGATGCCCCACAATCTGTGGTAACAGCAGGCTCGAACCGGCCTCAGGGCACAGACCCAGATTGGTAAAGGGGAGCTGCAGGAAGGCATCTTCCGAGGCATAGACGAGATCACAGTGCAGCAGCATGGTTGTGCCTATGCCGATCGCCATGCCGCCGACGGCTGCTATAACCGGCTTGTTCGCAAAGGCGATGGCCTTCATGAACTGCACGGAGGGGCGTTCTGTACCCATCTCAGGTGCTTTTACAAAGTCATTAACATCGTTGCCGCTGGTAAAACAGTTCTCTACACCGGTAATCAGAATGACCCGGATGTCGCCATCCTGATCAGCTGACTTGATGCCTTCAGCCATGGCAGCGTACATGCTCTGGGTGAGGGCGTTCTTTTTGTCCGGCCGGTTAATCTGCAGCACAAAAACGCCGTGATTGACCTGGTAGTTAATGTGCGGATCGGGCGATGTAATCATGGCTTCAACTCGTAAAAGCGATAGTTGGTTAAAAAAGTCGAGCCCGATTGTAGAACATGAAAGACGCTATTGGTAGCGCAAGCATCAAGTCCCGGTAAATCGCATGATTCGTTCCTCAATTGACGCATTCATCAATCCTATAGCCTTGATATTTATGGAGAGTTGCCGAAACCGTTGGCGAATAAGTTCTGGCCTGCCAATTCTTTGCTGGCGCAGATGTTGCCGGAGTTTGTGTATGTCCCATTGGTGGTCGCGAGCTATGGCGAGGCACTGATTGTCAGACGGAGCCAGTTCAAACGCTTTATCGATAACATAGTTTCCGTATCCGGTGAGTTGTTCGGCGTTGTGACTTCTGAATAATGACTTGAGGTAGTCGGTGCCAAATCTCACGTGTCGTGCCTCATCATCCATAATCCTGCGCAGCCCTTGTTTCAATGTCGGCGGGACACCCGCCTGCGCCAGATGACTGAACTGTGCCAGTGCCAGGCTTTCTATGAGTATCTGGCAGATCAGTAATTTGATCTCCCATCTGGGGTCTTGCAGGGTATCGACGGTCAGATGCCGGAGAGCCGGGCTGGGTCCACAGATATCCAGACCTGCGGAGGCAAGATACCGCCTGAAAAATTCTACATGCCGGGCTTCATCAGCTACCTGGGTGCTGGCAAATAGTCTGCTCTCCATACAAGGCATCATTGAGATCAGTTGCGAGGCACACATCAGCGCAAGCTGTTCTCCGTGCAGTAGCTCACTGATCTCCATCGCGTGCCGTTGCCAGGCGACGCGCAGCCTGTCCGGTCGTGACAGCTTTTCATATTGATCAAAGCCAGCAAAAGGATCTGCGTAGTCTGCGCAAGGGAACCGGCTGCCCAAAGTATCAGGCGGCCAGTCGATATCAAGGTATGGGCTCCATCGTTTTTTTTCCGCAAGGCTGACAAGCCTGATACAGGAAAAAGACTCCTGAGAGGAGTTTGTATGGTAATTCCACAATAAAAAACCGTTGAAACTATTATTGAATATCTGACTGAATTCAGTTTCGTCAGGTACGAATATTTCCGATTTTATCAATGCGATCTCCATCAAGGTTTCTATTACGCTGGTAATGAATTTTATAAACCTATCTAAGACCAATTATTTATTGCTTTGCCGAAATATATTTTTAATGCACAGGTGTGATGTAATAAATGTGCACGACTTCACATTTACAGAAAAGTTTTAGCTGGTATACGAAAAATATTTTTTACGCTGTATTTTTATTGATTATTCTTAACAGGTAGACATCTGATGTTGTGCAAGAGTCAGGACGATGCTTGCTGAGCACCAGAGGGTAAAATTCATGCGAGACGAATAAACAATTTTTAGCAAACGCCTGAACAGCCAGGCCAAGGAATTATTTATGCCCAGGGACAGGGATCTTATCAGCTTGCTTGAGGCAGGCGCTTCTGACACTCCGTATAAACCTCTTTACTCATTTCTGGACAGAGATCTGAATTGTAGTGAGTCTCTGACATATGCGCGACTGTTTGAGGATGCCAGAAATTTTGCTTGTCGCCTGCAACGGAGCGGCTTGAACCGGACTCCTGTGTTGTTGATTCAGCAGAAGAATGTTGAGTTTGTCAGATCATTCTGGGCTTGTATTCTTGCGGGTGCCTGGCCAATGCCGTGTGCCAGACCTCGCGGCCACAAATGGAGTCAGCTTGCCGCCCTCGCGGTGCAAAGCGGTGCTTCTGCAATCATCACCAGCTCTGCAATCGCCCGGTTCATGCCCCGTCATCAATTGGAGGGGATCCCGGTTATAGTCTCCGATCAGCAAACCGGTAGCACCTCGCCTGAAGAAGCTGGAAATTCGCGAATGCCGTGGATTCGCCCATCAATCACTGCCGATGACATTGCTTTTATACAGTACACATCAGGATCCACATCGAATCCAAAAGGCGTTGTTATCACCCACGCGAATGTGATGAACAACCTGGCCAGCATAAGCCGCGCGTTTGGCTGCACCAGTAATGATGTGGGATTAAGCTGGTTGCCACTGCACCATGATATGGGCCTGATAGGCCATGTGTTGCAGCCACTGTATGCCGGGATACACAACTATTTTCTGAATCCCGTCGATTTTCTGGCCGACCCGTCCCGCTGGATAGAGGCTGTCTCGAAGTACTGCGTGACGATCAGTGGCGGACCTGGCTTCGCCTTTGGGTTTTGTGCGCGGCAAACCGGTCAGCTGCCCAAGAGTCTGAACCTTGGGCAGTGGCGACTTGCTTATTGCGGTTCCGACCGGATTTCCGCAACTACGCTGGAGCTGTTTGCAAAACGCTATGCAGAGTCGGGCTTCTCGCGCAATGCATGGTTCCCATGTTATGGCATGGCAGAGTCTACGTTGTATGTGTGCGGCGTCCGCGGAATCGCACTTTCGTCTGTAACGGGAAGCAGGGAGAACTATGTCTGTATCGGGGACCTGAAAGACCAGAGAAATGATGAAGCAGTTGTAGAAATTGTTGATCCGGTGACCAGGCAGGTCTGCGCGGAGGGGGTCGCCGGAGAGATCTGGATCAGCTCGGCGTCGGTGTCACCGGGGTACTATCGCCAGTCGATTCTCTCCAGATACAGCTTCAATCAGATAGCCGGCAGTCGTCCGGCGTTTTTCCGAACCGGAGATTTAGGGTTCATACGCGACGGCAGGCTGTATTTCAGTGGTCGGCTAAAAAATGTCATTAAGGTTCGTGGTCGCAGTCTGCACGCTGAAGATATCGAATCGCTGTTACAGATCGAGACCGCTGATCTGGGTCTGCAGCGATGTGTTGCATTAGGTGTGCAGGCTGACGAGATAGATACCTTTGTCATAATGGCTGAGCGCAAAGGCAGACGGCGCGCTGTAGGCGCAGCGGATGACAGGCAACTTGAGCGCCAGCTCAAGAACCTCGTCTGCGATACTTTTGGAGTTATTCCTCACGCAGTAGTGATAGTGCCTTCAGCCACTCTTCCTCTGACCAGCAGCGGAAAACCAGTGCGTTCCATGTGTCTTGATGTTTACGCCGAATTGATAGGCGCCGCAGACCCTGCCGGGAAACGATCTTCAGGGAAAGTTGCCAGTAAGCAGGCGAAGGAGGTAGCCAATGCCTGAGTTCACTATCACAACAGATGTTGGCAACAGAGCTCAAGTGTTCAGAAAGCTGTGTGATCTGCTTCAGGCGACTCCGGGTGTGGACGCTGCGCTCGAGCTCAACGATCAGACATTGATAGCCGATCTTGCAATGGATTCACTGCGCTTGGTGGAAATCATATTTGAAATGGAGCGCCACTTTGATGTTGCTGCCGACGAAGGTCTGATGGCTGAGGCCCGCACCTTGGGGGATGTGGTTTCGCTATTTTCGGCAGTCCCGGAGTACGCAACAAGTGAATGACGTAGCAAGGCAGGAGCATGCTTCATCACATCGGCAGCAATGTTTGGCGCTGCAACTGCGCCTTGAGGAGCTGATCAATAGTCGAATAGAGCCTCTTAATCTGATGATGCTTGCTCTTTTGCCGGCTTCACGCAGAACGTTCAGGGTGACCCGTGGCGAGCAAGGATTCAGTGTGCATTTTTGCGGAAATATAGTCGACGATATTATTTTTACAAAGACTCTGCATCAGGAGCTTTCTGCTGCTATTGCGGCTATTCAAAACTCCTGCCACCCACTTTCGTCCGCAAGCGCAACTGAAAAACTCGTCATTGCGTTCAGAAAAATTTTGCGGAGAGTTGTGGATTCGACTATTGCTCCTGCGCTGCAGAAGGGGACCATAAATATTCTGTCCGGCATCCAGATCCGGCTGGCTGGCAGGGTGAAGGACGCCCGGAAATACCAAAGCACACGATTGGAAGTGCTTTCACATTTACTTCAGGAGCCTCAGTCCACTGTGGCAGACATGCTCCGGAGTCACCAATATTATCTGCAATGGAACTATGCGCGTCGCCTCAGACATTTAAGACAATCAGACGATGGCAGTTTTAAGCAAACATTCTGCTGGCCAGAAAGAGATGCTTACGTAGCAATGAGCCGGGACTGTGACGACTCCAGAGTTCTTGTCAGCATCCACATGGGGGACTTTTTTGGCGCATTTAAAGCCATAGCTGATGCGCTGGATCAATCCCGCTCCGTGATTTCTTTGCGCCGTGAAGGGGACACTGATTCGATCAGAACCTTAAGCCGCAGGCACGCTGCTGGTCATCGGGTCTATATGCACGGAAAAGAAAACCCGGTGACGATAGTCAGAGCATTAAGAGCAGGCGGGCAGACACTCTCAGTAATGTTTGACCTCGGCAGAGACTTTGGCGAGACAACGGAGGCCTTGTTTTTCGGGCATAGAGCCCGGTTTGTGAGAGGCCCTGCCGAGCTTGCAATTATGGGGCGGGCAAGAATCTATCCGTTTGTTTCTTATTCGGAGGATGGCCGTGACTGGATTCGTATGGAGCCCGCCTTTGTCCCAGAGCTGCGTCCGGGTGAGAGTCTGCAAGACGCAACATCCAGGGTAACGCAGACTCTTGTGACATTGGCTGAACGCTGGATCAGACAATACCCGGCACAGTGGAAATATCTGGATACTCTCCCGTCCTATCTGGCTAACGAGAACTCCGGCCAGCAGCAGGAGGTTGTAAGCCATGCGCGATAATCTGTTCAGGCGAGAGGTGCTTGGGGTGCAGCGCGACCATTTTTTTGGTGATGCTGTGTTCTATCAGCCGTTGACGCTTCGTGTACTTCTGCTATCGGCAGCGGGATTTTTTTTTGTAGTTGCAGGGTTCGCGGCGTCGGCCAGCATAAAACAGACGGAGAACGTCAGAGGTTTTATCTATGCCACCAACGGCGAGGTAAAAGTCTATGGCAACCGTAGTGGTGTCGTTGAAAAACTGCACGTAAGCAATGGACAATTAGTCAGTCAAGGCCAAGCGCTGGTATCCCTTATTGAGCCTGGTTATGACCAGACTGGCGATGCTGCGAAGCAGGCAATCATTCGGCGTATTGAACATCAGATATCGCATCTGGAGGCCCGGCTACTTTTGTCAGCGGAGAGGCAACGACTGGCATATGATCAGTCAGAAAAACGTGAGTTGGCTTTGCGCGAAGAGATCTTGATACGTGCTGAAGAATATGATCTGTCCATGTTGCAGCTGGAAATGGCCGAAGGTGACTACGCCCGACTCGAACGTCTATGGGAGCGTGGTGCTATTTCAGAGAGCGAGCTGACACATGGAAAAGCATCTCTGATATCAATGAGAAAATCTTTCCAGAATATGCGTATGGCACTGCAGTCCACAGCCCGCCTGAAGGAAGACAGCCGTCACGACGCCGCAGTCGAGCAGGCAAGACTGAAAGATGAGCAGATCGCCTTGCAAATCAGTCTATCGCAATTGGAGCAACGTCGCGAGGAGGCGCTGTATGAGCAGAACTTTACGGTCGCAGCTCCGGTGTCCGGGAGAATAAACAATCTGCTTCTATCACGTGGTGATCAACTTGACCCGCATCGGCCATTCGTAAGCATTGTTGCTGATGCCCCTGACTATGAGGCCCAGATATTTGTGCCGTCGCGTGCGCTCGGGAAAATAAAAGCGGGCCAGAAAGTGCTGCTAAACTACGATGCATTTCCCTATCAGCAGTACGGGAGTTATGAAGCGGTAGTGAGCTCAATCGGAACCGCAGTGATTGATCCTCGGGAACATCTGATTCCTCTGGATATCAATGAGCCAGTGTATTTACTAAAAGCAGAGTTGTTGCCACTGCGGCACAACCTGAGTCTGCGTTCAGGTATGCAGTTCAGCGCTCAGCTTGTTACGGGACAGCGCACTATTTTGCAGGGGATCATGGAACCGTTGACTTCACTGGCGAGGAGGTTGTGATGAGTGCCCTGTTTCAGTCGAGGACTCACATGCCCTGCATTCTCCAGTCCGAGCGCACAGAATGCGGGCTGGCATGCCTGGCCATGATAGCAACGTATTTTGGAAACAAAATCGATCTGAACAGTTTACGCAGAGACCATGCCGTTTCTGGCCGGGGCGCGAATCTGGCAGATATTCTCGGCATCGCCGAAGCGCTGAGTATGAGTACCCGCGCGCTTAAATTGGAGCTCGAAGACCTTAGTGCGCTACAGCTGCCGGCAGTCCTGCACTGGGACATGACGCATTTTGTTGTGCTGAAAAAAATCAGCAAAAAGGGTCTGGTTATCAATGACCCTGCCGTGGGTGAGAGGACATACGGATTCAATGAGGCCGGCAGACATTTCACCGGGATTGCTGTTGAGTTTACGCCAGCGGCAGGGTTTGTACCTCAGACCCGGATTTTACGATCAAAACTGACGGATTTGTTTGTCAGGTATCCGGGATTCATGTCTTCAGTAGTACAGCTGTTTTTGTTATCAATGTGTTTGCAATTGGTATCAATTGGCGGTGCATTTTTTATGCAGACCGTGATCGATGAGAGCTTGTCAAAACAGGACCAGGACATACTGAAAATACTTGCGACCGGATTCGCTCTGCTGGCACTGTCAGGGGTAGTGATGGCATACGCCAGATCGCAAGTTCAGCTGTATTTCTCCAATCAGCTTGGGTTCCAGATGGTAGGCAATGTGTTCACTCACATGATGAGCCTGCCGGCGGATTTTTTCGAGCGCCGGCACGTGGGCGATCTTGTTTCCCGATTTGGGTCGATACGGGAAATCCGCAGAATCATAAGTGAAGATATGATCACGGTCGTGCTTGATGGGCTGTTTGCAGTTATTACCTTGCTGGTGATGTTCTATTTCAGCCCTTTGTTGGCGTCAGTTGTCTTGCTGTTTGTGGTGCTGGTTTCGCTACTGAAATTATTGGCCATCCCCTCTATTCAAACACTGCAAGAGCAGCTCATTGTGGCTGAGGCCAAAACCAGTAGCGCACTGATGGAGAACATGCGGGCCATTCAAGTGATCAAGTTCTATTGCCGGGAGCTGCCGCGGGTGCTGATGTGGCGGAACGCGTACGCAGAACAGATCAACACACAGGTTCATCTGGCGCGCTTTACAATAAAGCTCGATCTGGTCTTTGGTACGCTGTTTGCAATCGAGAATGTGTTGGTAGTTTATCTTGCCGCCACCCAGGTACTTGCTGGCGTGCTTACACTGGGGTTCCTGACGGCTTTTGTTGCCCTGAAAGGCAATTTTTCAACCGCTATCAGATCATTCATCGACAAGCTGGTACAGATCCGTCTGGTCAGGCTGCAGCTGGAACGGGTGTCAGACATCACATGCACAGAAAAAGAGTTCAGCACTATTCATTTGCCGGCAATCAGAACACCCTCGCGTGGCAAGCTGACACTGGAGAATATTTCTTACAGTTATCCTGGCAGCCATATTCCTGTTCTGACTGGTGTTGATCTTGTATTGGAGCCTGGTGAGGTAGTCGCGCTAGTTGGGCCATCAGGTGTCGGCAAGTCGACGTTACTGAAAATTATGGCGGGATTACTGCAGCCAGATCAGGGCGTGGTAAAACTCGACGACAGAGATATCCGTGATTCAGGGATACGGCAGTACCGTGATATTTGTGCCGGCATTTTGCAGACGGATCAACTATTGTCTGGGTCCATACTGGACAATATCACCTTGTTTGATCACCAGCCTGATATAGAACGGGTACATCATGCTGCGAAACAGGCGTTGATTCATGATCTGATTGTCTCACTTCCCATGAACTACAACAGCATGATAGGTGACATGGGATCCATGCTGTCAGCGGGCCAGGCGCAGCGGATATTGCTGGCCCGCGCTTTCTACAAACAGGCAAAAATTCTGTTTCTGGATGAAGCAACAGCCAACCTCGATATTGAGACCGAGAAGGCAGTTATCAGATCCCTGCAAGCCTTGAAGACCAGTATTGTTCTGATCAGTCACAGACCGGAAATTTATCAGTTGGCCAGCAAGAAAATAATTTTGGACAAGGATTGTGGCGGCAGGTTTGTCACAGGGACGGAGTCATAACCAGATTTATGGTGATGACTTCTTTAGTGTTGTACTAAAAAGGAGAAGTAAATATGCGTGAGCTAAAAAAAGATGAAGTCAGTCAGGTCGCTGGAGGTGCGGTGCCACTTGCTGCGTTGGCAGTTAAGGGGGTGACATGGGTGGTTTCCATTGCGGGCGCAGCTACAGCTGCATACTACGCGCGCGAATTCGTATCCGACTCGTAGCGGGAGAAAAGTGATGATTGAGCTAAATCGGTCAGAAATAGAAACCGTTTCGGGCGGCAATCCTGTGCTTGTCATGGCTGCTTATGTCGCCGTTCGTTACGTGGCGGTCCGAGTAGTGCCTGCGTTAGCCGCGGGCGCACTTGGCGGTGCAACAACGGGCTATCTAGAAAGCGATAGTTAAATGCAAAAAGCGCCGCTGAACCTTGTGTTCAGCGGTTTCTTATTTCTCAGGTAATCAGAATAACCTAGAGGCATCGTATACATGTTTAGTGATATTAAGCGAAGCTGCCACCGTTGTGACAAAAAGATTCCAGTGCTGCAACGGATACTGGCAGTCTACGATTGGTCTATAGAATGCAAAAAGTGTGGACACTTGATGGAAACATCGGTCGTGGTACTATTTTCAAACATGTTGATATCACAATACCTGGCATTTCTGGTTGTTCGTTCGATGTTGATAGAGCGCGACTTTATTTTCTTTTTAATACTAGAAACATGGGCTTTTGTTATTTTCCTGCCAATCGTATCGACTTTTAGTTATGGAGTCGTTCGTCACTGAGGGGCAAGACTATTTAAGCACGAGGCGCTGTATTCAGATAAAAAATATTTCATTTTGTTGCGCTTGTGGGCGCTTAGGAATCCTGTCTCAATAACTTGCTATCCACACGCAGTTTCGTATTGCTGTCCACATGCTCAATCCAAAAACTCAACAATCACATCCGCCTTTTGCCCAACACTATAAACCCCATCCAGATGCCCCCAGGGGCCCTCTATCTCTTCGTAATACGATTCTTTGCCCAGACTCAGCAACGTATCGTGCGCAGCTTTTGCCATATACGGCTGCAACAACAAGTCATTGGTCGCCGGCAGGAACAATACCTTTGCAGTCACAGCAGACAGGCCTTCACTGAGGTTGTCAGCAAAGCCGGCCATAAACAACTGATTGGCGCGCACCAGATACAACACATGGTTGGCGTCGGCGTAGGTGGTGCGGGCTTGTGCGGCGGCATTGAGCTGGTCAACCACTACAAAGTTGGCACGGATATCCTGCAGTGGCGCGGCTTCACGCGGGCCGCTGGCGGCGTAAGCCTGATTGAAGATCAGTGGATGCATAGCTTGCAGGGTCACCATGCCCAGTGCCTGACGCAGGCCTGTGGCGGGCGCTTCTCCTTCGTAGTAGTCGCCATTGTTCCAGTTGGGGTCGGCAATAATCGGGTTGGCCCATTGCTGTAGTCCGGCAATGGTCCACGGATCAGCGGCGCCCATACCAATCACGGAGATTACGCGTTCAACATAATCAGGATAGGCGGTGGCCCAGTCCAATGCCTGCAATGAACCCATGGATGCGCCAACAACAGCGTGTAATTTGTTCACCCCCAGACTATCCAGCAGGGCTTTTTGTACATTCACAAAATCCCGGATGGTGACTACCGGAAAGTCCAGTGCGTAGGCTTTCCCTGTGGCCGGATTGATTGACGCCGGGCCGGTGGTGGTCACCATCGGGTTATGCGGCTCCTGGTTCACCAGAGTGTCTGAGCTGATCACGTAGAAGCGGTTGGTGTCTATGGTTTTGCCTGGTCCGATAATGGCATCCCAGTAGCCGGGCAGGGCATCGGCATCGGTGTATTTGCCGGCGGCGTGGCTGTTGCCTGAGAAAAAGTGCGTGATCAGAATAACGTTGTCTTTGGCGTCATTGAGCTCGCCGTAGACTTCCCAGCCCACGCGCACTTCGGCGATTTGCTGGCCATTAAAGGTCTGAAAATCACGCGTGGTGAATACCTGTTTCTGCACAAGGCCCAGCGAAGTTTCCGCGGGCGACTGCTCCTGCGCACAGGCGCTCAGGACATAAAACGTCAGCACCAACATTAGTGTTTTTTTGAGGGCGTTTACTGGATTCAACATCGCTGACTTCTCCGGGATAAAAAATCTGCTAACGGCAACTCAGGCGTGTATGGCTGTCAAAAGAATGTTGCCGTACTGTTCACGTAGTTCATTTTTTAACACTTTTCCAGTGCCGGTTTTGGGCAGGCTTTCAACAAACAGAATGTGGTCTGGCATCCACCAGCGTGCAATTTTCCCGTCCAGAAAAACTGCTATCTCGGTCGCGTTCAGAGCGGCACCACGGTTGCTGACCACAATCAGCACCGGGCGCTCATCCCACTTGGGATGTCTGGCGCCGATCACGGTGCATTCGTTCACGTCCGGATGTTGGCTGACAATGCTTTCAATCTCAAGTGAACTGATCCATTCGCCGCCACTTTTGATGACGTCTTTTTTGCGATCCACTACGCGCATATATCCCTGTGCGTCTATCACTGCTATGTCGCCCGTCGCCAGCCAGCCATCAGGAAACGCGCTGAGATCAGGATTTTTGTAATACTGGTTGCAGATCCATGGGCCGCGAACACGCAATTCGCCACTGGTTTCTCCGTCATGTGGCAGTGGTTTGTCATCAGCATCAAAGATAGCCATTTCAACACCAAAAGCAGCCTGGCCGGCAGTGGTTTGTTTCAGGTAGCGCTGCTCCAGAGGCAGTTGCATTACGGCAGGAGACGGCGGTAACGAGGTTGCCAGCGGTCCGGTTTCGGTCATGCCCCAGATCGGCTGCCAGTAGATGCCGTAGCGCTCCTGATACAGTTTGACCATGCCAAGCGGTGACGCTGCGCCGCCAACACAAACACGCTTTAACGAACTTTCTGTTGAGCCGGCATCGGCCCAATAATTATGTAAGGTCAGCCAGATGGTGGGGACACCCAAACCTACTGTGACGTTTTCCGCAGCAATAAGCTCAGCCATGCTTTCGCCGTCCATGCCGCTACCGGGTAATACCAGTTTGCAACCGGATAAAGGCGCGGCATAGGGCGCGCCCCAGGCACCGGCGTGGTACATGGCAACCATGGGTAATAAAACTGTGTCGGGTGTCAGATCCAGCAGTTCACGTGAAGCGGTAGCCTGCGCATGCAGCACCATGGCGCGATGTGAATACAGCACGCCTTTCGGATTGCCGGTGGTGCCGGAGGTGTAACACAGTGCTGCTGCGGTATTCTCATCAAAACGCGGCCAGTCGAATTCTTTGCGTTGATCCTGCACCAGATCCTCAAAACAAAACACGGGTTCCAGCGTGGTGTCCGGCATGTGCTCAAGATCAGTCATGATCACGAAACCTCTGACGGTTTTTAACCGGTCTTGAAGAGGTTCCAGGAGCTCCACAAAGGACACATCAATAAATACATATTTGTCTTCAGCGTGATTGATGACGTATTCAATCTGCTCGCTGAACAGCCGCGGATTGACGGTATGAAGTACTGCTCCGATGCCGGACACGGCGTAGTACAGTTCCATGTGCCTGTGCGTGTTCCAGGCCAGGCTCGCAATACAATCACCGGCTTTTACGCCAAGTTCTTCCAGCGCATGTGCCAGCTGTGCGCTGCGCTGCCAGATCTGCAGGTAGTTGCTGCGGTGGATATCGCCTTCCAGTCGACGTGAAATCACTTCCTGAAAGGGATAACGTTGACGTCCGTGATTTAACAAATCAATAATCAACAAGGACGTATCCATCATATTGCCGTACATGCAGAACTCCAATCAGAACAGCGTAAACAGTAACAGCGCCAGACTCAGCCCCATCAAAGGCACAATCACAGTGACGGCGCCGACGGCCCAGTAGGCATCTTTGTGTGATTCCTGGCAGACGCCACGAATGGTGGTGACCACGTAGCCATTGTGTGGCAATGAATCGAGCGCACCGGAGGAAATCGCTACCACACGGTGAAGTTGTTCCGGGTTCACACCCAGGTCAAGGTAATGCGGGCCCACAGCAGGCAGTGCGATAACTTGTCCGCCAGAGGCCGAGCCGGTCAACCCGGCAATCACACTGACAGCAACTGCGGCGCCCACCAGTTCATTGCCGGGCAGAGAAGTCAGCGCTGCAACCGCCATATCAAATGCCGGTGTCACCCGTGCCACGCCACCAAATCCAACGACGGCAGCGGTATTGCCAATGGCTACCAGGGCACCGGTAGTCGCGTGCCCGAGTGCTTCCTGCATGTTTTTAAAATAAGCGCGGTTTATAACCATCAAACTCAACACACCGCCGAGCAGCGCAATAATCAGCGCGTTTTGTCTGAGGCTGTCGTGAAAAATAAAAGACAACGCCAGCACAATGATAAGCGGGATCAGTCCGGTGAGCGGGTGGGGAAGGGCGCGATCGGTCAGCGTCGGGTCCGTTGTGCGGGCGACAAACACTTCACCACGGTCAACTGCCGACGCAATCATGCGCTGTAGCCACCAGTACCCGAACACCGCCATAAATACTGCAACAACAAGACTGACTTCCCAGGCTGCATATGGTGTTGTGCCGAGAAACTCCATAGGAATCCAGTTCTGGATTTCAGGTGAGCCGGCGGAGGTCATGGTAAAGGTAACTGAACCAAAGGCGAGCGCTGCAGGGATAAACCGCCGCGGCAGATTGGCTTCTTTAAACAGACTGAGCGCCATCGGGTACACCGCAAACGCGACGACAAACAGACTGACGCCGCCATAGGTGAGTACGGCACAGGCGATCACCACAGCCAATACCGCGCGCTGTTTTCCCAATTTGCCGGTGATAAAAGCAGCAACACTGTCTGCCGCGCCGGTATCTTCCATAAATTTGCCAAAAATTGATCCCAGCAAAAACATAAAGAACCAGGAAGCAATAAAGCCGGTAAAACCGCTCATATAACTTTGAACAAAATTCACCTGACCGGTAAACAGAGGTATCTGACTTGTCACCGCAACCAGTACTGCGCAAAGCGGCGCACTGATAAACAGGTTCCATCCACGCAGGGTAAGAATAATAAGCAGAGCGAGGCCGCCGATGAGGCCAAACAAACTGACAGCGTCCAATATGACGTCCCTCTTTCTGATTTTGTTTTTTTCGAGATGGCTGAGCGAGGGCTATTGTTCATCAATGCGGCGGTGCAACCCATAATACTATGGTACTACTCCCAAACCGCTGAACTTGGAGTATGGTGGCCTCCGACAAATAATAAATCCACGGGGAGTCATACCGATGAAACAGAATAAATTCAAATTATCTACCTGCGCAGTGGCAGTGTCGGCAGCCATGAGTGGTATCGCCTTCCCGGTCATGGCCCAGGATGCAACTCAGAGTGAAGGACGTGTGCTGGAGAGCATAGAAGTTACGGCACGTCGCACCACGGAGAATTTGCAACAAGTTCCACTGGCAGTCACCCAACTGGGTGCGGCCGACATCGAAGCGCGCGGACTGTCCACCATTCTGGAAGTCCAGCAGTACTCACCCAACACCACGCTGCAGGAAAGCCGCGCGACCAACTCAACGTTGACGGCGTTTATCCGTGGTGTAGGTCAGGAAGATCCGCTGTGGGGTTATGAATCAGGTGTCGGCATCTACATTGACGACGTTTACATCGCCAGGCCTCAGGGCGCTGTGCTGGATATTCTGAATATCCAGCGTGTGGAAGTGCTGCGCGGCCCGCAAGGCACGCTCTATGGTAAAAACACCGTTGGCGGCGCGCTGAAATATGTGACCAAACGCATGACCGGCGAAGCCGAACTGGACGCTGGTGTTACCTTTGGTTCGTACGGGCAGAATGACCTGAAACTGGTCGGCCAGATGCCAGTGACTGATAATTTTTATGTTGGATTCGGATATGCCAATCTTAATCGGGATGGTTTTGGTCGATTCCTGATCAGTGATCTGCCGGGCCAGAACCGGGAGAACTACAACAAAGACCTGCAGGCGTACCGACTGACAGCTGAATACACACCTACAGACAATGTATTTATCCATTTTGGTTACGACAAAACAGAAGACACCTCCAACTCTAAAGGTGGTTATCGTCTGCTGCCCAGTTTGTTGACAAATTCAGCACCTGTGCCTGACAGCATTTACGATTCCTATACCAGTCTGCCGACTAAAAACAAGGTCGAGACCGAAGGCATGAACCTGACCATGGAGTGGGATGTCAACAACAGTACAACGCTGAAATCGATCACCTCCAGACGTGAAAACTATTCACCGGTCAATATTGATTTTGACAACACACCACTGCGCATTTTTGATGTGCCAGCAATCTATGAAGATGACTGGTTGACGCAGGAATTCCAGCTCAATTATCGCGCAGACAACTTTAAGGTAGTCTCTGGCCTGTACTACTACGACTCAGAATCTTGTGGTGTATTTGACGCCATACTCGAGCGACTCGGGCAATCTCTGGGCGCCGCCGGCCTGACTCGTGAAGTATCCGGTTGCAGCAACAGCAAAAGCACTGCGGTGTATGCTGACGGCAGCTACCAGCTGAATGATCAGTGGAGTGTCAGCGGTGGTATCCGTTACACCAAAGATCGCAAGGAATCACTGGTACGCAACGGTCTGATTTTTGCCACTGTCTATCCGGAATCCGGTTGGGTGCCAGGTTATGTGCGTGCCCCTGGTACAGGTACTCCTGTAGTACTGGATGACAGCAAGGACTGGTCGAAAGTGACACCACGAATTGGTGTTGAGTATCAGGCCAGCGACAGCACCATGTACTACGCCAGCTATAGCGAAGGTTTTAAATCAGGCACCTTTAACCCGCGTGCGGAGCGCGCCGAGCCGGCTGCTAACCCGGAAGACGTGCAGTCTTACGAAATTGGTGTAAAAACCGATCTGAGCTCCACGTTCCGGTTAAATGCTGCGGCATTTATGCTGGATCACAAAAACCGTCAATATATCTCTGTGATTCCAGACCCCAACAACGCTGCAGCGCTGAACCAGCGTCTGGGCAACGTTGGTCAATCTGATGCAACTGGCGCCGAGTTTGAATTCACCTGGCTGGCCAGCGACCGTCTGAGTCTGTTTGGTAACGTGGGTCTGATAAATGCCAAGTTCAACAATGTATTCAGCTTTGATGCCAATCTGAACCAGATTGATATTACTGATAACTTTGTGATCACCAATACCCCCAAGCGCACCATGAATGTGGGTTTCACCTACGACATGCCTGTGTCCACGGGTGATCTGGTGGCAACGGGTAACTACAGCTACCGTAGCAAGTACAGCCTGACAGAGCTGGGCAATGTTCTGGAACAGCCCGGTTACGGCATCCTCAACCTGGGTATTCACTGGACCAGCGTGGATGGCAAATGGACGGCAGGCTTGCATGGCAAGAACCTGACTGAAGAGGAGTTCCTGGTGGGTAACTATGCCTTCCTCGGCGCTGCCAATGCGTCTCTGCCGAATGGTTATGCGCCTGGTCTGGGCGGTGATACAACGTTAATTGGCTACTACGGCGCGCCGCGCACGGTCAGCCTGTCGTTAGGATACAAGTTTTAATTGATTTGATCGTAGGACCTCTTGCCACCATTACTTTGTGATGGTGGCATTTTTTTTCAGCCTGTATTAGTTTGGGATTCCCGATTGCAAGACGTACCGGAATTTAATTTGCCCATCAAAGCCATTATTGCTGACGATCATCCCCTGTTCAGAGCAGCTTTACGCCAGACGCTGGGCGCAACATTGCAGGGGCAAGTGCGTGACGCTGGCAATTTTGATCAATTGATGGAGATACTTGAGCAGGAGCCACAGGTAGAGTTGGTGTTGATGGATCTCAATATGCCGGGTAATCAGGGACTCACGGGATTAACGGCCGTGCGTAACCAGTTTCCGGATGTCCAGGTGATGATCGTCTCAGCAAATGAGCAGCTCAACGTGATAGAGCGTGCGATGAGTTTTGGGGCCAGTGCATATGTGCCGAAGTCTGCGCCCCTGGCAGATATCATAGAGGCAGTGGAAACGGTGCTCGGTGGCGACAACTGGCTACCGGCACATCTGGGCAATGGTCTTGTAGAGCAAAATCATCCGCTGAATCGCGACTTTGCACACCGGTTGTCGCAACTGACACCTCAGCAGTTCAAAGTGTTGCGCTGTATTTCCGATGGTCTGCTGAACAAACAGATTGCGTACGAAATGGATGTACAGGAATCCACCATCAAACAACATGTATCAGCCATCCTGCGCAAACTCGGTGTGATCAACAGAACGCAGGCCGGCGTGCTGTTTCATGACATGCTGCGCGCAGGTGATGAAGACAATGCTGCACAATCTGATTGACCCGTTCTGAATTAGCCCAAACCGATGCTTTTCAGCAGGCGTTTTAGGGCGGCCTGTTTAACCGGTTTTGGCAGGAACAGCGCTCCGACTTCCACCACTTGCTCACGGATGTGTTCGTCCGGATCCGCTGTGCTCAGAATAGCGGGAATATCACTATTCCAACGTTCCCGGATACGACGGATGGCATCAGTACCAACATCGGTTTCCGACAGGTGGTAATCGATAAATAATAAATCAGGTTGCTGTGTTTGTGACATGGCCTCAGCAATTGTTGCGCAGGCTGTCACCGTCGCGCCCCATTCGTGCAGCAGTGATGCCAGCGCTTCGCGTATATTGGGATCATCATCCAGCAACAGCACTTGTGTGTCCTCTGGCATGGTCCAGCTGGAGTTATCACGATACTCCTGTCTGCGCGGCACAGTTCGGCTTTTCCAGCTCGCTACCGGTAAGGTCAGAGAAAAACAGGTGCCTCGATTTACGGTGGATTTTAAGTTGATGGGTATCTCCAGCAGCTTGCACATTCTATCCACAATGGCCAGGCCCAGTCCCAGACCCGGGTTGTGATCCTGTTGGTCAAGCTGTTTAAACTCCATAAATATTTCATTGAATTTTTCTGCAGGAATGCCGCGGCCGGTATCCCAGACCTGTAGCTCAATACAATCACTACTGCGCCGACGCACACCGCAGATGACTCTGCCCTGGTGGGTATAACGCAGCGCATTGCTGAGCAGGTTCTGCACAATTCTCTGTAATATTTTCTGGTCTGTGTGTAGCACTACCTGGCTGTGATGAATGCGGAAATCCAGACCTTTTTCTCGTGCCATCATGGCAAATGAGGCTTCCAGTGGCGCCAGTACATCAGACAGTGCTACATCTTTTTTGTGCGCCTGCAGGTTGCCGGATTCCAGCTTGGTCATCTCCAGCAACATGGTGAGCAATTCTTCCGCATTTTGCAGGGATTGCTGAATCTGTAGTGCAAGTCTGGCGTCGTCGTTTTTCAGACGTTGTAACAACATGCCGCAGAACAAACTGGCGGCATTAAACGGTTGCATCAAATCGTGGCCGGCCGCGGCAAAAAACTTTGATTTACTTTGATGTGCGTGCTCCGCTGCCAGCTTGGCAACCGACAAGGCTTGTGTCCGCTCCTGGACGCGCGCCTCCAGCTCGGTGTTGATTTGTTTGAGTTCATTTTGTGCGGTGACCAACTCAGTGATGTCGGTGTAGGTTGTAACAAAACCACCATCAGGCATGGGATTACCCTGCAGTTCGATGATGTGGCCGGAGGGCTGCTGGCGCTGGTAGCGATAACGGCTGCCGCTTTTCAGGAATGCCAGACGTTTGCTGACTTCTTTTTCGATATCACTGTCGTTGCCCGACAAACCGCCACCAAATAGTCCGCGGCGCGCGTTAAAACGCAGGATTTCTTCTATGGCTACGCCGGCCCGTATCAGGCCATCAGGATAAGCAAAAATTTCCAGGTATCGCCGGTTCCAGGCAACCAGACGCAGCTCCTTGTCAATTACGCTGACACCTTGTGGGATATTCTCAACTGATGCTTGCAGCAGTTCGCGATTAAACCGATACAGCTGTGATGCTTCGGAAGCCCAGTCCACCACCTGATCAACGGCCACAGTAGAGGGGCGCGCGAGACTGTTGATCAGCAATCTGCTGGCAGAACTGCCAATGGCGCCGGCGAGTTCCCGCTCCAGCCGCACCAGCAGTGCCGGGTGTACCAGTCTGTCGTCAGGAATGTTGGCAATGGCCATACCCAGTCTGCGGTCCAGGCCTTCGGCGTCTTTAGAATCCATAAAGCGCGACAATACCAAACGCAGTCGTCCCCAGGTGACCTGCTGTGATTCCAGCACGGTGTCGTTTTTGTGTTCTGGCTTTGTGAAGCGCAGGGCTTGCTGGTGCTCAGCAGAGGATTCTTTTGTCAGTAATGAAACCAGCAGGTAAATCAGAATGTTGATGCTCAGGCTGAGCACAACACCGTCACTGATTGCCTTGTCAGTCAATATCGTCGATGGATTCAGTGAGGGCAATAGCAGCATCACAAACCAGACGCTGGTGCCGGCCAGCAAGCCAGACATGGCGCCCAGTCGGTTGGCGCCTGCCCACATCAGTCCGCCCAACATTGAGGGCGCAAGTTGTGCGAGCAAAGCCATCGCAATCAGCCCGTTGCTGACCAGCGGCAATCCACTTTGAGTGAGTTTGTGATAGACGTAGGCCAGTACAATAATCACCACCATGGTCAGCCGGCGTGTCAGCAGGATGCCTTGTGGTGTTATGTCAGACATCAGGTTGCCGGTGCGCCGTGCGCGTATCCATAGCGGCGTAATGACATCGTTGGAGATCATGATACTGAGTGCCAGTGTTGCCATAATGACCATGCTGGTGGCCGTGGACAGACCCCCGATAAAGGCAATCAGGCTGATGTCCGGCCGGTCAGCCAGAATGGGCAGGGCTAGCAAAAAGGTATCCTGCGTGCGCATCTCCGGCGCCAGTAACATACCGCCCATGGCAATTGGCAGGATAAAAAAATTGATAGCAAAAAGGTAAAGCGGAAATGCCCAGCGCGCTTTTTTTAATTCATCGGCATCGGTATTTTCAATAAAGTTGACGTGGAACTGGCGAGGCAGCACAAACATCGCAAGCGCGCCCAGCAGCATATGCGTCACGTAGATATAGACGCCGTTTTCTTTGGGCTGAAACAGGCTGCGCGCTGTGTTGTCAGCAGCAGTTTTCATAATCAGATCATTTATGCCGTCAAATAGCTGCCAGGTGACAAACACACCCACGATACAAAAGGCGGCAAGTTTGACCAGGGATTCAAATGCCACCGCGTCCATCAATCCGGGGTGTTGTTCTGCCAGACTGAGGCGCCGGGCACCAAACAGAATGGAAAAGCCTATCATGGCCAGCCCGACCGCCGCGGCCAGATCCAGAAACCATGGTGCCACCGCCGGGCCCATACCTGTAATGGCAGCAAAACTGGCTGCTACCGCGCGCAGTTGCAGGGAGATATACGGAATCAGAGCCACCAGGCAAATCAATGCAACACTGGCAGCAAGCAGTGGCGATTTGCCGTAGCGTGACCCTATCAGGTCGGCGATGGAGGTCAGGTTCTGCGCCTTCACCAGCGTCAGCATCTTGAGCTGAAACTGATGCGCAAACAGGAAGATACAAATGCCGCCCAGATAGGTCGGGGCAAACCACCAGCCGTACTGCGCAGCCTGGGTCACCGTGCCGTAAAACGCCCAGGTGGTGCAATGTACACCCAGGGCCAGTGTGTAGCGCCAGGGTCTTGGACCTTGTGCGGTTTTGCGTTCGCCGCGGGAGGCGATGGTGAACAGCAGCAGTAGATAAGCAAAAGCAGCAAACAGGACAAGAGAAATCGGTAACATGGATTTAATCCGCTTTATGCTAGAATTTGCGCCGTTTTCGCCATTGAATCAACCGGGAACCCTTACATGACAGTCATCAAGCAAGACGATCTGATCCAGAGTGTAGCCGATGCGCTGCAGTACATCTCCTATTACCATCCGCTGGATTTTATTCAGGCAGTAAACGAGGCCTACCAGCGCGAACAGTCACAGGCGGCCAAGGACGCCATGGCGCAGATACTTATCAATTCGCGCCTGTGCGCCGAGGGTAAGCGCCCTATCTGTCAGGACACCGGTATTGTCACTGTGTTTATGAAGATTGGCATGAACGTGCAGTGGGATGCGACCATGAGTGTGGCGGACATGGTTAACGAAGGGGTTCGCCGCGCTTACCTCAATCCCGACAACGTGCTGCGTGCCTCGATTCTGGCTGATCCGGCCGGTGCCCGCAAAAACACCAAAGACAACACCCCGGCAGTAATTCATATGGAAGTTGTGGCTGGTGACACTGTTGATATCACGGTTGCAGCCAAAGGCGGCGGGTCAGAGAACAAAGCCAAAATGGTCATGCTCAACCCCAGTGACAGCATAGTGGACTGGGTCGTAAAGACTGTTCCCACCATGGGCGCCGGCTGGTGTCCGCCGGGCATGCTGGGCATCGGTATTGGTGGTACCGCAGAAAAAGCGGCGGTGCTGGCAAAAGAATCGTTGATGGATCCGATTGATATTCATGAGCTGCGCGCCCGTGGCCCGCAGAATCGTGTCGAAGAACTGCGTCTGGAAATCATGGACAAGGTCAATGCGCTGGGTATTGGTGCACAGGGTCTGGGTGGTCTGACCACTGTGCTGGACATCAAGATCAAGGATTACCCGACGCATGCGGCTTCTTTGCCTGTGGCCATGATCCCCAACTGCGCGGCTACCCGCCACGCGCATTTTGTGCTCGATGGTTCCGGGCCGGCACATCTTACGCCTCCAAAACTGGAAGACTGGCCGCAGATCACCTGGGATGCCGGCCCGACTTCGCGTCGCGTTAATCTGGACACCGTCACGCCAGAAGAAGTTGCGACCTGGAAACCGGGCGAAACTCTGCTGCTCAACGGCACCATGCTGACCGGTCGCGATGCCGCTCACAAGCGCATGGTCGAAATGTTTTCACGCGGTGAATCGCTGCCCGAGGGTGTGGATTTAAAGGGCAAATTTATCTATTACGTCGGCCCGGTTGATCCGGTACGGGACGAGGTGATTGGACCGGCTGGCCCGACCACCGCAACGCGTATGGACAAGTTTACCGAAACCATCCTCAGCAAAACCGGTCTGCTCGGCATGATTGGTAAAGCCGAGCGTGGTCAGGTAGCTATCGATGCCATCCAGAAACACAAAGCGGTATACCTGATGGCGGTGGGCGGAGCGGCTTATCTGGTGTCCAAAGCCATTCGTAATGCCAAAATTGTGGCCTTCCATGATCTGGGTATGGAAGCCATCCACGAGTTTGTGGTGGAAGATATGCCGGTAACCGTGGCAGTGGATGTGAACGGAACCTCTGTGCACAGAACCGGTCCCGCTGAGTGGCAGGCAAAAATTGCAGCGGCACAGCCTATTCAGGTCAGGTAACGATTAAGGTCAGGTAGCCGGTTCAGGTGAGTCAGATGTTTCCGGCACCCGGTACAGCTGCCGCTGGTAAAGAAATGCCGGCAGCAGTACCTGCGCCAATGCCCGTCTCACCCGGGCGTCAGAGGGGAGAGCTGGCAGTGTTGTGACCGTTTTCGATATCGGATCATAACTGCCAGCGACCGGTGCCTGTTCGGGTCGCAGGATAGTCAGATCAGTACCCTCCAGTAAGGCAAAATTTTGCTCAAACTGCATCAGCGCACGGCCCTGACTATAGCTGTCGCGCGTAAAATCGCGCCCGATTAGTGGCGTTTGCGCTGAGATGCCGATAAGCGACAGCAAAGTAGGCGCCAAGTCTATCTGGCTGGCCACACTACTGATCTTTTGGGGTTGAATATCGGCTCCCAGAATCAGCGCCGGAATATGAAATTTGCTCACAGGCACCAACTCATTGCCAAACACGCGGTTATCGTGATCGGCCACGATCAAAAACACTGTGTTTTCCCAGTAAGGTTGTTGTCGAGCGTGTTCAATAAACTGTCCGACAGAAAAGTCTGCATATTTAACGGCGTTGTTGACCGTGGCAGCCGGTTCATCAAAGTGTTGAATACGTCCATCCGGATATTCAAATGGTGTGTGATTGGACGACGTAAAAACGAAGCTGAAAAAAGGTTCCCCGCTGATGTGTTGCGCAAGCAGGTGTTTTTCGGTGGTATTAAATAAATCTTCATCGCTGGCGCCCCAGCTACCCACAAATTGAGCTTCCGGCATTTGTGCCAGATCAATCACTTGCTCAAAGTGATTGCCGGTCAGGAAACTGCGCATATTGTCAAAATGGGCTTCGCCGCCATACACAAAACTGGTGCTGTAGCCTTGCTGCTTCAAGGTGGATGCCAGTGTATAAAAGTTCTGCTGTGCCAATGATAACTTCAGGACGCTTTGCGCGGGCGTCGGCATAAAACCACTGACGATGGCCTCAATACCGCGCACTGAGCGGGTGCCAGTGGCAAACATCTGCTCAAACCACCAACCTTGTGTACTGAGTCTTTCCAGTTCGGGGGTCACCGATAAGCCGCCGAGTGATTCAACGTAAGTTGCACCCAGACTTTCCTCCAGCACAATAACAAGATTTAATGGTTTTGCTCTGGGCAGGCTGGCCTCATGGTAGTGCAGGGTAGGAAATTCAGCAGAGCTGAATACCAGATCTTTTAGCCACGGCCAGTCAAGTGCCGCAGAGATCATGTCGGAGTCAGTCATGGTGCCGTAGATATCACTGGAGCCTGACTCATAGCTAAGACTGTACAGTGCGTACAACACTGAATACGGAGAGCTGATTATCAGAGAGTTGACTAATGGGTCACCCGTGCTGGCGAACATGGCAGGATTGGCCGGTCGGTGATCCGTGGTTGAGCGCACGGCAGCAAACACCAGGAAAACAACCAGGGGCCAGCTGAGCCAGAGTATTTTGTTGCTGAACGCCACGGCTGAAAGACGTGCCTGATTTATCATCTTGTGCATCAGCCAGATCAGTGCAGCAGTGCTGGCAACGGCGAGCGCCACTACCATGCGGTATCCTTCCCAAAGCATACTGATAACTTCTTTAGGATATCTGAGATATTCGAGATATAGCCGGTTGGGCCGCACATCGTATTCAAGAATAAATTGTGGTGATGCCAGCTCTATAAAAATGCTCAGTGATAATGCAAGCATTGCCCAGAGATAGCAGAACATGAGCCAGCTGCGGCTAAAGCGCTGTTGCGCCCACACCGGTGCCAGAAGAACAGGTACCGCCAGCCATAAACCTGCCAGAATAAGATCTGCCCGCAACCCCTGGCTGAAGAGATGCCACACTGAGACAGCAGCATCAATGCGTTCCCATTGCCACCCAGCTAACATCAGGCGGCTCAGGCTTAGAATTGCCAACAGGCATAACATCATAATAATCAGAGGATAATAGTTGCCAGTCCACTTCCTGAGTGACGTGCGAAGCGTCATATTGCGTCCCCGATCTGAATTCAATGTGGTTCACCATAGCAGTAAAAACTTAATGTTTTCTTAAGGATCGGGCCTTAGACTTCAACCGTTAAAGTTAACAGGTAAAATTCAGCATGAAATCAGCAGCAAAAGGTTGGCGGCGGTGGATATCGGCAACACGGTATTCCTGGCAAGGGTTACAGGCAGGATGGAAGTCTGAAGCGGCGATAAGGCAGGAAATTTTTGCCTTGGCGATTCTGGTGCCGGCCGCCTTTTGGGTAGATGTCAGCCCTGCAGAGCGGGCGCTGTTAATTCTCAGTTTGACCGTAGTGTTGATTGTGGAGTTACTCAATACCGGGATCGAAACTGTGGTTGATCGGCTTGGGGCGGAGTTTAATGAGCTCAGTGGAAAAGCCAAAGATTTGGGATCGGCGGCGGTGTTGTTGTCATTGCTGACAGCATCGGTAGTCTGGCTGATTATTCTGTTACCTCAGATCCTTGTGTGGATGAATAATTCGATGACCTGACAATTGGCGACCCAGTGGTCGACGGATAAAGTATCAAGGCCCGTATAAGTCTTCGAATACACCTTTTCGGGAGTTAAACAGATGTTCTTGAACAAACGAATAGTAAAGCTGATGGCGTTGGGTGCGGCTGTATCGATAACTCTGCCAGTGCTTGCCCAAGACCAACAAACAGGTGCTGGAGCCGCAGCAGGGCAACAGGCGCGTGAACAGATGTTCCACCGACTGGATACCAATGGCGATGGCGTAATAAATTTCGCAGAGTTTGCTGCCATGCCCGCGCCGGCGTTCGACCGTCAGGACACTAATGGTGATGGCAATATCAGCCGCGATGAAATGCTGGAACAACGCTTTACCCGTATGGATAGTGACGGCAATGGTTTATTGTCGGCGGATGAGCTGCGTGGCGCCGGTCGCGAGGGCCGTCGCGCGGGGGCAAGAGTCGGTGAAGGCAGGCGCGGTGAAGGTGACAGGCGTCAGGGTGAAATGCGCGAACGTGTGCAGAACATGACGCCCGAGCAGCGTGCGCAAATGCGTGAGCGTATGCAGAACATGACGCCGGAACAACGTCAGACCATGCGTGAGCAGATGCGCCAGAACTCCCAGTCAGACAGTGCAACGTCAGGCGGATCGGGCAATGCTGCAGCACACGATCACTGAGCAGCCGTGCCGGTTACAAGCTTCAGCTTCCCGGCCTGATGTCGGGAAGTCTGACGGCCTGAAGTCCAGGAAAGAGTCGAACAAAGAGTTCAGCAAAGAAGTCGTTAAAGAGCTCCGTGAAGAGCTCAAAGAGGCCACTGGCAGTCGGTACATGTTAACGGACGAGCAGATAATGGCGGCGATAGCCGGCGGTGACCAGCGTATTTACGCTGATACTGTGCGACAGCACAGCCGCGCGATTGCTTACTACGCATTCAGGATGTTAAGCAGCCAGTCCGGAGCTGAGGATGTGGCGCAGGAGACCTTCCTGCGTTTGTGGACACACGCTGACCGCTGGCAGCCTGACAAGGCAGGCATTTCTACCTGGTTACATCGCATCGCGCACAATCTGTGTATAGATACCCTGCGCAAGGATCGCTCAGGAATTACCGATGAGCTGCAGGATGAGACGGAAGACACGCAAGCGGCCGTGGAACAAAAATTGGAAACCGAACAGCGCCAGCACCGCCTTCAGCAGGCGCTGTCGATGTTGCCGGAGCGTCAGCGCAGTGCATTGATCCTTACGCATTATCAGGGGTTGAGTAACCAGGCAGTGGCAACGATCATGGATCTGTCGGTGGATGCGCTGGAATCATTGTTGGCAAGAACCCGGCGCGCATTAAAAACATCATTGACTGATTTGCAGTCAAACAATTCATTGCAGCAACAGGGCGCCAAGGCGCAGCGGCAGGAGCTAACATGAGCCTATCCATGCAGCGGTTTGAACAACTGATTGGCGCCTATGGCAGCGACCCTCAGCGCTGGCCTGCGGGTGAGCGTCAGGCTGCGTTAAAATTGGTCGAAGAGTCGGCGCCGGCAGCGTTGTTGATGCAGCAGTCAGCGTGGCTGGATGACACACTTGATCAGTTTGAGACGCCGGCGTTCAGTCAACTCAGTGCCCGTATCCTGCAACAGAGCCTTCCTGAGCGCCGTGTTGGAATACTTGAACAAATGGTGCGCTGGCTGGTACCGCCGGTATCGTCATCCATGACCGACTGGTGGCGACCCGCAGCCCTGGCGTGTTTGCCGCTGGCGATGGGACTGTTCATGGGTTTGCAACTGGAGCTGTTTGCAGATCCGACCGCCGATTTTTATGGCCTTGATACCGAAGAAACCGAACTGCAATTTATTTCTCTCGCTGACTATGCGGAGCCATTGGAATGAGCCTTAATCGTAAAAGTATCATGCTGCTGGCAGTGATATTGTCGGTCACGTTAAATCTGTTTTTTGTAGGTGCCCTGGCGGCCCGCTATATGGATCGACCGGAGCGACCGTCAGAGCCCCCGAGCATGAGATGGGTAATGCGTGATCTTGATCCGGCCACGCGTGAACGTCTGCGACCGCAGATGGGCATGTTTGGTGACTCATTAAGACCTTTGCGCGGTGAGATGTTCAGAACGCAGCGTCAGGTAAATGAGTTACTTGCTGCGGAAACGCTGGATCAGCAGGCAGTCGAACAGGCATTCCTGAGACTGCGCGAGGCTAATCTGCGTTATCAGGAGTTGAGCCATCAACAGCTGGTGCAGGTCATGGCCGAGCTTGACAGTGAGCAGCGTATTCGTGCCATGCGTTTTATGATGAACCGTCGAAGCCCTGATGGCGATCGCAACCGTGATGGCGATCGCAACCGTGAAAACGGTCATAATCATGAGGACAATCGTGACGATCGCCCCGTCTCAGTAAACAACTGATCGAATCACTCCAGCATATCCGCATAAGGAGTATCTGATGGCAGCTTTATCGCTTTCTCATGACCCCGGATGCGGATCTGCTGACGATCAATCTGCAGATCGCCCCCGCCCAGCACATTGTGATCAAAACGATAAATGAGTCCTGCCATTCCACGCTGCGCCTGCTCATCATAGTCGCGGGTTTTCTGCTGCACCGCTTCCTGCTTTTGTTGCCAGTTCCTGAAGGCTTCAGCGCCATGGCGACGCTTTAACATCTTTTCTGTGATATGTGGCGCCAATACCGACGCGCTGGCATTGTTGCCACCAAAACCTTTGGCATTCAGCACTACCGCGTCAATGTTGCTGGCACCCACTTCTTTGTGTTGCAGCAGGAATTCCAGATTTTCCTGATGCACATCATCAGCAACAGCGTCGGTGGCGGTGATGCCGGGGATAATGCCGTAGCGCCACACACCCAGACTGGCAATCAATTGATCGGCTGAAGCCGATGCCAGTGAATGCCCAAGATAGGTTTTGATAGCGGCAACAGGCCAGTGTTTGATGCCAAAGGTGCCGGCCAGTGTGCTGAAAATGTGCGACTCGGTCACCCGGTTCTGCGGTGTGCCGGTGCCGTGCGCCTGTACATAAGAGCGGCGCTGCAGTCCTTGTTCACCAATCACGTTGGCGGTTGCTGCCATGGCTTTGGCCATGGTGATGTAGTTGCCGGCACCGGGACTGGAAATGGATTTTTTATAACCATCGGCATTCACAAATACGTCGTTGACTGAACCATAAATATTCGCGCCCAGTTCCATCGCCAGTTTGTCATCACACAGCACCACAAACTGCGAGGACTCACCCAGCGTAAAACCGGCGTTATTGCCAAACGGACGACAGGCGCGCTGGTGATCGGGCACCCTGAGATTTTTGTGTGCATCAAGCGCCAATAAAGCTTCGTCGTCACACAAAGCGCCCATGGTGGTGTAACCATCCATGACCTCCGGTGTAAGCGGCGCCTCTGAGGTGCCCACAATCACCAGTCGGTGTGTGCCGCTGCGTATATCACGGATACCCTGGCGCAGGTTATAAAGGAAGGTAGCACAGGCAGCAGCATTGGTGCCGGTTGTCCCAAGATTGCCAAGCACATAGGCATTAACAAAGTCAGCAGGCATTTCGGCAAAACCCAGCGCCAGATGTTTGGATGACACTTTTTTACCAAGCAGGCGTGCCTGCATCAGACCGCCATTACCTTCGTAGTCCAGTTGGCTCATGCTGCTACCGGCATAAACACTGATTTGATCGGCAGGTACAACTTTCAGCACAGACTCCCAGTCCAGCCCCAGCGACTGAATGGCGTCACTTGCCCCAAATACCGTCAGTTGCAGGCCACGTGGGTGATTACGTGCGGCATAAAGTTCCTTTGGATCAAACCCGGACGGCAGTTGGCCGGCAGAATTGACAGGCGATTTTCTCCAGTTTTCAGTCAGGATATCCATGCCTGTCGGTACCTCTACACGCAAGTATCCGGGGCCGGCGTCACTGATCAGCCATCCAAGAGGAATCTGGTCAGGCAGGTGTTGGCGTTTGATAGTGAAGGTAACCGGTTGATCATCACTGGCTTGCAAGGTGGCACGCCTGTGATACAGCAGGCGCTCGGGATCAAACAGATTGTTTTCAAGTTTACGGATCAACGTGCCGGCTTTGAGAAGCGGATCCAGCAGCAGCAATGTGCTGCGCAGATCAACAGACTCTCCTGCGGCGTTCATCCAGCGGCCGTTCTCGTATTTCAGCAATCCCATCAGCGTGGCCAGGCTTGCGCGTGTCTCCATGGCATCCTGGTTGGACAGGCTGTCCAGAACCAGTCGTCGATAGGCATGGTGCGAGGAGCTGCGTCCTGCCGGATTGATGCCTCCGAAGCCAATGATGACGGGTAATGCGGACATATATCCCTCCGGTCCGTTGATGTGACGGGTGCTCATGATGTTTGCCACCACGATAGACTGACGTAGTGCTGCGAAGGCGCTACTATAGCCAAGACACTAATTTAAAAATATGCCTTAATGGTCATTTGATATGGCAATAAAGACAGATATTGACTCCCCTCAATTTGTTGCAAGGATCTCGGAACTGCACACGAGTCTGGGTATCGCACCCGGATATGAACGCAGCTCAGGTCTGCCGCTGCAGCATGAGCCGACTGTGCTGGCGGATGCCGGGCAGGATATGTACGGCCGGGATCAGCGATTGACACCTGAAGCCCTGTCAGCCTGGCAACAAATGCGCGACGCAGCGGCTGCAGAAGGCGTCGAGCTTTGTCTGGTGTCTGCCTTCAGAAGTGTAGATTATCAGGCGGCACTGATTCGGAAAAAAATCGAGTCGGGCCGCAGTCTGGACGATGTTTTGCGGGTAAATGCCGCACCGGGATTCAGTGAGCACCATACCGGAAGGGCAATTGATATCGCTTCTCCGGAAGATGCTCCGCTGCAGGAGACATTCGAAAACACACGTGCATTCAAATGGTTGCAGCTCAATGCAGGCCATTTTGGTTTTGTTATGACGTACCCGCGGGGGCATCTGCACGCCATCAGTTATGAGCCGTGGCACTGGTGTTTCCAACTGGATCAATAAAATGAGAAAAACCGGCAGACAGCGCTTGGACAAAGCCAAAACAAAGGAGTAGGCTTCAATCAAGGCTTTAAAACGCCGGTAGCACACGCAATACAAGCACGAAGGCAAGGAGTAAGTACCGCATGAGATGGGGCAGGGCAACTGGCAAAGAGTTCATGGCCGTGGGTGTGATCAAGCGCAGGTTTGCCGGATTGCAGCTAAGTCTGATGTTTGTGCTGGCAAGCTTACTGTCCCCTCTGATATCTGCTGCTGAAGACCCCGATTTCCAGCCTTGGCTGCAGGCGCTGATAACAGAAGCGCGTGAGGCCGGCATCTCCGAATCCATTATCGAGCAGGCCCTGGTGCCTGTTACTCCCATTCCTCAAGTGATCAGTAACGATCGCAACCAGGCCGAGTTTGTTGAAACTCTGGCAATGTATCTGGAAAAGCGTGTCACCGCCTGGCGTATAAACACCGGTCGTGAGCGCCTGGCCCGCCATGCTGCACTGCTCGATCGTGTGTCTGCACAATATGGGGTGTCTCCGCGTGTGATAGTGGCTATCTGGGGCATCGAAACCAATTACGGCAGTTTTACCGGCGGCACCGACGTGATCCGTGCTTTGGTGACCTTGGCCTATGATCCCCGGCGTGCCACCTATTTCCGCGGTGAGTTGCTGGCTGCTCTGCAGATTCTGCAGGAAGGCCATATCTCCCATGCTGATATGAAAGGCTCATGGGCTGGCGCCATGGGACAAAGTCAGTTTATGCCAAGCAGTTTCCGTGACTTTGCTGTTGATTTTGATGGTGATGGTCGCCGTGATATCTGGACCACCGAGGCTGATGTGTTTGCCTCCATTGCCAACTATCTGGCGGGCGCCGGTTGGCGCGAAGGCGAGCGCTGGGGCAGGGAAGTGCAGATTCCCGGCGACTATCACGCGCGCTCGGAACAGTGGCAGCAGGCGGATGCGGCGCACTCATGCAGCGTGCTGCGTCGCCACACTGTGCAACTGCCGGTGAACGAATGGCAGATGCATGGTGTCAGACAGGTAAGCGGTGCTGATTTGCCGGCTGCGGATATCCCTGCTTCGATGGTGTTTCCTGACGGCATTGAGGGACAAGCTTTCCTCACCTACCCGAATTTCCGTGCAATTTTACGTTACAACTGCGCTAACAACTATGCTTTAGCGGTTGCCACACTGGCCGATAGTTTTTAAGAAAGATTTTTTAGCGCTCCGGATGGAGCAGGAGGATAGCCGAAGTAGATAGAGTAAAAAAAACGATAAAACGATCAGAGTAAAATCAGGAGATAATTGATTATGTCCAATGAATTTCAAGTAGTGTTTCATAATGTTGATCAATCCGATGCTTTGAGTGAAAGTGTACAGAAACGCATCGAGAAATTACGTCGCTTTAGCAGCGATATCATCGGTGGACGTGTGGTGCTGGATTCTCCTCATAACAATCACCACAAAGGAAAAGTGTTTTCAGTTGCCATCGAAATACACACTTCCAACAAACCTGTAGTTGTCACCCAGGAGCAGCATGACAATCATGCTCACGAAGATTTATACGTTGCCATCCGCGATGCATTCAATGCGGCGGAGCGACAATTAAAGTCTGTTGACAAAAAGCATCGCAAAGAAGCCATGCACAAAAATCCTGATGCCGTCGATGACGGTCTGGATGACGTCGTCGACGACGAGTTACCGGAATATACTAGTGCGGTCGGTTAAGAGGTTTTCCTGAAGACGTCAACTCTGACCGACCGTCAAGCCAAATATTAAGACCGTAATTGTTACTCAGAAAGAGCCCGTCAATTGATGGGCTCTTGTCTGTAAAGATGGAGAGTTACCTCAAATGTCCGCTACCAAATATCTAACTGAATACCAGAACCTTGAACTGGAAGCTGCTGCTTTTCGCCGGCTGCTGAAACATCTGGATGAGAACAAGCAGGTGCAGAATATTGACCTGATGAATCTGGCCGGGTTCTGTCGTAACTGTCTTGCTAAATGGTATACAGCAGCTGCAGAAGAGCGGGGTCTGGAAATTGGTTATGAAGATGCCAGAGAGCGTGTGTATGGCATGCCCTACGCCGAATGGAAAGAGAAATACCAGACGCCATGAGGCGTGGTTTAGTTCTGCGGGTTTGCGACATTAAACATTTTGGTGCGCACCAGCCGGCGATAGGCGTTAGGTGTCACACCATGCAGGCGCTGGAACAATCCGGTGAAATAACTCACATCCTGATAACCTACCGCAAACGCAATTTCTGCAATACTCAGATTGCTGCTCTTTAACAAGCCGCGAGCCTGATTGATGCGCACTTCCTGCAGATATTCCACCGGTGTTTTGTTGGCAGCCTGTCTGAAGCGCCGGTTGAATGATCGCACATTGAGTCCAAACAACTCCGCAAGCGTTTTCATATTAACGTCGCTTTCATAGTGATTCTGTAACCACTCCTGAATCTTGATGATAAGTTCGTCATGATGGCTGTCCTGCGGGTCGGCCGCCAGCAGTAATGATTCGTAAGAGCGTTTTAATTCGTGAGTAAAATGACGTGCCACTTCATCAGCCACTTTGCTGCTGAACAGCTGCTCAACAAAATGCAGCATTACATCGCGCACTGCGTTTACACTGCCGGTGCAATACAGCCTGTCCTGATGCGTAATAAACTTTTTGCGCTCCACCTTGATGGCGGGATAGTGTTGCGCAAAATCATCAAAATAGCGCCAGTGCGTGGTCGCGGATCTGTGGTCTAGTAAACCCGCTTCAGCCAGAAAATAGCTGCCGGTACCTACACTGCAAATGGTGGCGCCACCCGCATACTGTTGCTGCAACCAGGCACTAGCCTCCGGTAACTGCCGCACAGCCGCACGCGGGTTGCCCCAAAGAGCCGGGATAAACACCATGGTGTTTTGTGTGTTGTCAGACAAACTGCCAGTGGGTTGCAGTAACAAACCGCCACTCATGCTCAGTAAGGAGGACGAGTCTCTTGCTACTGTCAGCAGCTCAAGATTGGGCTGGCGTTGATGGTTTTTCAGTCTGTGTATGGTGTCTGCCGCGCTGATCATCTCTAGCGGGATTGCGACGCTGGAGGCGAGAGCTTGCGGGCAGACCAGGATGCTTATGCGTTTCATGCCCGCATGGTATACCGATTTACGTCAAGGGTGTAGGACCATGAAAGCACGGGCAACTCAGTAATCATCGTCAACAGCAGTACCCCCGCTGATGGAAACTTCCAGTGTGCGTATAACTTTCCTCACCTTTGTCGTTTCTTCGATATCCGCCAGACAAAAAGTGCTGCCTGTGCAGAATACAGATAGCAGGCACACTCGCTTAATAAAACGATCCATGATTATACTCTCCATAATAATTTGTCGATGCGATAAAGCTACGGCATTATTGTGCCGATTTCCAGAAAGAGAGCCTGTGCCCCGAATCACATGGAAGAACCACCCTGATGCATAGACCATGAGAAAAAACCTGATTACCAAAGCAGGCATGCTGCGCCTGAAAGACGAACTCAATCAGCTTTGGCGGGTCGAGCGCCCGGATGTCACCAAAAAAGTTTCATGGGCTGCCAGCCTTGGCGACCGCAGTGAAAATGCAGACTATCAATACAACAAAAAGCGACTGCGCGAGATCGACCGCCGTGTGCGATATCTGAGCAAGCGAGTGGAAGAGCTGCAGGTTGTGGAGACTCTTCCCGACAATACAGACAAAATATTTTTTGGTGCTTTTGTTAAAGTGGAAAACGAGAGCGGTGATGTGCGCAGTTTTCAGATAGTGGGTTATGACGAGATTTTTGATCGCAAGGATGCCATCTCGGTCGACAGCCCCATGGCAACCGCGTTGCTGCAGAAAGAAGAAGGCGACGAGGTCATTGTCAGAACGCCGGAGGGCAAGGCGGTGTGGTATGTGAATCGTATTTCGTACGGTTC
This sequence comes from Pseudohongiella sp., assembly GCA_030651695.1. GTDB lineage: Bacteria > Pseudomonadota > Gammaproteobacteria > Pseudomonadales > Pseudohongiellaceae > Pseudohongiella. The sequence continues at coordinate 60,693 of JAUSCD010000031.1, read as the reverse complement.
GCCGGGGACAGACACCTGAGTATCTGTCCCGGCACAACAGTCATCAGCCATTACGACGAGCAAAATCCGCCATAAAATCAGCCAGTGTCTGACAGCCTTCAACTGGCATGGCATTGTAAACGGAAGCACGCATGCCACCGACAACACGGTGGCCTTTAAGAGCATACAGGCCACGTACCTGCGCTTCGTCGAGAAATTTCTTGTCCAGCTGGCTGTCAGCCAGGGTAAACGTTATGTTCATCTGAGAACGATGCGCTTTCTGCGCGGTGCCGCGATAGAAGTCTGTGTTATCGATGGCGTCATAAATGATTTTGGCTTTTTGAGCATTGATTTTTTCCATCGCTGGCACGCCGCCCTGATCCTTCAGCCAATGCAGCACCAGATTCATCATATACACTGCAAAGGTGTTGATGGTGTTGGGCATGGAGTGGTTTTTGGCGTAGGTATCGTAGTTCAGCAGATTCGGCGTCTGCGGCATGGCGTGACCAATCAGATCCTTGCGAATCAATACCGCGGCCATACCGGACGGGCCAAGGTTTTTCTGCAGGCCGGCAAACACCAGGCCGAACTTGTTATAGTCGATTACCCGTGACATCAATTCAGATGTCATGTCAGCAACCAGCGGGATATCACCGGTGTCGGGGAATTCATTCCAGCGTGTGCCAAACAGTGTGTTGTTGCTGGTGATGTGGACGTAGGAGGTATCAGCATCCAGTGTTGACACGTCGTAGTCAGGGATATGGTTGAAGTTGCTGCTTTCGCTGCTGGCCACTGTTACAGCATTGCCATAACGGGCGGCTTCTTTGCGTGCCAGCACAGTCCAGTGACCGCTTTCGATAAAAGCGGCTTTATGCGCAGGCTTTAATGGCATCAGGTTGAGCGGGATAGCGGCAAACTGCATTTGTGCACTGCCATGTACGTAAAGAATGTCGAAGTTTTCCGGTAAGCCAGCCAGTTCGCGCATCAGATTATCGGTCTCGGTCAACAGCGCCTCAAACTCGGCACTGCGGTGGCTGACTTCGATCACGGACATGCCAAGGCCTTTCCAGTCCAGAAACTCTTCTTTGGCTTTTTCCAGCACAGGCAGTGGCAACATGGCCGGGCCGGCCCCAAAATTAAAAATGCGGTTCATCGTTAAATCCCTGCAAACGGTTGTATTAAAAAGTTGGTATCTGTTCTAACTATTCAAATTCGTTGCTGCTTACAACACCATGACTTTGATCACATCATCGGTAGACGCGATCGCGTCGATGGCGGCAGCCGCCGGTGGGCTGGCCAGATCAATCAGGTTATAGGCTATGTCGTCGCGGCTCTTGTTGATCATGTCGACCACGTTGATGTCCTGCTCCGCAAGTATGGACAGGATCTTGCCCAGCATGCCTGGCACGTTTTTATTACTGATTGCCAGGCGGGTTCCGCTGGCGGCCCCTTGCACCCGATCCAGAGACAGGGCGGGGAAGTTCACGGAGTTGCGGATGTTACCATTGTCGAGGAAATCCTTCAGCTGCTCTGCTGCCATGATGGCGCAATTTTCTTCGGCTTCCTCGGTGCTGGCGCCGATATGTGGCATCAGAATGACGTCGTCGCGGCCTATCAGCTCGTGACGCGGGAAGTCGCTGATGTACATGCGCAGGGCGCCGGCCTCGAGCCCGGTGACGATGGCTGGTGTATCAACAATCTCGTCGCGCGAGAAGTTCAGCAGACAAAGGCCGGGTTTCATGTGACCGACCATGTCGGCATTAATGAGTCCGCGTGTGCTTTCCAGTACCGGCAGATGCAGGCTGACGTAGTCTGAATTAGCCAGCAGCGCGCTGACGTTTTCGATTTTCTGCACCTGATTAGGCAGTCTCCAGGCAGCGTCAACTGACAGAGCAGGGTCATAACCCAGCACTTTCATACCCAGATCAATGGCCATTCCTGCAACCAGCGAGCCGATCGCGCCAAGACCGATGATGCCCAGCGTTTTGCCCTTCAACTCATTACCGGCAAAACGCTTTTTCTCGGCTTCCAGCAATGTGTTGAGTTCTGCGTGGTCAGTGATGTCACTCAGCGTGTCAATGTAGCGCATGCCGGCAACAATGCCGCGTGATCCGAGCAGCATGCCGCTCAGCACAAGCTCCTTGACAGCGTTGGCGTTGGCGCCGGGGGTGTTGAACACCACTATGCCGCGTTCGGTGCAGTCGGCGACCGGCACATTGTTGACGCCGGCGCCGGCTCTTGCAACGGCCTTGAGCCGGTTGCCGAGCTCAGCGACAGTCAGTTTGTGGCTGCGCAGCAGGATGGCATCAGCGTCGTAGGTGTCAGCCCCGACCTGAAATCGTGTACTTGGAAAGCGTTCCAGTCCCTGTTCTGCAATTTGGTTGTAGGTTTTTATTCTGTGCATGATGCTTGAGCTCATTTCCCTGAAAGCGCTTGTTATAACGTGAACTGAATTGAAAGACCAGTCGTAGCTAGTCGAGTCCGGCACTGCGCTCATGCGCCATGGTTTGCCAGCGGTGTTAAACCGGCTATGATGACGGCATACTCAAACGGCCCGGTTTTATTACCGGAGGCTGGCTGAGAAACGATATAAAACAGAGTCTTATGGAAAATTCACGTTTTATTGCAGGCCAGCCTGTGGATGTCAGCACTGGCAGTATCCGCGTACAGCGCCTGTTATGTCCCAACGCCAGTGTGATGACCGGGCCGGGCACCAATACCTACCTGATCGGCGAGCGTGAATTGGCCCTGATTGATCCCGGCCCTGCCATACCGGCGCACAACAGCGCCATCATTGAGGCGCTTGCTGGCTGGCCGCTGAAGTGGATATTTGTAACGCATACTCATGGTGATCATTCGCCCGGCACCGCCGCACTAAAAGCGTTGACAGGTGCGCAGGTGGTCGGCCTGTCGCCGCCTGAGGGTGCGGCCTATCAGGATCATGGTTTTGTTCCGGATCGTGTTTACCGGGACGGTGAAAGTATTCAATGCGACGGTTTCAGCATGCGCCTGGTTCATACTCCCGGGCATGTTTCCAACCATCTTTGTTTTTTGCTGGAAGAAGACGCCATCCTGTTTACCGGTGATCATATTCTGCAGGGCACCACGCCGGTGATATTACCGCCGGATGGTGATATGACTGATTATATGAATTCACTTGAACAGCTCAGACAAATGCCATTAAAAGCCCTTGCTCCGGGCCATGGTGAAGTGATGACTGAACCTGTGCAGATGATTGATACCTTGATCAGGCATCGCCAGCGCCGGGAACAAAAAGTTGTGAAATCTCTGGGCGCTTTGAACTCCTGCACCCTGAATGAACTGGTGCTGCTGGCTTACGATGATGTGCCTGCACATCTGATTCCATGGGCCAAAAAAACCTTGCTGGCACATCTGTATAAATTGCAAAGGGATGGGCGCGCGCGATCGGATGGCGCTGAGAATATCGAAGAGTGTCTGTGGGAAATCATGTGAGCGCAAAAAGTTGGCATGTGTATCTGATCCAATGTGGTGACCAAAGTCTTTACACCGGCATTGCAACCGATGTGCAGCGTCGTTTTTCGGAACATGAATCACAAGGGCGTTTGTGCGCACGTTACCTGCGGGGCAGAACACCGTTGCAGCTGATGTATTCGTGTGAGGTGGCGGATCGTGCCACGGCGCTCAAACTGGAGTACCGGGTCAAACAATTAACCAAACGCGAAAAAGTGCGGCTGATTCAAGGTGAGCTGAATCTGTACGACTTGCTGCGTCAGGAATCAGTTGCTTCATGAATAAACATCAAAATGAAAAAATACCTGTTGGTATCAGTGCTTGCCTGCTCGGTGATGAAGTGCGTTTCAATTCCGGCCACAAACTGCATTCCTATATCGAGCAGACACTGGGCGAATACTTTGAGTATCGCAAGTTCTGTCCGGAAGTGGATATCGGTCTGGGTGTGCCAAGAAAACCCATACGGTTGGTCAGACACAACAATAATGTGATTTGTGTCGACAGCGAAAATTATCAGCTCGACTATACGCAGCGATTGCAGGACAGCGCGGACGCACAAATGCATTGGGTGTCCGGATTGTGCGCGTACATTTTTAAACGCGATTCACCCAGCTGCGGTATGGAGCGGGTGAAAATTTATGAGACCCGTGGTGAGGCCACCACAACTGCAAAAGACGGTGCCGGCATTTTTGCCGAGCGTGTGATGCAGAGATTTCCGTCGCTGCCGGTAGAAGAGGAAGGGCGTCTGGGTGATGCAATTCTGCGCGAAAACTTTATTCAGCGAGTATATGTGATGTATCGCTGGCGGCAGATGATGGGTCAGGGTTTGAGCATTGGAGCGCTTACTGATTTTCACGCGCGCCACAAACTGATTCTGATGAGCCATTGTCAAAAAACCTACCGCGAGCAAGGCCCGTTGTTGGCTGCTGCGCGCAAAGATAATGTGGCCGAGATTGCCGATCAGTATCTGCTGGCGTTAATGGCGGCCTTAAAAAAACGTGCCACCCGTGGTGATCATGTCAACGTATTGCAGCATATACAGGGTTATCTGCGGGATCATCTGCAGGCTGATGACAAAGCTGAGCTGCGCGAGTCCTTTGAGCAGTACTTGCAAGGGTATTTGCCCCTGATTGTGCCGATAACACTGCTTAACCATTATTTCCGTCGTTATCCCGACGACTATATAAGCCGGTCCTGGTATATGCATCCGTATCCGGCGGAGATGAGTTTGCAGAATCATATCTGATGGAGGGAGGAAATGGGGACGGAGGAGTTTACTCCTCCGTCCCCATTTCCTCCCATTACCTCCTCCGTCCCCATCTGGGCTATAATGCCCGCCTTTTTCACCGGATTGACTGGATTCGCACAAGTATGAGCGACATTTCCACCTATATGTATACGTTGGGGGCGCAAGCCCGGGCTGCTTCACGAGTGATGGCAGCTGCGTCTACGGCTACCAAAAATGCAGCGCTGTTGGCGATGGTAGATGCTATTGAGCTTGGCCGTGCCCAGCTTGAAGTTGCTAACCAGAAAGATCTGCAGGCGGGCCGCGAGAAAGGTCTGGACGCCGCGATGCTCGATAGACTGGCGCTGACACCGGCACGCATCGACGACATGGTTGAAGGCCTTCGCCAGGTCGCGGCCCTGCAAGACCCGGTGGGTGAAGTCACGGATATGCGCTTTATGCCCAGCGGCATCCAGGTTGGCAAAATGCGTGTGCCGCTGGGTGTGGTGGGCATTATTTATGAATCGCGTCCCAATGTGACCTGCGAAGCTGCCAGCCTGTGCCTGAAATCCGGTAATGCCACTATTTTGCGTGGCGGATCTGAAGCGATACATTCCAACCAGGCTATTGCCGGATTTATCCGTCAGGGTCTGACGGCAGCGGGTTTGCCAGAACATGCGGTGCAGGTGGTTGAAACCACAGACCGCGCAGCTGTCGGCCTGCTGATTACCATGCCGCAATTCGTGGACGTAATTGTTCCACGCGGTGGCAAGGGTCTGATCGAGCGCATCAGCGCCGAGGCACGAGTGCCTGTTATCAAACATCTGGATGGCAACTGCCATGTGTACATCGATGATGCTGCTGATCTGGACAAGGCGGTTAAAGTTGCGCTGAATGCCAAAACCCAGCGTTATGGGACCTGCAATACGATGGAAAGTCTGCTGGTAGCTGAATCTGTTGCTGCCAGGGTGTTGCCTGTATTGGCTGCCGCATACGCGCCGCACAACGTAGAATTGCGCGCCTGTGAAAAGTCCTTGCCGCTGTTACCCGGTGCAAAACCTGCTGCTGAAAAGGATTGGTTTGAGGAATATCTGGCACCGGTACTTTCAGTTAAAGTGGTTGCGGGTCTGGATGAAGCCATTGCGCATATAAACAAGTACAGCTCAGCGCATACCGAATCGATTATTACCGAGAACTTCGGTCGCGCTCAGCGTTTCCTGCGCGAAGTGGATTCGAGCTCAGTTATGGTAAACGCTTCAACACGGTTTGCTGACGGTTTTGAATACGGTCTGGGTGCCGAAATCGGCATCTCGACCGACAAACTGCATGCCCGCGGGCCGGTGGGTCTGGAAGGGCTGACCTCACAAAAATACATAGTGATCGGAGACGGCCATATCCGGACTTAATCAGCAGGAACAGCCGCTGCCGGCAAGAATTGGTGTGATGGGAGGCATGTTCGACCCGGTGCATCAAGGCCACCTGGCGGCAGCGCGCCTGGCGCTGAACGAGCTGGCACTGGACGTTGTACACATGGTGCCCTGCGCGCGCCCGAATCATCGCGCGCAGCCGGGTGCTTCGGGCACAGATCGACTGGCAATGCTTGAGCTGGCAATAGCCGGCGACAACAGGCTGCTCGCCGATGACAGGGAGTTGAAACGTCCGGGCGTGTCCTACATGGTGGATACGCTGCGTTCGTTTGTAGATGAATTTCCTCAGGCAATTCTGGTCTATATATTGGGGCGTGACAGTTTTTACAGTTTGCCGGGCTGGCATCAGTGGCGGCAGTTGCTCGATTTGTGTCATCTGGCAGTGACCAATCGTCCGGATGTGAATGTTCAGATGCCTGCAGAGTTGGCGCAGGAAGTTGACAAGCGTCTGGTGACAGATGTGAACTCATTGTTCAGTCCGGGTAACGGGCATGGACGTGTATTGATGCTGGACGACCTGGATATACCCGTGTCTTCCAGTGCAATAAGACAATCGCTGGCGCGTGCTGACATGCCCGCGCAAGTACCTCAACCTGTGCAGGCTTATATTCGCCGGCACGGGCTTTATATTTCAACCGTATCAGGTCCTGCAGAGTCAGGCTCTGCAGGCAGGAGTCATACATAATTGGATACCCAGCAAATCAGTGATCTGGTCGTCGAATCACTGGATAACATCAAGGGCCAGCACATCGAAGTCTTTGATGTACGCAGTTTAACCGCTATTACCGACTGCATGATCATCTGCACCGGAACCTCCAGCACGCATATCAAAGCGATGGCAGACGAAGTTATCGTGAACGCCAAGAAAGCCGGCGTGCAAGTACAAGGTATTGAGGGCCGTGGGCAAGCCGACTGGGTCCTGGTAGATCTTGGTGACGTAATTGTGCACCTGATGCTATCTGCCACACGTTCGCTCTACCGTCTGGAAGATCTGTGGAATTTCAAAGCACTCAAACCAGCAGAAAAACCCATAGAGCCGTGAAAATCAATCTGATCTCCGTAGGCACCCGCATGCCGGACTGGGTGCAGCAGGGTATGCTGGAATACAGCAAACGCCTGCCGGCGGAGTTCAGTTTTAACTGCATAGAAGTACCTCTTGGTAAGCGCAGTAAAAACACCGATCCGCATCAGGCCATGAAACAGGAGGGCGAAGCTTTGCTTTCCCGCCTGAGTAGTCGCGACTATGTGGTAGCGCTGGATGTACTGGGCCGCTCATTCACGACAGAGGCTATGGCGGCACGAATCGGAACTATCCGCGATGATAGTCGGCATTTGAGTCTGTTGGTGGGAGGTCCTGACGGTTTGAGTCAGGATTGTCTGGCCCGGGCGGATGAGCGCTGGTCCTTGTCAGCATTAACCTTGCCTCATCCGCTCGTCCGAATTGTCATCGCGGAGCAAATCTACCGGGTCTGGAGTGTGCTGGCGGGACATCCTTACCATCGTGGCTGACTTGTAGTACTGACAAATACTGACCGATCGTATAGATATCAAGCCCAAAGCTTTACAGATTAAGAAAGACATGTAAACTTATCTCCCAAATACCTGTCATATAAGCAATTCGCGCGTTTTTGAGACAGGTAATTGAACCGGGTGGCCATGGTTAAAAAATTCAGGCTTGACGCACATAAGGACGAAATCCAGATATTTAACCGACGTTTGTTCGTTGCCAGCGGAGTTGTCTGCGTATTGGCGACGATATTGATCGGCTGGATGATCAATCTGCAGTTCTATAACCATGACTATTACTCTGAGCGTTCAGAAGGTAATCGTCTTCACTCGCAGTTTATCCCGCCCACTCGTGGTCTGATTTACGATCGCAACCGCAATTTGCTGGCAGATAACCGCCCGATATTCAATCTCACTGTGGTACGCGAAACTGCAGCAGACTTTGAAAAGTCAGTCGAACTCCTGCGGCGTGAAATCGGCCTCACAGATGAAGAGCTCGATCAGTATCGGACGCGTCTCAGCCGAAGGGCGGTGCCACACACCTCTGTCCCTTTGAAGTTCAAACTCACCGACGATGAAATTGCGCACATTGCTGTCAACCAGCATAAGTTGCCGGGCATTTCCGTTGAGGCACAACTGGTTCGGTACTACCCCTATGGCGAGTCAATTGCCCATGCCATTGGTTATGTCTCCGAGATCAACCGTGAGGAACTCACGCGTATGAGTGAGGAGCAGGTGCGCGATTACCGTGGCACCAACCAGATCGGTAAAACCGGCATAGAAAAAACCTACGAAGATTTTATGCATGGCAGTGTGGGCTTTGAGACGGTAGAGAAAAATAATCGTGGCCGCGTGACCCGTGTGCTGGGGCGCACAGATCCCGAGCCGGGCCGCGACATTCAATTGCATCTGGACGTGTCGCTACAACTGGCTGCGGAGCAGGCTTTGGGTGACAGGCGTGGAGCGATTGTGGCAATAGACCCGGCCACAGGCGGTATTCTGGCCATGGTCAGTAAACCGGGTTATGACCCCAATCTGTTCGTAACCGGCATATCGCGTGATCAACTGGCTGAGCTGAACGCGTCACGATACTCCCCGATGTTTAACCGCGCTGTGAACTCACGCGTACCTGGCTCGACCATCAAACCATTTATTGGTCTGGCGGGTCTGTATCACGGCGTCGTAACACCGGATACCATGATTGCAGATCCGGGTTTTTACCGTTTGCCCAGCCGCGCCCGACCTTACTACGACTGGACCTGGTGGGTTGACAAATCTGGTCATGGCTCAGTCAATCTGGAGCGTGCCATTTACCAATCCTGCAACACCTACTTCAGTCACGTCGCTGTGGAATTGGGTATTCAGACCATTCACGACTATTTGCTGACCTGGGGTTTTGGTGTTAACGCAAGTATCGACGTGCCAGAGGCCAATCGCGGAATTGTGCCCTCACCAGCCTGGAAGCGAGCTACTAAAAATGAACCCTGGTATCCGGGCGAGACGCCGGCAGAAGGTTTCGGTAACGGTATGTTCCAGGCCACTACATTACAGATGGCGAGTGCTGTCGCAACCATCGCTAACCATGGTGTTTTCAAACGTCCGCGTTTCCTTAAAGCTGTGCAGGACGGGGCTGCCGATGATTTTGCAGATATATTGTTTGACGGTGAGGAGGTGGCGCAACCGCTGTTGCCCCCTGGCGAGCAGATAGCACTGGTGCGTAAAGCCATGGAACACACTGTCAGCAAACCCTACGATCGTAATAACCGGCGTCACGAAGGCACGGCTTATCCTTTTGTAGCGGGTGCCAAACCGCTGGCGTACCCCATGGGTGGTAAATCAGGTACGGCTCAGGTTGTAGGATTTCAGGTGGATGCGCGCGGCAACAGGACAGAGCGTACAGACACAAATGATGATCACCTGAACCACGCCATGTTTATCGCGTTCGACGCGTCACCAAGATCACGCATTGCCGTGGCTGTTTTTGTTGAAAATGGCGAGGGCGGCAGCTCTGTAGGTGGTCCGCTGGCACGTGAGGTTCTGGATGCTTATATGCTGCCTTTGCTCGAGAAAGAGGCCGCTAACGCAGACAGCCTGTTACTGACAAGCAATCCCTAAAGCGTTAACATGAGGCCGTTTTTATAACGGCTTGGCAAACCCATCAGCAGGCTTGTAGTGAGTTTTTGCCTGCTATTGACTCAAAGAGATAAGGCATTGAATTATCGATTATTTCTGTTGTCATTAAGTCTGGTTGTACTTGCCGCCTGCCGCAGTGCGCCCGTGTCTCCCTCTGCATCGCCGGAGCCCGTTGCCAACGCCGGTCGCTACAGCATCAATCAGGACAGGGCGCCGTCAGCACCTCTCGACGTTTCGCGGATTCGCGATGTAGTGCCTGTGCCGGTCAACCGGACTATGGCGGGAAACCGGTCGCCTTACCGGGTCAATGGCCGCACTTACCATGTGTTGCAGACAGAGGAAGGTTTTCAGCAGACCGGGCTGGCGTCCTGGTATGGTGAAAAATTCCATGGTCATGACACCTCAAACGGCGAAGTATTCGATATGTATCAGGTGTCAGCCGCGCATATCAGTCTGCCCATACCCAGTTTTGCCAGAGTGACAAATCTGGAAAATCAACGCAGCATCATTGTGCGTATTAATGATAGGGGTCCGTTTCACAACGACAGAATTCTCGATCTGTCTTATGCCGCTGCTTACAAACTCGGGTTTGCTGACAGGGGCACGGCACTGGTTCATGTCGAATCGATTGTGGCCGGGCAACAGAATGTCATTCTGGCCGGGAATACCGCGTCATCAGCACCGTTAACAGTGGCGACTGCCGGCGGCAGCAACCGATACCTGCAAGCGGGTGCATTTTCTGACCTGAATGCCGCGCAGCGGCTCTCGGACCGCCTGCGCGGACTGACCGGTATGCCGGTGATTATCCGATCTGTGCAGGGACAAAGTTCAAATCAGCAGTTGCATCGCGTCAGGGTCGGCCCCATATCTGACTCCAGAGAAATCGAACGTATTTCAGCGCTGATGCAGTCCGCAAATCTGGGTCAACCCTATGTGGTTGAAGAATAAACGACTTAAGATCAAACATACGAAACGGGATTGAATGCATGAACAAGTCTACGCAGTACAACGACACCGCAACGGGCACATGGCGCCGCTATCTGGCACTGATGCTGGCAGCGTCTGTAGCACTCAGTTCCAGCATGATGACGTCAGCCCAAGTCCCCAGACCGACCGCTGCGGCACCGGTTGCGATAACGCCCCGTGCGCCTGAAATAGCAGCCAGCAGTTATATCCTGATTGACGCGGCTACGGGCCATATCATCATGGAGCAGAACTCTGATGAAGCTTTACCGCCTGCCAGTCTGACAAAAATCATGACGGCGTACGTGGCTGAGTATGAAATCGATAACGGCAATCTCACGCTGGATGACCAGGTTTTTATCAGCGAAAGGGCCTGGCGTACACAAGGTTCCAAGACCTTCGTCGATGTAAACAGCTATGTGCGCGTAGAAGATCTGATGCGCGGTATCATTATTCAGTCTGGCAACGATGCCAGTGTTGCGATGGCTGAGCACATCGCCGGCAGCGAAGAAGCTTTTGCCGATCTGATGAATCAGCATGCGCGCAGACTCGGCATGAACAGCTCATATTTTGTCAATTCCAGTGGCCTGGATGACACCGGCGAAACCAATCTGATGTCAGCGCGCGACCTGGCGACGCTGGCGCGAGTGAAGATTCTTGAGCATCCGGTGCACTATCGTATGTACGCCGAACGAGAATTCACATTCAACGGCATTCGTCAGTCCAACCGTAATACTCTGTTGTTCCGTGATAACACCGTCGATGGTATGAAAACCGGCTGGACGACACCTGCGGGTTTTTGTCTGGTGGCTTCGGCACAGCGGGACGGCATGCGTCTGATTTCTGTTGTGATGGGCACTGCGAGCGAAGAAGCGCGCGCAGTTGAAACCCAGAAGCTGTTAAGCTACGGTTTCCGCTTTTTTGAAACACATAAACTTTACGACGCTGGCCAGTCTCTGGAGTCACTGCGGGTATGGTCTGCCAAAGAAAACAACGTCGCCGTCGGCGTCGAAAACGAAGTCTGGCTGACTATTCCCCGTGGCCGCGCCGGTGATCTGGTAGCAACACTGAATACTGAAGAAACCCTGCGTGGTGCTATTGAGCAAGGCCAGGTATTAGGTACTGTAAATATCACATTGGGCGACGAAGTGTTGTACAGCGGCAACGTGGTAGCGCTGCAGGGTGTTGAACGTGGTGGCCTGTTAAAACGTCTGCTGGATGCACTCACTTTATTCTTCATGGGGCTGTTCTCCTGAATTTCAGATTAAATAACCATGCAGAATTTTACGACCGAAAATACACCCAACGCTCCGCGCATTGAGTTTCCGTGCAGATACCCTGTCAAGGTGATGGGCGAAGCGCATGAGCACTTCCATATTGAAGTGCTGGCAGTTTTTCGCCAGCATGCGTCGGATGTCAAAGATGAGCATGTCACCGCGCGTCCCAGCGCCAAAGGAAACTTTGTGGCTTTGACCATTGAGATTGAAGCAACCGGTGTTGAGCAGCTTGAGAATCTGTTTGCAGATCTGAAAAAACTGGCAGCTGTAAAGCTGGTGTTATGAGCCAAAAAGGCAGTCTGATCATCCGCCAGCTCGGTTTGACTGATTACGAGCCGATCTGGCGCGCCATGCAGTCTTTCACCAGTACGCGACAGGAACATGCCCCGGACGAACTCTGGGTGTTATCCCATCGTCCGGTGTTCACTCAAGGGCAGGCTGGCAAAGCCGAGCATGTGCTGGCGCCCGGTGATATTCCGGTCGTGCAGATCGATCGTGGCGGGCAGGTGACCTATCACGGCCCCGGGCAGTTGGTGGTATATCTATTGATTGATGTGCGTCGCGCCGGTATCGGTGTGCGTGAACTGGTCAGCATGATAGAGCTTGCGATAATTGAAGCCCTGTCAGCTGTAAAAATTGAAGCCGGTCTTAAAGCTGGCGCGCCCGGTGTTTATGTCGGCGAGTCCAAGATTGCATCTCTGGGCTTACGCATCAGGCGCGGTTGTTCCTACCATGGCATGAGTTTGAATGTGGCCATGGACCTTGAACCCTTTACCCGAATCAACCCATGTGGTTATCAAGGGCTGGCAGTTACTCAAGTGATAGACCTGGCGCCCGAAAAGGCGCCAGGAAACACGCCGGAGCTTTTGATGGAAACTATGGAAAAACTGGTGCTGCAGCATTTGATGATGCAGCTTGGACCGTATAGCTGGATCGATGTCAGGCAGGAGCTGTGACCTCATGTCAACGCAACAGGAAATGCCTACCAGGCGTAATGTACTGGTAGAAGGTGAAAAACTTCGCGGTGCTGAAAAAGTGGCAAGAATTCCCGTAAAGGTAATTCCCACGGTCGAATTGCCAGTCAAACCTGACTGGATTCGTGTGCGTATTCCCGCTTCACCGAAAATTGCCCAGATCAAAGAGCAGCTCAGGAAACACAAGCTGGCATCAGTCTGTGAAGAAGCTTCCTGCCCGAATCTGGGTGAGTGTTTCAGCAATGGCACCGCCACATTTATGGTAATGGGCGAGATATGTACCCGCCGCTGCCCATTCTGCGATGTCGCACATGGCAAGCCCAAACCTCTGGATGAAAATGAGCCGCGCGAACTGGCGCAGGCAATTTCCGAGATGGGCCTGAAGTATGTGGTGATTACTTCGGTAGATCGCGATGACCTGAAAGATAGCGGGGCACAGCATATTGCCCATTGCATTACCGAAACGCGGCGCTATAACCCTTCTATCAAGGTAGAGGTGTTGGTGCCTGATTTCCGTGGGCGTATGCGTGCGGCGCTGGATATCCTTGAACTGACGCCGCCGGATGTGTTTAATCACAATCTGGAAACCGTGCCGCGTTTGTATAAACAGGCTCGTCCGGGTGCGGACTATCAGTGGTCGCTGGATCTGCTCAAGCAGTACAAAGCTCGTGTGCCTGATGTGCCGACCAAATCCGGTCTGATGCTGGGGCTCGGCGAAACCAAAGAAGAGGTGATGCAGGTGCTGCAGGATCTGCGTGCCCACAATGTGGATATGATCACATTGGGTCAATACCTGCAGCCGAGCAGGAATCACTTGCCGGTTGCACGTTTTGTGCATCCGGATGAGTTCGAAGAGTTACGCATTTTTGGCGAAGCACTGGGTTTTAAACAGGTTGCCAGTGGGCCGATGGTACGTTCCTCATACCATGCGGATAAACAGGCTGCTGGCGAAGCGGTCAAGTAATCGGACAGGACACCGTTGTGAGTACAACAGGAGCAGGCATGAAGTTTTTGCGATCAGCAGTAATCAAGAGTTTGTTAGCGGCAGCGCTGCTGTCAGCCGGCACACAATCCGCACTGGCCGAGCCTTTTGTTCGAGTGAGTACGACATATGGTGATTTCACTGTCGAATTGTTGCAGGACGTAGCACCCGCAACAGTTGCCAATTTTCTGGGTTACGTGGATCGCGGTGATTTCGCCCGTCTGGTCGTGCATAGACTGGATAACAATTTCGTGATTCAGGCCGGCTCACATAAATGGGTTGGTGACTGTGCCGGTACGCAGCTGCCGCCGGCATGTGGTCCGGCCCTGATTCCGGTTGGCCCGACTGTGGTGAACGAGCCGGGTGTCTCTAATACACGTGGTACGCTGGCGATGGCTAAAATTGGTGATCTGCCAGACAGTGCCACCAGCCAGTGGTTTATAAATCTGACCGACAACTCAGCGAATCTGGATCAACAGAATAGCGGTTTTACTGTTTTCGCGCGTGTTCTGGGCGATGGTATGGATGTGGCCGATCGCATTAATGCGCTGTCTGTTATTGCGGTCAGCAGTGCCATTACACAGATGCCAGTGAGGGACTTTAATACGGCGACAGACCCTGCGCCTCTGGAAAAAAACCTGGTGCTGCTGAACGCCTACCGTACGGATCGCTACAGCTCAGCACTGCATGTGTTTGAGTACAGCAGTTCACGTCTTAATACTTATGTAGACGCTGGCGCACTCGGAAATCTGAGCCTGACCATGCGTGTTGTAGAAGATGGCGCTCAGACCGTCTTTCAGATAGACCCTCTGAGTATTATCCCGCTGGCAATAGCGCCAGACGGTATGGCTACATTTACAGATGCGGACCAGAGACTGAGAATCCCTCGCGTTGAAGTGAATAACAATGGCCAGGTCAGTATCCTGAACAATGTTGTGTTACGTATGATCGATGCCGGTACATTGCGTCTGGTGCTTGAGTCATTCGAACAAGGATAAGCGGCTGTCAGAATCAGCTGAAGCGGATTAAAAATAATAAATCAGCCTGACGGGAGACGATCGTCGATGAGCACAGCGCGCGGGGAATTCAGTTCACGATTCGGATTTTTGATGGCAGCCACCGGCTCTGCAGTCGGCCTTGGCAACATCTGGGGATTCCCTACTAACGCCGCCAGCAATGGCGGTGGTGCATTTCTGTTTACCTACCTGATTCTTGCATTTTTATTGGCATATCCGGCATTGATGGCTGAGCTGATTATTGGCCGTCACGCGCAGGCTAATGCGGTAAATGCATTACGCGGTTTATCGGACAACAAAGTGACAGCCCGCGTGGGTGCTGGTGTTGGTTTCGCCGGCATGATTACAGTCACGCTGATTCTGAGTTTTTATGCCATTGTCAGCGGCTGGATGCTCTCATTTATGTTTGCTGCAGTTGCAGATATTGCACGACTGGATTCACTTTCCGACTGGCTGATCCAATCCGGTACTGCCCGCGATCTGATTTTCACCCTGATGTTTTATCTGTTGACCATTTACGTGGTTGTCGCCGGCGTGCGCAACGGCATCGAAAAGTGGGCTTCGCGGCTGATGCCGTCGCTGTATTTTATTCTGCTGGCGCTGATCATTTACGTGATGACGCTGGACGGTGCAATGGAAGGTCTGCGCATGTATCTGGTGCCAGACTTCAGCCGTGTAGCTGACCCTGAATTGATACTGGGCGCGATGGGTCAGGCGTTTTTCTCATTGTCACTGGGTGTCGGCACCATGTTGATTTACGGGTCCTACGTCAGCAAAAAAGAAAACCTGCCCATGATTGGTGGCATGGTCACGTTAATGGACATTTCCGTGGCTGTACTGGCTGGCTTGCTGATTTTGCCGGCGATGACGGTAGCGGCACTGAATGGTATTGAAATTTACGATGCGGAGGGTGGGCTGATTGCTGGTCCCGCGCTGATTATTTCAGTACTGCCTGCGCTGTTCGATCGTATGGGCGACGCGGGTCTGATTGTGGGGCTGGCGTTTTTCATGCTGATGTCCATCGCTTCACTGACCTCGTCAATTTCCATGCTGGAAGTACCGGTATCGTACATTGTTGAAGAGCACAAAGTGTCGCGACGCAAGGCCGGTTTGGTGCTCGGACTTGTCACCGCCGTGATCAGTGTGATTATTGTGCTGAATTTCGGGCTGCTATTTGACTGGGTAGTGCGACTGACAACGGAATTCAGTCAACCTTTGCTTGGTTTCTTTTTTGCGATTTTTGCCGGCTGGATATGGAACCGGAATTCGTTGCTGGCAGAGATCAGGCAAGGTAATCCGGAAGCTCAGAGTGGTTTGTTCTGGCGCATCTGGCCCTGGTATATCAAATTCGTTTGCCCTGTAATCATTCTGGCAGTTTATGTTCAGATGATTTTTTAGAACTTTGTTACCGGGCGTGTGTCAGTAGTCTGAGTGCAGAGCAGAACTGCTCAATCTCGGTATCAGTATTGTAGTAGTGGACTGATGCGCGACCGATATCGCCGAGTTGCCGCGTGGCAAAGTCCAGCTGAGTGTTTTGTCTGCGGATGACTGAAGTATTGATATGTTGAGTGCGCAGATGTTGTTGTATCTGCATTGCACTGTGGTGTTCGCTGCTGAAGGTCACGATTCCGCAAAGTTCGGCTCCGCTTTCATGAACAGTGAATCCCGGCAATTCTGCAATCTGATGGCGCAGTCGGTCTGCCAGTGAGCGCACAGTATTTTCTATCTCGTCCATCCCCATTGTGAACGCGTAATCGGCAGCGACAGCCAGCCCGATTTTGCCTGCCACATAATGTTCCCAGACTTCAAAACGACGGGCATCATCGCGCAGCTCATAGTGATCGCGTGAAGCCCAGGTTGCAGACTGCAAGTCTATACTCTGCGGTTGCAGGTAATTCAGAATGGTGTGCCGCACGTACATAAAGCCGGTGCCACGTGGCCCACGCATGTACTTGCGACCACTGCCAGTCAACATGTCGCATCCGATTTCATTTACATCCAGTTGTAACTGGCCAGCAGACTGACAGGCGTCAAGCAGATAGAAGATGCGGTGTTTGCGCGCCAGTTTTCCGACCTCTGCAACGGGCTGGATTACGCCACTCTGGCTGGCAACATGTGTCAGTGCGATCAGGCGCACATCATCGTCGAGTTTTTTCTCAAGTGTTTGCAGGCATATCTTGCCGTTGTCCAGATTCGGCACAACATCAATTCGAACGCCGCGGGTTTTAGCCAGATGCAACAGGCTCAGATAGTTGCTGGCGTATTCCGACTGTCCGGTCAGAATGCGGTCACCTGATTCAAACGGGATAGCGAGCAATAATTGAGTCCAGGCGCGCGTAGAGTTCTCAGCGAATGCAATTTCCCTTGGAGCGCAATTGAACAGGCGAGCAAGGGCGTGATAAAAATTGTCCGACAAAGCCGCCTGGGCCTCGGCGGCCTCATAGCCGCCCAGGCGTTGTTCAAGCATAAGATGGTGCAGGACAGCTTCAGTCACCGCCCGTGGCTGTAAGGATGAACCAGCATTATTAAAATGAACCAGGTCTTTGCAGCCGGGAGTGTCCTGACGTACGAGGCCCAGATTCATTGTCATGTTGTTATGCCAGTTTGATCGCGCGGCCGTGGTTGTAGACTTCAACCAGTTGTGAATGCATTGCTTTCACAGCCGTGTTGTAGTCCTCTTCATCCAGAACAAATTGCATATCTACCTGGCGCATACACTGATGTACGCCCAGTATATCCACGCCTGCATCCGCCAGTGCCTGTGCTGTGCGGGCAAGCATGCCAGGAATTTTCAGATCACTGCCAATTGCTGACACTATACAGACTTTGCGCACGTTTATTTCTGCACCGGGGAACAGTTCCGCCAGTGCAGCCTGGATGCGCTTCACCGTTTTCAGGTTGGCCGACAGATAATGAGTAATGGTATTGGCATTCAGATCCTTGTTGATAACCTGAGCCTTGAATCGTGTGATCTGCCTGAGAAACTCTTCTTCATAATTGGACAGGTCTCCGACCATTTCCTGATCGAACAATTCTATGGCGTAAACACCCATTCTGCCTGCAATGATTTCTACACAAGGTGAATCGCTGACGTAGTCACGAGTGATCAGGGTGCCGTTGTGCTCCGGTTCAAAAGTGTTTTTGACCCGCAGGTGAATATTGTTCTGTCGTAAGCCTTTGGCCGCACGCGGGTGAATGGCTTCCATACCCAGATTGGCAAGCTGGTCTGCTACATCGTAGTTGGTGCGGCCGATAGGTACGGCTTTGTTGGCACCGACAATTCCTGGGTCAGCGCTGCTCAGGTGGAATTCCTTATGGATAATGGCTTCAGTTGCACCGGTAAGCACCGCAATGCGGCTGAAAATCATCTCACTGTAACCACGGTCAAAAATCGCCATCAGACCGCCTTCGCAGTGACTGTAGCCTGTGGCGACGGGCAGTTGGGTGGTCAGGTCTATACCTTCAAAAGCGCGTTGAATATTTTCATCCAGTGATACATGTTTGCTGTTGGCCCAGCCTGACAGATCAACAAAACAGGCATTCAGGCCATGAAGTTGCAGCAGGCGTGCGGTATTCCAGGCACTATGGATTTCGCCGATACTGGCCAGCATTTCCCGCAAGGTCTGTAGATAGTCGGTAAGTGCAAAATGGCCATGCTGGCAAAGACTGGATACATCCTCGAGCACCTTGTAGGCGTCATTCAGTCGGGATTCAATAAATTCATTGGCCGCAGTCAGTTCATTTTCGCCATGTTGCTCAAACAGCTCTTTGTTGATTTCATGAATTCTGTTTTTAAGTTCGACAAAGGCATCGCGCCAGCTTTGCTGTTCTTCTGCATCCGAGAACAGGGCATAAATCCCGGGTTGTCCGGATTTCTTATGCTCCAGTAGCATATTTGTAATGCCTGAATACGCCGACACAACAAAAATACGTCTGTAATACTGCTGCTTGAGCGTTGGATTCATAAAAATGTTCTTTCGGACAGCTTCAAACTGACTCATGGAAGTGCCGCCGATTTTCTCGACTGTATGTCCGTTGTGTGGGTTTGAAGCGTCAGCTGATGTCATTTCATTTCCTGCAAGTTGTGTCAGATACGTTGAAAGGCTGGCCTTAAATTGGCTGCCAGCGTAAATCGGGCACAATTATAGCGCAGGCTGGTACGTAATTCACGGGCTGACAGGCAGAGGCGATATAGATGTTTATTCAAGAAGGTGGAAATACACATACCGGGCTTGAGGATCCTGCGGCATATGGTAGTTGATGTTGAGCAGATCTATAGCGCTGAACATCTGTTTATAGCGGTCACACAGTGAGTTGTAGATGACTTCCTGAATAATCAGAATATTGTAATGCTCAAGCCCTGACTGTCTGGCATGCTCTCTCATCAGTTCGGCAATAACCGGCACTTTGCGCATTTCTTCATATCGGTATGCCTGAATAAGGGCGTCACCAAACAGATCATAAGCCCGGATGCCACTACTCTGGAAAGTGCCTTGCACCGAGTTGTAAGCGAGTCCCATGGCCGCTTTGATGGGATGGCCATAACCAAACCGGTCAACTTCCGAGTTAAATGCGCGGAACATCAACAGAGCTGTTTCCACGGCATGGTCGGCAAGAGTATCGGCTTTGTCTGTGAGGAAGGGGTATCCAATGGCGCTGATAAATCCGTCACCGGTCTCTTTAAGGCGGAATGCCCGGGATTTCAGCGGATTGTGTTCATAGCCCATCATGCATATCTGGGAAAACGCGCGGAATATTTCAAGAAAAAATGATTGTGTCTTTTCATGCTTGATAGCACTGGAGTTCTGTATGTCGAACACATTGATAATGGCCTGAGCCGGGGCCACAGGCATGGTTTCTTCCAGCTGGTCGCCAGCTTTTATACGAGCCAATTGGTGCGGATAAACAAGTTTGGAGAGTTGTTTGTAAAGATGTTGGCGGGTGTCAGCATCAATTGATTTGTAATAAAACCTGGTCTGAATACGCGCAAAAAACAACCAGCTGACGATTATCCCGCCCAGAAAACCCTGTAGCACCTGAATCGCGTTGATCGCCAGATATTGAGGATCTATCAGGTAAATAAGGACGGCCGTCAGCAAAGTGTACAGGCTGTTGCGCAGCAAAGTGATGCCAAAGGTAGCGTGATAGGAGAACGCAGTGGTCATCAGGATGGCGAAATTGATCTGTCCTGACAGGGCCAGATAAATCGATGATGCGTCAGCACCGGCATCGATGGGTTCAAACACATAATGCAAGGTCAGACAGAAACCAAACAATATGCTGAGCAGGAAAAAATCCAGCACGCTGCGTGAGTATTTATCGAGGCTGGAGAAAATCAGCGATGCTAAGGGATAGCCGAATGCGATAGCTGCCGGGATGGCATAAGTAAACAAGGCTTTGTACGCGTCAGGATTGCCCGCGCGGATCATGCTTTGCCAGGAAAGCAGTGATGAAGCGATCAGCAGTAATGCTGCTGTTTTTCCTGGCCAGTTTCTGAGAGCACGTGAAGCATCGTCTCTGAGCTCATCCCGGAACTCATCGGCATGTTCTTTGCAGTATGCCGAATACTTATCTGGATTCATACGTTGTCTGTTGTTGTTGGTTGACCATTATTAGCGATCCTGCCTTGGTCTGTCGGGGGAGAGTATTACTCTTTAATCCATCAACCCTGATTCGCGTGAGCTGATTATACAGATTTGGTGGCTATCAGCAATTGCGCAGTAATAGGGCTGCGTGTATAAAAGCATTTTTGAATAAAATCGAATCCCGGATATGGAATTATAGAACTATGCTTACGTGGATCAGTTTGTTTTTGTACCTTTTGATTGTTGTAAGTCTCATTTGGGGGCGATTGTTTTTTTTCAAAATTTCGGGAGGAACTCCAAAAATTCTGGCCTATTCTTATGACCTGGCTGTGGTGTGCCAGATGTTGCTGACAACGTACGGATTTATTTATGTGACGGATGTCACAAAACCATATTCGTTTTTTGTCCCTATATTGTATCTTGCATCGCTGGTGATATTCTGGCGGTCAGTTGTTACCGCAAAGTCGTTGGATTTTGCTTTTAGCAATAAAGTAGGGGATATAGTGACAACTGGTCCTTTTGGAATTTTTCGTCATCCTTTTTACGTATCCTACCTGATAGCCTGGTGGGCGAGCACGATTCTGTTCAATTCGCTGTTAATGTGGATTACAGCTCTCTACCTCACAGCTTTTTACGTTATTTCTGCAAGGAAAGAAGAGCGGACGATACTCGCCTCCGCTCAGGCAAAGCAATACCAACTATACCAACAAAATGTAGGAATGTTCCTACCGAGGATAAAAAAATGGAAGCAATCAAGTTCAGAACTTTGACAACTGAAAGTGAAATAGAATTCTTTCTCGGCCGATTTGAGAGCTATGTTGGTGTGAAGTTACCTTATGACTATGCAGACCGCAGCACATTCGTGGCAGGCTACAAAGGCGAAGAAATGGTTGCGGGGTACATGCTGGTTACCAAGCCTCAGTTCAGAAGTCTGATGTTTGTTCCTGATCAGGTGAAGCGCGATCATGATTTTTTCAAGAACGAAAGTTACGAAATGATGGAAATCAATGGTGTATGGATGAGCGCATCATTGAAGTCGGCTTCCGAGCAGTTTGGTGTATGGCTGAAATTGATTCTGGACGCATTCAGGTGCCGCAAGCAGTTCGTATTGCTGATGGCCAATCAGCGCAACGGCAATATCCGCCACATCCATGCCATGACAGGTGCAAAAGACATCTATGAAGGTGAGCCTATGCTGACTTCCGGTGACAAGAGCCATTCGACAATCCGCGTCAGCTACACCACTCGCTGGTCATTATTGCTGAATGTTCCTCGTTACTGGTTCGAGTACAAAAGTCGCGAGCGTCGTTTTCATCGGCGTCTGAAGGAGCGTTCCATGACGCGTATGGTCACAAAAGCCAGTTGAGAAGGCCGCCTGCTATATAACTTATTTTGATTGATGGCGATTAAAGCACCCGGGTACATCAATATGTATTCGGGTGTTTATTTTGCGCCGCCATTCGTCAATATATTGACGCATGGCGGCTAGAAAGACAAATAATTGACGCAGTGCGCACTATTCTGGTGCGGCGTGCATTGCTATTCGCCTTGTAGTACTGACTGTGTAATGATTAGCTTAGTAGCTACAAAAGCAGGAGATGGGATGTGAGTCAGGATCGAGTTCGGGAATTATTGTCACAGTTGCGTTCTGAGCTGGCATCAGCTGATACGCTTGATGAAGAAACGTTGGAGCTGGCCCGTAAGCTGGATCAGGACATGGATCTGATGATAGAGAGGTCAGAGCCGCTGGTTCCGGAGCTTGAGGATGCTATAGCGCTGGAGGCGCGTTTTGCAGCGACGCATCCGGTAGCGGAGCGAATCGTCCGCGAGTTGATCGCTGTGCTGGGTCGAATGGGGATCTAGCGACTCAGTTCCAGGCACAGGTTGTCCATAACCACCCAGGCGGGTGTAACCTGCATACCTTTGACGGCCAGATCAACCTGTCTGGCTTGTTGAAGTAAATCGGACAGCCGCGCCGGGGTGAGGCGTTGCAGCGCCGATCGGGTCGCAGCCTGACGATTTTTCCAGATATGGTGTCGCTGAAGTACCTCATCAACTCTGGCGCCACGCCCAAGCTCATTTTTCAGAGTGCTGAGCTGGCGCAGTTCTTTGCTGACCATGGCATTGATCATCAGTACTTCCTGGCCTTCCTGTCTGAGCCTCTGCAGGGTTTTCATTACCCGCGCACTCTGTCCGGCGAGACAGGCGTCTATCAGACCGAATACGTTGTAGCGGGCATTATCGGCTACGCTACGGGCAATGTGTTCATTGCGCAGATGTGTGCCTTGTCCGAATAAAAGGCTGAGTTTTTCGATTTCCTGGTCAGCAGCCAGCATATTGCCTTCAATTCTGTCGGCCAATAGCTGAATGGCGTCAGTATCAGCCGTCAATGCGTGTTTTTTCATGCGCTGACTTATCCACGCAGGCAGTTTCTCGCTATCTACCGGGTACACCTGCACCAGCATCAACTGCGCTTCCAGTTTCGAAAACCATTGTGTTTTGGCGGTTGCCGGTTCGATCCTGGGGCTCAGCAGCAATAACAAATTATCGGGTGACGCGCTCTGCAGATACTCCAGCAGGGACTTGCGGGCGTTGTCGTCCAGCTTGCTGCTTTTCAGGTTCAGCTCGATGATTTTTTTATCTGAGAACAGAGACATATTGTTGCCTTCAGCGAGCAACTGCCTCCAGTCGAAATCGGCGTCGACATCATGCTGTACGCGTTCGGTAAAGCCTTGCTGCCGGGTAATACTGCGTATCAGATCACTGCATTCGCGCATTTGCAGTGGTTCATCGCCGCTTAACCAACAGGCAGCAGGCAGCGATCTGGTGAGATTCGGCTGTATTTGATCGGGGTAGACTTTCATAAACTGAGCAGGCGCAGTCGGCGCACAATTTGATCAGCGAGCTCGCGACGCATATCGTCAAGGGTTTGTTCGACACCATTATTGCTGCCACTGATGTTGGCGGTGTCTTCATAAAAACTGCCGGTGACTTCGAGTGTTTCCGGGCCTGCAATCAATTGCCCTGACACCAGTACATAGGCATCCACTTCAAGTGTGAGCTCGTACTGCCCTGCGCCACCACGGTTATTCAGGGTCAGAGCTCGACGGTTCAGGCGTTCAGCCGATAGTTGCAGATGGAGGTGATCGGCAGTTTCCGCTGGCACTACGACATCGCGTGCAGCCAACGCATCCCGCAACATATCAGCCAGGGGGTAACGCCCGCCGGGATATGTCAGCGCCAAAGTGTCCATTGGCATTGCTGCCCGGTCGGCGCCGCGCAGCTGGAATCCGCAGCTGCTCAGCAATGCGCCGCCAAGCAGGAGAATAGTCAGCGGTGCCAGCAATGAACGGCGTATCAATGACATCAGCCCACCACGATATTGATAAGTTTTTCAGGGACAACAATAATTTTCCGAACAGTGTGCCCGTCAGTGAACTTCCGGACATTGGCATCTGCCAGAGCCAGCCTTTCAATAGTGGTTTTGTCGCAGTCTTTTGCAACTGTGAGTTTGCCGCGCAGCTTGCCATTCACCTGAATCACCATCTGTACTTCATCCTGAACCAGAGCTGCATTGTCAGCGACAGGCCAGGGGCAGTTGATGATGGCATCGGCGTGCCCCAGGTGATTCCACAAAGCGTGGCAGAAGTGGGGAACAATAGGCGACAGTGCCAGCAAAATAATACCAAGCGCCTCATGCACGACACTCAGGTTGATGCGGGCGACTTCCGTATCACTGTGGGTGTCCTGTTCCTCCTGGAATTTGTTCACGGCATTGACCAGCTCCATCACTGCGGCAATTGCTGTATTAAAGGTTTGACGACGGCCAAAGTCATCACCCACCTTCAGCAATGTACTGTGCGTTTTAAAGCGCAGTGCTTTCTGTTCATTGTTCAGCGTCAGCTCGCGGAAATCTATGACATCGGTGCCATCGTGCGCTGTCATGGTTCGCCACAGCTTGCGCAGGAAGCGTGCACTGCCTTCTACGCCGCTGTCAGACCATTCCAGCGATTGATTGGGCGGTGCGGCAAACATGGTGAACAGGCGTACAGTGTCCGCGCCATATTGGTCAATCAGCGCAGCGGGTTCAACCGTGTTGCCTTTTGACTTGGACATTTTGCTACCGTCTTTTAACACCATCCCCTGCGTCAGCAATCGCACAAAGGGCTCATCCGAACTGATCAGGCCTTCATCGCGCATCAGTTTGTGGAAAAAGCGTGCGTACAGCAGATGCAAAATGGCGTGCTCGATACCACCGATATACTGGTCTACCGGCAGCCAATAGTCCGCGCGCTTGTCCAGCATGCCGGTTTTTAAATCAGGGCAGGCATAACGTGCGTAGTACCATGATGACTCCATAAAGGTGTCAAATGTATCTGTTTCACGTTCGGCGTCAGCGCCACACTTGGGGCACTTGACCTGATAAAACTCCGGCATCTTTTTGATGGGTGAGCCGGAATCGGTAAAACTGACACCCTCCGGCAATATCACCGGCAGATCTTTTTCTGGCACAGGTACTGCGCCGCACGTCCCGCAATTAATGATCGGAATGGGTGTGCCCCAGTAACGCTGTCGGGAAACACCCCAGTCGCGCAAACGGAAGTTGATCTGTTTTTCACCTTTGCCGCGTTGGCGCAACCAGGATTCGATAGCGGTAAATGCGCTGGCCGAATCCAGTCCGTCGAACTCACCGGAATTGATCAGAATACCTTTGTCTGTGAATGCTTTTTCATGCAGATCACAAGCCTGACCGTCAACTGCGGGTTTTATTACCTGTTTGATGGCCACGCCGTATTTTTGTGCAAATTCAAAATCGCGCTGGTCATGGGCAGGCACAGCCATCACCGCTCCGGTGCCGTAACTCATCAATACAAAATTGGCTACGTAGACTGGAACCTGGTCGCCGGTAATCGGATGGATGGCTTTGAAGCCACTATCCATACCCAGTTTTTCCATTGTAGCCATGTCGGCTTCTGCCACTTTGACATGACTTTGTTCTTTGATGAATTCAGCAAGTGCGGGATTGGACGCGGCAGCTTCTTCAGCTAACGGATGCTGCGGAGCCACCGCCACATAAGTTACGCCCATCAGGGTGTCAGGGCGCGTGGTATAGACCGTCAGCTCGTCTGAGTGGCCAGCCACACCAAAAGTCAGCTGCACACCTTCCGAGCGACCAATCCAGTTCGCCTGCATGGTGCGCACTTCTTCTGGCCAACCGTCGAGTTTTGCCAGATCGTCCAGCAACTCCTGCGCGTAAGCGGTGATTTTAATAAACCACTGCGGGATTTTGCGCCGTTCAACCAGCGCACCGGAGCGCCAACCGCGACCATCCACCACCTGCTCGTTGGCCAGCACGGTCTGATCTACCGGGTCCCAGTTCACTTCGGCTTCTTTTTTGTAAACCATGCCTTTTTCAAAAAGGCGGGTGAAAAACCATTGTTCCCAGCGATAATAATCCGGGTGGCAGGTAGCCAGCTCGCGGCTCCAGTCATAGGCATAACCCAACTGCTTGAGCTGTTTACGCATGTAATCAATATTGCTCCAGGTCCACTGGGCTGGCGGAATATTGCGCTGCATGGCGGCATTCTCTGCCGGCAGGCCAAACGCATCCCAGCCCATGGGTTGCAGCACATTTTTTCCGAGCATACGCTGGTGGCGCGCAATCACATCACCTATCAGGTAGTTACGCACATGGCCCATATGCAGGTGGCCGCTGGGGTATGGGAACATGGACAGGCAGTAGAATTTTTCTTTGCTGCTGTCTTCGCTGACCTTGAATGACTGGTGTGTTTCCCAGTACTGCTGGGCCTGTGCTTCCACGTCCTGTGGTTGGTATTGCGCGTCGGTCTGAATGCTCATTTTGCTGTATTTAATCCCGGGTGAGTCTGTATCAGAATGTTAGGTGTTTAGTGCTGCAGAGATAAGTCAGTGTTGTAGTAGTTCTGACTGATAGGGTTTTTCAAAACCAAGAGATAGTAAAATTTCGCCCTCCAAGGTCTCCATTGCTGCAGCTTCTTCATCGGTTTCGTGACCAAACCCGTGCAAGTGAAGTATGCCGTGGATCAACATATGCGCCCAATGTGCATTGAGTGTTTTTCCCTGCTCGCTTGCCTCGCGCGCAACCACGGGGGCGCAGATCAGTAAATCGCCCAACGGGACTTCGTCAAGGCTGTCAATGACAGCGTCGGGAATATCTGCGCCAAAAGACAGCACATTGGTAGCGTAGTCTTTTTGCCGGTAAGCCAGATTGATTTCAGCCGATTCCGCTTCGTCAACAATGCGCAAGCCAAGGCTCAGCGGCCTGGTGTCTGCGGGCAATTGTTTTATGGCAGCATCACACCAATCCTGCAGATCAGTTGTTGCAGGAATCTGATCGGAAGAGCTGTCATTGATGACATCAATTATCACGGTCATGAGTGCCACTGCCATCCGGATTCAACGAAGCAATCGTGGTTTTGCGTTCGTAGGCATCATAAGCCTCAACAATACGCTGCACCAGTGAATGGCGCACCACATCCTTGGAATCAAAGAAGTTGAACCCTATGCCCTGAATGCCTTCAAGTACTTTTAATACATGTACCAGTCCGGAACGGGTACCTTTGGGTAAGTCAATCTGGGTCACGTCGCCGGTAATAACGGCGGTGGAGCCAAAGCCGATTCGTGTCAGAAACATTTTCATTTGCGACACCGTAGTGTTCTGGCTTTCATCAAGAATAATAAACGAGCCATTGAGGGTGCGGCCGCGCATATAGGCCAGCGGTGCCACCTCGATGACATTTTTTTCAATCAGGCGTGTGACTTTTTCAAAGCCCAGCATTTCATACAATGCATCGTAAAGTGGACGCAGATAGGGGTCGATTTTCTGTGCCAGGTCGCCGGGCAGGAATCCCAGTTTTTCCCCGGCTTCAACGGCAGGGCGAACCAGCAGTACGCGATTTACTTTTTCCTGCAACAGAGCTTCTACAGCGCAGGCAACCGCCAGATAGGTTTTGCCGGTACCCGCAGGGCCAATACCAAAATTGATATCAAGATTGCGCACCGACTCCACATAAAGACGCTGGTGTTTACCACGCGGTTTGATCGACACATTGGGGGTCTTGATCAGAACAGGCTTGAATTCGTCACTGTCCTGCGCGCTTGCTGTGGGGATGATCGAGGCCGCCACGCCAGTGTCTCTTAATGTCAGATGGATCATATCCGGGGTGATGGCAGTGCCATCTGCGGTAGTCTGATACAGCAGGTCAAGCACACGCGCGCCCTCATTGACCGATGACGTATCTCCCGACAGCTGAAAAACGTTGCCGCGCTGGCGAATTTGCAGCGCCAGTGACTTTTCAATCTGATGGATGTGTTCGTTCAGATGCCCGCACAGGTTTGCGAGGCGATGTGTGTTCTCAGGCTCAAGGGTGAGACTGTGGATGCTCTGTTCTGTGGCCATGCCGCTCGGCTAATACCTCCGGAGACTCCTTTGTCTTTGTTCACGTGGCTTGCAGCTACGCACATGCAACAACGAAGACGCCTGAAACTGGGTGGAAAGAGCCTGCAGTATAGAGCAATTGCAGCCAGGAGTTCACCTCTTAAAAGGCCTTCTGCCAAAAGCCTGCCTGCCTAAAGTTCACCAGCCAGCGAATTCGGGAATGCATCAGTAATTTTTACCTCAACAAACTGGCCGGTGAGGCTGAGATCATCGCAGCGGAAATTCACCACCCGGTTGTTCTCGGTGCGGCCAGCCATCAGGCTGACACCATGTCGGGCCGGACCATTGACCAGAATGCGCTGGGTAGATCCAATCATGTTTTCGCTGATCGCCGCTGCCTGTTGCAGAATCTGAGCCTGCAGAACGGCCAGACGGTGTTTTTTCTCTTGCTCGCTGGTATTGTCCGGCAGGTCTGATGCAGGAGTCCCAGGGCGCGGGCTGTAGATAAAACTGAAGGAGGTGTCGTACCCCACTTCGATGATCAGATTCATGGTGTCTTCAAAGTCTTTCTGGGTCTCGCCCGGGAAACCCACGATAAAGTCTGACGACAGGCTGATATCCGGTCGTATGGCTTTGAGTTTGCGGATTATAGATTTGTATTCAAGGGTGGTATGTCCACGTTTCATTGCTGCCAGAATGCGGTCGGAACCGCTCTGAATTGGCAGGTGCAGGTGGCTGACCAGTTCGGGCACATGTTTGTAAATTTCGATAAGATTGCTGCGAAACTCCATCGGGTGTGAAGTCGTGAATCGAATACGGTCTATGCCTTCGATGGCGGCGACGTACGTGATCAGCGTGGCAAAATCGATAATCTGGTCGTCATGGCTGAGACCGCGGTAAGCGTTAACATTTTGTCCAAGCAGATTGATCTCGCGCACGCCTTTGCTGGCCAGGTGCACCGCTTCAGCCAGAACATCATCCAATGGGCGACTGACTTCCTCGCCTCGTGTATACGGGACGACGCAGAATGAGCAGTACTTGCTGCAGCCTTCCATCACCGTCAGGAAAGCTTCGCAACCGTCTACACGAGGCTCAGGCAAGCGGTCAAATTTCTCGATTTCAGGAAAACTGATATCAACCACCGGGCCAAGGCCTTTCGCTTTGTTGAGCATTTCCGGCAGTTTATGCAGAGTCTGCGGGCCGAATACCACGTCCACATAGGGTGCGCGTTTGCCGATGGCTGCCCCTTCCTGACTGGCCACGCAGCCGCCTACAGCAATTTTCAGATTCGGGTTTTTCTTCTTAAGAGACTTCCAGCGGCCCAGTTGGTGAAAAACTTTTTCCTGAGCTTTTTCGCGGATCGAGCAGGTATTGAGCAACAGGATATCGGCTTCTTCCGCCGTAGCGACGAGTTCGGCACCATGGGTTTCGCTCAGCAGATCCAACATGCGCGAGGAGTCATACTCATTCATCTGACAACCGTGTGTCTTGATGAATACTTTCTTCCCAAGTGTGCCTGGCAGGAGGCCGGATGGCGCGCCAGACGAGGTGTCAGGTAATGTGCTGGAAGTGTTGTCGCTGCTCATGGTATCCGTCGTCCGGAGGGGTATTTGGTACAAAAAATGACGCGCGGGTTATAGCATAACCGGCGAAAAGCCGCGGATTATATCAGCAATTCTGTAGCGATGCTGTATCTGACAGTGCCCTTTGAGCTACAATGCCCGCCCTGACCCGATATGCGCGTCAGGTTTCACCCGCAGGTTCAAGCACAGTTTGCAGTGCAGTTATGAGAGAGCACGATGGCCAGTCGCCAGGAAATCTACCGCATCACCTTCCTCAATATGGGCAAAGTCTATGAGATATTTGCTCGTCAGGTCTATCAAAGTGAATTGTATGGCTTTATTGAAGTTGAGGAATTTCTTTTTGACGAGCGCAGCCAGATGTTGGTTGATCCGGCAGAAGAAAAGTTGAAAATGGAGTTTCAGGACGTCAAGCGCAGCTTTATACCTTTGCAAGCCATTATTCGTATTGATGAAGTTGAGAAGACCGGTGTAGCCAAGATCAGCAATGGCGACAATATTATGCCGTTCCCGATGCCAGCGTTCGGTAGCCGCAACACCGGAAATACTGGCAACGAGAGCTGAACTGCCGGTTTTTACACTGGCATTCAGTTTCAATTCAGGCTGACTGTCTTATAACTGTTCCCGTAAGCATCTGAAAGCAGGTTGTCCGATTGGATGACCTTCAGTGCAAAAGACCACGGAGGAACAGATGGTGAATACCTTTCCAACTACTCAGAATCGTCGCAAAGCCGGTAAATCCATGGCCTTGCTGGCACTGGTTGTTGCCGGCATGGTAGCCGCAACCCCGGCCATAGCTGACCGCAAGCGCACCACGACCGTCATTCGGGAGACGGTCTACCACACTCCCGTTTACCACGCCCCGGCCAGAGTCATTGTGCAGCCTGCAGTGATTATCCCCGTCAGCAATTCTGTCTACGTCGGGCTTGGCAGCAATACCTACGTGCAAACCGGGCACAGCCATACCACGGTGTATCGTGAAGTCAGTCGTCACGACATTCGCTATGATAATTACTATGATCGTGGTTTTAACCATCCGGGGCGGGGCAATGCCTTTGGTCACCGCAACCATGGAAAACAATATCATGAGCCTGCACGAGGTCGTTGGTCTGGTGCCAACAGGCAGCGCGAAGTTATTTATGTTGATCGTGATGGCCGCCGCAACTCCAGCTATCGGGAGGCGGAACGTCGCAGTGTAGTGATACGGGAGCGTAGTCGCTGAGCAGCAGCCGCATTGAGGTTCGGAAGCTCAGCTGATGACAGGATTTACTGAATCCATAAGGAAGGTTTCTAACTTTAGAGCGGGCGCTGAGTATTCAGCGCCCTTTTTTTGCATTGCATTAACTGGCGCCCGCCATTGCGGTTGCCTGATTACTGATCCAGTGCGGCCAACTCAACACACAGAACAAACACCTGCATGGCTTCGTCGAGCTCCGCCAGACTGGGAAACGATGGTGCCAGGCGGATGTTGGTGTTGGCGGGGTCTTTTTTATAGGGCCAGGTAGAACCGGCAGGAGTCAGTTTGACACCAGCGCCCGCACACAGTTTGACCACTTTGTCCGCCTGGTCGGGTAAGGTGTCAAACAGAATAAAATAGCCGCCCGCAGGCTTGTTCCAGCTGCCCAGTCCTTTGCCACCCAGCCCTTGCTCAAGATGTTTAAGTACCAGCTCAAATTTGGGCTGCAGAATGGCGCGGTGCTGTTGCATTAACGCACGCAGTGCATCCATGTCTTTCAACATTCGCATGTGGCGCAATTGATTGACCTTATCTGGGCCTATGCTCTGAATACCCAGATGGTCATTAAAAGCCTGAATATTGGCTTCGGAACTGGCGATAAATGCTATGCCAGCACCGGCGTGAGTGATTTTGGAGGTAGAGCCGATCACAATCACGTTGTCCAGAGTGCCGTATTTTTCGCTCAGCGCAAGGATGTTTGCCAGCACCGGAGGATTGTCAACCAGGTGGTGCTCCGCATAGGCGTTGTCCCACATGATGCGGAAGTTGGCACCGGCAATTTTGCCCAGTTGCGCAAAACGTTCAACGACAGCCGCTGAGTACACCACGCCATTCGGATTGGCATATTTTGGCACGCACCAGATGCCTTTGATCAGGGGGTCGTTACGCAGCAGCGCTTCTACCTGATTCATATCCGGGCCGCTCTCATCCATAGTGACCGGGATCATCTCGATGCCGAGATACTCACAGATCGAGAAGTGGCGGTCATAACCCGGTGCCGGGCACAGGAATTTGATGCGCTGGCCGCTGCCTGCTTCTCTGACCCATGCAGAGTCTGCGCCCCGTACCCCGTGCTGGAAGGCTCCCTGCACATACTGATACATCATCTGCAGTGAGCTGTTGCCGCCAACCATCACTCGTGCTGCGGTGGTTTCCAGATAGTCCGCTGCAAACTGACGCGCCTCGGGAATGCCCAGTCCACCACCATAGTTCCGTGCGTCAGTGCCATCAGCACATTTGTAGTTGCCGGCCAGGATGCCATCCAGTGAGTCGCTGAGATTGAGCTGGCTGGTCGCGGGTTTGCCGCGGGTGACATCCAGATTGAGTTTTTTTGCCTGAATCTGCTGGTACTGGTTCAAAAGTTCCTGACGGCGCGGCTGTGCGTTGCTGGTACTCAAGTGAAACTCCTTACTCGTAAGTGGCTCTGGCTGGCGACAATAATGAAAACGGTTTGTCTCAAATGGATTGTCATAAAAGCGGGGCGCGATTTTACAGTATACTCGCGGCAACTTCGATCCACCGGAACAACAATTCATGCACAAAATACGCTCTGGAAATGTCATGGATGACTCCGTAGCTGAGGTATCAACAGAGCCGCAGCGTCATGCTTACGATGTACTGGGACCAGATCAGGTGCTGGACGCCGTTGAAGCCATGGGCTTGCCAACCAGTGCGCGGGTGTTTGCACTGAACAGTTACGAAAACAGGGTGTATCAGATTGGTCTGGATGACGGCAGCTTTGTGATAGCCAAATTCTATCGGCCAGAGCGCTGGTCGGATGCCCAGATTCTGGAAGAACACGCGTTCACGGCGGAACTGGAATCGCTTGAAATTCCCGTGGTGCCACCCATGGTAATCAATGACCAGACCTTGCATCTTTTTGAAGTGCAAGGACAAACGTTTCGTTTCGCGTTGTTCCCACGACTCGCCGGTCGCGCACCAGAGCTGGATAATCTGGACAACCTGCAGGTGATGGGACGTTTTCTGGGCAGGGTGCATCGGGTTGGTTCGCAGTCCAGATTTGAGCACCGTATAGACCTCAGTGTTGAGCAGTGGGCAGTGAAGAGCCGTCAGTTCCTGCTGGATAGCCGTTTTATTCCTGCCAGTCTGGTGTCTGCTTACGATTCCCTCAGCTCAGATCTTATTCAGCGTATCGACGCCACGTTCAAAGGGCTGGGGGAGTTGAGCAGTTTGCGCCTGCACGGTGACTGTCATCCCGGTAACGTGCTGTGGCGCGACGATCAGCCCTGGTTTGTAGATTTTGACGACGCCATCAATGGGCCGGCTATTCAGGATCTTTGGATGATGTTGTCAGGTGAGCGCGATCAACGACAAGCGCAGCTACTGGAAATTATTGAAGCGTATGAGGAGTTTTATGAGTTCGATGCGCGCGAGCTGCAACTGATTGAGCCGCTTCGGACCTTGAGAATCATGCATCATAGTGCCTGGCTGGCCCGGCGCTGGACGGATCCGGCTTTCCCGCTCAGCTTTCCCTGGTTTAATACCGAGCGTTATTGGGCTGAACACATTCTGGAGTTGCGAGAGCAGATGTCGGCACTGGATGAGCCGGTATTGCAGCTGTTTCCGTATTGATCGGCTAATCCCCGGACTGATGGACAGGCTGCTCGGCGAGCAGAGCAGTCAATGCCTGTTCCAGCTTGTCGGTATCGCCCTCTCGGAAACCTTTGTGCACCATACGCACGACACCTTCCCGATCAATCAGGAATGAGGTTGGCATGCCTGTAACGGCATACTGATCCATGATTTCGGCAGTCTGGTCGAGCACAACGTGATAGGCCAGCGGCGTTTCCAGGTCCAGCAGAAAATCAAGAGCATCCTCCACCGGATCATCGATGGTCACGGCGACTACCGTGAAACCCTGGTCTTTGTATTGCTCGTACAGGCTGTTCACTTCTGGCAGAGAACGCAGGCAGGGCGCGCACCACGAAGCCCAGAAATCGACATAAACAATGTCGCCTCGCAGCTCGCTCAGAGTCACTGCTGCTTCGTTGTCGCGGACGCCGGGCAAGGTGAAATCCGGCGCCAGAATTCCCTCTTCAGCAGCAGAGGCAGGGACAGTGAAAAGCACCGATATCAACAATGTGCCGCCAATAACGGATGTCAGTAGTTTTAGCATTTTTACCGGTGTCCGCGACAAATTCAGTAAGCTTCAGGGCGCAGGTTGGAGAAACCCTGCATCAGTTCACGCCAGCGCTGTTGTTTCAGCTTGAGCTGGTAACGCGCTTGTTTGTAACTGTCACGCAATGCGAGTTTTTCCCAGCGCTCGTGGATCTGATCATGCAGTTCGCTGGTTTTTGCGTCATACCAGTCCTGACGGTGTTTGGCCCACAATTCAAGACTGTGTTTAAGGTCCTGGTACTCGGCTTCCAGACGGGCGCGTAATGTTTCAGCGTTGGCCAGCGCGTCACAGCGCTCAGCGGCGTGACGATACTGCATTTCAAGACGCGCAGTTTCAATCATTAAAGGTGAGCAGCGTTTCAGGTCGCGGGTCAAACCGACCCACGAGCAGGCCATGATCAGCCATTTCGTCGGATCAAAGTGCCACCAGCGGATGCCATTACGATAGTCCCACTGAAACGTATGGTGATAGTTGTGATAACCCTCGCCATAGGTGAACAGTGCGAGTACCGGGTTATCGCGGGCGGAGCTCTTGTCACTGTAAGTCTGGCGGCCCCACATGTGAGCAATGGAGTTGATCAGCCAGGTCACGTGCTGACTGAGCACCAGGCGCAGCAGTCCGCTGAGCAGGAGGCCAGCGATGACGCTGCCACCGAGATAACCCAAAAATGCAGGCACAGCGATATTCATGATCAAAACCAGAGCAAGGTAATGCTTGTGCTGGAAGCGCAGAATCGGGTCTTGTTGCAAATCTTTGATGTTGGAGAAATCGCGCGTACTGCTGGGATAGGTCCGCAAAATCCAGCCGATGTGGGAGAACCAGAAGCCCCTGCCGGCGGAGTAAGGATCCCGGTCATTGTCATCAACATGCTGATGGTGGCGACGGTGGTCGGATGCCCAGTGGAACACATCATTCTGCAAAGCGCAGGCGCCTCCCAGAGCAAAAATCGCCCGCAGTGCCGGGTGTGCTTTATAGGTTTTGTGAGACCATAACCGGTGGTAACCAGCCGTAATGGAAATGCCGCAAAAGCCCATCATCAGAACAAACGCCGCCCAGTCATAGGCGCTGTAGCCTATGGTGAAGCCGTAAAGCGGTACCAGGGTGATAGCCGCGACGGGCGTTACAGTAAACAGGATCATATTGGTCCAGTTTATTGGTGCTTTTTGTTCTTCGGGCACGTGGTGATCTTGTGTAGACATGAGGCGTAATAATTCCTGAAAGCGTTTCCGAGTAGTAATAGACAGTGTTATATGGCAGTTTCTTACATAGTCTGCAGTGTTTATGTGGGAAGAATATTACATGGCTGCTTGTCGTTTAGAAACCGGTTTAGAGAGCAGAAACAGGTTACTATACTGGCAACGTAGTCCCAAACATCAGGAAATATTCCCATGTCGACAGCATTTACACATGAGCAACTGGTGGATTTGCAAACCCGTTTTGCTTTTCAGGAAGACAATCTGCAAGCTCTGAATGATATTGTAACCCGCCAGCAAAAGCAGATAGACACCCTGGAGCGCGAACTACAGTCGCATCGCGAAAAGCTGGGCGAGTTGATGCAGGCCGTTGCCGATCGCGGGCCCGGCTCAGCTCCGATGGATGAGCGTCCGCCGCACTACTGACATTTGCCAGAGCCCGCCTGCAAATCCGGTTTGGCAAGCCTGGTCAGCGCGCAAGAGCAGCGACGTCATCAGCCTGCAGGCCTTTGTCGCCCATGCTAACGGAGAATTCGACGCGCTGACCGTCTTTTAAAACACGGTGGCCATCACCCCGGATTGAACGGAAGTGCACAAAAATATCTTCACCGGTGTCGCGTGTTATGAAGCCGAAGCCTTTGCTGGCGTTAAACCATTTCACCTGACCTGCTTCGCGCGGGCCTTCTGCAACGGCCTGCGTTTCGGGCGAACGGTTTGGTTTCTCGCGCCCGCTTGCCGCCGGGCGCGCTGGTTTCCTGCCTCCTTTGGCAGCTCTGGAGCCGGATTGCACAACACGAACAGACAACCAGGCGCTGCCAGCGCTGGCGAAATAAACGATGGCCAGTGTGGCAATCAGCTGGCCGGGGACACCCAAAACATCGATTTGAGTGGCAAGCAGATAGACAAACGGGATGGAAACGATGCTGACGAGTAAGGCTGAAGACAGAATTTTGCGTGACATTGTAGATCTCTTGAAGCTTAGTGCTTGATGCGTAAATGGTTTTAATTGTTATTTTGTCTTTTTACTTTTACATGACCGCCGGATTTTACCGCTATCTCAAGGTAAATCAACTGTCTGGACGACAAGATGATCTCTGCGCTCGTCAAGACCACAAATTTGCGATTGTATTCAGTCTCGATTCAGCTGCCAGACGCTAGTCTGTTTGTGTAATTTTCTGAACAACGAGGTGAATCGTGAATACGTCAGTTAAAACCACAAACAAAAAACCATTGTCGAAAATCCTGGCGATGACACTGACCTGCGCAGGTCTGGGCTCTGCCAGTCTGCTGGCATCGCTGCCGGCCCTGGGGCAATCGCAATATGTCTATGCCGAGGTGGTTGAAACCCGCCCGATTTATCAGGCAGTGACTGTGGCCAGTCCTCGTGAGGAGTGCTGGCAGGAAGAAGTTCGTGTTCGGGAGTCGCGTCGTAACGAAAGTCGCACCCCCGTGCTTGTGAGCACTGTAATTGGCGGAGCGCTTGGCAACGCCGTTGGCAACAACAAGTCCAGCCAGCGTGTCGGAACAGTTGTTGGTGCAGTGTTGGGGCACTCGGTTGGCCGTGATATAGTTCGGGCCAACAGTCATCCGCAGACAGCCCGCTACCAGACTGTTCAGCACTGCGAGACCGTCACGCGTTACAGCGAAGAGGAGCGTCTGATGGGGTATCAGGTGAAATATCGTTACAACGGTGAAGAGTTTACCGTAAGGGCTGATCAGGATCCGGGTGATCGGATTCGTCTGCGTGTCAGCCATGATCCGGTGCTCTGAACCGTTTCCCGGGATATTATTGGAGAGTTATGAAAGCGTCAGGCTCCTTGAGCAGCATTGTACAGTCAGCAGCCGGTATGTGGTCGCGCGCCATGCGTGGCAGCCGCATACTGCTGATTTTGATCCTGGCTGCATTTTGCTGTTCAAGTTTGTCTGCTCAGCCGCCCGCAGAGGAAGAGGCACTTGAGGTCCCTGCGGAAGGGCTGAGCCAGCGCCAGGCGCTGGAGAGGGTGCGCGCACGTTTTCCCGGCAATATTATCAGCGTCAATGAAGTCAATCATGATGGTCGCATTCGCTTTCGTTTCCGTATCGATAATGAGGGCAATATCTACACTGTATACGTAGATCGCGCCACTGGAGCTATTACCCGGGAGTAACACATGCGTCTGTTGGTTGTTGAGGATGAGAGCCTGCTGCGTCAGCAACTGACCATGGGGCTGCAACGTATCGGTTATGTTGTGGATGATGCCGCAGACGGTAAGACCGGGCTGTTCCAGGCGTTGGAGAATGACTACGATGCTGCGATTATTGATCTGGGCTTGCCGCTGATTGATGGTATCAGTGTTATCAGGCAATTACGCGAAGCAGGGCGCAAATACCCGGTGCTGATTCTGACCGCGCGCGGGGACTGGCAGGACAAAGTTGCCGGGCTGGATGCGGGTGCCGATGACTATGTGGTCAAACCTTTCCGTATAGAGGAAATTCAGGCGCGGCTGAATGCCTTGCTGCGACGTGCAGCTGGTTTTGCCAGCCCTCAGATTGCTGCGGGGCCTATCAGTCTGGATACCAGCAGCAAACGCGTGACCGTTAGCGGTGAAGCAGTTGAGTTGACCGCTTACGAATACAAAACGCTGGAATATCTGATGCTGCATCCGGATCAGGTGGTTTCAAAAGCTGAATTGACCGATCACCTGTATGCTCAGGACTACGATCGCGATAGCAATGTGCTTGAGGTGTTTATCCGACGCCTGCGGCAAAAACTCGATCCTGATGAGACTTTACACCCCATCGATACCGTGCGCGGCCAGGGTTATCGGCTACGAGCCATGGACTGATATGTTAATGGGCAGTCGTGCCGGTTACTCTCTGCAATCCCGACTGCTCGTTGCAGTGACCGTGCTGCTGACATTGTTTTTAGGCCTGACTGGATTTGTACTCGACAGGGCTTTTCGCAGCAGCCTTGAAACAGGTGTCTCGCAGCAACTGCAGACGCAACTGTATGTGTTGTTGGCTGCAGTGGACGAGACCGGCGGAGAGTTCTACTTCAGTGAAAATCTGCGTGAGCCCCGTTTCAGCCAACTGAACACCGGCCTTTATGGTTTCATCAGCAGCCCGGGCCAGGGCGAGCTGTTACGCACACCTTCAGCACTTGAATTTTCGTTCCCGGCGCGGGCCCCGGACAGCAACTTCGGAATTGACCTTAATCGTGGTGAGACTCGTGTCAGTCGTTATGCTGCATCTTCTGATTCCGAATTTTTTATCATTAACTATGCCGTCACCTGGGAAAACAGACCGCAAGCCATTGTTTTCAGCGTTCTGGAATCAACAGATAATTATCTCAATGAAGTGTCCGCGTTTCGTGGCAGTCTGTTTTCCTGGCTGGGTGGATTGGCAGTTTTGTTGCTGGTGCTGCAGTTGTTGTTGCTGCGTTGGGGTTTGTCGCCGCTGCGGCGCTTGGCGCGCGACCTGAAGCAGATTGAAACCGGGTTGGCCGAGTCACTCGGCACAGATTACCCGGCTGAACTCAGTGCTGTGACGCAGAATCTCAATCTGCTGATTCAGACTGAACGTAAACAGCAGACTCGTTACCGGACCACGCTGGCAGATCTGGCGCACAGTTTAAAAACTCCGTTGGCGGTAATTCAAGGTGAAATGCTGGCATCAATGGATCAGAGTCTGTCCGCAACCGCACGCGAAGACCATCTGAGTCTGGTGCAGGAACAGCTGGATCGCATGAACCAGATCATCAGCTACCAACTGCAGAGAGCAGTACGGTCAGGTAACGTTGGTACTCTGGCCAGCCAGGTCAATATTGCGCAAGCGGCCCAAAAGATCTGTCGCGCACTGGAAAAAGTTTATGCAGGAAAATCCGTGAGTATTGAGCAGCATATAGATCCGCGTCTGAACTTTTTAGGAGATGAGCGTGATCTGATGGAGCTGCTGGGCAATGTGTTGGACAATGCCTGCAAGTATGGCTACGGCCGGGTCAGAATTTTCAGCGTTTTACCTGCTACTTCGCCGCCACGAGTTGAACTGGTTGTTGAGGACAATGGTCCTGGTATCGCCGACAATGATAGCGAGCGTATATTGCAACGTGGTGTGAGACTTGACACGCTGGCGCAAGGTCAGGGCATAGGACTGGCTGTAGTCGTTGATATTGTGCAGAGTTACGGCGGTAAAATCAGTGTGCGCCGCTCTGAGTCAGGTGGCGCTGCTATTGTATTGCTGTTGGCTAACATCCGTGTTCTGGATTGACGTCTGTTGTTTACCAGTCCGCTGACCTGATCAGAACAGGATAGCTGCAATACACGACACCAGCGTCATGGCAAAAAGAAACCACTTGATGGTTTTCTGTTGCACACTGATGGCAAAACGCACGCTCAAATAACTTCCAAGCATCGTACCCACTGCCAGAATCAGACCGGGAATCCATCTGATCAGATCAAACCATAAAAAAATTACCAGCGACACCGAAGTAAATGCGACTGTGCAAACCATTTTCAAGGCATTGGCACGCACCAGGTCGTAACGAAGTCCGCCGGCCAGCGCGGCCAACAGAATAAAACCTACACCCGCCTGCACAAAGCCACCATAAATACCCGCTATAAACATCCCCCACCATGCGCCGCGATGTTCATTGATCGAGCGCACCGGTGTGCCTGGCTCGGGTGCGATAAAACCGGGCTTGATCAGAATTATGGCTGACATGGTCAGCACTGTGCCCAGTAGCAACGGTTTCAACGCCACATTAGGCAGCAAGGCTGCTGCAAGTGCGCCCAAGGCACCTCCAGCCAGATTGGGAACCAGGATAGCTCTAATGGATTGTGTATCGAGTTTGCCGTATTTGTGAAATCCGCGCACTGCGACAACACCCTGCAAAATCACTCCAACCCGATTGGTGCCATTTGCAACGTCCGGTGGCAGACCCAGTACCATCAACATGGGCAGAGTAAGGTTGGAGCCGCCACCTGCCAGGGTGTTAATACCGCCGGCGATCAGCCCCATCAGTGCCAGCACCGCGAGCAGAACAAAATCGTATTCCATGAGAGCGGTACCTGGTGTGCCAGAACAAAAAAAAGAGCGCTGCGGTAGTAGCTGCAGGTGTGTGCGACGGAAAAACGCGGATTATAGGTAAGTTTGCAAATGAATGCCAAAAATCACTGGATAGTGTGCTGTTGGCCACAGTTTCTTGACCCATCCGGGCGAGCCCAGGACAGCAGTCTCTATACTACTCAGTGCTAATTGAGCGTTTTCTCTGGTATGGGGCCGCGTGTTCGGGAGCGGATGTCGGTGGGTCTATGTTTGCAAAAGGGATGACTTTGATCGAAGTACTGGTGGCCAGCGTTATTTTGGGCACAGGAATTCTGTGTCTGCTTGCACTGCAGACTACGGCGTTGGGCATTGGGCTTGCGTCCGGGCATAGACAGCAGGCTTCGTTGTTGCTGATGGAGTTGTCAGAGATTACCCATATAAGCCCTGATGCTTTCAGAGCACTTGATCCGCAAACATTGATTACCGGGTTTGCTGGCCCGGTACAGAGTTGTCGTGCCGGTACAGCATGTCCAGTCGCAGCTTTTGCGCGCAACGAGTTGAGCCTGTGGGTAAATATGGTTAGAGACCGTTTGCCAGCGGCGAAGATAGATATCATGCGTGAGCTGCAAGACGGGCAGGTAATATGGACAGTCACGCTCAGTTGGCACGGGCCTGAGGGCACTCAACAAAACACTTTGCAGACTGAGCTGGCTATATGAGAAGGGCGCAATACGGGTTGACGCTGGTGGAGCTGTTGATATCTGTTGCCATCTCCATGTCGATGGCATTGGTACTCATACAAGTTCATTTGCAAACCAGCCTGAGCATAGAAATACAACAATCCATCAGTCGGCGGCTGGAGAACGCTGCGACGTTGCAACATATCCTCAGCCATTCGCTACGCGATGTGCTTTTTCGTGTTGATCTGACAGAGACGGATGGCAACAGCAGGGGGGATTCGCCTCCATCTTTTTCCGGCAAGGGGTGCCCCGGAGTGGTGATCACTCAGCAGTGTACGGCGCCGGTGACAGGGTGGAGAGCAGGTGCGGGCGGAGCCCCGACTATCACAGCAGCTGCATCCGGCAGCGATGCGTTGCAGGTAAAACAGGACTGTTGTCCTGATGTGGTTGCTGATCAATTCTATCTGGCGCATCGGGGAGGAGTTCGATCCAATCCGATATCGCTCTACCGGCGGCGAGTGACGGGCACGGGTAGTTACCTCCCTGCCACAGAGCTGGTTGAAGATGTGTCGGAACTGGCATTCAGTTTTATAGTTGAAGACCCATCAACGGGAGATCTGGCACTTGTTGATGTTGATCAGGTACCGGACTGGTGGCGACTGAAGGCAGTCCGGATTCAGTATCGCTTACAGAACACTGCTGTGCTCGTCGACGCAGTGGGTGACACAGAGTCTTGGTTTAGTTTTACGGTAGCGGGCCGGCAATGGCAGAAGATTTAAAATTTTGGGAGTTCTGACAATATTGGGCCTGATATCTCGCTATAGATTTTTACACAGCAGACAAGCTGACCGCGCCACCTTAGCCTGGTCAGACAGGGGTTCTG
The DNA here is from genome assembly GCA_030651695.1 of Pseudohongiella sp. Taxonomy (GTDB): domain Bacteria; phylum Pseudomonadota; class Gammaproteobacteria; order Pseudomonadales; family Pseudohongiellaceae; genus Pseudohongiella. The sequence continues at coordinate 18,983 of JAUSCD010000031.1, read as the reverse complement.
TCTTGCTGTTATGTCTGGTGTTTTTAACTGCAGTGTCGGCCGTGGCTCTGGCTGCGCTTGAAACTGCCTGGTCCGGGCAAAAAATGATTTCTTCATATGTGAATCATCAGCAGACTTTCCTGCGTCTGGAGCACGGGTTGTTGGCTTCGGAGCGGCAGGTATGGCAGGTGATCGGGAATTCGGGTATTGCGCAGTTTCTTTCGACTTCGCATTATCCGGGAAATTTGCATGCGGACAGCCTGGTCAAAACTTATGGAGACTGGATTGATACGGAGTTTTCGCAACAGCAATGCGGTCCTCTGTTTGAGGTCAGCGTCCCGCTTGTCAGGGATGCAAACAGCAGTGCTGTCGGGTTGAGCGTGCGGTGGGATGTCTGCTGTGAAAATGAAGAGTCCTGTATTGCATCTGAATTCACGCAACGTCGCCGATTGTGGACGCGCTCAGTGTATGTCGCCGGCAATGGGATGTAAAAAGCGGTGTAACTCATTGATAAGTCTTCCCGGGTCAACAACTAATGGGTCTGCCCTGACTATCTTCGCGCAGACCATCGCCATTTTGATCAACGGCCAGTCGAATACGGCCACTGCTGTTTAATACCATCTGATGGGGCGTTACCGAACTGCCAGACGGGGGACACCAGGTGAGATTGCCGTTCTGATCGCTGATTTCTCCCAGAGGTGAGATATAGATGCTTTGACGATTGCCAAACACGCGCCAGTGCAGGGTGCCGCGCAGGCTATTCGATGAGGCAGAGGGGGCGCCACCCCAGACACTGCGTTCGATAATTGACTCGGACTGATCAAGCTGGCGATTCTGGTTGTTGTCGATAAACACCAGAACGCCTGTATTCCAGTCATTGCTGCATGATTCCATATTGTCGGTCGGGCAGATAACAACAGAGATATGTCTGTCTATAGCCGCCGCACGCGCTGCGGAAACCAGCGCCCCCATTTGCACAAACACCTGTTCGGCCTCTTTTTGTTCAGGCGGATACAACGCCGGCAGCGACAGCGTTGCCAGGATTGTTATAATTGCGACCGTTATCAGCAGCTCCAACAAGGTGTATCCCTGTTTTCGGAGTCTGGGCTGTGGATTTTTCATGAGATGGCCCGGCTGTTCAGGTGTTCTTTGTATTGAGTCTAGCTGTCGCCAGACTGAGGTACCGGATTTTTGACTGACTTTCTTATAATCGGAGCGGGTGTCTCCGGCCTGCTGCTGGCCCGCGAGTTGCTCAAAGCAGGGGCCAGCGTGTGTGTAGTGGACAAATCAGACGCAGGCCGCGAGGCTTCATGGGCTGGTGGTGGCATCGTGTCGCCGCTTTATCCATGGCGTTACTCCGATTCTGTCACCGCCCTGGCCAACCATGCACAAAATGCCTATCCCACCCTGGTTGCAGATCTGTTCTCCGAAACCGGTATTGATTCGCAATTGTCGCCGACAGGCCTGCTGATGCTGGATGCTGATGACCGCGCAGAGGCGCTGGCGTGGGCCGCATTCCATGGGCGCTCAATGCATGCTTTGGATAGTGATGATATCTGTCATCGCGAACCGCTGGTTGCAGCAGACTTCCGCCACGCGCTGTGGATGCCTGATGTTGCTAATGTGCGAAACCCCCGATTGCTTAAAGCCTTGCGCGCGAGTGTAATGTCTTCGCCTGCTGCCAGTTTGATTGAGCACTGTGAAGTGCAGCTTATAGACCAGGCAGAGGGTGCTGTGTCTCAGATCCGGGTAAGCATAGATGGTGTTCAAAAATTTTTGCGGGCCGATCAGTATGTGGTGACTGCCGGAGCCTGGTCAGCGGATTTGCTGTCGGGGCTGGTTGCCCGGCCGCCCATCATCAAGCCGGTCAAGGGCGAGATGCTGCTTTACAGGTCAGACAGACCTTTGCTGAAGACCATTGTGCTGAGTAAAGGGCGGTACCTGATTCCGCGTGCGGACAATCTGATTCTGGCAGGTAGCACGCTTGAGCATTGTGGTTTCGACAAAAAGGTGAGTGACAGCGCAAAAAAGAGTCTCACGCAGAGCGCCATCGGGATATTGCCAGCGCTCGCGGATATGCCTGTCGTCGGGCATTGGGCGGGTCTTCGTCCCGGCGCAGCAGCTGGTGTGCCCTATATTGGCCGGATGCCGGGGTTTCGAAACCTGTCATTGAATGCCGGGCATTATCGCAATGGGCTGGTGCTTGCGCCGGCGTCCGCACGTTTGATGGCGGATATTTTGCTGGGCCGACCTACTTTGGTTGATCCAGCGCCTTACGATCCTGCGCATGCACACGATCGTGATGCCGCGTTTTGATGAATTTACTTGCCGGGCTGCAACGACGACAATACGCAGCCTTGGCGTTTTACGTCAGGAATAGCCAGATGCAAAATTGTTTAAGTCAGGGGAATCAATGAGCAGGCAATTGAACGTTGTTATGGCGCAGATCAACCTGCTGGTTGGCGACATTGCAGGTAACACCGACAGAATTATCCGCATCGCGCACGAGGCTGTAGCACGTTTTAACGCCGATATTGTGATTTTTCCGGAGCTGTCCCTGACCTCTTATCCGCCAGAGGATCTGTTGATGCGTCCCGCATTGCAGGGGCGTATTGATGCTGCATTGCAGACTTTGTGTCAGGAGTGTATCCCGGCAGCGCTGGTGATCGGCCATCCGCAACAGGATAAGAGTGTGCTTTACAATGCGCTCTCCATTATCCGGAATGGAGACATTGTCGGCCGATACTACAAACAGTGTTTGCCCAACTATCAGGTATTTGACGAGCAGCGCTACTTTGCCGCGGGTGACAAACCCTGTGTGCTGGCCATCAAGGATGTTGCTGTTGCGTTTACCATTTGTGAGGATCTGTGGCAGACCACTCCAACGCGCCAGGCCTCACAGTCGGGCGCGGAATTGCTGATTAATATCAATGCGTCACCATTCAGCAAGCACAAGCTGGAGCAGCGCGTGGAACTGCTCGCCCGTCGCGCGCGCGAGTCAGGCACACCGATTGTCTACGTCAATCTTGTAGGCGGTCAGGATGAGCTGGTGTTTGACGGATACTCTATGGTCGCGGACGCTCAGGGTTCGGTCCATGTTGTTGGTGACGGATTTAGCGAGGATCTGGCGCTGGTGCAATTTGACCTGACGCAGGGAGAGCCCGCCTGTCCAATTTTTACAGAGAATGTTGCTGAACGACATCTGCCTGCGCTGGAGCAGCGCTGTTATCAGGCCATGGTGCTGGGCCTGCAGGATTATGTGACAAAAAACCGGTTCGACTCAGTGATACTGGGTTTATCCGGAGGCATCGATTCAGCGCTTACATTGGCAGTTGCAGTTGACGCGCTGGGCGCCGACAAGGTCAGTGCCGTCATGATGCCGTTTACGTATACCTCCGATCTGAGCGTGAGACTGGCAAAAACACAGGCTGATCGACTGGGCGTCAACTTCAGTATTATTCCTATCGTAAAAAGTTATGAAGCGTTTATGGAGGCGCTGGGGCCTGAATTTGAAGGACTGCCCGTGGATCTGACGGAGCAGAATATTCAGGCGCGCTGTCGCGGAGTATTGCTGATGGCTATCTCCAATAAAAAAGGCGCATTGGTGCTTACAACCGGCAATAAAAGCGAAATCGCTGTCGGTTATTGCACGCTTTACGGCGATATGGCCGGTGGTTTTGGTGTGCTTAAAGATGCAGGCAAAATGCTGGTGTATGCTTTGTCGGCGTATCGTAATCAACTGGCTGAGCAGGCTGGTGAGTTGCCTGTAATTCCCCGGGATGTTATCGACAGGCCGCCGTCAGCGGAACTGGCGCCCGGTCAGCGTGATGATGACAATCTGCCTCCCTATGAACAACTTGATCAGATACTTGAGTTATACGTTGAGCAGGATCGCAGTGCAGACGAGATTGTTGCCCAGGGTTTTGATCATGACGAGGTTTATCGTGTTATCAGACTGGTCGACCTCAATGAATATAAACGTCGACAAAGTGCTCCTGGTGTACGCTTGACAGAGCGGGGCTTTGGGCGCGATCGCCGGTATCCAATCACCCACGGCTGGAAAGCGGGAAACTGACCGGGCTCATCATTCAGCCCGGCAGCGCAGATTCGAAAGCAAAGGAACGGACATGAGAGCACATATTTCTAGCACCTTGGCAGATGCGGCCACCTACCTTCAACGCTTTGCTGCGGACGAAACAAATCTGAAGGCAATTGATGCTGCTGCGGATATCCTAATCAATGCATTGCTGCAAGGGCACGCTATTTACTCGTGCGGCAATGGCGGCTCAATGAGCGATGCAATGCATTTTGCGGAAGAGTTGACTGGTCGCTATCGCAACAATCGTCCCGGGCTGTCGGCTACTGCCATCAGCGATCCGGGCCATATAAGCTGTGTTGCCAATGACTTTGGTTACGATTTTATCTTTTCGCGGTATCTTGAAGCGCGTGCCAGACCAGGCGATTGCCTGTTCGCAATCAGCACCAGCGGCCGGAGCAAGAACGTGATTAAAGCGGCCGAGTATGCACGCGCCAATGGTATTGCGGTGGTGAGCCTGACCGGAGCGTCAGGTTCGGCTCTGGGTCAGGTTGCCAGTGTCGATATCAGTGCGGGTGCCAGCGATTACGCAGACAGAGTGCAGGAAGTACACATCAAGATTATTCACATTCTTATCGAATCAATCGAGCGGCACTTTTTCCCTGATAACTATTCGACCTGACCTGGCAGGGTAGAGACAGACTGCTCTAACACCGCAGCAATGTCAGAGCAATGCGGTATCAGTTGCCAGAATCATCATCATCTGTGCCTCTGACAGGTGGTTCGGTAGTGATTACCGGCCCTGGTCCCGTGTTGCCAAATCTACCCATGGTCAGGACATTCAGCAAGGATCGGTTCTGCTGTGGCCCGGCAGTCTGGGGAGCTATTTCCGGGAAGGGACGCGTGGTCGGCGCCAATGGAGTGTTATCCACATTACTGCCAAGCAGACCAAAACTCACCGTATACAGCAGTGACGGATTGGTCACATGATTGCGTACGATAAAGTTGCCATTGTTATCCAGTGTCGGGTGATCAGGGTAGTTGCTGCGCAGCAGTGTCAGTGAGGTTTGTGCCAGATCGTCCAGGCCCAGACGCATGTAGCTTTCAACCATAATCGCCACGCCCTCTGCAACCAGCGGACTGCCCTGGAAGTTTTCGATGACATAACGGCCACGATTCAGCGCCGCGACATAGGCTCTGCGTTCCAGATAATAGTTGGCCACATGGATTTCGTAAGCGGCAAGGTTGTTTCTGAGGAAGATCATGCGGGCACGGGCATCCGCCGCGTAGTCGCTATCGGGGTACAGCGCGAGCAGCAAAGAGAATTCTGTAAAAGCATCGCGCGCACGGCTGATGTCGCGCTTTGACGGGTCCGTCGGCAGGAATCGGCTCATGAAACCCGTATTTTCAGAGAATGAGGCAACGCCCTTCAGATAATAGGCATAATCAATGCTCTGGTGATCCGGATGCAGACGGATAAACCGGTCTGCAGCCGCGCGTGCGCCTTCCAGGTTGCCGCTGCGGAAGTTGGCATAGATCAATTCAAGCTGGGCTTGCGCTGCGTATTGACCAAACGGGAATCGGGACTCCAGCGCCTGATAGGTCTGGACAGCACCAGAAAAGTTTGAAGAATTGAGCTGGCGGTTCGCCGTACGATAGAACTGCTCCTCCGTCGAAAGGCCCGCAAATTGGTCGCGATCTCGTGACGAGGAACAGGAGACAGCAAAACATAGAATCATCAAACCAAGCAGAACTCGCACGCTTACTCTCCACCGTTACCAACGTAACCAACGTAATACAGGCAAAACAGACTATAATGCCGACTATTGAGGCGCTATTTAAACACAGCAACCAGTTTGAACCCAAGTATTTGCACCCAACTGTATTCGAGCCCGGCAGTAACACCATCGAAACTGCGGGTACGTGCGTTTGACACCGGCCGGAGGCCAATTATCTATCATGAATGAAAAAATAGCCTTGTCGGCCGTTGTGCCTGAATCTCTGGACGGCGCGAGGTTCGATCAGATTGCGGCTAACCTGTTTTCGGAGTATTCCCGGGGACGCCTGCAACAGTGGATAAAAGAAGGTTGTTTGCTGGTAAACAACCGCCAGCTGCGCTCAAAAGACAAACTGACTGCGGGAGATGAACTCAAACTGGAGACGGAACTGATCGTATCTGATGACAGTAATTGGCAGGCCGAACCGGTGCAGCTGAATATTGTTTACGAAGACGATCATATTCTTGTGCTGAACAAGCCTGCAGGAACGGTAGTGCATCCTGCTGCCGGCAATCGTTCTGGTACGCTGATGAATGGCCTGTTGCATTATTGCCCGGTGCTGCAGAATTTGCCGCGTGCCGGCATTGTGCATCGTCTGGATAAAGACACTACAGGTCTGATGGTGGTTGCAAAGTCATTGCAGGCGCATCACAGGCTTGTAAGGCAGTTGCAAAAGCGTGAGGTCAGTCGCCAATATGAAGCGGTTGTGCTGGGCGTACTGACGGCAGGCGGCGTGGTTGATGAGCCCCTTGGACGTCACCCTGTCATGCGAAAAAAGCGTGCGGTCATTAAAAGTGGCAAAGATTCAGTCACTCACTATCGGGTACTGGAGCGGTTTCGTGCTCACACTCACGTGCAGTGTCAGCTCGAAACCGGACGCACGCACCAGATTCGTGTCCATATGAGCCACATCCGCCACCCGCTCGTGGGTGATCAGGTATATGGCGGGCGTCTGAATATCCCAGGCGGCTGCAGTCCCGCGTTGTCCGATATGTTGAGGCAGTTCAAGCGCCAGGCGTTGCATGCGGCCCGACTGGGATTTATCCACCCGATCACCGGAGAAGAGGTGAGTTGGGAGGCACCGCTGCCGGATGATATGCAGGAGCTGATCGCCACTCTTAAGGCCGATGTGTCATGAAATCCGGCTGGGTCACACCAGACTGGCCGGCGCCGGCCAATGTGGAAGCCTGGATTACAACACGCACCGCTGGAGTCAGTGTTGCTCCCTGGGACAGTCTGAATCTGGGCACACATGTGGGTGACTCACCTGCACATGTACGCAGAAACCGGGATATATTAAGGACGCAGTTACCAGACGGATTAAGACTGCAATGGTTAAATCAGGTCCACGGCACCCGGGTGGTCAGAGTTGTGTCGGGCGATGTTGATTTAAGACGGAAAACTGCAGATGCTGCTGCGGTATTTAATCCTGGTGTTGCTGCCGTGGTGATGATGGCAGACTGCTTGCCGGTATTTTTTTGTGATCTCGACGGCAGCGTAGCGGCAGCTGCGCACGCCGGTTGGCGCGGACTGCTTGCCGGAGTGCTGGAGAGCACTATCAATGCTCTTGATGTGCCGGCTACGCAACTGATGGCCTGGTTGGGACCAGCCATTGCCCCCTGCCATTTTCAGGTTGGAGATGAAGTCAGAACCGCATTCCTTGAGCATCCGTCCGCATGCGGTTCAGACTCCGGTTCTTTTGAATCGGCATTTGTTCCCTGCGCCGATAAATCCGGCAAATGGATGATGGATATTTATGGGATAGCCAGACTGCGCCTGCAACTGGCAGGAGTATCCCGGGTATACGGTGGCGGACTTTGCACCGTCTGCGACAGCAAACGTTTTTTCTCTTATCGCCGCGATGGCGTCACTGGTCGTATGGCTGGTTTGATCTACCTCAAGCCTTGATGGTTATTAAGCTGCTGCGATCAATGCTTTGGTGTCAGCGGCTTGAAAAGTTCGTTGTTAATCCCTATTAAGCTATCAACTATTGAAGCAATCTGATTTGATTGATTTTGCCCTTTGCACGCTGGCGTGCAAGGAGGCTCTCTGAGGTGATATATGCGAATGGAACAGCTAACAAGCAAACTGCAGGCTGCGCTGGCTGATGCTCAGTCCATGGCGCTGGGTAACGACAATAATTTTATTGAGCCGGTGCACCTGATGCTGGCGCTGCTGGATCAGAAGGGCGGCTCCGTGCGGCCTCTGCTTTCACAGACAGGGTTTAATCTGAATGAGCTCAAAAACGGCTTGCAGGGGATACTGAATCGATTGCCAAAAGTGGAAGGTACCGGTGGCGATGTTGGTATGTCCAATGAGCTTGGGCGGCTGCTGAATCAGGCTGACAAAATCTCCCAGAAAAACGGTGACAAGTTCATTTCCAGTGAAGCGGTTGTATTGGCAGCAATGTCGGACAAAGGCGAACTGGGCAAGCTGCTGAACAGTTTTGGTATCACTGAGAAAGCGCTGGAAAATGCCATTTCGAATCTGCGTGGCGGTGAAAAAGTTACCGATGCTGATGCTGAGGATGCCTTTCAGGCGCTGTCCAAATACTGTATTGATTTGACCGAGCGTGCTGAAAAAGGACAACTGGACCCCGTTATTGGTCGCGATAGTGAGATCCGCCGCACTATTCAGGTATTACAACGCAGAACCAAGAACAACCCGGTGCTGATCGGTGAGCCGGGCGTGGGCAAAACTGCGATTATCGAAGGTCTGGCGCAACGCATTATCAACGGGGAAGTACCAGAGGGGTTGAAAGACAAAAAGATTCTGGCGCTGGATATGGGCGCCCTGATTGCAGGAGCCAAATTCCGTGGTGAGTTTGAAGAACGTCTGAAGGCCGTGCTGAAAGAGTTATCCAAACAGGAAGGCTCGGTAATTTTGTTTATCGACGAAATTCATACCATGGTAGGCGCAGGTAAAGCAGAAGGCTCGATGGATGCCGGAAATATGTTAAAGCCAGCGCTGGCACGTGGTGAGCTGCACTGTGTTGGCGCGACTACCCTTGATGAGTACCGCAAGTATATTGAAAAGGATGCAGCGCTGGAGCGTCGGTTCCAGAAGGTGCTGGTGAACGAGCCCACTGAGGAGGACACAATTGCAATTCTGCGCGGATTAAAAGAGCGCTACGAAGTTCACCACGGTGTACAGATTTCTGATGCTGCAATTATTGCTGCCGCGCGTTTGTCCCAGCGCTATATTCCTGATCGCCAACTGCCGGATAAAGCTATCGATCTGATAGACGAAGCGGCCAGTATGATTCGTATGGAAATTGACTCCAAGCCGGAGGAAATGGACAAACTTGAGCGTCGTTTGATTCAGCTGAAAATCGAACGCGAAGCGTTGAAAAAGGAAGAGGACGAGGGTTCCCGCAAACGCCTTGAAAAACTGGCGGAAGACATTGCGCGTGTCGAGAAGGAGTTTTCAGATCTGGATGAAATCTGGAAAGCTGAAAAAGCTTCTGTACAGGGGACGCAGTCTATCAAGAGTAATCTGGAGAAGGCCCGTGCTGATCTGGAGTCTGCCAGAAGAGCGGGGGACCTGGCGCGAATGTCTGAGTTGCAATACGGTGTGATTCCAAATCTGGAAAAAACTCTGGACATGTCTACTCAGGCAGACATGATGGATATGCAACTACTGCGCGACCGTGTCACTGAAGAAGAAATCGCAGATGTGGTTTCGCGCTGGACAGGAATCCCGGTTTCAAAAATGCTGCAAAGCGACAAACAAAAACTGTTGCAGATGGAGGATGCACTGCATAGACGTGTGATTGGTCAAAATGAGGCAGTAACGGCTGTGGCCAATGCTGTGCGTCGTTCCCGTTCCGGTTTGTCAGACCCCAACAGGCCTAACGGCTCATTCCTGTTCCTTGGACCAACCGGTGTAGGTAAAACTGAATTGTGCAAAGCACTGGCGGAATTCCTGTTTGATACCGAGGAATCCATGGTGCGCATAGATATGTCAGAGTTTATGGAGCAACACTCGGTTGCCCGTCTTATTGGCGCTCCGCCCGGCTATGTAGGGTACGAGGAGGGCGGCTATCTGACTGAAGCGGTGCGCCGCCGCCCATACTCTGTGCTGTTGCTGGATGAAGTCGAAAAGGCTCACCCGGATGTCTTTAATATTCTGTTACAGGTGCTGGATGATGGTCGTTTGACCGACGGTCATGGTCGTACTGTGGATTTCCGCAATACGGTCATTGTAATGACGTCGAATCTGGGGTCGGATCGTATTCAGGACCTGATGTCTGCTGGCGTGCCGGATGAGCAGACTTACGAGCAGGTAAAAAGGGATGTCATGGCCGTGGTAACACGACATTTCAGACCGGAGTTTGTTAACCGCATTGATGAGACGGTTGTGTTCCATCCTCTGGCGGCGTCACAAATACGTAATATCGCGAATATTCAGATTGCTTCACTAAACAAGCGCTTACAGTACAACGATCTCAGCATAGAAGTGTCTGAATCCGTATTGGACAAGATTGCGGCTCTGGGTTACGACCCTGTTTACGGTGCCCGTCCGCTACGCCGTGCAGTGCAGAACTGGATAGAGAACCCACTGGCTCAACGTGTCATCCGCGGTGACTATGGTCCCGGAGACTGTATTCTTGTCGACGTCAGTGATGAGGGTTTTGAGTTCGGCAAACGCGAAGCAGGCGGTTTCCAGCCTTGACAATGCCTGAAATAGTGAGAAAATTGCGCGTTCTCTGCAGGATTGGATCCCGGTCGGTATCCAGTCCTGCAAGACGCAGACTGAGAAGGTAATCCCCTCCCCCAATCTGCATTAGCCGGGACGCGGCAAAAAGTGTCCGCCCGGGGCTATTGCTTAGGTGTCAGACAACTCCACCTAAGGTTCCGACACGTTACCGCGTAAGGAACCGGCATAAGCCAGGATACTTTGAACGTTTATTGCTGCACATGATATTTCTGCTGCGCTGTGAACTCATGGTGGTCCGGTTTGTGTTACGGAGCTGTCTTGTGGCTCCGTTACTCTTAAAGATTGATCTGAAGGAAAACTTAATCTGCGAAGATTCCGTTGCAAGACGGGGTCTTATCGATGCCATATGGCATCTGACTTTTTTATTACGAGGCTAAGACTGTGGAATTGCTTTCTGGTGGTGAAATGCTGATTCGTGCTTTGCACGACGAGGGCGTTGAGCTGTTGTTCGGATATCCGGGCGGCGCCGCGCTGCATATTTACGATGCGATATTCAACCAGGACAAGGTGGAGCACATTCTGGTACGTCATGAGCAGGCTGCAACGCATGCCGCTGACGGTTATGCCAGAGCCACCGGAAAACCCGGTGTGGTGTTGGTGACTTCAGGTCCCGGCGCAACTAATGCGGTGACAGGTATCGCCACTGCATTTATGGATTCCATTCCCATGGTGGTCATCTCCGGTCAGGTGGACAGCTCACTGATTGGTTCCGATGCATTCCAGGAAACCGACATGGTTGGTATTTCGCGCCCAATCGTGAAACACAGTTTTATGGTCCAGAATGCCGAAGACATTCCGGCAATTGTAAAAAAAGCGTTTTACATTGCGACAACCGGGCGACCTGGCCCGGTAGTTATCGACGTGCCTAAAGATGTGACCGATCCGGCACGCAAGTTTGAGTATCGTTATCCCGAAACGGTCAAGATGCGATCTTATTCTGTTCCCGCAAAAGGGCATACCGGTCAAATTAAAAAAGCCGTTGAAATTCTGCTGGCTGCCAAACGCCCGATCATTTATGCGGGCGGTGGGGTTATTCAGGGGAACGCATCTGATTTGTTAACGGAGATGTCCCGTTTGCTGGGTTACCCGGTAACCAATACTTTGATGGGCCTGGGTGCCTATCCTGCAACAGACAAGCAGTTCGTGGGTATGCTTGGGATGCACGGCACCTATGAAGCAAATATGTCCATGCACTTCAGTGATGTAGTGCTCGGAATCGGCGTGCGGTTTGATGATCGTGTGACTAATGCCATCTCCAAATTCTGTCCGGGTGCAAAAATTCTGCACGTGGATATCGATCCTGCTTCGATTTCTAAAACGGTTGCAGCCGACGTGCCTATTGTAGGATCAGTAACCAGCGTTCTTGAAGAAATGCTTGAGCTGATCAAGCAGTCAGATACACAAGTGGACAGGAAGTCTCTGGATCTGTGGTGGCAGCAGATTGAAGGCTGGCGCGCCAAAGAATGTCTGAAGGTTACACCTGCCAGCAATGATGGAATCAAGCCTCAGCAGGTTGTGCAGGCTGTTTACCGTGCTACAAAGGGCGATGCCTACGTGTCATCCGACGTCGGCCAGCATCAGATGTTTGCTGCGCAGTATTATCATTTTGACAAACCACGGCGCTGGATCAATTCTGGGGGACTTGGCACTATGGGCTTCGGGTTTCCTGCGGCGATGGGTGTTCAGCTGGCGTTCCCCGATGCTGTTTCTGTCTGCATCACGGGCGAGGGCAGCATCCAGATGTGTATCCAGGAGCTGGCGACCTGTCTTCAATACGGCTTGCCCGTGAAGATTGTTTGTTTGAATAACCAGGCCCTGGGCATGGTCAAGCAGTGGCAGGACATGCAGTACGGCGGCCGTTATTCGCACAGCACCTATGCCGAGTCTTTGCCTGACTTTGTAAAACTGGTTGAGGCTTATGGCCACGTTGGCGTGCGTATTACCAAACTTTCTGAGCTTGATAAAAAGATGGAAGAAGCGTTTGCACTGAAAGACAGGCTGGTCTTTGTTGATGTCTCTGTTGACCCGTCGGAACACGTCTATCCGATGGCGATCAAGGGCGGTTCGATGAAGGATATGTATCTGAGTAAAACGGAGCGGACATAAGATGCGGCACATAATTTCCATACTGCTGGAGAATGAACCCGGCGCGCTGTCTCGAGTTGTCGGTCTGTTTTCGCAGCGTAACTACAACATCGAGTCACTGACAGTAGCGCCTACCGAAGATCATACGTTGTCGCGCCTGACAATCACGACTATCGGCGACGACCGCAAAATTGAGCAGATTACCAAACATCTGAACAAGCTGATTGACGTGGTCAAGCTCGTTGATCTTACGGAGGGTTCGCACATTGAGCGGGAGTTGATGTTGGTCAAAGTAAAAGCAACTGGCGCTCAGCGTGCTGAGATCAAGCGCACAACAGATATTTTTCGGGGCCAGATTGTGGATGTGACCAGTACGGTGTATAGCATCCAGTTAACGGGTACCTCGGATAAGCTTGATAGTTTTCTGGATGCTATTGGCAGCACGTCAGTTCTGGAAGTTGCACGCACCGGGGTGACGGGAATTTCTCGTGGTGAGAAGGTGTTGAGCCTGTAATTCAGATTAAACTCTCACGACAAAAGCAAAAGGGAGTATCAGGCAATGGTCTGATACTCCCTTTTGTTTTGGGTTAGCGGAAAAAAAGAGATCAATCCTTCCCTCTATGCCGTATTTGTTTGAGTTGCAGAATCACGGCGGCCGGGATGTGAACAACACCGAAGGAGCTCAGAAAAATCAGCCATTTCTGCAGTCCAACACTTTCCGTGTATACAAATGCCATCACCCAGGCGAACGTCAGCCCTACGATGAGTAATGCTGAATGCGTAACCAGCCGGGTAGATGGTGTGTGGGACCGAATCCGTATATGGGCCCACGCTGCGAAGGCTAGTGTCACCAGACAAATCAATAATAGAAATGCTATGTTCATGGGCTAACGCTACCTGACTCAGGCAGCGTTGGCAAATGGGGAATATAGACGATGTCTGCAACAGACATCGTCTGACACGCACTTGTTGCGGGCGTTAGATGGCTTTCTTCATTGCGGTCATGTAAGAGCGCAGTTTGCGGCCCACTATCTCGATCGGGTGGTTGCGGATTGACTGGTTAACAGCAATCAGTTCTGCGTTGTCGACGTTATTGTCGGCCAGTTGCAGTCCTTTACCAATTACGTCGGTATCCACTTTTTGCATGAAATCTTTCAGCAGTGGTACTGCTGCGTGAGAGAACAGGTAGCAACCGTACTCGGCGGTATCTGAAATTACCTTGTTCATTTCATACAGCTTCTTGCGACCAATCAGGTTAGCAATCAGCGGGGTCTCGTGCAGTGATTCGTAGTAGGCTGACTCTTCAATGATGCCGGCAGCGGTCATGGTTTCAAATGCCAGTTCTACGCCTGCCTTCAGCATTGCGGCGATCAGGATACCGTTGTCGTAGTACTCCTGCTCGGAGATTTTCATGGTGCCTGCGGTAGACTTTTCGAATGCGGTTTCGGCAGTTTCTTCACGCCAGGTCAGCAACTTCTTGTCGTCGTTTGCCCAATCTTCCATCATGCCGCGCGAGAACTCACCGCTGATAATGTCATCCATGTGCTTCTGAAACAGCGGAGCCATGATGGTTTTTAATTCTTGCGCGAGGGAGTTGGCAACCAGTTTGGCTGGATTGGACAGGCGATCCATCATATTGGTGATGCCACCATGTTTGAGGCCTTCAGAGACTACTTCCCAGCCGTGTTGCATCAGTTTGGATGCATAACCGGCATCCATGCCCTTTTCGATCATGCGGTTGTAGCAAAGGATGGAGCCTGCCTGCAACATGCCGCAGAGGATGGTCTGTTCACCCATCAGGTCTGATTTAACTTCGGCAATAAAAGATGACTCCAGCACGCCGGCGCGGTGACCACCTGTGCCAGCAGCATAGGCTTTGGCCAATTCGAGGCCGTCGCCACGCGGATCATTTTCAGGGTGAACTGCGATCAATGTCGGAACGCCAAAACCGCGCTTGTATTCTTCGCGCACTTCCGAGCCTGGGCACTTGGGCGCAACCATGATCACCGTCAGGTCTTTACGGATCTGCATGCCCTCTTCAACGATGTTGAATCCGTGTGAGTAAGCCAGGCAGGCATCTTTTTTCATCAAGGGCATAACTTGTTTCACCACAGAGGTATGCTGCTTGTCGGGAGTCAGGTTCAGAACCAGATCAGCCTGCGGAATCAATTCTTCGTAGGTGGCAACGTTAAAACCATTTTCGCTGGCGTTTTTCCAGGATTGACGCTTTTCGGCAATGGCCTCTTTGCGTAAAGCGTAGCTGATATCAAGGCCGCTATCTCGCATGTTCAGACCCTGATTCAGGCCCTGAGCGCCACAACCGACAATAACAATCTTCTTGCCCAGCAGCCGATTTACCCCGTCGGCAAACTCTGAGCGATCCATAAAACGGCATTTGCCCAGCTGTTGAAGCTGAAGCCTCAGTGGTAATGTGTTGAAATAGTTCATTGTATATTCCTTTTCGGGATGAGCTCAGGGTGAAATTCAGGTCGCTATATTAGACTTCTCGCCTGATTGCGTAAAATGATATATTTGCAATTCATTGTTTCATAATGTGGAATACCGACAGCGATGGCCCTGTTGCGGATTGTCTGAGGAAAACAAATTATGGATCTTAAGGATCTGCGTTATTTTCTGCACCTGAGCGGTTCGCTACATTTTGCCAGAAGCAGTCGTGAGCTGCACATAAGCCCGTCCGGTTTGACACGTTCAATTCAGCGTCTGGAGCAGGAACTGGATGTTGCTCTGTTTGAGCGCGACAATCGCACAGTCACGCTGACCCAGGCCGGGCTTCTGCTGCGTGATTACTCAAGGCAGACGCTGGACGAGCTTTCACGATTGAAAACGTCTATCCAGGAACAGTCCGGCGATTTACGTGGCAAACTCAGCCTGTTTTGTTCGGTGACGGCCAGCTACAGCTTTTTGCATGATTTGCTTGATCGTTTCAGGCAAAGTCATCCTAATATAGAGCTTCAGCTGCATACCGGTGATTCAGCAGAAGCATTGCAACGAGTTTCAGATGAACTCGATGATGTGGTAATCGCTGCGCTGCCACCAAAGTTATCTGACAAACTGGTATTTTTACCGTTAGCCCGTTCAGAGCTCGTTTGCATCGGACCGGTCGCAGCCAGCCCTGTGCAGCAGATGATAAAACAGGCCGGTGCTGACGGCGACATCGACTGGAAAAGATTACCTGTGGTGATGCCGGAGACCGGGTTAACCAGAGCGAGAGTGGAGGAATGGTTTGCGCGCAAACAGATCAAACCCCTGATTTATGCGCAAGTCAGTGGTCATGAGGCGATGGTGAGTATGGCGAGTTTAGGATGTGGTATTGCCATCGTGCCAAAAGTGGTTCTGGATAACAGCCCGATGCGGGACAAGCTGCAGATACTGCCGCTTATGACGGAGCTTAAACCTTTTGTGATCGGGCTGTGTGCAATACGGCGGAAATTGTCCAATCCATTAATTTCTGCGTTCTGGTCGGTTGCCGAGTCTGGCAGTTCAAGCCAGGAGCAGTCAGACTACCGGCCAGGCGCGCCCCGTGTATAATCAGGCTCCTTTAAAGGCCCAGGATATCGTTCTGATGGATAAAAATCACGACACCTCGCAGTTACCCGATAGTGATCAGGATGACAGCATTCTTCCCATTGATGAGCATGAAGAGTTTGTGTCTCAGGATGGCAAGAAGATCAGTCGAAAAGGAATCTATCTGTTGCCTAATCTGCTGACGCTGGGGGCTTTGTTTGCCGGCTTCTATGCCATTATTGCGGGCATGAATGGCAATTTTAACGCCGCCGGATGGGCCATTTTAATCGCAGCTGTCATGGACGGGCTGGATGGCAGGGTCGCGCGCATGACCAATACACAAAGCGCATTCGGTGCTCAGTTTGATAGTCTGGCTGACATGGTTTCTTTTGGTGTAGCGCCCGCGCTGATTGTTTTCAGCTGGGCGCTTTCGTCACTGGGCAATGCCGGCTGGGCGGCCAGTTTCATTTATATGTCGTGTGCAGCGCTCCGCCTTGCAAGGTTTAATGTCCAACTCGGGACTGTAGACAAGCGTTTTTTTGTTGGCTTGCAGAGTCCTGTGGCTGCCGGCCTGGTGACGTTTGTTGTCTGGGTGGCTGCCAAGTACGAAGTTGAGCCCGGAGTGGGAGTAGCGGTTGTCACAGCGCTTCTGACTGCGTTTACCGGCCTGCTGATGGTTTCCAATTACCGCTATTACAGTTTCAAGGAAATCCATTTTAAGGGTACTGTGCCTTATGTAGTGTTTCTTATGACAGTGGTCTTGCTCGTTGTGATCGCGCAACGACCTCATGAGGTGCTGCTGACGATGTGTCTGGTATATGCGTTATCCGGGCCAGCCATAGGTATCTATAAAAAGTTTTTATCCCATCGACGTAAAACTGAAACCAAAGACGTTGCGTAACAGTAGTCTGCGGTCCGAATAGAAGTGGGAAGCAGACAGGTCTGTATGTTTAGTTGCTGTTACAGTGTAAATACCGAGAGGCCAGAGGCATAATTATGTTGATCAAGACTGCGCCAGATATCAAATCATCGGAAATCACCCCAGAGTCGGTTTATCGGAATCGTCGTCAATTTATGGGGGATACGTTAAAGGCCGGGCTGATTGCAGCTGTTCCGGGCGCGCTACCGTCAATTGCCGGCGCTGCTGAAGGCGATGGTCTGCGTGCCCGCGCGCCGTCTGATCTTGTTCGCTCTCCGCCAGCTCCGTGGTGGGCCGAAAAGTTCAGCGACATAAAACCAGCTCAACGGGGGGGCGATTTCTGGACCGATGAGGAATTGACGCCTTACCGTGACGTGGTGACCTATAACAACTTCTATGAGTTCGGAACCGACAAAGAGGATCCTTCGCGTCGCTCTCAGGCATTTAAAGTGGATCCCTGGTCTATCGAGATTACGGGAGAAGTAGACAATCCCGGTGTTTACCATCTGGAAGATTTCCTCAAGCCACATCAACTGGAAGAGCGCATATACAGACTGCGGTGTGTTGAGCGTTGGTCTATGGTGATCCCCTGGATTGGTTTTTCACTATCGGACCTGATCACTCGTGTGAGCCCGAACTCGAAAGCTAAATACGTAGCGTTTGAAACGTTGGTGGATCCTGAGCAGATGCCGGGGCAAAACAGCCGGTTCAGTATCATCGACTGGCCCTACAGAGAAGGCTTGAGGATGGATGAGGCGATGAATCCGCTGACTTTCCTCGCCGTTGGTGTTTACGGGAATTATATGCCTCCGCAAAACGGAGCGCCTATCAGGTTAGTTGTACCGTGGAAGTACGGTTTTAAAAGCATCAAGTCAATCGTGAAAATCAGTTTCACCGAGACAGAGCCTGCAACCAGTTGGAATATGTTGCAGGCAAATGAGTATGGCTTCTATGCAAACGTCAACCCGCAGGTGCATCACCCCAGATGGCGGCAGGACATGGAGACGCGACTGCCAAGAACCCTGTTCAGCCCTTCCAGACAAGAGACTTTAATGTTCAACGGGTACGCAGATCAGGTCGCTCAGATGTACCAGGGCATGGATCTCGCCAGATACTATTGAGGCTATTCTGATTGACTTCCGCAGATGGCAGGGCAAGGAGCAGGAAGGCTGACATCTGGCGTTGGGGGCGTCACCTGATATTCTTTCTGGCGCTGTTACCGTTTGTATGGATGGTAATTGGTGTGATTCAGAATAGTCTCGGTGCTGATCCTGCGCGCACCCTGGCGCTGGATAGCGGGCGCTGGTCCTTAAGATTTTTGTTAGCCAGCCTCGCAATCACTCCGTGCCGCGAAATATTCAAAGTTTCTGCGTTGGCGCCGCTTCGAAGAACACTTGGGCTATTCTCCTTGTTCTATGCGTCAGTACACCTGCTGGTTTACATCGTGTTCTTGCTTGAGATGCGCTGGAGCGAGATCGGCAGCGACATTCTGGAAAGACCATATATTACGGTTGGTTTCACTGCATTTTTGATTCTCGCTGCGCTCGGTGCAACTTCGCCAAAATTCATGGTGCGCAGACTGGGGCGGAGATGGAAATTCTTGCACAGATTTGTATATTTGGCAGTTGTACTTGCAGTTGTGCATTTAACGTGGATACTAAGGACAGACCTTTCTGATGCTGTGCTTTATGGCAGCATCGCTGCAGTGTTGCTGCTATATAGAGTCGCTGGGGTAATCAGGCGACATATACCAAGATAAATTGTCTGTTTCGTCTTTTTTCAAAAAGTTTATCTAAAGCAGTTGCCAGATAAAAATACTGTGGCATAATGCGCGCCCCTGACATGAGAAGCTCATGAAAGGGACTGAGTCGGTACGCTGATTCAAAAGTTTTGCGAGTGGTTTTGGAAACGAAATTGATCGCAGAAAGTTTGAAAAAACAGC
>JAUSCD010000028.1 GCA_030651695.1 Pseudohongiella sp. | reverse complement strand
ACTCCCCCGTCCCCATCTACTCCTCCGTCCCCATTTACCTTCAATGCTTGGTATGTTTGTCCGACTGCTCCTCAGCAACAGAGATCGCGGCGTCAACCTGTTTCGCCAGACGGTTCTCCCAGAATGTCGCATTCTTGATACCCAGACTGACCGGGTCAAAACCAATGGGGCCACCAAGTTTACGTTGAGCTTCGTAGTCACGCAGGCAGAGGATGGCCGGTTTGGCCACAAAAAAGATCGCCAGGATGCCAAGGATATTAATCCAGGCCATCAGGCCCACACCGATGTCACCAATGGTCCAGATATACCCGGCACTGTTTACCATGCCATAAGCAACCATTGTCATCAGCACAACCTTCAGCCCTGACATGGGGATTCGTGCTTTGAAATAACGGTTCAGGTAAGCGATGTTGGTTTCTGCGATGTAGTAATAAGCAAGGATGGTAGTGAAAGCAAAAAAGAACAGCGCAATGCCGACAAATATCGGGCCAAATCCGCCGAACACACTTTGCAGCGCCAATTGGGTAAATGCTGCAGAGCTTATGACCGTTTCACCCGGCACATTCTGGACAAGAAACTCACCCACAGGAAGTGTGCCCTGGATGTTGTATTGCTGCGTAATCAGGATCATGAACGCGGTGGCTGTACACACAAACAACGTGTCGACATAGATTGAAAATGCCTGCACCAGACCCTGCTGCGCCGGGTGATCCACTTCTGCAGCGGCAGCAGCGTGCGGACCCGTACCCTGGCCGGCTTCGTTGGAATAAATGCCGCGGCGCACACCCCAGCCGATCGCCGCACCAAACCCAGCCTGCGCGGTAAATGCGTCACCAATAATCATACCCAGCATCGCGGGCACCTGATCGTAGTTAAGGAACACCACTATCAGCGCCATGATGATGTAACCAATGGCCATAAACGGCACAACGATCTGGGTGAAATTGGCGATACGTTTGATACCGCCAAAAATGATAAATGCCAGCACCATCAGAATAATTGCCAGCGCCACCAGCTTGTTGGTGCCGACTTCACCAAACTGTGTGACTACAATATTGCCGTTGCCAAAGATCTGTGTAACAGCGTTGCCCACAGCATTCGCCTGAACACCTGGCAGGAACATACCGCAGGCAATGATGGCGGACAGTGCAAAAAGCACCGCCAGCCAGCGTTGGCCCAGGCAACGTTCAAAATAATAAGCGGGACCGCCGCGATACTGGCCGTCTTCTTCAACTTTGTAGAGCTGGCCCAGAGTGGATTCAGCGTAGGCTGTACTTGCGCCCAGAAAGGCTACAACCCACATCCAGAACACCGCGCCAGGTCCCCCAAATCCGATGGCAGCGGCAACCCCCGCTATATTACCCACACCAACCCTGCCTGATAGCGAAACGGCCAGGGCCTGGAATGACGAGATACCTTCAGTTGAAGGATTCTTGCGGAACAGCAAACGCCACATTTCACGCACCATCCGCACCTGAACAAAGCGGGTCTGTATGGAATAAAACAGACCGGCGCCCAGACAAAGGAAGACCAGTGCGGGGCTCCAGATGATGTTATTGAGTATTGTGACAAAGGCTTCCATGAGTGTTTCCTGTGTTGGTTTTGTTATCGGTACAGTTTTGCCAGATGCCGAACAATAACCGAGGGGGGCAGGGCTTTCAATAAGCGGTTTGCCCACCCGTCGTCATTGGCTGTTCAGGGTGCGCTCAGGGTTTGGCGATCACGGCCATGGTCAACCGCGAAATACACACCGTTTTGCCTTGTTCGGTTTCAATTCGGATCTCCCAGACCTGTGTGGTGCTGCCAATATGCAGCGCTTTGGCTGTGCCTATGACCCAGCCCCTGGCCACCGGACGTATATGGTTGGCATTGATATCCAGACCGACCGCCACACGATCTTCACTGAGCAGGCAGTGATTTGCTGCGACACTGCCCAATGTTTCGGCGAACAGTACCGAGGCACCGCCGTGCAGGATGCCAAAAGGCTGTACCGTGCGATGGTCAACAGGCATACGCCCCTTGATGTAGTCGTCGCCCACTTCAAGATACTCGATGCCAAGGTTCTCAACCGCGGTATTGCGTGAGTTTTCTGCCATTTGTTGCAAGGTGGGCTGACGTTTCCAGATGCTCATAGTGACTCTGATTCCATGGTGATATCAAACGCGGTAAAAATTACATGATGTACTGACGAAGGCAAGCGAAAGGCAAGCGAAAGGCAAGTGAGGCTGTACAGTCCGTTCTTGCACAATTAGACTTGCCTGACAAAATGTCAATGTGGAGCCGCGTTTGTCCAGATCCCACCTTTCAAGCTCAAGATCTCTGCTCAGATTTGAGCATCTTATCCAGATCAATGATCCTGCCGATCACAGATTACCTGTGATGAGCCGGGAGGCTTTATGGCAGGGTCTGGTTTACCGCGCTCGTTATCCGGACCATTTTAATCCGGCACTGCAGTCCACGCTGGAGCCGGAATCGGAAACCAGCTTTGTGCGCGTGCTCGCTGCCGGCGACATGAATCTGCGTGATCAGGTGACTCTGATGCCCGACACTGAAATTCAGACCTTGATTGATGGCACTTCTCAGGCAATTCATGCTGAAAGCATTACCCGTATTGAAGAGCCGCAGCCCGGATTTCTGTTTGTACGCTTTATCTACTGTCGCGATTCGATCTCGAGCCAGGGCGGGCTGGATGCGGATGAATTTCTGAAATCGGCCTATCTGCAAAATGATCGCGAGGCGATAGCAACAATTCGCCGGATGATCGCCGAAGGCTGGGCTGGTCGTCCGGTCTGAGAATATTTTCAAAATCTGTTTTGCTGTAAGGATCAACGTATGTCATCAGGCACCCGCCATCCTCTGGATGAGGCTATCGAGTTAACAGAAACTGCCCCCGGGCGCTACACCGCCCGCACTCACCCTGCCTATGCCAATGCCGTGGGCCCGTTTGGGGGAGTTACCGCAGCGTTGTTGCTGAATGCCGCGATCCGGCATCCGCAGGCACTGGGCGAACCTATTGCCCAGACCGTACATTTTGCTGCGCCGGTCAGCGACGAAATCATACAGATCGACGCCAATCCCGTTCGCACGAATCGCTCTACTCAGCACTGGCTGGTGCAGGCTTTTCAGCAGGGGCAACTGGTGGCCATGTGTACGGCAGTGTTTGCTGTAAGGCGCGAAACCTGGTCAGCAGTGGACGCCATATTCCCGGGCGGGCAACCGGCGCCTGACAGCCTGGCCCCGCTTGGCTGGAGCAAGCGCCCTGAATTTACCCGACGTTATGATTTGCGTTATATCAGCGGCATGGTGTCGCTGGATCAGCCGGATACCGGGGGCGAGCCGCCTGATGCCGAGTCAATTTTGTGGGTACGCGATGAGCCGCCCCGTGCGCTGGACTTCCCCGCACTGGCGTCAATATGTGATGTGTTTTTTCCGCGAATTTTTGTGCGCCGTCGACGCTGGACACCAATAGGCACAGTCACCATGACCTCATACTTCCACGCCGACAGTCAGACCCTCTCGGGGATCGGTAGCGCGCACCTGCTGGGTTGTGCACGCTCCCAGGTTTATCAGAACGGTTTTTTTGATCAGAGCGCTGAAGTCTGGACGGCAGATGGCCGATTGCTGGCGACAACGCATCAGCTGGTGTACTTCAAGGAGTAGAGAACGCGGGGTTAACTTGCTGACTTGCTCATACGGTAAACAAAGGCGGGCAGAATGTTGAGTGGTACAAAACTGACATCGTCCATCTTTTTGCCAAATACACTCTCGATGTCCGATTTATTGCTTTTGAAGTACTGGTATTGCAGATAGACGCCACCTTCTTTGAGACCATGTTTCATGGCTTTTATCACCCGAAACAAAAATTCGTGTTTGCTGCCCGGGTCTTCAAAATTTTTCAGCGGCAACGAGGAGAGGATAACGTCGTAACGTTCCGACTCCACCAGTAGTTGTGTGACACAACAGTTGTGGAGAGTGATGTGCTTGCCGGGATTGTTGTGGATCAGCTGTTCGATCCAGGGGTTGTATTCAGACTTGATTTCACAGATATCGAGCTGGGAGTCCGGCGACATGCGCCCTATCAGCTCGCGCGTGAAGGCACCCTTACCGCTGCCAATCTCCAATATCCGCAACGGACGGGAGAAGTCGATTTTACCCACCATGGAATTCACCAGAAAGCCGGAACTGCTGATAATCAGCCCGTCTTCGGTGATGTTTTTCTTGAGATTACGGTAAATCCGGATCAGCATGATGTTGTTTGTAAGGACTCCCTTGGTCGAAATGCATAAGCGGTTTGCGGCCGAGCACGGATCATACCCTGAGTGATGGCTGTTGCCTATGGGGAAGCTTCAGCTACCAGCAGGGCCTGAGCGTAACATTTACGGAGACTGACACATAGATGACCCGCACGCAGCAGCCAGCACAGATCTCTCAGCACACCCAACACCCGCAATCCCGGCGGCAATGGAATATCCGGCAGGTTTTGTTGGGTCTGGTCATGGGATGTCTGTTACCCGGAGTCATTTTCACACTGTCGTTGTTTGTGAGGGAGTATCTGCTGGTCCGCAATCAATTGACTGACAACCTGATTGCCACTGCCCGCGCGATGGTGCAAACGGTGGACTCCCAACTGTTCCGTGCACTCGATACCGCGCATGCGGTGGCCAGTTATCCCGGCTTGACCGACGTCGATCCGGATGTTTTTTACAATTGGGTGAGTGTTGTTATCAACCGCTCCGAAATTGGTATGAATATGGTGCTGAGTGACCGTCAGGGCAGGCAGGTCATCAATACTCTGATTGCGCCGGAGGATATGCCGGAGCTGCATGATGACCCTGCTCTGGTGGCGCCGGTATTGATGTCGGCTGAGCCAGCCATCACCCCCGTTTTTGTCGGTTCATTGCTGCAGCGACCCTTATTAACCGCCAGTGTGCCCGTCATAAAAAATGACGAGGTGATTTATTCACTGGGCATCGGGATTCTGCCGGAGTCTTTTAATCCCATTATCGAAACCCAGGATTTTCCGGATTCATGGATAGTCGGCATTTTTGACAATACGGGCACTATTGTTGCGCGCAGCATACAGCCGGGGGTATATGTCGGGCAAAAAGGCTCTGCAGATTATATCGACAGCATCAGTAGCGCGCTGGAGGGCATCACCGAAGGCGAAACGCGCGAAGGCATTCCGGTAACGTCGGTGTGGAGCCGCTCACCGGCAACGAACTGGAGTGTGGGTATTGGTATTCCGACAGGTCAGCTCGAAGCAGAGCTGCGCCGCAGTATGTCCATTCTTGGATCCCTCATTTTGCTACTGCTGGTGATTGCAGTGATACTGGCGTGGCGAGTGGCCAGGCTGATTTCTGATTCTGTCAGTCAGCTTAAAGCGCCCGCGGAGGCTCTGGGCCGTGGTGAGTCAGTGCAGATTCCTCCGTTGGGTATTGCTGAATCGGCGCAGATTGCGACTGCCTTACAGAATGCAGCCGGATTGCTGCGGAGCAGGGAAGCAGAACTGAAGCAGGCGCGGGCATCGTATCTGGAATCGCTGGAGCAAACTGTCAATGAGCGCACGCGAGCGCTGCAACTGGCCAATGAAAAACTGGAGCAACTGGCACTAAGCGATGTGATGACGGGATTGAATAATCGCAACGCTGCCAATAGTCGCCTGCGTCAGCAGTTTCTCAGCTACAAGCGCACCGGTCAGGTGTATGCGGTGTTATTTCTGGATATTGATCATTTTAAAATGGTCAACGATAACTTCGGCCATGAAACCGGTGACCAGGTTTTGCGACAGCTCGGTAATATTCTGCTCGACGCAGTACGTGGCAATGACTTTGTTGCCCGTTTTGGTGGTGAGGAATTTTTGGCCTTGTTGGAAAATTGCAATGAGCAAGATGCTCTGGTGGTTGCTGAAAAAATTCGTGCAGCAGTGGCGGTCAATAATTTCCCGCTCGTCAATCAGATCACAGTCAGCATTGGGTTGGCCATGGTAAAAGCCGACGACAACTCGGAAGAGGAAGCTGTGCGCCGCGCCGACAAAGCGCTGTACCACGCGAAAGCCGATGGCCGCGATTGTGTCAGGGTGGGGGTCTGAGAGGGATGTGAGTGGGGCTGAGCAGGGGGGCTGAGCAGGTTTGGTGGCAGGGCTTTCTTTACGCTGAATGCTGGTTTACTCTTCGGTTGAATCCATGGAGAGCCCGAATAATGCTGAAATTGATCAAACCCGTTGTTGTGGGCGTTGCCCTTGTTGTCCTTAGTGTTTACCCCTCCGTCCATAATCCTGTGCTGGCGCAATCTGCAGAAGAGGTTGACCTTAACGTGGTCACCCGCATCCGCCAGGAAGGCCTGCACCGTTCACAGGTGATGGATACACTCTGGCACCTTACTGATGTCATTGGCTCACGTCTGACGGGCTCTCCCGGCATGAATGAAGCCAACACCTGGACGCGCGACAAGCTGGCCGAATGGGGTCTGAGCGGTGCCCGTCTGGATCCGTTTCATTTTGGCCAGGGCTGGTCATTTGACCGGGTTTCGCTACACATGGAGTCCCCTCGTAAAGAGCCATTGATTGCCTACCCACGCGCCTGGACACCTGGCACAAACGGCCTGGTGCAGGGTGAAGTGATGCGCATTACGCTGGATAACGACGCCGATCTGGAGAAACATCGCGGCCAGCTGGCTGGCAAGATCCTGATGATGGAAGCCCCGCGGGTTATTGCTGAAGGTGACGCACCGATGGTGCATCGTCACGATGACGACACTCTGGAGAACCTGATCAGCTTCCCTATACCCGGTGATGCCACACCTCCGGTAGCAGGCGCGCGTGCCAGAACTTTCCACTTCCGCGAGAAGCTCAATGCTTATCTGCAGGAAGAAGGTGTGGCGGCCACGCTTTACATCAGTTCGCGCGACTACGGCATTGTGCGACTTGGTGCAGGTGCGGCTCAGGATGCCGATGCCAATCCCGGTGTTCCCTCGCTGCAGATGGCAGCCGAACATTACAACATGCTGGCGCGTCTGCTCGACGATGATCGCCCGGTGGAAGTGTCACTGGACGTGGTAGCGCGTTTTCACCGGGACGATCTGAACGCCTACAACACCATCGCCGAGATTCCCGGCCGTGGTCGTCTTGCTGAAGAAATTGTGTTGGTCGGCGCGCATCTGGATTCCTGGCACGCCGGTACCGGTGCTACCGACAACGCCGGCAGTGTCGCCACTATTATGGAAGCCGTGCGCATTCTGAAAGCCATCGGAGTTCAGCCTCAACGCACTATCCGTATAGTCCTGTGGTCAGGCGAAGAGCAAGGCCTGATTGGCAGCCGCGCCTATGTTGAAAAATACATCGCCACCCGTCCTGAAGCCACTGATCCGGAACAATTGTCCATCCCCGCCCGTGTGCGTGATGTGACTTGGCCCATTCAACTTCTGCCCGGTCATGCGCGCCATGTCACTTATTTAAATATGGATAATGGAAGCGGCAAAATCCGCGGTGTGTACGCACAGGAAAACTCTGCCGTACAACCAATTTTTGAAGCCTGGTTAAAACCCTTTAATGATCTGGGCGCTGACACTGTGACGTTGCGTAATACCGGTTCGACTGACCACATTCCGTTTGATGATGTGGGCATTCCGGGATTCCAGTTTGTGCAGGATCGTCTGGACTATTCCACCCGCACCCACCACTCACATCTGGATACTTATGACTATGCCCGTCGTGAAGACCTGATGCAGGCTTCGGTGGTGATTGCTTCGTTTTTGTATAACGCAGCGATGCGGGCTGAGCCGTTGCCGAGGAAGCCGGTGCCAGTGGAGCGGGTTTGGGACTAGGTTGGTTTGTGGTTAGCCTTGTGGTTAGCACTGTCGGGTAGCCGGAGGTTCCTCAGGGCGACGCTGCGCGTCTGATAGCCCTTCGCTCACCTCCGGCTACCCGACAGTGCCTGCGCGGCTGGTGCGAGTCCTTTTTTCATCTCCGGGTATCCGACGGTGTCTGTGCGGGTGATGTGAGCCCTTGAGTTTTGCTTTGTTCTTCTCTGGTTATACCATGCGTCGACTCGACTGATTGTGCGTTGTTTCGCTCCGCTAAATCTGTCACGCAACTGCAATTAAACTGACATCACACGGTCGTATTAACGTCTTAATCAGCCCCTAAAGTGTGCAAGCCTAAACAACTATCAAGGGGCTACACATGAAAAAATTTAATGCGTCTGGAATCAATGGGCACACCACAGGCCCGATCAACAGGAATTCATTAAAAATCGCAGTTCGACTTGCCATGATCGCAGGCGGTATTGCTGCGGGATCTTCCGCGTTTGCGCAACAGACACCTGCCATTGAAGAGGTTGTGGTGATGGGTCAGTCGCGTACCTTTGCCAACAGTTCAGCAACTCAGGAAATGCAGAATCAGGTTTCCGCCGCGTCCAGCGTACTCGGCGCTATCGACTACATTCCTGGTGTGATGGTCAACGAAGGGGATGCCTTCGGTGGTGACGACTGGTCAACCACCATCAGCATCCGCGGCTTCCAGGTCAGTCTGGATGAACAGCAGCTGGGCACTACCATTGACGGCATTCCAAACGGTAATTCCAATTACGGCGGAGGGGCCAAAGCCAACCGTTTTCTTGATACTGAAAACCTCGGTGGCGTAGATGTTGTTCAGGGTACCTCTGACATCGCATCCTGGTCACACGAAGCACTCGGTGGCAGCATGAACTTCCGCACGCTGGATCCGCAGGACACAGCGCGCCTGACCACTTCAGCCACAGTAGGCGACTTTGATGCGCGCAAACTGTTTGCGCGTTATGACACCGGTGAAATATTCGCCAATACCTACGGCTGGATCAGCATGTCCGGCTCTGACATCAATTCCTGGATTGATGAGTCCGGCGAATCCAATCGTGATCATATTGCTGCCAAATTAAAAAGTTCATTCAATGGCGTTGATCTGACAGCGTATATCTCTTACGACGACACACATGAAGACAACTACGAGCGTATAACGCCACAGGAATTTCGTGAAGATCCGACCTGGGACAGACTGACCGGCAACTGGACCGGCATCCCGCACATTGACCAACAATATCGTCGCGCATGGTCTACCTTACGTAAAAATTTGCTGGCCTATGGCAAAGCAGAGTTTGAAGTATCCGGTATCGATTTCAGCACATCCGTGTACCACCACGACAACAGTGGTCGCGGCGACTGGATTCCGCCCTACATCGTAAATGTCACCAATGACGGGGCAGGTGCCCCTCACTCTGAGTTGCGGAGTGGAACCACGGTACGTGGTGGCAGTCCGCTGGGCACGATTACATTTGTAGATCGCGATGGCCGCGCCCTCAGCCCGATAGCCGGTTGCACCAGCTCAATTACCTGGCCATACGGCGGCGCCAGTGCAGCGTACGATCCCGCCTGTTTTGCGCCCGGCGCGCTGCCGGTCAGTTCGTACCGTCATACCGTTTATGAAAAGCAGCGCACCGGTTTTATTGGTGACTTTGCCTGGGAAACTGCCAGCAATGATCTGACCAATACCCTGCGTGGCGGGCTCTGGTTTGAAAACAGTGACCGAAATGAAAAACGTCATTGGTTAAAAGTCATTGATTCGCGCACCAGCATGAATTTCAACAAAGTGCCTTATTGGGAACAGTATGACCGCAGCTTCCCGCAGAAATCGACAACCTGGTACCTGGAAGATACCCTTGAGATCGGTGATCTTACCGCGCGCCTGGGTATCAAACAGTATCTGCTGGACATCGATCGTGAAGACGAACACCAAGGTGGACGCCGCACCGGCAGCGTCAATTCTGACTCCGATGTATTGTTCAGTGGCGGTCTGGTGTACACGCTGCCGGTCGACGGCATGGAAGTGTTTGCCGGTTACGCCCAAAGCTTCTCTGCCATCAAGGACGGTGTGCTGGAAGCCAATCAGACAGCGTTGGAATCTGTTGAACCGGAAACTGCCGACAGCATGGATATCGGTTTGCGTTACAACGACACGCGCTACCACGCCAGCCTGACCTACTACGACATCAAGTTCAAAAACCGCATCACCTACATTCCGGAAGGCTCAGGCACCGGTATCGACTATCTGGGTGAAAGCGACGGGTCATACGTTAACGTGGGTGGCATCAAGTCTACTGGTATTGAAGCAGCCGTGCAGGCCAGACTGACTGATCAGCTGAGCTTGTATTTCTCTTACACCAATAACGACTCCACTTACATCGGCACCCCGAGCGCAGCAGCCAACACATTGCTGGGTGTATTCCCGGGGAACACGGTGTTTGGTTCAGCAGAAGACATGTTCGTAATCTCAACTGATTGGCAGCGTGATAACTACGCGGCCGGTCTGACTTACAAAAAGATCGGCGAGCGTTGGCTGGATGCCGGCAATACTCAGCGTCTGGATGGCTACGGCGTGGCAGATCTTTATGTATCAGTGGATCTGACGGAACAATTGCAGGGATTGCAGGCCGTCAATCTGCGTTTGAATGTGTCCAATCTCACCGATAAGTCCTATCTCGGTGGCGTTGCCGGTGGCTGGGGTGGTTGGATTGCACCGCCGCGCACTGCGACTGCGACACTGAGTGTTGCGTTCTGAGAAAGATAGTTGGAGGGGCGGAGTGCGCAAGTGCTCTGTCCCCTGCCTGGCAGATGGCTCAGGTGGGCAGCCGGAGGTTCCTCGGGAAGACGACACCTGACCCGTTGACCTGCAGTTCAGAGTAGCCAGGGCCGGAAGTTGTCATAACGTCGTGCCTCATGATTATCAGGATAAACCTCATGAAAAAATATCTTTTGGACGTCGCCCTGCTGGCTTTTTTCTCCGCGCAAACTGCACTGGCGGCTGACAATGTGGTGCTGATCACCATAGACGGCGTGCGCTGGCAGGAAGCGTTTTCCGGCATCAGCGCGGAACTGGCAACACACAACGAATATTCCACCGCGGCAGAGCAGTTGATGGCAGAGTTCTGGCACGACAATCCAGCGCTTCGCGCTCAAAAACTGATGCCGTTTTTGCACAATACGCTGATGCAGCAGGGCACCGTGGTCGGAGATCACAGTATGGGCTCGTGCGCTGTGCTGACCAACAACTGGAACTTTTCTTACCCCGGTTACAACGAAATTCTGAGTGGTGTGGTGAACGATGCCATCAACTCCAATGCTGCCGTCCCCAACCCCGAAAAGACCCTGCTGGAATTGCTCAGTGCAAACCCGGTGTTCAGTGGGCGGGTGGCGGCATTTGCATCATGGAACGTGTTCCCGGCCATCTACAACGTGCAGCGCAGCGGCATACCGGTGAATGTCGGATTGATGGAGCAACCGGCCAATGAATTTGAAGTGATGTTGAATGCGCTGCAAAAAGATGTTTCGCCGCACTGGCCCGCCGTGCGCCACGATGCATTTACCCATCACTATGCCATGTCATGGTTAAAACGTACTGAGAGCCGCCTGGTGCATATTGCGTATGGCGAGCCCGATGATTTTGCACACGAGGGCGATTACGACGAGTACGTGCTTGCCACGCATCGTGTTGATGGTTTTGTCGAAGATGTGTGGAATACCTTACAAAGTCTGGAGTACTACAAAAACAACACCGCGCTGTTTATTACGGTGGATCATGGCCGTGGTGAGCACCCGGCGGACGCGTGGCTGCATCACGCCAGTCAGCGTGCAGTAGAGGGGTATATGACAGGGCTGGCAGCAGATTACCCGCAAGGCATAGTGGGTTCCGAAAATATCTGGATGGCCGCTATGGGGCCGGGTGTCCCTGCTCATGGACTGGTGCCGACCAGCAACTGTGTTGGCGCCAATCAGATTGCCGCAACGCTGATGCGTTGGATGGGCGAAGACTACACACAATACAATCCCTCCATGGGCAAACCGATGGCGGAGTTTTTACCATGATGACCACACGAATGATGCACAGCAATATTTCCATGCGCGCTGTTCATGCGATGTTTTGTGCGTCGATAGGCGCCCAGGCGTTGCTGGGTTTTTCTTCCAGCGTTCAGGCGCAGACATTTGAGCAGGCGTTAGTTCAAACTGGGGTGAAAAATAAAAATATCAGCCGTATTGCGTTCGGCTCCTGTGTCCACCAGGACAGGCCGCAACCGATCTGGGAAGCCGTCAACGCGGCCAATCCTGATGTGTTTGTTTTTCTGGGCGACAACATCTACGGCGACAGCGAAGACCCCGCCGTGCTGCAGGCCAAGTACGAACAATTGGGCGCGGTGCCGGGTTTTCAACAATTGCGCCGGCAAACCGAGGTTGTCGCCATCTGGGACGATCACGACTACGGTGTTAACGATGGTGGTATTGAATTCCCTGCCAAAGAAGCATCCCGCCAGCTGATGCTGGAGTTCTGGGGTGAACCTGCTGACTCGCAACGCAGGTCACGCGCGGACGGTATTTACACCTCTTACCTCTACGGCGAACCCGGTAAAACTGTGCAGCTGATTCTGCTGGATCTGCGCTGGAACCGCACTGAACTGCTGCAAATCACCGATACCGACAAACGCGCCGCACGCCTCGCACAAGACATGGGACCTTACGAGGCATCGCTGGAGCCCGGCGCCACCATGCTCGGCGAAGCGCAATGGCATTGGTTTCAACAACAACTGCAGGTTGACGCTGATCTGCGCATTATCGGATCCAGCATTCAATTACTCGCGGACTTCACTGGCTGGGAAAGCTGGGCTAACTTTCCTGCCGATCGTCAGCGCTTTTTTAATCTGCTGCAAACCTCCCCGGTGCTGCCAACGGTTATCATTTCCGGCGACACCCACTGGTCTGAATTCAGCCGCATCGATAACAGCGGTTTGCCGTTTCCGTTGGTGGAAATGACCGCCTCCGGCCTGACCGAGGAATGGCACGAGATCAGCCCTAACCGGCACCGCGTCGGCGAGGCATTTGCGCGCGCAAATTTTGGCATGATGGACATCGACTGGTCCGTGCAACCGCCGGTGGTCAGTCTGCAAATTCGTGATGTTGAGGGGCGTGTGTTGATTGATCAGATGGTTGGGTTTTAGAGCGACAGGGGTGCTATAACCGCATCAGGGGTTATCATGAACACTAACCCAAGCCAGGGGCGTATTTGCTGCTTATCTGAACACCAGCAAATCGACAGTTCAAAAGTGGGAGCAGGGCGCCAAGAAACCTAACGGACCTTCGCTGAAGTTGCTCACTCTGGTGGCAGATAAAGGTTTGGAGGTGCTGGCCTGAGTGCATGTGCTGTATGGTGCAATTCCTCCGGGGCTCTATTATCTGTTCCGGCTGCTTAAAGCCGGCGCCCGCCGATGTTTTGTCGCCTGCTCATAACTGTACGCAAAGCCGATCAGTTGCGCCTCGCTGTACAGCGGCCCCAGCAAACTGAGTCCCGAAGGCAGGCCGTCAGCGTTATAACCCATGGGCACGGTGATAGCCGGTAGCCCCGTATGCGGCGCGATGTGTTGACTGTTGTCGCCGGTCGGACCGCTGTTGTCGCCGATCAGGCGCGCGGGGTGGCTCCAGGTGGGGTACACAAGGGCGTCGACACCACTTTCCTGCATGGCGGACAACACCGCCTCCCTGAAGTGGATGTTGCGCTCATGCTCAAATAAATCCGGGCACTGTGCATTGGTTCGGGCGTTTTCTAACATGCTGTTGAGACTGCCCGCGACTGATGGCAGGAATAAGCCGGACTCTACGACCTGTGCCAGCGATCGCGTGGCAAAGGTATGTGTTTGCAGTGACAGGTATTGATTCACATCGTCCTGAAACGTATTGCACCAGTTGTTCTGTATCAGATCCTCAAATCCGGCAATCGCAAAGTCTTCAACCAGAACAGCCCCCTGCGCACGCAGATCCGCCAGCGCCTGTTCAAACAGCGCCAGTACCGCCGGATCAATCGAAGCCTCTTGTGTGTAATAGCGCATGACGCCGATGCGCGCACCTTGCAGTGCATCAGTGTTGAGCGCCTGCAGATAATTGCGATCGACATTGTCAGGTCTGTGACGGGTCGCCGGATCAGCGGAGTCTGCTGTTGCGATGACCTGCAGGATGGTCGCGGCATCCGCCACGCTTCTGGCCATTGGTCCGGCGATGTCGTTGCGCAGATACAAGGGAATCACCCCCATGCGACTGGTCAGCCCCATGGTGCTGCGGATGCCAACCAACGCACTGTGAGAAGACGGCCCTCTGATGGAATTGCCGGTATCCGTGCCGATACCAGCCACCGCAAAATTGGCGGCGACACCTGCGCCGGTGCCGCCGCTGGAACCGGCAGTTGTGTGCAGCAGATTGTAGGGATTACGCGTTATGCCAGCGACCGAGCTGACCGTGACGTTAGGGCTGAACGCCCATTCAGCCATGTTGGTCTTGCCCACAATGATGGCGCCTGCTGCGCGCAACTGCGCAACAAGAAACGCATCGCTGCCTGCAGTATTGTGTTTGAGCGCCAGCGAGCCGCCGGTGGTGGGCAGTCCCTTGACGTCAATATTGTCCTTGATCAGCATCGGAACACCATGCAGCGCACCCGTGCCACTGCCCGCAGCCCGTTGCTGATCGGCGGCGATGGCATCAGCCACGGCATCCGGATTGAGCGTCACCACGGCATTCACCCCGGTCTGCTGATCCAGTGTCTGTATGCGCTGCAGGTAATAGCGCGTCAACGCCTCGCTGCTGAGCTCGCCGGACTGATAACCGCGCATGACGTCCGCGACACTGAGTTCTTGCCAGTCCTGTGCATGGGCGGCAACACTCAGCCATAGCAATAGCACAACACAGAGGCGCTGGATAAATCGGCTGGTATTTCTCATGAATCAATCCCGTCTCGTGGTGACTTGGCCGCTTAAGCCGGCTGCAGGCAGATCGTTGTTAACTGGTTGCTAGTTAAATGCAGATTGCCGGCGCTTACAAGCGGGTGTTTTGACGCAGAGCGGGTCAAGCGCGCGGCAAGAGAGAGGAAATATTGCAAAGTACCGGTTGGAAATATTGCAAAGTGCCGGTTGTAAACCTTGCGGCGTGCAGTTTTGGTTGACATCGTCCTACCGGCTTCGCAGATATCCCCACTCGGCCAATTGTTGATTGGCCTTCAATCGCGCACGTTGATGTTGCATGGCATGGAACACAGGCTCCAGCGTTTTAGCATTGTCATCCAGCAAGGGCAGTGCTGATTGCGCTTCAACAAAAAATTGTTGCTGTAGTGAATTGTCGTCCAGATAAGCTTGTTGCCACCAGTCCACAATCAATTTTTTTGAATAATGCATAAGAGCGGCAGATGGCAATTTGTCGGCCTTGGCGCTGTTAGCTTTTTCTGTGGTTGGCATCAGGTTCCACAGATCATTATTCAGCCAGCGTGACCAGGGAAAACAATGATCAATGGCGTAGCGTTCATTGCCGAGCATTTTTTCAGTCCACACACAATGAAGTGGCTTGCCCTCGTTTTGAAGTTGCTGAAAACGATTGCGCACTTTTGATGTGTCACGATCAGCCTCAATCCACTGGAAGACATTGCTGTATACACTGAGACTGTACTCTGCCCGCCAGCTTTGCATCAGCTTAACCCACTCATTAAGAATGGCCGGCTCCAGCCAGCAGGCATATTGACTCATGGTTTGCCAGAGTTGCGCCGGTATTCTGAAGCTGCCGAAATGCTGCAGACTTTCTTTGGTGATTTGCCAGCTGCTATCTCTGTGTCGGAAAGTGCGGGTCTCACATTCAAATACCTGCCGGCTTTGTCCGGGGTAGGTGATGTATTTTGCAGGCATATTCTTGATATTCAGGCAGGCGTCATGGATAGCCCCTCTGAGACGTTTCGAAGTTTCAGCATTAAAGCTGGCGCCTATTCTCAGGTCGTAAGCGGATTGATCCTGCAGACTGTAAAAATGTTGTGGTTTTGCCCAGCCATAACCAGTCTGATTTCTGTGATCCGCTTTCGGAGCCTGAACAAGGTTGTGCCGTAGCACCAGAGGCAGATAGGTTTTGATCCAATACAGTCCAACCAGTCCAAACGGTATTTCCACCCAGTCGTCAGTGCGTCGGGTCACCATTCCCGGGGCGCCTTCTGCTATTCGAATCAACACACGTAACAGGCCGAGTTTATAAGAGGCAGCTTTATTGTCGTTGACGATAATATGACGCAGCAGCGGCAAACTTCCGGAGCCGTCATCCGGCAACTGAAACACCAGACTATCCCACTCAATATCAGCCCTTTGCAAGTCATCGCCGCGCGATCGATATTTGCTGATCAGCGCGCGGTCCTGCGCCAACGCAATCACATCATCTGCGCTTACCGGGAAAAAACGGTCATGGTCATCTGGCCCGTTTCTGAGGGTAATCACTAACAATCCCCCCGGAGCCAGCAGCTCACTGACAATACGCATGGCCCGCTGATGCTGAGCCGCTGGCATGTGCATCCACACCGCGCTGATCAGAATCAGATTAAACCGCTGATCCAGTGCACGAAGTTTTTTGAGTTCAGGCAGCGTGTCGTCCAGCCAGGTGACGCTGCCGGAACTTTTGATAGATGCGCTGGAAGCAGGCAACACATTTTGTCTTTCGCCCTGCAGGCGCAGTTCTGTCGCAGGCTCCACAGCTACAACATCCCAACCCTGAGTCGCCAGCCAACGAGCATCGCGACCGGAGCCGGCGCCAATATCACAGGCAAGGCCGGGCTGCTCAGGCAACAACTTAAGCCATGGCTCATGGACTTTCTCTACTGGCAGAGATTCATAC
Source organism: Pseudohongiella sp. (assembly GCA_030651695.1). GTDB lineage: Bacteria > Pseudomonadota > Gammaproteobacteria > Pseudomonadales > Pseudohongiellaceae > Pseudohongiella. The sequence goes on along the minus strand of JAUSCD010000028.1, from coordinate 61,108 downwards.
TGCCGGAACAGCTGTGGCGCATTCTTGTTGTAGTAGTCCATTGCAGAGAATTACTCATCGTTCCGGGAATAATTCTGCAAGAGTAGTCAACACCGCGGCCTGATACAACTGATCTCCCTAGCCTCGGTTTTCCTCAGTCGGATTCATCGACTGTGCGGAGACCCTGTGCGCTCTCCAATCAAGGCGTTCTAAAACCAATCAGCCCATCGGATACAAAATATCCCGATGCACCGCATCACAAGCCGACAACACCTCCGGCGTCAGTTTTACATCCAGCGCAGCAAAAGAATCATCCAGCTGATCTGCCGTCCGCGCCCCGATAATGGTCGACGCCACAAAATCAAAATTCATACTCCACGCCACCGCCAGAGTCGTCGTAGACATCCCCGCCTCCCGCGCAATCTCAATATAACGCGCCGTAGAATCCAAAGTCCGCGGATTCAAAAACCGATCCGCCATCGCCCGCTGCCGCGGACTCTCCAGCTTCAGATACTCCCCGAACCGACTGTTGTCCGGAATGTTGTCCGTATTGTATTTGCCGCTCAACATACCCCCACCAATCGGCGAGTAAGGCAACAACGACACATTCTCCCGTCGACAAACCAATGCCAGCTCATCCAGAAAACGCCGGTTCAATAAAGAAAAATTATTCTGAATCGAATGAAAGCGCGCATAACCCTCATAGTCCGCCACCGTATTGGCCTTGGTCAGTCCGTACGCATTCTCATTGGATGTGCCCAGATAACGCACTTTACCTGACTCCACCAGGCGATCAAGCGCCGCCATCGACTCCTCAATCGGCACTACCATATCCGGCCAATGCACCTGATACAGGTCAATGTAGTCCAGCCCCATACGTTGCAGGCTACCTTCAACGGCGCGTTCGATATGATGACGGTCAATTGCGGTGAGACCAGCCCGGATGGGTGGAACAAACCAGCCAGAGGCAGCGCCGGCCACCTTGGTGGCAATAATCAGAGAGTCGCGGTTTCTGGTTTTGATCCACTTGCCGAAAATGGTTTCAGTCAGGCCCACGGTCTCCGCGCGCGGCGGCACCGGATACACCTCGGCGGTGTCATAGAAGTTGATGCCTCGTTCATACGCTTTATCAAGAATCCGGAACGACTCTTTCTCATCACTCCAGCTGCCAAAACTCATGGTGCCCATACAGATCGGGCTGACGCGCAGCCCGCTTTTGCCGATATAACGATGGTTCATGTGATGCTCTCTTCCGGGTATTCGTATTCCGGAGGTACTGTTTGTGATGCCGGATGATGACACATCCCTTTGTGGTGTTGTCAAACCGGATGAGTGCGACTCTGAATTCATTCATTTTGCCCGGTTATTGTCAGCCCGGCACTGTGCATGGGCTCGCCGGTAGTGCTAAGCTCGGGTCAGACCGTTAGCCCGTCCAAGAGTTTTTATCAAGAGTAATCCATAAGGAATCACCCATGAATACCACGTATAAATCGCTTGTTGCTGCTGGTCTGTTTTCGCTCTCGTCCAGTATGACATTTGCCGCCGGACCAGCTGCCACTATTGACCAGCTGCAGTGGATGACCGGCAATTACGCCGGCGCGCTGGGCCCCAATACTCTGGAAGAAAACTGGATTGCAGCTCAAGCCGGTTCCATTGCTGCCATGGTGCGCATGACCGGCCCAACCGGCACCAGCATGTTTGAGATGATTACCATCGAGGAAGTTGATGGTTCGCTGGTGCTGCATCTGCAGCAGTTTGATCCGGGCTTTCAGCCACGCACGCCCGAGCCACTGAAAATGGAGCTGGCCATGATCATGGAAAACCATGTGCACTTTAATAATGTGGGCGATAGCGGTATGAAGTCGTTGGGCTACACACTCAGTGGTGAGACGTTCACCATCCATATCGAGCAGCCGACCGGCCAGAAAATGGATCTAGTGCTGACCAAACGCAGTCTCTGGGATTAACGCCATGAGCCAATTTGCCGGGAAAACCGTTGTAATCAGCGGTGGTGCAGAGGGTATTGGACTCAGCATCGCCAGCGCGTTGGGTAAACAGGGCATGAATGTCGTGCTGGGCGATATAGATCCCGTTCAGCTGGACCTTGCGCTGGCGCAGCTGAAATCTGAAGGCGCGCGCGCCACAGGCGTCACCATGGACGTCACCAATATCGGTCACTGGCACCACCTGGCGGACCAGGCAGAGCGGCAATTCGGCAAGATTCATATGCTGGTAAACAATGCCGGCGTTGGCGGCGGCACCGGCACTGTGGAGCAGTCTGATCGCAATGACTGGCGCTGGGTGCTGGATGTCAATTTGATGGGGGTTATTTACGGCACGCAGACCATGGTTCCGCTGATCAAAAAACATGGTGAAGGCGGAAGATTACTGAACGTCGCGTCTATGGCTGGTATGGTCGGTGTGCCATTTGCCGGTGCGTACACGGCCACTAAAGCTGCTGTGGTGGCCATGTCAGAAAGTTGGTACGCCGAATTAAAACCACACAATATTAAAGTCTCGGTGCTGTGTCCGGCTTTTGTTAAAACCCGCATCAACTTATCGGAACGCAACCGGCAGCCTGATTATTCACGTGACGAGCAGGCAAGTGATGCGGACAGTTTTAAAAGCGAAGCGCTCGCGGCACATATGCAGAACGTCATCAACAACGGGTTGAATGTCGATGTTGTGGGTGAGCGCGTTGTGGAGGCACTTAATGCGGGCGAGCTGTATATCTTTACTCATCCAAACTACCGTCCCGTTGTGCAGCAGCGCTACAAGGCGATTGATGAAGCCTTTGAGCGGGCGGCGGCTAGCCCGTTGCTGGCACATGTGTTGAACGAGGATGTTGTGGGTTTTACTTGAGAGCTGCAGGAAAAGTCATGTCTGTAAATCGTAAGTTCGACATTATTGTGTACGGCGCCAGCGGTTACACCGGGCGCCTGGTCTGTGAATATCTGAACAATCAATACGGCGTGAACGGCGAAGTAAAGTGGGCCATGGCTGGCCGTAGCCGCGACAAACTTGAGCAGGTCCGTGATGAAATTGGTGTGCCGGCGGCTGTGCCATTTGTTATTGCAGATGCGGATAATGCAGACTCGATTAACGCCATGGTGGCAACTACTAAAGTTGTGATTACCACTGTTGGCCCGTACCAGTTATACGGTTCGGATCTGGTGGCCGCGTGCGCGGCCGCGGGCACGGACTATGTTGATCTGTGTGGTGAGCCAGCCTGGATGCACGACATGATTGCATCACATCGTGCTGTGGCGCAGGCCAGTGGTGCGCGCATTGTGTTTTCCTGCGGGTTTGATTCTATTCCGTTTGATCTGGGTGTGGTTTTTCTGCAGCAAAAAGCTATGGAAAAATTTGATGCGCCAATGACGCGCGTAAAAGGCCGGGTGAAAACCATGAAAGGTGGATTCTCCGGCGGCACACTGGCAAGTCTGAAAGCCACGATGGCCGCAGCTGCCAAAAATCCGAATGTCACAAAAGTGATGATGAGCCCGTTTGCGCTCACAGAAGGTGTTGCAGGTGCCGAACAGCCTTCGGGTGCGGCGCCAGTATTTGATGATGATCTGAACAGCTGGTCTGCGCCATTTGTGATGGCCACTATCAATACCAAAAATATTCATCGAAGCAATTTTTTACTTGACCATGTATGGGGGAAGGATTTTGTTTACGACGAAATGTTGCTGACTGGCCCTGGCGAGCAGGGCGAAGCCACAGCCAATGCGGTAGCAGCTGACAAGTCTATGGCAGCCAGTACATTAAAACCCGGCGATGGCCCCACCAAAGAAGAACGTGAAAACGGTTTTTATGAAGTGCTGTTTGCCGGCTCCAATGCCCGGGGCCAGCGCCTGACGGTCAGCGTCAAAGGCGATAAAGACCCGGGTTACGGTTCTACCTCGAAAATGATCGCAGAAAGTGCCGTGTGTCTTCTGAGGAATCCGGATGCTGCCACCGGCGGTATCTGGACGGCTGGCGCTGCTATGGGGGCGTTGCTGATTGACAGGCTGCAGGCGCACGCGGGATTGAGTTTTCGTTTATTGGGGACGGAGGAGTGATCAAATTCTGACCACTCCTCCGTCCCCAATTAAAAAAACAGGAAAAATTTATGGACTTTGGATTCAGACAAACGGCGCTGTTACGCGCCATCGTAGCGTTGACCATCAGTGCCGCTGTATTGGCAGCTTGTGCCAGCTCCGGCACAGTGACCAGTGGCTCAAGAGAGCATGATAGTCGCAGTTTTATGCCTGCAGCCGAACTGGCGTTTGATGCTCTTCCGGGCGCGCGCGCATTCTACGGCACCTATGCAGCACTGCAAGGTGATGCGGTTTACGCCGCGGAGTTTCCCGCGGGCTGGGATGGTGGAGGATTGGTGATGTACACCCACGGTTATCGTGGCGTGGGAGCCGGACTTGCTGTGTCGGTACCGCCAGCGGCTTTCCGTGAAGCGGTACTGGCTGCCGGATACGCCTGGGCGGCGTCCTCTTACTCCGCTAATTTTTATGATGTGCGTGCAGGCGTGGAAGATACCAATCAACTGGCGATGCAATTGGTGGACTATCTGCAACGCGACTGGAATATCAGTCTGAACTTGCCCTCGCAATACCTGATATCCGGCAATTCTCTGGGTGGCCATACAGCTGCAGCGGCGGTTGAGCGGGAGAACATGCAGCGCACCTTGTACCCTGTGCCGTACGCAGGCGCCGCACCGTTTTGTCAGGCGGAACAGAATCAGTTCCAGTGGCTGGGTGACTACAGTCGGCTGGCGCAAACACTGGCCGGTTATGCATATATGCCTTACTCAGAGTTCCCATCCCTCTATGGTGAGATGAACGCTGAGACCCGGCTGCTCAGTCCGGGCCCTGTTATCAGAGCACTGTTTAAACTGGATGCCCAGACTGGCGCGCCAACCTGGGAGCCAGCGAGTCTGAATGGTGAGCGCCTGATGTTGATGGCGCAGATGCTTACAGGTGGAAAGCGCCCGATCTTTGAATACGGATTTCGTTCCAATTTCCAGAATACTGTGATGGGCAGTGGCGGCGATGATGGCACGGTGCGCGGCATACTCGATCGCAATGTTTACGACAACAGTAACCGGTTCTATCGCTGGACCGACGGTGGGACGCCGACGGCAGAAGAAGTGGCATTTAATGAGATGATGCCGCGGGTTGACGCGGCGCGCGGTGTGAATGCGCTACGCAGCGATGGTGTACGCTGGTTGCCGGAGATTCACGGAGACTTCTCTGTGCCGGTCCTGACAATGCACACGCTGGGAGACTTCTACGTACCATTCAGACACCAACAGTTATACCGCGAGGGCGCCACCCGAAACGGAAACGATCATCTATTGGTGCAGCGTGCGATCAGGGCGCCGGGCCACTGCGATTTTTCGCCTGACGAAACCCGTCGCGCGCTGACAGACTGGTTAAACTGGGTGAACGGCGGGCCCAAACCAGCAGGTGACGATGTATTGAACCCGGCCGTGGTGGCCGATGACCGTTATGGTTGCAGTTTTACCACGCCCGACCGGCCTGGTTTGCCGGCTTGTTAAGATAAATGGAGATGTACTGATTTTATGACCGACTACACACCACCCAAAGTCTGGAAATGGGATAAGCAAAGCGGTGGCCGCTTTACCAATATCAACCGGCCCATTGCGGGCGCCACTCATGACAAAGTGTTACCCCGCGGCCGCCACCCGATGCAGCTGTATTCTCTGGGAACACCCAATGGTGTCAAAGTCACCGTGATGTTAGAGGAATTGCTGGCATTGGGTCACAGCGGCGCGGAGTACGATGCGCATCTGATCAACATTTCCGAGGGTGATCAATTCGGCAGCGAATTTGTGGAGATCAATCCCAACTCAAAAATCCCCGCGTTACGGGATTTCAGTGTAAATCCGCCACAACGAGTGTTTGAGTCAGCGTCAATTTTGTTCTATCTGGCAGAGAAATTTGATGCGTTTTTGCCCAGCGCTGTGCCGGCTCGCACAGAAACAATGAACTGGGTGTTCTGGCAGATGGGCAGTTCGCCGTATCTGGGCGGAGGGTTTGGTCACTTTTACTGTTATGCGCCAGAGAAATGGGCATACCCCATCGACCGCTTCACCATGGAAGTTAAGCGTCAGCTGGATGTGCTTGACCGGCAACTGCAAAACAATCGTTACATCATCGGGGATGAATACACCATCGCTGATATTGCAATCTGGCCATGGTACGGCGCACTGGTACTGAACAAGATCTACAGCGCCGCAGAGTTTCTGAATGCGGAATCCTACACAAATGTCATGCGGTGGGCCAAAGAGGTCGGCGCACGGCCGGCAGTCAGACGAGGACGTATTGTGAACTGCACCTGGGGCAAACCAGAGCGGCAGTTGAGGGAGCGACACGAAGCCTCTGACATCGATAAGGTTCTGCAAGTAGCGTATGAACACTCCGGGATTGAGGCCGCGCCATAAACGGGTATCTTTCTGCGGACAGACCAAACAATTGCCTATTCTTATGGCGAGTCCTGTAAAATCCCCCTCTGAACAGTCAGATTAGAACAGAATTCAAGAGACCGGTCGCCAGACCCCGTTACGAGACATTGTGCATGAAACAGTTTTTGGCCCTGATAGTACTGGCAAGCGTGAGTTTAAAGGCTTACGCCGATATCTTTGCAGTGTTCCGCGAACCAGACGGCTCTACCAACTGGCAATATATCGCCAATACCAGCGCCAGTTTGCTTATCCTGATACTGCTGGTTGTATTGTTATTCCTGATTCGCGCGCATTTGCGTGCCATGCGCTCCAACCGGGCGCTGACAGAAATCAAAGCCACACTGGAAGACAGGGTGGCGGAGCGGACAGCCGATCTGCAGCAGACAGCCGAACAACTGAGCAAGCGTGAAGCCTACATAGCCAGTATCGTTACCTCCATGCCGGTGATGTTGATTGGTGTAAACAACCAGTTGCAGGTTACTCAGTGGAACAAGCTTGCCGAGGACACCACCGGTCGCCCCTTTGAAGATGTGGCGGGCAAAAGTCTGTGGGTGGCTTATCCTTCCATTACCCTCACCGAAGATCAGGTGAACCGTGTCCTGACAAGTGGTGAAACGCTGCAGGTCAAACATACCCAGCGAGGTCAGTACAGCTTTGACATTACCGTTTACCGTCTTGAGCACCATGATGACACGGGTATAGTGATACTGATTTCTGACATCACCAAGCAGGTGAATGCGGAAAGCAAGGTGGCTGAGCGTGACAAGCTATCGGCGCTCGGGGAACTGGCATCAGCCATGGCCTACGATATCAGCCTGCCGATCAACAGTATCTTCCAGCGTGTCTCCAGTGCGCGGCAACAAATCGAAGCCGCTGATCTTGGGCCTGCCACCGAGTTTCTGTTACGCGAAGTGGAAACCGTTCGTGAGAGCGCACAGCAAGCTACTGCCATCTCTCAGAACCTGCTTGAGTTGGCACGCAGCCACCGCAATATCGAGCAAACTGCGGACGTGACGGAGATCATGGATCGTAGTATCAGTCTGGCAGCAGAGTTGTTTATCGACGCGAACGGTCTGGCATTTAAAGACATTGAAATTCGCCGCACCTATGAAGCGTCATTGCCAAAAATCAAATGTTTCCCGTCCGAACTGGAACAGGTATTTACCCGTCTGCTGCGTAACGCATTTTATGCTCTGAACGCAAAAACCCGGGACGCCGGGCACACACCCTGGATCAAAATAGAGATCGGCGATTTTATTGATTCGCTCTGGATCAAAGTCTGGCACAAAGGCCAGATGCTGAGTGCAGAAGATCAGGTTGAAATTTTTGAGCCGTTTTTTGCTCTGTCAACGCGGGAAACGCCATGCCCGGTGGAGCATCGTCTGTCGTATCCATACTTTATTATCACCGAGCATCATCATGGCCATATGTCTGTGACCTCAGATGAGCAATTTGGTACCTGCTTTAATATTCAGCTGTCTCTGAGCTGACCATGCCATTAACCAGCGCCATTCACTGACGTGAGGGCACGACATGAGCGCATTTGCGCTTACACCGGAAGCACCCCGATTGCCGAGCCCGTATCGCAACGAGGCAGAGGTAGTCAACGAGCTGACTGACAGTCTGGCGGGAGACACGCTGGACTGGTCACAGGTGGTGTCGCTTGCCAGACCCTGGGTCGACCAGGTGCGCGCAAACCCGGCACCGTTCTGGGCTCTTGAATCCCTGATGCGTGAGTTTCCCATCACCAGCAATGAAGGTCTGGCACTCATGCGTCTGGCCGAAGCTTTGCTGCGCGTGCCGGATATGCCCACAGCTATCGCTTTGACATCCGATCAGCTTGGCCACGCTGAATTCAGAGGCAGTTGGTCAGCTTCTGTCATTTCTTTTTCTAAAAAATTTCTGCCGGAAGCTGAGGGGGCGGGTGGAATATTTAACCGGCTCGGGGCCGGGGCTGTTGTGGCAGCAACCGTACGGTCATTACATTTGCTGGGACGACAATTTGTGCTCGGCCGAACAATCGCCGAGGCTATCGGCGAGGCCGGACAGGCGCGGAAACGTCATCAGTCATTGCGCTTTTCTTTCGATATGTTGGGTGAGGGCGCCCGTACCGATGCAGATGCCCGACGCTATCAGGCGTCCTATATGGCGGCGATTTCTGCAATTGCTGCGACACCCGCATCGACTGACGGTATTTCCATCAAACTCAGTGCGCTATGCGCGCGTTATGAGGTGTTGCAGCGTAAACGGGTGTTCGCCGAATTGTTACCACGGCTCTGGCAGTTGGTTGCATCAGCGGCTGCTGCCAATATCAATCTGACCATGGATGCGGAGGAAGTCGACAGGCTTGAATTGTCTCTGGATCTGTTAGAGGTGCTGGCTCAGCGCCTGTCTGTGCAATTCCCGCATTGGCAAGGATTGGGTCTGGCAGTGCAGGCCTACCAGACCCGGGCTGTGTCAGTGATTCACGAAGTTTCAGCAGTCGCCAGACGCTACCAAATGTTCTTCAGAGTGCGATTGGTCAAGGGCGCATATTGGGACGCGGAGATTAAACGGGCACAAGAACTGGGTGTGGCAGCCTACCCGGTATTTACCCGGAAACAGCATACTGACGTGTCATACCTCGCATGTGCAAAGGTGCTGCTGACGCAGGCGGACGTCATTTATCCACAATTTGCTACGCACAATGCCAGCACCATCGCAGCGATTTTGTGCATGGCGAAGGCAGCGGGTGCAGATTATGAGCTGCAAAGATTGCATGGCATGGGTGAAGGGATCTACCGTGAGGTGCTCAAGGATCCGGGCGTAAACTGCCGCGTCTATGCGCCAGTCGGGGAACACAGGGATCTATTGGCCTATCTGGTGCGGCGTCTGCTGGAAAATGGCGCCAACTCTTCGTTTGTTCGCCAACTGGGAGACTCTTCCGTGACACCAGCCGGGTTGCTGGCGTCTCCGTTAACGCATGTGATGGCAGAGGGATGTCTGGCGTTGCCGCACGATCTGTTCCGCAACACTCATGGGCAGGGCCGGGCAAATTCACGCGGTGTCGATATTACCGACTGCTATCAGCGCGCGCCTATACTAAGCGAACTCGACAAGATATCTGTGCCCCAGTGTCCGCAGAGCCCCGACACACAGGTAAATTACGCCATGACTCAGCTGTCGCGGGCTTATCCGCTGTGGAATGCCACTCCGGTCAATGAGCGCGCAATGGTGCTGCGTCAGGCGGCGGACATGCTGGAGGCGCAGCTGCCTGAGTTTTGTGCCCTGCTTACCAAAGAAGCTTTCAAAACGCCGGATGATGGTATTGCAGAGGTGCGCGAAGCCGTAGACTTTCTGCGTTATTACGCTGATGAGGCCGAAGCTCTTCAACCACAAGGGCGCGGGGTGTTTGTGTGTATAAGTCCCTGGAATTTTCCGTTGGCTATTTTTACCGGCCAGATTGCTGCAGCGCTGATCACAGGAAATACAGTGGCTGCCAAACCGGCGGAGCAGACGCCCTTTATTGCAAGAAGGATGATAGCGCTGCTGTATCAGGCCGGAGTTCCTGAACAAGCATTGCAGATGTTGCACGGCGACGGCGAGCGCATTGGTGCCGCCTTGATTGCCCACTCACTCTGCGCGGGTGTTTGTTTTACCGGATCACTCCAGGTGGCACAGATTATCAACCGGGCGCTGGCACAAAAATCCGGGCCAGCAGTGCCCTTGATCGCCGAAACCGGTGGCATCAATGCCATGCTGGTTGATTCAACCGCGTTGCCTGAACAGGTTGTGGATGCTGTTGTGCAGAGTGCGTTCGGAAGCGCCGGACAACGCTGTTCAGCGCTGCGTCTGTTATGTGTGCATGACAGTATTGCTGACCAGGTGATTGAAATGTTGGCGGGCGCCATGCAGGAATTGTCGGTTGGCGATCCGTCGGATCTCGCGACTGATGTTGGACCGCTGATCGACGACGAGGCCTATGACAATGTCATTGCGCAGATCGAGCGACTGAAACGAGAGGCAGTTCTGATTTGCCGGTCACCTTTTGCCAGCGCGGCCCCGGACGAGTTAAAAACACGCGTCATCGCGCCGATCGCGTTCCGGATTAAAAAAATAAGCGAGGTGGGAGGAGAGATTTTTGGACCTGTTTTGCAAGTGCTGCGCTGGCAAGGAGAGCCCGAAGCAGTGGTTGCGCAGATCAACATGCTCGGTTATGGCCTGACCATGGGCATACAAACCCGCATTGATAGTCGCGCTGAGCGACTTGCAGCATGCGCCCGTGCAGGTAATGTCTATATCAATCGCAGCATGACAGGTGCAGTGGTAGGTGTGCAGCCGTTCGGCGGAGAAGGTCTGTCTGGCACCGGGCCCAAAGCCGGAGGACCGTTCTACCTACGCCGGTTCTGCGCTGCGGCAGCCATTCCTGCCAGTGGGCTGCTGCAGTCAAATCCCCCTGTAGTGACACATGGCGGCATGCGCAATCAGCCGTTTGCTTCACGTCTTGTGGAATTGAAAGAAGCGCACCGCAGCTGGAATGTAGTGCAGTTGGAGCGGCGGGCGGAAACCATCAGTCAGCTCATAAAAAGGTTGGATTTACCAGTCGCAGATATGGTTCAACAGTTTGTCACTCAGGCTTTCTCCGATTTTGCCCCCAAAATTCTGCCAGGACCCACCGGAGAAAAAAATGAACTGCGCTGCCGTGGTCGCGGCGTGTGTCTTGTGATGAGTGCGGGGGCGGGCGTCGATGTGCAGGTGCTTACAGCCGCAGTGGTCGCTGCATTGCTGGCAGGTAATGCGGTAGCAATTCTTGTCGACAACAACAGGGAGTCAGTGCAGCGGCTATTGGATATATTGTTGCTGGCAGGAGTGCCGGAATCGGTAGTTCAGCTGTTTCATGGCAGCGTTGAAAGCCTGTTCAGTGATGTCTTTGCGGTGGAAGGGTACAACATTGACGTTTTGGCATTTGCACATGGGGAAAATAATTCTACAAGCACAGTGCGACAGCAATTGGCTCAACACTGCACTGCAATCGTGCCAGTTATTTCCGCTGATGAAGCTTGTGATCCAAGGCAGATGTACCGCTTTGCCACAGAGCAAACGTTGACTATTAATACTGCAGCTGCGGGCGGGAATGCGGCCTTGTTGGGAGGGGCCTTTTGACTCCGTTTCCCTGGGAGCCTGTGTCGAGACCGAGACCTTGCTGAGTCACGTCCGGCATAATGTATAAGCTCATCGCAATACCGGAGCGGTATGGGGTGGCATTCGTTGTGAGCTTATCTGTTCTATCGCATAAGCAATCGCAAGCAGTCTGGTGTCACTCATTGGTTGTCCGAGAAGTTCCATGCCAATCGGCAATCCTTCTGTGCTGAAACCCACAGGCAGAGACATGGCCGGGAAGCCTGAGTTGCCGCTGAGTGAACAATTGTTCCCGGGCTGTGGTTCACCTATCAGTGCTGGCAGTGAAGCTATCGGTGGGTAAGCGATCAGATCAAGAGATTGTGCATCCATACTGGCAATAATTGCCTGTTGCAATTCCGAGCGCGCATTCAGCGCCGCCTGATAAGCTTGTGTATTCTGTTCAGAGGCAGCGCTACGACTGAGCAGACCAGCAACCGCCTCGTGAAATTCTCCGCCAGCCACAATTGCCTCCAGGCTGGGATAATCTTTATTACCAAAGTATTGCAGGTAAGCATCCAGATCAGTTTCAAATTCGTGGGCGATCAAACCTGATTGGGACAACAGTGTAGCCATCCCGGGTAACTCGAAATTCACCACCTGCGCTCCGTGATCTGTGAGGAACTGCAAAGCCGCATCAATCTGAGCGCGGACCTGCGGATCGGCAGCGTCCATCCATGTGCTTAGTCTTCCGATACGAAGCCCTGCGATGCTTTCACTGCCAAGGTGATCTGCAAAACGGGGATGCGGCAGGCCCTGCATGACAGCAGTATCCGGATCAGCGGGATCATACCCAACGGTCAGGTCCAGCACGATTGCAAGATCTTCAACACTGCGTGCCAGGGGCCCGGCCACATCCTGAGTGTGCGACAAGGGCATGATGCCATAAATACTGCTCAGCCCCTTTGTGGGTCTCAGGCCAACCAGATTATTAAACGCCGCCGGAATACGAATGGAACCACAGGTGTCTGAACCCATGCCAATGACTGCAAGATTCGCTGCAACGGCGGCGGCTGTGCCACCGCTGGAGCCACCTGGCACACGTTGCAGATCATAGGGGTTGCGTGTTTGTCCGCCAAGAGAACTGATGCTGGTAATGCCATAAGCAAATTCGTGGAGATTGGTTTTTCCAAGAATTATTGCGCCGGCTTCGCGCAGTTTTGTCACCTGCGTGGCTTCGTGGCTGGGTATAAAATCGGCCAGTGAGAGGGATGCGCCGGTTGTGGGCATATCCGTGGTGTTGTAGTTGTCTTTGATGACAATCGGAATGCCGTGAAGAAGGCTGCGCGGGCCAGATAGCTGACGTTCAGCATCCAGTTCACGCGCCTGGGCCAGTGCGTTGTTGTTGAGACTGATCATCGTGTTCAGCTGCGGGCCTTGATCGTCATAGGCCGCAATTCTGTTCAGATAATGCTGAGCCAGTTGTGCGGAACTGGTTTCGCCTGAGGACAAAAGCTGTTGCAATGTGCGTATGGATTTCTCAGCCAGGTCCGGTTCGGGTTTGGCGTATGCAGCGGGTAAGTCGCGACCCGTCGTGATTAGTACGTCTCGCAGCATGTCCGGGTAATCGGTGATAATGCCGTCAATGCCGATGCGAATCAGAGACTCAGCGGTGGCGGCATCGTTCACTGTCCACGGAATAACCCTGAGACCAAGCGCATGCGCCTGTTGCACCATCTCAGGGGTGGTAAATGCCTGATAATCTGCATCGGTGACGCGGCCGTTCTGAGGCAAACCATGCACTGGCGAAATCGCATCAGCACCAAAGGACGCTGCTGCAGCAGGCAGATTGCAATCAAAATCATCCATGTCGATGCCGCCGGTCCAAGGCGAGGCGCCGGGCATTCCACATTGCAGGAAAGACTGCGCATTGGACAAAGCGATGATGGGTAACGCCGGCTCCAGTTGGCGCACCAGCATCAGTGCGCCCCAATCGAAACTCTGAATGCTGACCTGACCCAACATATTATGTTTTTGTACTTGCTCTATTACAGCGCTGACAAAGTCTTCGCGAGGTGCTGTTTCATGTGGCGCACCGGCTTCGACTTTGGTTTCAATGTTTAACATGACGTTGTCAGCGCCGTAGCGTTTGACCAGATCGAATACATCCGATAACAGCACCATGCGCTCGCCCGCAACAGTCTGCTGGCCAGCGTGTGGTTCTGCGCGTTGTGAGCCGCAGTCCAGTGTTCTGATCTGAGCCAGTGACAAGTCTTTTATATATTTGCCGACGTAGGGAAATTCAGGATCATTGGCAAAAACAGGTGCGGTATCCAGGCAGCGATGCGCGAGCACCTGTCTGTCATGGGTGACAACCACGTGCCCATCCGCAGTCAGTTGTGTGTCCAGCTCCAAGGTACTGACACCGAGCTCCAGCGCGTTGGCAAAGGCCTTGAGTGTGCTTTCAGTGACCAGGCCAATGCCGCCGCGGTGGGCTTGCAGGTCAAACTCCTGCGCTCGTGCAAGCGAGGAGTTTGCAAGCAGTACAAAAATGGCAACGGTGCACCAGACAGGTCGCATAAACAGATCCCTTTACAGCTCTTTAACAGCCTGAATCAATTCATTGGCAACTTTCTGTCCGTCACCAAACAGCATCCGGGTGTTATCCGCAACAAACAGCGAGTTCTCAACACCCGAGAAACCAGTGCCGCGACCACGTTTGATAACAATCACATTCTGCGACGCCTCTGCGTTCAGAGTCGGCATGCCGTAGAGCGGGCTGGCCGGATCTTTTTTAGCTGCCGGGTTCACCACATCGTTGGCACCGATTACCAGGGTCACCGTGGTATTCGGGAAGTCAGCGTTAATGTCCTCCATGTCATAAATCATGTCATAAGGCACACCAGCCTCAGCCAGCAATACGTTCATATGGCCGGGCATACGACCGGCAACCGGGTGAATGGCAAACTTTACCTTCACCCCTTTTTCGGTCAGCAACTGCGTCAGTTCCCAGATTTTGTGCTGGGCCTGCGCTACCGCCATGCCGTAACCGGGTACTACGATCACCTGATTGGCATAGGCCATCATGATGCCAGCGTCCTGAGCCTGTATTTCTTTCTGGGTGCCATCGACATCGGCAGCTGCAGCTGCCGCCGGACCAGTGCCAAAGCCGCTGAAAAATACATTGGCTACTGACCGGTTCATGGCTTTGGCCATCAGGTGGGTCAACAATGTGCCGGCTGAACCAACCACGGTGCCGGCGATGATCATCGCTGCATTACCGAGCACATATCCTTCAAAACCCACCGCCAGTCCGGTCAGTGCATTAAACAGTGAGATGATCACCGGCATATCGGCGCCGCCCACCGGGACGGTGATAAACACACCAAGCACAAGCGCGAGTACAAAAAATGCGATGATCAGGTTTAGCGAGCCTGCAAGGTAAACACCAATCGCCAGTCCAATCAGTACAACTGCCAGCACCAGATTGATCAGCTGTTGTTGTGGCAGCAGTTTGTTGCTGTTCAGGCGCCCGTCCAGCTTGGCCCAGGCAATGATGCTACCGCTGAACGCGATGGTGCCGATGATGGCGCCAAGAATCGCCAATACCGCAACATCTGCGCCCAGATAGTCATGTATGCTGCTTGCCCTGCCCGCCTGAACAGCCGCCTGTGCCTTTAATAACTCAACGGCTGCAATCGCTGCTGCTGCGCCGCCACCCATGCCGTTGTACATGGCAATCATCTGCGGCATGTCAGTCATCGCCACACGTTTGCCGGTGTACCAGGCGTAACCGCCACCAAGCCCAATGGCGATGATAATCAGCATCACGTTGGTGGCAGCCTGTTCGTTACCGGTAATTTCTTCAGCAGCAAATGTCACCAGTGTGGCCACTACCATGCCGGCGCCGGCCCAATGGATGCCGCGTCTTGCAGTGACCGGCGAACTCATTTGCTTGAGGCCAAGAATAAACAGGACAGCTGCCAGCAAATAACTTATCTGAATGATGAGTTCCATTTATTTGTGGGCTCCCTGCTTGTCTGAACCACTGCCTGGTTTGCCGGTGGTTTTGAACATCTCCAGCATGCGTTCGGTGACCACATAGCCACCAACAGCGTTACCGGCAGCGAGCAGAACTGCAACAAACCCGATCACCTGCTGTGAGGTGGTTTCTGCGATGCCCAGTGCAATCATGGCGCCGACCAGCACAATGCCATGTACAAAGTTTGATCCGGACATCAGCGGTGTGTGCAGAATGACTGGCACACGGCTGATGATTTCAAAACCTGTAAATCCGGCAAGCAGAAAAATATAAAGTGCGGCTAATCCTTCAATCATGATGTACTCCCCTTTTTATAATGGTATTTATGCACCCGTGTTTTGCAGCCGTTCAAGCACACCGGCGTTTACAATTTCTCCGGCATGGGTGATCAGACTGTCCCTCAGAATCTGATCCTCAAGATCAATATGCACGGCCTTGTCTTTGATGATCAGGCTCAGCATATTCAGCAGGTTTTTTGAGTACAGCTCACTGGCATGATTGGGTACGGTGGCTGCCACGTTGACCGGACCAAAAACTGTGACACGCTGATGCACAACAGATTTGCCGGCCTGAGTGAGCTCGCAGTTGCCACCGCCTTCCGCCGCCAGATCCACAATCACTGAGCCGCCTTTCATCGCTTCTACCATGGCAGTGGTAATGATGCGCGGTGAAGGACGGCCGGGAATGGCGGCGGTACAAATAACAACGTCTGCCGCGGCAACATGGCGAGCCAGAATGTCCTGTTGTAATTGTTTTTCTTCTGCAGTCAGCTCTCGTGCGTAACCGCCGCTGCCTTCGGCCTTGATGTCGATATCAACAAACTTTGCGCCCAGTGATTCAACCTGTTCTTTCACCGCGGCCCGCACATCGTAACCTTCAACAATTGCGCCCAGACGACGCGCCGTCGCAATGGCCTGCAGCCCGGCAACACCAGCGCCAATGATCAACACTTTGGAAGGGCGGACAGTGCCCGCTGCCGTTGTCATCATCGGCAAAAATTTGCCTGACAAAGACGCTGCCATCAGCACTGATTTATAACCGGCAATTGAGGCCTGAGAGGACAGTGTATCCATAGCCTGGGCACGCGAAATACGCGGCACCATTTCCATGGAAAAAGCGCTGATGTGTTTGTCTTTCAGGGCGCTGAAGCGCTCAGTTTGCGTCCACGGATTCTGGTAACCAATCAGAATTGAACCGTCTTTTAAATGCAGAATTTGTTCGCCTTCTAACGGGTTTACGGTCAATACGATATCAGCAGACTGATACAAAGATTGCAGGTCGGTAACTATCGTAGCTGATGCTGCTTCATAGTCGGCGTCGCCGTAGCCCGCCAGATCACCGGCTCCTGATTGAATGCGGACAGTTGCGCCCATGGCATTGAGTTTTTTGACAATATCGGGGACCAATGCCACCCGTTGCTCGCTGGCACGGGTTTCTTTGGGCACACTGATGACAATCGACATGCTGGAATTCTCCTTTTTCAGCTGTGTAATAGTTTAGTTACGTAGATGAGTATTAAAAAAAGCGATGGTCCTTTCCCAAGCCAGTTCAGCTGCTTCTTTGTTGTAACGCGGCGTGGAATTGTTATGGAAACCATGCAAAGTGCCGGGGTAGGTATGGAACTCAAAGGTTTTGCCATTGGCTCTGAGTGCGGCCTCATAGTCAGCACGGGTGGCATTGACGCCTTCATCATCCTCGGCGTACTGCACCATCATGGCAGCGCTGATTTTTGGAACGTCGGCGCTGGCTGGGGCGCGACCATAAAATGGCACGCCAGCCTGCAGGTCTGGCCCCATCGTCACTGCAAGATAATTAGTAGTGGCACCGCCCCAGCAGAATCCGGTAGCACCCAGTTTGCCCGTGGACAGCTCATGTGCCTTCAGATACCGTGCGCTGTTGAGCATGTCCAGACGTAATTTGTCCTGATCAAGAGCTGCCTGCATGGCGCGACCGTCGTCGTCATTGCCGGGGTAACCGCCTACTGGAGCAAGTCCGTCGGGTGCCAGCGCAAGGAATCCGGCAACAGCGGCGCGCCGGGCAACATCCTCTATATAGGGATTTAAGCCGCGGTTCTCGTGCATCACCAACACCCCGGGAAATGGACCGTCTCCGGCGGGGGCGACCAGATAACCCTTCATGGTCCCGGAATTCCCACCGGGCGACGGGTATTCCACATAGCGGGGTTTGATGCGAGTGTCAGTGAATGAAATTTCCTGAGCTTTTGCGTAGTCGGGGATCAGTGATTCTGCAATGCTCAGGGCAGACAGGCCGCCAATGGTCAGTGCGGCTGCGCGTTTGAAAAACTGCCGTCTGTCTATTTCGCCGTGGCAGTATTTGTCATAGAGTTCATAAACACGTCTTTCAACCGGGTCTGTTTTTTTCATTGGTGCTCCGGGTAAAGTTGTATAGCTGTTCTGGTTTGACCAGTAGTTATTAATAGAACAAGACATCCTTGCAGACAGTATGGTTCACTTGCTGTTATAAAAAAACTAAAACATGCTATGTCCGGGACAGAACAAAAACAATGCTGGATTGGTGTGCCTAATCCGAGACTGGATAATGAAAAACC
The DNA here is from genome assembly GCA_030651695.1 of Pseudohongiella sp. GTDB lineage: Bacteria > Pseudomonadota > Gammaproteobacteria > Pseudomonadales > Pseudohongiellaceae > Pseudohongiella. The sequence continues at coordinate 42,937 of JAUSCD010000028.1, read as the reverse complement.
CACCCCCACCACAGTTGATTATGATGAACTGGTAAAGACCTGGCAGTGACCGCACGGGGTCGGAGAGCAAATGCCCTCCGACCCCTTTTTATGCGCCCCCTTTTTACGGGAGACCAGCAGCCTGTCAGTCCGGCGCTGCGGCCAGATCGGCACGGAGATTCCGGGCAGCCATGTAAAAGTGGCAGGACGACCAGAACAATACTGTCGGGATTAATGCCACCATGGCATAGCGCAGTGACTCGCTACCCAGTGTCGGTTGTAGATAATCACTGAGCATTCCAATCGACCAGGGGCCAAGTCCCAGGCCAATAATATTCAGGATCAGGAACAAAATGGCAGATGCGGTGGCGCGCATGCGCTGTCCAACCAGAGCATGAGAGGTTGCGATGGTGGTGCCCAGGTAAACGTTAAACAGCAGACCAGGGATAAACGCCAGAATCAATGCCAGGTATTGGCTTGACGTCAGATAGATAACAATCATAAAGGGCAAGCTGATAAATCCAGCGATCGCAGGCAACCAGACATACCAGCGCTTGTCGCGCGGCGCCAGTCTGTCGGCGATGATACCTCCGGCGAATACACCGATTGCTCCAAAAAGTCCGGTCGACATTGCCAGCCATGTGCCAAGTTCACCGGTTGTCATGCCGTGACTGCGAATGAAAAATGACGCCAGCCAGTTCAGCGTGCCATAGGCCGCAAACGCATTAAGTCCTGCCGCCAGCGCCATATGTCGGAATGAGCGTCTGCTCCAGAGCAGTCCCAGTACGTCCTTGAAGGGCACAAGCGCCTCAGGCACTTGTTTGTTTTCATTCAGGCCACGGATGGGTTCGGGCAAGGTTCTGCGAATCAGGAACGCAATCAATATGCCTGGCACACCGACCACCACAAACGCCACCCGCCAGCCAAAAAATTCGTTGAGCCAGCCACCAAACAGGAACCCAAACAAAATCCCGATGTTGACGCCTGTCGAATAAATCGACAGTGCAGTTGCGCGTTTTGCCGGCGGGAAAATATCAGACACGATGGAGTGTGAAGGCGGACTGCCGCCGGCTTCGCCGACTCCGACACCAATGCGGGCAAGCAGCAGTTGTGCGTAGTTTTGCACAAAACCACTGATGGCGGTCATGAAGCTCCATGTGCCAATAGCGAGCGCAACAATATTGCGTCGATTACCGCGATCTGCCCAGCGTGCAATGGGAATACCCGCCGTGACATAAAACATCGCAAACGCAAACCCGGTCAGCAGGCCCAATTGGCTGTCTGACAGCGACAGATCCAGTTTGATGGATTCCTGCAGGATCGATAGCAGTTGCCGGTCAATAAAATTGAAGCTGTAAACCACGGTGAGTACGCCCAGTGCGTAGTTGCGGGCACGGGCGGTTGAGTAGGGATTAAAAACGGCTGGCGGCGCTTGCTGTTCTGTTTCTTGCCTGGTTTCGCTTGAGTCGGTCATCTGCTGTTCCTGGTGAGGCGTGCGTTTAAGAGTTTCCTACTTCCCTGACGGCTGGCTTCCCGGTCAGCGGCGAATAAGAAACTCTTTGAACAGCAACCGCACTCCCTGGGTCAGTAGGGGAACAGCTCTTTGAATTTTTCTAATGTTAGTATGCCGCTGTGCGACATCATATTGTGTTCGGCGTCATAAAAATAGCTGCGCGGCAGTTCGCCATACCAGCCCGGATCAATGCTGAAACGCAATCGTTCCACAAAATTGTCGGCAAACATCCAGGTAGTCTCGGCAGCCAACTGGTATTCATCCAGAATGTCTGCGGCATCTTCGCGTTTTTCTATAGAGTCAGTAGAGATCACAACCAGAGGAAAGTCCGGGTCAGCTTTTTTCATTTGCCCCAACATGTCCAGCTCTATGCGACATGGCGCGCAGTCTACTGACCACAGACTCACTACAAAGGGTTTGCCTGCAAACTCTGCTTTCAGTTCAGCGAATGTCTGTTGCCCAAACCCCTGAATATTGTCCGCTGGCGCAGAGTCGGCCAGTGCGCCGTGGACGGTGCCCAGCATCAATGAGGCTGACACAAACAGCGCAGTACCTGGTTTCATTTTAGTCATTGCTTAACTCCCTGAACACGTAACCGTGCTCTTCACTTGCCCAGCTCAGGAACACACCTTGTGAGGAGGTGATCAGCAACGGATGATCACTGGCCTGATCGGTACTGAGGATGGTTCGAGGTGTTGACCAGCTGCGGCCATCATCGTGCGAAAGCATCAGCTGTACAGGTGTGGACATACCATCGAAACCCTTCCACACCAGATAAATGGTGTCGTTAAAAGTAGCCAGCGAAGGATGTCCTGCGCCGGGTGTGCCGTCAACTTTGATAATATCCGATGGCGCGGTGGTGGCCAGATCATAACGTGCGTAATGGATGCCGCTGTGTATGGTGCCGGCACTGAACCAGCTCATGTGATACTGACCATCAGTGCCTGCCGGCACCATGGTGGGTCCATGATGCGGGCAGGCTTCGATATGCCAGTCATCCACGGTGGCGCGTGACATGTCGCTGACCGAGCCGTCTGCGCTCAGCACAGCAATGGCATGATCGCGGATCTGATCACCAAAAATCTGCCGCCAGAGAATCGCTACCTTATCCTCACCATGTGGCGCTACAGCAATACGGCAACACTCGCAGCTATTGTGGGCGACCCTCACATTAGGAATAAAGTTTGCACCCAGATCGTCAGACACCGTGTAGTAAATTGCGGCGCCGGGATAGTTGTCACCGCGCGCCAGGCTCGCCTCCATGTCGCGTTTGTCTATCCAGGTCAGATAGAGTTTGCCTGAAGGCGTCAGGTGTAAGCTATCAAAACGATGGCCGGTTTCCAATCCGTCATCATTGATGGTGCGCGGAGATTCAAAAGTGTGACCGCCGTCAGTAGAGCGTGAGAACCGGATCTCGCCGGTGAACCGGTTGGAGGTTTTGTTGGTCCATGACAGCAGCACGGTGCCGTTATCCGCCACCACAATTTTTGGGCGATTCTCGCCGTTAAACTCAGCGTCTTCAGGTACGGAATTGACACGCACAGGCGTTGAGAAGTTGATTCCCTTATCGGCCGACTGTGTAACGTATACATGTTTTTTTGATACAAACGCCGCCCACAACTGATTGTTGTGATCGAAGGTGGCACTGGGTGCGCCGCCGCAGTGAATGCTGACAGTATCTTCACCGTGAGTCGCACGCAGTGCTTCGCAGTTCATGGCCTGCGCGGGAGCGGATAATAAAAGTGCCGGCAACAAAGCGACCAGCGTTAATGGCGCCTTGAAAAAAAATAGCCGGATTGCGTTCAGGCACTCCGGCAAACGTCGGCCTTGCAAACGTGGGCTGTGCAAAGGACGGCCGTGCAAAGAGTGACCGTGCAAAGCGCGGCCATTCAAAGGGCGACCGGGCAAAGGCCGCAGACGATCAGAAATCAAATGAAACGTTGGCAAACAATGTTCTCCCCGGCCATGGGTGGGCCACGTAAGCGACTTCATCGGTGAGGTTGTCTATTCCCAGTCCGATTTTCAAGCCATTTGCAAAATTATAGTCTGTCTTCAATCCAACACGACTGAAACCATCCTGTGCACCGTAGACGCCATTTTCGCGATCAAGATTGTCATTGCGACCAAAACTGTCGCTGGCATATTGGTAGTTAAGACCGGCATTCCAGTTGCTGCTCAGGTAATACGTTAACAGCAGATTAGCACGCCATTCCGGCATGCGCGGATAAGTATTGCCTTCTATGCCGGGGTCGGGACGATTTTTTACGATCTCTGATTTTGTATTGACCAGATTAAAGCGCGCAGACAGATTGTTGATAAACACATCATCTACATTGGCAATAAACTCAACACCGCGGGTGTCGATTTCATCTACCGGGATAAAGGTGCGCACGCTAAGCCCGCCAGGTAAATTTTCGGCTTGAGACTCTACAACATTACGGATGCTTTCCTGAAACACATTCACGCGAATATAACCGCCGGCAATTTCGCGTTCTATCATCAGGTTCTGGTGTACACCGTCCTCAGGTTTGAGTTCAGGGTTGGCGACACTGATAGCGTTATAAGCGGAATACTGGCTGAACAGTTCTTCGACTATCGGGAAACGGTAGGCTTTGCCGAGGGCATATGCTGCGCGCCACTGTTCATTCACCTGATAACCCAGCGAGAACTTGGGCGATACTTCACGGCGCGACGTTTTGGGTACTGCGACCAGATCAAACTCGGGCGTGCTGGCGATATCGCGGGAGAAATAACCATTGTTGCTGTTGAACTCCTCCCAGCGCACACCAAAACCAGAATCCCACTGGGCATTGATGTCCCAGTTGAGTTGTGCGAATAAAGCATTCATTTGCGTTTCACCGCCGCTGCGGCTGGTGAAATTGCTGAATGAGCCAATGCGGTGATCCGCGGTGTTAAACACATCCATGTTCAGCTCAAATGCGTCGTGCCGGGCGCCGACAATAAGACCCAGGCCTTCAACACCCAGTTGGTCAAATGCCAGTTTGGCCTCTGCACTTTTCCAGCCGGTGTCGCCAAAGGAGGTGACCTGACCCGCTGTGGTATAGACACGATCATCAGGATTAGACAGCGATGCGCGGTTATCATCGCGCAGTATCTCAAACTGGTTCACATTGGCTTCGAATATGACGCCATCAGCTACCGGGCCGCGTACCCGCAAACCAATTGACAGACTGTCGCGCTCTTGCTCGGACACACCGAGTCGGGCAGATGGTACGTTGTTCTTCCAGCCATTTTGCACCACGTTACCACTCCAGACGGTGGCGCCAGAGCTGTTGCGCAGATAACTGTTGGGTTTGTTGGAACCGTTGTAACGGTCTTCATAGGCGACATTCAGCAGTGCCTGCCACTCGCCAAAATCATGGCCAATTTTTAGTTTGTAGTTATCGGTGAGGGTGTCTTGTATACCAGTGTCTCCAAACCACAGACGTGAAGCGGAACGCTCATCGTTGCCGACGATGCCGCCAGTGACGTCGGTGACGTTGGCTGCGGTGGTATTGGCGCCAAAATAAAATGTCTGTGGCTGAGACTGGCTGTCCAGTCTGTTGTACGACAAGTAAATGCTGGTATCACCAATTTTGTCGCCATAAGAGAAAAAGGTCTTGTATCCGTTGACGGTGTCGTCAAAGCCATAGGCGCTGAAATTCTGGGAAAAATAGGAGCTGTCAAAATGGAACTCGCGTTTTTGCGGGATCGCCGACTCAATCAGTACCACGCCGCCCATGGAGTTACCGCTGAACTCTGCAGAGTAAGGCCCGTAAAGCACTTCAACCTGCGCAATCTCGCTGGCAGATACCATGGTCCAGCGCGGCGCGCCGTTCCAGCGCGATTGCAGCAAGTAGTGCAATGGCACACCGTCCGCGAACACCATGGAGCGTGAGGTCTGGAACATGTTGGCGCCGCGCATACCCATGGTGCCATTGGAGTCACCAATAAACCGACGGCGAATAACCAGGCTGGGTTCAAACTTCACCACGTCTTCTGTTGTGGTCACGTTAATGCTGACCAGATCCTGCTGCGTCAGCAGGCTGCTCGGATGCGAGGCTGCTGCGCGCTGATTGCTTGCGCTGCCCCAAACCGTAACTTCTTCTATCGCCGGGGTATCCTGAGCATGGGCGCCGAAGGCAGCAGCCAGAGCTGTTATGGCGGCAATCTCACGCGCCAGAAGTTTTTGTCGCAGCATTTTTAAAAGTCTCTCTTGAGTTGGGGAGGCGGTAACGTTGCCTAGTCTAGTAAAACCGCCCGCCAAAACAATGTGGCGTAATGTCGCAGAGGGGCGCCGCAGCGGGCGTGACGGGGGCATCAAGGTGCGCTTCAGCATGACTCGTCGCGGGCTTTGGTATAGGCTCAATTGTTCAGAACGATGTCTGGATTCGGATCGAGTGAACAGGAGAAGTACTATGCGAGCTTTGAAGATCCTCATTAAGACTTTGAGTTTTATAGTTTTTATTGGCTTTCCTGCGGCCAGCCTTGCTCAGGCAGATGACCGGGAGTATCCCTCTATGGCAGGTAAAACCGTACTTATCACCGGGTCAACGGACGGTCTTGGGCGTGAAACTGCCCTGCGCCTTGGCGCTCTTGGCGCGCATGTACTGGTGCATGGCCGAAATGCCGGGCGCGGTGCGGAAGTAGTCGAAGAGATCAATGCGGGTGAGGGCACTGCGCAGTTTTATGCTGCAGATCTCGGGTCCCTGGCTGATGTGCGCGAACTGGCTGCCGTAATTATTACTGAGCACCAGCAATTGCACATGCTGATCAACAACGCCGGTATAGGTTCCGGGTTTGGCGGTGGCACCCGGCAAACCAGCACTGACGGCTACGAGATGATTTTTCAGGTGAACTATCTCTCGCATTTTTTACTGACAGATTTGCTGCTGCCTTTACTGGAAGCCAGCGCGCCGTCGCAGGTCATCAATGTGGCGTCCGGCGCGCAGCGCCCGGTCAATTTTGATGATGTCATGATGGAAAATAGTTTTGATGCCGGCGCGGCATATTCTCAAAGCAAGCTGGCGCAGATTCTTCATACTTTTTATATGGCGGAACAATACGACCCGGACATGGTGACATTTAATACTCTGCATCCTGCAACCATGATGGACACTACATTGGTCAGACAGATGTCATCGCCTGCGCGCACCACTGTTGATGAAGGTGCCGCGGCACTGGTGAATCTTGCAGCATCGCCGGACATGGCGGGCCGCACAGGGCTTTACTTTAACGGCTTGCGGGAAGCCAGGGCATCAGCTCAGGCGCACGACGCGAATGCGCGTCAGCGGCTGTACAGATTGAGTCGGGAGTTGACCGGCTTACCGGCGGAGTGAATAGCAAGACAATGTATGCAGAACAGACAATCAACCCGACTGTCATCAGGTTGTAACAATTTTGTGATGCTATGACCGCTCTTTTTTGGATGTATCAAGTTCGCGGCGTGATGCCAGTCTATGTGATATCCCGCCCGCGAAATTTGCAAGGAGTGTTCAAGTGGTCCGTCTCGGAATTGTCATCGTCAGTTTACTGCTTTGCCACAATCTATCCGCTCAGGTTGTCACCCCGCGTATTATCACAGACACCGTCAGGCACGATACCGATGACCCCGCTATCTGGATAAACAGAGTTAATCCCGCGCAGAGTCTGATCGTCGGCACTGATAAAGATGTTGATGGCGCCCTTTATGTGTTTGACCTGGACGGAAAGATTCAGCAGGACAAAGTAATTCGCGGCCTGCTACGCCCCAACAATGTTGATATCGCCTACGATGTCTGGGTCGGTGGTGAGCAAGTGGATATTGCGGTTGTCTCCGAACGTTATGCAAATCGGCTACGCATTTACCGACTGCCTGATATGGCAGCAATCGATGGTGGCGGGATACCGGTGTTCGAAGGCGAGCGTGCCCGCGATGTCATGGGCATAGCTTTATATACCCGCCCTTCCGATCAGGCGCTTTTTGCCGTTGTCAGCCGCTCAGATGCTTTTGCGCCTGAGCAGGGCTATTTGCGTCAGTATCGACTGGCTGACAATGGTAATGGTCAGTTGCAAGGTCTGTTTACACGTGCTTTCGGCGAGTGGAGCGGGCTAAAGGAAGTGGAGGCGATAGCTGTAGATAGCGAGCTTGGTTACATCTACTACAGCGATGAAATGTACGGTGTCAGAAAGTACCTGGCGGATCCTTACGCGGAAGATGCAGAAGATATGTTGGCTGAGTTCGGCCTGACCGGTTTCGCCCGTGATCATGAAGGCATTTCCATATACAAGCGCGGCGATGGAACGGGTTACATTCTGGTGTCGGATCAGCAGGCAAATGCGTTTAATATATTTCCCCGCGAAGGAACAGCTGCCAATCCACATGATCATCCGCAGATCGGGCGTGTTGTGGTGGAAGCGATTGACAGTGATGGCAGTGATATCACTCACGTGGAATTGCCGGGTTATCCGGGCGGGCTGTTTGTTGTGATGTCGACCGATAAGCGCTTTCACTACTATTCGGTGCAGGATATTCTCGCTGCTGCGAACTTACCTCTTTGATTGGACGCTTAATTTCCCTGTTTAAAGAGGCGCGGTAGCCACCACAAATAAAACACCATACCAAACAGCTCAACAAGAGACTGAAACACTATTATCACCACTGTAGTCTCCCAGCCTGCAGGCAATGCCAGTGCAAGCGGGAGTACCACAAATGAGTTGCGGGTGCCCATGCTGAAGGCCAGTGTGCGACCTGACTCCATGGACAGGTGCAACAGCCTTGTCAGCAGTCGCGCCAGTAGCGCAGCAACCAGCAGGAAACCTGCAAACACCGGTAGCACTATTAGCAGCACAGGCCCGGCATTGAGCACGGTGCCTACCTGTGCTGCCGCAATCAAAAATACTACGACTGCCAATAAGGGCACTGGCCACCAGCCGAGTTGGTCGCGCCAGATGATCCGGCCGGGCACCGACTCAATCCAGCGCTCGGTGATTATGGCTGCGATCAAAGGTAAACCAATTAATAACAACGCAGCCGGTAATATTTTTTTGATGTCTACTGCGGAGCTGAAATCTGCAACCGGTAACATCAACCATAAATAGAGCGGCAACAGCAATAACTGAACAATCAGATTGATCGGTGTGACCGCAATCGCGCGCGAAGTGTTGCCTTTCCCAAGTTGGGTAAAAGTAATGAACCAGTCGGTGCATGGCACCAGTAATACCAGCAGGACACCGAGCTGCAGTGCCGGGTCATTGGGTAGCCATCGCAAGCTCAGCCAGAGGAGCAGGGGGATCAGCACAAAGTTTCCCAGCAGGATGGCCAGAACAAAGCGCCCGTCGCGGAAGGCTTCGCGCACATGCAGCAGCGGCACTTGCGTGAAGGTGGTGTAGAGCAACAGGGCCAGTACGGGCCATAACAAGGCTGAAAAGCCGGTGGCAAGGGATGGCTGGACGCTTCCCAGGAACAGGCCGCAGAGAATGGCAGCGAGGTAGAACCAGACTTGGTGGCGTTCGAGGGTGGGGCGATTCATGGGAAGGCTTCGTTTATGGAGTGCTGCAAGATAACATCGCGACCGGCCGTGTCTGTGTCTGCGACATGGACTGGATGGGTGATGGGGTCCAATGACACCATCATCTGACACGTCATAAACCAGATCAGCACAGATACCATAGTATTCCCCGAGCTGTATTCCATACTCACTTTAGTCTGGAAAACATCCGGCAATACGATGCCTAAGCTTATGCCCGCGACGATGCAAAGTACCAACCAAAGCGACAGGTAGCGTTCCAAATTGCCGATGACTGAGGCGGCGCTCATGTGTTGATCCTTCAGTTTGAAGCGGGTGCCTCAGTATGCGTGGGTTTGGGCCAGTTGTCCTTTATCGCAAAATAGAAAAAGCATCTGACCAGTGTTGATTAGCCGGCATGACATGTTGCCATGCAATGCCGCGACTGAAGCGTCAGGCATCAACTTTTCATTCTAAATATACCTCGAAAAATCACTTTTCTCTTACCTGGCTACCGTTTTGAGCAACCAAGTACAGGTAATAGTTGACATCACTGCCGAGCATTGAATTGAAGCTGCACTAATCCAAAAATCTGGCTGCCCCCACCCTTTTATTGAACTTTTTGGGCATTCTGAAAGAGTAGACGCTATAACAAAGATGCAGGAGCATTTTTTACAGAGAGGATTGAGGCATGAGAGAACTTAACGCTAAAGAAATTGCTGTCGTGGGCGGTGGAGAGTCGCCGCCAACTACTATGGGAGTTGGTTGTTTCTCTGCGATGGTTTTTGTGGGTATTTCGCCATTGCTGGGGCCACCAGGCATGATTGGGGCTTTTTTTAACGCTGTAAGTTCGTGCGAGGGTGTAGATTTCTTCTCGTGAGAGCTAGGTATGTCAGCATATCTGGGTTGAAGCTGGCTGCGGTCAGTTCAGCCCAGATTGTCTTCAGGGGGGCTAATGAAAGTCATTTTTAAAAAAATGCTTGATGCAGAATTGCGGTCCGCTGCCGGTAAAAACTACACGCTGGATCTTTTGGTAACATTTGTGGGGGCCTCGCTTTTTACTGTGCTGTCATTTACTGCAAATAATTTTGGATGGGGTGGTTTTCTCGCGGCAGTGTTGTTCTTCTGGCACCGATTTGTTGTATTGAATGTTGTAAACAGCCGAGCTGGTACGTTCCGGTGGGTCGACAATGACCCAAGCAGTAGCAACGATGATAAGTAGCGTCGCGTTCTATCTGCTAGTCGCCCGCAACTGCCGCTATTGTATTAGGTATTTGAAACTGAGGCTCAAGGACGTGGGTCTGATTGACAATGGAGCGCAGTTGCACTGACGGGTGTAATGACGCGGGGGTATACGATCAAGCGACGTGATCAGCTTTAGGGTTGGTGACTGAGTAGGGTCAGGGGGGGATTTGACTCGCGCCATCCCTGGCGCTCGGTGCTGCGCACCGCCAGCTGCGCCGGCGTCCAAAACGGCTTTCCTGCCGTTTTGTGATATCCCCGCCATTTATGGCGGTCACCCGACTATAAGAGTTCACTTCCCACCGACCCTGATCCATGAAAAAGGGGGACTCCCTTGCAGGAGTCCCCCTTTTTCATGGATTGGTGGGCCGGGGGGAGGTGAACCCAGCACTTAAGCAGCTGAAATAATTGGCTTTGGCATTTTGCACGGGTAACGGTGTTACATGGGGTGTTACATCAGCCCGACGGTACCCAGTCAGCCCGCGTAAAATGAAAATAAAAATGAAAACTTTCGCTGCCAGGTGCTCAACAACACTTCGTCATGGCACTCGATCCAGGGGTCAGCGGTCGCAATGCGCCAGCGCCCAGTTAAATTTCATTTTTCGCGGGTGTAAAAATCGACCTGGGGGGACGGTCTAGAAGCGATACCCTCTGAACTTTCGACCCGCCCCCGGGGTCGCCGGTCATCGTCCCCGGCGGGTGGCACCGTAGATGGCCATGATCGGATCCAGTTGCCCGGTGTCTGCCGCATCCGCGAGCGCCTTAACTGTGAGCTCTAATACGCGCCGGCCACCGTCGAACCGTTCAGCGCTGCGCGTGACCTGCACACCAGGTGCAAGGTTGTTAATAACTATCTGAGTCGACCCTCCGAGCGTTCTGGCAGTGTCCTGACGACTGGTCACTGTTGCTGGCCCGCGCACAATCTCTGGCCCTATCTCGCCGACTATGCCCCAGCCACCGGCTGGTATCATGCCGCCACTATCGAACATGCCGGCAAACCCTGAGCCCAAGCCTGCCAGTATGGGATTGCTCGAACTGGCCAACCCACCAAACAGGAAGTTAAGCGCTTTGGCTGAGGCGACCTCCACTGACATTCTACGAATCATGTTGCCGAAGTTCTTAAGCATACCTTTGACGCCATCATCAAAGGGGTCAAACAGGTAGTCGGCAAACTGCGTCTGGATATTACGGGCGGCTTGTGACCCGAACTCAGTGATCTGGTCAGCCTGCTTTTCCAACTCAGCGCGCCGGATGTTCTCCTGCTCAGACAGTTCCTTCATTTGTTCGAACTCATGCGCCAGCCCGAGCAAGCGCTCCTGCTGCTCTTCATTGAGTTCTTTTAAGCTGCCATGCTGTAGCTCATAGAACATGAGGGCGGTCTCAGACTCTTTTCCAAACAACTCAATCTGGCGCCTCATTGACTCTTCACTGTGCAGATACAATCTGTTCAGCTCTGCCTGGCGCTTGAGCTCGGGGTCATCAGCACCGGAAGTGCGTGGATCCTCAACGGGTGATAACCCTTGGAACTCATTGTTCAACGCAGTCGCACGCTGGGTTACCTCATCGCGCATTTTTTTGTAACCATCAATCAATTCATTGGCCCACTCTCGCGATTCCTCAGACGATGGCGCGCCAAACAATGTTTCTATGATAGAAGGGCCTTCGATCTGGTAGTCTCCAATTTCGCGACCCAGCTGCTCCATGATCCGGCGCGCATCGTTCGGACTGGTATTTACCAGCGCCTGAAAATCAATGGCACCTTCCTGGTACATTTTGAACCACTCAACACTTGTCTGAAGGTCTTTAAGAGCATAAGAAATGCCCGCCAGTACCATCACACCTTTCTTGCCTCCAATGATGGCACCGGCCACTCCCACTTCCTGCGCCCAAGATGGAAGGGTCTGATACCCGCCCCACAAATCTTCAACCAAGTTCTTGATCGCGATGGCGCCTGACCTGAACGCAGCGGCTGTGTTGATACCGCCGACAATGAACCGATCCAGCATTTCCTCTACCTGTGCACCGTTGCCCACAACGCCTTTGCTGTATTCGTTCCACTGTTCAGCCATTCCCACCAGTAACGGTGAAATGCCGGCAGTGATCTGCTGGATGAGACCTTCCTGCGCCAGCTTCATGCGAGAGATAGCATCGTTGGCCAGTTCGACCTTCCTTGCATCAATCTCACTGAGGGAAAGGCCATAGTCATTCACTTCACCCCGGGCGGATCGGATCGCATCACCACCAGCGCGGAACAGTTCGATGGCCGACTCTTGTTCAAACCCCAGACGTTTTAAATGTTCAGCGGACTCTCTCGCGGAACCACCATAATCACGAATACCGTCAGCGATGTACGCAACCTTTTCATCGATGTCCATGTCGGCCATAGCCTGCATATCCAGATTCAGCGCTTTGACGGTTTCCAATGCGGGCCCACCGTTCATTTCCACCGCGCCAAGGTTCTGATTGAGTCGGTTTAAAGAGGACTCCATGTTCTCCAGTCCGGAGTCGCTGGCCGCGATCCTGAGCGCCCGCAGACCGTCAGTGGTGCCATCCAGAGACCGCGCCAGCTTCGCGTTGGCATCTATGGACACACGGGAGGCGTTAACAAGACTGGCGGAAATAGCGAGGCCTGCAGTAATGGCCGCGGCGCCAGCAACAACAAAGTTCTTCACACGCTGGGCGCTGGCATCGACTGCCTTCTGGATCTCCCGCATGTTCTGTTTGGTCGCGCGGCTTGCTGAATCCATGCCTTCAGTAAATCCGCCCATTTTCAGGATCAGATCAACGGTCAGTGTTCCTAAGCTTCTTTTGCTCATGGTTTGTCCTTCGTGAGCTCGTCAAAGTCGATTGCCAGTATTTTCTGGATGACTTCCAGCGGGGTGCTTTGCAGATCCTGGTACATGCGCGGGTAAGCTTTGCGTTGCAACACAATCAAGGCTACAACCTCGAGCAGCGGACGCTCTGCAGCAGTGACGGTTTGTCCCTGTTCAATCACCACCTCTGATAATTTTTCCACCACCCGGATCATTTCTGTTGACAGATACTCGGCCGCGCGCTTTCTGTGAGTGCCGAGCCGTCGACGGGCAAACTGCAATGAAGCATCACTGACATTTTCGGTCATATCGATACTCAAATATGAAGGGGAAAATTAACTTGGGAGTAGGCCCGGTAGGTATTGCCTACCGGGCACCAGCCACACACCTGAGGACATGATTAAAAACAAGTGTCGCCAGCTGTCGGGGTTTTTCTATGACACGGCACTCACCGACTAATCCGTGTGCTCTCCGCCATAACTGTTACTCGCTGCTGTCTGCAATACTGAATCTGTAACAGGCCTTCTCATCGTACACGGCCAACCCGAGTCGTAATTCGCCAAGGATCTTGACCAAGTTTCTGGTGAAATAATCCATATAGCTATTGGTCATCGAGACAGACGCGCGTTCACGATCAAGTAACTTGATGTAGTTGGTGTCCAGGCATAGAACAGTACCGTTTGGCACGCTGTTGCTGGTCACCACACGTCGGGTCCAGATGCTGGGCGGTTGCGGACTGGTTGGAGAGCCAAACAGATACTGCTCCTGCAGATCTTTCTGGGTCTGAATCGTGAACCAGTCAATCGGGTTCATTAACACAATGCTCGGTTGATAGCCTTCCATCTCCATCGCTGTAAGAGCAGCGCCGATTTTGTCAGCAGGCGACAGCGGCGAGGCCGAAAAAATATAGTGGTACGCTTGCAGCAGCAGGCCTTTAATTTTGCCGGGTGTGCCGTCTCCGTTTATAAGCTGATGCTCAACTCTCGCGGCCAGTTTGTAATTGAGCATTCTGGCAATCTCGTTTGCAAGATTCCCGTTATCATCCAAGACTTGTTTGGAAGCGGTTGTGTGCGCTGCAATTGTCGCGATATCTGAACGCTCCAATTCGCCAGAAAATTCAACCTCTGCTTTCTCATCGCCGTGCTTGACTTGTTCGCCTGCTTCCCCGCTGCTGGTCATTTTCACGTATTCAATCGAGTCGGACGTGACTGGCTGAGCGGGTAATGCGTCGATTAGTCGCAGCGGAGCTTCCGGTGTGCCTACCACGCCCACGCGTTGGGGTTGTGACGGTACCGAGGTGGCGTTGCTATCGCCCCATCCATCAGTTGTAAGTATTGCTCTGATAGAACTGTTAACCGGCAATTTGAAAGAGGAGTTTGGGCTGAATTTCTTCAGGTTACTGAAGCCGTAATCATCCTCCGCTTCCTTGAGCAAATCATTCAGTGGATTGTAAGGTCTCTCCACCGAGTGGAAACTTTGACCGGCGCCAGCAATCAATTTCTGTTCTACTTCCATAATTCGCGCCTGTAATTCGAAGTCTTTTTGTTCCCGGCTTTTTGCAAAATCCCTTAAGTTGGCATCAACTTCACTCAAATTATTTTGCACTGCTTGATACTGTTTGGCGACGAACGCCATGTTTTGTTCATATGCATTTTCTGGCATTTCAACTTCCTCTGATCATTAAGGGGATCAGGTCTCAGTGTGAGGCGCCAGCACCACCGAGACCATCCACTTAATATCCCGAGTTATCCGGAAATATCGGCATTTCTCAGTTTACAGCCGCATTCTTGGCCGGTACCGCTGCAACGCGGTGATGTGTTCCAGCCGCATCAACCAGGAACAATACTATTTCCACATCAGCTGGGCTGGCTCCAGTGATCAGACTGATTGAAAGCTTGCAGCCGCCTGCCATTTTCTCCTCTACTCGTCTCTGTGTTTCAACGGACAAATTCGAAACCATCCGGGCAGCTGCAGAAGCAGCACTATTTGCAAAGCTCTGAAAATACATATCTGTCATTTCTCGTTCTCCTGTCGTAAGTTTTCAATCCAACTTGCAATATCAGATAGCCGGTAACTGAACCGGCCATCACCAGCAGAAAGCCGATACCAGGGCGGGCCTGCTCCGATCTTCCTCATGTTCATAAAATATTCATCTGAATAACCGGCAATTTGCGCAGCGATTTTTTCAGATACCCTTCCATCAACAGTGACGGGCACATCGTTTTGCCGGCACCAATGACGCAGCTCATCATGTGTGCGCCGGCAACGCTCTTGATAGCAATCCGCGTCAGTTTTTATGAGTCCAGCATCCAGCATAAAAACACTCTCAATCGCGATAGGTGGTGGCTAATTAGGTACGTCTCAAATATGTACCCTGTAGCTCTGAAAAAACCCCCTCACAGGGTGCATTTTTGACCCTGTGGAGCGCTCTGTAATAAATTGGGGGTGCGTTTTTGACCCTGTGATGTATCCACAGGGTGCGTTTTTGGTACGGTTAAATCGTTTTTTTGTTGCGGTTTTATGTCTTGGATATTTGAAGCTTTCCGCTCCCAGTCATGTGACGGACGCCTGCCCATGTAGGGCATCCAGTTCAGTTGCCAAGTCCGGGCCTTCGCGCGTATGCGGTCGATAAAAAGTGAGTGGTCGATCATCTTTATGAAGCCGGCACTCTCGAGCTCATCGAACGCTTTTTGTGCGGTTCCTTTTGCGCAAGGTATTTTCTCCATGGCTTCACGCACGCCGTAACCAATTGGCCGATCTGGGCGCCATTGCGAGTGCATGAGCATCATAAGCACCTTTGCCTGTGCAGAAAGTGCCAGGTATGGTTGTGACTCCAACATGGCCCGACTGGTGACAATAACGCCGCCGCGTGTGTCGAGCGGGTGGATATTCTTTTTCTTTGCCATGGTATATTGCCGCTGGTTTGCGTTTTATCTGGCCATGTCTCTGGCTGCAACCAGAGCATGGCTTTTTAACTTCCAGATGGCTCAGTGGCTGAGCGTGAACACTCGATGCGATCCTGTATCCAGGCGTCGATATCTGCCTCTACCCAGCCGCTGGCGCGTGGGCCCAATTTTATTGGGGCGGGGAATTTGCCCTTTTTAACCAGATCATGTGCGTGACTTCGACATATACCGGTGCGCGTTTGGACTTCAGGCCAGCGCAAAATTCTGGCTGTTGCTGGCGCTGGGTTGAGCTTGGAGACGGGGGCTTTTTCTTCAATCTTTGGCATGAGTTCCTCACTGGCTGTCTGTTGTCATTACTGGACAATAGTGAGGAAGGTTATAGGCAGTCAGGTTGTAGGTCTTTACAAACGGAAGGGGATTCTTTTGTAAACCCAAAAGCTGTACTAAAACGGCAGATAATCGCGGAGGTAACGATAGTAATAGTCTCGAGCTGTCGATGAGCTTATGAGTTTCTCGGATGCGACTTTTTCGAAAGCTTGATCAATTGGAATACCTTGGTTTCTAAGCTCTTCAATCCTCCAAAATACTGGTGACGCCAGTTTTTTCCATTTCTGGATAGCTTTAAAATTTGTGCGGGGCGGATGTGGCTTGCCAAAAACGTCATCCCAACTTTTAGCCTGGTAGTCACGTACACAGAAGAAATTTTCAACGAACGTCTCTGCTGCCCACTTCGGAATTTTCTTGCCCGTGATTGCCGCCAGCGCCACTGCGTACAGCACGGCACTTTCATTTCCTGCGTCGTGAGCCTGTCTAAAATTAAACTCTTCGGAAGCGCGTTGTAATTGAACTTTGAAACCAAACATTTTCAACTTCCGTCTGGACTCCTCCCAATCAACGTCCGGCACCCCATCGATGGATTCATGCGATGGGGTGCCGGAGGTAATGGGCTCCGCTTCAGTTCCAGGTGGTTGCTGGATCTCGTGTGGCTTTGCTTTCATTTCTGACCTGAAAGTGATGCGAAGTATTCTTCAGCGTTTAAAGTCAGACCCTGATTGGCTTTTTTTAGAAGTGCTGTTTTGTCGTCAGAGTCCAACCCGCCATCTATGTTCTGGGCCGCACTTGCAAGCCACACATCAAGCTCGGAGAAGAAACCGACGATTTGGCCGCGTAGAGTGAGCATTTCGGGTGAGACGGAATCGTCACTGCCTAACATATCCAGGACTATGTTTTGAAGGTTGCCTGTGTCATTTGCTCCGTGGACTCTGAGATGCTTTAAATAAAACCGCGCCAAAGCCTGACCGGTCAGGTTACCACCTGTATAGCCACCTGATCTGGGCACGTCCCAAAAGGACAAGCCAACTTTGCCGGGTACCGGCCCGACAAACGGGAGGCGGTGCAAAGGGTGGGATTTGCGGCTCTTGAATCTGAGCTCACCGGAGATCGGCTGGTATGGGGCAGTTGGGGAGAGTGTGGGCTCAGCCAGGTTTGAATTATTGTTCATGCTGCTTTCTCCATTTGTGCGCTTAGAAGGCCATTGAATTCGCGCTGGATGTCTTCCATCAACTGAACGGCTATGGCCGACAGAGCGCGGCGGTCAAAATGCTTACTTCCAGCTTTATCCCGCAGCAAAAAGCAGTACTCTCCTACGTGGAGTAATTTGATCTGGAACATTGCTAAAGGATGTTTGAGTGCTGCAGGGACTTCTGCAACGTCCGCCACTGTGTGGGCATCATTCAGGAGGTTCGCAGCGACCTCATAGCCACGGAATACATCTGTCCTGACGTCATGATCCTCATCGATGTCATAGTCTTCAGATGCGTCAAAAATGAGCTTAAGCACCACCGAGGCATGATCAAGGTCGTGTTGTACGCCCGACAGTGGGACGTGAGGGCTTGTTGCAGTAGAATTGTTATCAGTCATGGCATGAACTCCTTTGTAGTTCTGGTTGTGATGAGGGGTGGCAGGTACTTCACTACCGGCCGCCCCGCTTTAATCGATCGCGTGTTACATCAATA
The DNA here is from genome assembly GCA_030651695.1 of Pseudohongiella sp. GTDB lineage: Bacteria > Pseudomonadota > Gammaproteobacteria > Pseudomonadales > Pseudohongiellaceae > Pseudohongiella. Next base: position 24,982 of record JAUSCD010000028.1, on the reverse strand, counting down.
AGGTCATAACCTGATATCCCTCTGTTTCGTTTTGCCAGATGCTGAAGTGGGAGATTCTTTTTCTTTTTTAACTACGGGCGCCAGTTTTCTCACACCGCGAAACCCTATCTCTTCAGGCAGTTTTAGCCAGTACTGGCCGCAGGTGTTTGTGTCCTGAAATGCTTAGCGATCCGTGAGCCGCGGCCTCAATGTGTTCCGACCACCAGTTCATCATCACGCGCCTACGCGCAACATAGTCGGAGCGATTGTATGCCGCCCTGACACTGTTCTTGTCGATGTGGGCCAGTGCGGATTCGATAATGTCCGGGTCAAAGCCTTGCTCGTTTAACGTGGTGCTGGCCAATGCGCGCAGACCATGAGCAACCAGTTGCCCTTCATAACCCATGCGCTTCAGTGCCATATTGGCAGTCTGCTGGTGGGTGTGGGTGCCTGAATTCCTGTCTGCAGGGAAAACGTGTACCAGGTGCCGGCTGATCGGCATCATAGTTTGAAGGAGCCCAATTGCCTGCTGGGTAAGGGGAACCGTGTGCGCCAGCTTCTTTTTCATACGGTGCGCGGGGATGGTCCACAGTGCTTTCTCAAGGTCGATTTCTTCCCATCGGGTACCGGCCGCTTCAGTTGGTCGCACCATAGTGTGCAATTGCCATTCAATCAGGCAGCGAGTTGTTATCCGGATGCTGGCGCGAGATAGTTTGAGCATCAGATCCGGTAGCTGATCAGGTCTGAGTGTCGGCATGTGGTTTTTGGCTGGCGCAATAAACGCCTGGCCGATGCCAGCCAGTGGGTTGTGTTCGATCAGCCCAGTGTTCACACAGTAAGTCATGATTTCATTCAAACGCTGACATAGGCGCTTGACCGTTTCCAGCGATCCGCGCGCAGCGATAGGCTCAAGTACCGTAATGGCGTCCTGGGCGCGTATCAGGTGAACAGGTAGCTTCCCAAGCTTTGGCAAGATGTGCAGATCCAGTGATCGGCGTATGTCGTCCGCGTAGTCCTTGGTGACTTTGGTGCGCTTGATGGTCGTCCATGCATCTGTCACTACAGCCAGAGTCTGATTGTGTGATTCCTGTTGCAGGCGCTCTGCAGTGTCACGGTGGGTTTTCGGATCTATATCCTGCGCCAGCAACTCCAGGTACTCAGTGCGCTTCTGACGGGCGGCTGACAGCGTGACGCCGGGATACTGGCCAATAGCGAGATTGGAGCGTGTGCGGGTGTAGGGTTTGAAGTAATTGAATAGCCAGGTTCGGGTGCCTGTCGGTTTAATACGCAGGAACAAGCCGCCACCATCCGCAAGGTTGTATTCCTTTTCGCGGGGTCTCGCTTGCCTGACCTGGGCATCACTCAGTGCCTTCGTTCTCGCTGCCATGTAACACCGTTCTTGTAACATTGGAGGCCGTGTTACAAACAGTGTTACATCAATCTGTGGATGCCGCAAGACAGTAATGGACGTTGTAGAACAAAAAAGCCCCGGGATACGGGGCTTTTTGTGGTTTGACTGGCTGTTAATGGCCGTCATTTTTCTATGGTTGGTGGAGCCGGGGGGATTTGAACCCCCGTCCGTCAGTCCGCTGCCTTTGGATCTACATGTTTAGCGTCGTCTATTAAGTTAACCCTTACCGGCCCGACGGGCAGGGTGGTTCAGGCGAGCCCGATACTTTTAGCCGCTTCGTGTCAGGCGCACTAGGCTAGCGATCCTGTTCTATATGACGGTTGCAATACACCGGTTTACAGGCATCCCGGGGCAACCGCTCGCTGCGCCTAATTAGGCAGCGAGTGCGTAGCTTTCGTCGTTGGCAACTATAAAGTTGCATAGATTGATTTACGAGAGTCTATACCCTCTCGACATGCACCTCAGGGTTTGATACCGGCGTCGAATCCAAATCGGCCCCAATGTGGTGGTCAGTCTACCACAGGACTGTTAATGGGGCCTGAATTGATTTTTTCAATGGCAGCGATCGGGTGTACTATCTAAGCAGCGAAGCGAGCTCAGTAGTATTGCCAACAATGGCTGCAGGCTTGAACAACGACAGCACTTCATCTCCATGCACACCCCAGCGCACACCAATCGACGGCATGCCAATCGCCTGCGCCATCTGCAGGTCGTAGCTGGTATCGCCGATCATGACGGCATCGGCGGGTTCCAGCTCAAAGTGCTCCAGGATCTCAATCAACATCCGTGGGTCAGGTTTGGAGCGAGTCTCATCCGCGCAGCGAGTGATGTGAAACCAGTGAGCCAGCTGGCTGGATTCAAGTGCTGCGTTCAGGCCGCGGCGGCTTTTACCGGTGGCGACGGCGCAGCGTCTGTCAGTGGCATGTAAATCCTGAAGAATCTCAGTCATTCCGGGGAATATGCGCTGATTGCTGGCTGAGCTTGCCATAAAATGGGTGCTGTATGCTTCACGCATACGCACGGTGTCTTCTGCATTCATGCCCGGATAGAGCCGTCTCAGCGCCTCCATAATGCCGAGGCCGATGATGTCACGGTAGGCGGCTCGCTCCAGTTCCGGGTAGCCGGTACTTACTGCGGCATGTAGCAGGCAGTCGGCAATGTGCTCAACGGAGTCTACGACGGTGCCATCCCAGTCAAAGATGACGGCTTTGATACTCATAAGAAGGTCCGATTCAGACAGGTTAAGGCGTGTGTTCAGCTTCCGGGTCAGGCGTTTAGCGGTTTTTGTGGCGTACGATGCGCTGTTTCTCGATCTGCCACTCACGGTCTTTTTCAGCGCCGCGCTTGTCGTGATCCTTCTTGCCTTTGGCCAGCGAGATCTTGCACTTGATCAGATGGTCTTTCCAGTAGATGGCGCTGGCGATGCAGGTATAACCCTTCTGCTGAACGTTGGAAAACAGGCGAGCGAGCTCCTTGCGGTGTAACAGCAATTTGCGTGTGCGGTCCGGATCGGCGACAACGTGGGTACTGGCGCTGTTCAAAGGTGTGATGTGACAGCCGAGCAACCATGCCTCGCCGTCTTTGATCAGCACATAGCTGTCGGTCAGCTGCGCCTTACCTTCGCGCAGGCTTTTGACTTCCCAGCCTTCCAGTACCAGTCCGGCTTCAAAAGTGTCCTCGATAAAATAATCGTGAAGCGCCTTTTTATTGCGGACAATGTTAGTATCCGTTGTCTTTGCTTTCTTTGGTTTTGCCATGGCGGCGGATTATACCCATTATCCGGGAATGCCGTTAGTGCAAGGCATACAACAGTGTAAATTGGCCCTTTAAAATAGCGATTGTTACAATCGCTGAAACAGCACAATCAGGCAACAATACAATAAGAGAGGATGGTATGGCGGTAGAGCGAGGTCAGTTCAGTTCCCGTCTGGGCTTTATACTTGCGGCTGCAGGTTCAGCAGTAGGTCTGGGTAACCTGGTAGCGTTTCCGGTCATGGCATCCAAAAACGGCGGTGCTGTTTTTCTGATTGTTTATATGCTGTTTGTGGCGTTGATCTGTTTCCCTGTGCTGCTTGCCGAGATTGCAATGGGGCGCAACACGCGCCGTAATCCGGTAGGCGCCTTTGTTGCGCTGGCCGGTGAGCGCAGCCGCTGGCGCTGGGCCGGCCAATTGGCGATCCTGACGCCATTCATGATTGCGGTGTTTTACACCGTGGTTACAGTCTGGATTCTGATTTTTATGTTCCGCGCCTTTACAGGCGATCTTGAAACGCTGGCGACAACCAATGCCTTCGGCGAAATGATTGGTTCGCCGGGCATATTCCCGTGGTTTGTTCTGCTACAGTTTATTGTTTTCGGCACCCTGTTGGGGGGTGTCAAAGGTGGCATCGAACGTATGGCCCGGGTTGCGATGCCAGTACTGGCTATCATGTTGGTACTACTTATTATATTTGTACTCACACTCGAAGATGCCATGTTGGGTGTGCGCTACTACCTGATTCCTGACTTCAGTCGCCTGAACGGCGGCGTACTGAATGCGGCACTTAACCAGGCATTTTTCTCGCTCTCCCTGGGTATGGGTATCATGATTACCTACGGCTCCTATTTCAGTCGCCAGGACAGGATTGTGAGCTCCGGGAAACTGGTCGCGACGGCCGACACGGGCATAGCGTTTTTGGCGGGACTGCTAATCTTGCCAGCAATCTTCGCTTTTAATCCTTCCACCAATCCCGATGAGCTGTCATCCAGCAGCGTCGGGTTGATTTTTACCTACCTGCCCCAGATTTTTCTCTCCATGCAGGACGCGGTGGGTTATGTCGGTGCCAGTATGGTCGCCGGCAGCTTTTTTATTCTGGTGTTTTTCGCGGCGCTGACTTCGCTGGTATCGATTCTGGAAATTCCGATCTCTTATATGATTGACGAGCACAATTTCTCTCGACGCAAAGCAGTATTGATACAGGCGGCACTGGTTACCACCTTTGCGGCGCTGGCTTCACTGTCGTTTGGCATGTCGCCATTTTTGACAGATTTTATTCCTTATGGCGGTGGCAGCCGTTCGTTTTTCGACCTGATAGCAGACACTTTCTCGGAAATTATTTTGCCGCTTGGCGGTTTTCTGGTATGTCTGTATTGCGCATATCGCTGGCGTGATGGTTTTGTTGATGAGCTGAGCGAGGGCGATGAGTCTTTCCGCGGATCATTCCTGCAGCGCTATCTCAGTTTTTCGTTGAGGACGTTTGTCCCGGTGGTGCTGCTGTTTGTTTTTATCAATTCGGTCGCGCAGAAGTACTTTGCAATCGACCTGTTAATGATATTTGCAGGATGACTGCTTGAATGATTTCCATAGATCGCAGCGCTCTGGTGCCATATTCCGCAGCGCAGATGTACGCTCTGGTAGACGATATCAGTCAGTATCCGCAGTTTATGCACGGGTGTATTGCCGCCGAGGAAATCAGCCGGACGCCAGAAGAGTTGGTGGGTAAGTTGACCTTGGGGAAAGTCGGCATGCGTTATTCATTTACTACCCGTAACCAACTGACTCCCAATGAGCGCATGGACATGAGTCTGCTGGAGGGGCCGTTTCGCAGTTTTGGTGCCACCTGGCACTTCAAAGCGCTGACACCTCATGCATGCAAGGTAAGCCTGCAGATGAAATTCGACTGGTCGGGTGGCCTGTTAGGTGCTGCGATGGAAAAGTTGTTTCAACATTCGGCGAATTCACTGGTGGATGAGCTGGTTAATCGCGCTCACAAGATCTACGGTGCCAAATGATCAGGGTCGAAGTGGTTTATGCCTTGCCAGACCAACAATATTTGTGTGAACTTTCAGTTCAGGACGGTTGTACTGCCGCTCAGGCGCTTGATAAAAGCGGGCTGAAAAGCCAGTTTCCTGATGTTGATTTTGCATCTTTGGATATGGGTATTTTTTCACGGCCGTTGGATGGGCGTGTGAGCCCGGGGCCTGACGCATACATCATGCGTGATGGAGACCGGCTTGAGCTGTACCGGCCTTTGCTGATTGATCCTAAACGAGCCAGGCTACAGCGTGCAGCAAAAAAGAAAAAAGCTGCGCGCTGAATCGAGGACAATGATATGACTGACGATAACAAAAAATCACAACCGGGGCTTTTTCAGCGTATTGAGCATGGTCTGCGTGAATTCTATGTGGCGCCATACCGGCATACCTTTGCGCGTGCGAAACGCGATGAAGAAGATCTTTTTATGATGATGGTGTTTGCTGAAACGCTCGGCGTGCCCAATCCTGCAGCTTATTACACGCTCGAGTTGTTGCCCGTGGTGTATGACCGTTTTCACGAATGGCACAACCGCATGGGAATGGAGCACTCTCCTCTGGACCATATCAAATGTTGCTAGAACTGGCTGCAAACAGACGAATTCTTTTTTTTGGCGGCAAAGGAGGCGTTGGCAAAACCACGGTATCAGCGGCAACTGCTTTGGCTATGGCGGATGCGGGTAAAAATGTTTTGCTGGTTTCCACGGATCCCGCGCACAATCTGGGCCATCTGTTCGATCGCAAGATCGGGCCTTCACCGGTAAGACTTGCACCGGGACTCGATGGCATGGAACTGGATCCGGAACAGACGGTTGAGCAGCATCTGCAGGAAGTGACCGCTGCGCTCCGGCGCATGATGCCGATACATCTGGCGGCTGAAGTAGATAAGCACATGGAATTGTCACGTGATGCGCCCGGCATGCAGGAAGCTGCCATTCTGGAGCGTATTGCCGAGGTCGCAGAACAGTCATCATCGTATGATCTGATAGTGTTCGATACTGCGCCGTCGGGCCATACAGCCCGACTTATGGCGTTGCCCGAAATGATGTCCGCCTGGACAGATGGTTTGATCAAACGGCGTGAAAAAGCTGATCGGTTCAGCGCGGTTCTGAATAGCCTTGCCAAAGACACTGACATGGGCGACAAGGCGTTTGGTGGTGATGCCGAGAATCTTGTTGAAGACAGAGAGAGCCGGATTCGTCGGCTATTAAACAGGCGCAAACAACGTTTTGCCGGACTGCGCGATACGATAGCAGACCACAAAAAGACCGGTTTTGTTATTGTATTGGCGGCAGAGCGCTTGCCTGTTCTTGAAACAATTGAACTGTATGCACAGTTAAAGCGTGCCGGCGTGGACGTGGCAGGATTGGTGGTAAACAAGCGCTTGCCTGAGGGCATGCAGGGATTTCTGGCAGAGCGTCGGATGCAGGAAGAAATCCATCTTGCCATGTTGTCAGACAAACTGGGACGATTGCAGCGCAAAGATTTAACGCTGGCAGCGCATGATGTGCTTGGCGTTGACGGTTTGCGGGCATTTGCTCAGAAGTTCTAAGGAAAAGTAAGCAAATCAGATTCTTGTAGCGCCAGTCTGGTAGTCAGGCAGCAGGGAATGACATCAAATCAATCAGAACAGGGGTGGTGTAATGCATAAACTTTCGGGACGCTCAGGAGAACGTGGGATTACAAGATCGGTGACTGCGCTGGCCTTGGTGGCAGCTCTTGTCAGTTGTGGCGGCGGAGACAACAGCTCTGGCCAAGCTGGCGGGGGTGAAGTGGTTTTGCCAGTGAGCATCAATGAGATCAAAGTTTCTTTGGTGAATAAAGTCTCCGATCCGTACTGGACCGGCACATGGAATGTGCCCCGCAATGAGCAGGATTGGCGGGAGCTTGAACACCTTGCTTATCAGGTTGAGCTTGGCGGCGCTTTACTGAAGTTTCCGGGCACTGGCGTGATGGACAAGACATGGACATCCAACGCGGACTGGCAGCAGTTGGCAGAACAGCTAAGTCAGGATGGTGCCCGTGCAGTCAATGCTGTGCGTAGTCGCAATCGCGAGTTGATGGACAGAGCGGGTTCTCAGTTGATTGAAACATGTGAGGCATGCCACCGGGCGTTCCAACCTGACCTGCCTACACTGGACAGGTATGGCTCACAGGTAGCTCTGCCTCCGGTATCCTTGTAGTCAGCTTTATTCAGGTGCCGCGCCTGTCTGCTGGCAGTCGCGGCAAAGTCCGTGGAATTCCAATTGCTGGCGAGCCAGGGCAAATCCGGTATCTTCGATATTGGTGCTCAACTCTTTCAGAATTTCTTTACGTATCCCAACTTCGTCGACGGCGTGACAGCTATCGCAAATCAGAAATTGCGGTACTTCATGCGCGTGATGGCAACTGATATGCGAGCACGGTAAATACTGGTTTGTGGTTTCCAGTCTGTGGACCAGCTCGTTTTCTTTCAGGAAGTTCAGCATGCGGTACACCGACATAACTGACAGGGTTTTGCCATACAAGTCACGGTATTGGTCAGCTATCTGATAGGCAGAAAGCGGCTCAACAGAATCCAGCACCACCTTGAGTACGCGGCGGCGCTTGTCTGTCAGTTTGGCGCCCTGCTCAGCGCATATAGCCTGTGCCCTATCCAGCACTTTCTCGACGTCAGGGGTGCTGCTAAGGCCGTGTATTTCAGTGATATTCATTAGATAGCGATGTTCCCGGCAACCGTAAAAAATCTCATGAGCTGGTGTCAGTTGTTGAATCCCGATCAGTGCTTTCATACCAGGCTGACTCCGGACCCGGTTCAAAATCTCCACTCATGCTCACCAACTGCTCGTTTTCAAAGAACAGGGTGACACGTTCCTGCCCGCGAACACCACCACCAGGCTGGAAGTTGAAAACGTAGTCCCAGCGATTTTGAGTGTAAGGGTCGCGTACCAGAGGTGAGCCCATTACAAAAATCACCTGCCTGCGCGTCATGCCCGGCTCCAGCTGATCGATCATTTCCTGAGTAATGATGTTGCCCTGAGCTATGGAAATTTTGTACACCCCCGGAAACTGAGGCACAGGCAGACTTGAGCAGGCACCCAGTACGGCTGCCAGCATTAATGCGCCGGCTACTTGCAGACTCGATTTTGCGGTACTTCTTGTGATGTATGTGATGCGCTTGTTTTGCATAGGATTACTGATCACTCTGTGTGCCGATTGGGCTGGGGCTTGAACTTTCATCTGTTCGAACAAGAGTGCATAATACCCCAGCCGATCCGGATGGTAAAACCAGACATCACCTTGCTTGCAAATCAACAGGCTGTGGTGGGTCTATCCGGCAATACACTCCATCTGTACGAGAAGTAATATGTCTTCAGAAAATCAGGAACTGCGCAAAGCCGGACTCAAAGTCACGCTTCCGAGGGTGAAGATCCTGCAACTGCTCGAAAGCTCTGAAACCAGACATTTGAGCGCAGAAGACGTCTATAAGGCGCTGATCGAGGCGGGCGAGGAGGTGGGCCTGGCCACGGTTTACCGTGTGTTGACGCAGTTTGAGACTGCCGGCTTGGTAATGCGTCATCGCTTTGAAGGCGGACACTCAGTGTTTGAACTTCACACGGTAGAGCATCACGACCATCTTGTTTGTAACAAATGCGGACGTGTAGAAGAGTTTTTTGATGAGATCATCGAATCCCGGCAGGATAAAATTGCCGCAGACTTTGGTTTTGAAATAACAGACCACAGTCTTTATCTGTATGGCATTTGCTCTGAATGTAAGCGCATCTGATTCTGGTGTTGTTGCCGGCTCTATGCGGATGCCAGCAATTCGCGGGCGTGTGCAATTGATTCAGTACTGATCTGACCTTTGTTATCTTCTCCCCCCAGCATGCGGGCAATTTCCATTTGGCGTTGTTCGGCATCCAGCTCTGTAACCTGCGACTGGGCGCTGTCTGCTGTTGACGATTTGCTTACCCGGAAATGCTGATGCGCCAGTCCTGCCACCAGAGCCTGGTGTGTCACGCACAAAACCTGCCCCCGCGTCCCCAGTTGTCGCAGCAGTTTGCCGACTACGCGTGCTACAGATCCTCCTATGCCTACATCTACCTCGTCGAATACCAGGCAAGGAGTCTGTGACGTCATGGCCGTGATAACCTGAATGGCCAGACTGATGCGTGAAAGTTCGCCACCCGACGCAATTTTTGCCAGGGCTCGCGGAGCCTGGCCGCGATTGGTGCTTATCAGAAATTCCGTATGCTCGAGCCCGTGAGGCTGAGGGGTTAAAGAGTCATTTGGCTGCAGGGTAACGCTCAGCGCAGCTTCACTCATCCCCAGCGACTGGAGTTGTGTGTTGACAGACAGCCCCAGTTTCTCAGCGGCGATCTTTCGCTTTTTGCTCAGATCAGCTGCTATGTTTTCCCAGTCAGCCTTCAGCTCAGTCAGCGTTTTTTCAAGGATGGCTATCTGATCAGCGTTCTGCAGTACCGAGTTCAGCTGTTCTTGCAGCCGTCGTTTTAAGGCAGCCAGCTCATCGGGTCTGACTTTATGTTTACGCGCAAGCTGGTGAATATCATTAAGGCGGCGATTGAGTTGCTCCAGCCGGGCTGGATTGATCTCGATACGATCAGCCAGTCTGTTCATCTCGTCGGCAGCCTCTTCAACCTGAATCAGCGCAGTGTTAAGCATTTCTTCTACTGAGCCCAGGTGCGAGGCCACGCTGCCACTGGACTCTCCGGCGGATTTATTTTGGGTCAATTGTCTTAGGATCTGCAGGGCTTGTTGCAGTTGTTGCCGAATGTTGCCTTCATCATTTTCCCGGCAGATCAGGAGCAGGGATTGAACACCAGCCAGGCGGGCGTCTGCCTGACTAAGCTCATCCAGCTCCCGCTCCAGAGACTGTAATTCATCGTCAGCCAGCCTTAACTCTTCAAGCTCGTTTAGCTGATAGCGGGCGAGTTCATTGATCGCCGTCTGTTCCGCGGCAGCGCCCTGCAGGGCAAGCAGTTGCTGGTAATGTTCCCGCCAGCGGTCAGACAGATCGCGCAATTGGCGCACTTTGTCCTGATGGCCGGCAAAATCATCAAGCAACGTCTGATGCGTCGATTTTTTTAGTAGCGAGTGATGTTCATGCTGGCTGTGTATATCCATCAGGCGCTCACCAAGCGCAGCCAGGGCCTGCAAAGTGACCGGCGTGTTGTTTACCCATGCCCGTGAGCGGCCATCGCTGGAAACACTGCGTCGCAGCAGGCACAGCGCGGGGTCATCATTGGATTCCAGCGCATTTTCAACCAGCCATTGGCTGGCGGCCGATAAATCACGGACATCAAATTCGACACTGATATCAGCTCTGTCGCAGCCATCGCGAACCACGTCCCGATCCGCCCGATCGCCAAGGGCAAGGCCAAGCGCGCCCAGTATAATAGACTTGCCAGCACCGGTTTCACCGGTAATGGCGGTCATGCCCGGCTTGAAGCTGATATCAAGGGCAGTTGCGATAGCGTAGTTTCGGATCGACAGATTGGTCAGCATGGTTCCATTACTATAGTTGCGAAATTTGCATCCGGCTCACGAATTTTCAGCCTGGGGAGACAAGTTTGTCGAAGGCCTTGAATCATATCACGGCGACCCCATATTGAGCAGATATCGGACTTTAGTGCAGCTATAGAACAGGATCTGGCCATGACTAACGACTTCAATAAAGAGAGCGACCCAATAGTAGAGCAGATGATGGATGACAGCATAAACGCTGAACAGGACTCTGCCGGCGAGTTAACACTGGAGCAGGCACTGCTCAAACTGGCCGAAGCCGATGCGGTAATGGCGGGCCATCAGACAGAAGTGCTGCGATTGCACGCAGATGCCCAAAATATCCGCAGGCGAGCCGAGCAGGACGTAGAGAAAGCTCACAAGTATGGGCAGGAGCGCCTGTTGTCTGAGCTGTTGCCTGTAATAGACAACCTGGAGCGAGCCTTGCAGGCTGCCCAGGGTGAGGGCAATGAGCAGATAGCAGCTTTGAAGCAGGGCGTGGAATTGACTCTCAAGAGTTTTATCGACTGTCTGCGCAAATTCAATGTGGAGGTAATAGATCCGGTGGGTGAGCCGTTTAATCCGCAATTTCATCAGGCCATGGGCATGGTTGAAAGTAAAACTGCCGAGCCAGACAGCGTGCTGGCGGTTATGCAAAAGGGTTACAGCCTCAATGGCCGGGTATTGCGCCCGGCAATGGTAATGATCGCCCGTGCTCCTACAGAGGGCGTGGACGTAAACGCGTGAGATCCGCGGCAGGGTTCAAATGGGCCCGGGAATTTGCAGCACGACCCTTGAAATTATAGTGTCTGAACCAAATATATGGGGTCAACGCAGTTTGAAATTGAAATCACGATTACTTAATTGACAAATCCCCGGTCGCTAGCGGCACAAGGGTGAGATCACTGGAGATGAACAGATGGGCAAGATAATTGGTATAGACTTGGGGACCACCAATTCCTGTGTGGCTATTCTGGAAGGTGGCAAGGCCAAAGTAATAGAGAACGCCGAGGGTGATCGCACCACTCCATCGGTGATTGCATACACCAAAGATGGTGAGACTCTGGTCGGGCAGCCGGCTAAGCGTCAGTCTGTCACCAACCCGAAAAACACACTGTTTGCCATCAAGCGTCTGATTGGTCGTCAGTTCAAGGACGACGTAGTTCAGAAAGACATCAAGATGGTGCCTTATGAAATTTCCAAGGCTGACAACGGTGATGCCTGGGTGCGCGTGAATGGCGAAAACATGTCGCCTCCGCAGATTTCTGCCCAGGTTCTGAAAAAGATGAAAAAGACCGCTGAGGATTACCTTGGCGAGCCAGTCACCGAGGCTGTAGTGACAGTGCCTGCTTACTTCAATGACGCTCAGCGCCAGGCTACCAAGGACGCTGGTCGCATTGCGGGTCTGGAAGTCAAACGTATCATCAATGAGCCAACTGCTGCGGCACTGGCTTATGGTATGGACAAAAAAGGTGGTGACGCCACTATCGCTGTATACGACCTGGGTGGTGGCACCTTCGATATTTCTATCATCGAGATTGCCGACACCGATGGTGAGCACACATTTGAAGTGCTCTCCACGAATGGCGACACATTCCTCGGCGGGGAAGATTTTGACTTGCGTCTGATTGATTATCTGGCCGATGAGTTCAAGAAAGAAACAGGCATGGATCTGCGTAACGATCCACTGGCGCTGCAGCGTCTGAAAGAGGCTGCAGAGAAAGCCAAGATCGAGCTGTCTTCTGCGCAACAGACTGAAATCAATCTGCCGTATGTGACGGCTGATGCCTCAGGTCCGAAACACCTTGTGCAAAAGCTGACCCGTGCCAAGTTCGAGTCATTGGTTGAAGAGCTCGTTGAGCGCACCATCGCTCCTCTGCGGATGGCGTTGAAAGACGCAAATCTGGATGTCAGCAAAATCAATGATGTCATCCTGGTTGGCGGTCAGACCCGTATGCCTCTGGTGCAGAAGAAAGTAGCTGAGTTCTTTGGCAAAGAAGCGCGTCGTGACGTGAACCCTGACGAAGCGGTGGCCATGGGCGCTGCAATTCAGGCAGCTGTTCTGTCTGGTGAAGTAAATGACGTCTTGCTACTGGATGTTACGCCGCTGTCTCTGGGTATTGAAACTCTGGGTGGCGTGACCAGTGTTCTGATCGAAAAGAACACAACAATCCCCACCAAAAAGACTCAGGTGTTTTCGACAGCAGACGACAACCAGACTGCAGTGACCATTCACGTGGTACAGGGCGAGCGCAAACAGGCTACCCAGAACAAATCGCTGGGCCGTTTTGACCTGAGCGACATTCCGCCATCTCCACGTGGCATGCCGCAGATTGAAGTTGCTTTTGATCTGGATGCCAACGGTATTCTGAACGTGTCCGCCAAAGACAAGGCGACTGGCAAGCAGCAATCTATTGTGATCAAAGCCTCCAGCGGCCTGTCCGATGAAGAAATTGAGCGCATGATCAAAGACGCTGAGGCCAATGCGGCTGAAGACAAAAAGTTCGAAACGTTGGTGACCGCGCGCAACACTGCAGATGGCCTGATTCACGCTACCCGCAAAACACTGGCTGATGCGGGTGACAAAGTGGATGATGCCGAGAAAGCTAAAATCGAAAGTGCAATTGAGGCGCTGGAAGATGCCATGAAAGCGGGCGAAATCACGCAGATCGAGCAGCGCACCCAAGAGCTCACAGAGGCCTCTTCAGGGCTTGCCCAGAAGATGTACGCAGAGCAGCAGGCGGCAAGCGCTGGCGCAGCAGGCGGCGGTGATGCGGGCGGCAATTCTGATAACGGCGCCAATGACGCTGTTGATGCAGAGTTTGAAGAAGTAAAGGACGATAAATAAGCCTGGCTGAAGGACTATGTCGAAAAGAGACTACTATGAAGTGCTGGGCGTAGCCCGTGACGCGACGGAGGCCGACCTCAAGAAGGCCTACCGTCGCGTCGCCATGAAACATCACCCGGATCGTAATCCGGACAACAAGGAGTCTGAGGAGCTTTTCAAGGAAGCGAATGAGGCTTTTGAAGTATTGTCCAACCCGGAGAAAAAAGCCCGGTACGACCAGTTTGGTCATGCAGGCGTCAATCAACAGGGTGGCGGAGGCGCTGGTGCCGGTGATTTCGGGGATATCTTCAGTGATATTTTCGGCGATATCTTTGGTGGAGGCGGCCGTCCGGGCGGCGGACGCGGGGGGGTGCGCAAAGGTGCGGATCTGCGTTACAACCTCGAGCTGGATCTGGAGGATGCGGTAAAAGGCACCACCGTCAAGATCCGGATTCCAACTGCTGTGGTCTGCAAAACATGCGAAGGCAGTGGTGCTAAAAAAGGTTCATCACCTGTAGATTGCTCTACGTGTAATGGTGTGGGTCAGGTCCGTATGCAACAGGGGTTTTTCTCCGTGCAGCAGACCTGTCCGCGATGTCACGGCAGTGGCAAACAAATTAAAGATCCCTGTCAGTCCTGTCATGGGCGAGGCCAGGTTGAGGAACAAAAAACACTGTCGGTAAAAGTGCCTGCTGGTGTGGATGAAGGTGATCGTATTCGTCTGACAGGCGAAGGTCAGGCTGGTACTCACGGCGGCCCATCCGGTGATTTGTATGTTCAGGTCCATATGCGCCCTCACAAGTTGTTTGTGCGTGATGGCCGTGACCTGCACTGCGAAATTCCTATCAGTTTTGTGGATGCCGCTTTAGGCGGAGAGCTGGAAGTTCCTACACTCGACGGTCGGGTGAAACTGAAAATCCCGACAGAAACACAGACCGGGAAATTATTCCGCCTGCGTGGCAAAGGCGTAACCTCTGTGCGTGGTGGGCCTGCGGGTGATCTGCTGTGCAGAGTTGTGGTGGAAACACCAGTCAAGCTTACCCGTCGTCAGAAGGAGCTGTTGCAGGAGTTCCAGGCGATAGGTGAATCAGAAGGTTCTCAGTCTCCCAAAAAAACAAGTTGGTTTGATGGGGTGAAGAAGTTTGTGGACGATCTGCGGGCCTGATGGAGTCTTGTGCAATACCAATAAAAAAGGGCGCCATGCGCCCTTTTTTATTGCTGTTACAGCTATTAAGCCTTACGGGACTTGTTGAACTTCTGCAGCAGCTCTGCATGCTGCTCAGGTGCGAGCCGCGGGCCGAATTGAGATACCACCGTTGCTGAGGCCAGACTTGCCAGATCACCGGCATCTTTAAATGACATGCCCTGAGTCAGACCATACATAAATGCCCCGGAGAACATATCGCCGGCGCCGTTTGTATCTACTGCCGCAACTTTGTTTGGTGCAATGTTGATGTAATTCTCGCCATCAAACAACAAAGCACCATTGGCGCCGCGTGTGATAGCAAACTTTTTGGCAACAGATCCGATTTTTTTACAGGCAGTATCAAAGTCTTGCTCCCCTGACCAGATCTTTGCTTCCTTCTCATTGCAAAACAGCAGATCAACACCTGTGCCAATCAATTCGTTCACGCCCTCGCGGAAGTATTCAACCATGGCCGGATCGGAAAATGTCAGAGCGGTTTTCACGCCCGATTGCTCTGCTGCAGACTTGAGTCGTTTTGCTGCCTGACGCGCTGAATCAGAGGTGACAAGATAACCCTCTATATAAACGTACTGTGCGGTGGCTGCCAGATCGAGCTTTAAGTCAGCTTCGGACACATGCTGGGAAATGCCCAGATGCGTCAGCATAGTGCGCTCGGCATCAGGAGTTACCATTACGATACAACGCCCGGTATGCCCCTCTTCCCGCTCGGTGGACAGATTGGTCTGGATGTTGCTGCTGCCAAGCTCCTCTACATAGAAATCGCCGGATTCATCATTGGCAACTTTGCAGGAATAAAAAGCTTTGCCACCGAACTGGCTTACGGCATAGAGAGAATTTGCGGCGGAGCCACCGCCGGCTCGCTTCTTTAAACTATAGCGGCGGCTCAACAGAGACAGCAGTTGCTCCTGTTGTGTCGCATCTATCAGCGTCATAAAACCCTTTTCTATGCCTGCTTCGGCAAAGAACGAGTCCTCCACCTCAAACTCTTTGTCCACCAATGCATTTCCAATTCCATACACATCCAGCTTGGCCATATTTTTCATCCGGTTTGAAAATTGAGTTATTTGAGTGATGCAAATGCAATTTCTGCTGCATTCAGTGTTGCTGCGATTTCATTTTCGCCATGGGCTGCAGAAACAAATCCAGCTTCAAAGGCAGAGGGCGCCAGATAGATTTTATTTTCCAACATGGCATGAAAGTAGCGTTTAAACTGGGGGACATTGCAAGCCATAACCTGATCGAAGGTGGTGACTTCTTCTTCCGTTGTGAAGAAGCAACCAAACATACCTCCAACCTGGTTGGTTGAAAACGGAATACCAGCTGCATCCGCCCGCTCCTGTAAGCCGGTAAGCATCTGAGCGGTATGTTTTGTCAGAGACTCATAGAATCCGGGCCTCTGAATCTCCGTCAACATGGCGAGTCCTGCTGCGACAGCCAGCGGACTGCCCGCGAGTGTGCCTGCCTGATAGACAGCCCCAAGCGGCGCAATGCAGTTCATGATATCAGCGCGTCCACCGAAGGCGCCGACAGGTAAGCCACCGCCAATAACTTTACCTAACGTTGTCAGATCAGGCGTTACGCCGTAGACAGATTGTGCGCCGCCCAATGCTGTGCGGAATCCGGTCATGACTTCGTCGAATATCAGAACGCTACCGTGTTGTGTGCATAGTTCGCGCATGGATTCAAGAAATCCGGGAACTGGTGGAACCAGGTTCATGTTGCCGGCGACGGGCTCAACAATGATGCACGCTATGCTGTCACCTTCTTTGGCAAACAATGCCTTCATAGCATATATATCATTGAAAGGCAGTACATAAGTCAGATCTGTATAGGCCTTGGGGACACCCAGCGAATCCGGCTCACCCAATGTCAGCGCGCCAGATCCGGCCTTGACCAGCAAACCATCCACATGGCCGTGGTAACAGCCTTCAAATTTCACGATTTTATCGCGTCGGGTATAGCCGCGAGCCAGTCGAATGGCGCTCATGGTTGCTTCGGTGCCAGAGGTGACCAGTCGCACTTTTTCAATTGATGGCACAAGTTTGCAGATTGTTTTAGCTATTTCCACTTCTGCCGCAGTGGACGCCCCATAACCAAGACCGCGAGTCAGCTGGGTCTGTAATGCCGAGATCACTGCAGGGTGACAGTGCCCAAGAATGAGGGGGCCCCACGCACCGACGTAGTCGACATAACGATTGTTGTCCTCGTCGATCAGCCAGGCGCCTTCGCCGTGATTAAAAAACAACGGTGTGCCGCCGACTCCGCGGAACGCCCGCACAGGGGAATTCACTCCACCGGGGATATAGAGTTGCGCTTCTTCAAACAGCGCTGCTGAATTTTTGGTGCTTATGTGAGAGTTAAGATCGGACACGATTACTGGTTCCTTGCATGAGTAAATAATAGCGACAAAGTCTGCGCACGTTGCTGCACCTGGTCGCTCGAAAACAAATAATGGATAACGGCCAGCATATCTGCACCGGCAGTAATCAGTTCTCTGCCGTTGTCGGCATTGACTCCGCCTATGGCAACTATTGGCAATTGCGTTAACTGGCGAATTCTTTTTAAGTCCTCAATACTGGCTGCAGGCGCCATTGGTTTGGTAGCGGATCGGAAAAATCTGCCCAACGCTATATAATCCGCTCCCCATCTCTGTGCGGCCTCAACCAGGTCGTCATTGTTGTGACAGGTAATTCCTATCACTGCTGATGGGCCCAGCCGCCTTCGGGCTTCAGCAAGCGACACGTCACCTTGTCCCAAATGCACACCGTCGGCACCCGCCGCCTGGCATAAATCGACATCGTCATTCACCAATAACAGCGCCTGATATTGATGGCAAAGCCGTGTCAGCGCCGCAGCCTGCTGCTGCCTCAGTGCAAACGGTTTGCTTGCGTCGCCATTGCTTTTACTACGGTACTGCAGCACTGACACGCCGCCCTTCAGCGCCTGCTCCACGGCTGGGAGCAACTTTTCTGCTGCCAGCAGTTCGTCATCTGTGATGGCGTATACGCCAGAAAGCCGGTGAGGGGATGTCAAGATTGAACCTGTAGTCTGCACGTTAGGGTGGACGGGCATTATTCTAACAGACACCTGCTAACCCCGGCTCGTCTGATTACAAGTGGTTTCGCCTGTCTGGCAGGTACTGTCCGTTGCCAGTCTTGAGGGCGTTTTTTAATGCCTGCCAAGTAAATTGTTGAGCTCTCTCCGCTGCCGTTGTGTAGCTCATTCCTGCAGCCAGTCCTGCTGCCATGGCTGATGCTAAAGTGCACCCTGATCCATGGTATTCACCTGCCAGTCTCGGCCATTGCCATTGATGGTCAATGGCAGGACTGATAGACGAGTAAAGGCGATTGGTGACCTGTTCACTGTCTCTGTGAGCTCCTGTCAGTAGTATGTATTCACACCCTGTGGCGCACAGCGCCTGCAAAGCTTCATATTCCGAGCCGGTTTGGGGGCTCAATTTCTTTAATTCAGGTATGTTGGGTGTCAGCACCCGGCAGTATGGCAATATCAACTCGCGATATAGCTGCACCAGGCTGTCCCCGCCAAATTCAAAACCGCCGCCCGCCGTCAGCACGGGGTCTGCAACAACAGGAATAGTGGGGCACAGCCTGATGATTTCGCTGATGCAGCGCATGACGTGCGGGCTATCAATCAAGCCCAGTTTAATTGCCGCAATGTCGAGCTCAGAATCGATCAGTGCGTCAAATTGTCTGCGAACAAGCCCGGGGTCGCTGGGGCGCGTCTCAAGCACATTACGGGTAGTTTGAACCGTTAATGAGCTGACAATAGGAAGCGCGTGGCAACCCAGCGAATGCAGCGTTTCTATATCAGCCTGAATGCCGGCGCCGCCTGTCGGATCAAGTCCTGAAAAACAAACGACAAAAGGTTTGGCAGTCTGCAATGATGAAACTCCGGGAGAAAGCACGTTGAAAGTAATCTGTGTTGATCAGATAGGCTTAACAACTACCAGTATTACAATGGCAATCAGCACCACGACAGGAATCTCGTTAAAGTATCTGAAAAACACATGGCTGTGAGTGTTGCGGTCATCTCTGAATCGTGCCCAGAACCAGCCACAACTGATGTGATAAATAATCATCAGCGCGACCAGACTCAGCTTTGCATGCAGCCAGCCCTGGCTCAGGTAAAATTCCGGGGCAAAACTGATTAACCAGCCGCCAAACACAACAGTCGCTACCGCCGAGGGGGTCATGATGCCGCGATAGAGTTTGCGCTCCATGACAATGAAGCGATCTTTGCTGACCTGATCCTCGCTCATGGCGTGGTACACAAATAATCTGGGCATGTAAAAAATACCGGCAAACCAGCAGATCACTGAAATGATGTGGAAAGCTTCAACCCAGGCCATGGCAGGTCCTCCTGTAATTGCACAAAAATGCTGCTGGATTATGACGCTGGAGCGCAGCGCAGTACAGTAATTATCGACCCAGCTGTCGCAGGCAGTGCTAGAATACCCGCCTGTCTGAAAACAGTGCCGAACGTTGTTTTGAAGGAGAATAGTGTGATCAAAGTCGGAATTGTGGGTGCAACCGGGTATACAGGTGTTGAATTGCTGCGGCTTCTGGCGCTGCGTAAAGACGTCAGTATTGATGTTGTTACTTCCCGCGAAATGGAAGGTGCCCCGGTATCATCCTTGTTTCCGAATTTGCGTGGATACGTTGATCTGCCATTTACCGTGCCAGATGATGAGGCGCTGGCGCAATGTGATGTGGTGTTTTTTGCGACGCCACATAATGTTGCTATGAAGTCTGCCCGCAGTCTTCTGGAAAGGGGCGTGCGCGTGATAGACCTGTCGGCAGATTTTCGCTTAAAAGACCGTGCTCAGTGGGAGCATTGGTATAAAGAAGAGCATCAGAGCCCCGAACTGCTGGAGCTGGCGGTTTATGGGTTGCCTGAAGTTAACAGGGAAAAAATCCGTGAAGCTCAACTGATCGCCGTGCCGGGTTGTTACCCTACGTCAGTGCAACTGGGGCTGATTCCTCTGCTTGAGGCCGGCATCGTCGACCATACCCGTTTGATTGCCGATGCCAAATCAGGCGTCAGTGGGGCGGGCCGCAAAGCCGCGGTCGGCAGTTTGCTATCTGAGTCGTCCGAGTCGCTGAACGCATACAGTGTTGCCGGACACAGGCATTTGCCGGAGATCTCCCAAGGCTTGCGATTGGCAGCAGGCACTGATGTTGGCCTGACCTTCATTCCGCATCTCACGCCCATGATTCGGGGCATTCATGCAACGTTGTATGCAACTCCTGTGCAATCGGTGAATGCGCCGGATCTGCAGGCACTTTACGAGCAGCGTTACAAAAACGAGCCGTTTGTTGACGTAATGCCACAAGGAAGTCAGCCAGCTACACGAAATGTGAAGGGCTCCAACCGGTGTCAGATCGCGGTGCATTATTTGAAAGCCAGCAATATCATCGTTGTGCTGTCGGTTATCGACAATCTGGTAAAGGGCGCTTCAGGGCAGGCAGTTCAGAATATGAACATCATGTTTGGATGTGAAGAGACAGCGGGGCTCGAAGGGATCGCTCTACTGCCCTGATGGTTTGTGTACTGCGGCGCCCTGACATATCTCCGGCCGGGTGGCAGCTTGGGGTGGCAATAGTTGACTAAATTACTAGGTTAAGACCATAATCGTTTTCGTTGTAAGTCTTCTGTAATTTTCCGGGTACCTATTCCTTTATGACAAGCGTCCAGACATTTGAACCTGTCATCATTTCCCTGACTGACAATGCTGCGGCAAAAGTCAAAACGTTGATTGATGAAGAGGGAAAGCCGGAACTGAAACTACGTGTGTTTGTGACAGGTGGCGGTTGCTCCGGCTTTCAGTATGGATTCAGTTTCGAGGAAGCTGTTTCCGACGAGGATACTGTGGTCGAGAATAAGGGGGCGACCATGCTGGTTGACCCTCTGAGCTATCAGTACCTGGTCGGCTCTAAAGTGGATTATGTGGAGAATCTTGAGGGTGCCCGGTTTGTGGTAAACAACCCGATGGCAACAACTACTTGTGGCTGTGGTTCTTCCTTCTCAATCTAGCTTTGCACACACTTCAACTACGCGAAGTACACGCCGCCCAGAATGACCGGGTGCCTGGCCCCAGTCAGTACGCCTGTGTCGATTTTCTCTCTCTTCAGTGTGCGTGAGGCAAGCCAGGCAAAGGTGCTGGCCTCTATCCAGTCGGGAGACATGCCGTATTGCTGGGTGCTGCTTACGCTCATGCCGGGGAGCAGCTCTTGCAGGCGTGACATCAGCAGGCCGTTGTACGCACCCCCGCCGCATACCAGCAACTCTGATTCTGGCGCACTGTTTGCCAATTTGCTCTCGCTAACTGCATTTGTGATGCTCACCGCTGTCAGCTCAAGTAGTGTGCGTTGTATGTCGGCTGGTGTGACAAGCCTGAAGCCGGATAGTCGTTCTTCCAGCCAGATTGCATTGAATAGTTCGCGCCCTGTGCTTTTAGGCGAGGGGACTGAGAAATAGGGTTCCTGTAGCAGAAGTTGCAGTAACTCCTGATGAACGTCGCCGCTTGCGGCCCATTCGCCGTTATTGTCGTATGGTTTGTCCAGCCAGCGAGTGGCCCAGAGATCCATCAACACATTACCCGGTCCGGTATCAAATCCTGTCGGCGGAGAATCAGCGTCAGTGGCAAGCCAGGTAATATTGCTGATGCCGCCGATATTCAGCACGCAGCGGCAGGCACCTCGTTTATGGAAAAAATATTGATGGAACAGAGGTGCCAGCGGTGCACCTTGTCCGCCGGCTGCCATATCCCTGCGCCTGAAGTCTGCGACCGTTGTGATGCCAGTGCGTTCAGCGATTGTGTTCGGGTCGCCGATCTGCAGGCTGAAAGGGTGCTCGCCTGTTGGGAGGTGGAAAAGAGTCTGCCCATGACTGCCAATTGCTTTGATCGCCCCTGAGTTAATTTGATTCTCATCGAGCATCTGATTAATGGCGTCTGCAAATGCCTTGCCAACCGAAATGTCCAGCTGGCCAAGTTCCGAGAGGGAGATTGTAGGGCTGCTGCAAGCGGAAAAGAGGGCGTCTCGTAGTTCGCAGGGGTATTTAACAGTGCTGCTGGCAAGAAGGCACAGCCGCCCGGACTCCAGCTTGGTGATAGCGCAATCAATGCCGTCCATGCTTGTGCCAGAAATGATGCCTATGAAAAGTTCGGCATCAACGATTGCTGTCATAACTGCTGGGTGGAGATAGGGTAGCTGTTGTAGCTGAGAAGTCTGCTATCGGGTCTGTTTTTGGTGAGCTGCCGCAGAATTTCCTGGCTATGCTTTCGGAAACGAACCATTTCAGTATCATCAAGCGCTATGGCCAGAGGCAGTTGATCTACTATCGTGCGAGGATCTTTGTGTACACCGCCAACCAGAAATTCGTAATGCAGGTGCGGTCCGGTAGCTCCCCCTGTCGCGCCGACATAACCAATTATCTCGCCTTGGCGAACACGTGAGCCCTTTTTGATGCCTGAGGCATAATCATTGAGGTGTGCATACTTGGTTTCGAAAGATCCCTGGTGTTCTATGACTATCAGCTTGCCATAAGAGCCATTTCTGGCGGCCCAGGTTACCGTGCCGTCTGCAGTTGCCCGGACAGGTGTGCCTGTGGGCGCGGCGTAATCCGTGCCTCTGTGTGCGCGGATGGTATTAAGAATCGGGTGCATGCGGTTCGGATTAAAGTTGGAGCTGATGCGGAACACGTCCAGCGGGTTCTTGAGGAACGCTTTTGTCATGCTTTCGCCGTCAGGGCTGAAGAATCCTGCTTCACCCGCAGAGGTTTCATAACGCACTGCTGCGTGCTCTCTGCCCTGATTGATAAACTGTGCTGCAAGGATCTGGCCAGTGCCTACAAACTGTCCGTCCAGATACTTCTCTTCATATATGATACTGAACTCGTCTCCCTGTCGGGGATCCAGCAGAAAATCGATTACACCACCAAACACATCAGCCATGCTCATGATCACATTGGCCGGTATCTCGGCGCGTTGACCGGCTAAAAACAGGCTGTCAGCAATTCTTCCTTCACGAACAACCTGGACTATTTCCGGGGTGCGGATAATTGGCTCTACGTCGTAGCGCGATTCATTAAGTGTAAAGACAAATCCTTCCAGCGGGGAAGTGAATACTTCCAGTCGCTTCAATTGGCCGGGCTCAGGGACGTAGAAGCTCAATTTGTTTCCCGGGAACAGGCGGTTGAGGACAGTTGATTCATCGGAGCTGTTGATGACTCGCGATAAGCTCTGGGCGCTGAGGCCTACCTGGCTGAATAGAGAGGAAAGCGTGTCTCCCTGACGAACAGTTACCTGTGTCACAAATGCTCGTTCAGCGTTTTGCAGGGCAGCTTCATGGGCTGCTTTTGCAACATTCTCCATAATTTGTTGCGTTGCTGATCTCTCGCCCGAGATGCCAGATGTTGCGCGTAACTCATCAATATTGCCAACCAATCCATTTATCTCACTCCGAAGGCGGTCTCCATGGGCTGACTCTTCAGGGGCAAGCATGGCAACCAGCACAAGACCGGCACTGAGAGCGCTGGCGAGCATCAAGTGGTTGCGTGGATAGTATTGTTTAAAAATATGGCGAGCGGTAGATATCGGATCCATGAGAATTCTAATTGTCTCTATAATTTCAGAATGACGAGTCCCTGCCGCTTGGGAGAGCACGTATAGCGGCCAATTCTTAAGGCTTTTGGCGACGAGGTCAAGTCTTATTAAGGATGTTGGTGTAGAATCTCCGGCCTTGGTTTTTTTGAACGGAGTGGTGTGGCGTGATAGCTCAATTACCAGCGGATTTACTGACAGATCTGGAGTCCAGGGGTCTGGTGGCGCAAATGTCGTCTGAGGACGAATTCAGGGCGCATATGGCCGGCGGAAGCCGGACTTTGTATAGCGGGTTTGATCCTACGGCGGATAGTCTGCATATCGGGCATCTTGTTCCTCTTCTGGCATTGCGCCGGTTTCAGTTAGCTGGACACAAGCCAGTAGCGCTGGTTGGCGGAGCTACCGGGATGATTGGGGATCCGAGCTTCAAGGCTGCCGAGCGTCAACTCAATTCTACAGATGTGATTAGTGGTTGGGTGGATCGATTAAAAGGCCAGCTCGAGCAGTTTCTGGATTTTGACTGCGGTGTCAACTCCGCCGTGGTGGTGAATAATCTGGATTGGACCAAAGATTTGAGTGTCCTGGATTTTCTGCGCGGCATAGGCAAGCACTTTTCTGTGAATGCGATGATTCAGAAGGAGTCAGTAAAGCAGCGGATCGAAAGAGAGGGCTCTGGCATATCTTTTACCGAGTTCAGCTACATGATTCTCCAGTCCTACGATTTTGCTGAGCTGTATAAGCGCTACGGGTGCACCATACAAATAGGTGGTAGCGATCAGTGGGGTAATATCACGGGTGGTATCGATCTGGCGCGACGCATGCATCAGGGACATGTTTTCGGGCTGACTCTGCCTTTGGTAACCAAGTCTGATGGTCAGAAATTCGGCAAAACTGAATCGGGTGCGGTATGGCTGGACCCAAAGAAGACATCTCCGTATGCCTTTTACCAATTCTGGATGAATACTGCAGATGCTGATGCGTACAAGTTTTTGCAGTACTTCACATTCTTGCCCGTCGCCGAGATTGAGGCGATCCGTGAAGAAGACGCTGCAGCAAGTGGGCGCCCTAAAGCACAATCTGTCCTGGCGAGTGAAGTGACACGGCTTGTTCATGGTGATGCCGGTCTGTTGGCGGCTGCGCGGATTACAGGCGCATTGTTTTCTGGCGATCTGTCTGATTTGACAGAGGCCGACTTTGAGCAACTGAGATTGGATGGATTGCCCAGCACCAAGTGCACATCAGACTCTCTTGGTATTGTTGAGGCGCTTGTTGAGTCAGGATTGGCAACGTCCAACCGCGCCGCAAGAGAGTTTCTATCCGCCGGAGCTGTAACAATAAATGGAAAGAAAATTGTGGGCGAAGAGGTTCCTATTAATAGAGACGCTGCCTTGTACAACAAATACATTGTGCTGAAGCGGGGCAAGAAGCTGTTTCACTTGTTGAGCTTCTGAGTTTCTACCCGGTATGTTTGGTAGTTTCAAAAGTATTTTGATTTAGCTCTTGCCAGATAAAAATACTGTGGCATAATGCGCGCCCCTGACATGAGAAGCTCATGAAAGGGACTGAGTCGGTACGCTGATTCAAAAGTTTTGCGAGTGGTTTTGGAAACGAAATTGATCGCAGAAAGTTTGAAAAAACAGC
>JAUSCD010000019.1 GCA_030651695.1 Pseudohongiella sp. | reverse complement strand
CTCTTCATAATTGATCACAACCATCGCTGACTGATTGTAATCATAATGTTTGAACTGTGGCATGTGGCTTACCTGATTCAGTTGCGGTGTCACATTTTAGCAGAACGGATGGTTTTTGGGGTTTTTCTACAGCCTCAACGCCAACCGTAACCGGCGCAATTATTTGGAGTGCGGCGAACGAAATTGCGGCTAAATATACGGCCTTTTTATGATTTAACAATTCCATAATTCAGCAGCAACTTTTCGTCAATATTTCTCGGCACCCTGTAATCCGGGTTATTCAATACAACCCTAAGTATCATTCTCAAATACTCGACAGCCAGTGCATGCGTATTTACTTCATTGTCCTCATCTATTTTGATTACTTTCTTCTTATCGAGACCTTTGCTTCCGTGGACAATTGCTGAGCGATACGCATAAATCTTTTTAACATCTCCAAAGGAATCAAAGGGGGTGCGGTGGTATGATTTTTCCAGCCTTGATAGCGCCCCAATTCTCATCGCAAGTTTATGTGTCATTTCTTGGTTTCCATCGTCAGAGAGCAGCGCCTCCAACGCAATTGTTGCATCGAGCACCGAATCCTCTTCATTGTCACGAACCAAACACTGATTCAGCCGCTTTATAGAAAGATGAATAGAGTTTTCCGTTGCAGATTCGATATTGTTGTATAGCGTAGAAATTTGATCCATTTCTTCGTTAGATATAGATGGAACAGTTTCGATATTCCAATAGTAATCCTCAAACCACCCTGGATAAGATCGAACTGTGGCGCCTAGAGCACAGGGAAGATCAGATTTGTTATGCACGGCCCATCCCTTGGCAATCGAGTATATTTGCGCATACCCAGTATTTGCCTTTGTTGCAATTCGCAACGCACCAAAGAAGTTGTTTATTCGTTCTTGAGGATAAGCTCGCGGTTTTGATAGTACATCGAAATACCACATTCGTTCAGCATTAGGAACATGCCAGCCCTTTAAAACAAAGGCATGCGTTGCGGACGATTTTACCGACTTATGTGCGCTTGTATTATAGGACTCAACACCATATCTTGCTTGGTGCTCCTTCCCTGATATCCGGCGTATACAAACTCCATCTGATATTTGGTATTCATCGAAGGGAAACTGAAGAAAGAGAATGGGCACACATATCTCAATATCCAGATTCTTGTTAAAAATATAAGCAAGAGTAGGCGCTATCGCTTCAGCGCCCATTTGCTCATCATATTCATAGCCGGAGTTACTGTGGATATATCGATCAATAGAGTCCTTTATTCCAGAAACAATGTTTATTTCATCAATTTTGATGTCTTTAGCCGCATCTGGAGGTGGAGTGTAATCAATTGTGAACCGATGATGTAGCTTCGGGTGTTTTCGTACGAAATCGATAAGGCGCGCAAATGACTCAATACCCTTCTCATCGACTTTTGGTTCTCCTCGCCCAAACGAACGGAAACAATCTCTGTAATCAGTAGGCCCACTTCCAAAGGAAGTTGAAAAACTAGGAAGTCCGTTTTTGCCATATGAAACTGTTGGGAAATCATAGTATTTACCTATGCCTCCCCCTTTTTCTGCATACATTTTGATAGCAGCTAGGCCATCTTCAAGTGCCTTCAACAGAAGCTCAGCATACTCTCCAATTTGCTCTTCTATTGAATCGAACATGTTTTCCCTTTCGGCGATCATTTATTCATCCCAAGGCATTCGGGTGGCTCACGTATCATCCTAATGTCTGTATTCACGCGCCAGCGTTGTTGGTAGCGAGCAATTGATTATCAGGGGGGGTAACCGCAATGTATGATCTCGGACGCATGCGTGAAAAGTCTGTTCGCTTGTGAGTTTTTACACTCTTTCTCGGGTCAAGCACGAAACCGGCGTCAATACCGGGCACATAAATTACCCAGTGCCAAGTGCCATGTGTCGAACTAAAATTGATTCCGACGATGCTCAGTCTGTCTAAAGATTCCCATTTGCTCAGTTTTCGGCCCTTGGTAGCGCCCCTATGAAATTTCCTTAGTAACTCTGTAAGCTCTCCCGATGTCGTGTAGTAGGGAGGCCTTTTTTTGACGATTCCATGCGCGATCGCCGTGCGTTTCGCCTCGCCATACGAAATACCAGCGATCATAGCAACGCAGGCGATACCACAGCCTGTAGAATCTTTTTGGATGACTCGCTTCAGCTTCATTAGAACCCTAACGCTCTTGTTCTGGCGCCAAGGTGAACTGGCGCGGCGGTTGCGCCGGCAAGCGCCGTGCCAGTTTGCCTTGGTCGCTCAGGAACAGTTTGTTATGCATTTTTTACGCTCTGAAGTAAGGCTTGAATGTCCTTGGCGAACCACTCTTCGTTGATCTTTCTGCCCTGAAGCACAGGCGCACGGCCGTTGTTGTAGGTTTCTCTCAAAGTGGCGTCGAAATCATTCAGAAAATCCAAGACCTCTTCGATATTAGCCCCGCTCGTTGCCTTCCACAAATCATTCTCTTTGTTCAAGTGAGATTGCGATCTATGTGCAAACAGATTATGGCGCAGAGGTTTATAGAACTGATCGTAAATTTCCCTATTCTTTCTAATACCCGGCTTGAGCTTGTGGAAATCTGCAGCGGCAGGTTCATAGACATTCGCCATGTATTGATCTATCCACTCGTTGGCGCCGGGTTGCCTAAGCTTCCTAGCCCTCAGACTTTCCCTGGAGAACTGGCCAATGTCATCAGTGCAACTATTAATCAATGCGAATACCGATGCAGCCTCCCCATCTGTATCGAAGATTCGCCCGAGCGCCATAATGAGGCCAAGCATTGACGTGTGTCTGAATACTATCCAGCTCAGAGGAGTTCTGTTCAGCGCCTTGAGTAACTGGTCGTCCGCTGCAGGCTCATTCTGGAGATACTTCCATATCACGTAGCAGGCAGTGGCTTGATACACCTCATTTGAGAAGTTGTCATAAAGCTCAGTGTTCATTGCTTCGCCGATTTACTGCATAACATTCGTATAGTGTTCGTGCGCACTTGTCCAACTTTTCTGCACAATATATCAATTAAGTTCTTTCTCAAGCGCCATAAGTAACTAACTGAAAGAGCGCAGCCTTTTCCAGCTTGCAGATCCAATCCCTTCGTTCATCGCGCACGCGCATATCAGCATAGTCGTGCATGCGTGAGATATACCGTCAGCTTTATGCCAACCGCGAAGTAGAAGCAATTACCCAGATGGAGGGGTGTTAGATATTCAATTGTGCCCCAAGCCAAAATTTTCGATACATTGGGAATTCTTATAGACTCACGGACAGACCAAAGCCTTCCATCAGGAGAATATCGTGTCCCAAAAACCCCAAGCCAGACTGTTAATGAATAAACTCGACTTAACGCAGATGCGTATCGACAATCAGTCAGCGACAGCAGCACCCGAGGCAGGCGAAGTACTCCTAGCCCCAGACCTCTTCTCCCTAACCACCAACAACATAACCTACGCCGCCTACGGCGCAGCCATGCGTTACTGGGACTTCTTCCCCACCGGCGATGCAGACTGGGGGCAGGTGCCGGTGTGGGGTTTTGCCAATGTGGTGGCCTCCGCGGTTGGGGGTATCAGTGAGGGTGAGCGCTTCTACGGTTATTTTCCGCCAGCGAGTGTTTTGCGTGTGCAGGCCGCGAATGTGGGCAAGCGTGGATTCCGTGACGGCTCGGCGCATCGTCAGGCTTTGCCTGCGGCCTACAATCAGTATCTGCGCTGCGAGGTTGATCCGTTGTACAGCGCGGACAGCGAGGCATTCCAGGCGATCTACCGGCCGCTGTTTATCACCTCGTTTACGCTGGCTGACTTTCTGGCGGACAACAAGTGGTTTGGCGCGGAGCGGGTGGTGATCTCGAGTGCGTCCAGCAAGACGGCTTACGGTACGGGTTTTTGTATTGGCGACGCGGTGGAAACCATCGGTCTGACCTCGGAACGTAATCGTGATTTTGTAGCCGGCTCTGGTTGCTACCGGCACACCCTGACTTATTCGGAACTGGACACGCTGGATGCTCAGGTGCCGACGCTGTATGTGGATTTCTCCGGTGATCGCGAGCTGCGCAGCGCCATTCACCATCATTGCCGTGAGCTGAAGTATAGCTGCGTGGTGGGATCGGCGCAGACGGTGGCGATGCCAAAAAAGCAGACGCTTCCGGGACCGGCACCGACGTTTTTCTTTGCGCCCGATCAGATAATCAAACGTACGGCGGAGTGGGGTGCGCAGACTTTCGGTGAAGAGTTGGGCAATGCCTGGTCGCGTTTTGGCGCTCACGTTAATGATCCACAGCGTGAGTTGCTCAGGATTGTTGAGGGTCATGGTCTTGATGCTGCGCAGCGGGTCTTTGCGCAGTTGCTGGCGGGTGGTGTGACGCCGCAGGAGGGGCATGTGATACGGCTACCAAGGCGCTAACAGCACGAGATTGTTAGAAGCCAACCCTTAATAGCCAACTCGGCAGCGCTAAGCAGCGTGGTTGTTAAGTTTGGAACTGTGCCTCAACAAGCTCTCGGCCGGGATAGAAAATGTCTCATGTAACCCTTCTATCATACGGAGGGTTAGTGGGCGTTTTCGGGCCAGGATTTCATAAACCCGGTTCTTGCGACCAATAACCGGAACAAGGTCTTCAACAGTGAGACCTTGCTGTTCCATTCGGAATTTGATGGCTTCGACCGGGTCCGGGAAACCTATTGGATAGTGCTCTCGTTCGTAAGCCTCAACGAGTGTTACAAGCACATCCAGGCGATCTCCTTCGGACGAGTCGGCTTCAGCAGACATAAGGCCTTCAATCTCTTTCAATGTAGCCTCGTAATCAGCTTCTGTTTTAATCGGGCGAATTTCCATGGTGCACCTCAAATTGTCTGAGCATCAATTTCATCGTACTGCCTGTGTGTTCCGATGAAGCGAATATAAACGATGCGGTAGGCGTAATTAATCCAAACTACGACTCGATACTTGTTTCCGGCGATGTTGAAAATGACGCGACCATCGCGCAAGACGCTGGCGTTTGAGAATTGAGCCTTTACCTCATTGGGAGTAGACCAATCGGCCTTCAGGGTCTCGCGATACCAGGCCATTCCTGGCTCAATAGCATCCGCGTAAGAAGGCGAGCTGTCCCAGAACTTTCTCAGCGTTGATAGTGCAATGATTCGCATGACCGTATCTTAGTCCCGTGTTGGGACTTTTGCAACTTTGACCGTACGAGAACCCAGTCGCGTCAGGGCGCACTCTGGACAATCTGCCGGTTCGCAGATACCGTTCGAGCTCTTAATGTACAGGGAGTTCCTTATGACATTGCTGCGCAGCCTTCGCGTTGTGATGGCCGCGATCCTGCTGAGCCTCAACTCGATCATTCACGTCACGCCGCTGTTGGTGGTGGCGCTGGTCAAAGCTGTTTTTCGCGTGCGACCTGTGCAGTCGGTGTGCGACCGGGTGCTGATGGCGATTGCCGCGAGCTGGATTGACGTGAACAGCTGGATGTTTGATCACCTGACCGACACGGAGATTGTGGTGACCGGTCTGCCCGAGCCCATGCCTGAGGGGCATTTTCTGCTGCTGTGCAATCACCAGTCCTGGGTGGATATTCCGGTCCTGCAGAAACTGTTTAACCGGCGTCTGCCGATGTTGCGCTTTTTCCTGAAAAGCCAGCTGATCTGGGTGCCGGTGTTGGGACTTGCGTGGTGGGCTTTGGACTTTCCGTTCATGAAACGGTATTCACGTCAGCAGATTGAGAAGCGTCCCGAGCTGGCTGGCAAGGACGTTGCGGCCACACGCGAGGCCTGTGAAAAATTCCGGCGTATACCGGTGTCCATTGTGAATTTTGCCGAAGGTACGCGTTTTCGCGCCAGCAAACATGCGCAACAACAATCGCCGTTCCGGCATCTTCTGAAACCCAAAGCCGGCGGCACCGCACTGGTGCTGGATGCCATGGGTGAGTCGCTGGATACGCTGGTAGATGTCACCATCACTTATCCCGACGGCGTGGGTGAACTCGGCGATCTGTTTGCCAACCGGATCGGGCGCATCTTGGTAGACATCCAGATTCTGCCGATACCGGCCAAGCTGCGCGGTGGCGATTACCAGAACGATGAGGCGCATCGTGCGCGTATGCAGGCGTGGGTTAATGAGCGCTGGCAGGCCAAGGACAACACCATTGATCGTTTGCTGGGCTAAGTGGTTCGGGACCAGGGGCTAGTGATCGCACCAGATTCTGGTCATTGCACTAACTAGTTGGGAGATTTCGCCAAATCTTACATGGGTATCTGGATTAAACTTCAGTAAAAACAGGTAAGTACGTAGTGGTACACATTTTGCTGGTTCTTGTTACAAACACAAACCAACAATAGTCACATTACGATTTTCAGGAGAACGCATGCGCACAATCGGCAATATCATCTGGTTACTCTTCGGGGGTCTTGTCATGGGACTGATCTGGTGGCTGATCGGCTTGATCGCGTTCGTGACCATCATCGGCATTCCCTGGGGCCGGGCCTGTTTTGTGATCGGGGAGTTTTCGTTTTTTCCTTTCGGCAGGGAAGCTATCTCGCGAACCGAGCTGGATCAGTATGATATCGGCACCGGCGTGCTGGGCGTGCTGGGTAATATCATCTGGTTTGTGTTCGCCGGGCTCTGGCTTGCGATCGGACACCTGTTGATGGCCTTTGTCTGTTTTATTCTGATCATTGGCATTCCATTCGGCATCCAGCATCTCAAACTGGCTAAGCTGGCGCTGGCGCCCATCGGCAAGACTATTATCGATTCCGATTATGCCGAGGCTGTGCGGGAAGGAGCGGTATAAGTTTCCGGTCAAGCTCAGAGTGAATTGCCCGAGGCTTTGTGGACACTGCAAACTCTGACAGAATGTTGTTACAAATTGCCTGGGGCGCGCCCGTTTCTCTTTGACATCTCTCTTTTACAGCAAGGACTCATACCTCAATGAAAATAATCATGGTATCTATCGTGGCTGCTGCCACTTCCCTGTTGGCTGTGGGGGCATCGGCTCAGTCCAGCCCGGCGTCAGCTGCGGCCACCGACCCGTCAGCAATGATCGATCAGTTCGAAGCTACCTTCGGCAAGTACGAGGGTTACCGTCGCTCAGGCGCCAAGGGCATCTGCGCCATGGGCGAGTTTGTTGGCAGCGCAGCCGCCCGCGGCTTGTCTACGGCCTCCGTCTTCAGTGGCGAGACGGTTCCGGTGATTGTGCGTTTCTCCGTGGGCGGCGCCAACCCGAATGCGCCTGACAACACCCGAGGCCAGCGCAACATGGCGCTGCAGTTTGATCTGCCTGGTGGCGAGCAATGGCAGATGGGCAACATCTCCGCACCGGTGTTTGGCTCTTCATCGCCGCAGCAGTTAGCCGGGCTGCTCGTTTCGCGTCAGGCTGACCCGGCGACCGGGGCGGCCAATCCGGATCTCGTCAGGGCTTTTAACGAAGCCAACCCTGAAGTGCTGCTGCAGGGCAGTTATTTTGCGTCGCAACCGGTGCCGGCCAGCTACGCCGGTGTCAATTACTGGGGTGTGCACGCTTATGGTTTTGTTAACGCTGCTGGTGTCACTCAGTACGGTAAATGGTTGTTTGAACCGGCGGCTGGCACGCTGGGTCTGACGGATGAAGAAGCGCAGGCCAGAGGCGCGAACTTTTTGTTTGACGATCTGCGCCAGCGCGTAGCGCAGGGTGCGGTGGCTTTTGATTTTAATCTGGAGCTGGCAGAGCCGGGTGACACTATCGACAACGCTACAGTTCCACTACCGGAAGGCCGTGAGAAGGTCAGTATGGGTACGCTTAAGGTCACCTCAGTTTCCGAAGATGCAGGCGGCTCATGCCTTACCATCACCTTCAATCCTATGATCATGCCAGCAGGTGTAGTACCGTCGGCTGATCCGATGCTTGCAGCGCGTGCCGCGCCGTACGTTGTTTCACTGTCACGTCGCCTGACGGAAGGAGCGAAGCAGTAGTGACCGTTCTGCCAGTCGGGACCGTGGCTTGAAATACGCCGTATAGCCGGTCAGGATATTTTCTCTCTGAAGTACAAGGAGTCTCCAATGAAAAGGTTTCGAACGACTGCACTCGCGGCAGTGTCTCTGTCTTTGCTGGTATCTGCCTGCGCCACGTCTCCCACTGGTCGTAGCCAGATTCTGCTGGTGTCTGATGCTCAGGTGGCGGCGATGGGCGAGGAGGCTTTTGCACAGCTCAAGCAGGAAAACACTGTCAGCCGGGATCAATCTCTGACCCGTTATGTCAACTGTGTATCCTCTGCCATTCTTGCCGGGGCGGGCGGTGGCCAGAACTGGGAAGTGGTGCTGTTTGACGACGCCTCGGTCAACGCCTTCGCACTGCCCGGTGGCAAGATAGGTATTTTCACGGGATTGCTCAACGTCGCCGAAAACCAGCACCAGCTCGCGACCGTGGTGGGACATGAGATTGCGCACGTCACCGCGCGGCACTCGGCAGCCCGGGTTTCCAATCAGCTGGCAACCCAGATGGGGGTGTCGGTCCTCGCTCAGACCACTGGCATGGATCCGGCATTGATCAGTATGGGCGCCGATCTTTTGCTTAACTTGCCGTACTCGCGTGCTGACGAAACCGAGTCTGACCTGCTGGGCCTGGACTATATGGCCCAGGCCGGGTTTGACCCTCGCCAGAGTGTCGCCCTCTGGCAAAACATGGAGAGGGCATCCGGAGGCGGACCGCCCCAGTTCCTTTCCACACACCCGGCGCCGCAGGCCCGCATTCGTGATCTGGAGCGGCGTATGCCTGCGGTGATTGCCATGTACGACGCGGCTCAGGCTCAGGGCCGGCGGCCTGAGTGCCAGCCGTGACATTATAGACCCGGTTTATATCGTCATGATCGGGTCAAATGAGTGTTGGTGGACGAAGTGCTTAACATGTGACGATGACTCGTGGCAGTAGATGAGGCATCCATGGCAAAATTGAACATCACTTGAATGCGAGAGGTATCGTCCATGAATCTCGAGAAAATTGAAGACGAGGCGCTTCACCTTCCCAAAGATGAGCGTGCCAAGTTGGTCCAGCGGTTAGTCCTGAGCCTGGAGTCTCCGTCAGACGAAGAGCTGCGGGCTGACTGGCTGATTGAGGCCCGACGAAGGGCCGATGAGCTGGACAGTGGTTTGGTTCAAGCGATATCAGGTGATGAGGTTATGAGAAAGGCCAGAGCCCTTATTAAATGACCTATTCTTTTCATCCGGCAGCAGAAGCTGAATTCCTTGAAGCGATTGGTTATTACGAATCAAAGGTTTCAGGATTGGGTGATGCCTTGATCCATGAATTTAGCGCTCTGGCCGATTTAATTGGTGAGTCCCCAAAGGCATGGAAAATAGAGCTGCCGCCGGATATTCGCAAAGCGCATCTTCTTCGGTTTCCGCTCGCCATCGTTTACCGGGTAATGTCAGATAGCTTTCAAGTTTTGGCTATTGCCCACGATAGGCGGCGTCCGCAATATTGGGTTGTCAGGCTCTAAGAATTAGCAGGACCCCAAGTCGGACCGTATGAAACTGGTCGGAGTGAGAGGATTCGAACCTCCGACCCCCGCCTCCCGAAGGCGGTGCTCTACCAGACTGAGCTACACTCCGAATTTCTGACCGTTCAGCACTCCGTGGGGTGGCGCGGATGCCGTTGGCGCGGCGGTCTGAACGGGGCGAATTATATGCCAGAACCCGGGGGGCTTTCCAAGAGCCTGCTCAAGAAATAGTCCGGGTTCTGATCCCTGTCTCAGGCGGCGCTTTGCACGGCCTTGAAATCAGCTGACTTCTTGCGATTATCCCAACTGAACGCCCCCGCTCCGGCACTGGTCAGGATCAGCAGACCTGCAGTAATGCCCATATTTTTGAAAAAGTTCTGGGTTTCATGTGAGCGTTGCAGGCCAGCTTCCATGGTCCAGAAGTCGTGCATGACCAGGCTGATGATGATGGTGAGGCCGGCGAGCAGGAAGGCAACGATTCTGACCTGGAATCCGGCGAACAGGGCGAAGGCGCCGCCGACTTGCATGACGCCGCTGAGAATGAGGAAGAAGGGGATGAACATCATGCCGTGGGAAGCCATGTATTCGACGTGGAAGTCGTAGCTGGTGAACTTCATCAGGCCGGGTAGCAAAAAGTAGATGCCGAGGATGATGCGGCCGATGGGGTTGGATACGGTGGTGATGAGGCTGCTGAGTTGTTGCAGCATGGGTGATTCTCCTGCTTGTTATTGTTGCCGCCAGTTGTGTGGTCAGCGTGTTGGGTTGGCGGCCAGTGCGTTAAATACCGGCGTGTGTTTATCTTGAGCGGGCGTTAACATAGACGAATTACCGGAGAAGGTCTCTATGTTTAAAATCACTGGGCTTAAAGTCCTGTTTAACGTTGTTTTCATTCTTATCATGTCAGTCATGACACTGACGGTCAGCGCAAATAATCTGACTGATAATCTGACGAAGACGCAGTCAGATACGCTGGTGCAGCAACTATCGGATCAGAACTTTCAGAGTTTTGATGAATTCCTGTTGCGGGTGTCGTCTTTAAACCCGGATCTGGCGGCTGTAAGCGTCGCTTACCTATCCTCGCAGGCGATGACTGAGGAACAACAAGCCCGGCTGTTCCGTCTGCTCGGCATCTACACGCGCGTGCGTTACGCGGAGGAAGCGCAGCAGGCGCTGGCGGAACTGGTTGCCATCCCGACCTTTCTGGACGCTTCGGTTGCGCAATCCGACAACCCCGCTTTCCATCAGATTGCTGCACGACTTGAAGCGCTGGCGGCGGAGTTTGGTCTGAGATTCCGCAACGTGGACAACCGCATTTATGAGATTACGCTGCCGGGTGCGCCTGCTGACAACACTGAGCTGGTGGCTTTGCATGCGCACGCGGATGTGGTGCCAGCCAATGCGGCGGACTGGATTCTGGAGGACGGTACTCAGCTTGATCCGTTTACGCTCACGGAGATTGATGGTCGTTTGTACGGGCGCGGTGCGGAGGACAATAAAAACGGTATCGTGGCGGTGATGTATGCCATGCGTGTGATCGCGCAGGAAAACCTGCCGTTGCAGCGGCATCTGCGTTTGCTGGTGGATACCACGGAGGAAACCACCGGCGAGGCGATGCCTTACTATCTGGAACGCAATCCGATGCCGGATTTTAATATCGCACTGGATGGTGGTTATCCGGTGATTATTGCGGAAAAAGGTTATGGCACTTTGCTGGCGCGTTTTCCGTATCGCGCGGCGATAGGCGAGGGAGCTGAGCTGGTGCATCTGACAGGTGGGCTGGCGGGCAATCAGATTCCGGGCGCAGCTACTGCAACTTTGATGACGTCCGATCCCGTTGAGGTGGCGGCTCGCATTGAGTTTCTGGGTGGCAATTATGTGATGCTGAACGGCTCGGACTTTGCCATCAGCGCAACGCCATTCGCAGATCGGGTTGAGGTCAGAGTCACCGGTGTGTCAGCACATTCCTCGGAGCCATGGACGGGCGTGAATCCGGTGGCGCGCTTGCTGGATTTTTTGTATGAAAGCGGACAGGTGGTGTTTATGAAAGACAATCACCTGGTCGACGCCATCCTGTATGCGGTCAGCAACTTTGGTCTGGATTACACCGGGCGGCAGCTGGGCATCGGTTTCAGTGATGATTTTATGGGGCCGTTAACGGCGTCGCTGACCTACGTAAAAGTCGATAACACCGGCATGGAACTGATCACTAATCTGCGTGTGCCGCGCGGGCGCGATATCGACGAACTGAAGCAGGATATTCTGGATCGTCTGGCGGAATGGTCGACGATGAGCAGTATGGCGCTGGATCTGGAGCTTGATATTGCTGAGCCGATGTTCCGTAATCCGGAAGGGCAGTGGATACAGACACTGCTCGATGTTGCTACCGCCAATCTGGATTTGCCGCGTGAGTTTTATTCGTCGGATGGCGCCACTTCCATCCACGATTTACCGAATGGTGTGCAGTTTGGTCTGGCAATGCCGGGTGTGAAATACACCGGCCATACTGACAACGAGTTTAAAACCGTGGAGCAGTTTCAGCTGGATTTGCAGATTGTGACGGAGATGCTGGCGCGCATTGGCACGCTGGAGGCTATGTAGACAGATTTTGTTATTTGCGGGTGTAAATTGAGTATCGGAAACCTTCAGCTTAGGTGCTATAGTCCGGCTCAGTTTGCATCAGATAAAGAACAAAACCAATGAATTTGATTCTGGCTGCTGTCCCTGTTTTTCTCCTGCTCATTCTGGTTGAGCTGGCCGTTAACCATTACCGCAAAGCGGGCGTTTACCGGCTCAATGATGCCGTGGCTTCCATGAGTACCGGCATGCTCAGTCAGACCATGGGTTTTGCCACGCGCTTTGTTGGTTTTCTTGCGTACTCTGCACTCTGGACTGTACTGCCCCATGGCGAGGTGACCATGTCGCCGCTGCTGTGGGTGGTAGCTTTTGTGTTCTACGACTTCTGTTACTACTGGAATCACCGCGCCCAGCACACAATCAATGTGTTGTGGGGAATTCATGTGGTGCACCATCAAAGTGAGGAGTACAACCTCACCACCGCGCTGCGTCAGCCATTCAACGGCTTTCTGATAGGATCGGTTTTTTATCTGCCGATGCTGTTTATTGGTTTCCCGCCCGAAGTGATAGTGACCGTTGGTTCTCTTAATCTGATCTACCAGTATTGGGTACATACACGTTTGATCAACACGCTGGGCTGGATGGAAAAGGTGTTTGTGACGCCGATGAATCATCGTGTGCATCACGCCATTAACGATCCTTATATCGATCGCAATTTTGGCGGGGTGTTTATTTTGTGGGACCGGCTGTTTGGCACTTACCAGGCCGAGCTGGCCGAACATCCTTGCGCCTACGGTGTGCGCAAGGCGCTGCATAGCTGGAACCCGTTTTTTGCCAACGCCCATGTGCATTGGCAACTGCTTAAAGATAGCTGGCATGCCGAGCGCTGGCAGGACAAATTCCGTATCTGGTTTATGCCTACCGGATGGCGGCCCGATGATGTCAATGAGCGCTTCCCGTTGCCGCGTTGTTTGCCGGAGACGCAGCAGAAATTCAATCCGCCGGTGCCTGCTGCTTTGTCAGTTGCAGTGCTGATTGTGCATATTTTGCTGATACTGGTGACGGTGACGTTTTTGCTGATGGTCCCGGTCAGCAATTTCACGCAGGCGCTGGCGCACTTCATTCCGCTTGGCGGAGGGTTGTGGCTGAACTGCCGCATACTGGAGGGCAAACCAGAGGCGGTGCTGCACAGCGCAGTGTTCTGGGGCCTGTGTGCGCTGCTGCCGTGGTGGTATGAAGGCTGGCTGGTTGCGCCGCTGGCGTCGAGTCTGATCTTTCTGTTTGTTGCTTTCCTGATGCCGCTGACCGCGCGACGCGGTCATGTCTATGCTAAGCTTTCGCCTTGATCCACCAAACTTGTTGCCAGGCAGACCATGCAGTCCTCCTTGATTCCCGAACGTCCATTGATCATTTCGCCAACACTGGCCGCCACCATTGGTCTGGAGGAGGCGGTGCTGTTGCACGTGCTGAGCGAGTTGATGGTGCACCGCGCCTGCGAGACCCGGCACGGCCTGCAATGGCTGGAACTGGATCAGCAGGCGTTACTGGATGCTTTGCCGTTCTGGGCCTGGATTGACGTCAAGCGGGTGCAGAAGAATCTGCAGGATCTTGGCCTGATTGTGATTGATGCCAATACTGGCGCGCAGGACAGCTGGTTGTTTGCCATCAATCAGCGCGCCGGAGCACAGCAGCCGGTGCATGCGCCGGCGCAGGATGCAGTTCAGGTGCCTGATTTGCCAGCCGGCCGCGACTATGATCGGGGCCCCGGTTATGCACCCGGTCATACCCCCGATCCGCCTCGCTCGCAGGCTCAGCGCCCTGTTCAGATGCAACAGCCCAGGTCAGCCGCAGCGCGCTCCAACCAGGGCACGGCGGCTTACATCTCCAACGATTGGCAGCCCGATGATGAATGGTTGTCACTGTGCCGTCAGCACGGTGTGCCGGATGCGTTTGCGCTCAGTCTGGTGCCTGGCTTTGTAATGTATTGGCGGGATCGTGCGCAGTCGCGTTTTTCCTGGGGCAATGCGTTCTACAAACATGTGCTGCGCGAATGGCGCATGGAGCAGACCCGTCGTGGATCTGTTGAGCTCGACAGCCCGATGTCAGCCAGTTGGTTGCCGAGCGCCGATGCCGTGTCGATTTTACGTAACGCCGGTGTCAGTCAGACCTTTATTGACGATGCTGTGCCCGAGTTCGTTTTATACTGGCGCGAACGCGGCGCTCAGAACGGTGGGCAGGCCGGTGCCTGGAATACCAAATTTATAGAACATATCCGCCGGCAGTGGGCGCGTTATCAGGTGTCTGTGGTGAATGATGGTGTGCCGCGGCCGATTCCTGAAAGCTGGCAGCCCAGTCAGGATGTGTTTGAAGTTTTGCGGCTGGCGGAAATTGACGAAGAGTTTGCGCGTGCGCGGGTGCCGGAGTTTGTGTTGTACTGGCGCGATACCGGGCAACCGCAGGCATCGTGGAATACGCGTTTTCTGCAGTTTGTAAAACATACCTGGGCCCGACGGCCTGAAGCAATTAATACTGGTTTGGTTGGCACTCATGGAAAAGATCAATTCGCTGTTGAACGAGGCAAGCAAGGCCTTGAGGCCACGTTCAAGCGATTCACAGACCGAAGCTGGGCGGAGTAAGCGCCACGCCGGGGCTGACAATAGCGCCGGGGCTCAGACTAAAACCGGGGCTAAAAACAAAGCTGGCGACGGCCCCGATCTGATCGATGCGATCAATCAGGTTTTTGCCGAGTTTGAGCTGGCTTATCACAACCAGTATCACAAAGCCTACGCGGATCAGGACCGGCTGATTCTGGCCAAAAAATACTGGCTGGAATGCCTGAAGGACTTTCATCCCATGCAGCTGGTGACGGCTGCGCGCCGTCTGGTGAAAAGTCAGGATTTTCTGCCCACCATTTCCGCCATGATCCGGGTGTGTGAACAGACTTCCGATCTGTTTGGTCTGCCGTCCGAGCGTGACGCTTACACTGAAGCCTGTCGTGCGCCGGCGCCGAAAGCCCTGCACAAATGGAGCCACCCGGCAGTGTATTTTGCAGGTAAAGCCACGGACTGGTTTTTGCTGGCAAGTGAGCCTGAAGAAAAAGTCTACCCGCTGTTCTGCTGGAATTACCGGCAGTTGTGCGAGCGGGTGATCCGTGGTGAGGAGCTGGAATTGCCGGTGACTCAGGCTTTGGAAGACAGTCCTTCCAGGCCGCTGTCGTATGAAGAGCGGCAGGCGCGGTTAAAAGATTTGAGAAGTTCTCTGGACGTCTAGCGCTTGCGCGGATGGCTTTTTGCGCAAGCGGGATCAAGTCAGCGCGTTCAGCTCACGTTCCAGCAGGCTGGTGTCACCCATATTGAGTTCAACCAGACGACGCAGATGCGTCATGCTGTCAACGTCGATGTGCTCGCAGGTCAGGCCCAGCAAATCCCCGCGCTGGTTTGCCACGCGTGTTTCCATTCGGATTTCTATGCCGCCGCCCAGATGAATACTGACGTCAACCAGCTTGTCAGGGTTTATAACCTGGTCAGGAAGTATTCCAATCAGAATGCCGCGCAGTGAAATATCGACCAGTTTCACCGGCCAGATATGTTCATCCTGCATAACCACCGTCTCGGCATCAAAAAAGATACGCGTAAACGCCCGTCTGGGTTCGTGCTCTGATGGGTTGCCCGTGTTTTCTGACATCATCTGCTCTCTGGCTGGCCGCGGTTCGGGTTGTTGTTGTCCTCCCCACGAACACTATCGGCCGTCCAAAGAGCAGCTTGAACTCTTTTTTCAAATAAGTGATGTCCGTCACATTGTATTCAGGTACATCACTTTTGAACTCAGGACAATTTCCGATACTTGATCCGGGTTGGCTGGTAGTCCGAACCGAGGCGTTTTCTGCGATCCGCTTCGTAATCGGTGTAGTTACCTTCGTGGAACACCACCTGGCTGTCGCCTTCAAACGCCAGGATATGTGTGCAGATCCGGTCCAGGAACCAGCGATCGTGCGACACCACAATGGCCGCGCCGGGGAAGTTCAGCAGACCTTCTTCCAGTGCGCGCAGGGTTTCCACGTCCAGGTCGTTGGTCGGTTCGTCGAGTAACAGTACGTTGGCGCCGCGTTTTAGCAGTTTGGCCAGGTGCAGACGATTACGTTCACCGCCGGACAGATCCTTGATGAACTTTTGCTGGTCACCACCGCGGAAGTTGAACCGGCCGGCGTAGGCGCGTGATGGCACTTCATAACGACCAATCTGCAGGATGTCCTGACCGTCGGACAGTTCTTCCCACACCGTTTTGCTGTCATTCAAAGAGTCGCGGCTTTGATCGACGTAAGCCAGATCAACAGTTTCGCCCAGCTCGATGGTGCCGCTGTCCGGCTGTTCAACACCGGTCAGCATACGCAGGAACGTGGTTTTACCTGCGCCGTTACCACCAATAATGCCGACGATCGCGCCTTTTGGCATGGAGAACGACAGGTCGCTGATCAGCACACGATCACCAAAACCCTTGCTCAGGTTTTTCACTTCCAGCACTTTGTCGCCCAGACGAGGTCCTGGCGGAATGTACAGCTCAGTGGTTTCGTTACGCTTCTGGAATTCCTGCGAGTTCAGCTCCTCAAAGCGCGCCATACGCGCCTTGCTCTTGGCCTGACGGCCTTTGGGGTTACTGCGTACCCATTCGAGTTCTGAGCGGATGGTTTTCTCGCGTGCCTGTTCCTGTTTGGCTTCAGTTTGCAGACGGGATTCTTTGGTTTCCAGCCAGTTGGTGTAGTTGCCTTCGTACGGAATACCGTGCCCACGGTCCAGCTCCAGAATCCAGCCGGCGGCGTTGTCGAGGAAATAACGGTCGTGCGTGATGGCAACCACAGTGCCGGGGAATTCCACCAGGAATCGCTCCAGCCAGGCCACGCTTTCGGCGTCCAGGTGGTTGGTGGGTTCGTCCAGCAGCAACATGTCGGGATTTGACAGCAGCAGACGACACAGTGCTACGCGACGTTTTTCACCGCCGGAGAGTTTGTTGACGTCAGCATCCCATGGCGGCAGACGCAGTGCGTCAGCGGCGCGCTCGAGGGTGCGTTCAATGTCCCAGCCGTTGGCTGCGTCGATGGCGTTCTGAAGTTCTCCCTGCTTTTCAAGCAGATCGTTCATTTCGTCGTCGCTCATCGGTTCTGCAAAACGGTCGCTGATGGCATTGAAGTCCGACAGCAGTTTCATGACTTCGCCGACGCCTTCTTCCACGTTGCCGCGTACATCCTTGTCCGGATTCAGCTGCGGCTCTTGCGGCAGGTAACCGACATT
This sequence comes from Pseudohongiella sp., assembly GCA_030651695.1. GTDB lineage: Bacteria > Pseudomonadota > Gammaproteobacteria > Pseudomonadales > Pseudohongiellaceae > Pseudohongiella. Next base: position 128,096 of record JAUSCD010000019.1, on the reverse strand, counting down.
GATGCCGGTCTGCGCGCGTGCTTCGCCATTAAATTCTTTGTCCACGCCGGCCATGATGCGCAGTAATGTGGATTTACCTGAACCGTTCAGGCCGAGTACGCCGATTTTGGCGCCGGGGAAGAATGATAAAGAGATGTCTTTCAGAATCTCTTTTTTGGGCGGGACAACTTTGCCCACTCGGTGCATGGTGTATACGAACTGTGCCATAACGCTGATGATCTCCAGGATTGTTGGCTGAGAAGAATCTGCTTGGGTGATTACGCTTGGTGACTACATTAGGGATGGCGCGCATTCTAGCATGTTGAGTCGTGGGTCGAAGCCTTCAACTGCTGAATTGATGATTTTTACAGGGTTGAAAATCGATCAAGTGAGTCGAAAACAGCCACTATTTAAGTGACATCGTCTTAAGTGACATCGTCGAAATTGGATCATTTTTTTGGTATTGAGGCCATGAGTATGCAAACCATACTGCGTTGGATACCTGCTTTTTTGAGCCTGGTTTTCGCCAGTGTGTTGGGACCCCTGACGAAAATGGACCTCAGATTTTGCGGTTGCATATGGGTGATGTTGCCAATGCCCGGCGTTCGGCGCGGCAATAATTCCGCTGACGCCATGCGGCTGGCCAACGCGGCGGATATTCGTCGCATTCTTGCTGTCACAACAAATAGGAGATGGAGAATTACCACACGGAGGAGATGTGTATGCAGGACGTCTATCCTAATGATCAACACGGGGCTGTAAATCACCCCGAGCCCAGGAATCACCCGGGAGCCCACGGCAAAACCGTCTGGATTATTGCAGAAGGATATTTGCCGGCTCCGGGGCCGCGACCTGACAACCCCGCGCTCTCCAGCCATGAGGCGGCCTGTGTGCTGAATACCGGGGACAGGACCGCCAACTTGACTATCACCCTGTTTTTTACCGACCGTGAACCTTCAGGACCCTATCAGGTCAGCGTGCCACCGCGACGAACCCTGCACTTACGTTTTGATGATCTTAAAGACCCGGAGCCGGTCCCGCGAGAGACAGATTTTGCCAGCCTGATTGAATCCGATAAGCCGGTGGTGGTGCAGCATACGCGACTGGATGCCAGACTCGGCTCACTGGCACTGATGACAACCATGGCCTACGGAGAGAACAGATGAGGTCTTCGCAGGTGGTGGTGGTCACGGGTGCCTCGGCAGGCGTTGGACGCGCTACAGCGTTACAGTTTGCGCGGCAGGGCGCAAAGGTAGCACTGCTGGCGCGGGACAAAACGCGTTTGCAAAGTGCTCAGGCGGAGATACAAGCCGCGGGTGGTCAGGCTTTAATAATTGCGCTGGACGTTGCTGATGCCGCGCAGGTCGAGGCAGCCGCTGCGCAGGTTGAGCAAGAGCTGGGCGCGATTGATGTGTGGGTTAACAACGCCATGGTCACCATCATTACACCAGTACATGATCTGCAGGCCGACGAGGTGCGCCGCGTCACTGAAGTGACCTATCTGGGCACTGTGCACGGTACGCTGGCAGCGCTGAAACGCATGCGTGAGCGCAATCGGGGCGTCATTGTTCAGGTGGGTTCAGCGCTGGCATACCGTGCCATTCCGCTGCAATCGGCCTACTGCGCCGCCAAATTTGCTGTGCGGGGATTCACCGACTCGCTGCGCACAGAGCTGCTGCATCAGAAAAGCGCGGTGCGGATTACCATGGTGCAACTGCCTGCGCACAACACACCCCAGTTCGACTGGGCGCGTCACCGTATGCCGGCCCGGCCACGCCCGGTGGCACCGGTATTTCGTCCCGAAGTGGCAGCCCGGGCCATAACCTGGGCGGCGCAGGGGCACAGGCGGGAAGTGTGGCTGGGTTTTTCGGCGGTGAAAGCCATCGTGGGAACCTTATTGGCGCCGGCACTGGCTGACCGCCTGGCTGCGAGCGCGTGGGATGGGCAGATGGACCAATCTGCGCCGGCCCCAGACCCGCATCGTGCTGATAATCTGTTCCGGACGGTTGTCGGCAATCAGGGGGTAGAGGGTCGTTTTGGCGACGAGGCAAAAGCCACCAGCTGGCAGTTCCGGGCCACGCAACATCGTGCAGTGCTTGGCGCAATGGTACTCGGGGTGGCAGCACTGGCCGCATTGGTATGGATGTGAGAAACGATTTCTCCTGACACGGAGGTTTATATGTCCACAGTAGACGGGCAAATCCCCTGCATTGAGCATCATGCTGTGATTGGCAATTTGCGCACAGCGGCGCTGGTGTCCACCACCGGCATGATCGACTGGTTCTGTCCCGGCCGCTTTGACAGTGAGGCATGTTTTGCGGCGCTGGTGGGGACATTGGAGCATGGTTATTGGCTGCTGGCGCCGGCCGAAGGCGGCAGCGCTGAGCGTAACTACCTGGCTGAAACATTGGTGTTGCGCAGCGTGTTCACTACAAAGCAGGGCGTAGTAGAAATCATCGACTATATGCCCCCGCATTCTGCTCACCAATCTGGTGGTTGCCACTTGATCAGGGAAGTTCGCGGATTGAGTGGCAGTGTGGATATGCGTATGGTCTGCCAGCCGCGCTTTGGTTATGGCTATCACCGCGCCGAAATCGGACCTCAGGAAAAGACCGGTCGTGGCGATGACAACAGCGTTTGTTTCCGTGCCCCAAACAACAAGGACAACAAGCTGATTTTGTCAGCCGCTGTAGCGCTTACTGTGTCATCTCAAGACAAGAGCGAAGGGCGAGTCGTGGCAGAGTTCACGCTGGCTGAAGGTGAGTGCAGGCGTTTTGTATTGTCTCACTGCGCCGATGGTGAGGCTCCACCGGCATTGGCTGATAATCCTGCAGACGCGTGCGGGCAATGGTGGCACGACTGGGTTTCTGAATGCGATTACCGCGGGCCCTGGCGCGAAGCGGTAGTGCGTTCGTTGATCACATTGAAGGCGATGACCTATGCACCCACCGGAGCTGTTGTGGCGGCGCCCACGACCTCATTGCCGGAAGTGCCGGGAGGCTCGGCGAACTGGGACTATCGCTTTACCTGGCCTCGCGATGCCGCGCTGGTGTTGGACGTACTGCTGGGCTGTGGTTTCAGTCAGGAAGCCGAAGATTGGGAAAACTGGTTGTTGAAGGCGATGGGGCATTCCAAAGGACACCTGCACAGTATTTACACCATCGATGGCGAACTGATCAGACAGCCGGAAAAAACCCTGGACTGGTTGCCCGGCTATCGCGGGGCGTCCCCGGTCCGCATAGGGAATGGCGCGCGTGGCCAATTTCAGCTGGATCTGCTGGGTCAGGTTGTAGAGTGTCTGCACGAAGCCCGTGAATGCGGCCTGCCGCTGGATGATCGCGTGTGGCAGTTGCAACACGATATCGTCGGGCAGGTAGAAAAGCACTGGAGGGAGCCCGATGCCGGCATCTGGGAATCGCGCTCAGATCCCCGCCATTATGTACATTCCAAGGTTTGGGCATGGGTGGCGATGGATCGCTCATTGCACGATGCCAAAACGCATAACCTGCAGGCGCCGCTGGAGCGGTGGTCTCGCCTGCGCGACGAGATGCGCGAAGATATTTTGCAGCGCGGATTGCACGAGCAGGGTCACTTTGTTCGCTCCTATGGCGACAGCGAAGTGGATGTCAGCCTGCTGCTTATTCCCCTGGTGGGTTTTCTGCCCGGTGATGACAGCAGAGTGCTGGCAACAATCAAGCAGATCGAAACACATTTTTGCTCCCCGCAAGGATTTGTCTACCGTAATCCGGTGGGTGATGACACGCGCGGCGAAGGGGTGTTTCTGGCCTGCAGCTTCTGGCTGGCCAATTGTTACATGCTGGCCGGCGACGAACCCAAAGCCAGGGAGCTGTTTGAGAAGCTGCTGGGGCTATGTAATGAAGTGGGCTTGCTGTCTGAGGAATATGAGCCTGATCGACGTCACTTCCTTGGCAATTTCCCGCAGAGTTTCAGTCACCTGGAACTGATCAACAGTGCCAGACTTATTGGGGGGCATGAGAAGGTCGAGCACGGCGGGCTAGCCTGAGAGGAATAATCGAGGTCAGCCCGCTCGTATCGTGTGTTCAAGTCCGATCAGCAGCCGTTACAACTGTATTACGCCCCTCGCGCTTGGCCTGATAAAGCGCATCATCGGCCCGGCGCAACACGTGCTCGGCGGTGTCGTCAGGGCCAAGGGAGGCAACCCCGAAACTCAGTGTTACGGCGGTGCGATGCGGTAATTCCGCCACACTCAGTGCTTGCTGGATTTTCCCAATGATATGGCTGGCGGCAGCGGAGGAGGTGTCAGGGCAGATGAAAAGAAATTCCTCGCCGCCCCAGCGACCACAGATATCACTGCTACGGGTGTGGTTGACCAACAGATCGGCAACCACTTTTAATGCCCGATCACCACTCAGATGGCCGTGTTGATCATTGATGCGTTTGAAGTGATCGATATCGCTCAGAATAAGTGTCAGCGGGCGGTTGTCCCGATGGTGACGCTCGATCTCATGCAGCAGGAAGCTGTCCAGCCGGCTGCGATTGTAAAGTCCGGTCAGCTTGTCAGTTTCTGACAGAAGCTCCAGTTCGGCAAAGGCCTCGGCGCGCGAGCGTTCATAGAGCCGGAACAACAACCAATGCGCTGCCAGCACCTCAACAATATTGAGAAAAGTGCCCAGCGTGAATTCAGCAGGTTCCCAGCGTGGCATATTGATGTAGACATAGATTGCGACATAAACAAACACTGCGCCACATACCCATGCACCGGCACGACGGCCGAGCAGGAAAAATGTCACTGGCGGCAGCAGGGTGACCCAGATCAGGGAGTAGGAGCGTCCCTCTGCCATATGAATAAAGACCAGAATCACCCCGATCAGTAGCATCACTACCAGCCAGGACGTGTGCATTAACCTGCGGCTGTAATGAAAGTAGTACAGCACAGCCAGCATCCCAAGCATGCCGGCGTAGTCCAGCGCGGCAATGGTATAGGAGGCAAACACAAATACGTTTATGGTGCCGATCACCGCGAAATAAGCGGCCATCAGAGTGAGGATGACGTAGACCAGTCGCGCCTGGTGGCGCAAGGGGCCGGTGAAGGGCGTAACAGGTTCTTTGTGGAGCCAGTGAGGCATTACAACAGACCTGTTTGTCGTGGAGAGACAAGGGATGATGGCTGGAATAAAAGCTGCTGGCAAGCATTCCCTCTAATCAGGTGAACTCATTTTTTGCTTCTTCTTGTCACGATACATATGCGAATCGGCCGCTCCCAAAAGCATATCGGGATTGTGCCCATCTTCCGGGAACACTGCGCTGCCAATACTGACCCGGATATCAACCTCGTCTCCGGCAAGTGGCATTTTCCCGTTAAGCTGCAGGCGCATGCGTTCTATCATTTGCTCAACCAGAATATCGTTCTCAATATTGCGCGCCAGAATAATGAACTCATCACCGCCCAGTCGTCCGGCGAAGTCGGACTCGCGTACAGCCTGTTTCAGACGTTTTGCAAGCTCGATCAGTACCTTGTCTCCCGCGCTATGACCATACTTGTCGTTCACGTGCTTGAAGTTATTGATGTCGAGCATGATTACGGCGAACTGCTCTCCGCTGCGCTGTGTCTCCAGCAGGGTCTGGGCAAGTTTTTCATCAATCCAGCGCCGGTTGGGCAATGTGGTAAGCGAATCCTCGCGTGCCAAAGACATCACCTGTTGTCGCGAACGGAAGTAGCAGGCCACGCTCAAGCCAAAGATCCAGGCGATATGCAGATTGGCGGCGGCAAAAAGATACCACTGGGTAATCTGCGAATCTGTTCCCTGCGCCGTGGACTCATCACCGTTCAGCGACAACACTAACCTCCAGCCGACCAGCAGAGCTATCGATATGCTGGAAATGCCTGCCAGTGAATTGGCCAGCAGCTCACCGCGGTTGGCTGTGCGCCAGAGCAATACTCCACCCGCCAGGAGTTGGGACACTATGATGAAGGAGTGGTGAAGCGTATCGCGGATAGCCGGGTCCAGCCGGTAGGTCCAGGTAATGATCGTGAGGGCAGGAATCAGCAACAGGAAAAACTGCCAGCGACGCCTGGATTCATACCCTCGAAACAGTAATGCGCCTTCCAGCACCAGGATATTGGCAGCCATGCTGATGCTGTTGCTCAGAACCGGCCCCCATGTCTCATCTCCGCCGGAAAGTGCCTGCAGCAGCGTAGCCAGTGCTGAAGCGGTGTTGAGCAGGGTGGCCACCATCCAGTACAACACACCCGGCATATCGCGGTTGATGCGCCAGATAAGCAACATCACAATAAACGCTGTGAGCGCTAGTGTGATGAACATCAATACCAGGGTGGCAATATCAAGTTGCAAGGCCATGAAGCTGCTGTTCCGTAACGGGCGTATCTGTTCTGTTATCAACCGGCTTGTTCCACCGCAGCGGCTGCTTTGTTATCCGGCATCATCTTCAATATGCCGCAGCAAATCAAACATCTGAAGCAATCTTTTTGTAGCGCCGGTGGCAGTTGGTTACTGGCTTGGCGCACGTGACCATAACAAAGTAGTTGACGCTCCATAAGCCACAAATGATATGCTGTATCATAACTTGAGCGGAATGACTCAGGATCTTTAAAAGGCCACGACGCGGGCCACCACAACCGGAGAATACAAATGTCCCGAAACCCTTCAAGGCTAACCGCCATTGGTCTGGCTGTTGCCGCCGCCTGTTTTACTTCGTACACCTTTGCCGATCGCCGCTTCCATCACGTTTTTTATATTGTCAGTGAAAAGACGTTGGTTGCTCGGATCGCTCCATCAAATTGAACAGATGGGATTGGCATCATGAGTCACCGTTTTCTGGATTTGGAAGAAGATGATGATCCGATGCTCTCAGTTGTAAACGTGATTGATGTGTTCCTTGTGCTCATTGCCATATTGCTGATTATTGTCGCGTCAAACCCGCTGAACCCGTTCAGCGAGGAACGGGTCGTGGTGGTGACAAATCCCGGCGAAGACAATATGACGATGACCATCAAGGAGGGCAGTGAGCTGACCCGTTATGAATCATCGGATGAAATTGGTGAGGGTCAGGGCGTGAGAGCAGGCGTTACTTACCGATTGCCTGATGGGTCGTTTGTTTATGTGCCAGAGTGAATTGATCAAGCTGCTGTCGGAGATAGCTTCGGTAGCGGAATAGATTACTCGGTCAAAGCAGCCAAAAAAAACCGCGACCATTTCTGGTCGCGGTTTTTTTTGGCTGCTTTGCAGCGTCGCAGTACTCAAAATTTCTGTTTACTGTTAACGCGCGGCCCGCTCTGAAATGCTTGGGCCCAACAGGTACATCAGCGACTCTTGTGACAGCGGAGTGCCTTCTGCCATCTGAGTAGAAGCATTTGCCCAGATCTTGCCGGCGCGATAAGTAGCGTTGCGGGTCTTGATCTGCAGATCGCGATATTCGGGAGAGTTCTGCGCGAAACCGGAGAAACCAGCCAGATCCGCATTGCCCAGCAGCACTACATCCACACCGGGTACTGATGCGATTTCGTGAGCGTTATTAACGCCTTCCACGGTCTCGATCATCACCACTACCAGCATGTTGTCATTGGCGCTGTTACGGAAGGTTTCACCTTCTGGCACGAAGGGTGCCCACAGGCCTGGCCCCTGGCCACCACCGGCGCTGCGGCGGGCAATCGGTGGGTAACGTGCGTAACGAGCTGCTTCGCGTGCCTGAATGGCGTCATTCACCGTCGGCACAATGATGCCAAGCATGCCCATGTCCATGGCCTTCTGTACGCTGCCTTCCAGTGCATCCGGTACGCGCAGGATAGGTGTGGCGCCGACATTCGGGCAGGCCGCGAACATCTTGGCAACTTCATCATAACTCAGCATGCTGTGCTGCATCTCGAACCACGTGTAGTCGTAGTCCGGTGCCTCTCTGCAGTAGCGCTCAATGTCAAAAGTGGAGATCGAGTGGCTGAAAATCTGCTCGCCGGCTAATAACTTGGCTTTGGCCGTGTTATAGAGCGTGCGATCTGGTTTCTCCATGTAGTCCCTCACCGCCCAACCCCAGGGGCGGCCTTCATGAATTGGCACAGCCTGGACTGCACCGGTTCCCCAGCCTGTTACATCAATGGTTTGCTGGGCAAGCGCTGCCGGAGCCGCCGTCAGCAAGGCTGCTGCGATGCTGGCTGATAGAAGTGCGGAACCAGACAGAATCTGGCGAAGTGGTTGGAACATGAGTGAATCCCTTTATTGTTGGTTTAAAATGAAATTTCGTTCATATAAATACCACAGCAGAGATGCTTGTGCATGCGGAAGTTGCCTCTTTCGACGGCATGGTTTGACTAAAAAGCGTTCCGGGGCACGGAGTATCTCTGTTGGCAAGGCTACCGTCAGTGCTCCGGAAACAGGGAAACCGTCATTGGTTGCCGAGCGTCGATCGGTTTTTGCCATTGTTACCCGGCCCGGGTAATTCAGTTCTCAGCATTCAGAAAGGTCCGGGTGACAGGCTCCAGTTCTTTTTCTATCCAGGCTGCCCGTCGTTCTGACGATGACAATAAGGTCTGGCAGACAGATTTAAGATCCGTATCACTTGTGGCGTCGGCAGCGGCCACCAGAATCCTGTAGGAGCCAACAGCCATTTGTGTAAATGAATAAAGCGCGAGAACACCCTTCACTGGCTCATCGCTCACCATTTTGCCCGCCATGTTTTGCTCAAAACCCATTATTTTTGCAAAGGAGTCTTTTGCGAGCGACGTGTTGCCGCCCCTTTGCTTCAATCCTTTTGACAACAAAGCTTTATTTTCTTCAATGGAATTTACTTCTTCTTTGAGTCTGGCGGACAACTCTTTGTAGTCGCTCAAGCGTTCGGCCTGCCCGGAGAAAAGTTTTTCCGCCTGTTCTTCCATCGAGTGAGCGTCGCGCAGCCAGTCGAAAACGTGTTGGTTATTCATTGTATGTCTCCCTTACAGATTGTCAGCATCGGGGGTGCCCGACTGCACATACGTTTCGACAGCCAGACTCTGGTTTGCAATCATTTTTAGTTAACAGGGAAATGCTGTTCTATGCGGTGGCTAACATAGGGTTACCACAACGGCTCTGTCCCGATCTGTCAGGTCCTGCCCATCTGTCCTATAGGTTAGGGAGCGCACAGATAGGCGCAGGCATGCACTTTATGATGACCTCTTTAGTGACCTCACTACGGTGACAAAGTACGGCATTCGCGATTCGGAGGCAGACCCCCGTGGAATCATCGCTACTGACCGGCGTTTCTGGCGCCAATGATACATCTGGTATTACCGAAGACTTCGTGCGGGTTCGCAGCGCTACTGTGCAACTGGCTGCCCGTCTGCATCCTGAGGATACCGTCGCTCAGTCCATGCCCGATGCCAGTCCGGTAAAATGGCACCTGGCACATACCACCTGGTTCTTCGAGCAGTTTGTGCTGCAGCAGCGTCAAGGCGATGCCAGATGGGCACAGTTGTTCAACTCCTACTATCAGTCGATGGGGCCGCAGTTCAGCCGTGATCAGCGTGGGATACTGACACGCCCGTCGCTCGCGGAAGTGATGGACTATCGCAAACGGATTGACGATCAGGTGTTGGAAATGATTGAAACAGGTGCGGTGGAAGCGATGCTGCATATCCTTCAGCTCGGTCTGCATCATGAGCGACAGCACCAGGAATTGCTGCTCACCGACGTCAAGCATTTGTTTTCTCTTAATCCGCTCGAACCAACGTACAGCGATGGTCAGCCGGACTTCGCAAGAGGTATCGCTACGCCCATGATTTTTGTGGAGGGTCGAAGCGGGATTGTCATGATGGGTTGTGACGAAACCGATCGCAACGAAGAAGGTTTCTCGTACGATAATGAACGTCCACGACACCGCGTAATTCTGGCGCTTCATGCGTTGGCAAACCGGCCGGTAAACAATGCCGAGTATCGGTCATTTATCGAAGATGGTGGATACCGTGATGCGCGTTTATGGATGGCCGACGGGTGGAATATCGTCCAGCGGGAGAACTGGCAGCGACCCTTGTACTGGTCACAGGATCTCGACAGCGCGTTCACGTTGCGCGGACGTCAGGATATCGATCCTCTGGCTCCGGTTACTCACCTGAGCTTTTTCGAGGCCGATGCTTACGCCCGATGGGCGCAAGCCAGGCTGCCAACCGAAGCTGAATGGGAGGCATCAGCTGCAGGACAACCGGCGCACCTGGGCAACTTCGTTGAATCCGGCATTCTGAGTCCGCAGGCGCCGGGCCACTCCGCCCATCGCGATGCTCTGTATCAAATGTTCGGCGATGTCTGGGAATGGACGGCGAGTCCCTATGTACGTTATCCCGGATTCAAGCCATTGCCAGGTGCTGCGGGTGAGTACAACGGCAAGTTCATGAATGGCCAGTGGGTCTTGCGAGGCGGTTCCTGCGTCACTCCAGCGCAACAAATGCGCGCGACTTATCGTAATTATTTTCCACCCACAGCGCGCTGGCAGTTCAGCGGTGTGCGACTGGCGAGGGACCTGTGATGTACCGGACGCCACGTTCCGAACCGCTGACACAGCCGCGAACAACCCGAAGCGATGCGCCTGCCCACGCGCCTGATCGTACGCCCTGTCTTGCGCCCAATCGTGCAAATGAGGAGCTGCAGAGTATCGTTCTCAGCGGCTTGTTACACAAACCTAAGCGGTTGCCCTGCAAACTCCTGTACGACGAGCGCGGATCTGAGCTGTTTGAAAAGATTTGCGAGCAGCCTGAATACTACCTGACCCGTACCGAGCTGCAAATCATGCAAACCTTCAGCAGCGAAATGGCGTCTGCTTTGGGACCTGACATCATGCTGATGGAATACGGCAGCGGCAGCAGCCTGAAAACCCGTTTATTGCTGAATGCACTGGAACACCCGGCAGTGTATGTCCCGGTGGATATCTCAAGCTCAGCCTTGTCGGCAAGCGTGGCGTCGCTGCGCTGTGAGTTTCCTGATCTGACGGTAAATCCACTGTGCGCGGATTTCACCCAGCCCTTTGGCGCTTTACCATGCGCTTTACGGAAACCGGCTCACGCGTTAACGCAACCCGACCACGCAAGACGGACAGTGGTGTATTTTCCCGGATCCACCATTGGCAACTTCGCGGCAACAGAAGCGGTGCGGCTGTTGCGGCAGATTCGTCTTCAGATGGGCAGCACAGGCGGCGCACTGATAGGTTTCGATCTGAAGAAAGCCTTCGGTCTGATCGAGCGCGCCTATAACGATGAAGCGGGTTACACCGCGGCGTTTACTTTAAATCTGTTGCAACGGCTCAATCGTGAACTGTGTGCGGACTTTGATCTGAGCAATTTTCAGCACAGTGCAAAGTACCGTCACGATCCCGGATGTATCGAGACCCATATCATCAGCCAGCGTGACCAGCATGTGGCAATTGCCGGAGAGAGTGTGCATTTTGAGAGCGGGGAGGAGATGCTTGTCGAAATAAGCTGTAAGTATTCCATGCAGGATTTTGCTGAACTGGCTGCTGCCGCCGGTTTGCGTATGGATGCGTACTGGACGGACCCGCAAAACCGGTTTTGTGTGCAGTATCTGGTCAACTCACCTTGACTATCTCCACCGGCCGTTCATAGATATTCTTGCGCTTGTCATATAGGGGAATGGTCGTTCCGCTAAGGCGGTTGGTTACCAGATCCTGCAAGTCCACATCGGCCACCACAATCTGCTCGATATTCGGAGTGCCTTCAGCGGCAATGCCATCACGGGCAAAAGAAAAATCTGAGGGCGTGATAATGCTGGCCTGGCCGTAGTGCATACCTAAACCTTCCACTGCCAGGTTGCCTACGGTGCTGGTCATAACCACAAACACCTGATTCTCGATAGCGCGGGCATGGCAACAATAGCGCACGCGCAGAAAGCCCTGGCGGTCATCTGTGCAGGAAGGCACCATCAGAATATCCGCACCCGCTTCACACACCATTCGAGAGAGCTCAGGGAACTCGATGTCGTAACAGATCAGAATGGCGATCTTGCCAAACGGCGTGTCAAAAAGCTGCAGTTTTTCCCCGGCGTCCGTGCCCCATTTTTCACGTTCCCAGCGTGTACGGTGAATTTTATCCTGTTCAAATATTTCACCGCCCGGGGTGAAATAGTAGGCGGTATTCAGCAAGCGGCCGTCTTCCTTCAACGTGGGATGTGTGCCACCTATCAGATGCACGTTCCACTGTGCGGCCAGCTCTTGCATCAGATCTTTGTATCGGCGCGTATAGTCGTTCATGTTGCGCACCGAGGTGCGCAGATCGGACGTATCCATAAACGACAATAGTTGTGTCGTCAGAATCTCAGGCAGCAGAACAAATTGCGGTTTGTAGTCGCCGGCTGCCTGCATGATAAAACGTACCTGGTTTTCAAAGCCTGACCAGTCGTTTATCTGGCGTAATAGATACTGCACTGCAGCGATACGAACGATCATAAAATATCCTTTGGAGTATTCAGCGGCTTATCAGCCTGATAGTCCGGGTTTAGCCATACGATGAGTGAGGCATAACCGCAGGACTCGTTGTCTTCGGGTATATAGTTATCCATGACTCCGCAGTAGCTAAAGCCTTCCCTGATCTGAAAACTGAGTACAGGGTCTGTCAAATCTCCCCAGATAACTTTTTGCGCGTAAAGTTCCGCGCTCATGTCTTTTGCGTGGCGGTGATATCCGGGCAGGCGGCCACAGGCAATCACGCGCTTGAGATTCATCTGCCGGCACAGATTTCGACGCGCCTCATACAGCCTATGACCGACACCCTGTCCCTGCGATTCGGGATCAACAAACACCTCAACACCGTACAATGTACGCCCTGCAGGGTTGTGGTGTTCAAACGTGCCCGCACTGGTGATTTCTTTCCAACTGTGCGAGTCCATCCAGTCGTCCCATACCACAGTGATGGAGCTGGAGCAGCCCAGCAGGCCCTCTTCACTCTCGGCGACAAACTGACCTTGGGGAAATGCTTCAAGCTGCTCCAGCAGCCGGGCTTCGCTCCAGGGCGGGATGGTGGGATAGATCTGTTTTTGCAGAGCGATAAGTGAGGGTATATCTTGCGGATGGGTGTGCCTCACCCTGATGGAACTCATACGTGAGCCTTTACTTGCCAATCGAGACCCGACTATAGGGAATATTTGTCTTGGTGTCGACCCGGTTCGATATCACAGGGAATACCTTATATCTAACTGTGGCTGTATTGTGTAGGGTGTTGACATGCACTCTGTATCGGCTCACTGACCTCAGGGCTCAGCCCGACGTCCAGTAATTCAAGTCGAATGCAGAGTTGGAGATGTCCCTCAGACATGGACTAAGGAGGCAACATGCGACAACTGACACCCGATCACCTGACAGAATTGCTCGGCGTATATGACGCACCCTGTGTTTCGCTTTACATACCAACGCACCGTTCACACCCTGAAAATCAGCGCGATCCGCTGGTCTACAAAAATATTCTGAAATCGCTCGAGACCTCGCTGGCGGAAAAATACCCGGCCGAGAAGACGCGACCCCTGCTGGAAAAACTTTCGCAACTTGGCGATGATAAAGAATTCTGGAACTATCGTACCGAGGGGCTGGCGATTCTGGCGTCGCCAGCGTTGTTCCGTGTGTTTGACCTGCAAAGACCGGTGCCGGAACTTGGCATTGCCGCGGACAGTTTTCATATCAAACCGCTTCTGAGAGTGCTGCAGTCGGCAGATCGTTATCATATTCTGTGTATCAACAGGGAAGAGGCACGTCTTTACGAAGGTACCCGTGATACGTTGGATCAAGTAGAACTGCGTGATGTGCCCAGCACACTGACTGAGGCATTGGGCGAGCAAGTGACAGATCCTCATCTGACAGTTGCTTCGTATGGCATGCGTGGCAGTGGTGCGGGTGACAAGGCCATGTTCCATGGGCAGGGCTCACGCACAGATGAGGTAAAAGGAGACACCGAGCGCTTTTTCCGCACTGTTGACCGAGCGATAGCTGAACATTATTCGAAGCCCTCGGGGTTGCCGCTGCTGCTGGCCGCGCTCACCGAGCATCATGCTGTCTTCAGGTCCGTCAGTCATAATGCCAATCTGCTGGATGAGGGATTGATGATGAATACTGGTCTGTTGACTCTGGACGAGCTGCGCGCGAAGGCCTGGGAGAAATTGGAACCGCTGTATCTGCAGAGACTTGCCACGTTGACGGAGCGTTATCACAATGCCCGCGCCAACCAGCTCGGAGCAAAAACTCCGGAAGAAGCAGCATTGGCAGCGTTGGATGGCAGAATCGAAGTGCTGCTTATCGATGCCGACAAGCAGATTCCCGGAAGAATCGACAGGACTGAGCGCCGGATCCATTCCGGCGAGCTGTCAGACCCTGATATGGACGATGTACTCGATGATCTTGCGGAATTGGCTTTACGCAGCGGCGGTGAGGTCGTAATTGTGCCGGCGGAGCGTATGCCGACGGACACCGGGGTAGCCGCTATCTTCCGTTACTGACTCTGGCTGGCCGCACATAACTCCGGGTCACCAGGCCCGGCATGAGGCGCAGATATTCGCCATGGGCGACGCCGTAACATTCGCAAACTGCGCTTTCAAGCCCTTCGCGGTCAAGTACCGTGATGCGACCGCGACCAATCATGATCCATCCGTTACTCTGCAGTTTGAAGGCTGCCCCGGAGACACTTTCCCGGCGGACACCAAGCATGCCGGCTATGGCCTCCTGAGTGACGTTCAGTTCATTGCCGGTTGAGCGATCCAGATTCATCAGTATCCAGCGACACAGATGCTGCTGCACGGAATGGTGACGATAGCAGACTGCAAGCTGGGCCATCTGGATCGACAGGAATTGTACGTAACGCAACAGTAGATTTTTAACTTGTTCGTCACGGCCGAATTCATTTCTAAGCACTTGCGCAGACAGTCGGTAGGCATGGCCTTCGCGTTGCACAACTGCCTGATTCAGCATGGTTTCGCCACCCATGAAGAGCGCAACACCCAGCATGCCATCGTTACCTACGCTTGCCACTTCGGTTGTGGTCCCGTCTTCCGCCATATACATCCAGGAGAAGATTGTGGAGGTGGGGAAATAGGCATGATGCAAGTTGCCACAACGCTCCTGAATGACATCTCCCGGGCGTAGGTAGACTGACTCCAATTGGGGGGCAACTCGTTGACTGACTTCGACTGGAAACGCCGTCAACAAGTGATTGTCCCCGGCTCCATCTGGTATTGGAACTGCTCTATGTAGCATTGTGATCTCCTCCGTCCCGTAGGTGTTCTGGCTCCTGCCAAAAATCAGTAGTGCATGTATAGCGATGCTAACAGTTATCATTCTTACTGCAAGTAGTTTAAAGCAGTTTTCATGCCAACAGTATTACAGCCTGTGAGTACGGGCGCCTGAACAGTGTCCGACCTTACTGAAGTGCTTAAAACAGCCTCCACTATGTGCGGCTACCCACGCATGTTATTGGGCATGACAGGTAAGTTATTGATAAAAAAGACTGTTGGTGTCGGGCAAACCATACAGGTTGCCCGCTGCTGACGCCCAGAGTCAGTGCATCAAGTGCGGTTTCTTTACCGAATGTCTTGCTGAGTGATTCTGCCCGAAGCACATCTGCCATGGTTCTGCGTTCTGCGTCCTGTGTTTATGTCGTTGTAGTCGGATTTTTTACGATAGCTGTTGCGATACTCAATCTGTCTATGGAGGGGCGGTATCTGAACTTCCCAAAACAGATGAGTTGTCAATTGGCGGTGAACATTGGCGGCAGGTCCCATGTATCTCTAGCTGATTCTCCTGCATGGAGAATCCGCAGCGCTCAAGCTCCCTGTTGAGGATATTCAAGGTGTTCTCGCCAAGACAGACCTCATTGACATGGTTGCATTGATCGCAGATCAGGAACTGAGGTGAAACGTGGCTGGCGTCATGGAATTCCTGCATATTGATGTGAGAGCAGGGTACATACTGGTTTGTAGTGTCGAGGCGATGTGCAAGGTGCATGTCCTGCAGAAATTTAAGCATGCGATAGACTGACATGATAGAGATACTTTTGGCATAAACGGTGCTGTAACAGTCGCAAATTTGGTAGGCCGATAGTGGTTGTTGAGATTTCAGCAGGATAGACAGGACCCGCTTTCTTTTTTCAGTCAGGCGGCCACCCTGTTGAAGACAGGCAGATGTTGCCGAAATGAGTAAAGATTCTGTGTTTTCAGTTGTCATGTTGTTATGCAACCGGGTCAAGTGTCACGACCAGCCTGGACTGCCCGCTGGAAACGACCGGTGATCTGTGAACCAGGCCGCGGCCTTCGTTTCCGGGCCATTTTTCGCCTTTTAACAAGGCGACGCTGCCTTCCATCAGTTTTTGTATTTTTGTCTCGTTGTGATGCTGAAGGGACGTATCAACATCAGCCATTCTTCCAAGTGCGTGACGGTTGACAGAATCCTCAGGCAGCCATTCAGTGCCGTCTCCGACATAGGTACAGATCAGGCGGCATACAACATGATCTACGTGAAACCGCGGGCACATCGCCTTATTCAATACACTCAGCCTGAGACCAATTAACTCCAGATCAAAAAGACAGGCATACATATCGCAAAGCTGCACCAGATCCCGTGCAAAAGTCTGTCGGTTGCCGTCACTGGTTTTGTCAAGTATTGGTAACTGATCAAGCAGCATGTACTCATCTACAGAGGCTGGCAGTGATTGGCGCAACGTATATCCCGGAAGCTGCTGCGTAAGCTCACTGGCGTATTGTCGAACGGGCAATGGCACATCTCTTCGCCATTCCGCCAGGTTGACATGATCGCTATAGATCGCCGACAGACCATCAGGAGAAAAAGCACTTCTGAGCATCATGCGTCCTCGAGTGCAACAAATGGATTTTCCAGCGTCAGCCAGTGGGCTTTTCCGGCAAACAGTTCTTCATCGGTCAGCAAACATGCATCCAACTGAGCACATACCTGTTGCTGATTCAGAGACTGTCCGATAAAAACCAGCTCCTGGCGCATGTCGCCAAAAGGCTCTTCCCAGACTTCTTCGATATAATCCAGTGCTTCTGCATCCGTCGGCCATTGGTCTCTTGGAAGAGCGCTCCAGAAGGTGCCTGCAAAACCGTGTCTGGCGATACCGCCAGCCTGATTCCATTGGCCGATCAATGTCGGATGACTCGCCAGCCAGAAAAATCCTTTGGAGCGAATCAGCCGGCCAGCTGGCCAGTCCTGATGCAAAAAATCATAAAAACGCGCTGGGTGGAATGGGCGCCGCGCACGGTAGGTAAAACTGCTGATGCCATATTCTTCTGTTTCAGGGACATGCTCGCCGCGCAGTTCGCGTAACCAGCCCGGCGCTTGCTGCGCCTGTTCAAAATTGAAACGGCCGGTGCCGATCACTTTGTCGAGGGGTACTTGTCCTGCCGAGATAGGGACAATTTCTGCCTCAGGATTCAGACTTCGGATAACGGCTTTGACTTTCTCCAGCTGGGCCGCATCTACCAGATCAGTTTTGCTGATCAGTACAATGTTGCAAAACTCGATTTGGTCAACGAGCAGATCAGAGACACTGCGATCGTCATCGTCACCCAGACTTTCGCCTGTTTCCTGCAGCGAGAATGCATCTTCGTAGTCGTTCAGAAAATTGGCAGCGTCGACAACAGTGACCAGAGTGTCCAGTTTTGCAACATTGGCGAGGCTGACGCCGTGTTCGTCTTCGAACGTAAAAGTTTCAGCGATCGGCAAAGGTTCTGAAATGCCCGTGGCTTCAATCAGCAGGTAATCAAATTTGTTCTGCGCAGCGAGCGCTGTAATTTCTGTCAGCAGGTCCTCGCGTAGTGTGCAGCAGATGCAACCATTGCTCATTTCAACCAATTTCTCCTCCGTGCGATTGAGTGCAACGTCGTAGTTGACAGTTTGGGCATCGATATTGATTTCACTCATGTCATTCACAATGACGGCGACTTTTAACCCTGCCCGGTTGTGCAAGATGTGATTGAGCACAGTGGTTTTGCCGGCACCCAGGAATCCGGATAACACAGTAACGGGCAGAGTGCGGGTAGCATCAGGTTTGGCGGGTGGGGCAGCGATCATGGTTGGTTCCGGTTGGGAGTTTCTAGAGATGATATAACGTATCATTTGTGATTGAGAGCTGTAAAGCCCGGCCTGCGTCTGATGCGTTAATTGCCCAGACGCAACGCCAAAGATCTCCGGTAAGTCATTGCGGCTGGCAGACAGGCCAACATTGCTGTCAGCACAAGAACGGCTGTCAGATAGGGAAAGGTATGCTCATTCAGAACATTCGCTGACAGAAAGAGTCCATATTCCGCGCTGATCCAGTCATTTCCAAGCATAATGGCAACGGCAAGCAACATCAGGCCCAAGGCGAGGCCAGCGGCAGTCATCAAAAAAGCCTCGGCCTGAATCAATGCAAACAGGAATAGTGGCCGTGCTCCCAATGCACGCAGCACCGCGATTTCCCGTTCACGTTGCTGCAGCGTCGACAGCAGCATGGTGGTCATGCCGAGCAAGGCACATACCAGCACCAATCCGGCGATCAGCGCCAGCACACGCTCCAGTAGTCCCATCATCTGCCATAGCTCAGTGAGTGCGACGCCGGGCATGATGGCCAGCAATGGCTCCGGGCGATATTCATTGATTTCGCGCTGTACTCCAAAGGTATCTTGTCTGGACTCCAGGCCTATCAAAAACGCAGTGATAGCTTCGGGTGTCGGTCCGCCATGATGCACGGCTTCAAGACTTTCAAGGCTGACATGAATGGTCTGATCTACAGGAGTCCCTGTTGGCGCAAGAATGCCAACAACGGTAAAAGGATGGTCGTCGTGATGACTGAAACTGATCGAGGCCAGCCCGTGAGCGAGCGTGAAGTCGCGGCCAGTATGATAGCCGAGGCGGGCAGCGACATCAGCACCAAGTACGGCGGACAGCCCTGCATGGTCATGACCGGCGTGTGAGTCGGCGCCCGCATGATGTGACGGATGATCGCTGAATTCCACGCCGTCAATGATCTGCAGGGCCTGGTTGTTGCCATATCGGAAGTGCGTGAAATAGTCACTTGTGGTGCCCATGACACGATAACCACGATGAGAATCCCCCAGCGACAAAGGGATGCTCCATGCTATGCCTGGTGTACTTACGATCTGCTGATAACTGCTCCAGGATATATTGTTGGTGGCATTACCAATACGAAAAATACTATAAAGCAGCAGATTTACCTGGCTGGTTCTGGCTCCCACAATCAGGTCGGCACCCGACACCGTCTTGCTGAAGCTGTTGCGGGTTTCATGCCGGATATGCTCCGCCCCCAGTACCACAAAGGTGCTGAACATGATGGAAAACACGGTCAGTATCACCGCCAGCCGGCGATGAACCAGGCTGCTGACAGCCAATTTAACAAACATGGCTGTTGCCTCCATGCACAGAGTGCGACACTTTGTTTATGCTGCGCAGGTCAACCAAGCGATCAAAATGTGCGCCCAGAGAATGTTCGTGGCTGACAAACAAAACGGTGCTGTTGCTGCTGGCCGAGCACTCAAGCAATGTGCTGATAAAATCATCACGTGTCTCTGCATCGAGAGCAGAGGTTGGTTCGTCGGCGACAATCAGGGGCGGCGACTTGATGAGTGCGCGTGCAATCGCCACACGCTGCTGTTGACCGAAGCTTAAACACGCGGCTTTCTGGTGCAGGCAGGTGCGCGGCAACTTCAGTCTGTCCATGAGTTGCTTGACCAGCGTATCAACAGGTACGGCTGTGGTGCTGCCAGCGCCACTGAACGCATAGCCCAGCTTGATGTTGTCGTTAACACTGAGATAAGGCAAAAGATTAAATTGCTGAAAAATGACACCGGTGGTTTGCATGCGGAACCGGTCCTTGGCTCTTGCGCTCAGTGTGCACAGGTCAGTGCCGTTCACGATGATCTGGCCGCTGTCGGCGTTGGCGATGCCACAAACAAGATTAAGCAGACTGGTTTTACCTGACCCGGACGGGCCGTACAGAAAAACGCGTTCGCCCGGCTGCACATCCCATTCAGGTATATACAATATCCGGGAAGTGACTGAACCACTTCCGGTCCGCTTTATCGGCGGGGAGTAACTCAGGTTCCGTATGCTGATGGACGCTGTCATATTGTTTGCGGTTTGCCTGTTGGTGATTCTGCTGAAGTCGTGTAATGCTATGTTATATCTTTTTTGTATTCCAGCAGGAATGCAGTTGGAGTTGTTATGAAAGTCGCCACTTTGGGCTTCGGCCGATATCTTGCCCGTTCTGTAGGGGTGATTGCTCTGCAGGTTCTGTTGCTGATTTCTTTTGCCATTGCAGATGGCAGTGAGGATGACAAAACAAAGACTTACAGAGAGATCGACTGGGTTGATCTGATGCCGGAAGAAGACCTGCAGGCGTTGATGAATCCACCTGCGTGGATGCTGGAGATCGAGGACGGATCGGAGGAAGACGATCTGGAATTCCTGTCAGCCGAGCGTGAGCTCAGTGAGTCTGATGCCCGGTTCATGCAGGCGCTGCGATCAGCAGAGGTCAGGCCAGAAATGCACGGACAATTGGTACGTCTGCCCGGGTTTATTGTGCCGCTGGCTTTTGATGACAACAGAAATGTAATCGAGTTTTTTCTGGTTCCATACTTTGGCGCCTGCCTTCACTTGCCGCCACCGCCGCCCAATCAGATTATCTACCTGGAGCATGGTTCCGGCATTCGTGTGGACAACCTGCAACAGCCGTACTGGGTTGAAGGTCAGCTCACGATCTCAGCCACCAGCAATCGTACCGGCAGTTCAGCCTATAGCATTTCCTCCGCGAATATTGAGCGGTATCGCGAATAAAATTGTGCTGATGCGAAGCTGATCATGTACGCAAAGCTGTATTTCGCTTTTATGTGTTTTTAAAGCATACTTTGGTTGCGCCTGATCGACTGACCCCGGCAACAGGAACATCAGATCTATGCAGCCAGACACAGCATCTGCCTTTGGTCACTACCGCCCGGATTCCAGGGTGACGACCATGATCAGCCTTTCCCAGAACGCGCCTGCCAATTTTATAGGACGGCAGTTTGCAAAACTGATGCGGAATGCAGTCAGGGCCCGTGCGAAGCCCCCGCTGGATATTGAGGTGGATGGTTTAAAACTCAGATGTTATCTCTGGGACAACTATACCGAGCGCAAGCTGGTGTTTATGCCCTGGCGTTTTGATGTGCAGGAACGCCGTACAATTCTCAGCGTACTGCCTGTCGATGGGGTGTTTGTCGACATTGGTGCGAATATCGGCGTTTACGCGCTGTTCGCCGCTACCCATATGAACTCTTGCGGCCGGGTGGTGGCGCTGGAGCCTTATCCCCCTGTGCACGACCGGCTGTGTTTCAACATGCAGGCAACACGAAATGGACGCACGGCGTGGCCTGAGGTTACTTTGCTGCCTATCGGTGTGGCTGATACCGACATGGAATTTGAACTGCGTCTGAACCCGGATAATCTGGGGGAAAACAGCATCATAGCCGACAGCGGCAGCGGCTCAGATGACACCATTCTTGTGCACTGTAAACCGTTACTGGACATTCTGTCAGAACTCTCTATAAATCATATAGATGTGTTGAAGATTGATATTGAAGGGGCGGAGGATATCGCGCTCTGTCCGTTTTTTGCCAACGCTCCTGATTCTCTGCTACCCGGCCACCTGCTGATCGAGAACTCGGAGAAGCGCTGGAAACAGGATTTGGGCGCTGCAATCATGGCCCGAGGCTACGAAGTCGCGCTGCAGACTCGCATGAATACCATCTATCGCCAGTCATACCCTGCATGAAGGCGCTCGCGCTCAATTACCGGATGCTCTGAACCCCCACATCATGTAAAATGCCGCTCCATCGAATGACGGGCCTCAATCAAGACCCGGGAAGTGACGGGTCTTTGGCCCGCGCACTTCAGGCTCCAGCCACTAGCGCTCCAGCCAAACCAGCTTCTGACTTACCACTTAGCGGGGACTTGCATGTTTACTACCAGCATGACTATCAAAGACTTTGATCCAGACCTTTTTGCAGCTATTGAAGGCGAGCGTCAGCGTCAGGAAGAGCATATCGAGCTGATCGCCTCGGAAAACTACACCAGCCCACGTGTGATGGAAGCGCAGGGTAGCGTGCTGACCAACAAATACGCGGAAGGTTACCCCGGCAAACGATACTACGGCGGCTGCGAATACGTTGACGTGGTTGAGACGCTGGCTATCGAGCGTGCAAAACAGCTGTTTGGTGCAGATTACGCCAACGTGCAGCCGCACTCTGGTTCGCAGGCCAATGCTGCGGTGTATTTTGCGCTGCTGAAGCCGGGCGATACTGTGCTGGGCATGAGCCTGGCCCATGGCGGACACCTGACTCACGGTGCCAGCGTCAGTTTCTCGGGTCGCATCTACAACGCTGTTCAGTACGGTATCAACGACCAGACCGGTGAAATTGACTATGCTGAGGTTGAAGCACTGGCCGTAGAGCACAAGCCCAAGATGATCGTGGCCGGTTTCTCGGCATACTCACGCATTATCGATTGGCAAAAATTCCGTGATATCGCTGACAAAGTCGGTGCATACCTGTTGGTAGACATGGCGCATGTCGCCGGACTGGTAGCCGCTGGCGAATACCCGAGCCCGGTGAAGATCGCTGATGTCACCACATCGACTACTCACAAAACTCTGGGCGGCCCACGTGGCGGCATCATTCTGGCCAAGGCCAACCCGGAGCTCGAGAAGAAACTGAACTTTGCTGTGTTCCCTGAGAGCCAGGGCGGTCCGCTGATGCACATCATTGCTGCCAAAGCAGTGTGCTTCAAAGAAGCCATGAGCGCAGAATTCAAAACTTATCAGCAGCAGGTGGTTAAAAATGCCCGCGTGATGGCTGAAGGTTTTATCAAACGTGGTTTCGAAGTGGTGTCTGGCGGCACTGACGATCATCTGTTCCTGCTGAGCCTGGTCAAACAGGAAATAACCGGCAAAGACGCGGATGCAGCGCTTGGCCGCGCCTATATCACTGTGAACAAAAACGCCGTTCCCAACGATCCGCGCCCGCCATTTGTGACCAGCGGTCTGCGTATTGGTTCACCAGCGGTCACGCGTCGTGGTTTTAAAGAAACCGAAGTGGCGCAGCTGACCGAATGGATGTGCGATATTCTGGACGACATCAATAACGAGTCTGTTATTGATAGCGTACGTGAAAAAGTCAAAGCGCTATGTGCGCGCTTTCCTGTGTACAAAAGCGCGTAAGTAAGCGCATCCGAGACGCCTGACCATGCATTGTCCCTTTTGTGGCGCGCTGGATACCAAGGTGATTGACTCGCGGCTGGTCGCTGAAGGCGACCAGGTGCGACGTCGTCGTGAATGTATTACTTGCGAGGAACGTTTCACAACGTACGAAACGGCCGAGCTGGTCATGCCGCGTATCATCAAACAGAACGGCAACCGTGAACCTTTTGACGAAGGCAAACTGTATTCCGGTCTGAACAAAGCCCTGGAAAAACGGCCGGTGAGTGTAGAGGCGGTGGAATCTGCCGTTAACCGTATCAAACATCACATTCGGGCGACCGGCGAGCGTGAAGTGCCATCGGGTCTGGTTGGCGAACAGGTGATGCGTGAGCTGCGTCAGTTGGACGAAGTGGCTTTTGTGCGCTTTGCCTCCGTGTACCGCAGCTTCAAGGATCTGAATGAATTCCGCGCTGAAATCGACCGACTCTCAAATGATGATCAGGCAACCGATCATCCTGCTTCTGGAAAACCCTGACTTACCGGAGTCCTGACTCAGTGATTGCTGATCAACCGATACCAGCACAGGTAGCACAGCAACAGGCGACGCCCAGACGGGCCACGCCTGAGCAGGCTATGCAAAGAGCGCTAGCTCTTGCAGGCTCTGTGCTGACTGCCGGACCAAATCCGCGGGTTGGTTGTGTGATTGTGCGCGATGGAGTTGTTGTTGGAGAGGGTTTTCATGCCCGCGCAGGTGATCCGCACGCCGAGGCAAATGCCCTGAGTCAGGCCGGTGAGCTGGCGCGCGGTGCCAGTGTCTATGTGTCTCTTGAGCCATGTTCACACACCGGCCGCACGCCACCTTGTTCTGAGGCGCTGGTTCATGCTGGTGTGGCGGAGGTGATTTTCGCAGGGGCGGATCCCAATCCAAAGGTGTGTGGGCGGGGTCTCACGCGGATGCGAGAAGCCGGAATCAAGGTGACTGGCCCGACATTGCCTGAGCAGGCTGACGCTCTCAACCCGGGATTTATCAAGCGTATGAAATACGGCTTGCCCTTTGTACGCTGCAAAATGGCCATGAGTCTGGATGGTCGCACTGCGATGGCGTCGGGCGAAAGCAAATGGATTACAGGGCCGGTTGCACGTGCAGATGTGCAACGCCTGCGTGCGACCAGTTGCGCAATTATTACAGGAATCAATACGGTATTAAGCGACAACCCATCGCTGAATGTGAGGCCGGAACAGCTCAACGATGCACGTGCTCAGCATCTCGCAGGACGCCAGCCGCTGCGGGTAATACTGGATTCTACGCTGCGAACGCCCACTGATGCTGCGATTCTGCGTCAGCCGGGCAAGGTGCTGTTGTTAACAGGCGCAGCTGCTGAAAATTCACAGACTTATTCCGGAGAACACGTGCGGGTGCAGGCGCTGGCATCGGGTTCTGACGGACGGCCTGATCTGCGCGCAGCGCTTCAGAGTCTGGCGCTGGACTATGAATGTAACGATGTGCTGCTGGAAGCCGGCCCTACGCTCAGCGGTGCTATGGTGCAGGCCGGGCTGGTGGATGAGCTGATTATCTACATAGGAGCAAAACTGCTCGGCAGTGATGCGCTGCCCTTGTTCAAACTGGCTGGTCTGAACCGTATGCAGGATCAGATTGAATTGCGGATTACCGGCATGGAACAGATGGGGGATGATATCCGTCTCACAGCTCGCCCGATAGTGACCCCGTTTAACAAGGCAAAGGTGTAAACATGTTTACCGGTATCATAGAAGCGCTCGGTCAGGTGAATGAGTTTGTATTGCGCGAAAAAGAGTGGCGGCTTCGCATCAGCTGTCCGGCGCTGGATTTCAGTGACGTGAAACTGGGCGACAGCATTGCTGTGAATGGTTGCTGTCTGACGGTTACTGACTTTAACAAGCTCGGGGATAAAGCGGGTTTTTGTGCGGACGTCTCCAACGAGTCCATTGGTCTGACAACGTTTCAGTATCTGAAGCCAGGTGCCAAAGTGAACCTCGAAAAAGCACTGACGCCTCAGACCCGTCTGGGCGGCCACCTGGTCAGCGGCCACGTTGACGGCGTCGGTGAAATCATCAGTCTTGCTGATGATGGCGGGAGCTGGCGTATCGAAGTGCGCGTGCCGGACGGGCTTGCGAAGTATATCGCACAGAAAGGCTCTGTCTGTATCGACGGCACCAGCCTGACGGTGAACGCTGTGTCGGGTGCGGTGTTCGGTGTTAATATCATCCCCCACACGCAGCAGGCGACCATTATTCACACCTATAAGGTCGGTCATAAGGTCAATATTGAAGTGGATCTGATCAGTCGTTATCTGGAACGGCTGGTGCTCGGCGACAGGGCGGCACAACCATCTTCTGCCTCAGGGCTGACGCCGGCGTTTCTGGCCGAACATGGATTTACCTGATCGCGCCACCGATCCACTGACCGTTAAAACCTTATTTAAATAGCAGCAAGTCAACAAGCAGGCGTTATGAAACTGAATACGATCGAAGAGCTGGTAGAAGATATCCGTCAGGGCAAAATGGTTATTCTGATGGATGACGAGGATCGTGAAAACGAAGGCGATCTGATTATTGCTGCCGAGCGTGTAAGTGCCGAAGACGTCAACTTCATGGCCAAGTATGCGCGCGGGCTGGTCTGCCTGACTCTCACGCGTCAGCGCTGTGAACAGTTGGAACTGGGCCTGATGGTCAACAAAAACAACACGCCTTACAACACCAATTTTACAGTGTCTATTGAAGCGGCTACCGGCGTGACAACAGGGATTTCTGCGGCGGACCGTGCGCGCACCATTCAGGTTGCAGTAGCGCGTGATGCCAAGCCGGAAGACATTGTTCAGCCAGGTCATATCTTCCCGATCATGGCACAGCCTGGTGGCGTACTTCGGCGTGCCGGTCACACCGAAGCCGGTTGTGATCTGGCAAGACTTGCGGGTTACACCCCGGCCGCCGCCATTGTCGAGATCATGAACGAAGACGGCACCATGGCGCGCCGCCCTGATCTGGAGTTGTTTGCAGAGAAGCACGGATTGAAGATCGGCACCATTGTGGACCTGATTCACTACCGTATTGCCAATGAGCATACAGTAGTGAAAAAGAGCAGCAATGTGGTGACCACCGAGTATGGCGAATTCAATTTGCATGCTTTTGAAGACACCATTTCCGGTGGTACACATATCGCGTTTACCTTGGGTGATATCAGTAAAGACGATCCGACGCTTGTGCGCGTGCATATCTCCAGCACGTTGCGTGACGTCTGTAATGTTATTGTCCCCGGTGGCACCAGTTGGTCATTCAGCCGCGCGCTTGAGCGTATTGCCAAAGAAGGTAAAGGTGTTGCCGTGTTATTGAGTGGCGATGATTATGATGAAGATATCAACGAAAGTATTGCCGGAGTGCTGGGCGCCAGAAAAACTATTCCGCGCCGCCATCGTCATGCCGGCAGCGACGTCACTATCGGCACCGGTTCACAAATTCTGAGAGAGCTGGGAGTAGGCAAAATGCGCCTGCTGAGTTATCCGGCCAGGTTTAATGCGGTTACGGGTTTTGACCTGGAAGTTGTCGAGTTTGTACAGTTCGACGTGCCGGTCTGATTATTTTCAGTTTTCGTTTCAAGTTATTAAAGTATCGAGGCAGAGGAAAACAGCATGAGCGCAGTTCGCAGAATTGAAGGGGATTTTGTTTCCGGTAATGGTCGCTTTGTTATTGTGGCATCACGATTTAACAGTTTTATTGTCGAAAAACTGATTGATGGCGCGCTGGACACCCTGATACGCCATGGCGTACCAGAAAGCAATATCACCATTGTGATGGCACCTGGCGCTTATGAGTTGCCGGTGCTGACCAAGCGAGTGCTGGCCAAACATGCTTGTGACGCAGTGATTGCACTGGGTGCAGTCATTCGTGGTGGCACTCCGCACTTTGAATATGTAGCCGGTGAATGTGTCAAAGGGCTGGCACACGTCAGTCTGGACACGGGTGTGCCGGTAGCATTTGGCGTGCTTACGGTAGACTCTATCGAGCAGGCTATTGAGCGCGCAGGCACCAAAGCCGGTAACAAAGGCGCGGAAGCTGCCATGGGTGCGCTGGAAATGGTCAGCGTGATCAACAAGCTGGGAGCGTAACTGCGTGATTGATTTTACCGGTGCCAAATCAGAATCCTCGTCCGACAAAAAGTCAGCTGACAAAATCAGCAAGGCGCTGGACAGGGAAACAGACGATGAAGGCAAAAAGAAAAAGCTGAGTGAGCGCCAGAAGGCGCGGCGTATGCTGTTGCAGGCGCTTTATCAGTGGGAAATGGCCCGTGCGCCGGTGAATGAAATTCTGGCTGAGTTTCTGGTTTATTATCAGGGCAAGATCGACCGCGATTTCTTCAAGGAAGTGTTTCCTCAGGTGGTCGCTCATGCTCCTGCACTGGATCAGCAGATGGCGCCATGGCTGGACCGGGAATTGACGGCGCTCGATCCAATCGAGCTGTCACTGCTGCGTCTGGGAATGTATGAGCTGGCGCACAGAATTGACATTCCTTTCAAGGTTGTCATAAACGAAGCGGTTGAGCTTGCAAAAGTATTTGGTGCAACCGATAGTCACAAGTACATCAATGGTGTGCTGGACCGGGCATCCAAAGACTTGAGGGCGCTGGAGCAGCGTGGCACAGGGCGAATTTAATCTGATCAGGCGTTATTTTGCACAGCCTGCACTGAACTTCAAAAAAGCGTCAGTGCTGCTGGGCCCGGGTGACGACGCCGCAATTTTGTCCATTCCTGCCGGCAAGCAGCTGGTTGTGTCCATGGATACCCTGAACGAATCTGTGCACTTTCCTGCCGATGCGGATCCATTTCTGCTTGCGCAAAGATGTCTGCTGGTCAACCTCAGCGATCTTGCCGCAATGGCTGCTGAACCACTGGCTTTTACGCTCTCCATCAGCCTGCCGGAGCCTGACGAAAACTGGCTGGAAGCATTCAGCCAGGGGCTGGCTGTTGTAGCGAATGCTTACCAATGTCCCTTGATTGGGGGTGACACCACGCGCGGCCCCATGTCTGTGTGTATTCAGGTGCACGGGCTGGTGCCTGCGGGCAAGGCTCTGCTACGTTCGGGCGCCAAATCCGGCGACGCCATTTATGTGACAGGTGAACTTGGTGATGCCGCGGCGGCGTTGTGGTGGCTGATGTCAGATACGCGTCTGAATCAACGCGCACTCAGCAGGCCTTCTGAACAAGTTTTGAATCAGGCGTTTTATCAACCCGATGCACGAATTAATGCAGGCGTTGCGCTGCGTGACTGTGCATCTGCAATGCTGGATATTTCAGACGGACTGGCGTCAGATCTGCGGCATATTTTAAGAGCCAGCTCGACTGATACCAATAGCCTGGGTGCCGTGCTCGACAGTCGGTTATTGCCATTGTCAGATATTTTCAGAACGATGGTGCCAGAGCAGGAACAGATCAAACTGGCGCTCAGTGGTGGTGATGATTACGAGTTATGTGTTTGTGTGCCAGCGTCCAGAGAAACGGACGCGCGCGCTGCCATGGCTGTATTGGGTATCCGGTTTACCCGTGTTGGCACCGTTGTTGATTGCGTTGGTATCGATCAGGCTGGAATTCAGTTGGTCGACGCTGAAGGGGCTATAAAAGCGCTGGACTGGCAGGGATACACTCATTTTGTTCAAGGGGGGTAATCAGATGGCGGCTACGCCTTCATCGGTCTGGCGTAATCCAGTGCACTTTCTGGCCTTTGGTCTGGGAAGCGGCGCAGTGCCTGTTGCGCCCGGTACCTTTGGCACATTGGCCGCAGTGGGGTTGTATCTGCTATTGCCGGATATGGGCAACGTGGTCTATCTGATATTTTTATTGCTGAGCTTTCTGGTTGGTGTCTGGTTGTGTGGAAAAACCGCCAGCGATATCGGCGTGCACGACCATGGAGGTATTGTCTGGGATGAGTTTGTTGGCTTCTGGCTGACGATGTTTCTGGCGCCACCTGGTCTGATCTGGCTGGTGTCGGGATTTTTGCTGTTCAGGCTGTTTGACATTGTTAAACCCTGGCCTATTCGCTGGTTCGATAAACATGTACACGGCGGATTTGGCATCATGTTCGACGACGTATTGGCGGGGCTGATGGCCCTGATATGTTTGCAGGTGATTGCCGCTTTTGTTTTGTGATACAGGCTTCCAGCGCCATTGGTTCAAAGGCACTGCGGCATCCGGTTTATTGAGTCAGTTTGCTTGAAGGTTTCGCAAGAGGTTCACTACGTGAGAGTAAAGTTTGTTGCCAAAGCCAGTCTTCCGACTGAGCTGGGTGATTTTGTTATCAGTGGTTTTGAAGACGCTGCTACAGGTAAGGAACATGTGGTGCTCAGTATGGGTGACATCAGCACTGATGAGCCTGTTCTTTGCCGTGTACACTCAGAATGTCTGACCGGTGATGCGCTGTTCAGCATGCGCTGCGACTGCGGGCCTCAGCTTCAGTTTGCCATGCAGAAAATTGCTGACGAAGGGCGTGGCATGATTCTGTATCTGCGTCAGGAAGGTCGCGGCATTGGCTTGTTGAACAAAATTCGTGCCTACTCATTGCAGGATCAGGGCGCGGATACAGTCGAAGCCAATGAGCAACTGGGGTTTGCTGCTGACGGACGCGAGTACGATGTCTGCAAACCGATTCTCGATCACTTTGGTGTCAGCCGTGTGAGTTTGATGACCAATAATCCACTTAAGGTGGAAGCATTACGCTCGCAGGGAATAGAGGTTGTAGAACGTGTGCAAATCGAGACGGGTCTGAACAGCCACAACGAAGAGTATCTGAGTGTGAAGATGAACAAGATGGGGCACCTGTTCAAACGCTGAGCTGGTGCCGCTATTATTTTTGCGGCGACTCTGTCAATTGCGGACCTGGTCTATATGCTCACACATCGATGCTGCACCCTGCAGCGCTCTCAAGCTGTGGCGCTGCACCAGATCCGGTGCAATTGAATACAGGTGCTGGTTTTTTACTGCCTGCAGCTGCGGCCACTTCAGCCAGTCCTTGAGCCACTCGGGGGTATCATCATTTGAGCCACTGGCAATGATAATCTGGGGATCACGCACCAGCACATCTTCCAGATTCACTTTCGGGCCAACCGGCAGCTCAGCAAATATATTGCGGCCGCCACACAGTCTGATCATATCGTTGATCAACTCGCCGCCACCGACGCTGATGATCGGGGAATGCCACACTTGGTAAAAGACGTTTACAGCTGCGCGATCGCTGTAAATTGTCTGTAGCGTATCGAGCTCTGTGTCAAAATGCTGCTGCAGCAGTTCTGCTTCTCCGGTCTGCCCGGTCAGCACCCCCAGACGGGACAGATGTCCCGCAATGCTGGCAAGTGAGTCAGGTTCGGCAATGTAAACGGCAAAACCAAGATCCTTCAGCCGCTGAATTGAATTGCGCGGATTGCCGCTGCGCCATGCCACAATCAGATCAGGTTGCAGCACCAGGATGGTTTCCATATCCAGCATGTCAAATCGACCGACGACAGGCCGTTGACGTGCTTCGGGAGGGTAGTCGCTGAAATCCATCACGCCGACCACTCGATCGCCAGCGCCGAGGCTGAACAGCAGCTCTGTCATGGAAGGTGCCAGGCTGATAATACGTTGGGCCGGCTGCTTAAGGCTGACACTGTGGCCATCATCGTCGACGACAGAAATGCTCTGAGCCATAGTGACGCCGGAAAAAGCTGACGTCAGTACGCAGACACACAACAAATGTTTGTAGATGGTTTCAAGTGTCATAAGCAGTTCAGTAATCGATACCTTTTTGTACCCGGATACCGGCATTAAATGCGTGTTTGATATCGTTGATCTCGCTGACAGTGTCAGCCAGTTGTATCAGTCGATCATTTGCATTGCGGCCGGTCACAATCACATGCTGATCCGACGGGCGCCCGGTCAATGCGTCAAACACGCGATCAGGGTTCAGGTAGCCATAGGTCAGCATGTAAGTCAGTTCGTCAAGCACCACAACTTTGATATCCGGGTTTTTCAGCAAGGCTTCAGCATACACCCAGGTTTTTTCTGCTGCCGCAATGTCAGCATCGCGATCCTGAGTCTCCCACGTGAACCCTGTGTTCATCACGTAAAACTCAACCAGCGGATGGGACGCAAACAACAGATGCTCTCCACATTCCCACTGACCCTTGATAAATTGCACTACACCACATCTCAGGCCGTGGCCGACACTGCGCGCCAACATGCCAAACGCCGATGAGCTTTTACCTTTGCCATTGCCGGTGAGCACCAGCAACAGTCCTTTGTCGATCACAGCGGCAGCGATACGTTGGTCAACATGTTCTTTTTTTCGCTGCATGGCTTTTTTGTGACGTGCATTGCGCTGTTCAGGAGTTTCCATGCGAGAGTCTCTTACGTTTAGATGCCGGCCGGGAAGCTGCCGGCGCGTGTGCTGAGTTTGCTGCGTGATAATTTTGTCCTGATGGACTTGACCACACCGTCTTTGTCCAGCCCGATACTCGAGAGCATGTCAGCGACCCGGCCGTGGGCCATAAAAGTGTCAGGCAAACCGAGATTGAGCACGGAAATCCGGAAATCATTTTCCAGTAGCCATTCGTTAACTGACGAGCCGGCGCCGCCAGAGACGGTATTTTCTTCGATGGTGACCAGCAGTTCGTGCTGGCTGGCCAGCTGCTGAATCAGGGCGTGATCCAGAGGTTTGATAAAACGCATATCTGCGACGGTTGCATCGAGCACCTCGCCAGCTGCCAAAGCGGTGTGCACCAGACTGCCAAAACCAAGAATGGCAACAGTGTGGCCTTTTCTCAGCAAAACTCCGCGGCCGATTTCCAGCGCCTGCATTTCTTTTGAAATTGTGGCGCCCGGGCCTTTGCCACGTGGATAACGCACGGCTGCAGGTCCGTTGTGCTGATGCCCGGTGTACAACATCTGGCGACACTCGTTCTCGTCGCTGGGCGCCATGATCAGCATATTTGGAATACAGCGCAGGAAACTGAGATCGAAACTGCCGGCGTGTGTGGGGCCATCTTCGCCCACCAGGCCGGCACGGTCGATGGCAAACAGCACATCGAGATTTTGCAGGGCGACATCGTGAATCAACTGATCATAAGCGCGCTGCAGGAATGTGGAGTATATGGCTACAACCGGTTTGACGCCATCGCAGGCCATGCCGGCCGCGAATGTCACCGCATGTTGTTCGGCGATGGCCACATCATAAAAACGTTCCGGGAACAGCTCCGCAAAACCGTCCATGCCTGAGCCGGCGCTCATGGCTGGCGTGATCGCAACCAGGCGGTCATCCTGAGTGGCCATATCACACAGCCAGTCACCAAAAACTCTGGAGTAGGTGGGTGTGTCGGGTTTCAGCTGCTGAGGTTTGCGTGGTTTCACTTCTATTTTGGTCAGCGCATGCATGCCAAACGGATCATTTTCAGAGGCGGTATAACCTTTACCTTTCTGAGTGACGATATGCAGCAATTGCGGGCCACGCAATTCGCGGATATTGGCAAGCACTTCAATCAGGCGATTGATGTCGTGGCCGTCTACCAGGCCAATATAGTTGAATCCGATTTCTTCAAACAAGGTGCCGGGTGACACCATTCCCTTCATGTATTCTTCGGCGCGGTGCGCAGCTTTTAATGCCGGCGGAATAATAGACAACATTTTTTTGCTGCCGGAACGAATGAAGTTATACGGTTTGCTGGCCCACATACGGGCAAAATAACTCGATAACCCGCCAACATTGCGAGAGATGGACATATTGTTGTCGTTGAGGATGACCAGGACATTGTCGTCCAGCTCGCCGGCGTGATTCAGTGCCTCGAACGCCATGCCTGCTGTCATGGCGCCATCACCAATAATGGCGACCACATGGCGATCCTTTTGCTGCTGGCGCGCAGCCACCATCATGCCAAGGGCAGCGCTGATCGATGTGCTGGAATGGCCCACTCCAAAACTGTCGTATTCACTTTCTGTTCTGCATGGGAAAGCCGCCAGACCGTCAGGTTGACGCATGGTCAGCATCTGCTCGCGTCTGCCAGTCAGTATTTTGTGTGGGTAGGTTTGGTGGCCTACGTCCCAAACCAGTTTGTCGTCCGGGGTGTTGAACACGTAATGCAGTGCAATGGTCAGTTCAACTACGCCTAATCCTGCACCGAAGTGACCACCCGTCTGTCCTACCGAATAAAGCAGGAAGTTGCGCAGCTCGCGCGCAAGGTCCGTAAACACCGCGGGATCGAGTGCGCGCAGGTCTGCCGGACTGTTGATCTGATCCAGCAGGGGGGTCTCTGGCCGGGTCAGTGGAATTTCATTGAGCATGTAGTTCGTTCCCTCAATGCTGCCGCGATGTGATGTATTGGGCGATTGCACGCAGCATGCTGGTATCTGACGGAATCAGCGATAAGGCTGCTCCGGCCTGTTCAACCAGATCATGGGCTTTGCGGCGCGCCCCGTCCAGCCCCAAAAGGCTGACATAAGTGGGTTTGTTACGTGCAATATCGGCGCCCTGGGTTTTGCCCAGCACGCTGGTTTCGCCCACTACGTCCAGAATGTCATCCTGCACCTGAAAGGCGAGCCCGGTGCAGCGGGCATATTCGCGCAGGGCGCTGAAAATGCTTTCGTCCCGGCAGTTGGCGCTGAGTGCACCCAGCTCGACACTCGCGCTGATCAAAGCGCCGGTTTTCAGCTGATGCATGATTTCCAGCTCGGCCAGCGTCAGCTGTTTGCCAACGGCCGCCATATCTATGCTTTGTCCGGCAATCATGCCGTCACAGCCACTGGCGCGAGCCAGCAAGGTCACCATTTTGAGACGAATATCGCTCTGTACACAGGATGCTTCTGCCAGCAGCTGAAACGCCAGGCTTTGCAAAGCGTCACCGGCGAGAATGGCTGTGGCTTCATCAAATGCGCGGTGCAGCGTGGGTTTGCCGCGTCGCAGGTCATCGTTATCCAGCGCGGGCAGGTCATCATGAATAAGGGAGTAGCAATGTATAAACTCTACCGCGGTTGCGGCAGCATCTGCCTGCTCCTGTGGTGCGCCTAGCGCAGCGGCGCTGGCGTAGACCAGACACGGCCGGATGCGTTTACCGCCCAGCAGCGTGCTGTAGCGCATAGCCTCAACGAGTCGCTCAGGCATGACATGCAGCGCCGACAGGCTTTGCTGCATCTGTGATTCAGAGCGCAAACGGCTGCTGCCGAGGAAGTCCTCAAGCGTCAGAATGGCAGAGGGCATGCTTACTCCCCGCTCGCGGAACCGGTTTTGTCGGTCGGAAATGGCTCCGGATCACCATCCGGGCGACTGAGCATTTGCACCCGTAATTCCGCTTCCTGCAATGCCTGCTGACATTCACGGGTCAGCCGCACACCAGTCTCAAAAGCAGACAATGCTTCTTCCAGACTCATTTGGCCGTCTTCCATGCGGGAGACCAGGTTTTCAAGGCTGGCAAGCGTCTCTTCAAACGCGGCGGGAAGTGTTTTATCAGGCATTCGCGGTTACCTCTGAAATCAGGCGTGAATTATCGGCTGTTCGGTGCGGCATGGCAATTCAAACCATCGCAGAGCGCGGTATCAATAACCGGTGTGTCGTTGACCACCCTCGGAGCGGCGCAGTATGCTGGCGCCTCTTGCGGAGTAGCAGATGGATAATAAAGTAAAAACAGGCAAATCAGAGCAAAGCACTTCACGGCAGTACGATCATATCAGTAGCCGCGATCATGACCTCGATATGTACATGCCACGAAAACTTGAGCTGAAGGATTTTTACCGGCAGGACTGGCGGATACAGTTCGGGTTGGTTGTTACCTTGCTCTGGTTGCTGGCAGGGACACTGTACATAGCCGGCACGGTTGGCTGGCGGGATTTTACTGTGTTGCCCATCGATCAGATGGGTAATTTTCTGGAGGGCGCGTTTGCACCGCTGGCCTTTCTCTGGCTGGTAATAGGGCTGTTTATCCAGCAGACAATTCTGGCGCAGAATAACCGCGAGCTGTATCACAGTAACATCGTGTCGTCCCGCCAGGCCGAGGCACTCTCTGCTAACGAACGCAACGCCCGTCAGGAAACGTTTTTCAAAATTGCCGACAACACCCGCCGCCAGCTTGGTGGTATTACCGGTTTGCTGCTGTTATCCAGCAAAGGTGCTCAGGGCGATGGCACCATATCGGAGACTGAATTTGCTGAAATGTGGCATCAGTTTGCAACCGGGGACTTTGAGATTTTTTCCCGTCGGTTTCTGATTCTGGCCGGACGCGGGGAAGAGTTGCTACCACTGTTTTACGGCACCCAGATCCGCACCACGCACACCGAAAACTTCATCGTGAACTTTGATCGCCTGCTCAAACTGGCGCGTGATTGTGACATTAACGGCATTATCACTGACGCGCAGCTACATTCAGCACATGGTCTGCTAAGCTCGCGCATGCGTGAGCTGCATCCACGAATCAAGTTCCGTCGTTATGAAATGACACGTAACAGCACCTACCTTGACCAAATAATGAAAGACAGCCTGGAGTAAACGCAGTTGAGTCTCGCAGAGCAGTCTGTTGGGTTTGAAGAGTTCTGTTTTGCACGCATCACTGAGACTTTATCGGAGCAGTCCTGGGTCGTGGTGCCTGATGCTTTACCGCCGGCTCTTGCCGAGGCGTTGTTTGCACAGGTGCGCATGATGACGCCGGATGACTTTGCTGCTGCAGGAGTTGGCCGCAGTCATGACCATACTCTCAACAGTTTTGTCCGCCGCGATCAGATCTGCTGGATTGAAGGCGCAAATGACGCTGAAAAGGAATGGCTGGCATTCTGTTCAAGACTGCAAACCTATATAAATCGCAGGCTTTTTATGGGGCTGTTTTCATTTGAGTCTCATTTTGCGCACTACGCGCCGGGCGCATTCTATAAAAAACATCTGGATGCTTTTCGTCCAAGTCCGACTGAACGCGGAGCCCGGCGTGTGCTGTCGCTGGTGGCCTATCTCAATCCTGGTTGGCAATCGGCTGACGGTGGCGAGCTGGTGATCTACGACGAGCATGGTGCAGAGCCTGTCCAACGCATTCAGCCTCTGTACGGGACGTTGGCCATCTTTCTGAGTGACCAGGTGCCTCACGAAGTCGCGGCTGCAAATCGTGATCGCTACAGCATTGCAGGATGGTTCCGCGTAAACGGAACCAAAGCTGACCGGGTAGACCCTCCGCTATAACACTCACGTGCGACAATCTGCCTGATTTGTGCGCTGAAGCATCAAGCGGACGCAATCAAGTTGACTGCAGTTCTGTTACCTTTATGCCCACTTTTAATGTAGCTCACCACGGTGACGGAGATTACACAATGATTCGTAAATTTATGATGTTGGCAGCGGGCGCGGCACTGACAATCAACACTGCCTTTGCAGATGTAAGTGGGAACTGGGGTTTTGCGGTAGATATCCCCGGAGCCGGCACGGGCAATGCTGAGGTGACCATGCAGCAGGCGGCTGACGGAGCCATCACAGGCACTTATTCAGGACAGTTGGGCAACACAAACTTTACTGGCAAGGCGGAAGGCACGGCCTTTGAATTCACGCTGAGCAGTCAAATGGGCGCGATTAAATACGCCGGCGAACTGCAGGCGGACGGCACATTGAAGGGCACTCTGAACCTGGGCGATATGGGACAGGGAACATTTGTGGGTACACGCAAGTAATAACCCTCCGCAAACAGGGCTCCGGTGCGGAAACAACAGTGCCGGGGCCCTGCCTCTTTGGGCTTGACACTTAAAAAACGAAGTGTTTATATCGCGTGACCATAGAGGGGAGGTTAATAATAATATGTTAAACGGGTTCAGAAAATTACAACTAATAACTGCGATGATGGCTTTTGGCGTCATGGCCTGCTCACCCAGCAACAATCAACCTGCAAGCACCAATGGTGCTCCATCTGCTCAGGCACAAAGCGCCTCAACTGGCGCGATCCCGCGTACACCTGACGGGAAACCGGATCTTAACGGTATCTGGCAGGTTCTCTCTACCGCCAACAATAACCTCGAACCGGCAGCGCCCAAGTCAGCATTCGCCATGGTCCCGGGTGATTTTGTGCCAGTTCCTGCACCGGAAGTGGTGGCCTTTGGCGCTGTAGGTGCCGTGCCTGCAAGTCAGGGTGTTATCACCACCAACAACGGCTACATCCCGTATAAGCCTGAAGCGTTGGCACAACGCGACGCAAACCGTGAATCCTGGCTGGAACGCGATCCTGAGATCAAGTGTTTTATGCCGGGTGTTCCACGCGCGACTTACCTGCCGCATCCGTTCCAGATATTCCAGAGCAATAGCGCATTTTTTATTGCCTATTCCTTTGCCGGGGCAGTGCGCAATGTTTATCTTGAAGATCCGGGCGAAGCACCCATTGATTCATGGATGGGCCAATCATACGGCCGTTGGGACGGTGATACCTTCGTAGTAGACGTCACCGGCCTGATAGATCAGACCTGGTACGACCGTGCCGGCAACTACCGTTCCTGGGAATCGACAGTGACCGAGCGCTACACAATGATTGATAAAAACACCATTGAGTACACCGCCACCATCACTGATCCGCAGCTTTATACTGAGCCCTGGACCATCAGCATGCCGCTGTATCGCCGGCTTGAGCAAGACTTTGAGCTGCCTCAATTCAAGTGTGTGGAATTTGTGGAAGAGTTGTTGTTCGGCCGCTTCCGTAAAGGTCGTCCGATTGAAGGCATGACAATGCCGTTCTGACGGACGCTCTGATAATGGGTGATCCCGCTGCCCGGGCAACGGGATCCGTTAAGTTAATGTTAATGCTGATACCGGATAATGAGACAAGATACCGGTAACAGTCGCCAGGCAGACCAAATCCTGATGGATGCGGCTAGCGACCTGATGTAACATTGTTCTCAGCTCAGCTTAATGAATAGGGGAAACTTGTATGAAAATGAAATTGCTTGTAGCTGCTGTTGCAGTAGTAGGTGGCATAGCTGCCATTGGCATGCAATCACCAGCAACCGCGCACCACGCGTTCTCTGCTGAATTTGATGCCAATCTGCCTGTTGCACTGCGCGGCCCGATCACTCGCGTTGAGTGGATCAACCCGCACTCCTGGATTCACCTGCGTCATACCAACGAAGATGGTACCGAGCAAGCGTGGATGGCGGAGGGTGGTACTCCAAACACTCTGCTGCGTCGCGGCATCAACCGTGGCTCACTGGTTCTTGGCACAGAAATTGTTGTAACCGGTTATCAGTCAAAAGATCGTCTGTGTACTCCGGCTTGCCGCGCAAACGGCCGTGACATCACTTTCCCTGATGGTCGTAAGCTGTTTATGGGCTCCTCAGGTATCGGTGCGCCGGAAGACGGTGCGGATCCGGGAACTGATTAAGGATAGATCCGGTCCAGGCTTTGGGCTGATCTGCTGAATGAACTATAAAAAGCGCCTGATTGATATCGCTCAATCAGGCGCTTTTTTTATGTGCTAATTTTTATATGAAGAAGTTTCGATTGATTGGAATAGGGCAGAAAGCATGAAAAAGACAACTGTTTCGGTGTGTACTACCTTGGTCCTGGTGCTTGGGGTAGCCAGCAGTCTGTGGGTTGTATCGGCGGCAGACTCTGCTGCGTTGCAGGCAACCACATCAATGTCAGAGCTGATGACAAGGGTGGTGCAGCCCACTTCAGATGCGGTGTTCTATGTATCCCGCACTCCTCCGGCAACCGATGAAGACTGGCGGCGCCTGGAAAACCAGACATTGATGCTGGCCGAATCGGCAAATCTGTTGCTGATTCCTGGCTATGTGCGCGAACAGGAGCAGTGGACCACAGACAGTTTGTTAATGCGCGATGCTGCGGTCGCAGCTTACGCGGCATCCAAAAACAAAGATCTGTTTGCTCTGGAAGATCTGAACGGCGCTTTGTATGAGTCCTGCGAAAGCTGCCACAACGCCACGCGCTAAGTTCAGAAGACAGATGAGGCTGAGCGGTCGCTGCTGCCGCCACCCCGGTATTCTGTTGCGTTGACATAGAAACCTGAGGTTTTTAGCCGCAAGGTGATTTCCTCAAAACCCCGGTTTTCCCAGAACCAGCCATGCATACCATTAAAGGCAGCCTTGTAAGCGCCCATTTGTTGGCTGCCCATACCTTGTGCGTAGCTTTCCTCCTGGTCCCTGACAGTGGTGTTCTCGGCATGCATGTCGAAGTACAGGTCACCATCGGCACGCCAGCTGAACACCATAGTGCTGCCACGATCCATCAAATACTTGTATTCCAGCGATTGGAAGGGCTCAAGAATAAATTCAAGCTCATCTGTTTTATGATACTCGTACTGAGGCGTGAACGGCCCGGATTCAGGTTCAGGCGGTAACACAAACCAAAGAAGCAGCCCAAGTCCCGCTGCAGATACCAGGCTGACAGCGACTGCGACAGTACGTGTATTTTCAGATGACGTGTTATCAGTCATGGTTGTACCCGATCCGGCAGTGTAATCTGACTACCGAATGTATTGTCAGGCGCTTTATGGTTTGGGAAGAAGTATTTGTGGCACCGCGCGCTAGGGCTGGAATCGTGACATGATTTCCGGGTTATATGCCTGATGGCAAGCTGAGCACACGCTGTAGAGTTGCGCCCCGGCCTGAAACAGGTCTTCCTTATTCTGCGCGTCAGCGGCGGTCATTATTCTCCCGCCTACCGTGCTGATCGCTTCGGAATAGGTCATCCAGGCACCATCCACGGCACGGCCGGGAAGCATCATCAGATTGCCAGCTTCAACGATCATGGCGCCGTGATTATGTACGTTCTCCCAGCCGGCATCGTCGGTCGGGTAGAGTTCGTAATAACCTTCATTCTCGTCAAGGATCCAGCCAGCGGATTTCCAAAGGGTGTCAGCAATCGGTTCAACGACATGTGCCATAAACTCGGTCATATCCAGAGTCAGGTTGTAGGAAGCAGCAGAACCTGATGATGTTGAGGATGCGCCGGTATCGGATTCCTGCGAACAGGCCATGACCACAAAGGACGCAGCAGTTGCAAAGAAGATGTTTCGCAGCGTTTTTGAGGTCAATTGCATGATCAGTATTCCCGTCTGGATTAAGCGTGATGCCGAGCAGCATGATACGCGTATGAGCAGGGAGCCATCAACCGCCGTTCGTGCCTGTAACTGCGACGCTTTGTCGCTTTTCCAGAACGATGGCTCGTGACTTGATTCTGCACGCGTCCTGGTTTAGCGTTCACACAGGTTCATCAAAAAAACAAAACAAAAATCAGAATAAAAACAGAACTGCAAAAGAGGAAACAGGATCATGACTTCAGAATCTGCATTGCGCTGCACACCAGCGCGGGCAAACCTGCTAATCAGATATGCGCTGCTGGCGACATGTGCCGGTTTGGTATCTCAGGTTTCTGCCCAGACCAGTACCTACGAGCCTCCCCGCACACCGCAGGGCCGGCCGGATTTTCAGGGCAACTGGAGCAATGCGTCGATCACCGATCTTCAGCGCTCGCCACGCTACAGCTCGCTGGTAATTCCGCCAGAGGAGCTGGCAAGCGTAACGGCAGCTCATCCCCAGAATGTCCGACTGGCCACCGACGATAATTTACAGCAGGGCGAGCTTCTGGATGGTTCTGATCTGGGCATGGGGCGCGGATATAACGCTTTCTGGATAGATCCGGGCACAACGTTTGGACTGGTGAGAGGTGAATACCGAACGTCCTGGGTGGTTTATCCTGAAAATGGCCGAATACCCTATTCTGAGCAGGGGCAGGCTCTGCGGCAGCAATATCGTGAAAAATTCAGCAGCAATGACGGGCCGGAGGGTCGCGCTCTGGGAGAGCGCTGTCTGATAGGCTTCGGCGGTACCGGTGGCCCGCCAATGCTGAATGTTCTGTACAACAACAATTACCAGTTTGTGCAAACCGAAGACTACCTGATGATCATGGTTGAGATGAAT
Organism: Pseudohongiella sp.; assembly: GCA_030651695.1. Lineage (GTDB taxonomy): Bacteria > Pseudomonadota > Gammaproteobacteria > Pseudomonadales > Pseudohongiellaceae > Pseudohongiella. The sequence goes on along the minus strand of JAUSCD010000019.1, from coordinate 86,987 downwards.
CAGGACGCACGCATTATCCCTTTTCATGGCAAACATCGCCGGCCGGAATTGCAGCAGTGGCTGGGCGACTCAGTTGGTCGATGGGAGGGCGACACACTTGTTGTGGAAACAGTGAGCTTGCATCCACAACAGGCAGGCGGAGGCCAGATACCTTTATCCGGTCAAGGTAAGGTCACAGAGCGTTTCACCCGATACTCCGACAATCAGATATTTTATGAATTTGAGGTGAATGACCCTGTCTACTACAGTGAAATCTGGCGCGGTGAGATGAGCTTCAACAGCAGTGATTCCCGAATTTACGAATATGCCTGCCACGAGGGTAATTATGGCTTGCCTGGTATCTTGGCGGGTGAGCGGCGGGCAGAGGCTGATATGGCAGGACAATAAGCAGCGCAGACGAAATACAGATTGCAAACCTAAATGAGAGCAATTATCATTACCCCGTTTTCAGAATCTGTCTGAACCGGAGTATGGTATGAAAAAATTGTTCTTGGCTATGTTTGCAGTCACTGCTTTGACAGCCGGTTCGGCTGTTTCTTTTTCTGCCCTGGCGGCGGAAGTCAATGTCTACTCTGCGCGTGAAGAGAATCTGATCAAGCCTGTTCTTGATCAGTTTTCCGCTCAAACCGGTATCAAGGTCAATCTGATTACTGCCGGTGCTGATGAGCTCACCACACGTATGGAGCTCGAAGGTATCAACTCTCCTGCTGATCTGCTGCTGACTGTCGATGTCGGCCGATTGCTGCGTGCCCAGGAGATGGGTTTGCTGCAGCCAGTTCAGTCTGATGTTCTGGAAAGCCAGATTCCTGCGCAGTACCGTGATTCCGAGGGCCACTGGTTTGGCGTGTCACTGCGGGCACGTGTTGTAGTTTATGATCGCGCCCGTGTGAATCCTGCGCAGTTGTCTACTTACGAAGATCTTGCAGATCCGAAATGGAAGGGCAAGATATGCGTGCGTTCATCCTCTAATATTTATAACCAGTCCCTGTCTTCCGCGATGGTCAGCCATCACGGTGTTGCAGCGACTGAACAATGGGCTCGTGGCCTTGTCGCAAACTTTGCGCGTCAGCCCCAGGGTGGTGACCGTGATCAGATCGCAGCGGTTGCTATTGGGCAGTGTGAGCTTGCGATTGTGAATACCTACTATCTGGCGGGCATGATCAATGCCACCAGCGCTGATCAACGCGCACAGGCTGCCGCAGTTGCAGTGTTCTGGCCCAACCAGCAGGGCGAAGGTCTTGAGGGTCGTGGCGCCCACATCAATATCAGTGGTGCGGCACTGAGCAGAAATGCTCCTAACAAAGCCGAGGCTGTGCAACTGATGGAATTCCTGGTCAGCAATGAAGCTCAGACCTGGTATGCCGAAGCCAACAATGAGTATCCGGTTCGCCCGGGCGTGCCGGTCAGCAAAACCCTGCAGTCATGGGGTGAATTCAAGGCCGACTCGCTTGCGCTTGAACAACTCGGTATCCATAATGCCGAGGCTGTCCGTCTGATGGACAGGGCAGGCTGGCGTTAAAGCAGGCAGGTTTACGAAGGACACCCGTTGACAGAACAAGCTCGTTTAAATGGTCAATCAATAATGGCGCGCGCAGGCCGACATGGCCCGCTGCTCGCCATTATTGTTTTATGCCTGCTGTTAAGTGTGCCGGTCCTTACGGTTTTTGCATCAATTTCCAATAGCAGCGATGGTGTCTGGCAGCATCTGGTAGACACGCTGTTGTGGACATACATCGGACAGTCGCTGCAACTGATGTTGGGTGTGGGTGTGATGGTGTTGTTGCTCGGCGTGATACCGGCGTGGCTGGTTACCATGACGCGCTTCCCCGGGAGCCGCTGGCTGGAGTGGGCACTGGTGCTGCCATTAGCCATACCTGCTTACATTATTGCTTATACCTACACCGGTATGCTGGATGTGACAGGCCCGGTTCAGGGTTTTATACGCACCACGTTTGATCTTCGTTTTGGCGATTACTGGTTTCCGCAAATCCGCTCGATGGGTGGCGCGATAACCATGCTCTCGCTGGTGTTGTACCCCTACGTATATCTGCTGTCGCGCATGGCGTTTCTTGAGCAATCGGTTTGTGTGCTTGAGGTGTCCCGGACCCTGGGTGCAAGTCCGTGGCGTGCATTCAGTCGTGTTGCCGTGCCGCTGGCGCGCCCCGCAATTATTGCCGGTCTTGCATTGGTCCTGATGGAAACCCTGGCTGACTACGGAACTGTGCAGTATTTTGGTCTTTCCACATTCACTACAGGAATTTTCCGCACCTGGTTTGGAATGGGCAGTGCTGCCGCTGCCGCTCAACTATCTGCTGTGCTGATGTTGTTTATTCTTGCTCTGGTGCTTGCAGAACAGTGGTCGCGTAACCGTGCCCGCTATCACCACACCAGCACACGATACTCGCGGCTTCCCCAGATTGAATTAAAAGGCGGGCGCAAAATTGCTGCCATGCTGTTTTGTATGGCGCCGGTTGTCTTTGGTTTTCTGGTGCCATTTTTACAGTTGGCATGGTGGGCTTGGGATACCCGTCACCTGGTTGATTTCAGTGTCTTTGGGACGTTGGTGTTTAACAGCTTGCGGCTTGCGTTTACTGCGGCACTGATTGCTCTGGTGTTAGGTATGTGTATCAGTTATGCCAAACGTCTGCAACCCGGCATGCCGATGCGAACGTCAGTGCGTGTGCTGGGGCTGGGATATGCAGTGCCGGGCACGGTGATCGCCGTCGGTGTGTTGATTCCGTTTGCCTGGCTGGACAATACCTTTGACAGCTGGATGCGGGATCAATTTGGAATCGCAACGGGATTGTTACTCAGCGGCACGCTGATTGCTGTGGTATTTGCTTATATCGTGCGCTTTTTGCCGGTGGCCATGAATACTGTTGATGCAGGTCTGGGGAAAATCAAACCCAGTATGGATGACGCCGGGCGCTCTATGGGCCTGGGTCCATGGCAGATTCTGCGCCGGATACATATTCCGATGTTGCGCGGCAGTTTGTTAACAGCGGCACTGTTGGTTTTTGTTGATGTGCTCAAAGAGCTGCCGGCCACGCTGATTCTGCGCCCGTTTAATTTTAATACGCTGGCAATTCGCACCTACGAACTGGCCAATCAGGAGCGTTTGACCGAGGCTGCTGCCTCTGCCCTGATGATCGTTCTGGCCGGCATCATTCCTGTTATCATCATCAGCCTTTCCATTTCAGCTTCGCGGCCCGGCCATGACAAACGCGCTTGAACTCAAAAAAGTCTCTGTTGCTCTGGAGACGACTCCCATTGTCCATCAGATCGATCTGACCTTGAAACAAGGTGATATCGCCTGTCTGCTTGGGCCAAGCGGTTGCGGGAAAACCACTTTGTTGCGTGCTATCGCCGGATTTGAACCAGTAAGCTCGGGCCAGATATTGATCTCGGGCGAAAAAGTCAGCCAGGCCGGTTGGCAACTGCCGGTTGAGAAACGTCATGTGGGTATGGTGTTTCAGGACTACGCCTTGTTCCCGCATATGAATGTGCGAGACAACATTGCATTTGGATTGCGGGCCTTTAAAAGTGCACAGCGTCAGCGTCGGGTTGAGGAGCTCGCGGTGATGCTGCGTATCACAGAACTGCTGGACGCCTGGCCGCATCGTCTTTCCGGCGGCCAGCAACAGCGTGTGGCCATTGCGCGCGCAATGGCACCCAAACCACGCATCCTGTTGCTGGATGAACCTTTTGCCAGTCTGGATGTGGAACTGCGTGAAGAGATTGCGCGTGAAATCCGCACAGTCCTTAAAAGTGACGGCATCACTACTATTCTGGTGAGCCACAACCAGTTTGAGGCTTTTGCCATGGCAGATGAAATCGGCGTGATGCGCGCTGGTGTGCTGCAGCAGTGGAGTCCGGCATTTGAGCTGTACCATGAACCGGCGAATGCGTACGTGGCCGATTTTGTAGGCGAGGGCGTGTTTCTGCCGGGAACAGTGGTTGATGCCTTGCATGTGCAGACCGAGTTAGGACTGCTGGGAACGGATCAGGTGCTGAGCTTTTCTGCCGGCACGCGTATCTCAGTGCTTATTCGCCCTGATGACGTCATCCATGACGATGACAGTGCGGCAACCGCAAAAGTGGTAGATAAGGCTTTCCGTGGTTCCCAGTTCCTGTACACCCTTGAGTTAGAGAGTGGCGCCCGCATTCTGAGTCTGGTGCCCAGTCACCACGCGCACGGCAAACACACACAGATCGGCATCAAGGTGGAAATGGACCACCTGGTGGTATTTCCCCTTGATGCTTCCACTGCAGGCTAAGCGCTTATTTGCTGTCGGCTTTGCTAAACGTCAGACTGTTACGGGTGGTGCCATCTGCATCAAATGATGCAATTTCCACGCGGCCGCCGCCCGGCCCAAATGGCCACTTGGCATTGACAAAACCAGAGTGACCACCGCTACTGACCATGCCGGCAGTAATGGCGAAGTTTTTTGCCAGACCAACTGCGGTCCATTCACAAGCCCCTTCACCGCTGGAAATCAGCGCATACAGTTCGTCACCGTATTTGGGAGATTTGCCGAGACTGCGGATTTCCAGAGTGCAGCCGCCACGTCCGTTTTCTCCGGAAGGAGACAGATAAACGCCCTCAATCATGGTTTGTGCCTGAACTGGCAATGCTGCAGCCAAAAAGCCGGTTGTGAGTAATGTACTGATGATTTTTCTCATAAAAACTCCTGAAGCTGACAAGCCTGAGTAACCCTGTACTTCTTACGGGTATTGAGTGTAGGCAGCTTGTTGAACAGTCGTTTTGATTCAGATCAATGGCGTATCAGGCGGGAGTTTCAGCCTTGATCAACGAGAAAGGTTTCCAGCCCGTGGCCTGTCAGGCGCTTGATGCTGGAAAATACAAACCAGATGGCGATCATCAGCACAATCATGCTGGGGATGGCGATGACAGGGTAGCTCAGAGCTGTCATCCGGCCGAGCTCGGCATTAAATTCGGCCGTGCCGGGAGGGCTGACCAGAATAATGCGGGCGAGGATGTAATTCAGTGCCGAGGACAGGAAAAACGAAGCGGCAACAATATAAGAAGCCTGCGCCATGCGCCGGCTGAATGCGGCGGTATTGCCACGCGCTGCAAGCGCCGCATACAGATCCTCCACACGAATCATCTGACCATTAAGGATCAGGGTTTTCACCAGCGGGAACTTTGTGTACTGGCTGCCCAGCACAGCCAATCCGATGATGCCGGGAATCGCTGCTTCTTTGATGGCAATATACTGCGGATCGAGCTGCAGCAGACTCATGCCGCCGGTGAGCATTACGCTGATAATGCCCAGAATGGAAAACGGGTTGATCTTGCCGGTGGCTTTCAGGTCCCAGAGGCCGTAACCAACCGGAAACGCCAAGGCCACTACAATTGCCCATGCCGGGCCAAGGCTTTCGTCGCCACTGAAGCGGCTGAGGATAACAACCGGGATAATGATGTTAAACGCCAGATTGCCGAGAAATCCGCCGGGGGCTTTTTTGGTGGGCTCTGGCTTTTTGGGGGTTTCTACAGAGGGATTTGCAGGCGATGCTGCATTATCCGGGGTTTTACTGCTATCTGTACCCTGGGTCATGTTGGGGGCCTGGTCCAGATTAAAAAGGGGTGGTAGCTACGAGTGGATTTGAACCACTGACCCCAGCATTATGAGTGCTGTGCTCTAACCAACTGAGCTACGTAGCCATCGCAAGGCGCGCATTCTGTCTAACTGAGCAGGACTTGTCAAGATTTTGGAGGTCCCGCTGCCTGAAGTTGCCCCGCCTGAATCTTGGCAGGGTATCGTCCAATTGAAAACAAAGCTCCGTCTATGTGTAAACGGAGCGCCGTCCAATTGAAAACGGAAAGCTTGTTAAGCAGGCGTAACAGGCTGTATTTAATAAATTAAACATTAAACCGGAAGTGCATCACATCGCCATCCTTAACGATGTACTCTTTGCCTTCCAAACGCCATTTTCCAGCGTCCTTGGTACCGGCTTCGCCTTTGTACTGAATATAGTCGTCATAGGCGATGACTTCAGCGCGGATAAAGCCTTTCTCAAAATCAGTATGTATCGCGGCGGCAGATTGTGGGGCTGTGGCGCCAACCTTGACGGTCCATGCGCGTACTTCTTTCACCCCCGCAGTGAAGTAGGTCTGCAGGTTGAGCAGCGAATAACCGGCGCGGATCACTCGGTTCAGGCCGGGTTCGGTCATGCCCATGCTCTCAAGGAACATCTGCATTTCTTCCGGATCATCCAGTTCGGCGATTTCGGCTTCAATTTTGTTGCATACCGGCACGACGATGGCGCCTTCTGCATCGGCGAGGGTTTGCACCACGTCGAGCAGCGGGTTGTTCTCGAAGCCGTCTTCGGCCACGTTGGCGATGTACATTACCGGTTTGGTGGTCAGCAAATGGAACATCTTTGCCAGACGCTTCTCGTCGTCAGACAGATCTTTCAGCAGGCTGCGTGCTGGTTTGCCTTCGGTGAGATGCGGGATGAATTTTTCCAGTAGCGCTTTCTGAGCGACAGAATCCTTGTCTCCGCCCTTGGCAGTACGTGCTACACGCTGCAACTGTTTCTCACAGCTGTCGAGGTCGGCCATGATCAGTTCAAGGTCGATGATCTCGATATCACGCTTGGGGTTGACGCTGTTGGCAACGTGGATGACGTTGTCGTCTTCAAAACAGCGCACCACGTGTGCGATGGCGTCCGTCTCGCGGATGTTGGCCAGGAATTTGTTGCCCAGGCCTTCGCCTTTTGACGCGCCTGCCACCAGACCGGCAATATCGACGAATTCCATGGTAGTGGGCACAACGCGTTCAGGTTTGACAATGTCCGCCAACGCATCAAGGCGTGGATCAGGCATGGGCACAATGCCGGAATTCGGCTCGATGGTGCAGAACGGGAAGTTCTCCGCGGCAATACCGGCCTTGGTCAAGGCATTGAACAGAGTGGACTTACCGACGTTGGGCAGGCCAACGATGCCGCATTTAAAACCCATGACTGAATTTCCTGTTTTAAGACTGTTTTTTGTCAGCGGTCGGTTTGTCAGGTGCTGTGTGACTATGCAACTGCAGCATAGCCTGACTCCATTGACCGTTGACCATCAGTGGCAGCACTTTCATGGCCTGCCCGATATCGTGTTCTATTGAAATGCTGTCGTCCTTGCCGGGATCGCTCAGCACATAATCTGCGACTTTGTTTTTGTCGCCGGGGTGACCTACGCCTATGCGCAGACGGTAAAAATTGTTGGCGCCACCCAAAGCACTGATGATGTCACGCGTACCATTATGGCCCCCATGACCGCCGCCAGCTTTTAATTTTGTAGTACCCACCGGGAAATCAATCTCATCATAAGCCACCAGCATCTGCTCGGGCTCAATGTCGAAATAGTGACATAGTGCAGCAACGGACTGGCCGCTACGGTTCATGAAAGTGGTGGGAAATAGCAGGCGGATGTCCTGTCCGTCAATAACGACGCGACCACAGTTACCGTGGAAACGCGGCTCGGCGCGCAATTCACCGCCATACTGGCGACAGATTGCGTCCACAAACCAGACGCCGACGTTGTGTCGGTTGTAACGATATTGCGGGCCCGGATTTCCCAGGCCCACAATCAGCTTGAGCTTATGGTTGCTCATGCCCGTTCAGGATCAGGCTTCTTCGCCTTCAGCAACAGCACCGCCACGTGGAGCCTGGACGGTCACTACAGCGTGATCGGAGTCGTGGCCGTGAGCCAGGTCGACACTGCTGACGCCTTTTGGCAGCTTGATCTGGGAAATGTGGATGGATTCGCCAACACCCAGATCTGCCATATCAATTTCCAGGTACTCAGGCAGGTCCTGCGGCAGACATACAATTTCAAGCTCTGACATGGTCTTCAGGATGCTGCCACCGCCAACCTTAACGCCTTTGCACTTATCTTCGTTGATCAGGTGGACCGGCACTTTCACGTGGATAGTGTGGGTCTTGTCAACGCGCTGAAAATCAGCGTGCATGATGCGTGGTTTGGCCGGGTGACGCTGCATGGCCTTGATAACAACCTGTTGCTTCTTGCCATCAACCACCAGAGTGATGATGTGAGAGAAGAAAGCTTCGTTAGTCGTCGCTTTAAGGATGTCTTTATGCGGAATCGAAATCGATTCCGGGGCTGCTGTGCCGCCATAAATAATGGCAGGAACAAGATCAGCCAGACGACGCAGGCGGCGGCTCGCACCTTTCCCCAGGTCGTTTCTGGCACTGCAATTCAGTTCAAACTCATTGGACATAATGTCTCTCCGGTTTCAAAACGTTTACTGACTTGCGACCGGTCATGTAAACGTGTGGTAAAAAAGATGATCAAAAATTTGATCATCTCTGGTAAAAATCAGACGCCTGAACCTTCGAACATGGCACTGATTGATTCTTCATTGCTGACGCGGCGAATAGATTCAGCCAGCAGTCTTGCCATGCTCAGTTGACGCACTTTTGAGCAATTCCTGATTGCATCGCTCAGTGGAATTGTGTCGGTAACAACCAGGGAATCCAGCTCTGAATTGGCAATATTATGAGCTGCATTGCCGGATAAAACGGGGTGCGTGCAGTAGGCGATCACTTTAGTGGCGCCGTGTTCTTTAAGCGCGGCAGCGGCTTTACACAGTGTGCCGGCAGTATCAACCATATCGTCTACGATAAGGCAGGTACGGCCTTTCACTTCACCTATGATGTGCATCACTTGCGCTTCATTTGCCTGCGGGCGACGTTTGTCGATAATCGCCAGATCAACGTTGAGTTGTTTGGCAACTGCACGGGCCCGGACCACGCCGCCGATATCCGGAGATACCACGGTCAGGTTTTCGTAATTCTGTCTTTCGATGTCTTCGGTCAATACTGGCGAGCCGTAAACGTTGTCCACCGGGATGCTGAAAAAGCCTTGAATCTGTTCAGCGTGCAGGTCAACTGTCAATACACGGTTAACACCGACAGCGGAAATCATGTCTGCCACCACTTTGGCACTGATAGCCACACGCGCAGAACGTACACGACGATCCTGGCGGGCATAACCAAAGTAGGGGATAACTGCAGTGATGCGGTTAGCTGATGCGCGGTGCATGGCATCGGCGGTCAACAGCAATTCCATCAGGCTGTCATTGGTGGGCGCGCAAGTGGACTGAATAATAAACACGTCCTTGCCGCGCACGTTCTCTCTGATCTCAACAGCTATTTCACCATCACTGAACTTGCCGATCTGCGCATCACCCAGCGGAATGCCGATGTAACGTGCAATTTTCTCAGCCAGCAAAGGGTTAGCGTTGCCGGTGAAAACCATCAGATTGTTAGCCATGGGATTGTTACCTTCAGACTTGCTCGCGGGAGAGGTCCAGCGTTTGCCCTGTGTGGATTTTTTCTTTTGCTGTAATTGTTTGATGGTCTTGCCCGTCCGGGTCATTCGTTTAGGTCACTGGTGTTGACTGAATGAAGGTTGCCTGTTCTTGACACACAAGTATGGACAACTTAACCCGGGAAACCGAGAATTTGGCTGGGGTGGCTGGACTCGAACCAACGCATGTCAGAATCAAAATCTGATGCCTTACCAACTTGGCGACACCCCAAAAAACGTCGCTATTCTAAGCTATTGTGCGCTGATTTGCCTACCTGCGAATTTGCGGCAGTAGATATTGTCAGTTCACGCTGCATTACTGTTGCTTGTCCGCTGCGCAGTTTCTAACTACACGCCCCGCAGCTTCAAATTAAAAGCCTGTTAACACAGACTCGTTGACTGCCCTGGCTACAAAACCACTGATGTTCTTCAGTGGACCTTGAGCGTCGGACGGCAACTGCTCCAGCACTGCTCTGGCAGAGGCTTCATCTTGAAAGCCTGCAAATACACTGGATCCTGTTCCTGTCATCCTTACCGGAGCAAACTGACTGAGCCATTCAAGCGCAGCATTTACTTCGGGATACAGCATTCGGACCAGCATTTCACAGTCATTTCGGGACTGCCCTGCCAGAAAGGCGGCCATTTTGATGGGGTGAGTGTCCCGTGTCAACTCCTGATGTGAAAAAATCACAGATGTTGAAACATGGCAGGCAGGCGTTAAAACAAGGTAATAAATAGCAGGCAGAAGCATTGGGGTGAGATGCTCGCCAACGCCTTCGGCCCACGCTGAGCGGGCCTTCACAAATACCGGTACATCTGCGCCAAGGCTCAGGCCCATGGCAGCAAGTTGCTCCTTGGTCAGACCGCAATGCCAGAGCTGGTTTAACGCCACGAGCGTTGTCGCTGCATCGGAGCTGCCTCCACCGAGCCCGGCCCCTGCAGGTATGCGTTTGACCAGTTCAATATTTATACCTTGATTGCAATCGCAGTGTTCGCGAAGCAGACGTGCCGCGCGCAGTACCAGATTATCCTCGCCAGACAGTTCAGGGCTGTCGCAGTGCAAACGAATCTGGTCGTCATCACGCAAGCTGAAGCTGAGTTCGTCGCCGTAATCCAGCAACTGGAAAACAGTCTGCAGCAGATGGTAGCCATCGGGGCGACGGCCAGTGATGTGCAAAAAGAGATTGAGTTTGGCCGGAGCCAACAGTGTGAGCGAGTGAGCAGACGGAGTGTTGGTAAGCATAGTCCTGTAAATCCTGCTTATTCGATTTGCGCTGCAGGTAAAGTCCAGCTCAGTCGAATCAGGTCAAGTCGCAATGGGTCTTTCTGGATGCGAATGCGGGTAGGCAGGGTTTCCTGGCCAAAATTGGTATATCCCAGATAGTCGATGCGCCAGCCATCCTGTTCGAAGCTGAGCAGTTGCTGATTGTCGGCAAAATTCAACGCGTGGCTGGCACCAGGTGCAGGTATGCCCTTGATCCAGTAATTAAGTTCGGTAACCGGCAGCTCATAACCAATCTGTTGATATAGCATTTCTTCCGGTGATTCGGTGATGATCGGCTCTTCGCCCTGTTGTTCGATGCGCACTTCACCCGGGCGGCCGTTGATTTCAGTGGCGCCGACATTAAATGTACCCCACAGGTTGATGCGGTAAGCCTCGTCCTGTTGTCGCCAGCGGATTCTTGACGATTGCGCTTCATTGGCGTCGCGTACATTAATACTGCCAGTGAATTCCCACTGTGACAGCGATTCGAGCAACTGACGACGGGCCTCCCATTCTGTGTTAACCGGCGCGTCCATACGGGGCGTACCTGCGCACGCAGCCAGCGCCATGGTCAAAACGAGAATTGTCAGCTGTTTCACTGGCGGATATCTCTGATTGAAACGGCGCGTTGATCTCCAGCCTGCGGCATCAGCCGCTCCATGGCTTCAGTCACAATTTCACTATCTGGGAAGCTCTCCAGAGCGGATTGCCAGACTTGCAGCGCTTCAGCTTGCTGGCCATTGACCCACAATACTTCGCCCAGATGCGCAGCCACTTCATGATCGGGGAACGCAGCGTATGCCCGGCGCAAATTCACGATGGACTGCTCAAGCATGCCTAGTTTGTATTGCACCCAGCCCAGACTGTCTATGATCGCCGGGTCGTCGGGTGAGATGGCAATGGCGCGTTCAATCAGGTCCAGTGCTTCCTGATAGCGGTTTGTGCGGATCGTCAGCGCATAACCCAGGTGATTAAGCGCGCGTGCATCTTCCGGGGACAACGCAATGATCTGGCGCAGATCCCGCTCAAGCATTTCCAGATTATCAAGGCGTTCACTAAGCAGCGCACGGGCAAACAGCAGGTCGATGTTGTCCGGGAACTGTGTCAGCGCCCTGTCCAGCACTATACTAGCGCGCTCTTCAAGCCCCTGGTTGACCAGTGCTTCAGCCTCCAGCGCCGGTATGATGGGTGCCAGCCGTTGATCGCTGGCTGCCAGTTGTTGAGACCACTCACCAGCTTCATCAAACTGTTGCAGTTGAACCATGATCCTCATGATTTGACGCTGCGATGCCAGAAAGGCGTTGGACTGGCGGCTGATCTGCTGGTAATGGGTCAGGGCTTCAGCCAGGTCATTGCGACTTTCCAGGATAATGGCCAGATAATAATGGGCTTCATTGAGTCGATGACGTGCATTTATGAGCGCCCTGAGCTGTGGCTCGGCCTTGCTGTAGTCCTCCAGTTCCAGATTGATCAGGACCAGCGAATACAGTGTTTCCATATCCTGTGGTTCGCGCGCTATCAGCATCTCGAATTCAGCCGCTGCTTCTGCAAGTTTGCCGTTCTGTACCAACAACTGTGCATAGCTGTAACGCAGAAGGCGATTGTTCTGATATTGCTGTACAGCATTGGCCAGCACGACTTCTGCGTCCTCTGCCCTGCCCATGTTCTGAAGCAGCTGGGCCTCAATCAGATAGGTGCGCGAGTTATCCCCGAAGCGGGCGCGTGCAATCTGTAGCCACTCAGCAGCGCTTTCGCTCTGACCACTTTGGTCGTTCATCTGAGACAGGGCGTAATAAAGTGTGGGTTCTTCCGGGTGTCGGTCGAGTATGCCCTCAAGCTCCGTGATCAACACTTCGCGTTGCCGGTTTTCCAGCGCAAAGGTGCGCGCCGACAACGCTGTGAAATCGACTTGGCCGCCCTGATCCATGACAGTGTTCAGATGGGGCAGGGCGCGGATATAAAGTCCTTGTTCCATCAACTGATAACCCAACACAAGGTGAGGCTGCAGGGCGTCAGGCTCTTTTTCAAGCCAGAGTGATGCCAGTTCGGCCAGGGCTTCTGTATTGGCGGTGGCAGAGACAAACTCTACCGCGCGCTTGATGATGCTCAGATCGCGGGTTTCCAGGGCCAGTTCGTAATAACCCTCAGCGGCCTGCGGCAGATATCCACGCATACCGCCAAACTCGCTGAGCAAGGCTATTTCCAGTTGCTCGCGCGTAAAATTGCCGTATTCGATTTCTTCCTTGAGTGCTGCCACTTCGAGTGCGGCTACTTCTGATTCAGATGGTGGTAAATCAGGCAGGGAGCTATCGTCTTGCGGCGCTGAAATACCGGCGCACGCCACCAGTAGCGGGGAAACAAGGAGCAACAGGCGAATAGGCAGAGTTTTCATAAATTCCAGTTATGGGTGTCCGTGTCGGATGCCAACATCAGGCACCTGTTTCGGCACCGCCGGATTGTAACAACAGTTCTGAAGCAACACTACAATTGTGACCGGAGCCGCCGCATAATACGTGCACTGCGGTTGTCCCTGACGGTAAGTTCCCGATATAAGTGCGGGCGCGCGCCTCCGGTTTTTAGTAAGATAGCGCACTTTTCATACAACGCCTCTCCGGAGGCCTGCACATCAGGTTAGGTTTCAAGGCTCTGTTCATGGCGCTGGTTCTGCTTGGTATCAATCACAATACGGCAAATGTGGCGCTGCGCGAGCAGGTTGCATTCCCGCCGGAGCGCATGGCGGATGCCATGCAAAAGGTGATCTCGCTGGCGCATGTGCGAGAGGCTGTGATTGTATCTACCTGTAATCGCACAGAACTCTATATTGATGTGGATCTGTCGGGTGGGCGCAATCAGTCAGCGGATAATGAATCCAACAATCCGCCTCAGGACAATACCGATACCGCCTTTGACCCGTCACTGCTACAAGCGGAACAACAAAAGCTGTTGAACTGGCTGAGTGCATACCATGGCGTGAGCGCGGCCGAACTGAGCACGTGCAGCTACTTCCATTGGCACGAAGATGTCATACGTCATCTGATGCGGGTGGCTTGCGGGCTGGACTCCATGGTGCTGGGCGAGCCTCAGATACTGGGCCAGATCAAATCCGCTTATGCCGTTGCCAAAGAGCAGGGTGCTGCCCGTGCGCAGCTGGGCCGCGCGTTTCAGGAAGCGTTCTCGATAGCCAAGGAAGTGCGGACTGATACTGCGATTGGTGAAAACCCGGTGTCGGTGGCTTATGCCGCGGTTACTTTGGCTGAGCAGATATTTTCAAATCTCGGGTCCCTGCATGCGCTGTTGATCGGCGCTGGCCACACCATTGAATTGGTAGCGCGCCACCTCACCGACAAGGGTGTCAAAAGTATTGTGGTCGCCAACCGTACGCTGCAGAACGCGGTGAAACTTGGCGAAAAATTTGGTGCCCGCGGAGTGCTGTTATCCGATATACCCGAGGAACTGATACGCGCAGATATAGTAGTGTCATCCACTAACAGCCAGTTACCCCTGTTGGGCAAAGGTGCCGTTGAGAGCGCTATCAAAAAGCGCAAACATAAACCCATGCTGCTGGTGGATCTGGCTGTCCCGCGGGATATCGAACCAGAGGTCGGCGAGATAAGTGACGCGTATTTATACAGCGTCGATGATATCCGCGATGTTATCGAAGATAACGTAAAAAGCCGTGCTCAGGCCGCCGAGCAGGCCAGCACAATTATCGAGCGCGGCGTTGAAGAATATCTTAAACAACTGCGGGCACTGAGTGCAGTGGGAACCTTGCGTGCGTTCCGCGAGAAAGCGGATGCAATCCGTCAGACGGAGCTCGACAAGGCAGTAAGGGCGCTGGACAAAGGTGTGCCGGCCGACAAGGTTCTGGAAGCGCTGGCGCGTGGCATTACCAATAAATTGATACATACACCGAGTGTGCAAATGAAAAAGGCCAGTGCCGAGGGCCGCGATGAGCTGGTCCAACTGACACAGGAATTGTTTGAACTGGATAAAAAATAATGAAAGCGTCGATACATCAAAAACTGGAACTGTTGGCGGATCGTTGCCAGGAACTCGAAGCCTTGCTAAGTGATGCGGAAACCATCTCCGATCAGGAACGCTTCCGCAATCTGTCGCGTGAGTTCTCTGATCTTGAGCCTATCGTGATGGAGTTCAAGCGCTATCTGACCGCTACAGAGGACCTGGCGCTGACGCAGGAAATGTTACGCGATGCTGATCCTGATATGCGGGAAATGGCGGAAGAAGAAAACCGCTCATTGAAAGAACAACTGGAAATACTGGAACTGTCCTTGCAGAAACTTCTGCTGCCCAAAGACGAAAAAGACAGTATGAATGTGTTTCTGGAGATCCGCGCCGGCACCGGTGGTGACGAAGCCGCGATTTTCGCCGGCGATCTGTTTCGTATGTATTCACGTTATGCCGAGCGACAAGGCTGGCGTCTTGAAGTTTTAAGCGAACGCCCTGGTGAACACGGCGGTTTCAAGGAAATCATTACCCGCGTGGAAGGCAAAAACGTATTTGGTATGCTCAAGTTTGAGTCCGGTGCCCACCGGGTCCAGCGTGTGCCTGATACTGAAACCCAGGGACGTATTCATACCTCGGCCTGTACAGTTGCTATTCTGCCGGCCTCTGACGAGCTGGCAGAAATCGAAATTAACAAAGCTGATCTGCGTATAGACACTTTCCGTGCCAGCGGCGCCGGCGGTCAGCACATCAACAAAACCGATTCTGCGATTCGTATTGTGCATATTCCAAGTGGCATGGTGGTCGAGTGTCAGGATGAACGGTCCCAACACAAAAACCGGGCACGTGCCATGTCCTTGCTGCATGCGCGCCTGAATGACATGCAGCAGGCCGCTGCGGATAAACAGCAATCTGATGCGCGGCGTTTACTGGTGGGTTCCGGTGACCGCTCAGAGCGTATACGCACCTATAATTACCCTCAGGGCCGCGTTACAGACCACCGTATCAATCTGACCATCTACAAATTGGATGAGGTCATGCAAGGCGATCTGGACTCTGTCATTCAGCCGCTGATTCAGGAATACCAGGCCGACCAGCTGGCGGAACTGGCGGCTTGAAGCCATGACAACAAACCTGCAGCAGGCATTTGAGTGGGCACTTGTGCAGTTGCAGGAGCTCGGGGGTTTGCAGGATGTGACCCCGCGTGTGGACGCTGAATGGCTATTGACACATGTGTTGCAGTGTTCACGCTCCCGCCTGATCACCCACCCGGATGAGGCACTGACAGAACAGCAGTGGCAGATTTTCCAGCGCCTTATCAAGCGTCGCCAGACTGGCGAGCCAGTCGCCTATATCACCGGAACCCGCGGGTTCTGGTCGCTGGATCTGCTGGTTACGCCTGATGTGTTAATTCCCCGTGCCGATACCGAATTGCTGGTCGAGCAGGTGCTGGCGCTGGCAGATAACTCACAAGCTCTGACTCTGGCTGATATGGGGACCGGCAGTGGCGCTATTGCCTTGGCAGTGGCGAGTGAGCGTCCCGCCTGGCGAGTGCTGGCTGCTGACGCCAGCGCTGCCGCACTGGCTGTTGCAAAACAAAACGCATATTTGAATAATCTGTCCGGGGTGGAGTTTTATCAGGGTGACTGGTGTCAGGCCCTGCCTGACTCCCTTCTACTGGATGTTCTGGTCAGTAATCCTCCTTATATAGAACCAGGCGATCCGCACTTGCTGCAGGGTGATCTGCGTTTTGAGCCGATATCTGCCCTGGCTGCACAGGACGGGGGGGTGCGTGATCTGGCGGTGCTGACAGAGCAGTCGGTTTCAAGGCTTAAGCCCGGCGGCTGGTTGTTGTTTGAGCACGGTTATGATCAGGGCGCAGCGGTGCGGGAGTTGATGGCAGGTCACGGTTTTAAACAGATCAGTACCCAACGTGACCTTGGCGGACAGGAACGTGTCACACTGGGGCGTCGGGTTCCGGCTGCAAGCGAGGATGCGGACAATGAATGACGAACAGCTGTTGCGCTACAGTCGCCAGATCATGCTGCCGGCCTTTGATATTGAAGGCCAGCAGCGCCTGCAGGCGGCCACTGTATTAATAGTAGGGCTTGGCGGTCTGGGTAGTCCTGTGTCCATGTATCTGGCTGCTGCCGGTGTCGGGCATCTGATACTGGTCGACGATGATCAGGTCGATTTGAGCAATCTGCAGCGGCAGATTGTGCATACCGAGCAAGGTATCGGTGTGGCCAAGGTGGAATCAGCAGCCAATACACTGCAGGCTCTGAACCACGATACCCGTTTGACGATTGTAAATAAAAGACTTGATCAGGATGGTTTGACGACACTGTTGGCGGACGGAGTTGATCTGGTTGTAGACGCCTGTGACAACTTCAGTACCCGGTTTATGATCAATCGCGCCTGCGTTGATGCTCGTGTGCCGCTAGTTTCGGGCGCTGCCATCAGACTGGAAGGGCAGGTGGCAGTATTTGACAGTCGTCGCGCTGACAGCCCCTGTTACCAGTGCCTGTACCGGGGCGGCGACGATGAGCAGATGAGTTGCGCGCGCAACGGCGTTTTGGCTCCGTTGGTCGGCGTGATTGGCAGCATGCAGGCGCTGGAAGCAATAAAAGTATTAACCGGTCTTGGTCAGGACTTGTGTGGAAAGCTGCTGTTGTTCGATGCATTCAGCAGCCACTGGCGCGAGCTGCGCCTGCCGCGCGATCCGGCTTGTCCGGTATGTAGAGACTCTGGTGCCAATAGCAGAGGTGCAGCGGCTACGCTTGATGCGCCGGACACTCAGGCGCTATGATGCTGTCGCATAAATTCAGACGATTAAACAAACAGACGATTCAGTAAAAGGCTACGTTAGATGCAAAAGACGGACGAAAGTGATCACCAGGCAGCGTTAGAGACTTCCCCGGAACCATCAGACACCACGTCCCCTCCAGATTTGCCCGGCGAAGATCCCAAGCCAGAAACATTGATAAAACCCGAAGTCATTGCCGTGCCTGAAATTCAGGCGGATGCCGGGAGCCTTCCGGAAACTGACACTATTCAGTTGCAGCAAGCAGAAGCAGAGGCTGAAGCCGACGCAGCACTTGCCTCAGATGTTGAGGAGATGGTTGATGTTGCTGTCTCTGAGAGTACGACTGAAGCCGCAGATGTAGCTGAAGTAGCTGAAGTCGAATTGGCCGTCGGACCTGAAGCAGAGCCGGCGATGGAAACCCCTGCAGAGTCTGAGCCGGAAATCGCTGAACCGGACGCCGGGGAAGTGGCTGATGCGGCTGAAGAAGAACTGGCAGACCTGACGGAACAGGCAGTAGATCCTGTTGTAGAAAACGCCATCAAAGTGGTGCCTACCAAGATACCATTCAGCACATTCAATCTGGAGCCGGCACTTGAAAAAGGCATTGCTGAGCTGGGTTATGAATACTGCACGCCCATTCAGGCACAAAGTCTTCGCTATACCTTGCGCGGTTTTGATGTCACAGGCAAAGCCCAGACAGGCACCGGTAAAACAGCAGCGTTCCTGATCACCATCATCAATGATCTGTTAAAAAATCCGATGCAGGATACACGCTTCATTGGTGAACCACGTGCCATTGTGCTGGCGCCTACACGTGAACTGGTGCAGCAAATTGCCAGCGATGCAGCCAACCTGACCAAATACACTGATCTGCATGTGGTGACACTGGTCGGTGGTGAGGATTATCAGAAACAGTTGCGCCAGGTAGACAAGCGTCCTGTCGATATCGTGGTGGCAACACCCGGCCGCTTGATCGACTTCCTGCAGCAGGATCATTTGTATCTTGGTTTGGTCGAACTGCTGGTTATCGATGAAGCTGACCGTATGCTGGACATGGGCTTTATCCCGCAGGTGCGCACAATTGTGTCACGTACTCCGCATAAGGATTGTCGTCAGACGTTATTGTTCAGTGCGACCTTTACACCTGAAATTATTGAGCTGACTTCACGTTGGGCAATGGATCCGATCATGATCGAGATTCAGCCGGAGCGTGTGGCTACAGATAATGTTGAGCAACTGGTTTATCTGGTTACAACGGAAGACAAGTATAAGCTGCTTTATAACCTGATTGCCGCCGAAGGTGCTGATCGTGTGATTGTGTTTAACAACCGCCGGGATCAGGTGCGTAAACTGGCGGACAATCTTTACCGCCATGGTGTGAGTTGTGGTTTGTTGTCGGGAGAAGTTGCACAGAATAAACGTGTAAGGACATTAGACGAGTTCCGTGATGGCACGATCAAGGTCTTGGTTGCGACCGATGTGGCGGGCCGTGGTTTGCACATCGATGATGTGACGCATGTGATCAATTACAGTCTGCCGGAAGAGGCGGATGATTATGTGCATAGAATTGGTCGTACCGGGCGAGCGGGCTCGGTGGGCACGTCTATCAGTTTTGCATGTGAGGAAGATTCGTTCCTGTTGCCGAATATCGAGAAGACGCTGGGGCAGAAGTTGCCTTGTGTTTATCCGGATGCTTCTTTGTTGGTGGAGCCGCCGCCGTTCAGTCGGGCTACGCATTTCAAGGATGAGTCGAAGCCGGCTCGTAGCGGCGGTTCTTCGCGTCCGGGGCAGGGGCGTAGTGGTGGTGGGAAACCCCGGCCGCGTCGTTAAACTTTTGTAGCTGCAAAGCTGCAAAGCTGCAAAGCTGAAAAGAAAAGAAAGCAACAAAGTTACTGTGTGAATTGAGTGCAGCCGCAACGGGAGCGGGTCACCGCACCGGACCGGCCGCATCCTTTACCGGGGCGCCCGGCGTTGCGCAACTCAACGTCGCGGCTACGCCGCTCCGGATTCGAACAGTGCTCACGCTTTTTCGGGCGCCCCGGTAAAGGATAAGCGCGTCCTGAGTGGTCCGGTGCGGTGACCCGCTCCCGTTGCTCACTCCGCATTCTGGTTTGGTGGGCGCAGCATCTGGTGTATCTCTTGAGTCGGTTGACTCACTTTGTTGCGGCTTCGTTTGTCCTCAGATCGTAGTTCTTCAAGTTGCGGTGCGCTGCATATAAAGCAGCGACTGCGGCTATCAGCAAAATTATTATGTGTGCGTTGGCAGCTGATTGCCATGCTTGTTCTGAGGCGTCGGGTTACATGGGTTTTATGATGTGGCTGAAGGCGATGTTGGGCATCCAGTGAAACAGCATGGCGGCGGATACAAGAATGGTGTCTGCCCGGTAGATAAGCCACGCAGTTGCTGTGTTCAGCTCGTCGATGGGTGCGTAGCCATACAGTGACAACAACAAGTCCCATGCAAGCAGATGATCGAACTGCCAGTATATCCCGCTCAACTACGCTGCAACAACGCCGCGCACAAGCAATGGGAGTGGGTCGCTGTGCAGGACCAATCAGGCCGCGCTTATCCTCTGGCTGTCCGACCGAAAAAACGCGAGCACTGTTTGAGCTCTGAGCCCGCGTAGCGAGCGAAGGCGAGTTGCGCAGCGTCGGTCGGACCGTCAGAGGATGCGGCCGGTCCTGCACAGCGACCCACTCCCGTTGCGCTCTCCGAAATGAGTTTGCTGCAACACAATCACTTCTTGCCCGACACTGCCCCCGCCAGTTTCAGAATATCCTGATAAGCCCCAGAACTATGATGCTGATTCACATGATCCAGAAACGTAGTGCCATTGCCCAGCCGCACATTAATGTCATGGCCGCCTTCAACAAAAAATGCCACAAACCTCTCGAACTGCTCCGGCAGCATGCCGCGGTAGGCTTTTTGCAACAGATGATAGTCTGCTGGTATGCCTTCCGGTGGAATCAGTGCAAAAAACGCTTTTACGCGTTCATCACTCCACTCCTCATTCAGCGTTGCCGGTTGTGTGCGTTCCTTGCCAACTTTTTTAACGTCACTCATGATCTTTAATCTGCCTTCAATTTGTTGCGCAACAGCTCATTGAGCTGTGCCGGGTTGGCTTTGCCTTTGGATACTTTCATGGCCTGGCCAACAAAAAAACCGAACACCGCTTCTTTGCCCGCGCGGTACTGCGCAACCTGGTCCGGGTTGGATGCGATAACTTCGTCCACCAATTTTTCGATAGCGCCGGTGTCAGTAACCTGCTTTAAACCACGTGACTCGATAATCTGATCAACGTCAGACTCACCTGCGGCCAGTGCTTCGAACACGGTTTTGGCAAGTTTTCCGGAGATGGTGTTGTCCTTGATGCGGGCAATCATGGTGCCGAGTTGTCCGGGTTTGATTGGTGACTCATTAATAGACAGATCACTTTTGTTCAGCAGGCCAAGCAGGTCCACCGTTACCCAGTTGGCTGACAGTTTGGCATCACCACAGAGTTTGACGACGGATTCAAAATAGTCGGCCATCGCTCTGTCACTGGTAAGTACATCCGCATCATAAGCACTCAGGCCATATTCGGACACAAAACGTGCACATCGTGCTGCGGGCAGCTCGGGCAGAGTTGCGCGGACGGCGGCAATGTAGGATTCATCAATCACAATCGGCAACAGATCCGGTTCCGGGAAGTAACGGTAGTCGTTGGCTACTTCCTTGCTGCGCATGGAACGGGTTTCGTCTTTGTCAGAGTCGTACAGGCGGGTTTCCTGAATCACACGGCCGCCGTCCTCAATCAGTTCGATCTGGCGCTGCACTTCGTAGTTGATCGCTTTCTCAACGAACTTGAATGAGTTGACGTTTTTGATCTCTGTACGCGTGCCAAATTCAGTATCGCCTTTTTTGCGCACAGATACGTTGGCGTCACAACGCATGGAGCCTTGTGCCATGTTGCCGTCGGAAATGCCGAGGTACAGAATGATCGAGTGCAGCTTCTTCAGATAAGCCACAGCTTCTTTGGCGTTTCGCAGATCCGGATCAGACACGATTTCCAGCAGCGGTGTACCGGCACGGTTGAGGTCGATGCCGGACATGCCCTGAAAATCTTCGTGCAGGGATTTGCCGGCATCTTCTTCGATGTGCGCGCGGGTAATGGCAATGGTTTTTTCACTGCCATCGTCCAGATTTATTTTCAGCGCGCCTCGGCCTACTGTCGGAAACGCCAGTTGACTGATCTGGTAGCCTTTGGGCAGGTCAGGGTAAAAATAGTTTTTGCGGTCAAACACAGAACGTTTGCCAATTTCGGCATCCACAGCCAGGCCGAAGCTCACTGCCATACGCAGCACTTCTTCGTTCATGACCGGCAGTGTGCCCGGCAATGCCAGATCATAAAGGCTGGCTTGTGTGTTGGGTTCAGCGCCAAACTCAGTGGCACTGCCAGAAAACAATTTGCTTTTGGTCGCCAGCTGGACGTGTACTTCCAGTCCTATCACAGTTTCCCAGCTCATGCTGATACCTCCGGGCTTGATACTACGGGCGCCGCTGGTCTCTTTGCGTGCCAGTCGGTGTTGAGCTGGAACTGATGTGCCACATTCAGCAGGCGTGATTCTGACAAGGCCGGACCAACCAGCTGCATGCCGATGGGCAGGCCATCGAGAATGCCGGCTGGTAATGACATGCCGGGCAAACCGGCCAGGTTAACGGCGATGGTGTAAATATCTTCAAGATACATGGTGACCGGGTCGCTCACTTTTTCACCGAGTTTGAACGCGGTGTGCGGTGATGTCGGGCCGAGTATCAAATCGACGTCTTTAAACGCCTGGTCAAAATCGTCCTTGATCAGGCGGCGGATCTTTTGCGCTTTGATGTAGTAGGCATCGTAGTAGCCGGCAGAGAGTGCATAGGTTCCGACCATAATGCGACGTTTGACCTCGTCACCAAAACCTTCACCCCGGCTGCGCTTGTAGAGATCTTCCAGGTTGGCCGGATTTGCACAGCGATGGCCGTAGCGTACACCATCGAAACGCGACAGATTGGAGGACGCTTCCGCGGGTGCAATCACATAGTAGGCCGGAACGGACAAATAGTTATTGGGTAAGCTGATTTCTTTAAAAGTTGCCCCCAACGATTCCAGTTTGCGAACAGCATTCTGCAGAATACTCTGCACTGAGGGGTTCAGATCTTTGGTGAAATGTTCACGTGGCAGACCAATGCGAACGCCAGTCAAAGGCTGGTTCAGTTGAGCGGTGAAATCTTCTGCCGGTAAGTCGAGGCAGGTGGAGTCACGCACATCAGTGCCGGCGATGGCATTCATCATCAGCGCAGCATCTTCAGCACTTTTAGTGAGCGGACCGGCCTGGTCAAGGCTCGATGCAAACGCAATCATTCCCCAGCGCGACACCCGACCATAGGTTGGTTTAAGGCCGGTGATGCCGCAAAAGGACGCCGGCTGACGGATTGAGCCGCCGGTATCGGTGCCAGTTGCCATGGCGCAAAGATCGGCAGCTACCGCTGCCGCTGATCCGCCGGACGAGCCACCTGGGACGCGCTCCGGATCCCAGGGATTGCGGACAGGGCCGAACCAGCTGGTCTCATTGGATGAACCCATGGCGAATTCGTCCATATTGGTTTTGCCGAGCATGATGGCGCCCGCCTGCTCAAGACGTTCAACCACGCAGGCGTCGTACGGCGCAATAAAGTTGTGCAGCATGTGCGAGCCGCAGGCGGTCAGTACATCGCGGGTACAAAAAATATCTTTATGTGCGATGGGGATGCCTGTTAAAGGTCCTGCTTCGCCGCGTGAAATGCGTGCATCAGCAAGATCTGCCTGGGCCAGTGCCTTGTCAGCTGTAATGGTCACATAGGCGTTTAACGCAGGATTCAATCGGCCGATACGATCCAGATAAGCCTGTGTCAGTTCCCTGGCAGAGATCTCTTTCTGAGACAGCGCGGTCGCCAACTCAGCAACGGTTTTGCTCAACATAAGCGGTGTGTTCCTTGCTGATCCGTAATCCGGATCTGTGAGAGTGACTCAAAAAACTCTGATTCAGCCTTTATACGCCCTGATTATTCAATGACGCGTGGTACCAGATACAGTCCATCCTGTGTTGCCGGTGCAATCTTCTGGTAATAGTCGCGCTGGTTCTTTTCAGTCACCAGGTCCGGGCGCAAGCGCTGAACTGCGTCAAAAGGATGAGCCATAGGGCTTACTTCGGACGTATCGACGTTCTGCATCTGGTCGATCATCTCAAGGATATTGGAAATACGCTGGCCAACTTCAGAGGCATCAGCATCATTAATCTGTAGCCTTGCCAGATGCGCAATTTTTTCCACATCGTTCTTACTTAATGCCATTCAAGCGCTCCCGGAGTGTGCGATAATGCCGGCCTTGCCAGAGTCTGAAATCAGGCCTCAAGCCGGAACGTTTTTGATACTTGCCCTATCACAAGAGCATTGTTAGAGTGCGTACCTTATAGCTGGAAAAGCCGTGATTATACGGGATTATGGCCGGTCAGAGGCAACAGTTTCCTACCAGGTTTACGATAGTTCCCTGCCACATCAGCGAAATTATGCGCGAATGTACAGTCTATGACTGACGGTTACGCCGACTGCCTTTATCAGGGCTGTTGACCATCAGCGGGAACTGTCTCAGGAATATTTTGTCTGCCATCAGATGGCGGGCGCGGTGATCCGGCGGTCGGGTCGCCTCTACGATTAAAAAGGTAGCATAAATTCAATGTTCAAAAAAATCAGAGGAATGTTCTCAAACGATCTGGCTATAGATCTGGGTACGGCTAATACCCTGATCTACGTCAGAGGTGAAGGGATTGTATTGAATGAACCGTCAGTGGTCGCTATCCGTAGCCACAACGGTCAAAAAACAGTAACCGCGGTAGGCGCAGATGCAAAGCGTATGCTGGGCAGAACGCCTGGTAATATCACCGCCATACGCCCCATGAAAGATGGTGTAATCGCCGACTTCCAGGTTACCGAGAAGATGTTGCAGCACTTTATCAGCAAGGTGCATGAGAACAGCTTTTTCCCGCCCAGCCCCCGGGTGCTGGTTTGTGTCCCTTGCAAATCGACTCAGGTAGAGCGCCGCGCCATTCGGGAGTCGGTGATCAGTGCCGGTGCCCGGGAAGTGCGTTTGATTGAAGAGCCTATGGCAGCTGCGATTGGTGCCGGTCTGCCAGTTGAAAAGCCAAGTGGCTCCATGGTCGTAGACATTGGTGGTGGCACTACAGAGATTGCCATCATCTCCCTGAACGGTATCGTATACGCTGAATCTGTGCGTATTGGCGGTGACCGGTTTGATGAGGCGATCATTACGCACGTTCGCCGTAACTACGGCAGTCTGATTGGTGATGCCACGGCTGAGCGGATCAAAAAAGAGATTGGTTGTGCTTATCCGTCCGAAGGTGTGCTGCGCGAGATCGATGTGCGTGGCCGCAATCTGGCGGAAGGTGTCCCGCGCAGTTTTACCCTGAACAGCGACGAAATTCTGGAAGCGCTGCAAGAGCCGCTGTCAGCAATTGTGCAAGCGGTCAAAAGTGCGTTGGAGCAATCACCTCCTGAACTTGCCTCAGACATCGCCGAAAGTGGTATGGTGCTGACAGGTGGCGGCGCCTTGCTCAAAGATCTGGATAAACTGCTGTCCGCAGAGACGGGTTTGCCGGTCATTGTGGCTGATGATCCATTAACTTGTGTTGCCCGTGGCGGCGGCAAAGCCATGGAGCTGATGGATTCCAATGAGATGGATGCGCTGACGGTAGAATAATCCCGGAAAGCCAGAGGTTCTGTTATTAAAACCTTATTCATCAAAGCGGTTTCGCTTGAATACAGGCTGGTGGCCTTTGTGGCACTGGCCTTGGCGCTTATGTATGTCGACAGCCGGTTTGCTTATCTGGACCGGGTACGTTTCACCATGGCTTATCTGACCACGCCCGTGTATTGGGTGGCAGATACACCTGCCCGCGTTTCCGCCTGGATAGACGACGTTTTTGTATCCCAGCGCGACTTGCTTGAAGAAAATACCGAATTGCGTCAACAGCTGCTGTTTGCCCAGCGCGAGCTGCAATTGCTGGCTGGCCTGGCCAGTGAGAACAGTCGTCTGCGTGAGTTACAGGAAGCTTCACAGGCTGTTCAGGGGCGGGTCATGACGGCCGAAATCATCAATGTTTCCAATGATCCCGGCTCCCGCCGGGTGCTGATTAACCGCGGCGCCCACAACGGCGTTTTTGAAGGTCAGGCATTGCTTGATGCTCATGGATTGATGGGGCAGGTGGAAGAAGTGCTGCCGTTTACCAGTTGGGTCCTTTTAATCACTGATTCCCGCCATGGCACTCCGGTGCAGGTCAATCGGAACGGCGAACGTGCAATTGCGCGCGGAGGGCGGGCAGATGCACCTGGTCTTGAGTTGGAATTTGTACCTGATACAGCGGACATTGTAGTGGGCGATCTGTTGGTCAGTTCCGG
Organism: Pseudohongiella sp.; assembly: GCA_030651695.1. GTDB lineage: Bacteria > Pseudomonadota > Gammaproteobacteria > Pseudomonadales > Pseudohongiellaceae > Pseudohongiella. Next base: position 61,138 of record JAUSCD010000019.1, on the reverse strand, counting down.
GCTCGGGCAGCGATTTCCCAAGGACTATCCCGTCGCCCGTGTGACCAGCGTGGTTCACGATCCGGGCCAGCCTTTTGCGCTGATCCGGGCACGGCCCCTGGCTCAGATGGACAGGACCCGCCACGTGATGCTGGTATTGCCGGACAATGAAGCGATCATGGGGGCGCCTGTTATTTTTGACTCAGGTTCTTCGGGCTCCGATTCGCTGACGGCTCCCGCTGACGTTTCTGAAGATGTGGCTCCGGCTGCTGAACTGCCTGCTCCGGAGATTTTGCAGGGAGATGCTCCATGACTCCAAGATCCAATGGTATGTGGGTGGTTGTGCTCAGTTTTCTGGTGGCTTACCTGCTGGCGATAGTCCCGTTTCCGGAGTGGGCAATGCACTATCGGCCACAATGGGTAATGTTGGTTTTGATCTACTGGATAATGGCGTTGCCGTATCGGATCGGAATTGGTTCTGCGTGGATGGCAGGTATATTTACCGACATTCTTGAGGGTTCCATGCTGGGTATCCACGCGCTCACGTTTGCCGTGCTTGCCTATATCACGTTGAGTGTGCACCAGCGTTTGCGACTGTTTTCGTCCTTACAACAGAGTGGCATAGTACTGGCACTGGTAGGGTTGGTAATGACCGGCACCTACTGGATCAAGGTCATGACGGCACAGACTGCTCCGGGTGGTATGCTGTTTTTGCTGGGCGCGCTGTCCAGCGCCTTTGTCTGGCCGTGGCTGTTTATGTTCCTGAGACAGTTGCGCCGCGGGTTTGATATCCGTTGATGCGCGCCGGGTTTCTATCAGGAATTCGCCTGCTATGAATCCTGCTTTTTCACCTCCCCCTGAATTGGAATCTTCTGTTATGCAACCTGCTGCGCACAGCTCTGCCCTCCAAACGCTGGTTCTGGCCTCTGCGTCTCCGCGCCGGCGCGAACTGCTGGAGCAGATTGGCGTGCAATTCGAGGTCATTGTTCATGACGTAGACGAAACCCGGTTGTCAGCAGAACCTGCGTATGACTACGTGTGCCGGCTGGCACAGGCCAAGGCCGCTGCGGTCGAATCTGTTGAAAAAGAAGCGGCCGGAAGGCCGGTTCTGGGTGCCGATACCATCGTTGTTGTTGAAAATCAGGTGCTTGGCAAGCCACAGGATGCAGCAGATGCTGAGCGCATGTTAAAGCTGCTCTCAGGATGTGAGCATCGTGTCATATCGGCGGTCTGTGTTATGCAACGCGAACGCTGCGGGGTACGTGTATCAACCACAAAAGTGCGTTTCCGGGTGCTGAGCCAACAGGATATCGATGCATACTGGCAAAGCGGTGAGCCACTCGGTAAGGCTGGGGGCTATGCAGTGCAGGGGCTGGGAGCGTTGTTTATTAATTATCTGGAAGGCAGTTATAGCGGCGTCGTTGGGTTGCCATTGTTCGAGACCGCCGAGTTGTTGCGCGAGTTTTCTGTGCCAACGGCGCTGTCTTCCAGTGCCCGGCTATTTGCCGATGCACCGTCTGCCGAAACAGGAGCAAACTGATTGAGTGAAGAAATTCTCATAAACGTCACTCCGCGCGAAACCCGGCTGGCCTTGATCGAAAACGGGCTGCTGCAGGAAATCTACCTGGAGCGGCATAGCCGCAGTGGTTATGTCGGTGACATTTTTCTGGGCAAAGTGGTTCGCGTGATGCCCGGTATGGAGGCTGCGTTTGTTGATATAGGTCTCGAGCGTGCAGCATTTTTGCACAGCGCAGACATTGCTCCTATCGGTCCCGATGGCCTGGAAGTTCAGGAAGACAATCCGGTCGACATCAGCCTTTTGCTGCGGGAAGGGCAGTTGATCGTGGTGCAGGTTGCGAAAGATCCTATCGGATCCAAGGGAGCCCGGCTGACCACGCATTTGACGCTGCCCTCCAGACATCTGGTGTTCCTGCCTCGCAATCTGCACATTGGAATCTCTCAGAGGCTTGAGGACGAGGAAGAGCGCAATCGTCTGCAGGTCTTGCTGGAAACCTGTGTGGAAAAAGAGTCCATGCGAGACAAAGGTGGTTTTATCATCCGCACCGCAGCGGAAGGCGCCACCGAAGATGAGTTGCTGGAAGATATCCGTTTTCTGCGCAAGTTGTGGGCGGCCGTTGAACGACGCATAGGCAAGAGCAAAGAGATCCGCGTACTCTATCGCGACCTGCCGCTGTATTTGCGTGCTGTGCGCGACCTGATAACGCCGAACATTGAAAAAATTCGTGTAGATACCACTGAGGCTTTTGCAGAGATCGCCAATTTTGTTCAGGATTTTATTCCTGACTTCAAGGACCGTGTAGAGCTTTATGTCGGCGAGAGACCAATTTTTGATCTCTATGGTATAGATGATGAGATTCACAAAGCTCTTGGGCGTCAGGTCAAACTGAAGTCAGGCGGCGATTTGATTATTGATCAGACCGAAGCGATGACCACGATTGATGTAAATACCGGCGCTTATCTGGGTAGTAAAAATCACGCGGAAACGGTATTAAAAACCAATCTGGAGGCAGCGACAGCAATCGCCCGGCAGTTACGTATACGTAATCTGGGCGGGCTTATCATTCTGGACTTTATTGATATGGAGGACGCGGAGCATCAGCGCCAGGTGCTGCGTACTCTGACCAAGGCGCTGGAAAAGGATTACGCCAGAACTTCAGTGACCGGTATCTCCGAACTGGGGCTGGTGGAAATGACTCGCAAGCGCACCCGCGAAAGCCTGGGGCAGATTCTGTGTAGTCCCTGCCCGGTGTGTGAGGGACGCGGCCGCCTGAAAACGCCGGAGACAATCTGCTACGAAATTTTCAGGGAAATTGTCCGGGTGGCACGGGTATACGAGAACGATGAGTTGTTGGTCATGGCGTCCCAGGTGGTTGTTGATCGGTTGCTGGATGAGGAATCCAGCACACTGGCTGACCTTGAAGTGCTGACGGGTAAAACCATCCGGTTTGAAGTTGAACCCATGTATACTCAGGAACAATATGACGTTGTTCTGTTTTAACAGGCACTTATGATTCTTCGGAAATCACGGGCTTTTGCCTCGGCAGTGCTGCGAGCGCTGACGATTTTACTGCTGATCATGCTGGTCGGCCTGGCACTCTATGTCAGTGTCGGCCGGCAGTTGACGCCTCGTGTTGCCGATTACAAAGACTGGCTTGAACAGCGCCTGACTCTGGAGCTCGGCATGCCTGTCAGTATCGGGCGATTAACCGGTGAGTGGTTGCAGTTTACCCCCCGTTTTATTCTGGAAGACTTGAGACTGGGCGAGGATAGTTCTCTGCAACTGCAACGTGTCTCTGTCTCCCCATCTCTGCTGGAGAGCGCGCAGCAGCGCCGGCTGGTAGTCGCCAGTACAGTTATCGAAGCGCTGGATATAAGATTTGAGCAACAGTCCGACGGGCGCTGGCAACTCGCCGGAGTAACCGGAACTGGTCCTGCTCCTGGTCCCGAGGTTGTCTTTCAGCTGCTGACGCGCCTTGCACGGTTGAGTCTGACCGATACGCATCTTGGTTTTATTGATCGTGACGGCAACAGTACCTCGCTGGAGCAGGCTCAGCTGGATCTGCAAAATAGTCCCGGCTTGCACCTGCTGAGTGTTCAGGCACAACTTCCCGGAAGTTCTGATCTGATCCGTATCGATGCCGAGTTGACCGGATCTGTTCTCGCCGAACTGGGCGGACAAGCCTACCTGAGATTGCCGCGGGCGGATTACAGCGTTTTTATGCCAGCATTTCCCGCTAACGGAGATGCTTCGGTTGATGTTGCAGAGACCGATGTTGCAGGAGAGCTGTGGGTAGATTTCGAAAATGGGCAGGTGCGCAATCTGGTGTTCACAGGTCAGGGTGATCTGACCATAAATTCTCAGTCTGAAGGACATTCCGGTGAGATATTAGCGCTCGAAAATATGCGCGTGCGCAGTCTTCATATCAGTCACGAAGTCGAACGCAATCTGTGGGTATTGTATGCCGACGATATGTCATTTGAACTCGCAGGGCAGTCATGGCCGCAGGGTGATCTGTCGCTCAGCTACCAACCCGGTGCGGCGGCGGAGTTGCAACTGGAAGCACTCGAACTGGGTATGCTTTCCCGAATCCTGACAACTTTACCACTTGATGCGCGATTGACTGAAGAGGTCCTCGGTTTCAACCCGAGAGGACAGCTGCAGCGACTCAAGCTTAATGCGAGTTTTGCGGACAACGCACTCTCAGCTATCAGTCTGGTCAGCAATATCGAGCAGGGTGCGATCAGCGCTTTTCGTGGCGCACCTTCATTCTGGGGAGTCGATGGTTACGCCGAATTGAATATTGATGCCGGGTCGGCACTCGCCCGGGGTTTTGTGGAAGTCGACAGTACAAGTTTGTCGATGCATCTGCCCAATCTGTTTAACGACATCTGGAACTATGACCGTGTTAATGGGCGGGTTGGTTTCCTTGTTGATGCAGTCGGTGATGCAAACATCCGGATTGCCAGCGGAGTGGTGGTGGCAGAGTCCGATATTGTAAATGCGCGGGGGAAGTTTGCTACCGAAATCCAGTTGGGCGAAGAGCGCTACATCGATATTGAGCTTCAGCTCGGAGCGCTGGCAGTGGATATCAGCCGGAAGGCGCCTTACCTGCCAACCGCTCCGAATGCGCCTCGTTCTGCGCAAGGTGTGTTGGGGTGGGTCAATGATGCCGTACTGGCGGGCGAAGGCGCCGGCAGTGGGTTGATTTTCCGTGGGCGCGTGCAGCAAAACTCTGAACCCGTAGAGCGTACATTGCAAATGTTCTTTAGTGTGGCAGATGGCACTGTGCGCTTTGATCCGGCCTGGCCTGAACTTGAGGAACTGGACGGGTTTGTAGTGGTGGATAACGGGCAGGTCGACATTTCCGCTAGTGCGGGTAGCTCGCTGGGTATCAACTTCAACTCCAGTGTTGCCAGCGTCACACCGAACCCGGGAGGCGGGCGTTGGCTTACCGTCAGTGGTCTGGGTCGTGGCAGTGCTGCTCAAGGCTTGCAATACTTACAGCGCACCCCGGTTACAGAAGGTATTGCACAGTATTTTTCCAGTTGGACAGCCGAAGGCGACACCGATATTGAACTGGAGCTGAGCATCCCGCTCTACATAGAAGGGGCCCGGCCCGCCGTGTCTCTCTCGCTTGCATTTGAAGATAACAGATTGTTTATTCCGGAATATGATCTTCAGATCGAAGCGCTTGCCGGACGCTTGTTATACTCGGACGAGCTGGGTTTGCGCAGTGAGGGGCTGACAGGTGCCGCTCTGGGTCAGCCATTGACAGCCAGTATCGTGGCCGGTGCTTTGGCTGCTGCGGCAGATAGTCCTTCTGATGTGCGCTCGACTGTGGTGAGCTGGGAGGGAGTGACAAGCCCTGATGCTCTTCAGGAGTGGAACGGATTTCCTGCCGCAGTCAAACCATTGTTGTCCCAATTTGAAGGGGAGCTGAGTTACCAGGCTGAGCTCCAGTTTCCGGCAGGCGAGACTGCGACTGGTGGCGGTGCTGTAGGCAGCACTGCCCGGTACCCGGGTTTGCGGGTGCGTTCCAATCTGGAGACCGTGGCAGTAAGTTTGCCTGAGCCTTTTAACAAACCAGCTGATCAGGCCAGAGCAATGGATCTACGGCTGGAATTCCGACCAGCGGGCCCTGTTATAGATCTGCAATGGCAGGATCTGGTGCAGATGAATATGATGTTGGTTGATGGTTTGCCGCAAAGCGGGCTGATATTTTTGGGGGCTACATCGGAGGGTTTGAGGGTTCGTCGGCTCAATCCCGCGGCGCCGGGAGTCGAAGTGCTGGGATCTCTCCCCAAAGTTGATTATGCCGAGTGGCAGCGCAGCTTTTCGGAAATGTTTACAACAGAGCCTGCCACTGGCGCGGTTGCCAGCGGATCAATGAACTGGCTTTCGCAGTTGCAGGGTTCGGCTGAGCTCAGCGTTGGCGAGCTTGCGGTGGCCGGTGAGAATTTTGATCAGCTTAACTTGAGCTTGCGCAGAATCCCGGACGCCTGGGAACTCGGATTGTTGGGCGATGATATCAGTGGCCGCGTAGTGTATGCATTGGCCGACGGTGAACCGTGGCGGATTGATCTGGACTATCTGCATCTGGGTGAGGCGCCGGAACCGGAGACTATCGCAGAGACAGTAGTTGCTTCGCTCGTTGAAACACTGGGCGATCCCCTTGCCGGATCACCCGATGAAGCCACTGTTGAAGAGCCCGATGCTGCTGTCGCCGGGCTCGAAGTGGATGTTGGTGAGTTTGATCTGGAAGATCTGCCTGCCGTTGAATATGAGTTGCCAAGAGAGGATCCTCTGGTCGCACTTGATCCCCGGAATTTTCCATCAATGCAGTTTTCAGTGGAAAAACTGACATTGTCCGGAGCCGATTTTGGTTCGTGGAATTTTACTCTGGAAGCCGGCGAGAGCGGTGCCAGCTTTCGTAATCTGCAGACAACAGCGCGGGGCTTGTCTATTGGCAATGCTGCCCGGCCTGCAGAATTCCGCTGGATCTATGACGGTCAGACCCATCGCAGTGAACTGGATGCGCAAATCACCGCAACAGATATAGGACCTGTGTTAAGCGCTTATGGCTACGCACCCAGCCTGCAAAGTTCATCGGCCAGTTTCGATGCCCGCCTGAATTGGGATGGTACTCCGGCGTATTTCTCTGCATTGGGGTTAAATGGCGATGTGGATATCAAAATCAATAACGGTCGTTTTCAGCAGCGTGCGGGTGTCGCCAACAGTGCGCTGCGCCTGATCAGCATCATCAATTTCGATGCTGTTGTCAGGCGATTGCGTTTCAGCGACGACTTCGTGCGTTCGGGGCTGTCTTATGATGAGATCAGTGGCCAGGTCAATCTGACTGATGGAATAGTCAAAATTGTTGACCGTCTGCAGATTATTGGACCGGCCAGTCTGTTTCAGGTGGCTGGCGAATTGAGTCTCGCAGAGCAGACAATTGATGCTGATTTATATATTACTCTGCCGGTGAGCGAAAATATCCCCTGGTTGAGCGGACTGGCAGTGCTCAACAATCTGATCAACTGGCAACTGGCCATAGGGGTGTTCCTGTTTGATCGCATATTCGGGGAACAGGTGGATAACCTGACCAGCGCCCAATACACACTGAAAGGGCCATGGGATTCCGTGGAGCCAAGGCTATACCAGGTTTTTGCAAGTGGCAGTTGACGCCGTGTATCAATCATCTGAGACAACTATGACAAGCAAATTTCAGCGCATTGCGGCCGTACAGATGGTGAGCACTGCAGATATCAACATCAATATGGCCAGTGCAGAACGTCTGGTTACCGAAGCGGCTGAACGCGGTGCAGGCATGGTTGTGCTGCCAGAGAACTTTGCTGTGCTTGATGGCGGGCCTCAGGCCCGGTTTGCGGAGCGAGAGGGAGATCTGGCTGCGCCTTTGCAGGGTTTGTTATCGCGCCTTGCGCAGCAGTTTGGCATCTGGCTTGTTGGTGGCACTATTCCGTTAATTACCCGCCCGCCGAGAGCCGGGCAGGCAGTTACAGAATTGACCGACGGCCGCGTGCGCCCGGCTTCGCTGGTATTCAATCCGGTCGGAGAACTTGCAGCACGTTACGACAAAATGCATTTGTTCGATGTTGAGGTCAGCGACAGGCAATCGCGTTATGCCGAGTCAGACAGCTTTGAAGCGGGCGATGCCCCCGTGTGGCTGGACACTGACTGTGGACGATTGGGATTGTCGATCTGTTATGACATCCGTTTCCCGGAGTTATACAGGCACTATTTTGCCAGCACTGTTGATCTCATTACCGTGCCTTCTGCATTCACCCGGGTTACCGGGGAGGCGCACTGGGAAGTGTTGCTTCGCGCACGTGCTATCGAGAACCAATGTTATATGATTGGTGCAGGGCAGGGCGGTGTGCACAATGAACGTCGCGAAACGTTCGGGCATAGCATGATTGTGGATCCCTGGGGGCGGGTTCTGGATGTTCTGGAGGCCGGCGAAGGCGTTGTTGTTGCAGATATGGATCATGCAGCACTGCGGGACATCAGGCAGCGTATGCCCGTGTTCAAACACCGGCGCATGGGTAAAAACTGAAGACTGTTACAAAGGTAATGTATAGATGGATAGAGGATTGTTGACCAATTTAGTGGCAGCTGCGCTGGCGCTCGCCGGATTACTCTTGCCTGACCCGATTGCGCCGTGGGTGCTTAGTGCCGGTTTGTTTGCTTTGTCCGGTGCGATAACCAATTCGTTGGCCATCCATATGTTGTTCGAAAAGGTGCCGGGGTTTTATGGCTCTGGTGTGATCGCGCTGCACTTTGAGGAGTTCAAGCGTGGTATTCGCGAAATGGTCATGCAGCAGTTTTTTAATGCCGAAAATATAGATCGTTTTTTTGACTCTTCCACCATGATGCACAGTGGTATCAATAAACTGCTGCCATCAATGATTGATGAGATGAATCTGGACAAGGCTTTTGACTCATTGGTTGATGCAATCATGCAATCCTCGATGGGTGGTATGCTGGGTATGATAGGCGGGCCGAAGGCATTGGCCGGTTTGCGAGAGCCGTTTAATGAGCGAATGCGTACTTTTATGCTTGAGATGGTGGAGTCGGACGAATTCCAGCGTCGCTTCACCGAGCAGCTCGCTGCTGCGACGCACAGTGATGCAGTTGTTGCACGGATCGAAGATTTGGTGGAGCGGCGATTGCAGGAGCTGACGCCGGAACAAGTGCGCGTTATCGTACAGAAAATGATTCGGGAACACCTGGGTTGGCTGGTGGTCTGGGGAGGTGTGATCGGCGCTTTGATGGGGCTGGTTTTTGCAGGGCTTTCAGTTTTCTGAACCCCCTGTTGTGAATTCGGGAACGTTAAGTTGTTTGTTTACAGACACAAGTCTGCCCATTCATGTCCTGATATTGTTTAATTGTGGCATTTTGTATCATTAGATGCAGAATTCGCCATTGATAGTCTAGAATCCTTCCCATCTTCCTCGATCAGAAAATTGTTGTCTGTCGGTGTCGTTATGAAATCCCCGTTTATCAATTACATCAGATAAAGAGTGTGTGAATAATTATGGCAAGACCTGTTGAGTTTGTTTACGAAGAAGTACTGACGAATGCCATGGAGCAGTTCTGGCGCGAAGGTTTTGAAGCGAGCTCTGTTCAAAAATTACTGGATGTCACCGGCATAAATCGTGGCACCCTGTACAACTCTTTTGGCGATAAGGACACATTTTTCAAGTCCTGTCTCGAACACTACAGCAAGCTGGTGGATGCCGAGTTGACTGCAAGTCTGAATAATAATGATCTGGCACCTTGGGCTGCGATCGAAAAGTATTTCGACATTTCTGTTGTCGGCACAAGCAACAAGCGTCGTGGCATGGGCTGTCTGCTGGTAAATTCCTTCTGTGAAAGCATCAACTACGACAAAGAAATACAGAAACTGCTCAAGAACTACTATGGTGTTATCCGCAAGGCATTGCTGGGACGATTGAAAGATGCTGAAAAAGCCGGTCAACTGGCTGCCGGTGTCAACAGCGAATTGGCAGCTGATGTGCTGCTCAATCTTCTCAGCGGTCTGCGGGTCCACTCACGCGAAGGCAAAACCGGTAAACAGCTGGCTGAGGTTATAGCCTTCACTCTGAAGTCACTGAAATAAGATTTTAGCTTGTCAGCTTTGCCTGTTGTCGGCTGATGTTTATCAGGTATACTTGGGGCCTACTGTCTGAGATGGCCCCAGGCTACAGACCTTGATGGCTTTTGGCGTGCAGACGTTAAAGCCCATAAAAACAAATAGTTATAATTAAGTGGTAGCTAATAATGAAAAAGCTGGCTGGTAGTCGCAAGAAGGATGAAGGTAATATCGATTTGACTCCGATGTTGGACGTTGTATTTATCCTGTTGATTTTCTTCGTGGTAACCGCAACCTTCCTGTCGGAACAGGCCATTGATGCGGCCAGTAACGAGAATAATGATCAGCCTCCACCCGAGCAGGATGATGATCTGCGCAACATTCTGGTGGAAATCAGCCAGAACAATGAAATTCGTCTGAACGGTGAGCCGCGTGCCATTCTGGAAAGCCAGTTGCGTGCGAACATTGACCGCTTGAAAGCTGAAAACCCTGCTGCTTCTGTGATCATTCGTCCTGATAATCGTTCCAACGTTGATACGCTGGTGATGATTATGGATGCTTCCAGACAGGCTGGTATCTCTGCAATCTCTATCGTAGAGCCCTGATTATCGGGATATGCTGGTATAGTGATCACCAATAAATACAAAACGCACCTCAGGGTGCGTTTTGCGTTTCTGGCTCAACGGTTTTCAAAATCCAGATTTCAAAGGAATAATGGTAATGAGTAGCGCCCCCCAACAAACCACACTTTGGTATGACGGGCAGGACAACTGTCTGAAGGTAATTGATCAGACCCGCCTGCCGTTTGAGGTTGAAGTGCTGGCGTTGAATACTCTGGAGCAGGCGGCAGACGCGATTGTCAGCATGAAAGTCCGGGGAGCACCGCTAATCGGTATCACAGCCGCTTTTGGTGTTTATCTGTCCGTCCGCACTGACAGCGGCAGTCTGCGTTATGCTTGTGAGTCGTTGCTCAGGACGCGTCCTACAGCTGTGAATCTGCGCTGGGCTCTGGACCGCATGTATAACAGCCTGAAAGATCTGCCAGAGCAACAACTGGCGCCGGCTGCACTTGAACTTGCGCAAAGACTGCTTGCAGAGGATGCGGCTGCATGTGGTGCCATTGGTGATTTCGGATTGGATATCCTCACAAAGCTCTACCAGCAAAAACGCGAGCTGCAAGGGCAGGACACAGTGTTGAATATTCTTACGCACTGCAATGCGGGATGGCTGGCCACAGGCGCATGGGGCACGGCATTGGCGCCGGTGTATAAGGCGAAACTTGCCGGCCTGCCTGTGCACGTCTGGGTAGATGAGACGCGACCGCGTAACCAGGGTGCTTCACTGACAGCCTGGGAGCTGGCGCAAAGTTCAGTGCCTCATACTCTGATCACTGACAATGCTGGCGGACATCTGATGCAACACGGGCAGGTGGACATCTGCCTGGTGGGAAGTGATCGCACAACCTCAACCGGTGATGTCTGCAACAAGATTGGTACATACCTCAAGGCGTTGGCAGCGTATGACAACCTGATTCCATTTTATGCTGCCTTGCCGGTATCAACCGTGGATTTTGAAGCTGCCGATGGGGTGAGTGAGATTCCGATTGAAGAGCGCGCTGCAGATGAAGTAACACATGTGCAGGGAATTGATGATGCAGGACAACTCAGACGCGTTCAGACATCACACCCGGGAACCCGGGTCAGCAACTACGGATTCGACGTCACGCCCGCGCGACTGGTGACCGGACTGATCACCGAGCTGGGCGTGTTTCCGGCCACCGTGCAGGGTCTGTTGTCTCTGAAAATACAGATCCGCTAAGGGCTAGCCCGGCGGCCAGCTCAGATGCCGCCCGCTCAGCACATGCACATGAATATGGAAAACGGTCTGGCCGCCGTGCTCGCCCGTGTTAATTACGGTGCGGAAGCCGTCATCGGCAAATCCGAGCTCCTGAGCAATGGAGCGTGCGCTTAGCAGCAACTTGCCCATAAGCGCCTGATCTTCAGGGCCGGCGTCATTAAGGCTGCTGAGATGTTTACGCGGAATGACCAGAATATGCTGAGGTGCCGCCGGATTAATATCGCGGAACGCGTAAACATCGTCATCGCTGTATACTTTATTTGAAGGAATGTCGCCCGCGGCGATACGACAAAACAGGCATTGGCTTGTCATTGGGTCTTCTCCTGCATAGACTGAAGCTCGGCACTTGGCCGCGGAGAAACATAACATGTTGTTAACGCAATTACACCGGCGATGGCTCAAGGGCCAGTTTGTATTGCTGTGCTTGCTGCCTCTGGTGCTGCCGCTGCATGCGCAGGAAACCGGAGTTCCGGTTTATGGCTACAAAGTAGTCAATACCTATCCGCACAATATCCGCTCTTTTACTCAAGGATTGCTATTTTACGACGGTGAGCTTTACGAAGGCACCGGACGTAATGGTCAATCTGCGCTTATGCACATAAAGCTGGAAGACGGTTCGGTTATCAAGAGTCGAGCACTGTCATCCCGCTATTTTGGTGAAGGCATCGCAGTTGCAAACAATCAGATATTCCAGCTGACATGGCGTGAGAATATGGTTTTTGTTTACGACCTGGCCACATTCGAGCCTGTTACATCACATTATTGGCCACGCGAGGGTTGGGGCCTGACCTTTGATGGAGAACATCTGATATTGAGTGATGGCAGCGATCAGCTGTATTTTATTGATCCGGCCACATTTCAACCGGTAAAACAGCTGTCGGTACAAATCGCGGCCCAGCCCCTTTACCAGTTGAATGAACTGGAATACATCAATGGTGAAGTCTGGGCCAATGTCTGGATGAGTCAGCAACTGGTGCGTATTGATCCGGCAACGGGTCAGGTCACTGCTGTTGTGGACCTGACCGGGCTGGTTGATCAGACTCAAACAGGCGGAAGTGAAGCGGTGTTAAACGGTATCGCCTGGAATGCCGACACGGAACAGCTTTATGTCACTGGCAAGCTCTGGGCTCATCTGTTTGAAATCGAACTGGTGCCACGCTAGGTCATCAGCAGGAACGATCCATGATCCGATGGCTGGCGCTGTTACTTGTTTTCCCTGTAATGACGGGCTGTGACAGCATCGCCTACTACGCGCAGGCCGTCCAGGGGCAGGCCGCCATCCTCCTGGGCAGAGAGCCCATACAGCGTTTAGTGGCAGATCCTTTACTGGAGCCGCGTCTGCGCGAGCAGTTATTGTTGGTGGAAAGCGCCCGCGACTTTGCTGAGGCAGAACTTGGTCTGGATGCTGCGGGGAGTTTTACTACCTATGTCGATCCCGGACGTCAGCACATTGTGTGGAATGTGTTTGCAGCACCGTGGAATTCTGTTGATCTGATCAGTTGGTGTTTCCCGATAGCGGGCTGTGTTGCTTATCGGGGATATTTTTCCGAGCAAGCTGCCACTCAATACGCAAGGCGACTGGCCGCGCAGGGGTACGACGTTTTTGTTGGTGGTGTTGATGCGTACTCGACACTGGGGTGGTTCAAAGATCCTTTGCCCGCCACCGTGCTGAGGCGCTCTGATTCCCAGCTTGCCGGACTTGTTTTCCATGAACTTTCACATCAACGTATTTATGTGCCGGGCGACACCCGTTTTAACGAAAGTTTTGCCACCTTTGTTGAGCAGCAGGGGCTGCGTCTCTGGCTGCATCAGCAAGGCAGGCCGGAACAGTTTGCCGGCGTTACCTCAGCGCTGGATGCCCAGCAGGGTTTTGCAGATTTTGTAATTGCCTATCGCGAGCAGTTTCGTCAGCTTTACGCCATGGGCGGTGACAACGCGGCGGAGCTGGCAGAGCAAAAACAACAGTTGTTTGAGCAGATGCGCAGTGACTGGCAACAACGGCCGGATGCTGATGGGTACCGCGGATGGTTTGCAGGTGAGCTGAATAACGCCAAATTGGCGACAGTGGGTGCCTATTTTGACTGGGTGCCTGCTTTCGAGCAGATATATGCGGACTGCGATAACAGTCTGGAAGATTTCTATCTGGCGGTAGAGAGGCTGGCAAAATTGCCGGCAGCGCAAAGAACCACAGAAATTGAGCGTCTGCAGGCTTTACGCCTGCAAATCACCCGTCACTAATACTTGCGCGTTAACCTTGAGCGATTACTGAGCCCTGCATTTGTGCCAGCCGGGCTTCCAGATTCTGAATCAGCTCACGGTAGTATTGCGCACTGGTGTCCGTCTCAGCAGCCTTTTTGTACTGTGCCAGCGCATCTTCCAGACGGCCTTCGCGCTCAAGCAGTCGGCCAAGGTTGCGGTTCATAAACGCATTGCCCGGAATTGACGCGACAGCCTGCTGGTAAATGCGTATGGCTTTATCTGAATGGCCGGCGTTGTCATAACGGTTTGCCATCAGATGTACCTGTGAATCATCACGCGGGTCGGCTGCAATGGCGCGAATATCGTAGTCGATAGCTTCGTCAAAGCGCTCAGCCCTGCGCAGCAGTTCACCTACCGTCTTCAGCGATGCTGTCAGCGGGGTGCCCGGCTGGTTATTCTGCAGCGCGATAAAGCGCTGCAGATTGGTAATAGCCTCGTTGAACTTGTCCTGCGAAAGAAAGATATTGGCAAGATTGCGATATGCGTCAGCGAGATTTGGGTCCGCGGCCACGGCCAACTGGTACTCGGTCACCGCCTCGTCAAAGCGTTCAAGGTTATTGTAGGTGTTGCCGCGGCGATAGTGGCGTTGGGCCAACTCATTGGTGGAGGCGAGAGCTCTATCCTGCTGCGTGGCTCCGGTCTGAGCCAGTGTCGGTGCTGCTGTCAGCAACAGCGAGCCTGAGCCTGATATAAGCGCCACAGCCAGAGCAGCAGTTTTGAAGCCGGATCTTGTATTCATAATTCGTAACCTGTCGTATGACATTTGTTGTCCTCAATACTAACGATGTCTGATGCCATCAAACCATCTCCATCCGCATCAAAGCTGTAATAATTTGTGACACAGCAAGCTGGATCGGTCATAAGTTTTAATTATAATGCAGTCCAGCTTACACAGGGATTACCCAAATGTCTGACATTCGTCTTTTTGCAGGCCCCAAAGCATTGGAACATCTGCAGTCCAATGGTTTGCGCCCTGCGGATGTCAGCTGGCTTGCCGGAGCTTCCGGCGGTCCGAAATGGTTTGTGTTGTATGGGATAGACCGTTATCTGGCGGGTGAATTCTTTGTTGACCGCCAGAAAACAACAAAACAGACACCCTTACGTATGATCGGGTCCTCGGCAGGTGCGTGGAGACTGGCGTGCTACGCTCACTCCGGCCCTGTTGCTGCGTTGCAGCGTCTGGCTGACCGATACTCCAGGCAAACCTACTCCGAACGGCCAGACATTCATGAGATAAGCCGTGAGGCGCGCCTCATGCTCGATTACATGTTGGGTGATAGCGGTGCTGTTGACATCACAGGCAACCCGGCGCGGCGATTGTATGTGATTACAGACCGGGCTAAAGGATGGGTTCAGTCCGATAACCGGTTAAAACTCAATGCAGGTCTGTTGCTGGCTGCGATTTCAAACATGGCAGACAGGCGATTGCTGGGATATTTTTTTGAGCGCCACGTGTTCCACAATGAGATGGACGTGCCTGATCCGGACTGGTTAAGTGAATACCCGACGCAGTACCGGGTAATTACTGCTAAAAATGTGCGGGAAGTATTAATGGCAACCGGATCGATTCCTCAGGTTATGGAGCGCGTGACTAACATGCCGGGCAATGCAGACACTGTCTACCGTGATGGTGGAATTACTGATTACCATCTGGATTTGCCTTTTAATCAACAGCGCGGGCTGGTACTGTACCCGCACTTTTATGCGGGTATTGTTCCCGGTTGGTTTGATAAATTTGCGGCATGGCGGCGCGCCAACCCCCGACATTTTGACAACGTGTTGTTGATATCTCCCTCGCTGGATTTTGTACGCAGTTTGCCCTATGGCAAAATTCCCGATCGCAACGATTTCAAATATATGCCGACAGACAAGCGCATTGATTACTGGCATCGTGTGCTGGGAGAAAGTGAAAGGCTGGCGCAGGAGCTTCGTGATCTGGTCAACAATGGCAAAGGTATTGAAAGTATCCAACCCATTACGACCAGACGAAGTGGCCATGTCTGACTTGGCTATCAGGATTTTTTGTGGCAGGAGAAGCACATGAGACGCGGTGCATTTCGATTGGTGCTGGCTTCCATTTTATTGTCATCGCTGACAGCATGTCTGGGCACCGTTGTTGGTACAGCAGTGGATGTCACACTGGAAGTTGCCAAGGTGCCATTCAAGGTTGCTGGCGCTGTCATTGATGTCGCCACGGGTGATGATAAGGATGAAGACTGAGTGAGCAAGATCGAGCAAAAACCTGAGAACTATGGCATTGCATCACATTTTCAGCACTGGGAAGGCGATGCTGCGGAGGACCACAATGGTCCGTTCTTTTTCGCGGTGGAAACCCAGAGTGAAGGTTCTGACAAAGTGCAGACAGCGTTTCGTGTGAAGCCGGAAAATTGTAATGCGCACAAAACCCTGCACGGTGGAATTCTGATGATGTTTGCCGACTACACGTTGTGTATTGCCGCCATCGGCGGCACTCACGAAGCGGTAGTCACAGTGACCTGCAATAATGAATTTGTAGGTCCTGCATTTGAAGGCGATCTGGTGACCGGTCGCGGTGAGGTTACGCGCAAAGGCGGATCACTGATATTTGTACGCGCCGTCATTGAGGTAAACGGCAACACTGTACTGACCAGCAGCGCTGTTGTTAAGCGTGTCAAACGTCGCGAGGCGTAAGCCCGTAAACATTTGCCGCCGTTGCGTAGAACAAAGCGTGTTTTTCCGCTTCACTGAAATCGGCTACCATTTTTTTGAAAGCGTTCCAGACTACCGGGTAACTGACTGACAGTTTGTCTACCGGGAAATTGCTTTCGAACATGCATCGTCCGGGACCGAAACATTCGATGGTATGCAGAAAGTATTTCTGCTGCCATCGCACAAGTTCATCGGAGTCAGCCGGTCTGTCTCGTTTATCCCAGCCGAAACCATTGTCCGGCATCGCCAGTCCGCCAAGTTTGGCGTAAACATTCGGGCAGCGGGAAAGACGTTTTATATCTTGCTTCCATTGCGCAAAGATGGCATCGCGTGAGCCGCGATAAATACCAACCCCCAGTGGTGTGCCAAAGTGGTCAAGTATCAGTGTAGTGTCAGGTGTCGCTTCAGCAAGATCACAAAAATCTTCATTCTGATGATGATAGTGCCAGGTGTCGTACGTTAAACCCAGTTCTCCCAGAACTCTCAGTCCCTTGCGGAAGCTCTCTTTGCCATACAGGTAGGCAGGTGCACGCCCGGGAATGGTCAGGTCTTCGGGGCGCGCATCGTGAGCGCCGGAATGGCGGAAGCCCTTGAGTAGTTTGCCGGCAATGCTGGCGTGCTGGCCTATGATGTCTCGCAGCAATTCCGGCTTCTCGCCCAGACAAAGATCTACCTTGGCCACAATTCCGGTAATGGTGCTGTTGGTTCTGCCACTGGTTTGATTCTGGCGTTTGTGACTTTGCAGCGCAATGTCGCTGATGGCACGGGTTTCGCCCAATGATTGCTGATGTTCCGGTGCGTTTTTGTCATAAAAAGCATGACACTCTACAAAAATTGTCTGCTCGATATTATGTCCACTGCCAGTATCGGCCCACAGATCATCCAGCAGATAGTCGCGATCAAAACGGTTGCGCCACAAGTGGTGATGGGGATCAATGATGCGCCGTTCCGGATCGATGATGTCTTCCTGAACCTGATTTAGCCAGGCATCGGAGCCCGGAACAAACGCAATATTTTGTGAGGTCATACTTACCTGTTCATAACCGGCATCACTGCTGCCAGTAGTCCCGACGTGGTTTGATTGGGGCCAGCAGAAAATAGAATATCCATGCAAACCACGACAGGAAAATAATCGCCAGTATCCATGCCAGTTTCTCGCCGCCGGTGGTTTGATCAGAATTCAGGATCAGCAAAATCGGCAACAACCAGATGATGGCAGCGCCGAACAACACCATTAATCCAAGCCCTGCTCCGATTAGTGGCAGCGCGAGCACAAACAGCACAGCGAACACAATCAGAGTGCACAGATTCTTGATGATATTCATATCTTTCGGCTCCATCCGGAATACGTCCCGGCAAACGAATTGAACAAACAAAGGTAAGGTATACGCAGTTATCGCTGCGAGAACCATGCCACAAATTTATTCAATAAATATCAGCAAGATACTGCGAGCGGCGGTCGTTGTTGCCAACACAGCTGCCAGATCTTGGTTTTCTTGCCCAAATGTTGGCGAAATTCAGCAGTAGTTGTATTGCGTTAGCTCAACAAACTGCCTGAATCAGGAATGGACCATCCTGTTTATAACTGCGGGTAAGCAGCGCGGTCAGTTCTTCCGCACTGCGCGCCGTCGCCGACGGTACACCAAAACTGTTTGCCATCATGGCCCAGTCAATATCGGGATTACCGATATCAAACAGACTGGCAGCAATCGGCCCCACTTCAGTCACACCGAGACGGCCATATTCAATGTTGAGAATATTGTACTTACGGTTAGCAAAGATGACGGTTGTAACATTCAATTGCTCACGCGCCTGCGTCCATAAGCTCTGAATTGTATAAGCCGCGCCGCCATCACCCAGCAGGGCCAGAACCCGACGATCCGGGCAGGCTAATGCAGCGCCCGTGGCTACCGGGCTGCCCTGACCAATAGAGCCGCCTGTCAGGCTAAGCCAGCTGTGGGGGGCTGAGGTCTGGCAAGCCGGGTGGGTAGCATTGCCCAGCCCGGAGTCAGTAGCAACGATCACGTTTTCAGGCAAGGTTGCTGCTATTGCCTGAATCATATTGCGCGTGTTCATTTCGCCAGTTGGTAGTGCGACATCGGCCTTGTTAAAGCGTTTGGCTACCGAAGCTCCGGCGCCAAGGCGGTCGACCAACTGCGACAGGGCGTCCAGCGCGTCTTCTTCAATGCGGGCCAGCGTATGCACCTGACAGCCTTCAGGCACCAGACGGCTGGGCGTTGTACGATAAGCAAAAAAGCTGGCAGGTATCTGTGCGCCAACCAGAATCAGGTGTTGTACACCGGCAAACGAAGCCAGGATATGCTCGGGGAAATAAGGCATACGCTCTACATTGACCGTGCCGGCGCCACCATCCACGCGCGCGGGGAAGGTGCCCGACATGATGCGGCATCCAGTCTTGGCAGCAATTTTGCCAGCCTGCTCCAGCGAGGCAGTTTTAATTGCATCATGCTCCATAATGACCACACATGTTTCGCCACTTTCCAGAATTCGCGCAACCTGCTCGACGTTCTGACTATCCACAAGGGCGCGGCGTGGAATGCCATTTGGTTTGGCCGTGCCCGGAGAGTCGCCCCATGCCGCATCGGCGCCCAGTATCAGTGTAGAGATCTGGCCCTGTGAGCCCGGAGTGGCACGCAGGGTGGCAGTAAAGGCTTCCGCGCCGTCCTGTGCCAGCGTTTCGGCTGTACTGCAGGATTTGATCCAGCATGAGAAGTTGCGTGCCAGGGTATCGATATCTGACGTCAGCGGTGCATCAAAGCCCATGTGGAATTGCGGATGGTTGCCAATCAGATTGATGATGGGTGTGCCGGCTTTGCGTGCGTTATGCAGATTGGCTATGCCATTTGCAAGCCCGGGACCAAGGTGCAGCAGTGTGGCGGCGGGTTTGCCGGTCATGCGGCCGTAACCATCGGCTGCGCCTGTACATACGCCTTCGAACAGAGCCAGCACGCTGCGCATTTTCGGGACCTGGTCAAGGGCCTGCACCAGATGCATTTCCGAGGTGCCTGGATTGGCCAGGCAAAGTTCAACGCCACAGTCAGCAAGTGTTTCAATCAGGGCTCTGGCACCATTCATGGCGTAAATCTCCGCAGGCTTTATTGGTAAAGGCGGTTATCATAGGCATTGATTCTGATCACGGCAAGGTTGTGCCAAACGATGGCGACAAATGCCAGGGACAAAAAAACAGCAGATTTTCAGCTCTTGATCGAGTGGTTTTCTTTGATATGATGGCGCAGGTCCGGCGGAGTGCCCCTGGGTCAAATAATAAACCTTATAAAAATCCGGCCGATACAAAAGCTTAACTACAACAGATCAACTACAAGAAGCTTCGCAGATCATTGACTTCCTCCACTCGTAATTATCAAACCGGTCCAAAGCCTGCCCTGATTCTATTCTGGTTGGTGTATCTGCTCGCGGCGGTATCCTGGCCCCATCATGCTTTTGCACAAAATCAGGACGATGCGACCGCTCCCGCGTTACTGACGGCAATAGACAACGCCTCTGCCATTCGTATGCCAGCCGATTTCAATCGCGTTGAGTTTTATCTGATCACCGTGGATGTGGGCAATCAGGTCTGGGATAACTTCGGACACACTGCATTGCGTATGGTGGACGAAAACTCGGGAACGGACATTGTGTTTAACTGGGGTCTGTTTGATGCCAGCGTGGGTTATGTGCGGTTTGCTGCCAATTTTGCGCTCGGCATAATGGAGTACCAACTGGGTGTCTCGCCTCCGCATTGGGAGCTTGGTCGTTATCAGGCGGAAGCGCGCACAGTCTGGCAGGACAGACTGGTGTTAACCACGGCTCAGAAACAGCGGCTGTATCAGCGTCTGGCCTGGAATCTGCGCCAGGAAAATCTGGTCTACGATTATGATTATTTTTTCGATAACTGCACTACACGCGTCCGGGATTATCTTGATGAGGCATTGGGCGGCTCCATTGCCGAGCGCAGTCGCACGTTTTCTCCGAACACCTTCCGCGATGAAGTGCAGTCGCATTATGCGAGTCTGCCGTTGATTGCGTTTTCGCTTGATGTATTGATGAATGAGCGCATAGACCGGCGCATGAGTCAGTGGGAACAGATGTTTCTACCGGCGCAACTTCGCAATCAGCTCAATCGACTGGGCCTGCTCGATCGCAGCGAAGTGCTGGCACAATTCACGCCACCTGCACCGGGAATCAATCCTTATTATGTGGTGGCTCTGCTACTGTTGCCGCTTTTGCTTTTGCTGTTGAGTGTGCGACGTGCTTCGATTGCCGCTTTCTCCAGCCAGCCCGGGTTTACATTGCGTGCATCAGCATTGAGCTATCGCATCATGGGGCTGGTTGGGATGTTGGTAGTTCTGTTTAGCGGCATCTACGGCATACTAATGACATTCGGCTGGTTGTTCTCTTCCCATCTGGACACCCACGCCAACATCAATCTGCTGCTGTTCTGGCCAACTGATCTGCTGGGGCTGTTTGTCACACTGAAATGGTTTTTGTTTGGCGCAGCGCCCGCTGTCAGCCGGACACGACATCAGTTGGTGGTTTTCTATATGTTTCTGCACATGGCGGCAGCACTGGTGTATGTCATTGTGGGGCTTACCGGTTTGAGCGGCCAGAGCACCGGCTCACTGATGCTTTTTGTGGTGCCGGTTCTGATGCTTTTTGCTCTGATGGTGTCGCTTGTTGGGCTCAGGCCGGTAAGGTCAGTGCATTTTGACTGGTGATGCCAGGTATCAAGTGGATTCAGATAAATATTGCGATCAACACAATACCCAACACCAGTCGGTAAATCACAAAAGGTTGCATGCCAATTTTCCGGATAAACGTCAGGAAGAAGTGTATGCACAGGTAGGCGCTCAGGCCGGACAGCGCAACGCCAGTGGCCATCGCATTCCAGTCAGGAACGATATCGCTGCTCAGTAGCTCTGCCGCTTTTAATGCACAGGCAATCAGAATGACAGGAATAGACAGCAGAAAGGAAAAGCGCGCTGCAGCGTCCCGGCTGAGCCCCAACAGCAGGGCTGCGGTGATGGTGATGCCAGAGCGTGAAGTGCCCGGAAATAATGCAAGGGCTTGCGCCACTCCGATGATGAGTACGTCTTTCCAGCTCATCTGACGTTCTGTCCGTGTGCCCTTGTGTGTCCAGTCAGCCCAACCCAACAGAAGACCAAATCCGATCATGCCAGCTGCCAGATACAATGGGGAGCGCAGCACATTGGAAATGGCATCGTCGAACAACAGCCCTGCCAATCCCACCGGAATTGTACCGAGCAACACAGCCCAGGCCAGTTTTGCATCCTCATCCGGTTTGCGCGTGACCAGCGATCTCGACCAGCTGAGTGTCATCGAGGAAATGTCCTGTCTGAAATAGACGATGACCGCAGCCAGGCTGCCCAGATGCAGAGCCACATCAAAAGCAAGACCCTGATCGTCCCAGGACGTCAGAACGGGAACAAGAATTAAATGTGCTGAACTGGAGATTGGCAGGAATTCTGTTACCCCCTGTACCACCGCCAACACTAAAATCTGCAGCCAATCCATGCTCTTCTCCACTGCCCATTTATGGTCATCATCCCGTGGTGTTTACCGCAAGACAGCGCCATTATCGTCTAATACTTTTCGGGGTCAACCATAGGTGCCCAGTTGCCCATAAACTGGGCGCCGTCAGCAACGATGCTGGCGCCGTTAATGTAGCGGGCAGCGGGTGAGCATAAAAACAGTGTGATCGCGGCCATCTCTTCTGCCGTGCCCATTCTGTGCGCCGGCACATCGCGCAAAGTGGTTTCTGCCAGATTGTCATATTCAGCCGAGGCAAACTCTTCTTCGTGAACACCACGTGTATCAATGGTTCCGGGGGCCAATGCGTTGATCGTGACCCCGTGCCGCGCCAGATAATACGACATTGACTGAGTCATGCTGACGACGCCGGCACGGGCAGCTCCAGAGTGCACAAACGGCGGTGCGCCGCGGTTGAAAGAGTACACGTGAACTATGTTGATGATGGCACCAAACCCGCGTTCCACCATTAATGGCGAAACCCGGCTGCACATATTCCAGGTTCCATTCAGATTCAGGTCAACCACGGCACGCCAGCCATTGTCGCTGATCTCGGAAGGACGCGCAGGGAACTGGCCGCCGGCATTGTTGATCAGAAAATCGATATGTCCGAAGCGCTCACAACTTTGGGCCACGAGCGCGTCCACCTCATCCGGGTTGCGGATATTCATTGGTATTGCCAGACATTCGGCGCCCATAGTCCGAATTTTTTCAGCGGCCGGCAGCAGGTTTTCTTCCCGTCGGCTGGCAATCACAATATTGGCGCCCAGTCGGGCAAAAGCCTCAGCGGCGGCCAGGCCTATGCCGCGCCCTCCGCCGGTGATCAGCGCCGTTTTACCTTTAAAAAGATCAGGTGCAAAGGTATCCAGAGGGGAGCGGTGTGGCATATCACTATCCTTATTTTCGTATCAGCGGCACAGGCCTGTCAGGTGAATCCGGATGATATCGGCGAACCTTGTGCAATGACCAGCATTGACCTGTTTTTGACATAGAACAACTGTTCGGCCATTTCGTTTTCAATGGCTGTGAAAAGTGGTAAAGTCGGGCTCCTTGGGCGGCCATCGAACAAAGGCTCGTTTGATCTGTCCGCGATGCAGCATCGTATTTGCCTTTGATCATTTCACCGGAATGAGAGCTGTAACGCACTACAACCATTTGATTTCAAAATGATTCGGGAGAATCCCTGTGAACGCTGATTTCACTGCTGAAGAATTAAAATTTCAGAAAGAAGTACAGGACTTCTTGAAGGCGGAGTTTCCGCAGGATATCAAACACAAAGTCGATAACGGCATTCGTCTGGAAAAAGACGACTTTGTGCGTTGGCAAAAAATTCTCTACAAAAAAGGCTGGGTAGCTCCCAACTGGCCTGTTGAATATGGTGGCACCGGCTGGACTCCGACTCAAAAGTATATTTTTGCCATGGAAATGGGCCTTTACGGCGCCATGGAACCGGTGGCTTTTGGTGTCAAAATGGTTGCCCCGGTAATCTACAGCTACGGCAACGAGGAGCAGAAGAAACGATTCCTGCCTGACATCCTGGCCAGCAACGTTTGGTGGTGTCAGGGTTATTCCGAGCCAAATTCAGGTTCTGACCTCGCGTCACTGAAAACGACAGCCGTGCGCGACGGTGACCATTATGTAGTTAACGGCACCAAAACCTGGACGACGTTGGGTCAATATGCCGACTGGATATTCTGTCTGGTCCGCACTGACAGTACCGCCAAGAAACAGGAAGGCATCAGCTTTCTGCTTATCGACATGAAAACACCGGGTATTAAGGTGTCTCCCATATATCTGCTGGACGACGAACCAGAAGTTAACGAAGTGCACTTTGACAATGTGCGGGTGCCGGTTGAGAACCTGATTGGTGAAGAAAATCAGGGCTGGACCTACGCCAAAGTTCTGTTAACGCACGAGCGTACCAATATCGCTCAAGTGCCGAATTCCAAACTCAAACTGCGCAAGCTGCGTGATCTGGCCGCTAATACCCCTGATGGTTTTGGTGGCAGTCTGCTGAATAACACCGTGTTCGCGCGAAAACTGGCTGAAGTTGAAATCCAGGTGCTGGCACTTGAGTACGCAGAACTGCGCACACTCGCGGCCGTCAGTGTGGGCAAGGCACCAGGTCCGGAATCTTCGATCCTGAAGGTAGTAGGCACCGAGGCAACCCAGTTTATTGATGAGTTGTATATGGAAGTCGCGGCTTACCACAGCCTGCCGCATATTCCGGAGCAGTTCGCCGAAGGATTTGACGGTGACAGAGTAGGCAAAGGCTCGTTGGCAAACAGCTCTAATGTGTACTTCAATAACCGTAAAAAATCGATTTACGGTGGATCCAACGAGATCCAGAAAAACATTATCAGCAAAGCAGTGCTGGGCCTGTAATCGCACACTGGCCATTGGCCGGGTCAGCCAAACGGACCCGGTTATTCACATAGACCGGGTTAGAAAAGAGGTAATAACGTGGATTTTTCTTATAGTGATGAGCAGCAGATGCTGCAGGACAGTGTGCAGAAGTTCGTTTACAGCCAGTACGACTTTGACACGCGCCGCAAGATTATCAAAACCGACACCGGATTCAGTGCGGAGTACTGGTCACTTTTTGCCGAACTGGGCTGGCTCACGGTTCCTTTTAAAGAGGAGGACGGTGGTTTTGGCGGGTCAGCAGTGGACCTGATGGTCGTCATGGAAGAGTTTGGCAAGGGAATGGTTGTTGAGCCGTTTCTGGCGACGGCCGTTCTGGGTGGTGGACTGATTTCAGAGCTCGGCAGCGCAGCGCAAAAAGAAGCTATGTTATCTGCAGTGATGGAAGGCTCTTTGCAACTGGCAACGGCGTACGCAGAGCCGGACAGCCGTTATAATCTGGCCAGCGTCGGCACCAGTGCTAAAAAAGACGGCGCCTCTTATGTTATTAATGGCAACAAAGTGCTGGTATTGAACGGGCCGGCTGCGAACAAGTTGCTGGTGGTAGCCAGAACATCAGGTGAGAAATTTGATCGGGATGGCATTTCTGTTTTTGTGGTGGATGCATCAGCTTCCGGTATCAGCAAGCGCGAGTACACCGCAGTCGATGGCCATCGGGCTGCCGAGGTTCAATTCAACGATGTAAAGGTTTCAGCCGACTCTCTGTTAGGCGCAGAAGGCAAAGCATTAACAGCGTTGGAGCGGGTTATTGACCGCGCGGCATTGGCTGTCAGTGCGGAAGCAGTGGGTGCAATGGATTGCCTGCTGAAAAAAACCGTTGAATACACCAAAACCCGTAAGCAGTTTGGTGTCGCCATTGGTACGTTCCAGGCTCTGCAGCACCGTATGTCTGAAATGTTTATCGAATGCCAGTTGGCTCGTTCGATTGTGATCATGGCGGCGATGAAACTGGACACAACTGCGTCAGATGCTGAAAAGGCAAAAGCCGTAGCGGCTGCCAAAGCGCGTGTGGGTCGTGCCATGCGTAAGGTGGGACAGGAATCTGTGCAACTGCACGGTGGCATTGCCTGCACGGATGAACTGGATGTAGGTCACTACTTCAAGCGTGTTACCACTATAGAAAACCTGTTTGGCAATACAGATTATCAGCTGGTTCGTTACGCCTCATTATAAGCGTGACCAATCTGCGGTAATTAAATCGGGGCTGACTGCCATGCAGTACAGCCCCGTTTTTTTAAACGATATCGGGTTGGTTTTTCGGTTTGTTTTGCTGATGCCGTACAATCAAATGGAGAAGATCGGTGAGTGAATTGATTCTGGTGCGCCATGGACAGGCTTCTTTCGGCGCAGATTCGTACGACAAACTCAGCCCTGTAGGATTGAGGCAGGCGCAAATACTCTCGCAGCACTGGCAGGCGCTGGGAGAGCAGTTTGATGCGTGTTATGCCGGTACACTGATTCGTCAGCAGGAAACCGCAGCTGCGCTTCAGCCTTTGGTCAAAAGCGAAAGCACGGTAATTCATGCTGGTTTTAACGAATATAACGGCGATCCTTTGTTGCGTATTTATCTGCGCGACCATGCCATACACGAGGGTTTTCCTGCAGGCCTCGCTCTTCCGATCAAAGATCGTAAAGCCTTTCAGCTGGTACTTGAGGCTGCGACGCAGCATTGGATAAACGGAACGTTGCAAGCTGACAGCGGTGATGCGGATTTTGAATCGTGGAAGGATTTTCAGGCGCGTGTGCATGGCACGCTTGATGAGTTGATGCAGTTGCACACAGGCGGCGCCCGGGTGCTGATCTCAACATCCGGTGGCGTGATCGCACTGGCATTGCAGCGCGCACTGAACTTGCCCGATAATCGTGTTATCGAAGCCAACTGGATGGTTCATAACAGCTCGGTTACACGTCTTGTGTACGGCCGGGGGAAAGTATCGCTCGGTTGTTTCAACGCCTTGCCACACCTGGAAACACCCGGCTTGCGTGAATTGATTACCTTCCGGTAAAGCCGGATGTGTACAAAACAATAAGGGATTGCAAATGTCAAAACTCGATCAATTGGTAGATCAGGCGCAAACGGTTCGTGACGGCGAAGAGCTGGATATGGATGTGTTACGTGAGCATCTGCGGCCGGTGCTGGGTGCACAGGTCGAAAACCTTCAGGTTAAACAGTTTCCCGGTGGTTACTCCAATCTGACCTACCTGCTCAGCAGCGGTGATCAGAAGTGGGTGTTGCGTCGTCCGCCATTTGGCAGCAAGGTCAAGTCCGCGCATGACATGGGGCGGGAGTTCAGGATTCTGACTGCGCTTGACAAAGTTTTTCCCTATGCACCAAAACCCATCCATTTCTGCGATGACCATGCAGTTCTCGGATGCGATTTTTATCTGATGTCTTATATCGAGGGTCTGGTTATTCGCCGTGAATATCCGGCCGGTCTGGACTTGTCTCCGGACCAGGTGCGGCAGCAGTTTTTTGCACTTTTTGATGTGCTGGGTGATTTGCATTCTGTCGATTTACAAAAAGCAGGGTTGACTGACTTTGGCAAACCTCAGGGGTATGTCACACGCCAGGTTGACGGATGGAGCAAGCGTTATGCCGCAGCATTAACGCCTGATGCTCCAGACTTTGATCCGGTGATGGCATGGTTACGTGACAAGATGCCGGCCGAAAGCGGTGTGGTTGGTATTATTCACAACGACTACAAGTTAGATAACGTGATCTGGTCGCTCGATGATCCGATGAAAGTCATTGGTGTGCTGGATTGGGAAATGGCTACGGTTGGTGATCCGCTGATGGATCTGGGCTGTACACTCGGTTACTGGGCGGAAGCAGGTGATCCTGAGTTTTTCCGTCAGTATCGTGCTATGCCAAGTGATGCGCCCGGCGCACCAACCCGGGCAGAAATCGTCGAGCGGTTCAGCGAGCGCACAGGTATTGCTGTCGACAACATTGATTTTTATTTTTGTTTTGGTCTGTTCCGTCTGGCAGGTATAGGTCAGCAGATTTATTATCGTTATGCTCAGGGGCTGACCAAAGACCAGCGCTTTGCACGCCTGATCGACAAGGTACATAGTCTGCGCCAGATGTGTGAGTTGGTAATCGGCCGTTCAAGGCTCTGATTGACTGCATGATGATAAAGTCTGCAGCCCCAATCAGGGAACCAGCAACAAAACCAGTGTCAGTGGAAACAGGCTCGCCAGTGTGGAAATAACCGAGGCGGCGGCAACTGCAGCCTGTCCGGTGTTGTAGCGGATAGAAAACACATAAGCGCTGATGCCCACTGGCATGGCAGCGCCCAGAATCGCTGTTTTGGCCCAAAGCGGATCAATATCAAATGCCACCAGCATTGATAGCGCCATCAACAGCGGAAGCAGCAACAGTTTCAAGCCTGTAATGATCAAAGCCGGTTTTATCTGATGTCCCACTTTGTACTGGTGCAAAGTGGTGCCGAGGATAAACAGCGCGCACGGGATGGCTGCTTCCGACATCAAAGTCATACTGGTATCCAACGGTTGATACAAGGGGATTGCCAGCAGATTGAACGCCAGCCCTGCAAGCAGGCTGGCGGTCAACGGGCTGCTTAACAGCTGTTTTATCAGGCGGGTGATGCTTTTTAACATGGCCCTGACGTCAAAGTGTTCGCGTTCCGCAACAACGGTTCCTACACTGAACAGGACCAGGTTTTGTGTGGCAATGATCAAAAACAGGGGCAGCAGTGCTTCACTGCCAAGTGTCTGCAACACAAGTGGAATACCTACCACGGTGGTATTAGAGTAGGTTGTTGCCATTGCGAACACAGATTGAAAGTTGGTGTCAGCGGCCAGCCAAAAACGGGCAAGCAAAACTGCTATCAGATATACGCAGAGCACAGGCAGATAAAATGCGAGAAGGAAATCGACACCAAAGTTGTCCGGAATATCGGCGTGCACCATATTCACAAAGAGCAGACAGGGGATGATCAGATTAAAGGTGAACTTGGATAGCGCCATGGTTTCCGGCGTTTGCAAATAACCGCTGCGCGAAGCAAGGTAACCGGCAAGTGCAAGTGTCAGAACCGGGAATATGCCTTCCACCAGACCCATTCAGCGGCCACCTGCGAACGCAGTTTTCCAGCGCCCTTTACGGAACACGTAAAAGTACATGGCCGACTTGATGATGTAATCGGCAATCAAAGCGCCATACACCCAGTAGATGCCGAGCTCCATGAAGTAAAATACCGCCGTAAGCAGAACCCGCCCGAACAGAAACCCCATCAGTGTGATGCGTGCCGGCGATTTTGTGTCACCGGCGCCTCTCAGCGCTCCACCCAGAGTGAATTCAATCGACATCATTGGCTGCACGACAGCAACCATTACTGTCAGTGCCACCAGATAGTCCAGCACCAGTGGATCAGTGATGAAGAAACTGCCAATAAATCGTGCATTGAGTCCAATTACCAAGCCCAGTACGGCCATGGTGCAAAATGAAATTTTCAGATTACGCCAGGCTGCCCGTTCTGCTTCTTCGGGCAAACCCGCGCCCAGATTCTGGCCTGCCATGGTGGCAGTGGCGATGGCAAAGCCCATACCAATTACAATTGAAATTGAAAGAATATTTACGCCAATACCGTAGGCAGTAAATGCTTCGGTGCCGTACAGCGAGACGACCCACATAAACGCGATGATCGATACATTAAAAATGGACTGTTCAATGCCCGCGGGAACTGCAATGCGGATAAGCCTTCGGGCCCGATCGCGTTGCATAAATACCTGTTTTTCTGGTTTTAATAGCAAACGCTGTGTCCGCCACATCCAGAAAAAGATGATACTCACAATGGAATAGGAAATGCCGGCAGCGTAAGCCGCGCCTTTGATGCCCAAAGCAGGGAAGGGGCCGATACCATAAACCAGTACATAGGCCAGTGCGACGTTGACGATATTGCCGATGGCTGCAATCCACACGGGCGTCAGTGCATCGCCCGCTGCTCTTAACGCTGCGCTCATTACCGCCAGAAACGAGAAAAACACATTAAAATAAATCAGCACTTTAAGATAAAAGGCAGCTTCAGCCAAAGTTTCGCCGCGCAAACCAAAGATGGCAACCAGTGGCGTTGCCAGCCATTGAATCAGTACACAGAGCAGCAACGATGCCCCCAGCGTCAGCAAGGATGACATTTTGACGACCCGATCAGCCTCCGCGTAGTTGCGGCTGCCCCAGGCGTAGGCAACCATGGCGGTGGTGCCAGCGGTAATGGAAAAAATAATCAGCTGCACGGCCATATAAATGCGGTCTGCAGCTATTACTGCTGCTACGGCGTCCGCACCCAGTTCAGCGACAATTTTGATCGCTGCCAGATGCACAAAGGACAGCAACAAATTGCCGATAATAGTAGGCCCGGCCAGTTTGAACAGGCTGAGTTTGAGCGCTGGTGGCGCAGGCGGCGGCGTGGATTCAGCAGTCGCGGTCGAATCAGGATTTTTCGAGGACATAAAAAAGGCCGGGTATGGGCTGTTTGCAGCGCGCCGAGCATACGCTCATGCCCGGGTTTTGGCAATTGAACGCACTGATTTTTCCCTTGTGGCTGTGGTACGCTTGCCACCCCGAGTGGCACCGTGCAGGCGACAAACAGTGAAGAAAAACAAGGTAAAACGAAGTTCCAGGGCGGAGCAGGGATTGGCTCGATCAGCGTTCGGGCGCTGGGTGATTCTGACAGTAGCCTTTATTAACGGTTTTTCCATCATGTCGATAGAATTGCTGGGCGGGCGCGTGATGGCGCCTTATTTCGGCAGCAGTGTGTATGTCTGGGGCAGTATCATTACAGTTTTTATGCTGTCTTTGTCTCTGGGCTATTTATGGGGCGGCAAGTTGTCCACCCGCACTCCCAACAGCCGGCAGTTTGCCTCATTCTTTGTAATCGCTGCATTGCTTTGCCTTCCGATCATTTATTTTGCCGATCCGGTCATGACCCGCATTTTTATGACCATAGAAGATCCCCGTTATGGTTCCCTGCTGACAGCCGGGTTACTTTATTTTCTACCGATCTGTGTGATGGGCATGGTGTCACCATATTCGGTCAGATTGATGGTGTCGTCTCAGGAAGGCAGTGGCGGGGTGGCGGGATTGTTATATTTTGTGTCCACACTGGGTAGCGCACTGGGAACCCTGGCTACTTCGTTTTATTTTGTTTTGTGGTTTAATCTGGATCAGGTGATGTGGGGCTGTGTGATTGCCCTCTTATTATGTGCGCTGGCCGTGATGTTGGCTGACCGCCGTGATTCACGAGAGGATGCCTTGTGAATAAAATTGTGCTGACCGTGTTGATGATGGTACTGGCCTGGTTCAGTTTTAACGGCCGTGCTGTAGCCCAACGCACCATAATTCACGAAGAACGTTCCCAATATCGCGATGTCGTGGTGACTGAATTCAACAATCAGCGATGTATGTTGTTTAATATACATCGTGGTGACATGAATCAGACTTGTATCGATCTGCGTGATCCTAAAAGACTGGTGTTTAATTACACCCGTATGAGTTTTGCCGGCCTGTTGCTGAATCCGGATCCGCAACGGATTCTGGTTGCGGGTCTGGGGGGCGGAACCATACCGACGGTAATGCGAGAGCTTTTTCCGGACGCAAGCATAGACGTGCTGGAAGTGGACCAGGCTGTGGTAAAAGTTGCCAGAGACTATTTTAACTTTGTGGAAGACGACAAACTGGTCAATCACGTTGTGGATGCGCGCGTCTTTATCAAGCGGGCGGGGTTGCGTGGTGAGCAGTACGACTACATCGTTCTGGATGCGTTTTCGGGCGAGTACATTCCCGAGCATTTGCTCACACAGGAGTTTCTTCAGGAAGTCAGCCAGATACTAACTCCGGAAGGTGTGGTGGTTGCCAACACATTTGCATCCAGCCGGCTGTATGACTATGAGTCGGTTACCTACCAGTCCGTGTTTGGGGAGTTTCTGAATTTTAAAACTGCAGGTAGCGGTAACCGCATTATTCTGGCCAAAAAACAGAACATGCCTTCCGTTGCCGAGCTTCATGCGCCGGCGCGGGCGCTGTACGAAAAGCTCAGACCTTATGGTATCAATTTTCTCGAGTACCCGGCGCAGCTCAGTACGCGTGCAGACTGGAACACGTCCACGCGCATTCTGACCGACCAGTATTCCCCCGCCAATTTGCTGAATTAGGGCTTTTACGTGGGGTTATGCCCGCGCTCTGGTTTTTTCCAGCAGCTCGTAAATTGCCATCCCTGCAAGCATTGCGGCTACAAACACCGCTGCCTTCGGAGCTCCGGCGCCAAGCGCCACCAAGGCTGGCCCGGGGCAAAAACCAGCCAGTCCCCAGCCTACGCCAAAACCCAGGCTGCCCATGATGAGGCGGAGGTCCAGATCCTTCTTAGCCGGGAGTCTCAGCGGTTCGCCCAGCAGCGAATGCGTGCGGCCTTTGATCGCGGCGAAAGCAACCAGGCCTACAGCTATAGCACCTGCCATAACCAGGGCCAGCGAAGGATCCCAGGCTCCAGCCAGATCCAGAAATGATAAGACCTTGTCCGGGTTGGCCATGCCAGACACCAACAGACCCAGACCAAAAACAAGTCCGCTTATAAATGCTGAAATAAAATGTTTGTTCATGTTGCTCCTCAGATTCCCAACAAATGACGCATGATGTAGACAGTCACAAAACCGGTAAACATGAACGCCAGAGTAGCCACGATCGAGCGCGGCGACAGACGTGATATGCCGCACACGCCGTGGCCGCTGGTGCAGCCGGAACCGTATCGGGTGCTGATCCCGACGATCAGGCCCGCCACGATCAGCATGGGATAGCTGGCGTCAATCTGCATATCCGGCAATGGTCCGCTGAGCAGCCAAAGCAAGGGGGCCAGCACAATGCCGGCGACAAACAGTATCCGCCACAGGATATCGCCTTTCTGTGGAGAGAGGAGGCCGCCCACGATGCCGGAAATCCCGGCTATGCGACCGTTAAGCAGGACAAACGCGGCTGCTGCGAGGCCAATCAATGCGCCTCCGGCCAGTGCTGTCCATGGTGTGAATGCAATCCAGTCGATTGTCATAAGGTGTTCTCCTGAGAACAGAAAATGGTATGGAGTTGTTGCAATATCAGTAGTGCTGGGCCCGGACTCACCCGGTAATAAATGTGTTTCCCATCGCGGCGGGTTTCTACCAGTCCTTCGCGGCGCAACACCCCAAGCTGTTGTGAAAGACTGGGTTGATGGATATCCAGCACCTGCTCTAGTTCGCTGACACACATTTCTCTTTCGCACAGCTGGCACAGAAGCATCAACCTGTCCTCGTGGGCCAAGGTCTTGAGCAGGCTGGTGGCTGCGCCTGCGTTTTGCCGCATATCTGAGACATTCATGATTAATGAACTTCCCTGCGATCCGGAACTGCCTTCTTGGCCGGTAGTAGATGTTTGCATGGACGGTACCAATTGTTTGCTAATGATTACGATTTAAATAATATATTTACTTATATAATGTTTTCAAGTAATTTATTTGCAAGTGCTCAATTAATTGGAGATACATTATGAGAAAGGCTTTTGTTGAGGCGTTCCTGGACAAGGATTCAGAGACTTTCAGTTACGTGGTGTACGACCAGGAAGGCGGTCGTGCTGCTGTGATTGACCCGGTGCTGGACTACGACCCTAAATCAGGCCGTACCCGCACTGATGGCGCGCAACGCCTGGTCGACTTTGTGCGGGCGCACAAGCTGACGGTTGACTGGGTGCTGGAAACCCACGCGCACGCCGATCACCTGTCGGCTGCGCCGTTCATTCGTGATCAGCTTGGCGGACGGATTGCGATTGGTGACAAAATTGTCGAGGTACAGAAAATATTCCGGGAAGTTTTTAATCTGGAGAAGCAATTCCTGACGGATGGTAGCCAGTTCGACAAATTATTTGCCGAGGGGGAAACCTTCAATGTCGGAGAGCTCGACGCTGAGGTAATTTACACGCCAGGCCATACGCCGGCAGACATGTCCTGGCGAATCGGAGATGCGGTGTTTGTGGGTGATACGCTATTTATGCCAGACGTCGGGACAGCGCGATGTGACTTCCCGGGCGGCAACGCGCATACCCTCTATCATTCCATACAGCGTCTGCTTGGCATGGACGACAGCACGCGCTTGTTTATGTGCCATGACTATCCTGATGGCCGGCGCGATCATCAGTACGTGACCACCGTAGCCGATCAGAAAAAGCACAACATACATGTGCATGATGGTGTATCAGAGGAGGACTTTGTCACAATGCGGCAAGCGCGTGACCGGTCTTTGGCGATGCCCAGACTGATTCTTCCGTCAATCCAGCTCAACGTAAGAGCGGGACAGATGCCGCCAGCGGAAGACAACGGTACTGTTTACTTCAAGATACCGGTGAACCGTTTGTAGAACATTCCGTAGCCGGGAAGGTTGGACTCACTCGCCAAGGATGGCTTTAAGTCTGTGCATATCGCAGATTTCAATTTCGCGACTTTTCACCAGAATAATTTCTTTTTTCTGCAACGCAGAAAATACACGACTGACGGTTTCCAGTGTCAGGCCAAGGTACTCACCGATGTCGCTGCGTGTCATGTGCAGCAGAAAACGTTCTGGTGATAACTGGCAACGCGCGTACCGAGCAGATAGGCTGAGTAAAAACGACGCCAATCGTTGTTCTGCAGTGTAACTGCTCAGAAGCGTGTGGATCTGCTGATCTTTGACGATTTCATTGCTCATGATGGCAAAAAAGCGGCTCTGCAGATTAGGTAGCTGATGGCTGAGTTTTTCCAGTTGCGAAAACGGGATTTCGCAGATTGATGCATGCTCCAGCGCCATTGTGGAAACACCGTGAACACGACTGCCTATGCCGTCCATGCCAATAATTTCGCCTGGCATAAAGAAGCCGGTGACCCTGCTCTGACCGTCAGCCCCCAACACGTAAGATTTGAAGCTGCCACTGCGTACCGCAAACACCGAACGGAATTCATCCCGCTGACGATACAGATGTTCGCCTTTTTTAAGCGGACGATTACGTTCGATTATTTCATCAAGTTGCACAATTTCGCTTTTATTAAGCGCGATTGGCAGGCACAGATCACTGAGCCGGCAGCTGCTGCAACTGACTGTCGGATTATGCGGGCAGGGCCGCGGATTGAGAACAGTGACACTGCTGGCCAGAATCGCTGACGAATTAACGCTGGCACCGTTCGCCCCGGAGATAGTTTTAATGCTGACTTCAGACATTGGATTCCTGTGTGGCGTGATAAAGCCTATTTACCCACACGCACGGTCATAATGTCGCAGGATGCCCCGTGCAGTACCTTGTTGGCAGTTGAGCCTAACAGCAGTTTCCAGCCTGAGGTGCCGTGGCTGCCAATTACAATCAGATCCGCGTTCATTTCCTCAGCTTTGGCGCGGACCTCGGTCGCCGCAGCCCCCGCCAGCACAAGCTGGCGAGCCGGAGATATACCGAATCTCTGCGCGATACCTGCCAGCCGTTGCGCTGCTATGGCCATCGCCTCTTCCTGCAGTTTTGTCATATTTATGGCATAAGCGTCGATCGGATAAGCCGCTGCCACAGGTTCTACCACATGCACCAGAGTCAGTCGCCCAGCGTCATTGCCGGAGAGCTCCAGCGCCCGCTCGATTATTTTATCCGACTCGTTGGACAGGTCGACTGCCACGATCAAATTGCTATAGCTCATGACAACTTTCTCCATAGACAGCGAAGCAGGCACAACAAATATACGCCTTATATCGAGAAGTGTAACTGACGATACGTCAAATGAGAAGCTGACCTGGATCAAGGTTGCTTCAGGGTGGTGCATTGCCAAGCCTGTACGATTGGCATAATCTCTGACCGGAGCGGAACAACGCCATCTATTACGCAGGAGACTGTAATGCTATCTGTGAACAAGATACTTGTGATTGTAGAGCCGGCGCTGGATAGCCAGTTGGCGTTGGACAAGGCTATTCGTCTGGCCAGACAGATGGGCGCTGAGCTTGAGCTGCTGATTTGTGACCACAGCAGCTATCTAGAAGACGGGTTCTATTTCGACCCGCCTCAGGCTGCCATCCTGCGCCAGGAACATATTCAACGCAACCGTCAGTTGCTTGAAGATATGGCAGCGGTTATCCGCCAGCAGGGTTTTAAAGTGAGTGTGGACGCGCTCTGGGGCAATCCACCATATCGGCAGATCATTCACAAGGTGTTGCAGAGCAAGCCTGATCTGCTTGTGCAGAGCACACGCAACCACGAAAAAATTTCGCGCTTGCTTCTTTCTCACCAGGACTGGCAGCTTTTGCGCTTCTGCCCTTGTCCTGTCTTGTTGGTCAAGGACAAAGCCTGGCCGGAACATCCGGTATTTGTGGTCGCTGTTGACCCCAGTCATACCAACGACAAACCAGCAGAGCTCGATCAGTTATTGACGTCAGCTGGCAAATCACTGGCAACTGCAACCACGGGCAGTATCTTTTTGTTTCACTCCTGTTACCAGCCGCCTGTCTCCGGGGTCTATGCGTTGCGTGCTGACGTGGAAGCCTATCGTGCGAAAACAGCTGAGCTGCTGGTTGACTATGATATTCCGCAAACCCGGTTACATATTGATGAGCGCGAGGTCATGGAGTCTCTGCCGGCATTACTGAAGCAGGTGGATGCGAGTGTATTGGTAATGGGCGCAGTTTCGCGTTCTGCGATCGACCGCTTTCTGGTGGGGAGCACGGCAGAAAAACTATTAGACCATGTGGATCAGGATGTGCTTGTCATCAAGCCCGGCGGGTTCACAGATACGGTGAAAAAAGCCACATTAACGAATCTCTGAGTTTGACCGGCAATGACCTGCCATTTATCTGCTCCAGTGTGACTGGAGCAGAACTCTTGGCACGTGAAATAAAATGTTCACGCAGACAGCCGTTGACGTGTTTCGAAAACACTTCCAATCCCAGCTCATAGTTCAGGCGCAAGCTGCGGGGATCCATGTTGGCTGAGCCTATCAAAGCGTATTCGTCGTCTACCAGCAGTAATTTCGAATGGACAAAAGGCGGTGGTTGGTAGCGGATATCGAGTCCCGACTCAAGCAGTTGTTTGAGAGTATTTTGCATGGCCCAATGCACAAGCTCGATATTGTTGTGGCCGGGAAGAAGAATCTGTACTGATACCCCGCGCAGATGAGCAGCGATCAACGCACCAATAAGATCGAAAGTTGGCAAAAAATACGGAGTCATGATCAGCACTTCGCGAGTTGCTGCCGAGATCACACCAACAATCAGATGGTTGAGTTTGTCCAGATCTTTATTCGGGCCATCCAGCACCAGGCGTGCCCATATGTTTGCGTCTGGTTTGGAAACGTTGCTTCCCTCGAACGGCGGCGGACTATCCTTGTTTAAACAATAGTACCAATCCTGCAGGAACGCCCATTCCAGTTCGTCGACAATTTTGCCGCGTAGCTGGAAGTGGATGTCGAGTACCCGATGCGGGTTCTTAATATTGTTGGCCAAGTGGCGGTCACCAATATTCTGGCCACCAGTGAAGGCCCATTCGCCATCAATTATCAGCAGCTTGCGATGGCTGCGCATATTGATATTCAGAGCGGGCGGAAACAATGAGATGGGGTTAAATCGCTGGAATGGCACGCCGAGTTGTTTCAGGCGGCCGCCGATTCTTGGCAGGCTCATGAATTCGCCCATGCCGTCAACAATCACCTTGACGTCAACGCCGCGTTTCACGGCCGCGGCTAACGCTTCGGCAATAGCAATTCCACTGCTGTTATTGTCGAAGATATAAGAGGAGAGCAGAATTCTTTTGCTGGCGCCATTGATGTGCTCAAGCATGGCCGGGTAAAGCGATTCGCCATTCTCAAGTATCCTGAAGTCCAGGCAGTCGCTGAGGCCCTTTTCAGTCAGATTTTCACCGATATTTGACAAGGGTCTGAAGTTTGTGCCGGGGGGCTCGGCAATCGTCAGCAAGGCGTCGCGTGGAACTTTTACCAGGTAATTGCGCTGAGCACGGTTGTGAACCCGATTGATACCGAATACCAGATACAGTATTGGTCCGGCAACCGGCAGAATAATACAGAGTGCAATCCAGCCAAACGCGGACTTGGGGTCGCGTTTGTTCAGCAATACGTGTGCAGCGGTGCTCAGCCCCATCAGCAGCCATGCAAAAGGGAGTATGTAAATCAACCATGCAGGCTGTGTCAGCGTGTCCATGCGCTTGTGTCCAGAAGACTTATGTCTGTCATCAATGCGCAATGATCCGAGAATTCCCGCCAGTTGTCACCCGCGAGTGTGTCACTTGCATGTACCGCAAAACCCCTGAGATAAATTCTGTCCATAGGCAATACCGGATAAAACGCCGGGAAAGTTGCGGCGCAGCGCCCATGCAGGTATTCATAGGCTTCTACTACGCCTAATTGCTCTTTCAGCGCGCGATGGGTGGATCGACGCCAGTCGTTAAGGTCACCTGCAATGATCAGCGGGTGTTCATCATGTACCGTGCGTTTGATGTAGTCGATCAGTCTGAAAGTTTGCAGCTTACGTTCGCGCTCCAGCAAACCAAGATGAATGCAGATCAGGTGAATGTTTCCCTTGATAGTCCCGTGAAGAAATCCACGTTGCGAAAAATTCATAAAGGACGCATCAATATTATCCCAGTTCAGGAAAGGGTGTTCGCTCAGGATGGCGTTGCCATGATGACCGTGCTGGTAAATGGCGTTTTTACCGTAGGCATGATGTGACCAGACGGTGTCGGCCAAAAATTCCAGCTGGGTGCCGGCAGGCCAGAGTTTAAGCGATTTACGGTGTCGCTGATTGTCGCCCACCACCTCTTGTAGAAACACCAGGTTAGCATTGCTGGCGCGCAGATGATCCCGGATATGGGACAGCACCAGTCGTTTGGGGCCTAGCGCAAAACCTTTGTGGATATTAAGCGTGAGGATTCTGAACTGCTCGCCGGACATACTGCTCCCTGACAACTGATGCCTGTAGGAAGCAGCATATCGCTACTTGAGTAGATCCAGCAAATACTGAGGCAAAGCAAATGATGCCTGATGCAGTTCAGGGGTGTAGTAACGAGACGTGATGCCTCGCGCAAGCCAGCGCTGTTTGAGCGTAGACAGTTCGGTCTGGCGCAAGGCCGGGTTGTCACTGGCCCAGGCAAAGGTCATAAGGCCACCAATATAGGTGGGAACGGCAGCCCCATAGAACGACCAATCCTTGAACAGGCGCGACAGGCGGGCGGCTGTATTGCTGAGTTCGTCCGTCTGCATGAATGGCACACCGTTTTGTGTCACCAGAATTCCGCCGGGCTTCAGGCTGCGCTGACAGCCTGCGTAGAAGTCTTTACTGAACAGGACCTCGCCTGGCCCAAGCGGATCTGTCGAATCAGAAATGATGACGTCAAAACGTTCATCAGTGGTCTGCACAAAATCAAATCCATCGCCGATAATAATGTTGGCGCGGGCGTCGTCATAGGCACCGTTACTATGATCAGGCAGATACTGTCTGGCCAGATCAATCACTGCTCGGTCAATTTCGACCTGCGTGATGTGAGTGACATTTCTGTGTTTGCAGACTTCCCGCAGAATTCCGCCGTCGCCGCCGCCTATGATCAATACACGCTGTGCATCCCCATGTGTAATCAATGGCACATGCGTCAGCATTTCGTGATAAATAAATTCATCTCGCTCGGTGGTCTGAACGATGCCGTCCAACGCCATCACTCGGCCAAACTGTTCATTGCGGAATATCAGCAGATGCTGGTGTTCTGATTTGTCCTCAAACAGGATCTCATCAATACGGAAACTCTGGCCATACGTGGAGTACAGAGTTTCCGTCCACAGATTGCGGGAATCAGGGTGGCTCAATTGTCAGAAGCCGTCTGGGTCAGGCCGCGCAATTGTTCGCCCACGATTACGCGCTCAGGCTTGAAAGCGCCTTTCAGAATGGGAATAGCTTTTTCCGGTTGCGCGTCGCCACACATAAAAATATCAAAAGCTGCGTAACCGCGTTCTGGCCAGGTATGCACGCTGATATGTGATTCAGCCAGCACGGCAACACCTGAAATTCCGCCATTGGGCGTAAAGTGATGCAGGTGAATATGCAGCAGCGTGGCGCCGCATTTTTCGACACATTCACGGAACGTGGTTTCCATCAGACTCAGATCAGCCAGATTATGCGCACCCCAGAAATCAATCAGCAGGTGTGTACCGGCAAACTCAAGACCATTGCGTTGAATAAAATGGTCTTTGGCTTCGGCATCCGGTTGCCCGATAAATGTCGGCCATTCGCTCTCGTTAGCACTGGTGTCTTTTGCGCTGGCATTGTCCTGACGGGCGATGTCAGTTTTGAGAGTCTCTTTAATGGAGGAGATTGTGCTCATAATCCTTGCCCCAAAAAAAGCGGTGCTTAACTCATAGACCGATTGTGACGCTGTATTTGATGCCGATAGTTTTCGTAACTGTTTACGAATCGGGCCAAGTCGTCTGGACTATTAAGCCTCCACACCATGCGTGGTTGGTTTGTTGATAAGTAGAAAAAGGGTCTTTCGATGGCCATTTTCAGATTGTCTGCCGGGCTGTGTGACAAAGCCCGAATTTCGCAGAGGGAACGCAGTTTATGTATTTTTTGGGGAATTACAAGCAAATTTCCTGTTTTTCTGCAGGTCCGGGACGATTTTATTGTCACAAAACTGATATAAATCAAATGGGTTTGGCGTCTGAGCAGCGCAGTGGGTGCTGCTCAGTGCCAGTGGGGCGTTTCCGCAACAACTCAGGACGCGGCCTTGATCATGTTGCGCGCAATGATGATCTGCTGAATCTGCGATGTACCCTCGTACAGACGGAACAAGCGCACGTCCCGGTAGAAGCGCTCGACTGCGTATTCAGAGATATAACCTGCGCCACCATGAATCTGCACAGCCCGATCGGCAACGCGTCCCACCATTTCAGTGGCGAACAGTTTGCAGGCAGCAGACTCTGTGCTGACATTTTTGCCATCATCACGCATGCGCGCAGCGTCCAGCACCATGCAGCGCGCGGCATAGGATTCAGTCTTTGAGTCGGCCAGCATGGCCTGAATCAGTTGATGTTCGGCAATCGCGACACCAAACTGTTTGCGGTCAATGGCGTAACGCAGTGCGTCGTCAATCAGACGCTCAGCAATACCTACGCTGAAACCCGCAATATGCAGACGGCCACGATCAAGTACTTTCATAGCAGTGATAAAACCGTCGCCTTCTTTGCCAATCAGATTGGCAGCAGGGACGCGGCAGTTTTCGAAAATGACGTCACAGGTCAGTGAGCCCGCCTGGCCCATCTTTTTATCGATGGCGCCAAGACTGATCCCTGGTGTGCCTTTTTCGACAATAAATGCGGAGATGCCGCGCGCGCCTTTGATGTCAGGATTGGTGCGTGCCATTACGTTGAAAGTGTCTGCTACCGGCGCGTTGGTGATGTAGCGCTTGGTACCGTTGATGATGTAATGATCACCGTCACGCACAGCCGTTGTTTTCAGAGCGCCGGCGTCAGAACCAACATCCGGCTCGGTCAGACAGAAACAACCAACCCACTCACCGCTGGCATATTTGGGAAGGAATTTCTGTTTCTGCTCTTCGGTGCCGTCAAACACCACCGCGGCCGAACCGATGCCGTTATTGGTGCCCAGAATTGAGCGGAATGCAGGCGAGGTCCGGCCCAGCGCCATGGCCACATGGATCTCTTCTTCCATGGTCAGACCCAGCCCGCCGTATTCTTCCGGGATGGTCATGCCAAACAACCCAAGTTCTTTCATTTCCTGGATGATGTCATCCGGTACTTTGTACTCTTCAGCAACCTGATGTTCAGCCGGCATCAGTCTTTCGCGGACAAAACGTTCAACTATATCAATGAGTTGATTAAGGGTTTCCTGGTCTCGGATCATGCTAGGCCTCTTTCTGGATACAACTGCTTCAAGACGGTTATACGAATAGGTTTAACGTACGGTTTTTCTACCGAACGAAAGTTCGGCATAATACCCCGAACGAGCGTCCGGAGTCGAATTCCACGCTCCGGAGGCATGTGCTACCATGCGGCCCAGCCTGCCTGATAGGTATGTTATGGGGAACAAGAGAACTGAGTCTATGAGTCAATCAAACGAAGCCTATATTTATGATGGTGCACGTACGGCATTCGGCCGTCACGGCGGCAGCCTTTCATCAATCCGTCCCGATGATTTGCTGGCCCACGTGATCCGTACTGTTGTGGGTCGCAATGTATTCAGCCCTGACGCCTATGAAGACGTCATCATGGGCAACACCAACCAGGCAGGGGAAGACTGTCGCAACGTCGGGCGTTTTGCCGCGTTGCTGGCTGGTATGCCAACCAGTGTGGGTGGTCTTACGGTGAACAGGCTGTGCGGTTCAGGTCTGGCCGCAGTGCTCGATGCCAGCCGTGGTGTTAAAACCGGTGAGGGCGAGTTATTCCTGGCCGGAGGCGTGGAATCCATGAGCCGCGCGCCGCTGATTTTATCCAAGGCGCAGTCCGCCTTTGATCGCGGCCAACAGATTGCTGACAGTACACTTGGTGCCCGCTTCACCAATCCGCTGATCGCCAGAAATTTTGGTGAAGATACCATGCCGCAGACTGCTGACAATATTGCCAGCGATCTGGGTATCACCCGTGAACAGAGCGATGTTTTTGCCGCTGGCTCACAAGCAAAATACGAAGCCGCGCGTGCAGCAGGATTCTTTCAAGGCGAAATTATCGCGACTGAAGTATCCCGCGGCAAAAAATTACCTCCGCTGGTGGTTGATGCAGACGAGCACCCACGCGCTGACTCCACACTGGACGTACTGGGTGGCCTGCGCTCGCTGTTTGACGGCGGCGTGGTTACTGCCGGCAACGCTTCCGGGATTAACGACGGCGCAGCGGCCATCATCATTGGCAACAAAGCCATCGGCGATAAATATGGCGTCAAACCGCGCGCCCGTATCATTGCCGGCGCAGTTGCTGGTGTTGAACCGCGTGTAATGGGGCTGGGCCCGGTGTTTGCCGCGCGCAAAGCACTGGCGCGTGCGGGCCTGACTTTAAAAGATATGGATGTCATCGAAATCAACGAAGCTTTTGCTACCCAGGTACTGGGCTGCCTGAAACTGCTGGAGGTTGATTTTGCAGATTCGCGCGTTAACCCCAATGGCGGAGCGATTGCCGTAGGTCATCCACTGGGTGCATCTGGTGCGCGAATTGCGCTGAGCACGGTGCGTCAACTTGAGCGCACAGGTGGTCGTTACGCAATGGTGAGTTTATGCATCGGTATTGGTCAGGGTGTTGCTGCCATCATTGAGCGGCTTGACTGACAGATACATAAAAAAATTCTATTACCCATTTCAATTTACTCTGTAAGGGATCCACTCATGTCCAGTGTTGTCAGTTACGAAGTTATCAATAATATTGGTGTTATCAAAGTTAACAGCCCGCCTGTTAACGCGCTGTCTCAGGCCGTGCGGGAAGGCATTCTGAATGCAGTAACCGCTGCACAGAAAGATGCATCAGAAGCCATCGTGCTGATGTGTGACGGTCGCACATTTATTGCCGGCGCTGACATCACTGAATTTGGCAAACCGCCAATGGCGCCATCACTGCCCGATGTACTGGGTGCTATCGAAAATTCTTCCAAGCTGGTGATTGCAGCCATCCACGGCACAGCGCTGGGCGGCGGATTTGAAGTTGCACTGGCTTGTCATTACCGTTGTGCGGTGCCGTCTGCCAAAGTGGGCCTGCCGGAAGTGAAACTCGGTCTGCTGCCTGGTGCGGGCGGTACCCAGCGTGTGCCTCGTATTGCCGGCGTAAAATCGGCTCTGGAAATGATCACAACCGGCGACCCGATTGCTGCAGCTAAAGCGTCCGATATGGGTTTGCTTGATGAAGTATTGGGCAGCGAAGATTTGCAGGCTGGCGCGATTGCTTATGCCCACGATCTGGTGGAGTCAGGTGCCAAACTCAAGCGTATACGGGATATCAACATTGATCCTGCCAGCATTGAGCCGGGTTTTTTTGATGCTTATCGCAAGCAGATTGCAAAGCGTGCACGTGGTCAGATCGCGCAGGATCGAATTGTGTCCTGCGTTGAAGCTGCAGTAGGCCAGCCTATGGATGCTGGTCTGGAGGTTGAGCGCAAACTGTTTATGGAACTGGTGAGCTCACCACAATCCAAAGCCATGCGTCATGCATTTTTTGCCGAGCGTGAAGCAGCCAAGATCAAAGATTTGCCGAAAGACACCGCTGTGCGTGATATCAAACAGGTTGCCATTGTCGGCAGCGGCACCATGGGTGGTGGTATCGCCATGTGTTTTGCCAACGTCGGTATTCCGGTCAAGCTGGTTGAACTCAGTGCAGAAGCGCTGGAGCGTGGACTGGGCGTGATCCGCAAGAATTACAGCATCACCGTGCAGAAAGGCAAAATGTCAGAAGCGGATATGGAAAAGCGGGTCGGCCTGATTACCGGCACTACCAGCTATGACGATATCGGCGATGCAGATATGGTCATTGAAGCGGTATTCGAAAATCCTGATGTTAAAAAAGAAGTGTTCGCAAAACTGGATGCCGTGTGTAAACCCGGTGCGATTCTGGCGTCAAACACCTCTTACCAGGATGTAAACATGATTGCTGAAGCCACAAAACGTCCGCAGGATGTTGTGGGTATGCATTTCTTCAGCCCGGCTAATGTGATGAAGCTGCTGGAAGTGGTACGTGCAGACAAAACTTCTCATGAAGTACTGGCGACTGTGATGCAGATCGGCAAAAAGATCGGCAAGGTTTGTGTGCTGTCACGCGTATGCTATGGCTTTATTGGCAACCGTATGCTGACCGGTTACGGTCGTCAGGCACATATGCTGTTGCTTGATGGCGCCACACCAACCCAGGTTGATGCTGTCGCAGAAAAATTCGGCATGGCCATGGGTCCGCTGGCAGTGGGTGATCTCGCCGGCCTGGATATTGGTTATAAAGCGCGTCAGGCACGTACCGATGTTGTGCATGACCCCAGAACACATTGCATCGCCAGCGCACTGGTCGAAATGGGTCGTATGGGTCAGAAGACAGGTGCCGGGTATTACAAATATGATCCGGCCACGCGTGCACGCCAGGCTGATCCGGAAGTTGAAGCGTTGATCAAACAGAAAGCTGCCGAGCTGGGTATCACTCAACGTGACATCAGTGAGGAAGAAATTGTTGATCGTCTGTTCTTCCCATTGATCAATGAAGGTGCACTGATTCTGGAAGAAGGCATTGCCCAGCGTCCGGGCGATATCGACATTGTGTACCTGTCCGGCTACGGTTTCCCCGTTGCCAAAGGCGGGCCAATGCATTACGCCGATCAGGTTGGACTGAAAAAGGTAGTTGAGCGCATCAATGAGTTTGCAAA
Source organism: Pseudohongiella sp. (assembly GCA_030651695.1). GTDB lineage: Bacteria > Pseudomonadota > Gammaproteobacteria > Pseudomonadales > Pseudohongiellaceae > Pseudohongiella. The sequence continues at coordinate 16,349 of JAUSCD010000019.1, read as the reverse complement.
AACTCAGGGCAGCGACTATTGGAAGCCCGCACCGTTGTTGCAAAAACTTGCTGACGAAGGCAAAACATTTGCTGACTGGGCTAAAGCCAACGCTTAAGGCATTTTTACAAGGGCAATTTCATGATTTCTTATCAGACTGCGGCGCCCGGCGCGCCGCTGCAACGTGTTGAGGCAGACACCCCGGTTCCGCAAGGTACTGAGGTGCTGGTGAAAATGGTCGCCTGTGGTGTATGTCACTCGGACATTCATTTGCACGACGGTGAGTTTAATCTCGGCAACGATAAAAAACTCGAGGTCGGGCGTCCGGGTCTGGTATTGGGCCATGAAATTTTTGGTGAAGTGGTTGCTGTCGGGCCGGATGCCAATGATGTGAAGATCGGTGATCGCCGGGTGGTATTCCCATGGATTGGTTGTGGTGAGTGCCCCAGCTGCCGTCGTGGTGAAGAACATCTGTGCACGCCGGGTCGCGGACTGGGCACAATGGCGCAGGGCGGTTTTGCTGATCATGTGATGGTGCCGCATCCACGTTATCTTTTTGACAAGGGTGATGTGGCTGATTCACTGGCATCAACTTATGCTTGCTCGGGTCTGACCGCGTACAGCTCGCTGAAAAAAGTTGGTCCGCTGGTTGAAGGTGACGAGCTTGTGCTGATTGGTGCAGGTGGCGTAGGCATGATGACCTTGCAGGTGGCACTGGCGCTGGGACTGCAGCCGATTGTTGTGGATATCGATGACAACAAGCTGGCGGCGGCAAAAGAGCTGGGTGCCAAGGCTGTGTTTAATTCCGGTGACAAAGCGTCTGTGAAAGCAATCAAGACACTTTGTAATGGCGGCGCGTATGCTGTGATTGATTTTGTGGGCGCTGAGGCGTCGGTCAATTTTGGTATGGGCTGTCTGCGCAAGGGCGGCAAGATCATTATTGTTGGACTGTACGGTGGGGCGCTTAACATACCCTTGCCGTTTATTCCGATGAGTGCGCGTATTATCCAGGGTAGTTATGTGGGTAGCCTGCAGGAGATGGGTGAGCTGATGGAGCTGGTACGGGCGGGCAAGATTGCGCCAATTCAGATTGAGGAGCGTCCACTCGCTGATGTTTCTCAGGCGCTGGCTGATCTGAAGGCTGGGAAGGTTCAGGGGCGGGTGGTTTTGCGGGCCTGATTTTATTGGTCTGAAACTTTGGGTTAGTGTTGAAGGCATAGTGCAGTCGCAACGGGAGCGGGCAGCCGCACCGGACCGGCCGCATCCTTTAACGGGGCGCCCGGCGTTGCGCAACTCAACGTCGCGGCTGCGCCGCTCCGGATTCGAACAGTGCTCACGCTTTTTCGGGCGCCCCGTTAAAGGATAAGCGCGGCCTGATTGGTCCGGCGCGGCTGCCCGCTCCCGTTGCTCACTCTGGAATTGCAGGCAGCGCGCTTTTCGGGTTTATGTGCTGGGATGTCTGTTGGTTTGTCAGATCGTGTTGATCATGTTTGAATGTGGTTCTATCCGATAATTAGAACAGGGGATATTCGCATGCCTCGACTGACTCGTTTGCTTCGATCCGGAATGGCTGCGGCAGTTTTTGCTGCGGTGCTACTTTTTGTTTTACCTGCTGTGTCGTTGTCGCAGGCTCCGTCGGACAGTCCGCCTTCCCATTGGGGGCCGGTATCTATCAATCTGGAAGAGATTCCTTATCCATATCCAGTGCAATTCCTGCATCGCAATCTTTATGGTCAGGATGTGCGCATTGCTTATATGGATGCCGCCCCGACGGCTGCTGCCAATGGTCGCGCCGTTGTGCTGCTGCACGGCAGCAGTTATTACAGTTGGTATTGGGAAAACACGATGGGGGCGTTGGCAGCAGCCGGCTTCAGAGTGATCGCTATCGACCGGTTGGGTTGGGGGCGCTCTTCAAAACCTGTCATTCCGTATGATGTTAATCTGCATGCTTCCAATGTCATGGCTATCCTTGATCACCTGGGTATTGAGCAGGCAGCGATAGCCGGGCACTCGTTGGGCGGGCGGCTGGCAAGCAGCTATGCTCATATCTATCCTGATCGGGTATCACATCTGATCATGGTTAATCCGATTGCGCTAAATAATTCGGAGCGGGGGCGTGCCTGGAGCGCACCAAGTGCAGGTGTGCCTGAGCCGGATCTGCAGGCGCATTACGCAGCAAATCTTCGTCAGGAGCAGAATCGCATTGTGAACTGGCGTCCTGAGTATATGGAGCATGTGCGTATTCGTTACGGCCACGCATTGAGCGGCGATTTTCATCGCCTGAATCTGGTGAGATCAATGAACAATCAATTGACTGCCCTGCCAGTTGATGCTTTCTGGCCAAGTATCAACACACCGACGCTGCTTGTTGGGGGAGCAGTGGACGGGCCTGATTATCCGCAGACCGCTCAGCGTGCCGTGGATCTGTTGCCAAATGGGTCGTTGGTGCTTTTTCCTGACGTGGGTCACAACCCACATCTGGAAGCACCGGATTTGTTGAATCAGGAGATGCTACGTTTTTTGAATAACTGAAAGTGGGCGGGTGCGTCAGTTCTAAAAACCATAATAAATAATTGAGGTGTCAGATGTCACAGTTAAAACATTCGTATGGCTTGTTGAGAATTTCATTGAAACTGGTGGCTGCCATCACGCTGACATCCGCTTCCTGGATGACTCACGCCCAAACCCCTGCATCTGGATTGCCTATGGCTGATCCGGAATCGGTGGGTATGTCTGCGGAGCGGTTGCAACGTATTGATGCGTTTACCCAGCGCTATATTGACAATGAAATGGTTGCCGGCACCGTGACGCTGGTGGCGCGCCGGGGTAAGGTGGTTCACTTCAGCGCGCAGGGTATGAAGGATGTTGAACGCAATCAACCAATGACGACTGACACTATTTTCCGGATGGCGTCGATGACCAAACCGATTGCATCAGTAGCGTTGATGATGCTGTATGAAGAAGGCTGGTTTCAGCTTGATGATCCTATTTCTGACTGGTTACCTGAATTTAAAAATATGATGGTGGAAGTGGAGCAGGCGGATGGCTCCGTGACACTTGAACCAGTAAAAACCCCTATCAATTTTACGCATATGCTGACTCACACCGCTGGTCTGATGAACAGTTATCGTGGTGATATTCCGCGTTATTCTGAAGTGTCGCGCGTGCGTGGAGAGGAAAATCTTGCGAGCTGGACTGAGCGACTTGCAACGTTGCCACTTCGCTATGAGCCGGGCACGAGATGGGAATATTCTGCCGCCACAAGTGTGGTGGGGCGCCTGGTGGAAGTTATTTCCGGCGACGATCTGGATACGTTCTTACGTGAAAGGATTTTCGAGCCGCTGCAAATGAACGACACCCATTTCTACATACCGGCGGATAAAGTTAATCGTTTCGCTACTTTGTATGGCCCTGACGCTGCCAATGGTAACCGCATGATGCTGACGGAAGTTGGTGATGAGCGAAGCAATTACGTGTCTGGTCCGCGCGCCTTTTTCTCTGGCGCTGGCGGACTGGTTTCCACTGCGCATGACTATATTCGTTTCCAGCAAATGATGTTGAATGGTGGAGAGCTGGATGGTGTGCGTTTGCTTGGGTCTAAAACTGTTGAGCTGATTTTTGCCAATCACACAGGGGATCTGCCGCTGTGGCTCAGCGGGCCGGGTATGGGTTTTGGTCTGGGTTACTCGGTGGTGCTGGATCGGGCGGTGGCGCATACGTCGGATACTGAGGGTTCTGTGTCCTGGGGTGGGGCTTTTGGAACTTTGTTCTGGATTGATCCGGAGGAGGAGTTGGTGGCGATCATCCTGACGCAGATTCGGCCTTATAGTCATATCAGGTTGCGTGAGGGGTTCCATAATGTGGTGAATCAGGCGATTGTTGACTAGTTATTCTGGGCAGGCAGACTGCGGGTGACACAAAGTTTTTGCAAACGACGCTACGCGCCTGATTGTTTGCAAAACACTTTCTGTCACACGCAGTCTGCCTTGACAGGGTTCACTGTTTTTTTGGATGGCCGCATCGGGAGGGCGCTGCAGCACCGGACCGGCCGCATCCTCTGGCTGTCCGACCGACGCTGCGCAACTCACCTTCGCGGCTGCGCCGCTCAGAGTTCAAACAGTGCTCGCGTTTTTTCGGTCGGACAGCCAGAAGATAAGCGCGGCCTGATTGGTCCGGCACTGCAGCGCCCTCCCGCTGCTCACTCCGGATTGAAGTGATGCGGAGCGCGTGTCGATCCCAAAGCGATTTCAATGAGTCATCTGCCCGGCGACGAAATGTGGCACTACACAATGCTCTGGTCGTTGATGTTTCTGCTCATGGCGCCGATAGGGCTACTTCTAATCAGAACAATCTACACGTCAGAACAACAGAAATAATCGGAGCAAGTGAAGCCGGAATCTGGCACAGCATCGGGAGGCGGCCGCGGTGCCGGACCAATCAGGACGCGTTTATCCTCTGCGTTGTCGACCGGAAAGAGCGAGCACTGTCTGAGCTCTGAGCCCGCGAAGCGAGCGAAGGCGAGTTGCGCAGCGACGGTCGACAGCGCAGAGGATGCGGCCGGTCCGGTACCGCGGCCGCCTCCCGATGCTCTCCTGTCAGCTACTTATGCTTTCTGACCAGCCACCCATATCCAGCCACCCATATATTGACAACCCAACTCAAGCAGGTAGACTCAAACTCAACGGAAAATATAGAAACAATCATATTTTCCATGCTCAATGCGCCAGCATTTCAAAAAATAACCAGAATAAAGAAAAAGGTCCGCCCATCATGAAATCAGCTCGCCTGTTTGTTTTGACGCTGTCTGTGGGAGTAGTGCTGCATGTGGCAGCCCACAGCACTGTTGTCATAGCAGATGACTCAACCCTGGCAACTCACAAAGAACCTGTGGTTGTTGCCGTGCGCCGCCTCACTGAGCCCCAGTATCGTCAAAGTATTGAGGATATTTTTGGTGAGGACATTCAAATCACTGGCCGTTTTGAGCCGGAGCGCCGTGAAATCGGCCTGTTGGCGCTGGGTAGCGCTACGCTGTCGCTGACAGCGGCGGGGTTTGAGCAGTACTTCAACCTGTCGCTGGACATCTCAAGGCAGGTTTTCAGTGAGCAGATGCGTCACGCGGTAATGCCTTGCGCTCCTGCCTCCCCGGCTGAATTTGATCGGGTGTGCGCGGAGCAATTTATCAGCACTTATGGTGAGCAGTTATTCCGTCGCCCTCTGAGCTCTGCTGAAGTGGAAGCAAGACTGGACGCTGCTGCACTTGGCACTGAACAATCAGGTGACTTTTATACCGGGCTGCAGCTGGCCCTGAGCAGTATGTTAACGGCACCGGAATACCTCTTTCGTATCGAGCGCGCAGAGCCTGATCCTGAGAATGCTGATAACTGGAGACTGGATGCCTGGTCGCGTGCGTCACGACTATCCTATCTGTTCTGGAACACCTCTCCTGATAAAGAGTTGCTTGCAGCAGCACGCAGTGGTGAGTTACACACGGAAAACGGGTTAAATGCTCAGGTGCAGCGCCTGAGCAGTTCGCCCCGGGTGCAGGACGGCATACAGGCATTTCTGGTCGACATGATGCAGATTGATGGTTTCGACAGCATGATTAAAGATGCCACCATCTATCCCAAATTCAATCAGCTGGTGGCAGATAGCGCGCAACAGCAAATGATCAGAACACTGGTTGATTTGCTGGTTGTGAAAGAGCGTGATTATCGCGAGATTTTTACTTCCAATGAGACGTTCCTCAATCGACCATTGGCTGCAGTTTATCAGGTGCCGTTTGCGTCCAGTGAAGAGTGGGCACCCTACACATTTCCCGATTCGGCGGAGCGCTCTGGCATATTTTCTCAAATAGGTTTCCTGTCGCTTTACGCGCATCCGGGGACTTCGTCGCCAACAATCCGCGGCATCAAGCTGCACGAGATTTTCCTGTGTGAACACACGCCTGAGCCGCCGGCTGACGTAGATTTCTCTTCAGTGGTCGACAGCAGCGCTGCCACTTCGCGTGAGCGCCTGCTGGATCATATGAGCAATCCGGGATGTATTGTCTGCCATCAGCGCAGTGATCCGCCTGGTCTGGCGCTGGAGCATTTTGACGGTATGGGGCAGCTACGCAAGTACGAGAATGGCCAGTTGATTGATGTTAACGCTGACTTGTTTGGCAATAAGTTTGTCGGGGCACAGGGTCTGGGCCAATTCCTCTACAACGATCCCCGGGCGTCGTCGTGTCTGGTGCGAAATGTGTATGCCTATGGGGCTGCGCGTATGCCCGGCAGTGCTGAACGCCCTTACATCAATACACAGATTGAGCGTTTTGCAGAGAATGGTTATCGCGTGCCGGCACTGTTCAGTCAGATTGCTCTGACGCCGGAGTTTTTTAACGTGGTGATACCGCAAGGTGCGCAACAAAACACAAATAACGTGGCCAGTGCAGCATCTGCCCAATAACAGCAGCAGGGGAATGAATCATGAGTAAAAAAATCAATCGTCGTTCACTGCTTAAGGGCATGCTTGGAGGCGCAACGGTCAGTCTGGGTCTGCCCATGCTGAATCTTTTTCTTAATGAAAACGGGAATGCTTATGCTGACGGCAGCACTATTCCTACGCGGTTTGGTACCTATTTCTGGGGTTTGGGGCTAACTGATACGCCAGCAGGTGGTACGCGCTGGGTGCCACAAAAAACCGGTTTTGATTATGAAATTACACCTGAGTTGGAAGCAATTGCAGCGTTAAAAAACAAAGTTTCGGTGTTTTCCGGTTTTCGGGCGATACCTGACACCCGGCCGAATCTGGTGCATTGGAGCGGGCATGCTTCCATTCTGTCGGGTGTGGCACCGGCAGCCAGTGGTCGTTTTGACGGAGCCACGCTGGATACCAAAGTTGCAGACGCCATAGGCGGTTCAACCCGCTTTAAAGTGCTGGACATTGATGCTTCAGTGTCGAGACGTCCAGTAAGCTATTCAACCCGGACCGGCTCTACCTTTGCATCTCCGGATCAGTCGCCACTGGCATTGTATCAGCGTTTGTTTGGCGAAGGTTTTCAGGATCCCAACAGCGAAAACTGGGCGCCGGATCCGGCCATTATGTTGCGTCAGAGTGTGTTATCTGCCGTCACCGATCAGCGCCATTCGCTGATGCGCAGCGTGGGTCACGAGGATCAGATCAAGCTAGAGCAATATTTTACGTCGCTGCGCGAGATGGAGAATCAGCTGGCAGTGCAATTACAGCGTCCGGAACCTCGTGATGCCTGTGTGCTACCGCGTTCACCTTCAGAGCTCGAGCGGGCCGGATCAGTTGATGTGGTCAACAGTAATACCCGCGTGATGGCGCGCTTGCTTGCTATGGGTCTTGCATGTGATCAATCCCGCGTCTTCAACTTTGTTCATACAGGCGGTACTTCGGAAACCTATATTGCGGGGCAAAGCAAAATATACCACCAGATTACGCATGACGAACCTACGCATGCGCAGCTGGGTTATCAGCCTGAAACCAGCAAGCTTGCCGGTTTGGTAATGGAAGGGTTCGGGGCATTCCTGGAAGAGCTGGACGCCATAAAAGAGGGAAGTGGCACCTTGCTGGATAACTGTCTGGTGCTGGCATTCAGCGACACCGGTTATGCCAAGATCCACTCACTGGAGAATATCCCCATGATGTTGGCAGGTGGCGCGGGCGGACGTCACAAAGCGGGGCAGCATATTCACGCGCCCGGTGAGTCAGTAACGCGTGTGTCGTTAACTGCGATGCAACTTGCTGGCGCTCCGGCAGGGGAATTTGGCACCGGCTCCATGCGTACGGCCAGAGCTGTCAGCGACGTGATAGCCTAAGGCTCAGGGGGAGAGGTCCATGCTTAACAAAACTAAAATAAATAAAGCACTTTTTGTTTCTGTGACAGCTTTGATGCTGCCAATAGCGGCGCAGGCCGAGTGGCAGCGTTCCTATGTTATCGAATGGAATGAACCGGCAATGTATTTTGCAGGCGAAGCAGGTATTGAAGGCCCGGGCAGCGATTGCCCGCAAGGCGTCAATCCTGAGCAGGACTGGGTTGATGTGCTGATGCGTGCCGGCTATACGCGCGAGGAAGCGGAGTGGTTGCGTAATCCGGCCAATCCGACACGCAGTCCCACACATGGGCAGAACCAGATGGCGTTTCGTGGCAAAGACCGCGCAAACGTGTATGTAAATCCGACGTCCTATCCAGACCCCGGCTTGTATCCAATGACAGGAAACGTAGCTGAAGGGCTCAATCTTGACGGCAATACGGACACCGGTTTTGTCAGCCCGTCAGGTGAAGCTGGCATCGACAACACGTTCTACAAAACGCTTGGCTGCTGGAAAACCTATCGTGGCCCGGAGCGTCTTTCCAGTGGTGCCATGCAGTTTAACGACGGCATGCGCAATGGATCTTGGACCATGGTGATTGTTGTGTCTGGTGAAGGCGATGATCCGTCCAATGATGATAACGTCATGGTCGGTTTTTACATGAGCCAGGACAATATGGTGAAAGGTGGCGATGGTAATATCTCCCCGCACTACACCTACCGTATCCAGCCTCATGCCAGGTATGAAGGTCTGTTTCCGGCGCGCACCGTTAATGGTGTCATCGAGTCCCGTGAGCCCACACCAGTTGTGCTACGTGACCCGGGATATACGCGTGATCTTGAGTTACTGCAGGCTCAGATCAAACTTGAAATGAAGGACGATGGTACCTTGCGCGGATATGTGGGCGGTTACCGTCCGTGGCTGCCGGTGTATCAGGGTTGGGTCAATGCGCGTGGCCCAGTGATCGAATCGCTGACCTGGGTTGAATTGCCGTCTGTGTATTACGCACTTCGTCGTGGCGCCGATTATCATCCTGATGGCAGTAGTGAGGAAAACACGCATATCTCTTACGCCTTAAGGGTTGATGCCTTGCCTGCGTTTGTGATGACACCGGACGCCAGTGAGGTGGCGACCCAAGTGATTTCCTACAAGGATCAGGCTCCTCCGCTGCCTGCGGAAAGTGGTCCAATGGTTGGCCGTTCAAGGATTATCGATGGTCTGGTGATAGATCCCAATGCGGAGTATCAGGCAGGACCGAATGCCGTCATACTGCCGCCTCGCTGAGAGAAACGAAGAGTCATGACATCCAATACTGCAGTAATACACAAACAGACGTATGTCCCGGGGGACAAGCCGGATCAAAAACTGGTCAGCCGTATTCCGGAAGACAGTAGTGCCTGCGTGGCAAACCAGATTGTGGATGAGTTTGCGCGCAAGGCCAAAGTGTTGGGTATTCGTTCTATTTCAATGGGGCAACTGGCCAGTTCTCTGCGCATGAGCACCAAGACGTTGTACAAGTACTTCACTAACAAGGAAGACCTGGTGCATGAACTGATTGTGCGGTGGGAGGCCCGGGTTCATAAACCCATTACTGCCTATGCTACTGACAACCTGATGGATATCCTGCGTTACCGCATCAAGGTGTGGGTAGAAAACGATGCTCAGTATTCAACAGCGTTCTGGCTGGATCTTAAAACCGGTTATCCGGATCTGTATAAAGTTTATATCGATTCTCTGTATGAAAGTATGCGGGCAATGCGTGAGCGGCTGACGCCTTATCTGCGTGATGATGTGGATGTTGAGTTTGCCTGGGCTTGTTATTTTACGTTGATGACAGATGCTGCGCGTCGCAAGACTTTTGAGAAAGTCGGTATGACGCGTGAGCAGTGTGTGTTTGCTGCGTTTGATTTCTGGGTGGCGGCGGCGCTTGATCGGGAGAAGCTGGGTCGGGCGGAGTGGGTCTAAGAGTGCTGGTTGATGCTGTTGCGAGTTTCGATCTGGGCCAGCCGCATCGGGAGGGCGCCGTGACACCGGACCGGCCGCATCTTCTGCGTGCCCGACCGACGCTGCGCAACTCACCCTCGTGCTGCGCACTCGGAGTTCGAACAGTGCTCGCGTTTTCTCGGTCGGACACGCAGAAGATATGCGCGGCCTGATTGGTCCGGTGTCACGGCGCCCTCCCGATGCTCACTCCGGTTCTCTTTTCGATACAGCTTGTGGTGGGTTCTGCATTACAGCAAGAAACGGCTGTGACGATTGCTGAAAGAGGCGCATAATTCGTGCGTTTTCTTTTTGGTGTCGCGTCATGACTACTCGTCAGTGGTTCTGGATTGTGTTTTTGGGAGCAGTCTGGGGCGGTTCGTTTATTTTTAATGCTTTGTTGATTCGTGAACTGGGGCCGTTGTGGGTGACGGCGCTGCGAGTCAGCATTGGGGCGCTGGGCTGTTGGCTGTTTCTGTTTGTGCGCGGCAAGGCAGTGCCGCGTGAGCCGATGCTGTGGTTTAAATTGGGCATGTTGGGTGTGCTGAACTATGCGATTCCGTTTGCACTGTTTCCGTTGGCACAAGCTAATCTGGCCAGTGGTGTGGCGGCGATTGTGAATGCTTTGACACCCATCATGACGGTGATTGTGTCGCATTACTGGGTGAACGGTGAGCGCATGAGCTGGACCAAGGCAGTTGGGGTTGTTGCCGGATTTACGGGGGTGGCGATTCTGGCTTCGCCTGCTTTGCAGATGGAGGGTAACTCCAAGTTGTGGGCGATTGCGGCCTGTTTGCTGGCGACGCTGTGTTATGCATTGGCGCTGAATATTGCGCGCAGTTTCCGTATGGTCGAAGCGACGGCTCTGTCATCTATTGCACTGACAGGTGCTGCCGTCGTGTCGGTGCCAGTGGCCCTGGTGGCCGAGGGTTTGCCAGTGATGCTGTTGCCGACAACCTGGATGGCAGCGTTGGCAATCGGACTGATCTCCACTGCCTTTACCTTTCAGATTATGTATCGCTTGTTGCCAAAAGTGGGCGCCACCAATTTCTCAACAACCACGTTGATTGCGCCGATCTCAGCAATTTTTCTCGGATTCTGGTTTCTCGGAGAAGTTATTCTGCCCTCGCATGTTGTGGGCATGATTGTCATTTTTGTCGGGCTCATGTTTATTGATGGGCGCCTGCCGAGGTTGATCAGGCAGATGGCGCGCTGAGTAAACCTCAGCGTTATTTTTAGCTGCACAAATCACCGTTCCAGTCATTTTCCTGTCTGGCTTGTCAAAGCAGCGGTTGCTACACTTCGAGTGGCCGTTCGATAATCGATTTATAACGACAACAATTGGCAAAACAGGGGAGCAACATCTTGTCTGATCTGGAATCATTCCGCGCGCAAACACGCGCTTGGCTGGAGGAGAACTGTCCAGCATCCATGCGTACACCGGCACCCGAGGACGAAGTGGTCTGGGGCGGTCGTCACGCCGTGTACAAAAATCCTGACAGCAAACTGTGGCTGGATCGTATGGCTGCCAAGGGCTGGACTTGCCCGACCTGGTCGGCTGAGTATGGCGGTGGTGGCCTGGACAAGGCACAGAGTCTGATTCTTGCGGAAGAGATGCAGCGCATCAGCGCGCGGCCGCCGCTGGTCAGTTTTGGTATCAGTATGCTTGGGCCGGTGTTACTGGAAATGGCAACACACGAGCAGAAGCTGGAACATATTCCGAAAATTGTGCGCGGTGAAATCCGCTGGTGTCAGGGCTACAGCGAACCCGGTGCAGGTTCTGATCTGGCGGGTCTGGCATGTAAAGCTATCCTGGATGGTGATCACTACGTTATTAACGGTTCTAAAATATGGACCTCGTACGCTGACAAAGCCGACTGGATTTTCTGTCTGGTGCGCACGGATTTTGATGTACCAAAACATAACGGCATCAGCTTTATTCTGTTTGATATGCAGACCCCCGGCGTCACCACCAAACCAATCAAATTAATCAGCGGCAATTCGGTGTTCTGCGAAACGTTTTTTGATGATGCGCGCGTACCTGCGGGTAATGTTGTGGGTCGTCTGAATGACGGCTGGACCATTGCCAAACGTCTGTTGCAGCACGAACGCACCATGATCTCCGGCTTTGGTCTCACCAGTGGTCGCAATAATCGTGGCGGACTCAGCGGCAATCTCGAGCAGACTGCCATGAAGTATCGCGGCGACACAGACAAATTGTCTGACCCGGCGCTGCGCGATCAGATTGCCCAGTTCAGAATAGACAGCGAGGCATTTGCGTTAACCTCGCAGCGCTCTGCTCAGGAAGCCAAACTCAGCAAGGGCCCCAACGCCACCTCGTCCATGTTAAAAAACTATGGCTGTGAGCTGAACAAACGTCGTTATGAATTGTTGTTGCAGGCGGTGGGTACTCAGGCACTGGGCTGGGAGTCCTTAACAGAGGATGCTTCCGATTTTGCCAGCGAAGAGTTGGCAGTCGCACGCGAGTGGCTGCGCTCCAAAGGTAACTCGATCGAAGGTGGTACCTACGAGGTACAGCTGAATGTGATCGCCAAACGTGTGCTCGGCTTGCCCGACATGACCTCCATGATCGAAAAACAAAGCGGCAAGCTATAAGGGAGCTGCACAATATGTCATTAGTATTTAATGAAGATCAGGTGATGTTGCAGGAATCCGCCCGCAGTTTCTGTCGAGAGCAGGCGCCGGTTGCGGTGCTACGGAAAATGCGCGACACAAAAGATCCGCTGGGTTACCCCAAAGAACTTTGGCAGAGCATGGTGGAGCTGGGTTGGGCAGGTATGACTGTCCCGGAAGCCTACGGTGGTTTTGAGTTCGGTTATTCCGGATTGGGCATAGTGCTGGAAGAAACAGGTCGCACCCTGGTGCCAGCGCCGCTGGTATCAACCGTTTTGTTGAGTGCCACCGCGATTAATCTGGCGGGAAGCGAGGCACAAAAATCGGCGCTGTTGCCTGCTATTGCCTCCGGCGAATCCATTGTGGCGTTTGCACTCGAGGAAGGCGCTTTCCACAATCCGGCGCAGGTAGCACTCAGCGCGGTGAAAACTGCTGATGGATATGAGTTGAGTGGCCACAAGAAGTTTGTACTCGATGCTGCAGCCGCGGATCATTTTGTCATAGTGGCGCGTAGTGCAGGCAAAGCGGGTGATACCGATGGCATCAGTCTGTTTGTGGTGGACGTCAATGCCCCAGGGATCAGCATCCAGCCGCTGAGTATGGTCGATAGTCGCAGCGCCGCCAATGTCAGTTTTGACAAGGTCAAAGTGCCGGCGAATGCATTAATGGGCGCTGAAGGCGCCGGCTGGCCCGCATTGCAGCGCACACTGGATATCGCGCGTATTGGTCTGTCCGCTGAAATGTTGGGCAGCATCCAGGAAGTATTTGATCGCATCGTAGATTACCTGAAACAACGCACACAGTTTGGTGTACAGATTGGCGCGTTTCAGGCATTGCAGCATCGCGCGGCTCTGATGTACTCAGAGGTTGAGTTGTGCAAATCCCTGGTACGAAAAGCGCTGTCCGAACTTGATCGAGGCGACGAAGCCGAAGACATTCCCGCGCTGGCGAGTATGTGCAAAGCCAAACTCTCAGAAGTCTCTGCCCTGATCAGCAACGAGGGTGTGCAGATGCATGGCGGCATCGGTATGACTGATGAGTTTGATCTTGGTTTCTTCCTGAAGCGGGCGCGCGTGGCGCAGCAGACGCTGGGGGATGCACTGTTTCATCGCGACCGGTACGCTACGCTGCGGGGATTCTGATAGTCCCAAGTCCTGATTGGGCACGGTAGTCGCCAACACAGATCAGCGTCCGGTGCGGTCACCCGCGCCCGATGCGCCTCCTGATCAGAGTGTTTTTAGAATCAGCCACCCAACAAAGACTGCCGACAAGTCAGCAACATCAGCTGCCGAAACAACTTCTGTACCTCAGGCGCCCCCGCGTCCTGCACAGACGGGCAATCCCAATTCAGGCAAACGCGTTGCGTATCAGCATCAACAACCTGCAAAACAGGTCTACCTTCCTGCAATTTTGCGTATATTAGATATCCAGACATATTGGCTACCTCCCGCATCAAATGATAATGATTATCATTTAAATAGTAAATGGGTAATTTCACACTATGATTTTTGCAGTACTCGGACTTTTACTGATCATCAGCGCTTACTTTCCCCAACTGTGGGTGCGTCATGTGATGAAAAAACATCACCGTGAGGACCCTGATATGCGAGGCACAGGTGGTGAACTGGCGAATCATCTGGTTCAGCGCTTTCAGCTGGAAGGTTTTATTGTCGAGGAGACTGACGAGGGGCGTGATCACTTTGATCCGGCTGCAAAAGCGGTGCGGCTTAGCCCGAGCAACTACCACGGCCGTTCGGTAACCGCAGTAGCGGTTGCTGCTCATGAGGTAGGTCACGCTATCCAGTGCTTCCGCAATGAGAAAATATTTGAGTTGCGCAAGGAGTACATGCCGTTGGCTTCAAAGCTGGGTAAGTGGGGCGTGGCTTTAATGATGTCGGTGCCCGTTGCAGCGATTGTACTGCGCTCACCCATCGCGATAGGTGTCGTGATTGGTTTGAGCATTATTCTTCAGCTTTTGGGCGCGATGGCGTATCTGATTGTTTTACCTGAGGAATGGGATGCGAGTTTTAACAAGGCGCTGCCGATTTTGATTGAGGGTGAGTACATTACTGAGGAGCAGCACAAGGGGGCCCGTCAGGTTTTGAAGGCGGCTGCTTTAACTTATTTTGCGGGTGCTTTGGCGAGTATTCTCAATATCGGGCGCTGGTTGATGGTGTTGCGGCGTTGACTGTTTTTGATCGGGGTGTGGCCGCAACGGGAGCGGGTTGTTGCAGCAGACGGCCGCATCCTCTGAGCGGGCGCCCGGCGTTGAGGAACTCGCCCTCGCGCGCTTCGCGGGCTCGGAGCTCAGACAGTCCTCACGCTTTTTCGGGCACCTCCTCAGAGGATAAGCGCGGCCTGATTGGTCTGCTGCAACAACCCGCTCCCGTAGCTCACTCCGGATCAGGGTGGGTGATGCAATGTTATGGTTTCGTGGTTGTTCATCTTGTCTCGCTGGCGCAGGATTATGTTTTGTTGTTGAAGCTTTGCCAGGCTGCGATAGACAGCCTCTTTGCTGAGTCCGAGCTCTTCTGAAATACCTGTCCAGGTTCTGTCGAGGTATATCGTCAAAGTTTGGCTGTTTGCTCTCTGGCGCAGCCATGCCAGAAGGCGCTCGTCTGCAGACCGGATGTCTCGAAGTGACAGCAGGGCGCGCATGTCGCGAACCTGAGCTGCCAGCTGACGGCTGAGGTTGATCGCCAGGTCGGGGTTCAGTGACATTGCCCTTAATACCTCAGCGCTGTCCAGTGTGACTACAATGCTGTTGATCTCGGCAATGGCATGGCAGTGGTAACGTTCGGCAAACAAGGTGGCCTCAGCAAATGCAGTGCCTGTCCGGGCTACGTGCAGGGTCACAGAGGATCCGTCTGCCAAATCCCGGTACAAGCGCACGCGCCCGGATTTCACGCCAAAAATTGCGTGAACTGGTTGGTGTTGCCGGAACAGGTGTTCCCCGGCCTGCAGTGTTTTTTGGGGGTATTGGTTTGCCGAGAGCAATCCAAGAAGTTTGTCGAGATCTGATGTCATATGATTCGGATCATAGGTAAATGCGGGTAAGAGAGCTAGACTCTTTTTCACAAATATCTGAAATCATCAAGGATCCCTCATGAAACTCACTCACGCACTCGCCTTCACAGGCACACTCGCATTCGCTGCAGTACTGAGCACCGCAGTTGTTGCCCAGCAAGCCGATCACAGCCAACACGGTGGCTCTCAGGCTCAGCAACCCGATCATAGTCAACATGCCGGCCACATGACTCATCAAGTGGGCGGTCAGCAAACGATGAATCATGCCGCGGCCGCTACGCAGCCCACACAGGCGGGTCAGGACGCCTTTGCTGCCATTCAGGAGATCGTCTCTATTCTGAGTGCGGACCCGGCAACCGACTGGTCAAAAGTTAATATTGATGCGCTGCGTGATCACTTGGTGGATATGCATCGTGTGACCTTGTACGCACAAGTAGCTGGTGAGCAAATCGAAGGTGGTATGCGATATACCGTGACAGGAGATACCGAGACTGCAGCGTCGATCAAACGTATGGTCACCGCACACGCCCGTCAGGTCAGTCAGGACAGCCGCTGGTCAGCGGCAACATCGGAGTTGGCAAATGGTGTGACCTTGGTGGTCACTACTGACCATGCGAATGACGTGGCAAAAATCCGTGGGCTTGGGTTCGCGGGTTTTATGGTTCAGGGCAATCACCATCAGCCGCATCATCTGATGATGGCGACCGGCGGTTTTGGTGGGCATCAGCACTGAGGGTTAGCTTCTGGCTGGCATTCTCCATAGCGGGGGCTGGTTGAGGTTGATCGGGGTGGGGCCGCAACGGGAGCGGGTTGTTGCAGCAGACCGGCCGCATCCTCTTAGGGGCGCCCGGCGTTGCGGAACTCGCCCTCGCCCGCTCCGCGGGCTCGGAGCTCAGACAGTCCTCACGCTT
>JAUSCD010000017.1 GCA_030651695.1 Pseudohongiella sp. | reverse complement strand
AGGGAGTGAGGGAATGGGGACGGAGGAGCACGCTCCTCCGTCCCCATTCCCTCACTCCCTGCATCATTACCCTACATCACGTCAGCTGACTGTGAGCTGAATAAAGCAGTATCAACGGCGGAAAAGATTGTGGCAGCCGGCGCAGCTGCCATTAATCTGATCAACAACGCCCCTGAGTTCAGCCAGTTCACCAGCCCGCGCCAGCATTTCAAGTTCGCCCGCGAAGCCTTTGAGCTGCGTGGCGCGCTCCACAAACACGGTTGCTGCGTCCGGCCTCAGGCCCAGCGAGGAGCGCATGGTCATGATCACATCCGCAGACAGCTGAAGCCCCTGCGCGGACTGGATCACGCCAACAACATCTTCACGGCCGCCACCATCTATCCGATTCAGATGGCGTTCAATGTTCTGTGTCATGATGGCATGAAGGCTCGCGTCCTCGATGCCGGCAACAGTAATTGGTTCGGGAACAGAACTCGATGAGCAAGCGGCCCCAAACACTACAATCAGGGGTAGCAACAGGCGACCAGGTAGTTTCATAGAAATCCTCCGGAACAGGGAATGCCACCGCCCCACCGCGGTGATCAAGTAAGAGTTCACATGCTAAGGCTAAGCAGCCCCGATAGCGAGCTGCTTCCGTTATGAATTGCAAGGGATTGTCTGATATAAAACAAACTTGCAGTTATAAACAGACAAAAGCAGATCAGGCAGACGGAAACCGACAATGAAGAAACTCTACAAGAAGCAGTTGTTACTGCTGCAAACCGAGCTGGTCAAACTGCAGCGCCACTTTATTCAGTGCAACAACAAAATACTGGTCATATTCGAGGGGCGCGACGCGGCGGGAAAGGATGGCGTCATAAAACGCATTGTTGAGCATCTGAGCCCACGGGAAACCCGGGTGGTTGCCCTTGGGAAACCCTCTGATAAAGAAAAAACATCCTGGTACTTCCAGCGCTTTGTACCCTATCTGCCCAGCGCCAGCGAACTGGTGCTGTTCAACCGCAGTTGGTATAACCGTGCGGGGGTCGAGCATGTGATGGGCTTTTGTACTGATGCAGAGTATGAGGAGTTTTTAGGGTCGGTAGGTGAGTTTGAGGACATGCTGGTGCGCTCAGGTATCAGCCTGTTCAAGTACTACCTGGATATCAGTCGCGACGAGCAAGCCCGTCGGCTGGACGAGCGCAAGCGTGACCCGCTCAAACAATGGAAGATAAGTCCCATTGACGATCAGGCACTTTATTTCTGGGATCAGTACAGCGCAGCTCGCGACGCCATGCTGGCGCGCACGCACAGCGAAGTATCGCCCTGGACGATAGTCAGCGCAAACGACAAACGTCAGGCGCGTGTGCACATCATCAGCGATATTCTGGCGCGGCTGAAATATCAGGAAAAAGATGATTCAGTTCTGTTGTCCGGTGATGACGTTCTCAGGCGTTACAACAGCCGCAGCAAAAAGGCCAATGCTCTGGCAGTTTAAGTTCGAAACCAACGTCTACACCAAAATAGCAAAAACGACGCCGGATATCGGGCAATGGCCAATTCGATAGATCTGTCCATTTTCAAATAAAACAGGAATTCCAATGACAACACGTTCAAGTATCTATCTGGCACTGACAATAGCCGCTATCGGCCTCAGCGCCTGTTCCGGACCTTCCGAAGACAATGCGGTAGTCGAGCCGACAGACCAACAAGGTTCTGCGGTCGCTGCATTGGATGACGCCATGCCAGCAATTGATCCTGCGCTTTCAGCGCAGGCCTTGCTGGAAGCAGAAATTGCACTCGGCAGCGCGGTAAAACGCCTGTGTTCCTCGGTACTGGTCGGCGGACTCACCGGGGATCAGGTGCTGGCGGCAGAGCTGGCCTCAGCTGCCGCAGCCAATATGGAATTTACCTTCGCGGGAGATATTGTCAGTGGTTCAGCCAACGGCCTGACAGTTCAGGCCCTGTATCGGCCCATGCTGGGTTGCACGCTGCTAAAGAACACTTCGCCGGAAATTCTGCGTGCACAGTTTAACCCCGCTCTTTTCCCTGCCAAACCAGAGCTGCCGGATGCACCCTGGCCATTGGGTACTCAGGTCGAGCTGCCTGAGGCGCTGGATGGTGTCGATATCGCTGCCATTAACGCGGCAGTAGAAAAATCTTTTGAAGACATGGAACCGGATCAGAACATCGACACCCGTGCGGTGATTGTGATCCACAAGGGTCGCATCATCGCCGAAAAATATGCAGAACCATTTAGCGCAGACATGCCGCAGCTGGGTTGGTCAATGACCAAAACAGTGACAGCCGCGTTGACCGGTTTGCTGGCAGCGGACGGACTGGTACATCTGGATGCCACGGCGAATATTCCCGAGTGGCAAGGTCAGGCCGATCAGCGGCGTTACATCACCATTAATAATCTGATGCAGATGTCCAGCGGACTGGAATACTCAGAAGTCTATACCGTCGGTTCAATGTCAGATGTGATTCTGATGCTGTACACCACAGGTGATACCGCGGCCTACACAATCAACAAACCGCTGGCGCAGAGACCAGGTAGCACATTTTATTATTCCAGTGGCACTACCAACATCCTGTCGCGTATCAACCGCAAACTGTTTAACAACCATCAGTCTTATTTCAACTTCCCACAGGAGCGTCTGTTCGGGAAACTCGGCATGAACTCTGTGGTAATGGAGCCGGATGTCAGCGGCACTTTTGTCGGTTCCTCGTATATGTATGCGACGCCACGCGACTGGGCAAAAATAGGTCTGTTGTATCTGCAGGACGGTATGTGGAACGGTGAGCGTGTGCTGCCGGAAGGCTGGGTTGAATACAGTCTGACACCGGCAGATTCCACGCCACGCGGAAATTATGGCGCACAGATCTGGCTTAATGCCGGTTCACCGGTAGATCCGGAAGACCGTCCGATGCCGCAATTTCCAACCAATATGTATTACCTGTCGGGTTTTGAAGGTCAGAATATTGTCATGTTGCCGGACCAGGAACTGATTGTCCTGCGTATGGGCGTCACTACCCGTGGCCCAAGACCAATCTGGGCGCTGGCTGAAGCGGTGATGAACGCCGTGGCTGAGTAACACGTTCGCTGGCCGATTCTCTTCAATTCAAATCGGCCAGCGGAGGAAGGTTCAGTTCTGACTGACCAGGCGATGGCGAGGCACCGACTTGCCATTAAGCCACCTTCCAAGTCGTGTTGGACGAACCAGCGTGTGATAACTAAGCAGCAACAGAGCTGTAGTCACAACAAGTATCAGCGGGAACTTGATAACCCAATGCAGCGGCCACTGCGCCACAATCACCTGCAGGAAAAATACAATCGGCAAATGTGCCAGGTACATCCAGTACGACGCGTCTGCCAGATAGCGCCAGCGTGCACTGGGCGCTGACAGCAAACGCATTGCTGAACCGATGATGGCAAACACCCAAAACCAGATGGCCATGGTGTAACAAAGCACGTATACGGGCTTGTGCCAATCAGGGCTATTTGAAAACGGCAACTCCATGGATGGCGCTACTCCGGCCATTGTCAGGCAGACGATCGTAAGGGCGATGGCAATCGCAAGGTTAAACAATCCGCGGGCGCGTACCTTGTTCAACAAATTTGTTTGTCTGTGCATCAGCCACCCGAGAGAAAACGCAAAACCATAACCAGCAATGGCTGGCAACTGAGGTGTTAAACCGTAGTCAGGTGTTGGCAGGCCAAACCAGGCGTGCCACACCGGCGCGTTGTGCAGTACGAAGGCCAAGGGCAGTCCAAAAATTAGTGGGCCACAAACGCTGGGTACCAGAGTGCTGACAAATTTATCAGCTATTTTTTTTAGTGTGCCGGACTTATCCAGTACTTCAACCAGCAAATAACGCAGCGTCAATGTACCTGCATAAAAAATGCACAGATAGTATAAAAACCATAGATGGGTCAGCGGCAATCCCATATCCGGCGGCTCAGCACCTGCTCCGGCTTCAACACCAAATGTCCTGATCAGCCCCCAGATAACAATGGCGCCAAGCATTGGAGAAATAATGACCCAGCCCACCAGCATGGGTAGCGCAATGCGTTTAAAACGATCACGGATAAATGCCTGCGCACCTCGTCGGTGAAAAACCATGTGCGCAAAAAATCCGGCGATTAAAAAGAACAGACTCATGCGGAATATGTGAATTACGTAAAACAGGCCGGCAAGCAGCGGGCTTTGTGAAACATCCATTGCCGGTATTGGCAAAAAAAATGACATGGTTGAGTGCAGCACAATCCCTAACAGCAGCGCAGAGGCGCGCACTGCATCCAGCGCGTGCAGGCGATCTTCGTTAATCATGATGACTTCCTTCAGACGAGGTCTGTTTTTTGTTTCTGTATATAAACAGCAGCGGAAAGACAGAGAATGCAGAAAACGATTTCGGCTAACACAATCATCAACACCGTCGGAGACCAGACAATCAGTCCGGTATCAATGTTCTGAGAGATTGAGGGAACACGGGCAAATGCTTGTAGTGCTATGGTGATGCAGACATTGGTCACGAGTATCGCGGCGACCATGACTTTTTCGGAAGAACTTACAACAATGATTGTCAGGAACAGGCAGAAGTTACACAAAAAATACAGCATCACCAGCGTGGCGTAAGGCAGATAACTATCCAGCACCGAGTCCAACCCCAGAATCGCAGCCACCACGGTCGCAAACAGTATAGCCCATGGCACTGCAAAACAAATTACAGACGAAATTACTTTTGCCCACGTGTACTGGGAAGAAGTGATTGGAAGGCTTAACACAAACAGATGAATCTTTTTATCACGTTCCTGCGTAACGCTGTACACACAAATCATAATGCCGAAAGCTACAAGCGTCGTAATAAAAAGCAGAGAACCCACAAAAAAAGCAAACTCACTGATAGCGGCAATGACCATTGATGCCACGCCGGCAGCAAATACCGCCGGTATAAATTTCCGGTGCAGATTCAGATCTTTTTTGATGAGTTGTTTTAACTGAGTGTCCATTATGCAGGTTCCTTTCGCGACGGCAATTCCCGGGATTCAGCTTGTTCACGTTTGTGAATAACCGAGGCAATAAATATCTCTTCCAGGTTCATGCGTTGGATTTCATGGACAGTGGCGCCGCTGCTTTCATAAAACGAGACAATCTCCGGTGACCAGCGATTGATGGTCACCGTGGCGCTGTGCCCTTTGCGTACGATCTCAACCACACCTTCGGGTTTTGGCAACACAACGTTTGCAGGAACATCCAGCTGGATCCGGCGCCAGCGCTCAAGAAAAGATTCTTTGTCGCTGCTGTCGACCAACTCACCGCGATCGATAAAGGTAATCTGATCAGATATCTGTTCCACATCACGCGTGTTGTGCGAGGAAAACAACACAGAGCGACGATCATCCAGCAACACATCACTGAGCTCGCTCATGATTTCATGACGGGCTACCGGATCCAGGCCGGTGGTAGGTTCATCCAACACCAACAGGCGAGGACGACGAGCCAGCGCCAGCAACAGCAGCACTTTGGTGCGCTCCCCCGTCGACAGACTGCGAATCATCTGGCCAGGTTGCAGATGGAAATGCTTAAGCAGGCGCCGCGCATATTCTTCGTCCCACACCGGCACCATGGCGCGTACAAAATTGATGTGCCATTCAACGGATGCTTTGTCGTACAAACCCATGCCGTCAGCCACGTAGGCCATATCCTGCTTCGCCAGTGCCGGCTGTGAACGCATATTGTGTCCGAGCACGTTGATCTCACCCGCATCGGGTTGCAGCAATCCCATCAGCAAACGGATGCAGGTACTTTTGCCGGCGCCATTGGGACCCACCAGACCCATGATCTGGCCTTCTTCCAACCGGAAGGACATGGCGTTGAGCTGGAACCATGTAAAGGCTTTGCTGACATCCTTGAATGTGACGGCCATGGTGGTCATTCTGATGACTCCTTGTTATGTCCCGGGCGTTGTTCTGAACTTTCTTCTGAGCGTTGTCTGAGCAGTTCTCGCAGCCGTGTCTGTAGTTCCTGTTCGGGCAAACCAATCAGCTTCGCGGCATCAATGGCAGCCTCCAGATGTTGATCCAGTTCCTGATGCCGCAGCGCCGACCCTATATCCGGATTGTCGGCAATAAACGAACCTTTGCCCTGGCGTGTAACGATGACACCTTCATGTTCCAGTTCGAGGTAAGCACGTTTGACGGTAATCACACTGATACTGAGCGCCGCCGCCATCGCACGGATAGACGGAATCTCCTGACCGGCAACCCAATCCCCCAGGGCAACCCGATGCCGGATCTGATCCATGATCTGCAGATACATGGGTCTGTGGTCGGTCTGGGACAGGTTTATATAAGTGTGTATATCCATATACACAGTATATACAGTGGGCAGGCAAACGAAGTCAACGATTTTCTGGGAAAATTTTTATCAGAGATGTGTCTGTAATCGGGAGATTCAGTCGTGCGACAAGCGGACAACACGAAAGCCAATATCATCGGCTCCGGTTGTGCTGTCATGTCCGGCGCGTTGCCAGACACGGCTGCGATTGGCGCTTGTGCGGAACGAGCCGCCGCGCACAGTGGCATTGCGACAGATGCTCAGGCGCTCTCCGTTGACCCTCCTCTCCACTCTCTCGTCCTGCTCGTGAAAGCAGCCCAGCGTCCATTCCGCAGCATTGCCGTGCATGTCGTGCAGGCCGAATGCGTTGGCAGGGAAGCTGCCAACCGGCGCGACCGTGATGTTGGCCCATTGGCTGCCACAGTCGCGGCAATTGGCCTGGTTGATGCCGGCCTGATTACCCCAGCTGAACTGTGTGCCGGGGCCATTGCCCGCTTGCGCGGCGTACTCCCACTGTTCTTCCGAAGGCAGGCTGTATTGATCACCGGTGAATTTGCTTAACCACTGCGCATAGGCCATGGCATCAAACCAGGTCACGTTCACCACTGGTAATTCATGGGCAAGAATTTCCAGCGCCGGGCTGGTTGCCGGCAGACCAGTGCTGCGCAAAAATCCTTTGAACTCGCCAATCGTGACTTCACGCGCAGAAATTGCAAAAGCGTCCAGACAGATTTCGCGCGGTGTATTGCCGCGACTGTCCATCAATAAGGTGCCCATCTCAAAACAACCGCCTGGCAGTGACACCATCTCCGGCAGAATGATTTCTACAGTGGCCTGTGCATACACACTGTGTGAATAGCTGCCTTGCGACAAGATCGCCAGCGACACCAACAAAGATGCCAGCGATCTTACGATAACTGCGCGGACCAATTTAACGCGGAGCAATAGAAGACGTTTAGTCATTAGATGCAAACCGGGAGGATGCAAACTGACTGTAATGCAGCTTGAGCAGTTGACGGAAATAATCAGGGTCTTTGATTAATACATCCGGTTGACCTTGATGCAGCCCGGCGTACTGCTGACGCGACAACCAGAAACGCAGAGCAGCCAGTTGTAACATAAACGGCCATGCCTGTTGTTCTGCTTCGGAGAATGCGCGGGACTTTGTGTAGGCCTGAATCAATGCCTGCACGCGAGTGTTGTCAATAACCGGAGCGCCTTCAATGACGTCCACACACCAGTCATTCACACAGATGGCCAGCTCCAGCAGTGTCCAGCCGGTAGCGGCATTATAAAAATCAATCACGCCGCTGATGTGTTCACCCTCAAACATCGCGTTGTCGCGGAACAGGTCACCGTGAATAACTGCTTGTGGGAGAGTTGGCGCAGTTGCCAGCCATTCACTTAATCCCTTCAGGCATGGCTGCAACCATTGCTGATCTGACAGCCACACTGTTCGCAGAAACTGCATGGATTCATTCAGCACCCATTCCGGGCCGCGATCACTTGTGCGTTGTAGTCCGCAAGCGGCGCTGTGCAAGCTCGCGAGCAAGGCTCCAAGCTCAGCACACTGAGCGGGGCTTACCTTATCCGGATGCTGACCGGGCAACCGTGGTTGCAACAATGCAGGTTTGTTTTTTAAAGACAGTAGAGCCACGCCTTCCCGATTACGAAACGCAAAGGGTACCGGGAGCCCCGATTTTTGCAGGCAATCCAGCAATGCAATAAAAAACGGAAGATCCTGCACAGGTCCACGCTCAACCAGTGTCAACACATAAGCGCCTGACGTGCAGTCAACAAAGTAGTTGGTGTTTTCACTGCCACCACTGATGCCTTTAATACGCAGCACGTCGCCCAGATCAAATTGGCGCATGAACTCGCTGACATCATGAGGAGTGAGGGGTGTAAAAACCGACATCGTTAACTTCCGGCTTGAAAGTGCAATCTGCCTCCGGGGTAGAGGCAGTTCCGTGAATACATTGATACTAAGGGGTTATCTGCATGGTTTCCACTTCGGAAAACCACCAGCCTGTCTGATTGCGGGCAAACAATTGATAACGCTCACCCGGTCTGGGTCTTACCAGTTGTCTGGCGAATACCGGGATAGGGACCGCAAACGCACGATCAACAAACAACACCCCTCCGCTGAAGCCGTCTGCGATTTGCAATTCCCACTCCAGAATCCCATGGTTGTAGCGCGGCGCTGTAACAACGCCAATGCTGGTCTGGGCGGGCGGGCAGCTGCTCACCAAAGCGGCTCTGGGTATCTGATCGCCGGCGCCGTCGAACACGACCAGTCTTTCAGGGTCGATGCTTTGGGCGTACAAACAGTTTTGAGTAATTTCGTAAGGCGGATTGCCAAGAGCATTGTTCACACGCATCAGATCGCCTTGAATAAACTCCAGCGGAACAAACAGAGTTTTCCCCCGCAAGCTTGCCTGGTTGCCCAGTATGTAGGCAGTGATTTTGTAATCAGTCCTGGCGCTGACCTGGGCCTGGTGTGTGTTGCTGTTAGTGATGTGTATGATGATGACCACAGCAAGCATGGCACTGGCTGCAAGTCCTTTGGCAGAAAAAGCGCCGATATTTCTATGTATCAGGGTAGGCAGTTTTGGTGATTCCATAATTGCAATCGCAGCAATCATCGCGAGTGCCGAATCAAAAACAAAAAACAACCGATCACCGTGCAGGGCAAATTCATTGATGCCATGTGCAACGGCCAGGGAGGGAATTAAAAATGCAATGGCCAGCGGCAGCAGTGTGAGTGTGCGCCGCAGATTCAGAATCAATGCAGCAACAATTGCCAGCAGAATAAACACGCGGGTTTTGACATACCAGACCAGGAACAATGACCAGGCCTCACCGCTTGCACTCCAGGCGCCGGCAAAATAACTCGACTGTGCACCAACATCGACAGACACGCCGAGTATATACGTGCGCATCAAAAGGTAAACAATCAACGCCACAACGGATGCAGCTGCCATCGAATAATCGCGACGGTACAGCGCCAGCAATATCAGCAGAGGTGGCAGCATCAGATAGACTTCTTTGGACAGCAATGCCAGCAACAACATCAGACCAATCAGCACGGCGGACTGCAGATTGCGCTTGTTGTGTATCACCAGTACCAGCGCGATCAACGCAAAAATGCCCCCGATGATGTAGTGCATGGTGTAGAAACGCACTAACAAAGTCATTACGGACATATTGGAAAAAATCAACAGCATGGCCAAAAGAGCCGCTGGCCGGCTGCGGCACACCAGTTCAACAACACGTCCGGCCAGCGCGGTCAGAAGTGCCAGCGTCAACATCATAAAGGCGAGAAATGCCTGCGGACGAAACTCAAAAACGTTAGTCAGCAGTTTGTAAAAACTCATGGCAACGGGTGTGTAGTTGGCCGCCGACAGCTGTTGATAAATTTCCGGCACCAGATAGTGTTGCCACCAGCTATAGTCAACCGCTACCCGCATCAGGTGCGAATCGTCTTCAGAAAACACTACCCAGGACAAAAACGGTAACAAGGTGGCGTATGCGATCAGGCTGATCAGAAAAAATTGTGCCAGCGAGCCGTATGAGCGGCGGTGGGTTAGTGGTCTTGTGTCTGACACGGTTGCATTCTCCATATGACGACATTCTTATTGTGAGTTTCAGGCACCCGGAAGTTGAGCAATCCTAACAGAATGAATGGGGACGGAGGGATCAAAAAATGTACAATTTGCCGTGTCGATACCAATGAGTGGCATACAGTAATGAGCACCCTCCATAAAAGCAGCATGCTGGCAGATCTGCCGGGCCATGTCAGTGCTTGCGGTCTGCCGGAAATTTTCCGGCAACTTGCAGGCAATCCGGCCACCGGCGTTCGTATAGAAAGTATCGTGTCCCGCGGCCACGCGTCCCCCGAAGACTTCTGGTATGACCAGGATCAGCACGAATGGGTGATGGTGGTCGAGGGAGAGGCAGTGTTGGCCGTGGAGGGGCAACCTGATGTGCATTTGCGGGCCGGAGAGTATCTCAATATTCCGGCGCATGTGCGGCACAGGGTGGTGAGTACGGCGAAAGATCAAGCCACTGTGTGGTTAGCCGTGTTTTATTAGAGTAAGACGGGGACGGAGGAGCAGACTCCTCCGTCCCCGTCTTACTCCTCCGTCCCCATCGCCTCATGCGCCATCAGCACTTCGCGGATGGTTGCGGCCCAGATGTCGTAGCCTTTTTCGTTCAGGTGCAGATTGTCTTCCACAAAGATGTCCGTCATGACGGTGCCGTCAGCCTGCAGGAAGGGTGTGGCGACGTCGATGTACGTTACCAACGGATGTTTCTCGGCGAGTGCCTTGTAGCGGGCATTCAGGGCCTGTGCCGTTGGCCAGGTTGCCACCCGCGCCACGCTGGGCTTGACCGCCAGCAGATAAATCCGTGCCTCTGGCAGTTCGGCATGAATACGTGCGATGCCTTCCTCAACCTGACTCATGATGAGGTCGTTGGGTATGTTATTGCGCCCGGTGTCATTGTCACCTTCGTAAATCAGCACGGCGCGTGGTTTGTAAGTCAGCACCACCCGGTCCAGATAATGCAGCAGGTCGTTCATCACACTGCCGCCGAACCCGCGTGGAATCACAGTCAGGGGAGCCAGATCCGCCGGCGCTTCCTCATTCCAGAACATGATGCTGGAGCTGCCGGTCAGCACAATGGCATTGGCAGGTGGCGGGCTGACCCGGTCAGCTTCTTCAAAACGTTGAATGGCGACTTCAAAGCGGGTGGGGTCGGGCAGTTCCTGCGCGCTGAGGCTGACGCTCAGACATGCCAGCATCAGGGTAACGCCGGTAACGCGGAAAAAACGCGGGTGTTTCATACGGATAGATCCTGTCTTGTTGTTTTTGATGCCGGCAAGTTTCCGCCGAGGGGAGCTTTAACGCAAGCGTCCAGAAGTATGCTTCAACGGCGCGGACGCATCCGTCCCCGCACCAGCGACAATATGATCCCGGGAACACACAGCACCGCACCCAGCGTAAAACTCAGGTCCACCGCGCGCGCCAATTGTGGTGCTGACTCCGCGCTGATTGGCGTGCTGCCCATCATCAGCGCGATCGCCAGCGTCACTAAAACCATGCTGTTGAGTTGGCCCAGCAGCCGCATGGTCGCCACTGCACTGGAGGCGCTGCCTGAGTGACGCGATTCCACGGAGCTCATAATGGCGTTAATGTTGGGTGAGGAAAACAGGCTGAATCCTGAGCCGGTCAGCACCAGCGCTGAAACCACATAACCCAGAGTGGAGTCGACGTGCAGGCGCGACAACATCACCAGCCCCAACGCCGTAATTGCCATACCTGAGCTGGCCAGCACACGCGGCTCAATCTTCTCCGACATCCGCCCGGCTACCGGCGACAGCGCCGCCATGATCACCGGCTGAATCATCATGATCATGCCCGCCTGACTGGCGGTATAAGACTGAATGGTCTGCAGGAACAGACTCATCAACACCACAATGGCGTAGGTCGAGGTATACATCAGCAGCGAGGCGAGGCTCGACAGCGTGAACACACGATTGCTGAAAAACAGCTCCACATCCCATAAAGGATTGCTGACGCGCCGGGCATGGCGGAAAAACAATGTCATGGCAAACAGCCCGCCAACAATCAGCAGCACGGCATGCCAATAGGGGAGTTGCGAGATCCCGAGACAGATCAGCACGATGCTGACCAGCCAGCCCAGTGCCCCCACGCGATCGAAGGCAGGGCTATCATCCTGGCGCCATTCCTGTTTGATCACAAAAACTCCCAGAAACAACACCACCAGCGCCATTGGTACTTGCAGTACAAATGCCGCACGCCAGCCCAGTGAATCCACTGCCAGCCCGCCCAGCAATGGCCCCGCTGAAAGTCCGACATAAGTAAAACTCACCACCAGACCTATCATGCGTCCGCGCGTTTGTGGCGGGAATGCTGCGCTCACCAGTGCCATCTGATTGGCATGCAACATGGCGGCGCTGATGCCCTGCAGGAATCGCCCGCTCAGCAACATGCCGCTGTTCACCGCCACGGCCGTATACAAAGAACTGACAATCATCGCGGCCGTGCCCAACAAGAAGATCCGCTTACGCCCATACATGTCCGATACACGACTGAAAATCACCACAAAAATGGCGCTCGACATCAAAAACGCCATCGGCACCCAGCTCAGCAGATTGGCGTTCATGCCCAGATCAATCGCGATGGACGGCAGTGCCACGTTGCTCGCAGACAGCATCACCGGCGTTGCCAGTGAATTCAGCAGAATCATCAGCAACAGAATACGGGGATTGGTGGCGATAGACATAAAGCGTCAGGTGCTCTGGTGGGTGGTGTGGCGCGCACGGAGTTACCGGTGGTATTGTCCGCGTTGAGCGGATAAATTCAAGTGAAGATTTTTGTGCAGAACCGGAGCAGGGCATGAGCCAGCTAAATGACACGAGCATCAAAAGAACACCTGACGCAGCATTTGCCAACTTGCCGGGTTATCCGTTTGAGCCGCATTACGTTGCCGATTTGCCGGGATTCGACGGCCTGAGGGTGCACTATGTGGACGAAGGCCCTGCTGAACAGAACTCCATCGTACTGTGTCTGCATGGTCAGCCCACCTGGAGCTATCTCTATCGCAAGATGATTCCGGTGTTTGTGGCAGCCGGACACCGGGTGATCGCACCGGATCTGTTTGGTTTTGGCCGCTCGGATAAACCGGTGGACGAAAGTTTTTATACGTTCAGCAGGCACCGGGAGATGCTGATGGCGTTTGTACGGCGGGTGATCCTGTCGTCAAATCCTGATGCCAGCATCACATTGGTAGTGCAGGACTGGGGCGGAATTCTCGGACTCACTTTGCCCATGGAATTTCCACAAAACATTAATCGTCTGCTGATCATGAACACCGGTCTTGGCACCGGTGATGTTCCTCTGGGTCAGGGTTTTCTCGACTGGCGGGCGTTTTCCAACAGCCGTCCCGACATGGATATTGCCGCACTGATGAGGCGTGGTGAGCGCACATTGAGCGAGGCAGAAGGCAATGCCTACGCGGCGCCATTTCCTGATATCACCTATAAAGCGGGTGTGCGCCGTTTCCCGAATCTGGTGCCGGATAACCCTGATGCCGATGGCGCAGCCATTTCACGCGCAGCACGAGACTGGTTGCGCGATCAGTGGCAGGGACAAAGTTTTATGGCCATCGGTATGCGCGATCCGGTGCTCGGGCCGCTGGTCATGCATAACCTCCGGAAACTCATAAATGGGTGTCCTGCTCCCTTTGAGGTGGAAGAGGGCGGGCACTTTGTTCAGGAGCATGGCGATGTGATCGCACGCGAGGCGCTTGATGTTCTATTCTGATTTGTTTGTGTAGAGGATTGAAACCGCTGTTTGTATTAAAAATGTCAATAACACAGCGGCAACTATTGGAAGAATAATTATAAAATCAATCATTGTTCCAGATAGCAGTTTCCGAAGAGTAAAATAGATAATCAGCCCTGCGGCGGATCCGACTATCGCTGCTGTATTTCCCCTGAAGGATAAATCTTTCGAAAAGGCTAATGCCAACAGTGAAAATATCATTGTCAGAAAAAAAGCATCAATATACTCGGGCGTTAGCAGCGAAGAGCTGTTTCTAACCATGAAATACAGAAACTGAAAGGTTACAAAAACCAGGAATGACAGCAAGAAATATGTTTGCTTAATCGTCATTATTTACTGCTCCTAAAATTCGCAAACTGATTTTGATCGAGGCAATTGTGCAGATTATGCCTCGATCAAATTCCAGGCTACAAAGTTAACTTTGATCGACGGGGTAGCGAGAGCCGCTTGACCCGTCTTTAGCAAAGAATGTGTCTCCTACCCAACTGGCTGCAGCCTTTGCTCCATCATAGATAGCACCACCAATAATCGTATTGCGCAGAAAAGTTAATACACCTGCGCCGTCAACCATTCCAATTTCCGATTCAGACAGTTCTCGCATAGTATTCTCCAAATTTTGGGATCTGTGATTTGTTCATGGGTAGTTGCAATCTTGCCTCCGGAGACATTGCATGCATTTGTTATATAGTTGGCCTTCTAAGTGTTATCCAATTTATTTGACAAAATCCCGAAATTTTACTGATGCATAGTCTTATAACTGGCTAAAATTGACTCCTCCGTCCCCATCAGATACGGCAGATAAAAAGCCCATGCAAATATTTTCCTTAAGAGACAAACCCCACCACCTGCTGCCGCTGGCCGGGTGGCATCACGCCGAATGGTCCTACCTCAATCCCAAACGCAGTTTTGACGAGCGCGTGCAGGAAATGCAGGCTGATCTGGAAGGCAATGTCATTCCGACCACGTTTGTTGCGGAAGAAAACGGCGAGCTGCTGGGTTCAGCCTGTATTCTGGCTGACGACATGAGCACTCATCGTGAGCTGACACCCTGGCTGGCAAGCGTCTACGTCAACAGTGTCCATCGTGGTAAAGGCATAGGATCTACACTGGTCAAACGTGTCATGCAGCATGCGCAGGACAACGGCATCAAACGGCTGTACCTGTACACGCCGGATCAGGAGCAGCTTTATGCCCGCCTGGGCTGGCAAGAGCACAGTCGTGAGATATACAACGGCACGCCGGTTACCATCATGTTGATTGATTTCCACGCCCGGTAACTTCTGGAACGCCGGCTTTGGAATTCACGGAAATCAGGCGTATAGTCGGGATGATCTCCACCCAAGTAACAACAATAACGATAACAATCATAAGCATGAGGTATCTATGAAACGTTTCCCCCGCCAGCTGGCACTGGCTGCGGCCATCAGTGTGTTGGTCGCCTGCGGATCAGAGTCAACCACGCCCGAGCAAACGTCAGTCGCTACAAATACCATGCCGCAAGCAGCCACGGCCGACATGCTGGCCTGCGCCGACGCCATGGCGCCCATCGTCGCCAACACCGGGGTTTTCAGCCGCAATATCAACAGCCCTTACCCCGAAGCCCAGGCTTATTTTGACCAAGGTATGCGTCTGACTTACGGATACTACTTTCCCGAAGCCATCGCCTCGTTTGAAGCCGCACTGTGTCTGGACCCGGACAACGCCATGATCCACTGGGGTAAAGCGCTGGCCATCGGCCCCAACCCCAACAGCCGTTACGGCAGTGCGCCGGATGATCCGGTCGGCGAAGGCAAAAACGCCATCACCCGCGCGCGTCAGCTGATGGATAATCTGTCTGCTCCGGATCGCGGTCTGATAGATGCCGTCACCGAGATGTTCAACACTGAAGCCTATCCCGATCAGGCCGCCCGCACACAGGCCTTTATCCGGGCCGCCGAAGCCAACTACCAGATACACAGCTCAGATCTCGAAGCAGCCTTTCTGGTGGCGCACGGCATCATGATGTCGACGCCGTGGACCTATTTTAACGCCACCGACGGCAGCGCGTTGCCATTGGTTGAGCGCGCGCTGAGTGTGATGGAAACCGGTATGGAGCAAGACCCCAGCCACCCCGGCCTGACTCACCTGCATATTCACTTGCTGGAAGCCTCGTTTGAACCCGAGCGTGCAGTGTCCTCCGCCGATCGCCTGGAATCACTCACGCCGATGGCCGGCCACATGGTGCACATGCCCGGTCATATCTACATGCGTGTTGGTCGATACGACGATGCTATCACTACCAATGAGCGCTCTCTGAGCGCAGACAATGTAGTGACCCAGGCCTGGGGTAATCGCGAGCTGCCCCGCACCGGCACTTACTTTGTTTCAGCTACCAACCACGGCGGTCACGCCCGCATGTTTATTCACTGGGCCGGCATACTGCAGGGCAACAGCGAACGGGCAATGAGTGTATCCGAACCCATGGCGATGATGGCCAACCCTGACAACCTTGGTCGCGGCGCCGGACTGCGGGCGCCGGTTGCACACTGGATGACCATGAGAGCATTCGGTCAATTTGAAGAGTTGCTGGCGCTGCAAAACCCGGCGCCCGGTCAGCCTTATCTGGAAGGGATGCTGAACTGGCTCAAGGGATCTGCTTACGCCAAAAACGGAGATATCGCCGCGGCTCAGGCAGAGTATCAGGCCATGCAGGTGACGCGTCAGAATCCGGATCTCGCCACCTGGCGCGCCAGTGTGAATGCAAGCTCAGACATGCTGACCATCGCCTCGCATATGCTGGCCGGTGAGATCGCCAGCGCACAACAGGACTATGACACCGCAATCACCGAGTTCGGACAGGCTGTCGAGTTACAGGATCAACTGCGTTACATGGAGCCGCCGGACTGGCTGCAGTCCACCCGACTGTTTCTGGGACAGGCGCTGTTAAACGCCGGGCGTCACGCAGATGCACAAGCTGTGTTTGAGCGTGACTTGTTGATGCTGAACGAAAACGGCTGGGCCTTGTTCGGGCTGGCTGCTGCTCTGGAAGGACAGGGCGATACTGCTGGCGCTGCTGCCGTGCGCGCCCGCCAGGCAGTGGCCTGGGCTGATGCCAATGTCGAGCTGACAGCCGCGCACTTCTGATATAGCGAAAATAGGGGGACGGAGGAGTTTGCTCCTCCGTCCCCCTGCTTTCCACGCCGACCGGCGTGAGAAGAACTCTGCGAGCAGTTGGCAGTAAAAAATGTGAAATTTTTTTATGCAGGTGATTCTGCAGGGCGGTAGCGTGCCAAGCGATCTATAAAAAGGAATTTTTATGAAAGACTATCAATATGCAGGATTCTGGATACGTTTTGCTGCGGTACTGATCGACACCATCATTCTACTAATTGTAATCGCGGTGCCGCTGACTCTGATTTACGGCGCGGAATACTGGTTCAGCGAGCGCACCGTACTCGGAGTCTGGGACGTTCTGCTGAACTATGTGCTACCGGTGGTTGCGACGATCTGGTTCTGGAGAAAGTATCTGGGCACACCTGGCAAGATGGCACTCAACCTGAGCGTTGTTGATGCACGCACCGGCAAAGCACTGACGCTGGGACAATCCATCGGAAGATATTTTGCTTACTTTATTTCAGCCTTGCCTCTGTGTCTGGGGTTCATCTGGGTAGCCGTGGATTCGAAAAAGCAGGGCTGGCATGACAAGCTGGCGGGCTCCGTTGTAATCAGGAATAAAGCGGGTGCTCCGGTTAGCTTCGAGGCGGGCGAGTGATGACAGAGCAAAGGTCGCTTGATGTCCAGCGCGAAGAATTTTCACGCAGACGCCTGATAGCCACGCCTATTGCTGGCATGATCGCCTGGACGATTGTTGGAATTGGTTCCTTGTTGCTGCAGCCTTTTGCATTATCGATGTTGCTGTTTGCTGTGACCGGCTCCATTGCATATCTGGGTATGTTTATTTCCAGATTTACCGGCGAAAACTTTCTCGACAAAAACAAACCCAAAAACACATTCGACACACTGTTCTTCTACTTCGTCGGCATGGCTGTGCTCGTGTACGCCATCGCGATACCTTTTTTCCGTATCGACTACACATCACTGCCGCTGACGGTGGGCATCTTGACCGGTATCATGTGGCTGCCGATTTCGTGGATCATTCAGCACTGGATTGGCTGGGTTCATGCCATTGTGCGAACTGTCGCTATTGTGCTGGTTTGGTATCTGTTCCCGGAGCATCGCTTTCTGGCGGTTTCTGCGGTGATAGTGATTCTGTATGTTTTTGCAATTGCAGTTCTTGAGAGCCGATGGCGGGGTGTTTCACGGGGCTTACAGGGCGGGGCATGAGAAATTCCTGGAGGGGCTTGATTAAAAGGCAATTGGTGTTTTCACAGAGTGCCGGCGCACATCACCCCAAGCGGTCCAGCGGACTGGCTGTTCCTGCAAAGTGGCGACCAAGAATATGAGTATAGATCTGAGTGGTGCTCAAATCATTGTGACCCAATAATTCCTGTACTGTGCGAATATCTGCCCCGTTCTGCAGAAGATGGGTTGCAAACGAATGGCGAAAGGTATGCGCGCTGATCTTCTTACGAACCAGACCGGCGTCCCTTACAGCAATGGCAAGGAATTTTCGTACAACAGAATCATGTAAATGATGACGGCACAGCGTCCCGTCATACGGATTTGGGCTGTAACCGGTGGAGGGAAACACGTATGCCCATCCAGGCATCTTGTATGCGCCGGGATACTTCTTGCTCAAGGCAGTCGGAAGCGAGGGCCCCAACTCTCTTTGGTTGTCAGTTTTCTGCAAGATGATCGCCTGGTCAATCTGTTTCTGTAATCGTTCTGACACGCTGCCGCTGAGCAGTGTCGTGCGATCTTTTCTGCCCTTGCCATACAGGTAGATAACTGAATTAAGTGCTACCTTTTAAGTATTGATGGAAACTCTTCTATCAGCCGCAAGATGCGTCAGGAATGCCCTTACCTCATTTGGACCAGCCTCGGCTGGGTGGCGGCGATTAATAAAGTAAATGTAACGAAGAATCCAATGGAGATAAGTCTTTTCCGTTTTTATGGCATATCCGCGAAGACGCATATCGCGTCGGATTTCGTCAAGGAAAGGGCTGCGCATATAAACCTCCTTGTTTATATTCGATAGCTGGAATAATAATTAGTGCTGTAGATATGGTTATAGCACAGCTATTCATATAACCGCGCGCACGCCTATCCTAAAACTATTTGGGTTGGCTGTGAAATTCTTTGAAGGCGCAGCAGCTTGGATAAGATTTGAGAGAAACTGCTGTATTGAAATAGCGCGCATTGGGAAATGAATAGATGCGCAAGCACACTATATAAATGTTATGCCCTACAGGAGGTGTAGTGACACCATTGCAGAGAATTGAAATGATGAACTCGATGATCGTGGATATTAATGCTGTGCTTGCTAAGCACGGTATTGAAAAAGAAATCTGCCTCTCGGATGTCACAATCACAGAACAGACAGTTTCTGACCTTGTAAAACCAGAGGCAAAATTATCGGACGCTATCACGAATCATTTGTGGCCAAGCATTGAAACCGCTAACGTCTATCATTTCACCTCTAGACATGCTGCTGAAAACATTATGAACTCAGGAACTTTTCGGCTCAGTAATATCGCTAATCGCTTCAGCGAAGGTGAGATCGAGACGTTCTGTAAAACGCACAGTCTGAATGGGTATCTCAAGGAAGATGAAAATGGAAACCCTAAATACAAGCACTTGATAATGCCAAATACATTCTACGCATCATTCACTGATGTTTCGCTTACGAAAGATCAAGAAGAGTGGTTTTGGAGAAATTTTGCTGCTTGTGACGGTGTGAGATTAAAGTTCAAAATAACGGCTTCGAACCCGAATTTCAGGAAGCTTCGCTACGAGCAATCGGAAGGGACTCCAATTCCATTACTATCTGAGCTAAGCATCTGTATTCGAAAAAAATATGGTCGCGAATTTATCCTAAAGGGCATATCGAGACTTTGCTCGTTCTATCTTTGCGGTAAGGATTATGGCATTGAGAATGAATATAGGGCTTTGTATCGGGTGTGGGAAGGCTTTGGGCCGCAACCTAAAAATTCGGGCGAACTCAGCTATATTGAACTCCCACTAAATGAAATGAGTGAGTGTGGGTACAAGCTAGAAATAACTGAAGTGCATGCCGTGGAAGCACCGAAAATGCCGAGTACATATACATTCTCAAAGCGACAGGCATAACAATGCCAAGCACGGCGACAGCTTCTTCGTTGCGGCTTCGCCTTCACTACAAAGCTGCGCGTGTTGGCGGCGTTAGGGCTCCGAGTTACCCATGAACAGTGATAACAACTTCAATGAGCAAGCCTATGGCAAGAAATAGTTTTGGTAACATAGTTTGGGTGAGTCTATTTAAGTCTTGGGGTCCAGTACTCGGTTTAATTGGAGTGACCTCAATTATTGCTAGCTACTTCTGGACACCTAGTACCGATATGGTATCGCTGAGGTGGCTTCTAATTTTAATATTTGTGTTTCTATATCTCCTTACAGTTACGACTCGGCTTTCTTGGTTGGCATACAACGAGTCGGAGGTTGTTCCACTAAAAGTTAAATTCGCTAAAGAACCTCCCAGCGCGTTCACTGGCGCGCATGCTTTGCTCCTATTGGAACCAACTCCAAATCTGGCTCATGAGGCTTTGGTGTCTATCTATTATTTGGAGAATGAAATCGAGAAACTTGCAGGCCTGGGAAAGGTAATAAATGTACAAAATGATGGAAAGGTCCAAGTGCTCGTGATCGCTGACTACGAATTTGGAGAAAAGCTAGAGCCAATTAAACAGAACTCAGTAGATGAATTGAAAAAACTTATTCTAAAAACTTCTATTCCCAGTTTTATTCTAGAGGACCAGATTCATGGCTGAACATGCTAAAGATAGAGTCGAGAACGCTGTTGCAACTGTTGTAAAAGTTATTGACGATTACTCGATAGTCATCAATCGCGGATCTGCCCACGGAGTATCGAAAGGCGATAAGTACTTGGTTTACTATATCGAACCAGACGAAATCATTGACCCGGAGTCTGGTGAGAGCCTTGGTAATCTTGAAGTGGTCCGCGGTACAGGCACGGTGGTTCATGTTCAAGAGAAAATCGCCACGCTGGAATCAAATCGAGTTAGCAAGCAAAGTAAGATAGTCAGACGGATCGGTGGGTCGGGTGTTCGGTTTGCAACAGGGATCGCAGGGCTACTAGGGAATGAAACCGAGGAGGAAATAGAATCACCTCCTCAGAAAATACCATTTGATTCTCCCGATATTGGTGATCGAGCTAAGCCGATTTAGCCCTAACAAACGCCTTCAAAGTGACGCGCAAGCGCGCACTTGAGGCGAGCGTTAGCTTTTGTTGGCGCCTCTCTATAGGTCGGCAAATAAAAAGGGGAAGATGTTGTCGCTACTGCAAGAAATACTGAATTGGTCGCAGGGTCTTCCGGCATGGCAAAGTGATGCGGTAGCACGTTTGCTGGCTAAACAGACCCTAACAGCAGAAGACCAAGATGATCTATTTGCGCTACTGAAAGCTGCGAATGGTATTCCGGATCGGAAAGGGCGGAAGCCCAATCCGCTAACGGCCGATCAGATCCCTGCACCAGTGAAAGCGACAACTCACGTTGAGCTGCTTGCAATGAAGAATATGCGTCATGTCAACGCGATTGCAGAGAATCAGCGCCTGTCGTTTAGTCCCGATGGGATGACAGTTATATATGGTGACAACGGTTCCGGAAAATCAGGATACTCACGCGTGCTAAAACGCGCATGCCGTGCCCGCGATCAGATGGAAACAATTCATCCGAACGCCGCTCTACCTGCAAGCCAAACGGGGAAAGCCGAAGCCGTATTCGAAATAAAAATTGATGGTTCGGCACAAGATGCGCACTGGACCGACGGCAAAGCGGCTCCAGCAGCGCTGTCGTCTTTCGCGATCTTTGATTCGCACTGCGCGCGTGCCTACCTAGACAGTGAAGATGACTTTTCTTACGTGCCCTACGGGCTAGATGTGTTCGAGCGACTGGCGAAGGTCTGCACACATCTGAAGACTGCGATAGAAACCGAGCATACGCAGTCTGCCGCAGACCTTACAGCTTTCGTGCCCCTCCACGGCGACACCGCCGTTGGTAAACTGATTTCAGGACTATCGGCCAGAACGACGCAAGCCCAAATCGAAGTATTGGCGACGCTTTCGCAGGAAGATTTAGCCCAGCATGCGGCTCTAGATAAGAGTTTGAAGGAAAACAATCCGAAGGAAAAGGCGATTCAATTGCGTTTGCGTGCTCGCCGAGTTGCCGCCATCGCAGCAAACGCAATAAACAAGGGAGCGCTGGTAGATCACACGGTGGTAGCCAGATTGCGCAAGCTAGCAGACAGTTATCGCACTGCGAAGTCAGCCGCCGCACTCGCAGCTAAGCAGTTTACGGAAGGTGAAAGTCTGCTACCTGGCACCGGGGGAGAGGCTTGGCGTGAGCTGTTCGACGCCGCCCGGAAGTTTGCGGCAGAATCCCATCCGGACAAGACCTTCCCAGAATTGGGAACCGATTCACCTTGTCCGCTATGTCAGCAACCTCTTGCTGAAGGCGCCGCCCGCTTACAGCGTTTCGAGTCCTTCATTCAAGCCGAGGCAGAGAAAACCGCCCAAGAGCGCCGACTAGCTCTGTACGCAGAATACAAGCCGTTCATCGCGAACATTCTGACTTTAAATATTGACGAAGTGACCTACGGTGAGATCGAAGGCTTGGACCCTCAACTCGCGAATGATGTCAAAGTGTTTGAGCAATCGCTGACCGCTCGCCAGGAAGCCATCAAGGCAGCGGTAATCTCTCACGAATGGGAAGATACCGAACAGGCGTTGGCCAACCCATCAGCGCGACTTCAAGCGCTAGCTGACAAGCTGAATGCCGAGGCTGAAACTCTTGAAAAAGCATCCGACGAAAAGGCGCGGGCTGCTCTTCACAAGCAGTTCATTGAACTTGATGCGCGAATGCGCCTAAGTCAGGTCAAGGATGCCGTGGTCTTGGCGGTGACCCGACTGGGTCATCAGGCCAAACTTAAACAGTGCCTGTCGGACGTAAAGACAAATTCCATTTCGCGAAAAGCATCAGAGCTGGCCGAAAAGGTCGTGTCCAAAGAACTAGCTGAAGCACTCAACCGCGAGTTCAAGGCGTTAGGCGTGGGCATGCTTCACGTTTCGCTACAAAGCCGCTCCGACAGGGGTAAGGCTTTGCACAAATTAAAACTTGAATTACCACAAAGTCGTAATCCTGGTGAAATTCTCAGTGAAGGAGAGCAGCGGGCAATCGCGATAGGTTCTTTTCTGGCCGAGGTCGGGTTAAGTGATGGCAAGGGCGGTATTGTATTTGATGATCCGGTGTCCTCCCTGGACCATCGCCGCCGTGAACGTGTAGCAAAGCGACTAGCGCAAGAAGCCGCACAGCGTCAGGTCATCGTATTTACCCATGATATTTATTTCCTCTGTCTGCTGGCCGAGGAAGCAAAGCTTGCAACCGTGCCTATTGCTACACAGAGCTTGACACGCCGTGCTGAAGGATTCGGCGTAGCCGATCCAGAGCTCCCTTTCGAGGGGAAAAGCACTAGTAAGCGGATTAAAGCCCTTAAAGCTCAGCATCAAAATATAGCCAAACTGCACAGGGACGGCGAAGAGCAACAGTATCAAAGACAAACAGTTGATGCTTATTTCCGGCTCCGTATGACGTGGGAGCGGGCTGTCGAGGAAGTTCTATTGCGCGAGGTGATCCTGCGATTCCGGAAAGGCGTTGAAACACAACGACTTGCTGGTGTCGTTGTGGAAGATGGCGATTATGCGGAAGTCTACGCGGGGATGACCAAGTGTTCGAACTACGCACATGATAAAGCCCTACAGGGCGGCGTTGCTGTTCCAGACCCCGATGAGCTACTCGCTGACATTGCGGCATTGGATGCTTGGCGAGAACGTATTGAAGAGAGAGGCAAGAAAACGGCGCAGAAGCGCAAGGCATGAAAATGCTTTCGGCCGAGCGCTCCTGCCCAGGAAAGCTAACAAAAAGCTGCACGCGGATAAATTACTCGCTGCGCTCCCAATTTACCGGTGAGCTTGGCGTTAGCTTCCGAAACACCTTGAGTCTGAGCTATGAACAAGATCTATCAGAGTACTGCCAATAGTCTGTATCCAGATTCGCCAGAAACCTATAGATTGAAGAAAACCTATTTCAACGTCTTGAGTTATATACATGAAAATGACTGGCAGGGGGCTTGTCATGCAACGACTGCAATCCTGTACGTTCTGCTTCGGGAGCAAGGGTTGGAAGCCGTGCCATGCTTAGGCGAAGTGTCCCAAGGCCCTATCGTTTTTGATCACTCTTGGATTGAAATTGACTCTAAGGTGTTGGATGCTGCAGTTTCAAAATCATTAATCCAAGGGATTAGTTTCCCCCCGGTATTTCTAGACAGCAATCTACTTACGGGAGATCGAAGCGATTTGATCTACGGCTCTGATATAGGCCGCGGCTTGGATGCCCAGGCGCAAGCCATCGCTGATATGCCAATAGGTTTGTATATGGACGGTTTCCCTGGGCACCCTGAAGGCCTTTGGGGAATTGCGAAACTACTAGGAAAGCGTCAAGGACTAAAACTAAGTCTAGTCCTCGCAAAGAGTAAATGGGGGAAATCTAATTGGGTAGTAAGAAGCTAACAATCGGCTGCACAGCGACAATTTCTACGCTGCTTTGCAGCTCCAAAATTGCGCGTGAGCACGGGCGTTAGGCGGAGGCAGGTCGTCATGAAATTGTGCTTTATCGCAATCCACGATTACGGCATGGGCTCTGTCGGTATTAAAGTCTTCGCTAGATCTATAGATGAAGTAAAGTCTGTGTTGCCAGAGCCCGAATGGAAGGTTTACGCCCCTGACGAAACTGGTCATCTTCGCCATCTGGAACGAATGCCAGAATCCGATATCGATGAAAAATCGCAACTCTTGCAAACCTTCATAGAAATTAGACTGCAAAACGCAGAGGGCAAAACATCATTTATAGTTAGGGACAAGTCTGGCGAGGTGAGGCATGTGTGGGCAAGGTCTATTGGCGAAATACTAGATGCTTATCCAAAACTGTTCATACTGTCTTCGGTGTATTCAGAAAGCACTGGATATTCGGATATCGATAAGCCTGATGATTTTCTACGAAGAAACGCCAAGGATGGAATCCAAGATTAATGAATATTATCTTTACTAGTGGCTGCACGGAGGCAATGGCTATGTACATCGCTGTAAGACTGAGGTCGCCTAACAAGCGCTTGCAGACTGACGCCAAAGCCTACGCATTTTCGTGTTACTCGCTGCGCTCAAACATAAACACAAAAACCCCACGGCTTTGGCGCAGCTGAAGAGCAGCGTTGAGGCTGTAGAAAAACCCCAAAAACCATCCGTTCTGCTAAAATGTGACACCGCAACTGAATCAGGTAAGCCACATGCCACAGTTCAAACATTATGATTACAATCAGTCAGCGATGGTTGTGATCAATTATGAAGAG
>JAUSCD010000014.1 GCA_030651695.1 Pseudohongiella sp. | reverse complement strand
CCCTGAACTCCTCCGTCCCCATTTCCCCAAGCCCCAGGATGGACAAGACCGCGGGCACTGGAAGCGAGGGATACTGGCCGTTGTTGATGCCATTGACATCACTTGCCTTAAACAGCGCGTTGTAGACAGCCTCTTCAGTAGCTTCTACCGCCGCCTGAAAAAATGCGGTCATGTATTCATTGGGCCACTCTTCCACTGAATGCACGAATTCGCGCCGATCCGGGGTACGGCGCACTGACTCTGCTGTTGAAAACGCCAAGGCATAGTCTCCGGAACCATTGCTCATCACTGAGCCGGTACGGCCTATACCCAAAAATGCGCGCGCGGCCAGTCGCTCCAGATTACGATCGGATAACGGAGCATTTGTTGCAATGATAATCATCACCGAGCCATCAGGGCTCGTTGCAGTAGGTACCCGCGCAGAGGCTACAGCCAATGCATCGGCAGTTATCGGGGTGCCCATAATCATCAACTCCCCTCCGTAGTTGGTCTGCACCAGCACACCGACGGTATACCCACCATTATCTTCAGGCACCACACGTGAACTGGTACCAATACCGCCTTTCCACCCGAAACTCACCGTGCCCATCCCTGCGCCAACGCTACCCTCAGTTACCGCGCCGCTGGTGGCCGATGTGATAGCCTGTATGGCATGCTCAGGTCTTACTGCACGCCGACGTATATCATTGATACGCCCGTCATTGGTCTCACCCACTACCGCATTTACGGATCTGACCAGCTCATTACCCGGCTGCACCAACGTCCACTCGATAATGCCTGCTGCTGCTTCCGGTACAGACAATGTATTGGTCAACAGGATCGGCGTTTCAAGCTCACCCAGTTCAATAATCTGAGTGGTGCCCATCATCTTTCCGAACCCGTTTCCCTGCGAGTAACCGGCCGGCACTTTGTTCTGATAAATATTGTCGGAATGAGGAACAATGGCTGTCACTCCGGTACGGATGTTGCCTCCCTCAATGAGGGACACCTGCCCCACCAGCACACCCGGGACGTCAGTGATAGCATTAAACTCGCCTGGCGGATAAATACCGGGAGCGATACCAGCTTCGCGCGCACGCGGATCACTATCATTGGCAAATGCCACACTACTCAGTAACAGCAGCGCGGGCAAAAATCGAAAATTCATAGTTCTTTCCTTGCAGGTTTATTTAGTGCCGGACTGCATCCAATCAAGCCGCGATAATCGATATACACAGTGCTCACGAAGAATATGTCCTGGCGGCACAGAAGGATGCTGAAATGAATCAGGATCCCGTTTCATCCCAAGGCGCTCCATCACTGCAAAAGAAGGCGTGTTTACAATTGACGTAAACGACACTATTTCATTCAGGCCAAGTTGTTCAAATCCAATTCTCAGGCACTCTCTTGCGGCCTCAGTGGCGTAACCCTTGCCCCAGGCGCTGCGCTTTAATCGCCAGCCAATTTCAACACAGGGATTAAACGGCAAATCTATTGTCGGTGCATGTAATCCTACAAACCCGATAAAATCTTCCGATGCCCGGACTTCAACAGCCCAGAGTCCCCAGCCTTGCTTCCCGAGCATCTGGCGGCAATTCTCCGCCCAACCTTCGCTTTGCTGGCGGGACAAAGGACCCGGGAAATATTTCATAACCTCCGGGTCCTCATTCATGTCAGCAAACACCGGCACATCCTCTGGCTTCCACTGCCGCAGAATCAGGCGCCCGGTGTTCATGGTGACAGGCTCTTGCATCATTCAATCAGACCTGCAAACACGCCACGGTACCATAACGTTGCAATCACAACTGCAATTACAGCAAGTACCAGCCAGGTTTTCCATTGACTCTTTTTTTCTTCAAACGGGTCAACCAGCGATCGGCTGGACCCTGCCGGCAATGCGGCCAATCCCGTTAACGAGGAGCCAAATGGCACATTAATACGCGCCCGTGTATTTACTGCCCAGCCATTGGCATCCAGCAAAGGGCCAAGATTTCTGCGACGCAAGGTCATGTATGCCATCATTACTGACGGGCCTGAGATCAACAGAATCACGGCAACAAAAACCAATGGAATCTGCCACCAGGCGAGCGTGAACAAACCTGCGCCGATAGCGGCCAATGACGTACCTATGGCCCCCACAGCCAACCCGAAAGCGGCAAAAATACCTGCGAATTTTGCAATATCAAAATTGGAGGGCGCAGCACGGGGAACGGCGACAGCGCTCACGGTCTCTGCGGATTTGGTTTCGATATCCTTGTCACGTGAGGCTGCAAACTTGTGCAGTTGCGCTTCGATAAATGCAGCCAGTCGAGTGTAAGGCGACCAGAACGCCTGCCGCAGACTCACCGGCTGCGTCACTACCTTGTTGACGGTCGCCAGCCAGTCGCGACCTTGCCGGTCATAAAAAACGCCTTTCCGGCCCGCCACCATAAGCTCATCCACATCACCTGCAGTGAGCGCAGCTACAATTGACAGTGGCGCTTCATCTTTGCGCTCACAGGTACAATAGACCAGATAACAACCACTGAACGGAGCCATCGCAGCATGACGCCCCTGGTCGTTTACACTCAACACCAGCTCACAGCTGCGCTGATCCAGATACAAGGTGCCGACCTGAAATAT
Source organism: Pseudohongiella sp. (assembly GCA_030651695.1). Lineage (GTDB taxonomy): Bacteria > Pseudomonadota > Gammaproteobacteria > Pseudomonadales > Pseudohongiellaceae > Pseudohongiella. The sequence goes on along the minus strand of JAUSCD010000014.1, from coordinate 44,040 downwards.
GGCTTTTTTATGATCGCGGTAGAAATCACTCAGGGAAACAAAGTTATGTAGCAATGTCACCAGATCACGCTGAAACCTCACCAGCTTTTCGACCGCATCCACAGTCGCAGCGAAACTCTTCGCCGCAAGGTCCTGCTGAATCAGTGCTGCAATCTTTTCTCTGCCGTCACCTGCGATAATTGCCTGCAGTCGCTCTACACCCAGTTTGTGCACATCTGTGTCCGGACGCGCTGCCTGCCAGTCCCGCCAGGCAGAAAGACGTGCAGACACTTCTTCCCACTGGTCAGCAGTCAAGGTATCAATGCTGCCGGCTTTCGTTCCCAGCAAAGGCCGCAGAACATTTGATTTCAATTTATCAATGGCAGCGGCCCATGCGGGGTTGACACCCTCCCCTAACGGCAACGACTTGCCTGCATCAATCGCAGCCAGTGGCAGCGCCGCGATGTCAGAGTCAGTACTGCCAATAGCGCGATTATTCAACACACCATAAACTGATGGTGCGGGGTTCAGAGCATCCGCAGCACGATCATCAAAAGCAGCGAGCTGGCACCTTACAAAATAGTCATCAACCTTGGCTTTCACACTTTCGAAAATGGCAACACCTTCTGCGGTTTTATCACCCAGCGGCAGGAATTGTTGATTGCTCTCTGTACCTTTGGCATGCCAGTCGAGCACGTTCTCCACCATCTCATAAAACCTGGATAGAGTTTCAGCGTTTACCCCATTCACACCACTGCGATCGGGCAATCCACCTTGGGTATCGATGATTTCGCCGATCAGATGTTGAAGCGCAGGTTCGGTAGTCAGGTCAGGCGCCACAACTCCGTCACCATTAAAATGGTCAGGTGAGAACAACCGTGTCATGTCGGTCAGATCAGAAACCTGCAGCGCATCATCAGCAGACTTGCCCATATATTGCAGTATAAGTTGGGCGGTAGCTTTAATGCCGGCACCCTCAGCGTCATGATCGGCAATTTCAGAAAGCGGCAGACCGTCTTTACCAAACAAGACATCAGCGTTTACCAGACGCTCACAACTCCATTTCACCGCTGCCAGAATCTCAGGCACCCGAATCTGCCCGTCGCCATCGACATCCATCAAAGCGGCTGTCCGGGGTGGAAACTCAAGTCCGGTGGTCGGGCAATTGAGTACCGTCCATAATTTGGGATCCAGTTCGGCAAGGTGTTTCAGGTCATCGCCGGAATCGAGCGCAACCTGATCAAAGCCGCCGGATCTGAAGAAACGCCATTTGTGGAGGGAATTATCGTTTTTCTGCACGCTGCCAGCCCCTGTGTCTGTTTTTGTAGTCCAGAGTTAAGGGCTGATCATAATCCATGAAAGCACAGCGACCAAGTGATTCTCAGGGCCTTGAGGGCCTGCATTTCAGCTGCCTTTGATCTTGTGTAGCTCGTCGTTCAGGTCGTAGTTCTTGTCGGTGACAATACGCTCAAGCACCGCCAGCCGTTGCTTGACGTTGTCGAGCTCTTTCTGAATCTCGTTCTCACTGATGCTGGTGACCTTGTGATCGAGTTTTGTCATGCTTTTGCGATAACCAAAGTACTGGGTAATCAGGACTATCAGCACAATGTAAAACCAGAAATTTTCGAATATGCTCATTGATGTCTCCCTTGCAGATCAAACGCTATCTTGTGATTCCAGTATAACGTGCACTCATGTTGATCTGTCCATATCACTCTCCCTGTAAACAGTACGTGCGAACAGATGGTTGTAGATAATCTGCCCGCTCAAGCTTGTGCAGCAGCGTGACGATTTTTTGCGTCGCTGCATCATTTTGCTCCATGTTGGCCCATGGCGGCGGCCAGATCATGGGAACCTGATTGTTCCAGATGAGCACACACCTGCTTGCGGTCCTCCGCTGATCTGTTCTGATTGAGTTTGTATTTGCACTGAATTTCGGCGACTTCAATACTCAGACCAACAATACCCCGCAACATTTTTTCATCGTACTGCGGCACCCACGGTTCGCTGGCGCCGGCCTCGTAGACACCGGTTAACGCATCAACGATCTGTCGCAAATCTCCCGCTTCAGTCAGCAGCTGGCATTTGCCATAAACATGAACTGCCTGATAATTCCATGTCGGCACCCCGGGCGCCCTGTACCAGGACGGCGAAATATAGTCGTGCGGCCCCTGGAAGGTAATCAACACTTCCTGCCCTTCTATTTGCTTCCATTGTGGATTGGGTTTTGCCAGATGCGCCAGCAGCTTCCCGCCGTCGTCGGGCAAAAGAAAAGGCAAATGTGACGCAAAAAGGCGGCCCTCAACATGAGAAATCAGCTGGCCGAATGCGTTCTGACGGATGAAGCGGATGATGTCATCTCTCTCTGAAATAGTGAAATGCGGAGGTATGTACATAAGATTCCTCAGATCTGACTCGTCAACAACTGCGGAGTCTAAGCCTTTACCGGGGTTTCGGCCAAGATCTGGCTCTCACGGATCAGAGTGGTCAGTTGCGCGCGGTTTTTGACATGTGTTTTCTGATAAATGCGCGACGAGTGATCCTTGACGGTCTGCAGCGATATAAACAACTGGTTGGCAATCTCCTGATTGGTCTTGCCGGCATAAATGCCGCGCAGGATGTCGGCCTCACGCTTACTGATGCCATATCGGTTCAAAAACTCGTCAAGTGACAAAGGCTGCGGCGCCTGTTCGTCTGCAGCCTGGTAACAATAAACAACTACCATGGCGGTATTAAACAGATAGAACAGAAATGCAAAAACGCTATCGTAGTACTTGAACGCGGTCAGCGAAGTAAACATCCCCAGATGAATCAACCCGGCGGCGGCAGCCAGGGCAATCACCCAAACCCTGCCCTCTGCGTTCAGCACGGGCTGCCTGCCACTGATCAACAACCCCACCAGCGCCAGTGAGCTCATCATTGCCATAACAGAACCCACCCTGCTTACGCCGTCTCTGATCGGCCAGCCCCATTGCAGCAAGGCCAGAAAAAAGACTCCGCTGGCGACCGCCGTAACCAGCAACACCGGCGCTACCGGCTGTTTTTGCAATCGCGACGCCCAAACCAGCAGCATCACCAGACTTACCATCAAAAATGGGGCACCCATTTGCGCCAGTAGCGTAGCCACCCGTTCAACATTATCTATCTGCATATAACCGGACAACAGAATTCCGCTCCACAGGCTGTAGTAGCCATAGACGTAGAGCAGAATCAGGAAGTACTGCAGGTATTGAAAACTGCTGTTGCTGCGGGCCTGGCGAAAACGAAACAGCACCAGCAGACCACCTGCTGTGATCGACAGACACAATGTGAAGCTTATCCACAGCGGCAGGGAATCAAGATCAATGTTGTTGTAACTCAGCATGCAGACGTCACGCAATAGTGTCTCAGGCAGATGAATGATTCCCGAAATATAACACCAGTGCTGTTTTTAGCAGCCCTACCAAAGTAGGAATCTGCAAATCACTACCTTGGTAGGTTTGCCTCAGCTAAAAACAGCTCTAGATTGCGCCTCAAGTGTGAATCACAAATCCGCCATCACACGTTACGGAGCCTGATATGAGCGACAACATAGACAACGAAACAGAAGACTATATCCGGGATACACCCGCCAAACCCGGCATCGGCAGCGCATTGTCCAGAGGCTGGAGCGCCATGATGAACAACTTCCTGGTGCTGTTTCTGGCGGTACTGGTGGTGACAGTATTTATGATACCGCTTCAGTTTGACGGCCCCCACGGAGGCAGTTCAGCGTTAATTGAAATGCTGGAACTGGCCTATGCGCTTTTGCTCTATCCGATTGCGAACTACGGCGCCGACATGATTTTTGTCAGAGGCGTGCGCGGGGACAAAGTCGAGGTAAAGAGCATCTTTGACGGTTTCAAGAACTACATCAACGTGGTGCTGGCATCGCTGCTGACTATCGGTTTGATTGGTATCGGCACTATCGTGTTCCTGATTCCGGGCATCTATGTTGCCTGTCGCCTGGTTTTTGTGTCCTACCTGGTAATGGATGAAGGGCTGGATCCGATCGCAGCCGTTGAAGCAAGCTGGAGAATTACACGCGGCCACACCTGGAAGGTTTTTGTACTGGGCTTTCTGTCGATATTCATATTCGTCCTTGGGCTGGCACTTTTGATTGTGGGTGTGTTTCCGGCCATCATGTGGATCAAGGCTTCCTTTGCATCGCTGTATCTGGCGATTACCGGACCAACCAATGACCACTAATATCCCCAGACGTTGGCTTGTCACCGGCTATCGCCGTAGCAGCATTCAAATTGTTTGAGCCCGTTGTGGTTTACAACGCCGGGTGGCGCGATTTGCCGGACACCACTTTTCGTATCGGCAGTTCGTCCAAAGCGGTTACCACCAGGCAGGCCATGAACCACACGGCGGGTGTGCGTGACTATGGCATCTGCCTGTGTTTTCCCATCTGGGAGTATTACAACCGGTCTTATTATGAAACTCAGCGCGAGACTTTGGGTATTGTAGAAGGATCTGATCTGCTTTTTGTTCCGGGGGAGAGATTTTTCTACACAAGTTATGGTTACAACATCACCGGTGCAGTTATTGAGAGTGTTACAGGCAAGGGGTTTAACGACTACCTGAAAGACAGTGTGTTTGTGCCACTTGGACTTGATGGAATCCGCGTGGATAGCGGCACACCTCGCGCGACGGATGCCGTTTTTTATGAACTCGCCAATGGCCGCTTCAAACCGGTATTTCAGGTGGATAACTCCAACAAGTTGCCATCAGGCGGAATTCTGGCAACGCCTTCAGATCTGGTGCGGCTCGGTCAGCAAATGATCGCACCGACTCTGTTCAGCAGCGACACGCGTGATCAGCTTGTGCGCCGACAGTTTCTGGCGGACGGCGAGCCCAATCCACAAGGATACGCACTTGGATGGAGAACCGGCGAAACACAATTGCTCAGAGGAACCATTACCACACCGGTCTACCATCATCACGGCGTGGCTTATGGCGCCGTGTCGCATTTCTCGGTTTACCCCCAGATTGGCATGGTGGTATCTGTAATGATGAACAAAAACCAGGGCGATTTTGATGGCGTCCCGGCCCAGCTGGTGGACTTGTTTGTCACCGGATTGCAATCGGATTGATGACCGTCTGGACCGCACCTTTAAACTTTGGCTGACCGAGCACAAACATGAATTCATGTACACCATCAGCGGCCAGTTCTGCGGTATTCATGCTTTCCAGAATATATACTCCCTCTTTGGCGAGCAGCGTCTGGTGAACAGCAAAAACGCGTTGCGGGTTTTCAAATGGAATAACTTCCAGCGCAGGCGTGTCGGCACCTATTGCGACCACGCCCAGCTTGGCAAGATACTCAGCGCCTTCGACGCCAACGCCTGGCTGAACAGAGATGAAGCGCTGATCGTCTGTGCCCAGCAGCTGCATCCAACCGGTGTGGAATAAAACAACGTCTCCTGACGTTATCTGCACACCCTGCGCACTGGCAGCGGCTTCTATTTCCGCTTGATTAAATGCAGTGCCCTCACTGACCATGTCCACGCCAAAGTGTCGGGTCATATCCAGCAACAAACCACGCGTGACAATGGGTGGAATCGTATGAGTGCCAAGTTCTGCGAGACCACTTTCCGTTACTATCTGCTCTGTAGTCAACCCGTTGTAATATTGATTTCCAATACCCAGATGGCCCAGGCCATCAATCTGTGAACCGATGCCAAAACTGGTAGTGACGCGTTCGTCATTCGACGTGACCACATCTGTGCCAACTGGCACACCTGCAGCTGACGCAATGATGTCAATACTGAATGTGCGTGTGCCGTATGCGGGGGAATCCTCTGCCGTCTCAACGCCAAGCGAGTAGACTTTGCCAGTGGTGATAAGCTTCGCGGCCTCAAGTACAATTTCCGTACTGAGATTATTGGCTGCTCCAATTCGATCATCAGCACCGTACCTGGATGGCACCCAGTCCTGTGAAAAAGCACTGCAGGATACACTTGCTGAGACAATGACGGCGGCGATCAAGCTATACTTTTTATTTTTCATGTTCTCTCCCGGTTGTCCTTATCAGTAAATCACTCACGATATACTTTCAGGCGATTATTGATGTCCCGGCTACTTTTTATCAATTCCTCACTGGCCAGACTTTTACCGGACTTGGCCAGCCGGTCGTAGAGCAACACATTAACCGAGGCTGCCAGATTCATACACCCGATGGTCGGCATGTAAACAACATGATCTGCGGCGTTGACAACACTCTGCGGAATTGAGCCGTCCTCCGGGCCAAAAACATAGATGGCATGTTCCGGGTGTACGAACTCAGGCAGGGGGGTCGCCCCTTCGGCGAACTCAACACAAACCACTTTTGAGTTGACCGGAAGATCTTGTAAAAGCGACTCGACGTGGATCAAAGGTATTTTGTTTTTGATGTTTTTGGTGTCCGTCTGGTACCTGGCGGCACGCCCGAATCTCTCTCCTGTATAACGCACAGCATCTGCCTGATAACAGCCGGCTGCGCGCATCACGGCACCGACGTTGACAGGGCTTTTAGGATTACACAGTCCGATTATTGCAGTTCTGGAGCTTGGCATCTGGCACTCGAATTATCGCTTTGGAATATACTTTGTTTTGCCATAGAACATATCACACACCGGGTGCTATATTGACTGCCGATACTGAGGAGATACCTATGAAAGAACAAAAACGCGTTAAGGAAACCAAGAAAAAGCCACTGCTAAACCCAAAAGAGAAAAAAGCCGCCAAAAAAGAGAAACAAAGCTCCAAGAGCTGATTTTTCAGGACTTCTTCTCCAACGCCTCCTTGAGTCCGGCAAACGGATTATGGGTGGCGGGCTCCAGCTTTTTCTCCGCACGCCCTCCGTAACGTACAAAATCACCAAATTTGCTGTGCTCTTCATCGTGACAATAGATACACAGAAGCTCCCAATTACTGCCATCGGCGGGATTATTGTCGTGGTTATGGTCGACGTGATGCACGGTAAGCTCGCGCAGATTGGCCCGGGTAAACTCACGTGCACAGCGGCCGCATACCCAGGGATATAGCTTTAGCGCGCGGTCGCGGTAACCCACCTCTCGCTTGGCAATGTACTCACGCTGGGCCTCCAGTATCTTGTCCAGTTTACTTTTGCTGCCGGCTTCGTTGCTCATCATGGTTACCTGCAGTTTCTTCTGGTTTCTCTCCGAATGTAACACAGGTGGCCTGAACTGGCTCTGGTCAGGCAAAAAAAAGGGAGTCAGCATTTGCATGCCAACCCCCTCAAACCAAAAACCTTCCTGGCGGAAATTACATTGCCTGACGATGTATTGATCGGAAAATTTCCAAAAAGGTTGGAACTCTTTCAATCCTGATAGGCATGTGCAATCGGCGGGCGACGTCGCTGGCGGAAATAAGCCCGCGGATGTGATCGTGACCACGATCGACCACCAGACAATGCTGTTGTCCGGACCGCTTCAGGCTCTCAATAATGTCACTGATGCTGGATCGCTCCAGCTGCTGCAAATCCAATGCCAGTATCGATTTTTTCGGACACATCATATCGCTGACTGTGATCTCGTCCAGGCGCTCGCCATTGGCAATTCTGATCATAAAGTTTTGCTCACTCAGATCTTCGGTGCTGATGGCACCTATGAACTCGTCGTCAGCGTCAACAACCAGCTTCATGCGCACGTGCGCCTTGCGCATCAGCATTTCAACATCGACCGCCAGCGTTGAGCCTTCAATCGTCAAGGGACGGTGTTTTTTGAAATCGGTGAAAAACTCGATGGCCGGAGAATGAATATCGAGGTCATGGAATTCATCGGGTTGCACCATATGGGCAACACTGTTTATCGGAAATAGGGTAATTGTATGCATAGCGCACTCCAGGAAATTAGTCCGTAAAATATCAGCAAAAACAGATTCAGATCAGAAACGCTGTTGCAGGCGGACCACGAATATCTTGGAGTGTATAAAGTTGCTGAAAAGCGGAAGGAACTTCATTGAAGCTGGCTGTAGATTTGGAGTACTGAACCGTGACGGCAAGCTCATTCTGAGGTATGTCCGCACTATCATCCGTGGTATTTCTGGAACCAATAAAGTCTTCACTTCCCGAGTAGTGCGTGACTTCCTTAGCGTTCTGCGCAGCAAATTGCTCCGCATTGGCAAACGACAGCAGGCACAACAGAGCTGTGGTGAAAACTATGGTTTTATATACAGAGGCTCTGAACACAGAACAGTCCAATGGTCGCGAGTTAAGTTAACTCCCAAAAACAGTCTATTCCTTTCCTCGCGCTTGTCAAAGCCACAGGCAAAATATATTTATTGCGCCAACCGGCAGATTTTTTCTACAAGAGAATCGAAAAATACCGGTTAAAACCAGATCCGCCTGTCGAGCCTGCATCGTATACAAAGCCATATACCTGATTTCCTGCCGCATCAAGATGCACCGACCCGCGCACCCAGCCTGCCTGGATGTTTTCTATAAGCGCCCGGGGCGGAGACCAGATACCAGCCTCATCGGATCGGGAGTGGAAGATCGATCCGGACTGCTCCTCGATAAAGAGCAAGTGCAATGTCGATTCGTGCAAAATCAGATCGGCTCCTGCCTGTTCCGAATCAACGGCATTGGTAACCACTGTCAACGGAGCAACCTGAACCGGATCAGACAATTGCCCATCGCGGGAGAAGCGGCGCTCGTAGAGCAATCCATTTTGCTCTCTGTACAGAACCACAGTCGTGCCAGATTCCGGCAGCACTACCAACGGAATAATGGCACCGTTTTCAGAATCGGCAGAACCCAGATTGGTTGAAAACGGATGCCGCTCTGACAGGGAACCATCAGGATGCAGATGTCGAATAAAACCGCTGCCATCCATTCCTGTGTAAGCTAACGTAACAACGTCGTCCGGGCCAGTAGCCATCACAGGACCCGACAACACCGGTTCGACTTCGGCATCAATCTCTACAGGAGCACTCCATGTACCTTGCGCTGAACGTGTCTGCAGGAACAGACGCGTCGCCCCGCCATACAGCGTAACCAGACTGCCATCACTTCGTGCAACGATATCTGCAAATTGAGTGGGCGGCTCATCCGGTGTTGCGATACTCTGGCTGTCAACCCGCCAAGCATCGAGCCCTGATTCCTCACTACCTATTTCGAAAGCGTGATAGAAAACTTCACGACTCACCTGATGAATAAGATGAATGGTATTGCCAGTCCTGACCGATGCTACGCCCTCCAGATCGTCGGCAACGGGACGCCGGGCACCATTTGTCTCTCTCCAGGTCAACCCAAAATCAGTTGATTTAATGGCCATGAAACGGTTGTCTGTTTCGGAAGGTTCCATAAAGAAGTACAGGTGACCCTCATCGGATTGATAGGGGCCAAGCCGTCCAGGCGTTTCGATAAATGTCCCACCGAGATGCCGTGGTGGTGCATTCAGGCGCAATTCAGCGACAGCCTGCCCTGTCAGCGGCTGACCATAGCCGTCCACCACCCGCAGCTCAAATATAGCGCCATCCTCTGCAAAAGTTGGCCCGTCAGAAAAACGTCGGATAACCAGTGGCCACTCCCATTCGACTGCATCATTTCCCGCTCGCCACACGGGTGTGAAAGCGACAGCGTTCAAGCCTGCACCGTCATCCCAATCCACCTCAGCTGAGCCAAGCAAGCGCCCGGTTTCTTCGCCATTGATGTATGCGACGGTGGAAATGACAGACATAACCGGAGTGGCGAAATCCGGGTAGGGGAATTCTGCAAAACCCACCGGTAGCCAAACCTGGCCTTGTTGACGATATTGCAAACCTGATAAATGCCCTTCGGGTGGGGTCGCGCTTGCTCTGACCTGTACTCTGAAACGAAAAGGCTGGTCATACAGAATGTCGGCTGCTGTATTCTCTGGAGCAGCCCACCCTGCGTCCTCGTTAAGCCCGACGCTGGCATCATTGCGAACACGGAACGCCAACCATTCCAGATTTGAAGCGACTCCGGACTGATCAGGGTTCTGTTGCGAGTCTGTGCATCCGGCAGAGAACAAAACTGTTGTGAATACTGTCAAACCGACGAATTGAGATTTAATAGAATTTCGAGAACTCATACCATTGTGCAGCCATGTCTGTTTTGCAGCAAAATGCTGCGCATGGTTTGCGATGCTACAGTGTCAACCGTGACGGCAGTATGACAACGGTAGCACTGGCCTGCAGGCGTACGACCCTTATTGGCTGCTCTCACTGCTTTATGTTATCAGGGAAAGAGTTTCTTTTTCGTCCTCGGACACCTGCCGCCAGAGTGGGTCATCAACAAAGTACTCAGGGATGGAATCGGACTGAGTGAATATGTCGACAAGCCCCCGAACGATGCTGGAATCCGCTTCGATAGGTCCGGTGCTTCCGAATATGACTTCCTGCCATTCTATAGCTGGCTTCAACTCCGGACTGATGTGCTGAAACACCCTGACACTCTCAGGAGGTGTGCCCGGCAACTCATGAGCCAGCACATGCATTGTCAGACTTTCAATCATGTTGGTGATGCTGGTGCCCCTGACATCTCTTTGGTAGAAAACGATAGCTGTGTGGCCATCCAACTCACCGATGGCATATTCACACGACGAAGGCAGATTGCTAAATCCTTTAAAGTTTAAAATTTTCATAAACCCTCCTCCATTCCTTGTGGTCTATATATAGAGCCCCCTTGTATTCTGGCATCAGGAATTTGATTTGGTTCCGACAAGTCTGCCGTCGCTAAAAAGACTCGTAAAACTGAATTCACACGTCGTGCACGTCTTCATGTATGTATACTCGGAATAACTGACATATCTCAGAGACGGCGCCGTTGATGGCTGATGAAGCAATTTTGATTGGTACACCTGCTGCCCTTTCGCTGGCAATCGTTGCGCTATGGCTGGGTTATCATATCAACCGACGCGTGGCTATCCTCAATCATTACAACATCCCTGCGGCGGTTACCGGCGGTTTACCCATAAGCCTGGTGGTAGCGCTGATTGAAGCAAGCGGTCTGGCACAATTGCGTTTTGACCTGCAGCTGCGAGATATGTTGCTGATCGTTTTTTTCAGCACAATTGGATTGTCCGCAAAATTCAGCCAGATGCTTGAGGGAGGCAAAGCACTGTCCATCATGCTAGGCCTTGCTGTCGTGTTCCTGCTGGCCCAGAACCTGTTGGGCACAGGTCTGGCTGTCATGCTTGGAGAAAGCCCCTTGTACGGACTGATCGGCGGCAGTGTCTCGCTGGCCGGCGGGCATGGGACGGCGCTGACCTGGGGCCTGTTGTTTGAGGAACATTTCGAACTGGAAAACGCCAGTTCACTCGGCCTGACCTTCGCAACAGTAGGCCTGATCACGGGCGGTCTGATCGGAGGACCTGTTGCGGCTTATCTGATCAAACGCCATAGACTTGAACCTGTTGCGAACGATGTGGAACTACCGAACGTTGAGGCGGGCAATTCGCTTACCTACATGATCCACGTCGACAGCATGCTGCGCGCAACGCTGCTGATTGCAATCTGCTTTGGCCTTGGTGCTCTGGTGTATGACTGGATCGCCGATCGGGGGGTTCGTATTCCGGCATTTCTTACCGCGATGTTTTTGGGAATCGTGATTACTAACAGCATGGACATACTTAAAGTGAAGTTTGACAAGCGCCCGGTACAGTTTATCGGCGACATCAGCCTTCAGCTTTTTCTCGGCATGAGCCTGATCAGCTTGCCGCTGTTGTCCTTGCAGGGAGCGTTGGGAGGCATCGCGCTGGTTATGCTGTTACAGGCTGCCATGATCAGTGCGTTTACTGTGTTTCTGGTTTTCCCGCTGCTCGGCCGCGACTACGATGCTGCCTGCATCAGCGCGGGCTTCATCGGCATGGGCTTGGGGGCTACTCCCGTCGGTATTGCCAACATGAACGCCATCACCAGTCGCTTTGGTGCCAGCCCCAAAGCATATCTGGTCATTCCCTTGCTGGGTGCGTTTTTCATCGACATTGCCAATGCAATGCTTGTGCAATTCATACTCGGTTTTTACTGAAAGCCCGGGGCTAGTCTGCCGACAGATTCTGAATCGAAAACTGCAATCTGTAGTGAGAGTCAGCCGTTTTTATCACTCGCAGCATCCCAAAAAACTGCATCTCATCTATCTCCCGAATCCAGCTTGCCGTCGCACTGATGTCGCCGACGGATTGGTTATCAATAAGCCAGTCCTGCTGTGCAATCTGATCCGTAAAATGTCTGAACAACCTGCCCAGCTCCCAATCTATGGACATGACTACTCCGGATTCTATTCCGTTTAGCGACCCGGAAGTGAAACTCGGCCCCATACCCCGCGCTGGGGACAAGGTAGCGGGGGCAGGCAGTTCCATTCTGGGCATATACTGATTTATGTTCATCAGTGCCGGCACAGGTTGGCCACGCCCGCTGAACTGCGCCAGCATTTGCTGGCAGTCCATAGCACCCATCTGTGCACGGGAATTGTTCACCCCGCCTGTAGCAGTCACGTTTATTATGCTGTCCGTCATTGGGGCATTCGACGTTCCTGCGACCCAGGTAGCACGACTTGTACTGTTTAAAAAGGGCTGATAGGCCGGCCCCTGAGACGAAGATAACGAGAGAACGCGCGGACCAAAAGGTGTATTTCCGACGTATGTCGGGTTTGCTCCCGTGATGCGAATGGTCAGCATGCCGTGCTCGTCATGGCAGAACTGCACCGGCATACTCGGGGGAATAAAAAGAGGCGTGACAAAGCCTGTCTGTGCGGGATTTGCTGTCGGCGCCTGAGTCAACAACAGATATCCCGAGTCTTCCAGAGAAGTCATGATCTGTGAGCGCTGCTGCATGCCGTCGCCTTGCGCCCGTAACATGACCTGCTGCGAGTGTCCCATATCAGCACTGCCGAGCAATTCCGCCGAATCAGGAATCCTGAATTCCGGAAAGCTGTCAGGCAGTCCGGAATAGAGTCGCACATCGTAAGGACTGTTAGTGCCCAGCAGCGCCTTGACCAGATCCAGCGGTACGTTGTCGCGGATCTCTTCAGCAGCGTGCAGAGAAGTTACAAGAATGCCAGCCAGGGCCAGCGGACACAGCATGTACAGTTTTGATCGCATGATTGATCTCCGTTTCATCAGTGCAACAAGTCAGTCCATCACTTTAAACATCTACATCATACTTACTGTTTTAGCGGCGACGGTCACTCTGCCGTCTTGGGTGCACCAAGCGCTTTGCTGTAAAACCCCGACGGATCGAAACAGCATACGCGCCGTTTTCCGGACGCAAGCTTGTCGCAGGCATCTCTGATCCGCTTCGCCCGGGTTTTGGCCTGTTTGGCTGTGACTATCCAGTGAATCCAGTCCACGCGTGCGATCGTCGTTGTATCCTTCCAAACGGCAAGCGCGTCGGAGTTTGCTGCCAAAGCTTCTTCGAAGTCAGCAGGGACGTCTGGCTCTGGCTCCTGATTCACCGACCTGATCTCAAAGGTGGCAATCTCGCCAATATCAACCCCTGCGGTTTCAAATAGCTGTTTGTCGAGCGCCAGCCAATGGCTTAACTGACCGTCCGGTTCGAGCGTACTCCGGAAACCATGGCCGTTGATAGTGCCCTCAATGGTTGTGCGGCCACGTCTCGGCAGCTTGTCGCTGGCACTTTTTGGCAGTACCACAAAGGCCTTCAACGCCTCATCACCGGAATTGGCAGGGCGAAGTATTTTTGTCTTGAACTCAGATCGTGTGCTTTCAATCTCCATGATTCCCTCCGGCCCGCTGTAACCCTGCTCCTGTCATGTCGCAGCTGATCCCATTGCCGGCGCACGTCACTGCGATCAGCTTCCATTGACCCTATTGTGGATGCTCATCAAAAAAAGGCAAGCCGTCTTGATCTGTCGGACCATTCCGGGAGCACCCGAAGGACTGCGACCCGACAGTCTTTATAGCGTCTCCAGAGGCAACGTTCTGACGCAGACCTGGCGCCAGATCTATTAACTTGCATTTTGCAAGTATCGTAAAATTTAACTACTTGCAAAATGCAAGTGCAACATGTTTGAATACGTCATGACAGAAAAAATGCCCTCCCGATCACACTGCCCTATCAACTACGCGCTGGAGTCATTTGGCGACAAATGGACGTTGCTGATAATTCGCGATCTGATGTTTAACGGTAAGCAGTCCTATGGTGAATTGCTGACATCCGACGAAAAGATTTCCACCAATATCCTTGCTGATCGCCTTAAGCGGCTCGAAGATCTGGATATTGTTGCGAAAGGGGCGGACGCATCAAACCGCACCAAAGTGATTTACTCCCTCACGCCCAAAGGCCGGGATCTGTTGCCGATAATGCTTGAGCTGACTGAATGGAGTGGAAAATATGACGCCCAGACGGAAGCACCAAAGTCCTTCCTGAAACATTTGGAAAACGACAAACAGCGACTTATAGAGATAATAAGGTCGGGATGGGACGCGTCCTGACTGAAAACAGAGTTACTGCGATGTTTGCCCGGGTGCTGGACTCTGGCAATTCCAGCAAACTTCGAAGCTCCCATCATTCTCTTCATTGCAGCTGCTGCATACCCATGAATCCTTGGGTGCCTGGTTTTCGATCTCGCTCGCTATAATCGCGGATGCCTTTTCATAGTCCTGGTCATCCAGAATCCAGAGCTCCAGAAATGTATTATTAATTCCATGGTTGGCGCCCACCGGGATGGTGTGTTCATTCTTCACAAACGACTCAATGCCATTTAATGCCAGAACATTTCTGGCGGAATGCACGACCATTATATTGTCGTGAGTGTAGATGTGTTTCATATCAGTTCTCCGGTTGAATTTGCGCATTGCCAGGGGTTGACCCCTTATTATTGCAACGAATTCGCAATGACTTGATGTAGTATGGTTCACACAACCTGGTCAACAACCAATTCTCCCAGGGGGGCACACAATGACAACAAACCCGGTTATGCGAGAACGCTCGGCGCTCTTGCGGAAAGAGGCTGAGGCCCGGCTGAGTGAGGGCTCGGCTCCCAGCGCCATCACCACCCACCTCAGTTTCGACGCCTTGCGCCTCCTTCACCAGTTGGCCAGCTCGCCGTCTACTGCCTCCGATGCTCTCAAGCTGTTGCATGAACTGCAAGTACATCAGGTTGAACTGGACCTCCAAATAGAACAACAGCATTTGAACGAATTGGAGCTCATGCACGATGTTACTTACTATAAAAGCCTGTTTGAATTGGCGCCAACCGGTTACCTGGTATTGACCCTCGATGGGGATATTTCAGAAGTTAATATGGCAGGTCTGGGATTTTTGGACACCGAAAACGACGAGGCCCTTGGCCGGCGCCTTGACAGTTTCCTGGCACCAGCAAGCCAGCCCGCCTTTGCAGGATTACTGAATAAACTCAACCTGGCTACTTTTGCCGGTTGGATGAAAAACCGCAATCCCGATAGTTTCAGCACGCGCTGTCTTGTGCAGACAAATGCACCAGGCGACCCGGACATGCTTGAGCTCAAGGCGCGGATTTCCCCAGACAAAAAGGCAATACTGCTGATGGTATCCAGACAAAGTTGTGTACAGTGTCACGAGACAGTCCCGTCTGGCTGATAAGGTGCGACGCATGACCTCCCCCAGTTACCCGCGTGCACCTTCCACTCAAAACAATATGCCGCAGATTGTCGGCATTGGAGCCTCTGCGGGGGGATTGGCAGCGTTAGAAGCGTTTTTTGGGGCCACTAGCGCTGGTGGCAATCTGGCGTACATTGTGGTCCAGCACATGGATCCTACCCAGAAGGCACTGTTACCCGAATTGCTGCAGCGTATTACCGCCATGCCGGTACGGCAGGCAGAAGAAGGCGTACGCGTTGCCGCAGGCAGCGTTTATGTCATCGCGCCAAACACGGAACTCAGCGTCAACAATGGTGTCTTGCACATGGCACTACCCAGCGAACCGCGCGGTATGCGCTTGCCCATTAATGTGCTTTTCTCCTCGCTTGCGAGGGCACTGGGGGATCGTGCTATTGGAGTAGTCCTGTCGGGTATGGGCTCGGATGGCACGTTGGGCTTGCAGGCCATCAAAGCTGTCGGAGGTTTGACCGTAGTACAGACACCCGCCACTGCCCAATTTGATTCGATGCCCCAAAGTGCTGTTACAGCAGGCTGCAGCCATATTGTGGCGCCTGCTGACGCATTGCCGGACCGCATCCGTGCTTATCTGGAGAATATAGAGAACCGGCACGCAGAAGCTGCGACGCCCCCTATGGACCCGCTACAATCTTCACCTTTGCAACAGGTTGTGCGGCAGTTGCGCAGACAGACCCGCCATGATTTCTCGCTGTACAAGACCAGTACGCTGCAACGTCGCATTGAGCGGCGCATGGCCTGTCACCATATCCAGTCTGTAGCGGAATACGCCGGATTTCTAGACAACAACTCCCAGGAAATTGACCTGCTATTCAAAGAACTTCTGATCGGAGTCACCAGCTTTTTCCGGGACACCGCCGTGTGGGAGTATTTTTCAGAAAAGGCTCTGCCAGAACTACTGGGACGCCAAAGCGGCCGAACCGCATTCCGGGCGTGGAGCGTGGGCTGCTCAACGGGTGAGGAAGCCTACTCGCTGGCAATATTATTCCGGGAAGTAACCGAAAAACTGCCTGATCCGCACCAGTATTCCCTGCAGATTTTCGCATCAGACCTGAGCCCGGATGCGATATCCGCAGCCCGGCGTGGGCAGTTCCCGCTGACCATACGAAACAGCGTGTCATCCGAACGGTTATCGCGATTTTTTGACTCTGGCGAACACTTCTATGAAATTAACAAGAACATTCGGGATATGGTGCTGTTTGCCCAGCACGATGTAGTACTTGATCCGCCTTTTACCAAGCTGGATCTACTTATCTGTCGTAATCTGCTGATTTATTTTGATCCAATGTTACAACGTAAACTACTTCCCTTGTTCCATTACAGTCTTCGAAGTGGCGGGCTGTTGCTGCTGGGCAACTCGGAAACCACAGGCCGATACAACAATCTGTTTGTCCCAGAGCAGTCCAAACTGCGGTTTTACCTGCGTCAGGATGCCGCTGAAGCAGGCGGCTCTGCCTTTCTGCTGAATTCAGTCCCCCCCTTAGTAAAATCAGCCAAGGATTTTTCCCCGATGCCAACCTCTAAATCATTCAGTGAAGTCAGCGACAACCTCCAGACTGCTGCTGACCACCTCCTTCTACAGGTTTATGCACCAGCTGCGGTTGTGGTAAATGAAACGGGCGACATCGTCTACATCAGCGGGAGAACCGGCAAATATCTGGAACCCGCGGCCGGCAAAGCCAACTGGAATTTTCACGCCATGGTGCACGAAAGCCTGAGAGCACCTCTGGCAGCCGCGCTGAAACAGGCGGACACGCAACACGAACCCGTCCATCTACATGGACTGCAGATGCAGGTAGCGGACAAAATTCAGGTGGTGGATGTAACAGTGCAGGCTTTGGCTGATGCGCCGTCTCTGCGCGGCATGATCATGGTGGTGTTTCGTGATTATCTTGCCGGCACCGCTGGCAGCAGTGGCGGGGGATCCAGGTCTAAAAAACGCACTACCATTACTGCGGAGATCCAGCAGTACCGGGATGAAATTCTTGCCTTGCAACAAGAGGCCCGCGCCTCGAAGGAAGAGCTGCAGTCCTCCAATGAAGAATTGCAGTCCACCAATGAAGAGCTGCAATCTGCCAATGAGGAACTGACAACCTCGAAAGAAGAAATGCAATCCATGAACGAAGAGTTACAAACCATCAATAGCGAATTGCAGACCAAACTCGATGATCTCTCCCTGGCGCAGAGCGACATGAAGAATGTACTCAACGGCATTGATATAGCCATTCTGTTTCTGGACCAGAACCTCAATGTCAGACGCTACACTGACCTCGCTGCCAGTATCATCAATCTGCGAGAAAGCGATATCGGCCGCCCCCTGAGTGATCTGACCACCACCTTGCAGTATCCGGAGATGCACACAGACGCAGAGCAGACATTGCGCACTCTGGCGATATGTGAGAAACAGATTCTGTCAAATGACGCGCGCTGGTTTTCCGTCCGCATTATCCCCTATCGCAGACTGGACAACATGATCGACGGCGTAGTTCTGACGCTGGTAGACATCACCAGCTCGAAGCGCCTTGAAGCAAGCTTGCGTCAACAGGCAGAATAGCAGGGGGCCCTCGGGTATGCTTTGTCGGGTTTTGCAGCACCGGTTACGTTTAATTACAAAACAACCCTAAAACTAATACAGATATCCTTTTTCAATTGGGTAAACTGCCCGCTCCAGACCTTATGCATCTGTATGAGCAAAATTTTGATCCCATTTCTGATCAGCCTCCTATGTCATCTGCGCCCACCGCATAGGTTTATGGCCATGCTCTGCCTGTGTGTCCTGCAGCCCGTTGCCGCGCAGGAACAACCACTACAAGCCGATGGCATTCAGCACAGCCGGTGGACAATAGGCGCAGCACTAGGCCATGGCCGCCGCGACAACCCATTTGTTGCCTCAGATGATATGAGATTGAATGCCATCGTTGATCTGGCATGGTATGGCGAGCGCTGGTTTTTCGATAACGGTGATATCGGCTTCATGTTTGAGGAAACCGCCAGGTTCTCAGCCAATGCTTTGATCACATTTGATAATGAACGCAATTACTTCAGTTACCTCAGCAATGGCAGCTCCGGTCTGGATATCTTCAGTCTCAGGCAAATTGCCGAGGATAAGGGTTTATCGTTTCCCGGCATTGCTGGCGGCGAAGCGCCAGACCTCGGTTCGCTCAGTACTGAGCAATTGGAAGAACTCGTATTCGAAGATCTGAACACATCGCTACCGAAGCGCCGCTTCGCCGTAAACTCCGGTTTGGAAATGCTGTACATCAGCGCGTGGGGAGACCTGCAGGCACAATTGCTCACTGATGTCAGCGGCACCCATCACGGACAATCTGCCTGGTTTTCATGGTCCTACCCGTGGATAACCCCGACCAGTGAGTTCAGTCTCACGTTTGGAGCGGAATGGAAGAGCAGCGACCTTGTGGATTATTACTATGGTGTGCGGCCGTATGAGCGAATCGATGGTCGACCCGGGTACTCGGGAAAAGCAGGCGTTAACGGTGTAGTCCGTGTTTCCGCCAGCCGCGCGCTTTCTGAACGGTGGCGGCTGGTCGGTGTTGTGGAACGGGAGTACCTCAGTAATGCCATCCGGCGGAGTCCAATCATAGAGCGAGGAAGTGTGAATACGGCGTTTCTTGGCCTTTATTATCAATTCAAATAATCCTGCATAAATAAAATGGTGAGCATCTTCACATGGAGCGGGACTGAAACCGACACGGCCAACAAGGCTGTGGGGCTTTCTATTGCACGTCGATTGCTGCTCATCCTGGTGTTATTGACAGGCACGCCGGCCTCGCTTCAGGCTGCCCCCAATGAGCAAGGCGTTACCTTGCGCGTGCAGCCACGAATCTGCGTTATTCCCGCAGATGAACAGACATGTTCGATGCGAATACTGGTGACATGGACGACTGCCAACAACCGTGACGTATGCCTGCATTACGCGCAGGACACCGAATTCCTGCAATGCTGGCAGGCACAACAATCGGGGGAGTTTTCCATGGCTGTGGCGCGACTGGAAAACATCAATCTGCATCTTCTGGATGCACAAACCCTGGAGGTTCTGAGTGAAGTGGAGATTCCCGTCATCAAACGCGATCTGCGCGACACGCGTCGCCGCCGACGTCACGCCTGGAGTGTCTTCTGATGAGTCAATATCAACAGCTGACTAATGACTCGACCACGGCAGGCTCCGGAGCAGTGCGACTGCTACTGATAGAAGACGACGTTCGGCTGGCTGGCCTGGTGCGCGACTACTTAGCGCAGGAATTTTTTGACGTCACGGTTCAGCATCAAGGCGATGTCGCCGTCGCCACTTTCGATGCGAGCTCGGTGGATATTATCATTCTGGATCTGATGCTGCCCGGCATGAATGGATTGCAGGTGTGCACACAATTGCGCAAAACATTCAGCGGCCCCATTTTGATTCTCACCGCAAAAAGCAGCGACATTGATCATGTCATGGGCCTTGAGTTGGGCGCAGATGACTTTGTCACCAAACCTATCGAACCTCCTGTTTTACTCGCCCGTCTGCGCGCGCTGTTGCGCCGCACTCAAGCAGTGCAACGACCGGTGGAGAGTGAAGTGCTCTCGTTCGGTGCTTTGCAGGTGGATCTGCAATCGCATCAGGTGATACTGGCCGGAGAGGAAATTGATCTGACAACCCAGGAGTTTGAGCTACTCGGTTTTCTGGCGCGCAATGCGGGCACAGTATTAAGCAGAGACGCGATTTACAACAACATTCGTGGCATTGAATACGACGGTTTGGATCGCACGGTGGATGTACGTATCTCGCGTCTGCGTAAAAAGTTGAACGATAATCCGGAGCAGCCTTTCAGAATTCGCACCATCTGGGGAAAAGGTTATTTATTTGTTGCCAATGCGTGGGATTAGGTGGCTATGAGCAGCCGACTTTCATCACTGCTGTTTCTGCGATCTTACATCTTTATCGCAACCGGCATTCTGATCATTGCGCTGGTTCTGGATAGCCTGCTGGTCTGGCTACTGCCTGCGGAAGAGCAGAACAACACTGATAGATATGCATCGGATTTTGCGTTGATTGAACTGCTGCTAACGGAAACCGGCTCCGATGCCATTGCAAGTCGGTTCACTTTTCTGGCGTCGCAACTGGAGGATGCTCTGGAGATGCCGGTGATGCTTTATGACCCGGCAGACATGGGGGATCAGCCGGCTTTTTTCGCAACGCTGGGCAATGGCCAGATCGCATCCTATCGGGATGGACAGTCCCGCGAGATTTTATACAAAATGATTGGTGCTACCGGACAGGTAATAGCCCTTGGGCCTCTGCCCGATCAAATCCGCCCGGCCGCATTTATCGAGTCCGGTGTCATCATCAGTTATTACGCACTGGTCGCTTTGTTGTTGTTCTTATGGATCAGGCCGTTTTACCGGGACCTGAGTTCTCTGCGTTATGCCGCAAGCCGGTTCGGGAGGGACGACTTCCAAACCCGCGTCTCGGTTGCTGAGAATTCCAGCATTTTGCCAGTGGCGCAATCCTTTAATAAGATGGCAGAGCGAATTCAGTATCTGGTCACAGCTCATCGCGACCTGACCAATGCAGTAGCCCATGAACTCCGTACCCCTCTCGCCCGTTTTAAGTTCGCAATGGAAATGATTCCAAAAATTCATGATCAAGCACGTCTGGCACAACACCTCATTGCGATGAAATCGGATGTGCAGGAACTGGAAGGACTGATTGATGAAATGCTGTCTTATGCCAAACTCAGCGAGGAAAAACTGCAGCTTCAATTGCAAACCATCAGGATTAAAGCCTGGCTGGAGCGCCAACTCATACAGTATGTAGACTCAGAGATTCCTGTGCATCTGCAGTTGCAGAGTTTGGATAGTACGACCGAGGTGCGCTTCAATTCAGATTTGCTCGCGCGCGCCCTGCATAACATTGTGCGTAATTGTCTGCGTTATGCCGAAACGGCAGTCACGGTGACCTGCTCTGTTGAACGGGATATGGTGTCTATTCGCATCAGCGATGATGGCCCCGGTATTCCCGAGGAGTTCCACGAAAGTATTTTTGAACCCTTTGCCCGACTCGATACCAGCCGCGATCGGCAGTCCGGCGGTTACGGTCTGGGACTTGCCATAGCGCGCCGCATTCTGCAGCGCCACCGGGGCAACATTCAGGTCGAGAAGAGGCAGACTCAAGGCGCCAGTTTTGTGCTTTCCTGGCCGTACAATTAGTCACAGTTTTTATACAACTATCAAACAGCTATCGCACACAGCAGGGTCCACAATACGCTCAATTTCCAGCAATGAGGCTGGAAAGCTGAATGTTAACGCAGTAAGTGTGAGGTAAGCAGTATGAATTCAATTAGTATGAAGTGGTCAGCAACAGCAACGTTAATGCTTTGCCTGTTTGTCAGCGTTCTGCACACCGCCAGTGCGGTGGCCGATTCTGCTCTGTACAAAGACAACGAACTGACTATCAGCGACGCGATTGTCATGGACGGGGATACACCCGCCTACTACAGACAGGTACGTCTGACAGTTTTGCCAAATGGCGACTTCCGGGTAGTCGATGCAGTAGAGAAACAACTCGCCTACATTAATGAATTGTCAGTTGCCGTTTTCGAAACTGATTCCGTCGAAGTTGAACTCGGCATCGTTGGTTACATGTCCAATCCCTGTGTTGAACTCAACACCACAATAGCACGCAGAGGCAATACTTTTTTTGTAGCGGTAGGTGAAACCCCACTACAGACCCTGGTGGCGTGTGCGCAAGTAACCGAGCCATTCGAACTTGTTATGCCGCTGGACGTGAAAGGTTTGCCATCTGGTGATTATCTGGTGGTCGTCAATGGTGATGAAATAGACTTCTCTATCGATTGATCCAGGCAAAAGGTCTTGTCCGGATGCAGGAGCCATTGTTCTAAGGATAGATTTCAGGGAAGGCAGTAGCACTGTAAGGAGCGGATGCAGATTGCAGCCGCTCCTTACTTTTTTATCAAGTCAGAACTTTTCATATTTCAGAACTCAAGAGTCAGCCTGAGCATATCTTTGTGCTGAATGCCGTTTTCAACAAGTTATTCAGAGTAGTTCTTCAGGAAAAAATCCCCGGCAGTTCTTAGCGGCCTCCACCCCCGCCGCCTCCTCCTCCACCGCCAGAGAAGCCGCCCCCCCCGCTCCCGGAAGAAGATCCGGGTGGTGTTGCAGCGCTGGAGATGGCAGTGTCCATGGCGCTCCCGATTGAACGGCTGAAATCGCCCATACGCCCGGCATTAAACGCGCCGGCGTACCAGAGTGGCTGATAGCTGACGCCGCGGGTTTCCTGCAGCTGCGCAAACACTTTTTCGAAACGTTCTGCCCACGCCTGCTCGACACCGAGGGCGATAGCAAAAGGCAGGAAGCGCTCGAACAGTTCTGGCGTAAGCTCAGGCGGGTGCGCCACATTCAGATCATCCTTTTCTGCCACTTCCAGGTAAAGTTTGAACCCCTCCAGTTTGTCCATCACTTTGCGCCCCTCACCAGTAGGTGCTTTCAGCAACCAGGCGAAGATGCCATGCACAACAACAATAAGTAACAGAAATACCATCACTAAAGGCACGAAGGAGTTCGTCATCACAATCAGCAGCATTATCAGTGCTGAGCCGGCCAGTGAGGGTAGCAGGTAGCGCCCGTTGATTTTGAAGTAGGTGTTCAAATAATTTTTTCTCAACGCGCTTTTGTGCGCATATCTTGCTCTGCTGACGATGGCGTGGTTTTCGTTTTTCAGCTCCACGATTGCGCCTTTGCTGAACAACTTTTCGAACAACGCCTTCTCTCCAGCTGCCAACTCCTGGTTGGAGTCAAGCTTGTGCAGCGTGTAGTCTTTTTTGGTTTGTGAAATGCGCACATAACCTTTGACAGCAAGACTGACGACAGCTGCGGTGAACGCCTTGCTGTCGTAGCCCATACGCATGATGTAGCGCGCCGATGCCGGCGAAAGTCCGCCGGGTGGTTCGTAGTGCGGAAAGATCACTCCGGCCCTGGGATCACGGCCGACGCGTGACCATGCCAGCATCAACCAGACCAGCGAAGCGCACAGCGCCAGCAGGCCGAGCAGCACGCCCAGATTGTCCGTCAGCAGATAACGCACGCGCTCGCCCAACGCAGGCTCATGAACAATGCCCTTGGGGAAGGTCATCACCAAAGTCAGCCCGGAGCGATCCGGAAGAGAGGCAGAGGTGCGGATATCGGCACGTCCGTCTGCAACGGAAACGGTATAGTCCTGCCCTGTCGCGCCCAGAGGACCGGTGTAACCTTCCATGGTTATGGAGTCGGCGGCTACCGCTTCTGGCAGAGTGACTGTGGCACTGGCATTCTCAATCTCGAAATCCCAACCCAGCCCCGTGACGTTCCAGTACAACTCATCATGGCCTTCAAAATACCCGATCTGCCTGTCGGTTCGATAACGCAAAGCATATTCATATTCTGCCGGCACCTGCAGAAAATCATCCCCGCCAAAATCAACTCTGACGCCGTTCGCGCGCGTTGTGACACTGAATATTTCCGGCCGGCCATCACGATCCAGACCCAGAACTTCAAAATCGACCACCAGCCGACTGCCCGCGCGATCGGTATAGCGGGTCGGGAATTCGCGATAAATCCCGCGCCGGATGTTACGCCCTTCAGCGCGCACCCTGATGGTCTCAGTGACAATCATGCTGGCGTCCGACTGGATCTGGATATCACTGTGAAAGGACAGGATGCGCTCCTGCGCCTGACTGCTGAGAGATAGCGTCAGCAGCGCAAGCAGAGCCAGCATGCGACGCAGTCGAGAGCATAACATCAGCGTAACTCCACTTTTGGCGCAGCCCTTTCGCTGCTGTTGTCCACCTCAAAAAACTCCGCAGGCTCAAAGCGAAAAGGCACCGCAATCAGCAGGTGCGGGAAACTCTGAATGCGTGTGTTGTAGACACGCACGGAACCGTTGTAGAAGCGCCGGGCATATTGAATATGGTCTTCGATCGCCGTCAGTTCGCTCTGCAATTGCCGGAAATTGCTGTCTGCCTTCAGATCGGGGTAATCCTCGGCCAGCACAATCAGTCTGCGTATTCCGCTCTCCATTTCTGCTTCCAGCCGTGCGCGCTCAGGCAGATGCGTAGCCTCCGGCAAATGCGCAGCGGCTTCGCTGCGGCTGCGCAACTCGGTGACTGCTTCCATTGTCGCTTTTTCGTAGGATGAATAGGCCTTTACGGTAGAAACCAGCTGCGGCACAAGGTCGTGGCGACGCATCAACTGCACATCAATGTCGCTCCAGGCGGCCTGCACCTGATTGCGATCCTGTATCAGTCGGTTGTACATCCATATCGACAGTGCGAGGAGTATGACTACGGCTATAAGTAGTTCGATCATGTTTAAGTCCGTTTGGTTAAGTCACGTCTGACATCGGGATAGCAGACGAGCAACAACTGCAATATGAATTCGGGGTCATACCGGTTCGAGTGCTTCAAACGGCTCCGGCGGGTATTCGACAATAATTACGTCGTTAACATAGATTGTTCCGCCTGCCTCTACAACAGCCATAACTCCTGCTTTGCGTCTCACTCCGCCCGACCCATCCTGATCCAGACAGGCTTTAGTGAGCCCTTGCTGGAAATTATCCAACTGCGCGCAAGGGTTTCTGAGTCCTGTAACACGCAGCACCGTATCTTTGCCAATCTTCAGCAATGAATTTCTTGGCAGCGCCAGCACGTTGAGATCTTTAGTGAGTATGTTTTCACCTAATGTACCGGCTCTCACGTTAAAGCCTTTATCCTGAAGCTCGCTTAAAAGCTCCGAGTGTATGAGGTGCACCTGCCGCAGGTTTGGCTGCTCTGCATCAGCCCTGACGCGGGATCGATGTTTTACTGTCGCCCCACAATGCGCGTCGCCTTCAACACCCAACCCTGTAAGCAGATCCAGCGAATCACAGTTGCGTTTTGAAAACTGGTGTTGGTCATCTTTACTCAAGGATATAACTTTGGGCACTTTACTCTCCTGTATTGTTAACTTCCTTGCTCTAGTTCTGTCCGTGAAATAGACATTAGGCTGCACACCGGCACTAACTCACCAGTTACTTAATGGCTGACATTCTCCCACAGACACTTCCCTTGAATGTTGCTCATTATCTGGCCTGTAGGTAGCACTTAGTATTTTCTTAGCATTTTTTTACGCAAGATTTAGCATCGCCTGTTTACAGTCAGGCGTATTCTGCGCCCGCTTGTTTAACATTGATGTCAAACGGAGTTCAGGAATGAATGTTATGATTTTTTTGATAAAGCGCCCATCGTTTTGTGCCGCGCTGCTGGGTTTACTGTTATCTACTTCCACTCTCGCCGGGGCGATGGAGGCCGACGAGGCATCCATTAAGCGTGGAGAGTATCTGGCCCGCGTTGCCGGCTGTAATGACTGCCACACCGCTGCATACCCGGAAGAGGCCGGCAATATACCAAAGAGCCAGTGGCTGATGGGCGTAATCATCGGGTTTCAAGGCCCCTGGGGTACAAGTTACCCGGCTAATCTGCGACTGTACGTCGCCAATATGGATGAGCAGCAGTGGCTGGCACGTGCTCGTTTACCCATGCTGCCTCCCATGCCCTGGTTTGCACTGCGCGACATGACTGATGAGGATCTGCTCGCCATTTATCATTTTGTGCGATCTCTGGGGCCCGCGGGCGAACCGATGCCTGCTGCCGGCGCTCCTGATCAGCCAGTCAGTACACCCTACTATGAGTTTGTTCCCAAGAATCTTCCGTCACATGCTGTGACTCACTGATCCTGATGCCCCAGTGGCCGCTTCCTGGTTACTGGAGCAGGCCTGATCAGCCAACAGCTTCCCGCAAATTCAGCGTGCCATCCACCCGCAGACGAAAGCGACCGCGGCCGGTCTTTTCAATCGCGAGAGAGTCGCAACGCTCAGTCAGCCGTCGCTGCAACAGGATCAGCCGCGCATCCAGATTGTCGACAACATCCGGCAGACGCAAACTGGTATCGTGACGCAGTTCGCGGTTGGTAAACTCATCCCGCCCCAATGAACTGTGGTCGCACAACAGCTTCCACAGGATGGCGCCAGCCACCCCCTTGATCAGGTAATCGTTGTTGATGAACACACTCTGATCGGCACTATAGAAACACACGCTCACCGGATTGCCGGTGCCCTTGACAGGCGCTGCCCCCTCCTCCGGCGGCTCGGTAGTGTGCTCACTGCAACGCTCCATGGACGTGATAGCCAATGCCAGATAATCCGACAACGACACCAGAGCGTCTTCGTCGTCCCAACTGAAGCGCATCTCTTGAGGGCTCTCGGCGTACAGCACTCCTACCAGGCGTTCGCCAAGAGTTATGGGAACAGCGACCTGGCTACCGGACTTGGCCAGACCGGGTACAGGAATGCTCATTTCAATATCAATAGCGGCATGACGCTGAAGATAGCTTTCGCGCACTGCCCTGCCATAGAGGTATTCGGTGGCACAGTGGCCAATCCTGATCGGCACTCTCTCCCGCGCGGCGACCCCGATGATGCCTTCACCAAGCCCGATCTCTGAACCAACCCCGGAGTGGTGATAACCGCGACTGGCCACGGTATAAAGTTTCTTGCCGGCAGCATCCAGCATCAGCAACATCGTGTGCGGCATGTCGAACTCCTGTGCCACACAGGTTAACGCGTCTTCCAACAAGTCTGATAAATCCTGGCAGGCAGCCATCCGTGCGATAGCGCGCCGCAGTGCCGGCAGCAGGTTAGGCGTGGGCGGCGATGCAAGCGGCAGCGCACCCGGAATAGGCTCTATGCGCTGCACCCGGTAGATATCAGAGCCTTTGAGCTGGAAAACCTCGCTCATGCCACTATGGGACGCAATGCCGGCAAGACGCGCTTTCATGGACTCAAATAGCGGGCCTTCCGAGACGGTTTCGAGATAAGAGATATGCAGGTAGTACTGCTCAGCAGTAACAGGATCCATGAGCAGGATCGTGGCCGTGGGATTGACCAGAATATTCCTGCGCGTGGTGTTGAAGAACTGAAATGACAAAGCGACGTGTTCTTCGTCCATGTAATGCACTTGCGACAGGTAAGCCACGTTAGGAATGGCGTTTTCATCACAGGTGGAGATGATCGCAGGCACTGCACCTTCAAAACAGCGGCGCAGCGTGCCAAGGCCGGATTTCATACGGAAGCTCCCAGTGGCTGCCCCGCCCCAGCCCCGGGCGTCTGGTCGAAAGCAGCATAAGGGACAAAACAAACGCTCACGCCATCAGTAATATCCGGAGCCATCACAGCCTTCGAGAATGACGGTGGGTAACCCAGTGAAATCAACTCGCCCATGGCGCGCTGGCCGTACCGCTCAATCAAGGTCTTGTCGCCGTCGTGAAGTGGCTCAATACGGACGGCAGCCGCCTTAAGCTGCACCGTCTGATGAGTGGCCGGGCGGCTGAACACAACCGAAAAAGCACCGCCGTCTCTCAGGTCGCGCAGCACAGCGGCTGAGCGCGACTCTGACAGGAACACGCAGACTTCGCTTGCTCCGGCCTCATGGATGGCCGGTGACACCCGACAACCGTAAGCCTGGGATATTGATGGGACGCGGGCCATACTGCACGAACCAGCCTTCATCGAAATGGGGCCAAGCATAAAATCGACAAGATCGTTGGTGAGAAGCAAGGGGCCTCTGGCAATGGCGCTCATGCGGAGGTTCGTCCGAAAGAAAAATAAAATTGCGCGAAAATCTATTCCAGATTGCGGCAGCCGTCAATTCCCGGGCCATGTGCCTGAAGTAGCCAAGAGCGGTTATGCCCACCTGAGCCTGACTGTAAATGGCACAGTTTCAACATCGCCCAGCCTGTCTATGGGGGCAAATTTACAGATCAGATTTACACCATTTTCTTTTACAACCCTGGCGTCAGTCTGCTCCGGAACCTTCAGATAAATATCCAGCCAACCACTAGGCGCAATCAGGTGTGGGAAACCCAGGATCCTATCCTCTGAGTCAACCTGCCGATTCCCATACCCCACGTTGTCACCGGCATAAATTTGATAAACGTTTATGTGGGCTGGATTTTTTTCTTTTAACTGGATTGACTCGATATGGACACCATGAACATGCGCACTGGCCACTCTGGCCCTGATCAGGTGGTGCTTTTCCGAATATATGCTGTCTACTATTTGAATGAATATTTTCTTTTCGGGCTTAAGCCATGCATATAAATCCTTGCCTGCATCGTAGACCAACTTCGTGCCTCCGACCAAGGCCGCACCGGTAATCAGACCGCCATCGTTTCGTATATCAACGGCGTTGGCGTCATCTTTTTTATTTTCAGTCATCGGCTTTCCATCAACCGGTTAGAAGACATCATTTTCGTCGTGCACGGTTACCGACAAATTGCCCATGGAATCCATTGCAACATTAAATGTGATTGGCCTGCAGCATACCTGGCAATCTTCGATGTATTGGTCACCTGCGTCCTGCGGGTCGATGAGAACCTCGTTGGTTTCACCGCAGTATGGGCAACCAATAGTCTGTTCTATCAGGGATTCCATGGTTTTTGTTGGCCTCGATGATCGGGCTTATCACGATACTACATACCGCAAGTGTGTGGCAGAGGGACTATCCATAACCTTGTAAATGCGGAACTGCGGCCCGGGCTCAGCCAGGTTTTCGAACAGACGCTGCCTGAAATACGAATATCGCGACTTCCCGCAGACTCCCGTGCCTGCTCAAGGGCGCTCTCCGGACCGTCATTGACAAAGTAGAATGTTGTCCCGCCTGGTCGCACCCAAGGCTCGCGCTTCTCATGGGTCAGTACATATACCGGAGTGTGAAACGGCGCCTCTTCGGGCCACGAGATCTCACCTTGCTCGAACATCCGTTTGCCCATGATGCTGGCGCCGCTACGCTCCATTGTGAAACGGAACATGTCATTGACAGGACCAGTCTCTCCGCCCGGGCCGAACTTGAGGTTTTCGCGGAAGTACTCAAGTTTCAGAACCCAGCTCATCATTGCGCCCCACTTTGTGCCCCATTGCTTGTATCCGGGATCACTCCAGTTCTCCAGCGTCATGCCTTCCGGCGCCATATAGCCGTCCAGGCTAAGCCCGATGTTTACAAAAACTTTGCCCATTGCCTGACTCCGATTAGTGTGATTCACAGTCTCATACCCATGTAGCCGTCAGTATCGGTGAAACCAGCTTTTTCATAAATCCCTTTACCATGGGTCGAGGCATGAAGCCTGACTGATGCGAAATTCAGACTTTTAGCTTTTCCGATAAGTAGATTTAGAAGGTGCGACGCGACCCCTCGCCGTCGATATGCATCATCAGTGTACATATTTGTTATATACGCGATCCGTCCAGAGGGATTCGAGAATGTTGGTGGCAGTTGATAAAAACAGATACCGGCTGTAGCCACAATTGCATCATTGGCTATGCCCACCCAACATATAAGTGAACCGCTCTCAAAACTTTCTGAGAAGTACTGCTTCAAGTCCTTTCTGATATCAACGACTTCCTGATACCCTTCATCTACCAGCTGTCTTATTCTTAGCTCAATCAGTTGATCAACATCGGTTTCAGAAGCTTTCAGGTATTCTATTTGTAAACTTGTCGACATAATTTTCACTTGATGAGGGACTACAGTCAAAGTTCTCTCAGTCGATTCAATTGCTGCTGAACAAGTTCGGTTTGAGCATCGAATCCAGACATGCTGCGCGTAAACTCCAGCCATTCCTCGTAATAGGCGGTGGCTACATCAATTTCACCTACGCCCGCATGCAGCTGACCCAGCGAAAGCAAGGCGCGCGCATTGCTATCCGGACGCAAATTATCGACTGTAAGCAAAAGGGAAAAAGCTGAAATAGATTCCTGCCACATTTCAAGATGCAGCAGGGTATTCGTATAAAAATTGAGGACTGTAGCCTGCTCGTAAGAGTTCATAGACTCAAAATCTGTGTATAGAGCATTGAGTTCGTTCAGGGCTTCTTCCCAGTGGCCTTCTGACTGTCTTCTCTGAACTTCTTCGATGATTGCGTAAACCCGGCTGCTGAGTACAGGCTCCAATGAAGTCGGTTGCCTACTGGATAGCCCGGAGGAAGGTGCAGAAGATCTTGATGCGGGTTCGTCTGGTTGAGGTGGGTTGTCTACGCTCTCTTCGGCAAGTTCTGTTACATCTTGCCCTGCAGCTGACTGCAACGAAGGCACCAGAATAAAATCTCCATCAAGGTCAGTGCTGTTTGTTGAAATGCTTTCGCTTGCAACTTCACCAGCCGCAGGTGCCGGAATCAAATCCTCTTTTCCCCGCTTGGTCTGGTAACTCAGAAACGAAGCGAAAACCGAGATTATAATCAAGGCCAGAAGCAGTGCTATTCGTTTAGGTGTCATTGGCGACCCATAATTTTAATTCTGGAGGGAAGGAATCTGCTTTGTTCTGCGCTCATCGTACGTGATCTCTGGTCAGGGCAGCAACCAAGCCAAACCAGCCGGTAAGCCATGCAATGAACGCAGCCATGTGACCATATTCCCAGCGCGAACGAAGGTTCGCGTATGCTTCAACAAACTCATCCGGACTCAAACCTGTACTGTTGGCCCAAGCTGAGTTAACAGGAGCGACAAGCAATGCCCAGAGAAGCAACGAAATCAATAGCGCGGCGGCCGATGCGGCCAGCAGGCGCCCTTCCGGCAAGCGCCTTGCCCGAAACGCTATCACTGCCACTACCAGAGCCGCGGCAACCTGAATCGTCCCTCCTGCCGCGCCGAACCATGCATAAAGCGTACTGGTTACTTCAGCATACATGTGGGGTGGATATGCGAGCTTTACCGGCAACTCCATCAGATGCGCAGCGCCTGGCGCGAGTCCCAACGCTGCCAGTGTCAGTGCGATGATCTGCAATACTCGGGATGGCATGATTAACTCCATCAAACGGCGAAATGTCTTCCACGCGAGGCTGCAACAATACCCAGCGCGTTTCAAAATAGAAATAGACAAACCCACTTAGCACGATAAATATATCGTGTTTTTCCGATCTTACTTATCAGCCGCGAAGCGCCTTCTCGATTACAGCAATATCGATTTTCTTCATCGTCATCATGGCATCAAATGCCCGTTTGGCGGCTGTGCGGTCTGGACTGGTGTATGCTTTTGTCAAAGCGATCGGCGTGATCTGCCAGGAGATTCCCCACTTATCCTTGCACCAACCGCAGGCGCTCTCCTGACCGCCGTTGTCGACAATGGCGTTCCAGTAGCGATCGGTTTCCTCCTGGTCTTCGGTCGCAACCTGAAATGAAAACGCTTCATTGTGTTTGAAGGCAGGTCCTCCATTAAGCCCCAGGCAGGCAACGCCCAGTACAGTGAACTCAACAGTCAGTACATCCCCTTCTTTCCCTGACGGATTGTCCCCGGGCGCACGATGCACCGCGCCGAGCGCAGAAGAGGGGAACGTCGCGGCATAGAAACGAGCAGCTTCCTCAGCGCCGTTATCGTACCAAAGGCAAATCGTGTTCTTTGCAATTTTTGTCATGATAGTCCCTCGTTTTCAGGTCAATGCCGTAAGTGGCTACCTATAGTCGAACGGAAGTGTCTGAATTCGACAGTGACGATAATGCACAACACTTTTGCTCACCTGAGAGTGAGGAGTGTCAGTGATTGATTTTTCCGTCTCCAAACCCGGCAGATGAAATACTGCCGCCTTAGTATCGCGCCAATCAGGTTTGTTCAGGTATTTACTACCAACTTTGGCCAGGTTTTCAGCCACCGCTTATTGATCATGCGCTCGTTGAAAACCAGAGGCTTTGGCCTTTTGGCGTTGATTGTTACAGTGAGGTAAATGGATGGTAGAGATGGCCAAGGGCCTCACGGAAGAGGAAGTCGCGCCGACTTCTTTTCTTGAACGACTGTCATGAATCCCCGACCGAATAACAGCTTGAGATATCCGGCCATTGATCGGCTTTGATGGTCGTGTAATGGCGCCAGAACTCATTATCGATGGCCCGCAACCGGGCTGGGGTCTCCGCGCGGCGGTATCTTGCCAGCTGTGACGGCCCGCCGTTGTAAGCGGCATAGGTTGCTTTGATCAGATTGTCATCGCCGCCTGGCCGCTCGTGCTCCCCACGCCGGATCGCGTAATCGACCATGTAATGGGTCAGAATTTCGATGCCAGCGTTTACGTTGTAGTCAACCTCATCACTGAGGCGGTCAAGATCGTAGACGCCGCGCCAGACCCGGCCGTTGATTTGCATCATGCCCACTGCACCAACAGGTGAGCGCAGCACCTGGGGGTCGCTGGTTGAACCTGAGAGCTGGCGCCAGCAGGACTCTTTCCAGGCTGTGGCACGCACCAGCGGATCGAGTCGCTCTGTCATCCTGTCCGGCACGCGGTCATTTTCAGCCAGCCATGCGCTGGTCTGCTCTTCCAGCAAGCTGGCTACCAACGCCAGATAGTCATCGAGGATCGCCAGCCGCGGCACCATCCCCTTCAGGGCCTCGGCCGGGGGAGTGTTGCTGGCATGAGCGGCTGGAAACAATCGGGACCCCGCCCGGCGAAAACCACCGGCGATCTGTTGCATCAATTCGGCCGCTGGGGATACGGGCTCCACGCTGGCCTCAAGCCCAAACAAAGCCCGGAACTCCGAATCCACCTCCAGCGGCAGCGGTGTGAAGCTCGGAGGCACTGCGTCGGCCAGCAGCAGTCGGGCAAGCCGACGCAGTCCGTCGCGAGTGATTTCAAAACCATAATCGGGCCCCAGGGCGTCGAGTGCCCGCAGCGCATCACCACCAGCAATGAACGCGGCAAGCCTGAATCCAGCTTCCAGAGCCGGAGTCTCCAGACCTTCGAGTTCGTTCATCAGAGGCCGCAGCCGATCCCAGGTAGTCAGAAAAAGTTCCCGAACCGGATCAGACGGGCGATCATCGAGCACCAGCGCCTCGGCAATCGCGTGTCGCGCGTCCAGTAGCGTGGCGAGTAATTCACTGCGTAATGCAGGAGAATTTGTTGAGCCGGCGAGAGCAGAAATGATGGCGGTCAGAAAGCCGTCGAACTCATCTTCAAGAGTTTGCCACTGAGCCAACTCGATGGCATCCAGACCTGGCTCGGGCGCTTGAGCGACCTGTTCAAAGGGGCTGACCTGGAAAGCCAGCCAGGCCCTGACACCCGTTTCTTCGGTCGCCAGGCGGGTAATGCGGGTGCGCTGGATCAGAGACTGCTCAGCTTGCGCCCGTCCCGGACCTAGCAGTTGCTCAATCAATTCATCAAGGCTGTTCAGTGGCTCGGCCAGGTCAATCCGAACACTGTTCATGCGCGGCAGCACCAGCGCATCGGCAATGATCTGGGCCGGTGCGCCTAAAAGGCCGAGACTACCATCCGGTCGCGACAGTACTATCGAATCAGGCGCAAACTCTATGGCCAGTCCCGACGCCATCACCCGGGGCGTCAGCCCCAATGCGAGCCGACCCTGCCATGGCGCCGGACCCCGGCAGGCGCCGAGCACGCGGGCGCCCGTAGTTGCGGTCAACGCCATGCTGACAGCCAGTCGGCCATCCTCGGTCACCACGACCAAGTCGGACAGCTCAAGGAAATTGCAGAGGTCGTCGCCAAGTGAACCTTGACCGTTCCCATCCAGTTCGAGGGCGCCGCCGATCGCGGCCCGGATCATGGCGGTTTCAGCCAGCATGGGAACTTCTACTTCGCCCGCGGCCAGTGCGTTCGAACTCAACAAGACGGAAAGTAGCCATCCAATTCGTTTCATTCGAGATTCCAATTTTTACATGCGAGGTAATTTATAGGTAAGGGCGTGGTCGGATATTCGGTCTGCCAAACATTTGAGGACCATTATCGGCATAAAGTTCACTTCTTGGGCAGGGGTCTGCGACGAATAGCGTCCTGGAGCGTCACCTTGAAGGCGCCAATCTCTGTGAAAAGATTCGACGCCTCATGAAGGAAAAAGCTGCATCAATGCGTTATGCTCCAGCGCTCCTCACCCAATGGTTCACTTTGATGCAGCCATCGACTGATCCTGTTAGCCTGTTGCCGGCCCAAGAGCTGCGTATCCTGCTGGTGGAGGATGAACCCGCTCTGGCGCGCAATGTCGTTGATTACCTGCAGCTTTGCGGCCATCACGTCGATTATGCTGCTGATGGCAAACAAGGTTTGCATCTGGCACTGCAACATAATTTTGATGTGATCTTGCTGGATTTAATGCTGCCCCGGCTTGATGGCCTGAGTGTATGCCGCCAACTGCGGGAGCAAGGCAGCCGTCATATTCCTGTGCTGATGTTGACCGCGCGCGACACGCTGGACGAAAAAACGCAGGGATTTTATGCCGGTGCTGACGACTATCTGACCAAACCTTTTGCGTTGGCTGAACTGGCATTGCGCTGTCAGGCCTTGGCACGGCGCAGTCAACCTGACGCCTACCGCCTGGAAATCGGCCCCTTGCGCCTCGACCGGCGCAGCCATCAGGCATGGCGTGACGGACACGCCCTGCAACTGCACCCGTTTGGGTTTCAGATCCTGCAATTGCTGGCTGAGGCCAGCCCGGCAGTGCTCAGCAGGCAACAATTATCAGAGCGGCTCTGGCCGGACGATGCTCCTGATTCGGACGCGCTGCGCAGTCACATCTATCTGTTACGCCAGCAATTGGATAAACCGTTTGGCTGGCCATTACTGCACACCGTACACGGTGTTGGTTTTGTACTGCGCGTGGCGGAATCTGTGTGATGGCGGCGCACAAACCGTCATTGAGCTTGCGTATCCGCGCTGCGTTTTTACTGCTGGTGGTGTGTTGTGGATTGCTGTTTGGCTTTTTGACGCTGATGTTTGTTTATACCGTTGAAGACGCTTTTTTTTATCAACAACTGGATGTCGAAATTGCCAGACAGCAACAACAAAGCGGGGCCACTGCGCCGGCCGATCCGCACCTGCAGTTATATCAGTCGGCCAGTCAGTTCCCGGCTGATCTTGCCTTGGCGTATCAGCAAAATCCGACTGCGTCGGAATTTCCCGGCCAACAAGGCCGGCACTATCATCTGCGGCGATGGCGGCATCCTGCGCAAGATACAACCCTGTTTTTAGTCACTGAAGTCAGTCAGCAATTGGTTGTCAGGCCGGCACGCCAGGCCATGCTGACGCTCTATGGTGTGTTGTTTGGTACTTTTCTAGCTGTGGCGCTGGGGCTCGGCTGGTACTTCGCCCGTCGCGCCACTCAACCACTGCTGCAACTCGCCTCACTCGTGCAGCAGGACCCGATGCCTGGCAATTTTTCAAATCAATTTGCTGACCGGGAAACCCACGCTCTGGCGCAAAAACTCGAAGAAAGTCTGCTGCGTCTGCAGCAATTTGCCGAGCGCGAGCAGCATTTCAGCCGCGATGCCAGTCATGAATTACGCACACCGCTGGCCGTGATTCAAAGCAGTTGCGAACTATTGCTGCTGAACCCGGAAGCAGATGCCGATACGCAGCGCCGCTTGCAGCAAATCGCTACGGCCTGCGCGCAAATGCATCAATTGATCCAAAGTTTATTGTGCATGGCGCGCGAAGCTGACCCGAGGAATGGCGAAACCATTGTGCTGGTCAGTTGCATCACACAGTGTTGGCAGCAACAGCAGCAATGGCAACCTCGCCCGGGCCTGCGACTTGAGCTTGATATGGCCGAGACGCACACCTTGCAGGTGCCGGCTGAATTGTTCCGGCTGCTTATCAGTAATCTTTTACAAAACATCTGGCGACACAGTGCGGATGGAGCCGTGTTGGTTCAAGCCAGCGCCAGCGGTTTAATTCTGCAAAACCCGCGCGCCGTGGCAGGCCAGCAGCCTCACGCGCTGTCTGGTTTTGGCGAGGGCATTGCGGCACGTCTGGCCAATCGTTGTGGCCTGACACTGGAGCACCACAGCAGCGCGACACACTGGCGCAGTGAACTACGCCAGCAACATCAGACGCCGTTGTGATTTGACGAAAATTTCACGTCAACGCAGACACACTTTGGTTTTCTTTGAAGATCGGAGTCCACATGTTGCGTTTTACTCTCCGCGCTGTTCTGGTGCTGTGTTGCTTTCTAGTGCTCAGCGGCGCCCTGTTGCTCCAACTTCCGTTGTCTGATCCGCCAGCACCACGACCTGTACCGTTGGCGCAGCAAGGGCGATTGATTTTAGATAATGTGCGTATTCTGGATACCGATAGCGGCGACGTCAGCCCGCCACAGGCAATCTGGCTGGAAGAAGGTAAAATCAGCCGGATCAGCGCAGCAAGTATTGCTGCCGACAGCGTTCCCGACTATCAATATCAAGATGGTGCTGGCGCTTTCGTGATCCCTGGTCTGTGGGACAGCCATACGCATAGCATGCAGTTGTCGCCGCAAATTCATCATCCGTTTTTTCTGGCGAATGGCGTCACATACCTGCGTGATATGTCGGGATGTATGATCGAACACGACACATTTCAGGCCTGCGCAGCCGATCGGCAACGCTGGCAGCAAGAGGCGCAAGCTGGTCAGCGCAGCAGTCCGTTTTATCCCCAGCAAAGCAGTTTTGCGCTGAATGGCGGATCTGAAGTGCCAGCCGATTTCCCGGCATTCCTGCGCCTGCAAAGTGAGGCTGATGCATCGGCTTTAACCGCGCACTATCAGGGTCTTGGCGTCAATAACCTGAAAACCTATGAGTTACTCAGTTCAGAACAATATCAGTGGCTGAGCCGCGCTGCGGCGCGTGCGGGAATGACGTTGGCGGGCCACCAACCCTGGCAGGTTACTCTGAATGAGCTTATTGCGGGTGGGCAGCGCAGTGTTGAGCATGGCCGTGTGTTTTTGTTTGAATGCTCTGCCATCGCGATGACACTCAAACAACAGCCCATGCGCGCCGGACTGATAAATGCTGATGTGTGGCGACAAATCATCGACAGTCAGGATCCGGCGCTATGCCAGGGAAAAATGGCGCGCATGGCCGCTGCCGGGTTGTGGTGGAGCCCAACCTTGTTAACGTTGCAACTTGGCGCCAGAGCCAGTGATGCAGCATTCCGGCAGGACGCCCGGTTGGCACAGGTTCCCTGGGGACTCCGCCAGCTGTGGCAGGCCGATGCCGATGGCATGATGCAACGCGGTCAGGATCAGCGCGGGCACTCAGTGCATCAAGATTTGTTAGCCCTGGCGCAACAACAACTTTATCAGGCCGTCAACCTGGGTGTGCCGATCATCGCGGGCACTGACTCTCCCGACAGCTTTGTGTTTTCGGGCAGTGGTTTGATCGATGAGTTACAACTGTATGTCGAGGCTGGGCTTACACCGCTGCAGGCTTTGCAAAGTGCGACGTTATGGCCTGCGCAATATGCTGGCCGTCTCAACAGCGCAGGTTC
Organism: Pseudohongiella sp.; assembly: GCA_030651695.1. Lineage (GTDB taxonomy): Bacteria > Pseudomonadota > Gammaproteobacteria > Pseudomonadales > Pseudohongiellaceae > Pseudohongiella. Next base: position 6,144 of record JAUSCD010000014.1, on the reverse strand, counting down.
GGTCGACGTGGGCAAAGACGCCAATCTGGTGCTGCTCAGCGCTAACCCCCTTGAGGATATCGGGGCATTGCGGCAGGTGCAGGGTTTGGTGCTGGCTGGCTATTGGTATGACAAAAATGATCTGGATGCGCTGCAATGGTTTGGTACAAAACAAGCAGCCAGTATGCGACTCAACTTGCAGCTGGCCTGGTCAGCACTGCGCAGTGCGCCGTTTCGCATGCAGTTTGCTGATTAGACGTGCGGTCTACACACCACCATAAGTCGCCTTATATTCCGCAGGTATATCGACCGGATAGAACACGCCTGAAAACGCCAGAACTATGAGGAGCGATAAAAACGCGCCCAGAATAATGATGGCATATCCCCCGCGGGTACGTACTGTCAGATCCAGCTGTTCGCGAGTCAGCCAATAAAAGGCACAAGCCAGGTGAGCGAAAATCGCAACAACTGCAAAAAAATAGTACGGAATAAAGAAGTATTGAAATGGAGAGACGTGTATACCCGCTGCGGCAAAAAAGAAGTTGGTATCCAGGTCAAAAACAGCTCTTCCAAACAGTACCGAACCTACATGGTTCAGAAGGAAAAAAGCGAGATAGCCGCCAGAAACAGCTTGCAGTCTTTCGAAAACATTCCGCCTTTGCCCCCACCGTGCCTTTATAAAATAAATACCAGAACCAATCTGGAAAATAACGCTGATAAGCAGCAGCACCTCAACGACGGGTTGTCGGTACAGGCGCCGGAATGACTCCATGAAGGCAATGTGCGTATCAATACCACCGATAGCCAAAAGGTGATTAAACAGATGTACCACAATAAATGAGCCGATGAGGCATGCAGACAGACGGTGTAACTTATGAAGCATGGACTTTTTTCCTTGTCTTTTTCAACCCACCACAGAGATCACAACATTACCTTTTTTTCGCCCTTCATCAACGTATTTGTGCGCGTCAACAATCTGTTTTAACGGGTAAACTCTGTCTATAGCAGGCTTCAGATCACCATTACTGACCAGAGCTTTGAGAAACTCCAGGTACTCCTTACTTTCTCCGGCGACGCCGCGAAGTCGTTTTTTATTGAAAACAGCTGACAGGTTTTCAAGCAAACCGTCATTAATGGAAATTAATTTTCCGTGTTTTTTCAGCAGGCTCTTACTTCGTACCAGGGGAATATTACCAACAGTGTCGAGTACGAAGTCATAAACCTCTTCACTTGATTCGATGTTTTCCCTGATGTAGTCAACGGTCTTATCTGCGCCAAGGGATTTTATAAATTCAATATTGCCAGTGCTGCATACGCCGGTTACTTCAGCGCCAAGATATTTTGCCAACTGGATTGCAGCAGTCCCTACTGCGCCAGATGCACCATTTATTAGTATATTCTGACCTGCTCCAAGCTTTGCTTTTTCTTTCAAGAAGTGTATTGCTGTCAGCCCGCCAAATATCGAGGCAACAGCGTCATTATGACTAATCTGATCAGGCTTTCTTATAAATGCCGCTTTCTCAGGCAAACATAAGTACTCGGCATGTGCGCCTAGATGCACTCCTGAGGTTCCGTATACCCCGTCACCAATATTGAATAGTGACACCTCTTTTCCTATTGCCTCTACCTCGCCAGAAAACTCCATTCCCGGAATTGTCTTTCGGGGTTTGAAAAGACCAAAAACCAAACGTGTGAGCAACCAAAAACCTGTAGGCACCCTTGAAGCACGAAGTCTGACATCTCCGGCTGTTACAGTGCTTGAGTACACTTTTATTAGTACCTCATTTTTCTTTGGTACCGGTTTTTCTGCATCGATGATTTTTAGAGCATCCTCTGGTTTTCCATATTTCGTCCATGCCACAGCTTTCATATATTTTTCTCTGATGCTTTGATGGGGCTATTGCTAACTGCAAACCTGTTGCCGCCGGCGCTCAGGTTTCAGTTCTCTCCTGTTTTATACGTTTTCCCTCTTTAACCATTTTCGCGAACTCTCGCCCCTGAGAGCGTTTCTCAGCCAAAGTTGCTGTCGCCAACGAATTCTCGCGCATAAGCTTCTTGAAATTTGCCAACCTGCGGTTATCAATCTCATTTTCCTGAATCGCGCGAAGCACAGCGCAGCCGGGTTCATTTTCGTGCCTGCAGTCACAAAACCGGCATTGCTTTGCCAATAATTCAATGTCTTCAAATACGGTTCCAATCGAATGGTCCAGCTCAGCTACTCTCAGTTCCGCATACCCGGAACGTCTATCAAAAGTCCGCCGGAAGGCAGAATGTGCAATTCGCGATGGGTTGTCGTATGACGCCCCTTCTTATCCTGCTCACGAATGTCACTTGTGGCAGCAAGCAATTTCCCCGCCAGGGAATTGAGGAGAGTGGACTTGCCAACACCAGAAGAGCCCACCAGAGCGACTGTAGATGTGCGGTCAATCCAGGCACGGACTCCATCGAGAGCATCCGGATCAAGTGCATTAATCGTTTCAACTGCAACCCCGGCCTTGACGCTGCGGGCGCGTTGGATGAAGGTACCGGGGTCGTCGACCAGGTCGGCTTTGGTAAGTACGATCACCGGCATTGCTCCGGCTTCGGCGCACAATGCGAGATAGCGCTCCAGTCGCGACTCTTTAAATTCTTCATTGCAAGAGGTGACTATAAACAGGATATCTACATTAGCGGCGATGGGCTGGATTTCATTGTTGCTGCCCGCACCCAATCGTTTGAACAAGCTCTTCCTTTCCAGCACTTGCCCGATTCTGGCAAGGGACTCATCGAGAACAATCCAGTCACCTACAACAGGTCTGTCTATCGCCGCTGCTTGCCGTAATGCGGTTGATAGCTCTACAACACGCTCCCCTGATTCACAGACAACCGTGCTTCTGGAGCGTTGAACTGAGGTAACACGTCCGAGTCGTTCTTCCAACACAGAGGTGTCCGTAATTTGCCTGATAAAAAATGGAACAAGGCCGAGGCTCTGTAACCGCTCACTCATAACTGCAATCCATCATATTCGTAACGCCTTGTTCACCGGAAGATCAGGAGCGTAGCGGTTAATTTTTCCGAATTTATCCAATGCTCAGGTCTTCTTTGCGACGACCGGGTAGATGTGCCAATCATGTGGCTCTCCACGTAGTGTCGCTCCAGAAAAACGATGCTCATGAATACGGAGCATCTCGTACTTCACTGGAGCGCGGTCACCGAGAACAAACAAGTATTTCGTTTTCATAGTCACTCCATAGCGGGACGCAACCGTGTGTTCTGTACCATTATTTTCGATCTGCCGGATGGTTTACACCATCGTTGGTCGGTACATTTGGTATTTTCAAAGGGTTAATCCCCTCCAAGCATGCAACATTAAAACCATACTGCGTCGGATTTGACCTGCGTTGATGGTGGGTATAAATACCGCAGTTGCTGCAAAAATAGTGCTTGGCTGTCTTTGTATTGAACTGGTAGTGCTTCAACAAGCGTTCACCTTTTAAAATTTTTATACCAGACAGTGGAATTGATGCAGCAATCGCACCTCGTCTCCTGCAAAGGGAGCAATCACAGCGGCGTAAGTCAATCAAACCATCCGGCAAATCAAGCTCAAACTCAACAGAACCACAATGGCAAGTCGCTTTGTGTTTGGCTTCGATGGTAACGCCGTCAACCTCTTTCAAATTTAAGGCCATACTTGCTTCCTTGCGCGCACATAACGCAGCGTTTTGGCTGCCCCAGCGACCAACGGGAGCGAATGCTGCGGATTATTAGCGATACTTGCCAAAAATGTATATGCTGATAATATACAGGCATGATCGATTTTAACAACATTGATGGTTTCGACTGGGATCAAGGCAATACCCTTAAAGTTGTCAATAAACATAAAGTAATACCTTCTGAGGCTGAGCAGATTTTCTTTAACGAGCCTCTGCTGCTGTTGTGCGATCTCAAACATAGCCAGGTCGAACTCCGATTTCACGCCCTTGGAATTACCGATGACCGACGGCTGCTACATGTCACTTTTACCTTACGTGCGCAGGATACCTTGATCAGGATTATCTCCGCTCGCGACATGCACCGAAAGGAGAGAAAAGTTTATGAACAAACTCAAACAAATTCCTGAATTCAGCTCCGAGGCCGAAGAGCGGGCTTTTTGGGAGACCAATGACTCTACGCAGTTCCTTGACTGGAGCAAGGCGAAGACTGCCAAGTTTCCGAACTTGAAGCCGTCAACAAAAACCATCTCCCTGCGATTGCCCGAATCCTTGCTCGACAGAATCAAAATTGAAGCCAATAAACGTGATATGCCATATCAGTCACTCATCAAGGCTTGGCTCGTTGAAGATGTCGAGGAGCAGCGCCGGAGGACGTGACTCGATAACGAGGCTGTAGAAAAACCATTTTCCGGTCATCTGCCAGCCTGCTTAATTATTGTTGACTGACTTATATCTTCAATTCAGCCAACTGCGCAAATTTTTGTTGGTTTGCATCCAGTTCTGATTAATAGGTTGATAGCCCCGTGTAATACCACCGTTACACAGCCAACTTCCCATAATTCATCAATTTCTCAATATTATGGATCATGCAGTACAACTGCCACTGCCCCTGCACCTTCTTCAGACCACGCAGGCCAAACCGATTTAACCCCTTGTTCACGGTGATATTGCCAAACACCGGCTCCACTACGGACATTCTGTGGCTATAAATCTCTTTGCCTTTCTGGCTATCAACACGCTCTTTCATCCAGTCCGTGTAACTGGCATTGCCGACTTTGTTGGATGCCCCTTTCTCCAGGATGAAGGACACCTGTCGGCCATGTCCTTTGCGCGTGTCAGCAGATTCTGGATTTCTCATGCACTTTGTTTTCAGTGCACAGTCTCTGCACTTCGTAAGCCGCCCTTCAAAAAACAATTTTAAGTTGCCCTGGATATCTATGCGCTCACTTTTTAACCACATCGCTTCACCTGCCGGACACACACAGGTTTTAGTATTCTGATTGAGCACAAACTCACTTGGAGCAAATCCTTGTGGCAGCCGCTTTTCGTTCTGGTGCCGCTTTCCGTATTTAGTTTTCTGGTCAGCGAACTTCGGGTCACGGCTGCGGAACTGGTTGTCGGGTACGTAGGCATTGATTTTCTGATCATGCAAATACTGCATGTTGGCTTCGTTCGCAAAGCCCGTGTCTGCGGTTAGTACCGTGCCGATAGCATAGATGTTTCTGCTGATACCAATGCGTTTGTAACGCTGCTTGATGCGCTCTGCAACAGGCTGAAGGGTATGGTGTTCCTGGCCTTCCCCAAAGGCCTGTGCTTCGATGATGACTTGGTGTTTCTTATCAACTGCCGCCACACCGTTGTAGCCTTGAATCGTGCCTTTGCTGGTTGTCATCTTGGCACTTTCGTTATCAGTTATATTACTTTTCACTTCCTTGCGACTGCGGCCTTTCCCCATCCTTGGTGCCGCTGTCTTTAGGAATTTATCGATCTTTTCACTGGCGCTGTTCAGAGTCTCAATTGTTTGCTTTAAACGCTGGGCACGATCCTGCTCACTCGATTCACTTTTGTCGATACGCTTGTGCTCTTTGATGTGGTGGCGAATCTGACGTTGGATCTTGTCACGTTTTTCTGCCAGTTCCTTTAGTGTGCCTGACCACTCTTTGGCAGCATTCGATGACATTTTACAGCCGTCAATCGCAAACAACTCATTGCCGAGCAATCCCTGCTCGTGACACACCAACAGTATCTGTTCAAAAATCTGCTCAATCTGATTGGTGTAGCAGCTGACAAAGTTGGCGATAGTTGTAAAGTGCGGGACGCTGTCACAGGACAGTGCTTTAAAAATAATGTTTGTCTGACAGCACCACTGGATCTGACGGCTTGAGGTGATGCCTTTGGAGTAGGCAAACAGAATAATCTTCAACAATATCGCAGGATCATATGCTGGCCTGCCGCCGTCGTCATTGTTGTAGTTTGGGTAGTAGACCGAAAGATCGAGCTTGTTGTCTATCAGATAATGAATTGCGTACTCAAACGTACCCGGCTGCAGCTGCTCTTCATAATTGATCACAACCATCGCTGACTGATTGTAATCATAATGTTTGAACTGTGGCATGTGGCTTACCTGATTCAGTTGCGGTGTCACATTTTAGCAGAACGGATGGTTTTTGGGGTTTTTCTACAGCCTCAACGC
>JAUSCD010000012.1 GCA_030651695.1 Pseudohongiella sp. | reverse complement strand
CCTTCGCGCCGGCCCCCACCCCAGCCCTCCCCCAGAGGGGGCAAAAAATCCGAATGCGTCACACAAACCCAGAACAGCCATGACCACACCCACCCCCGCACTCGCTCGTGAGATGGCCAACGCCATCCGCATGCTCGCCGTCGACGCGGTGGAAAAGGCCAAGAGCGGTCACCCCGGCGCACCCATGGGCATGGCCGACATCGCCGAGGTGCTGTGGAACCGCCACCTCAAGCACAACCCGGCCAACCCCCACTGGGCCGATCGTGACCGCTTCGTGCTTTCCAACGGCCACGGCTCCATGCTCATCTATTCTTTGTTGCATTTGAGCGGTTATGACCTGCCGATAGAAGAATTGCAGAATTTTCGCCAATTGCATTCGCGGACGCCGGGTCATCCCGAATATGGTTATACCCCTGGTGTTGAAACCACCACGGGCCCTCTCGGACAGGGACTGGCTAACGCGGTAGGTATGGCAATTGCTGAAAAAACGCTCGCAGCCCAGTTCAACAAACCCGGCCATGAGATTATTGACCACTTCACGTATGCGTTTGCCGGCGATGGCTGTCTGATGGAAGGTATATCGCACGAAGTCAGCTCGCTGGCGGGTACGCTGGCGCTGGGCAAACTGATTGTGTTTTATGACGACAACGGCATTTCTATTGACGGCGAAGTTGAAGGCTGGTTTACCGATGACACCACCAAGCGTTTTGAATCCTATGGTTGGCAGGTGCTGGCGGCAGACGGTCACAACCCCGGGCAGATTATTGCTGCGGTAGATACTGCGCGTGCAGACAAACTACGCCCTACGCTTATCCGCTGCAAAACCGTCATTGGTTTTGGTTCGCCTGCAAAAGCGGGAACCTCAGACGTCCATGGATCTCCGCTGGGCGCTGACGAAGTTGCCGCCACCCGCGCAGCTCTCGATTGGTCACATCCCGCGTTCGACATTCCTGCGCCAATCAAAGCGGACTGGGATGCCCGTGAACGTGGTTTTCAGGCTGAGATGCGCTGGAAAGAAACCATGGTTCGTTATGAGGAGGCATTTCCTGAGCTGGCGATGGAGCTGGTGCGTCGCCTGAAAGGTGAATTACCCGGCCATTTTGAACAGTGCGCCCTGGAATATATTCTGGCTGCTCAGCAAAAGGCCGAGAACATCGCATCACGCAAAGCTTCACAGAATACAATCGCGGCTTTTGGCGAAATGCTGCCTGAACTGATTGGCGGTTCTGCCGATCTGGCAGGCTCCAACCTGACGATGTGGAAAGGCAGCGTACCCATCAGTGATCGTGCCGATGGCAATTACATCTATTACGGTGTGCGTGAGTTTGGCATGAGCGCCATCATGAATGGCATCGCGCTTCATGGTGGTTTTATACCTTACGGCGGGACTTTCCTGATATTTATGGAGTACGCGCGCAATGCGGTGCGTATGTCCGCGCTGATGAAGCAACACGTCATCAATGTGTATACCCACGACTCTATTGGTCAGGGTGAAGATGGTCCGACTCACCAGCCAATTGAGCAATTGGCAAGTCTGCGCACGACACCCAATATGTCGACCTGGCGCCCGGCTGACGCAGTTGAAACAGCAGTGGCCTGGAAACATGCACTGAAGCGGCACGATGGTCCTACCTCCCTGGTTTTTTCGCGTCAGAATCTGGTACATCAGGCACGTACCGAGGCTCAGGTCGCAGATATTGACCGGGGGGCTTATGTGCTGGAAGACTGCGTTGGCAAGCCGGATTTGATTATTATTGCAACAGGCTCCGAAGTAGGTATCGCCCGCGATGCTGTGAAGATGCTGCATGATCAGGGCGTGAAAGCGCGACTGGTGTCTATGCCGTCTACCGATATTTTTGATGCTCAGGACGCAGCATACCGGGAACAGGTGCTTCCGGCAGCTGTTCGTAAACGTCTGGCCGTTGAAGCGGCTGCCGCTGACTACTGGTACAAATACGTTGGCCTGGACGGCGCGGTGGTGGGCATGACAAGTTTTGGCGAATCGGCACCCGGTGGCGCGCTCATGAAAGAGTTCGGTTTCACTGTGGACAACATCGTGGCAAAAGCGCTGGCCCTGTAGTTCAAGATCTTCGGAGCAAAGATGGCAAAGCCATACCGGCTGGCAATTAACGGATACGGTCGTATCGGTCGCTGTGTCATGCGTGCTCTGCACGAGCGCAGCGATCTGCCTGATCTGCAGATTGTTGCGATCAATGATCTGACAGATGCGCGTACGCTGGCCCACCTGACGCGTTATGACAGTACACATGGCCGCTTTGCCGGCGAAGTGTTGTTGCAGTCTGCAGATCGCATGCAGATCAACGGTCAATCGGTCAGTGTATTGTGTCAGGAGCAAATTGAAGATCTGCCATGGTCAGAGCTGGGCATTGATCTGGTGCTGGAATGCAGTGGTTGTTTCAGCGACCGTGCAACAGCGGAGAAACATCTCGGCGCGGGCGCGGCACGACTGCTGTTTTCTCAGCCCGCAAAAAGCGACGTGGATGCCACCGTGGTTTACGGCATCAATGACAGTATTCTGGAACCGGCGCACCGGATTATTTCCAGCGCATCATGCACCACCAATTGTGTGGTGCCAGTCATTAAAGCGCTGGATGACGCCTTTGGTCTTGAGTACGGAGTTATAACAACCATTCATTCCGCTATGAATGATCAGCCTGTGATTGATGCTTACCATCATCAGGATTTGCGCAAAACACGCAGTGCGGTGCAGTCAATTATTCCGGTTGATACAGAAATAGATAAAGGCATCGGTCGCATTTTGCCGCATCTTGATGGAAGATTCTCTGCTCAGGCCATGCGGGTGCCGACATTGAATGTATCGGCGATTGATCTGACGGTTACCGTCAGACACGCTGCTACTGTCCGGTCTGTTAACGATGCAGTTCGCGCAGCAGCAAAGGCCTCTGTCGCTAATGTTCTCGCCTGTACGGATGAGCCGCTGGCTTCCTGTGATTTCAATCACGACCCACGCTCTGCGATCGTAGATCTGAGCCAGACGCGCGTAAGCGGCCAGCATCTTATCAAGGTGCTGGCTTGGTTTGACAATGAATGGGCTTACGCAAATCGAATGCTGGATGTGGCGAATATCATTCGCCAATTGGATAAAGCTTAATCCTGACCCGGGAGAGGAATGGACACTATGACAACATCATCGAAAAAAATTGAGCGTATGCAGGATCTGGATCTTAAAGGCAAGCGCGTCCTGATCCGGGAAGATCTGAATGTGCCGGTCAAAAATGGAGTGGTAGGCAATGATACCCGCATTGTTGCCGCCCTGCCCGCTTTAAGGCTGGCACTGGATGCAGGCGCAAAATTGATGGTGATGTCACATCTGGGGCGGCCCGAGGAAGGTAAAGCAATTTCCGAACAGCCGGAAGCCTCGCTGGGCCCTGTTGCAGAGCACTTACAAAAATTGCTGGGTCGCAAAGTACGTCTGGTGCAGGACTATCTTGAGAATCCTGCGTCGGCTGAACCCAAAGATGGCGAAATGGTCTTGCTGGAGAACGTGCGTATCAACGTCGGCGAAAACAAAAACAGCGACGCGCTCTCACAACAATACGCAGCACTTTGCGATATTTTTGTAATGGACGCATTCGGCACAGCTCACCGCGCACAAGCCAGTACCCATGGTGTGGCAAAGTTTGCGCCAAAGGCGGTTGCCGGACCATTGCTGGCCGCTGAGCTGGATGCGTTGGAGAAAGCTCTGAAGAGTCCTGAGCGTCCGATGCTGGCAATTGTGGGCGGAGCAAAAGTTTCCAGCAAGCTTCAGGTTCTGGAAAGTCTTGCAGAAAAGACCGATCAGTTAATAGTGGGCGGCGGCATAGCAAACACATTCTTGCTGGCGGCCGGCTATCCGGTTGGAAAGTCACTGGTGGAAACCGACCTGGTTGATACTGCAAAAGCGTTAATGGCCAAAACATCAATACCCTTGCCCATCGATGTAGTTGTTGCAAAATCGTTTTCTGCCGACGCAACTGCCGTTATCAAAGCAATCTGTGACGTTGAAGACGACGACATGATTCTGGACATCGGACCTAAAACTATCGAAAACCTGTCTGAAATTATCGCCAGAATGAAGACTATTATCTGGAATGGCCCCGTAGGTGTGTTTGAGTTTGATGCCTTTGCCAACGGCACCAAAGCAATTGCCGCCGCAGTAGCGGCCAACCAGGGTTTCTCGATTGCCGGTGGTGGTGAAACCATTCAGGCGATCGACAAGTTCGGGATAACAGATCAGGTCTCCTACATATCAACTGGCGGTGGTGCTTTTCTTGAATTTGTTCAGGGTGAAGTGCTGCCGGCAGTCGCAATTTTGGAAAAATAACTTAAACTCCATTTAAACCCGTAGTCACTATGGAAGAGGAATTAACATGGCTCTGATCAGTTTGCGACAGTTGCTGGATCATGCCGCTGAGCATGGATATGGTGTGCCCGCATTTAACGTCAACAATCTGGAACAGGTCCGCGCCATTATGGAAGCGGCCAACGAGGTCCACAGCCCGGTGATTCTGCAGGCCTCTGCGGGGGCACGTAAATACGCGGGTTCGACCTTTTTGCGCCATCTGATTCTGGCGGCCATTGAAGAGTTTCCGCATATCCCGATTGTGATGCACCAGGACCATGGTGTTTCTCCGGCTGTATGTCAACGCTCCATCCAGCTGGGATTCTCATCGGTCATGATGGATGGATCACTCGGTGTAGATGGTAAAACGCCAATGGACTACGACTACAACGTCAGGGTTACTCGAACAACAGTGGATATGGCGCATGCCTGTGGCGTATCTGTAGAAGGCGAGATCGGCTGCCTGGGTTCGTTGGAAACCGGGATGGCTGGTGAAGAAGATGGTAGTGGCGCCGAAGGCATACTCAGCCACGACCAGATGCTGACCGATCCGGAAGAGGCGGCGTCGTTTGTTAACGATACCGGTGTCGATGCGTTGGCAATCGCAGTCGGAACCAGCCACGGCGCATACAAATTCAGCCGACCGCCCACAGGTGATATTCTGGCCATTGAGCGCATCAAGCAGATTCACGCACGCATTCCAAACACTCACCTGGTGATGCACGGTTCATCTTCTGTCCCACAGGAGTGGCTGGCTATCATTAACGAGTTTGGTGGCGAGATCGGAGAGACCTACGGCGTTCCGGTTTCCGAAATTCAGGAAGGCATCAAACATGGTGTGCGCAAAATCAACATCGATACCGATCTGCGTCTCGCTTCAACTGGCGCTGTGCGCAAGTTTCTGGCAGAAAATAAGTCAGAATTTGATCCGCGCAAGTTCCTGATTCCGACTATCAAGGCAATGAAAGGCATTGTTAAAGACAGGCTGGAGGCGTTTGGGACGGCGGGTCAGATCGACAGTATTGGCAGGGTTTACAGTCTGGAAGAGATGGCGGCGAAGTACGGCATCAAGTAGGTTCACGGGGAAAAAAGGGGACGGAGGACGCATGTCCTCCGTCCCCTTTTTTGCTTCAGCTGTTTTACCAGAGTACGCGGCAGCGGATGGTGCCGGTGACTTCGTGCAATTTATCCAGCGCTATGTCGCTGTCCTTCTCATCGATATCCATTACCACGTAACCAATCTTGTCATTGGTCTGCAGGTACTGTGAACGGATATTGATGCCGCTGACAGAGAATATCTGGTTTATCTGAGACATTACACCTGGCACGTTTTCGTGAACGTGCAGCAGACGGTGCATACCCGGGTGGGATGGCAGTGCCACTTCCGGGAAATTGACGGATGTTTGTGTTGAGCCGTTATCGCTGTAGCGGATCAGCTTTTCAGCCACTTCAAATCCAATGTTTTCCTGCGCTTCCATGGTGCTGCCACCGATATGTGGTGTCAGGATGCAGTTATCGAATTTGCGTAGCGCAGAAATAAACTCTTCGTCATTGGAGTGTGGCTCTACCGGGAACACGTCCACAGCAGCCCCGGACAGATGTTTTGATTCCAGTGCAGCAGCCAGGGCGTCGATGTCAACTACAGTGCCGCGCGAAGCGTTGATCAATATGCTGCCTTTTTTCATCCAGCTGATTTGTTCAGCGCCGATCATGTTTTCGGTCTGTGCGGTTTCCGGCACATGCAGACTGATGACATCACATATCTGCATCAATTCTTTGAGGCTGCTAACCTGTGTTGCATTGCCAAGCGGCAGTTTTGTCACAATATCGTATAGATAGACTTTCATGCCCATGGATTCAGCGAGCACGCTGAGTTGCGAACCGATATTGCCATATCCAACCAGGCCAAGTTTTTTGCCGCGCGTTTCAAAAGAACCGGTCGCCAATTTCTGCCATGCGCCACGATGCGCCAGTGCGTTTTTCTCAGGAATGCCGCGCAGCAACAAAATGGTTTGACCTATTACCAGTTCAGCAACACTGCGTGTATTGGAATAAGGTGCATTAAACACCGGCACACCTTTGATCAGGGCGGCAGTCAGATCTACTTGATTGGTGCCGATGCAGAAACAGCCAACAGCCTGCAATTTACTTGCTGCGTCAAATACGCGCGCAGTCAGTTGGGTACGGGATCGCAGACCGATAAAGTGTACATCTTTTACTTTTTCAACCAGCTCATCTTCAGACATGGATGTCTTGAGATACTCGATATTGGTATAGCCGGCATCGTTCAGCGTCTTGACAGCGCTCTGATGTACACCTTCCAGCAGCAGGAAGCGGATTTTACTTTTATCCAGGGACGTAGGTTTCATAGGGGCGAATGTACTCATTACAGGTGTGTCTGGGATCTCTCCCGTTCGAGGCGCGCTATGTTACCATAATCGCCGTCAGTAACATAAAAGGTAATCTTCGGCATGAAGTTAACGCAGCAGGCTTTAGAAGCCGCCCTCGCCGGGGTGGTGGGGGCAGATAGGGTCAAAACAGACGCGGACTCCTGTCAGGTATTTGGCAAAGACTGGACAAAAGTTTATGAACCAAAACCGACTGCTATTGTCTTTCCTGGCAATATTGCGGAAGTTCAGGCGCTTGTCAGACTGGCCAACGAACATCACATTGCCCTCGTGCCGTCAGGTGGACGGACCGGTTTAAGTGGGGGAGCGGTAGCTGCCAATGGAGAGGTTGTGGTCGCCTTTGACCGGATGAACCGCATTCTCGATTTTAACCCGACCGATCGCCAGGTGGTTTGCGAGCCGGGCGTGGTCACTGAACAGCTTCAATTATTTGCCGAAGACAAAGGTCTGTTTTATCCGGTGGATTTTGCTTCCTCCGGTTCCAGCCAGCTGGGGGGCAATGTGGCAACCAACGCGGGTGGCATCAAAGTCATACGGTATGGCCTGACCCGTGATTGGGTCATGGGGATGAAAGTGGTGACCGGTTCAGGCGAGTTGCTGGAGCTCAACCATGGTCTGGTCAAAAACGCGACCGGTTATGACCTGCGTCATCTGTTTATAGGCTCGGAAGGCACGCTGGGTTTTGTTGTAGAGCTGACCATGGGGCTGGCAACAGCGCCACGCGACCCTACCGTTCTGGTATTGGCTGTAGAGAACATGGAAGCCGCCATGAGTGTGCTGCAGACATTCCAGTCTGCTCTTGATATTACTGCCTTTGAATTTTTCTCTGAAAAAGCACTGTGTCATGTCATGGAGGAGAAAGGACTACAGCGTCCGTTTGAGACCATTGGCAACTTCTATTGCCTGATTGAATTCGAGAACACCGCCGAGTCTGTGTTGGAAACGGCAATGACAGCGTTCGAAAATTGTGTCGAGCAGGGTTGGGCGCTGGATGGCACCATGAGCCAGAATACGACTCAGGCCAAAACCCTGTGGCGTCTGCGTGAAGATATCTCGGAAACCATTTCCAAATTCACACCCTATAAAAATGACATCTCGGTGCAGGTTTCAAAAGTGCCGGCTTTCCTTAAGGAAGTCGACGCCATCGTAAACGACAAGTACCCGGATTTTGAGATCATCTGGTTTGGTCATATTGGCGACGGGAACGTTCACTTGAATATTCTTAAGCCAGAAGCTTTGCCTAAAGAAGAGTTTTTCCGACAGTGCGGCGAGGTGAGTTACGGCATTTTTGATGCTGTTAAAAAGTATCATGGAAGCGTTTCCGCCGAGCATGGCGTTGGTTTGTTAAAAAAACCATATCTGCAGTACAGTCGCAGTGCCTCTGAAATTGATTTTATGAGATCTATCAAACGGGTCTTTGATCCCAATAACATCATGAATCCCGGAAAGATTTTTGATCAGGTCTAAAAATCCGCCCGTCTCCTGAGACAGACGTCACACTATTTGCTTTTGATTTGCGTAAAAACCAAGGAATTCGTGGTTTTTACGCAAAAACCGTATTCCCATCAAGAAAATATAGCGGTACACTCTGGCAAGGAGTCGGTGTTGATTCCGGCAGTTGTCGCATTTGTCAACTGAGAAAATAAATATTAGGAATGCCAGACTTTGTTTCTGGTCTGTCCCTTGGAAATAGCAAGAGAGCAATATGTCACAGCAAGTAGAAGGTACCGTTAAGTGGTTCAATGATGAGAAAGGTTTTGGCTTCATTGAGCAGGAAGGTGGAAAGGATGTATTTGTCCATTTTAGTGCCATTAACGGTACTGGAAGAAGAACGCTGCACGAAGGCCAGAAAGTCACGATGGAAGTGACACAAGGTCAGAAAGGCCCGCAGGCGGAGAACGTCACTCCTCTGTAATACAAAAACGCAGGACTTGTTAAAAGTCCTGCGTTTTTATATTCGGGCTGTGTGCTGAATGGTTCTGCTTTATAAAACCCTGACTTAACGAGTCAGGGTTTTTAAGCCGTCTTTTGTCCCGAGGATTAATTTGTCGGCGGGCCTCAAGGCGAATAAACCATTGGTGACTACACCGGTAATCTGGTTGAGTTGCGATTCAGTCGTGCGCGGATCCACAATACTCATATTGTGGACATCCAATATTATGTTTCCGTTATCGGTGATGAACCCTTCGCGGTAGACTGGATCGCCTCCCAATTTTACGATTTCCCTGGCGACATGGCTTCTTGCCATGGGTATGACTTCGACCGGCAAAGGGAATTGCCCCAGCACATCAACCAGTTTGCTGCCGTCAGCAATACATACAAATTCTTTGGCGACAGCCGCAATAATTTTCTCTCGGGTCAATGCGCCACCACCGCCTTTAATCAATTGCAGATATGAATTGGCTTCGTCGGCGCCATCAACATATACCGTCACTTCAGGCGCTGAGTTCAGGTCGATGACCGGGATCTGCAAGGCTTTAAGGCGTTTGGCAGTTTCCTCGGAGCTGGCCACGGTAGCATTGATGTCATGGCGAAACTCTGCAAGACATTCGATAAATAAATTGGCTGTTGAGCCGGTACCCACACCAATTACGGTATGTTGATCCAGGCGGTCTTTGACGTAGTTGGCAGCGGCCTGTGCCACAGCTTTTTTTAATTCATTCTGGTCCATGCTGCTATCCTGTTGAGTGCTGCGTTAAACTGACAGTTGGAAATTCAAGTGGCACGAGTATAACGCAGGCGCGAGACTGCAGGAAAAAATGACCCCTGATATGGATAAATACATTAAAGAAATTCTATCGGCACGTGTCTACGATGTTGCCATCGAGAGCCCGATACACCACGCGCCCTCATTGTCCCGTCGTCTGAATAACCAAATTTTGTTAAAGCGTGAAGATTTGCAGCCGGTATTCAGTTTCAAGCTGCGGGGCGCTTACAACAAAATGTCTCGCCTGAGTCCTGAAGCAGCGCAGCGCGGTGTTATTGCCGCGAGTGCAGGCAATCATGCCCAAGGCGTGGCGCTGGCCGGCACCAAACTTGGTATCCCTACAATTATTGTGATGCCCGTGACTACGCCAGCGATCAAGATTGATGGTGTGCGCTCCCGTGGTGGCAATGTATTGCTGCACGGCGACACGTACAATGATGCGGCTGAATTTGCCATGAAGCTGGTAGAAGAAAAGGGTTACACCTTTGTGCATGCATTTGATGACCGTGAAGTCATTGCCGGGCAGGGTACAGTAGGCATGGAAATTCTGCGCCAGCACAGCGGCCAGCTTGATGCGATTTTTGTACCTGTTGGCGGTGGAGGCCTGATGGCTGGAATGGCGGCTTATATCAAATTTATGCGTCCTGAAATCCGGATGATTGCCGTTGAGTCGGAAGATTCTGCGTGCCTCAAAGCTGCCATGGAAAGCGGTGAGCGTGTAAAGCTGGCACAAGTTGGTTTGTTTGCCGATGGTGTTGCGGTCAACCAGGTAGGTAAAGAAACCTTCGCCATTCTGCAGCACTGTGTTGACGAAGTAATCACCGTCACAACGGACGAGATATGCGCAGCAATCAAAGATGTGTTTGATGACACCCGCGCTGTGGCTGAGCCCGCCGGTGCCCTTGCAATTGCCGGACTCAAAAAAGCCGTGCGCGAACAGAACTTACATGATCAGGTGCTGATGGCGGTAGTAACCGGCGCCAATGTAAATTTTGATCGTTTGCGCCATATTTCAGAGCGCGCTGAGTTGGGCGAAAGCCGTGAAGCAGTTCTGGCGGTCACAATTGATGAAAAACCCGGCAGTTTTCGTCGCTTTTCGCAAATACTTGGACGTCGTAATGTCACCGAGTTCAACTACCGCTATGGTGACCCCGCTGCGGCAAAAATCTTTGTTGGTATTGAGGTCGCCGAAGGCGCCAGCGGGCGCCAGCAGTTGATCAGCCAGTTAGCTGATGCGGGTTTGAAAGTATCAGATATGACTGACAACGAAGCCGCAAAACTACATATCCGCCACATGGTGGGCGGGCGTAGCGTGCAGGTTATGGATGAGAGAGTGTTCCGGTTTGAATTCCCGGAGCGCCCGGGTGCCTTGATGAATTTCCTGGATTTATTAGGCGAGCGCTGGAATATCTCCATGTTCCACTATCGTAACCACGGCGCTGCCTACGGCCGTGTCATGGTAGGTATTCAGGTGCCATCGGGCGATGCAGCATCTTTTGACGAGTTTTTAAGTCTGACCACGTACCCGTTCCAGGAAGAAACGGGCAACATCGCATACCAGACATTTCTGGCACCATGAAAACCTGTCTGACCGTTTAGCCTATGTACGAGCAGCAGTAGTCAGTCACACTCAGCACTTTGATATCAAAAGCTGAGTTGGCTGGCACTTCAAAACTGTCGCCGCCCGACACTTTGCGCCAAAGATCTTCGCCTGGCAGAAGCACTTCAACCTGACCTGACAGAATTTCCATAATTTCTTTTTTTGCAGTGCCAAAACGGAATTCGCCCGGCATCATTATGCCCAGCGTTTTGACGTCGCCATTGGAAAATTCAACGGTACGACTGGTGACTTTGCCGTCAAAGTAGACATTGGCAGCTTTTACCACGGAAACATTTTCAAATTTGCTCATGATCAGATCTCTGGGTTGTTCGTTGAATGATGGCCTGCCGTTGTGCAAGGGCGCCGATTCTAGCGACTTGTAGAGCACTCTGCCAGAGTGCCGGCCTCACGGGTATGTATTGATAATACCCATTGTCTGCCCCATCCGGACAGGCGCGAGTGCCGTGAGTGCAGCATCAAGCTTGACCATGTCGGGGCCGAATACTGCGACCACGGTAGAGCCCAATTTAAATCGCCCCATCTCCTCACCTTTGCGCAGCATTACAGGTGGCATGTTTTTCTGATAGTCAGTACTCACCTGAGCGTGGTTGTTGGGACAGACATGATTGGCCCACACCGTTTCCACACCGGCCACAATCATCGCGCCCACCAGCACCAGCGCCATCGGGCCCGCGTCAGTGTCAAAAATGCAGACGACACGCTCATTTCGTGCAAACAAGGCATCTACATGCTCGCTTGTCATCGTATTGACTGAGAACAACTTGCCGGGCACATAGGTCATACTGCGCAGAGTTCCGCCAAACGGCATATGCACACGATGGTAGTCACGTGGTGACAGGTACACGGTTGCAAAGCAGCCGCCGGTGAATTTCTCAGCCAGCTCAGCATCGCCGCCAAGCAGAGCCTGCAGCGAATACGAGCGGTCTTTGGCCTGGAAAATACGATCTTGTTCGATTGCACCAAGCTGACTGATCGCTCCGTCAGCCGGACAGATAATATGGGCAGGATCAGGGTCAATCGGGCGTGCGCCTTCTCTGAGCGCACGGGTGAAGAAGCTGTTGAAGTCTGCATAGGCGGAGGTGTCTGGCTCCGCCGCTTCAGACATATCCACTTTGTAGCGATTGACGAACCAGTTGATGAAACCGGTTTTGATGAATGAAATCCGGCAGTTAGCCAGTTTCCCGGCAAGCCGTGAGAGCAGATGCTGCGGGAGAATATATTGCAAAGGTATAAAGAGGGAAGATTTCATTCCTTGCTCCGGCACGCTCCTGACTGCGTGCAATGAATACTGCGTCCGGTAATCGCTGAGGGGGGCAGCTTAAACAAGGCAGTCATCGGACACAAGTTTAAAGGGAAAAACCAGAAATCGGCTAATGATTTGCCGTTTCGGACCGATGTAGTGTAGACAAAGCAGAGACGGGCAAACCTGCCAGGAGTAGCGTGCGACATGTTGTTTATAGTTGGAATCTTGGTAGTTGTCCTGTGTGTGGCCGGTGGTTACATCATGCACGGAGGCATTCTCAGTGTGCTGTGGCAGCCATCAGAATTTATCATTATTCTGGGCGCTGCATTTGGCGCTTTCCTGATTGCTAACAGCATGCACACAGTCAAGGAAACTGCCAGGCACCTGCCTTCTTTAATCTTGGGGCAATCAACCAGTCAGAAAGTGTATCTCGATTTGCTTGGCCTGCTGTTTGATATATTCAACAAGGCCCGGCGCGAAGGCATGATGTCAATTGAAGCTGATATCGAAGTGCCTGCTGAAAGCGGCATATTTACACGTTATCCCGCCATTCTTAAAAACGCCCGTATTGTTGAATTCCTCACGGATAACCTTCGCATCATGACAACCAGTAATCTGGCACCTCATGAAATCGAAGGCATGATTGAAGCCGAAATAGAAACGCAGATGCATGAACTAAGCGAACCCGCTCATGCCATTAGCCGTATAGCGGACGGGTTGCCGGCATTTGGTATTGTTGCCGCAGTACTGGGTATTGTTATTACCATGCAAAAGCTCGGAGGCCCGCCCGATGCGCTTGGCAAAAGTGTGGCAGCGGCATTGGTAGGTACTTTTGTTGGTATCTTTATCGCGTATGGTTTTATAGGTCCAATGGCAACAAAGCTGGAGGACATTGCCCACGCTGAAATCAAAATGTTTGAGTGTATCAAGGCGGCAATAGTCGCTACTTCCAATGGTTTGCCGCCACAAATGGCGGTAGAGTTTGCCCGTAAAACCCTGTTTTCCGGCGAACGACCCAGTTTTTCCCAGCTCGACGAACACATACGCAGCCGCTGATCTGAATCATGGAAAAAACCGAACAGACGATAGTCATCAAGCGAGTCAAAAAGGTCGCAGCCGGGCACCATGGTGGCGCCTGGAAAATTGCGTTTGCCGACTTTGCTTTGGCATTGATGGCATTTTTTCTTGTGATGTGGCTGATCGAAAGCACTACAGATCTTGAAAAAATGGTGATAGCCGGCTATTTCTCCGACCCGCGCAGTCTGGCGAGCGCTGGTGATGGCGGTACCCCTTACGTTATTGACCTTGGGGGTCGTCCGTTAAACGTCGCAAACCAGGGTCTGAATCTGGCGCTTGTACAGGATGACAACGAACAATTCGTAGACGCATCTGAAGAGCTGGAAAATCCTGAGGCAGCAGAGCTTGCCCGTTTGCGCGAAATTGAAATGCTTCAGAGTTTGCGGGGACAGATCGAAGAAGTTGTCGCGGGCAACCAGTCGTTTTCCTGGTTCAGTGAAAGTGTTTCCATCGAGCTGACGGAGAATGGCCTGGCGATCCAGATAACAGACAGAGAGAACCGCCCGATATTCGACCTGGGCTCATCGCAAATGCGCCCTTACGCACTTGAAATCATGTGGGCGATGGCCAATATTCTGGAAGCGGTGCCCAACAAAATCAGTATCTACGGACACACAGACAGCGTGCCATTTGGGGATAACGGGGGCGTCTATACCAATTGGGAACTTTCCTCTGATCGCGCCAATTCCGCTCGTCGGGCGTTGGTAGAAGGTGGTTTGCCTTACGAACAGTTTGCACAAATTATCGGTATGGGCTCATCGGCTCCATTTGATACCAGCAATCCCGCCAGCCAGGCAAATCGCCGTATTGTAATCATGATATTGAATGAGCGGGCTGAACGAATTCTTATGGAGGGCACGTCTGATCCCATGAGCCCGCCGGCGAATGCAATGCCGAGCGAGGTGCCACCAGAAATATTTTGAGTCGGATCCGCCTGTCGCTCAGCTTTTTTCTTCGAGACTGGCCAGGATGTGATGATAGCTTTCCAATCGGGCTTCATCGATTTCGCCGCGTTTGACCGCCTCAAGTAATGCGCAGTCCGGTTCGTGTTTATGTCTGCAGTCACGAAAACGGCACCGTCCTGCGAGTGGCCTGAACTCAACAAAGCCGTCCATCAATGCGTCAGACTCAATATGCCACAAACCAAATTCGCGGATGCCCGGGGAATCAATAAGATCGCCGCTGCCGGGCAGATGGTAAAGTCTGGTAGCAGTTGTGGTATGAGTACCTTTGTGATGGCTGACGGACAAATCACCGACCTGTGCCACTTCTTCGTCGCCAGCCTTCAGCCCGCGCAAAGTGTTGATCAGTGATGATTTGCCGACACCGGACTGTCCGACAAAAACCGCCGTGTAATCCGCCAACGCCTGCCTGAGTTCTTCCATGCCATCACCAGAGTGACTGGACACTCTCAGTGTCTGATAGCCAATACGGGCGTAGCGCTTCAGCAAAGCTTCTACGTCAATGCTGCCTTTGGTAGTCAGGTCCGATTTATTTAGCAGCAATAACGGACGCAGACCCAAGTGCTCAATAGCGACCATATAACGGTCGATGAGGTTGCCGAAGGGTTCCGGCTTAGGGGCAATCACCACCACCGCGCAGTCCACATTGGCCGCAATCGCCCGTAGTTCGCCGCGATGATTTGGCCGGCTCATGGCCGAGTGCCTTGGTTGTTGAGCAACAATCACTCCACTTTGGCCTTCCTCAATCTGCCAGAGCACCTTATCTCCCGTCACCATGGCCGGCAGATTGCTGCGCTGAAAACAGCGGAACACTTCACCTTTGTGTTCCGGTGCCAGGGATTCAACATCGATCTGCTTGCCGTAATGACAAACTATCAGTCCGTCAAGGCTATTGCCCTCCACTGCTTCGGAGACTGCGGTGGCGGATGCGTCGTCGCGGACATTGCGTTCTTGATGCGCCTGCTGATTGCCGGAGATGCGCCGCTGTTGATGCTGATTAAGTCGTCGTTTGGTCATGGGCTGGCATTCTATTACAATGTTGCCTCAAAAAGCCCCTGCCCTGACATCTGACTGGAAACCGTACATGAGCTCACCTGCGATTGATAAAAGTAAAACCCTGATCTGGATTGATATGGAAATGACCGGGCTGGAGCCCGACAGCGATCGCATTATCGAGATTGCCACGCTGGTTACTGACGCCGATCTCAACATTATCGCAGAAGGCCCGGTTCTGGCGGTGCATCAGAGTGAGCAGGCGCTGGCTGCGATGGACGAATGGAATCAGCGCACTCATGGTGAATCGGGTCTGATTGAGCGTGTGCGCGCCAGCAAAACTGCGGATGCTGAAGCGGAGCGACTGACATTGGATTTTCTGCGCGAGTATGTAGATCCGCGCAGCTCCCCCATGTGTGGCAACAGTATTCATCAGGACAGGCGCTTTATGGTGCGCTACATGCCGGCATTGGAAGAATTTTTCCATTACCGCAATCTGGATGTGAGCACGGTTAAAGAGCTGGCAAAACGCTGGCGCCCTGAGCTGCCGGGCGGGTTTGTCAAAAAAGGTACCCATCAGGCGCTTGATGATATTCATGAATCGATCAATGAGCTCAAATACTACCGGGAGCATTTTTTCCGTATGTCATGAGTCGCCATCTATGGGCAAAGGTTTTACGCCATGTTGCTGCAGAGCCCATTCAACATGCTCACGAACCATTGCAGACTCATGATGCTGGCGCTGTTTAAGCGCCTCTATCACTGCGATGGTGCCGGGGGCATTGCCCAGCCCTACTGCCAGATTTCTAAGCCAGCCTTCAAAACCGGTACGGCGGATTGCCGAGCCTTCAGTTCGCTTCAGGAATTTTTCTTCGCTCCACAAAAAAAGTTCACTGAGCTCGCTGCTATCGAGTCCGTGGCGCGGCGCGAAATCCGCCTCCTCGCTAAGGCGCGTAAACTTGTTCCATGGACAGATCAGTTGGCAATCATCACAGCCAAATACCCGGTTGCCCATCATCGGGCGTAGCTCTTCAGGGATGCTGCCCTTGAGTTCGATGGTCAGATAAGAAATGCAGCGTCGGGCATCGAGCTGATTCGGGCCGGTGAAAGCCTGGGTCGGGCATATCTCCAGGCATGCATTGCAGGTACCGCAATGCGGGACCGCTGGCTCATCGACTGGCAATGGCAAATCGGTAAAGAGCTCGCCCAGAAAAAACCAGGACCCGGCTTTTTTATTGATAAGCATGGTGTTTTTGCCAATCCACCCCAGGCCCGCTTTTTCCGCCAGAGCCCGCTCCAGCACCGGAGCACTGTCGACAAAAGCGCGGTACCCGAACTCTCCTATATGCCCGCTGATGCGATCGGCCAAAAGTTGCAGGCGCCGGCGAATAAGCTTGTGATAATCGCGCCCGCGGGCGTAGCGCGAGACATAGGCTTTGTGTTTTTGCTGCAGGGGAGCAAGGGATTGCTCCAGACTCTGGCTATAGTCCATGCGCACACTCAGCACACGCAGGGTGCCGGGATGCAGCTGCTGCGGGTCAAGACGCAGATCGCGATGGCGCGCCATGTAGTCCATTTCGCCGTGGAAATTTCTGGCCAGCCAGGCATCCAGGTGCGGTTGATGACTGCTCAAATCCAGATCAGCAACTCCTAATTGCTGAAATCCAAGCTCAAGCGCCCACTGACGAATCTGCGTCAGTAATTCCAGAGCCCGGGTTTCAGTGATGTCTGCTGTCATGGGTGCCTTATAGCCTGCGTTACGCTAGAGCCTGCGTTGCATCAGAGCCTGCAAAGAATTTCTGTGGCCTGCTCCAGCGTGCTGTTGTCCTTGCAGAAGCAAAAGCGTATCACGCGCGAACCCGGAGTGGTTTCGTAAAACGCAGAGAGCGGGATGGCAGCAACACCCTTTTCCTGTGTCATCCAGTTTACAAAGCTGACATCATCCAGCTCGCTGATTGCGCTGTAATCCACGCATTGAAAATAAGTGCCGGCCGATGGTTTGAAACTAAAGCGCGAGTGACTTAAACGCTCACAGAAATAGTCGCGTTTGTCTTGATAAAACGCGGGCAGTTCCAGAGGGTGTTGCGGGCAGTCGCGCATAAAATCAGCCAGAGCATATTGAAGGAAGCTGGCGGAGGTGAAGGTCACAAACTGGTGAACTTTGCGAAATTCTGCCGTCATGGCGGCAGGCGCAGCGCAGTAAGCCATTTTCCAGCCGGTAGCATGATAGGTCTTTCCAAAAGAAAACACGGCAAAACTCTTTTCCCGCAGCTCCGGATGCCTCAGCACACTCTGGTGCAAACCCCCATCAAACACCATGTGTTCATAGACTTCGTCCGATAAAACATAAATGTCACGGTCGCGTATCAGTCCGGCCAGTGTATTCAGATCTTCGGCGCTCAGTACCGATCCACTGGGGTTATGCGGGGAATTTATGATGATCAACCGGGTGCGGTCGTTGATACGCTCTTCAACCTGCTGCCAGTCTATGCTGTAATCCGGCAGTCTGAGCTGCAGATGGACAGGTTTTCCGCCGGCCAGCCGGACCGACGGATCGTAGGAGTCGTAGGCCGGGTCAAACATGATAACTTCGTCATCGCGGTCTATTACCGCCTGAATAGCGTCAAACAGCGCCTCTGTTGCACCTGAAGTAACAGTAATCTCCTGATCTGCATCGAGGCTACAGCCGTATAGACCGGACAGTTTACGCGCGATCTGCTCTCTCAGCTCTGGCACTCCGGTCATGGGCGCGTATTGGTTGCGGCGATCATTCAGATAAAAGCTTACCCGCTCAAGCAATGCTGGCGGGCAATCAAAATCCGGAAATCCTTGCGACAGATTGATGGCCTTGTGTTGCTGTGCCATTCTCGTCATCACGGTAAAAATGGTGGTGCCGACTTGAGGAAGTTTGCTGCGCAAGTAGATAACCTCTAATTTAATCCAGACAGGGTTTGGTGTTATGGCCCTGGATTTTACACGACTGCTCAGGAAATACGCATGAATCAGAACACTGGCAAGCTGCAGCTCCCTGCAAACGGGGACGCTTCCAATCAATCGCGCGCCATAGATATCTCCGACCACCCATTACAAGACCTGAACGTGCAGGGTTTAAGTCCGCAGCCAGAGCCGGTATGGCCGGCCGGGCGCCTTTCCAGTCTGCCGTTGTTAGATATCCGGGGCGGCAGAGCAGCGTTGCTGGCCTATTTTGAAAACACCTGGCGTTTAACAGAAACTTTGTTTTCCGCTCTTGTAAATGAAGAAGCCTATTATGTGCGGCCCTATCATAAGACCCGCCATCCCTTCATCTTTTACTACGTGCATCCGGTCACCTTTTATGTAAACAAGCTGTTGGTTGCAGGGCTGATTGCCGAGCCTCTCAACAGGCATTTTGAAGAACTGTTTGAAACCGGTGTGGACGAAATGACCTGGGACGATCTGCACGAGGGCGAGCAGGATATCTGGCCGACGGTGGCAGAAGTCAGAAACTACCGCGATCAGGTCTACAAACTGGTGCATCAGATCATCAGCACGCATCCCGAATTTGACAAGCCCATCCACATGGGTTCCCCGGGCTGGGCACTGGTGATGTGTTTTGAGCACGAGCGTATCCACCTGGAAACGTCCAGTGTGTTAATGCGCGAGCTACCACTCAAGTATTTGAAGCAGCCTGAGCAGTGGCCGCCATTGCCACTTGCCCGGAGCAGCCAGCAGGAGAGATTTCTTCGCCCTGTTGTGGGTCTGCATTACCCGGCGGACAACCCGATGATTGATGTTCAGGCAGGGAAAGTCGAACTGGGTAAACCCGCTGAATGGCCCACGTTTGGCTGGGACAATGAGTATGGCCACGACAGCCGTGAGGTTGGTGCATTCAGAGCTTCCAAGCGCCTGATCAGTAACGGTGAGTTCTACGAATTTGTCAGCTCCGGTGCTTATCTTGAAGAAAAGTACTGGAGCGAGCAGGGCTGGGCATGGCGCCGTTTCCGGAATACGCGCTGGCCCACGTTCTGGGTGCAGGACGGCCCTGTGGGTTCTCACCAATACAAATTGCGCACAATCTTCAGTGAGCAGCCCATGCAATGGGACTGGCCTGCGGCGGTGAATTTCTATGAAGCGAAAGCCTACTGTGCCTGGCGCTCCGAACGTGACGGGGTAAAAACGCCTTATCGATTGCTACATGAAAAAGAACATCTGGCGATGCGCGATCGGGCGCAGCAAGCGCTGGCAGTATGGCAACCAGGAGATGACAAAGCTCTTGTTGCAGATTCAGTAATGAAAGCCCCGGACGGACTACCGTGTCAGATTAACCACAATTTGCTGTTGGGTAGCGAAGGTCCGGTTGAACAGTTTGCTGCAAACGCCAAGGGTTTCCACGATGTGTTTGGCAATCTCTGGCAGTGGTGCGAGGATGCTTTCCACCCCTTGCCCGGTTTCTCTATCCATCCTTACTACGTCGACTTCAGTACGCCGTGTTACGACAATCAACACCAGATGATTCTGGGGGGATCATTTATCAGCACAGGTGACGAAGCCAGTGTGTTTGCCCGCTTCCATTTCCGGCCGCACTTCTTCCAGCACGCAGGATTCAGGTTGGTTTTGAGTGATGAAGAAGTTGCGCCGGATGGCGGCAAACGTTATGAAACCGATGCCCTGCTGAACCAGTACATGCTATTCCACTATGCGTCCGCAGACGAACAGCAAGACAACGCGATCAGCAGAAATGTGGGACATCCATATACTCCGCCTTTTATGCAAACCATGGCTGCTCTGGTCAGGCAATTTGCTGCATCTGACGATGTGGTGCTGGATCTTGGTTGCGCAGTGGGCCGTGCAAGTTTTGAGTTGGCGCGCGATTTTAACAAGGTGATCGGTCTCGACTACAGTGAAGCGTTTGTTGGCGCTGCACAGTTGATGCAGCGCCAGGGCAGTATGGCATACGAGCGACTGGAAACAGGGCGGCATACTACAAAACTGATTGCACGCGTAGCACCGGATATTGATCGTTCCCGTGTGAGTTTTATTCAGGGTGATGCGGCACGTTTAAAGGCAGCGGGTTTGGATCAGCCGGCGCAGTTTGATGCGGTGCTGTTAAGTAATCTGATGTGTCGTCTGCCAGATCCTGCCGCCTGTCTGAGGCAGTTCACGGGCGCGGCATCTGTGCTGAAAGAAAACGGTGTGCTGGTGCTCGCTTCGCCCAATAGCTGGATGGAGCAATATACGGATCCTTCGCGTTTTCTGGACGGTGCTGACAGTGAGGCCACTCTGGCGCAATTGGCAGCATTGCTACCGGGCTTTGAGCTGGTCTATCAGCAGGATCTGCCATTTATGATCCGGGAGCACAGGCGTAAGTATGAATACGTCATCAGTCAGGTATCAGTATGGCGCAGGAACCCCTGACACACATGGTGATCAGGCACTCAAGCGCTCTTTGCCATCTGCCGACAACTCTGCGCAGCAATCTGAATGCTGCGCAGGCGTTTTTCATGTTCAAAAATATGCGAGCTGAACATGATTTCATTGACGCCTGTGCGGCGAATGAACGCACTGATAGCTTCCTGCACTTGCTCCGGGTTGCCGACAACAGCTTCTCTTAATGCATGTGCTGCTGCGCCAAGTTCTGCGGCTGAGTAATGATCCTGAATATTTTCCAATGGTGGTTTCAGCGGGCCGGGTGTGCCCCGTCGCAAGGCTACAAACTGTTGTTGCACTGAGCTCATCAGCAGATGTGCTTCTTGTTCGGTGTCGGCGGCGTATAACGGAATCGCTGCCATGCAGTGCGGTGCCGACAGCTGCTCAGACGGGCGGAATCGACTGCGATACAGATCCAGTGCCTGCTGCAGATGATCAGGTGCAAAGTGTGCTGCAAATGCAAACGGTAAGCCCATGGCGGCGGCAAGCTGGGCACTGAACAGGCTGGAACCCAGTAGCCAGAGCGGAACTTCAAGACCTTCGCCGGGCACAGCGCGCACAGCCTGATCCGGCTGAGCCGCTCTGAAGTAATGTTGCAACTCCTGCACATCGCGCGGGAATTGATCCACACTGTCCTGATAACGGCGCAGTGCCTGCATGGTCAGCGAGTCTGTGCCGGGCGCCCTGCCCAGTCCCAGATCGATACGGCCGGGATATAGCGATGCCAGTGTCCCGAACTGCTCCGCGACCATCAGTGGTGCATGATTGGGTAGCATGATGCCGCCCGATCCCACGCGTATGGACGTGGTTCCTTCGGCGACAAAACCGATCACGACTGCCGTTGCAGCGCTGGCTATACCAGTCATATTGTGATGTTCGGCCAGCCAGAAGCGCTGGAAACCCTGTCGTTCAGCTTCCCGGGCCAAGCTGCGTGAATTCAACAGAGCCTGGCGTGCGCTGCTGCCCTGTACAATCGGGGCTAAATCCAGCAAAGAATAAGGAATCATGTCGGCTCCAAGGCTCGGTGTTTACGGGGGTGCAACTGTGATTGGCGGGCAAACTGACGCCCAAAACTCTCTTTATATCGGGTAGTAGCCGGCTCAGACTTGAATAATAACAAACCCTGCTTTAACCTGCTAAGCCCGCATTTATTAGGCTTGGGAGTATTATTCCCGTCAGTTATAAGGCCGCAGGGAATGCTGACATCCAGTGACTACTTAAGCTCTCTGAGGAGATTAACGTGAAAAAACAGACTTTGTTATCGGCTGCCATCGCGGCTGCCGTTGCCGGTACTCTGGCACTGACTGCTGTAGACAGCAGCCAGGCCCAGTCAAACAGTAATTATCAGGCGCCCCGCACTGAATGGGGCACACCGGATCTGCGTGGTGTATTCAACTTCAGCTCAAATACTCCGCTGGAGCGTCCGCGCGAATATGGCGACCGTCAGTACTATACGCCGGAAGAAGTGATCGCGCGCGACCAGCGTGCTGCTGACGCGGCAGCGGCCAGCGATGGTAACTCTGCGCAGGGCGGTGTTGGCGGTTATAACCAGTTCTGGGTAGAGGGCTCACCTATTGATGTGAACCTGCGTACTTCCATGTTGATTTACCCGGAAAATGGCCGTATGCCGGCGCGTGTTGAAGGTGCTCCGATGGCCTTTGGCGGCCTTGGCCCCGATTACAATGGCACCCGTCCGGTGCGTGTAGCCGTAGGTGGTATTGCAAAGGATGGCCCGGAAGATCGCGGTATCTCCGAGCGTTGCCTGCTGGGTTTCAACTCTGTACCACCCTTTATGCCCAGTATGTACAACAACAACGTACAGCTGTTCCAGACCGAAGATCACTTCGTTATCTTCAATGAAATGATCCACGAAGCCCGTATTGTGCGTCTGAACGCAGATGGCCATATTCCGGAAAACATCACGCAGTGGACAGGTGATTCAATTGGTCACTGGGAAGGCGATACTCTGGTTGTGGAGACTAAAAACTTTAACTACAAGAGCCAGACATTCCGCGGCGTGGGCGTGAGCTCCGACAAGACCTTGATCGAGAAATTTACCCGTCGTGCGGACAACGTCGTGGACTACGAGTTCACAGTGATCGATCCAAAAGCATTTACCGACAAGATCACTGCTGTTGTAGCCATGTTCAAGACTGACGACGAGATCTTTGAATACGCCTGTCACGAAGGCAACTACGGCATGATCAATATTCTTCAGGGCCAGCGTGTTGAAGATGGCACCTGGGATTACGAGAACAGCCGCGCCACCCGTGTGCAGTAACCGATGGTGCAGTAATCGATGGCGCAGTAATCGATGGTGCAGTAAGCGATTAACAAATTCAGGGAATCAGTGAGTTCATGAAAACACAATTCAAGACATTTTTTGCAGTC
Source organism: Pseudohongiella sp. (assembly GCA_030651695.1). Classification (GTDB taxonomy): domain Bacteria; phylum Pseudomonadota; class Gammaproteobacteria; order Pseudomonadales; family Pseudohongiellaceae; genus Pseudohongiella. The sequence goes on along the minus strand of JAUSCD010000012.1, from coordinate 450,220 downwards.
GCAGCGACTGCTGCAGCAGTGAGCGCATTCTGGATGGTTCAGGATGCTCCTCTCGAGGCTCAGCAAGGTGCTTCATCCAACGCAATTCCACGTACGCCGGATGGTAAACCGAACTTCAGCGGTATCTGGCAGACCATGAATACCGCGAACTGGGATCTGGAGCCGCATGAGGCCCGTCATGGCCCGTTGGCCGCTCTGCAGGCCGGTGCCCACCTGGCGTTCCCTCCGGGACTGGGTGTGGTAGAAGGCGGTATGCTGCCGTATAAAGCTGGCATGCGGGACCAAAAAGAACAGAATCAGCGCGAATGGCTGAAGCTTGATCCGACCACACAGTGCAAACTGCCGGGTGTGCCGCGTGCCACTTACATGCCCTACCCGTTCCAGATTTTCCAGGCACCTGATGCCACACTGATTTCTTATCAGTTTGCTGGTGCCGACCGTATTGTTTACATGAACAAACCCGATATGGAGCCACAGGTTGATACCTGGATGGGTACCAATGTCGGTTCATGGGATGGCGATACGCTGGTAATCGATGTGATGGGCCAGATGCCGGATACCTGGTTTGACCGTTCCGGTAACTACCACAGCGGCTGGGATATGCACGTGCAGGAGCGTTACACCATGCTGGATCGCAATACCATTCAGTACTCTGCTACGGTAAATGATCCAAATACCTACGAGCGTCCCTGGACCATGAGCATGCACATCTACCGCAATCAGGATGAAACCCGCTTGCTGGAATTCAAATGTGTAGAGTTTGTGGAAGAGCTGTTGTTTGGTCACTTGCGTGCTCCCGGCAGCCCGATCGGTGACGGTGTTACTCCTATCTATTGATTGGTTGTAACAAAAAAGGCCTTGTCTGACTCAGGGCTTCTAAAACACCAGGCAATTACTGTATAAATAGACAGTAGTTTCCTGGTGTTTTTTTATGTCCCCAATTTTCGATGACTCTTCCGGGCAAGTGGTGCCCGCCTATGCCGAGCTGCATTGCATGAGCAATTTCAGCTTTTTACGCGCCGCTTCTTTTCCCGAGGAGCTGGTGAAGCGTGCGCTTGCGCTGAACTACCGGGCGTTAGCCATCACCGATGAATGTTCTATGGCCGGCATAGTGCGTGCGCACATGGCGGTCAAGGCAGCGGGTGACAAGGCCCGGAATTTTAAGCTTCTGATCGGCAGCGAGTTTCTTGTTGCAGAGCAGGTGCGTCTGGTTTTGCTTGCAAAAAATCGCTGCGGATATGGGCAGATTTGTGCACTGATTACAGACAGCCGCCGCAGGGCAGAAAAGGGCAAGTACAATCTGAACCTGGAGCAGGTTCTGAAGGCTATGCTGAGTGATGTGCTGGTGTTATGGGTGCCACCCCCGTCTGTAAGCTGCCTTGGCAGGTTTGAGCATGACTCTGCACAGATATTGCTGCAGCTGGCAGCGGTGTTCAGATCACGCTTGTGGATTGCCGCCGAGTTTTTTTTGCAGCAGGGCGATGAGGACAAAAAAGCTTCACTGATGCGTCTTTCAGCAACGCTCGACATCCCGATTTGTGCAGCGGGAGGTGTGAGCATGCACGATCCGGATCGCAAGGAGTTAAGCGACACTCTGACGGCAATCCGTCTTGGCAAGCCGGTCAGTCAGTTGGGTTTTGATTTGCCGTGCAATGGGCAGCACTATCTGCGTGGCATCCGTTTGTTGTCGCGCATCTTTCGCCCGGAATGGTTGCAGGAAACACTGCATATTACCGATCAGTGCCAGTTCTCACTGAATGAACTGCGTTATGAGTATCCACATGAGCTGGTCCCTGAATCGCATACTCCTTCAAGTTGGTTGCGCACACTAACCCTGCAAGGTATGCATCAAAGATGGCCGGCAGGATCGCCTCTGGCTGTGCGTGAGTTGGTGGAAAAAGAACTTAAACTGATTAATGAGCTTAAGTATGAGCATTTTTTTCTGACAGTGCATGACATTGTGAACTTTGCCCGCAGCCAGAACATTCTTTGCCAGGGCCGTGGCTCTGCTGCCAATTCCGCTGTCTGTTATTGTCTGGGAATTACCGCAGTAGATCCCGGGCGTATGCAGTTATTGTTTGAACGGTTTTTATCCAAAGAACGTGATGAACCGCCTGATATTGATGTTGATTTCGAACATGAGCGGCGGGAAGAAGTCATACAGTACATATTCAGGAAGTATGGCCGTCAACGCGCTGCGCTGGCGGCTACAGTAATCTGCTACCGGCGCCGCAGTGCCATTCGTGATGTTGGCAAGGCTCTGGGTTTAAGTGCAGAAAAAATCGACCATTTGTTATCAAATTTGCGTATGTCATCAGATGGCAGGCTGGTACAGATAGAAGCGCCTGATCTTGAACATAAAACGTTGATGCAACTGGTTACTCTGGTTGAACAGCTCATTGGTTTTCCAAGACATCTGTCTCAGCATGTAGGGGGCTTTGTGATCAGTGAAGGCCCTTTGTCTGAACTGGTGCCAGTAGAAAATGCCTCTATGCCCGATCGCACAGTAATCCAATGGGAAAAGGATGATCTGGAGGCACTCGGTCTGCTTAAGGTGGATGTGCTCGCGCTGGGTATGTTAACGGCAATACAAAAAGCCTTGGCTCTGTTGCCGCAGCGTTCAGGAAAAGCCTGGCAGCTTTCTGATATTCCAGCGGAAGATCCCCGTGTTTATGCAATGATCAGTGAGGCTGATACTGTCGGTCTTTTTCAAATTGAATCCCGTGCCCAGATGAGCATGCTGCCGCGCCTGCGGCCCAAAAACTATTACGATCTTGTAGTACAGATAGCAATTGTGAGACCCGGCCCTATACAGGGTGAAATGGTTCATCCGTATCTGGCAAGAAGACAGGGCAGGGAAACCGTTACCTATCCCAATGAGGCAGTAAAGCGTGTGCTTGAGCGCACACTGGGTGTGCCCATTTTTCAGGAGCAGGTAATGCAGATTGCAATGGTTGCTGCCGGCTTCAGCGGAGGAGAGGCTGATCAGTTGCGTCGTGCCATGGCTGCGTGGAAGAAAAAAGGCGGGCTGGAACCATTTGAGGAAAAGCTGATTAACGGTATGTTAGCCAGGGGTTACAGTGAAAGTTTTGCCCGACAGATCTATCAACAGATACTGGGTTTTGGTGAGTATGGTTTTCCTGAGTCACACTCAGCCAGTTTTGCGTTGTTAGCCTATGTGTCAGCGTGGTTGAAATATTATTACCCGGCGACATTTGTCTGTGCATTACTCAACAGCCAGCCTATGGGATTTTATGCGCCGGCGCAGCTGGTACAGGATTTACGCAGGCATGGAGTCAATGTATTGCCGGTTGATGTTTGTCACAGCGATTGGGATTGCACGCTGGAATCAGATTTAAAGGTAATGCATAAGGAACAAAAAGCTCTGCGTCTTGGCCTCAGATTGGTCAAGGGGTTGTCGCGCACAGCCGCGCAGCGCATGGTGTCAATGCGCAAACAGGCTGCTTATGCAGATATCAAGGATCTTGTCAGGCGAGTGCAATTGCCTCAGCGGGATGCTGACGCCCTGGCTGCTGCTGACGCTTTACGCTCACTGACCACAGATCGCCACCGCGCCTTTTGGGAGGCCAGTGCCGTTGAGGAAGTACCACCCCTTTTTGCTGCTGCAGAAAATGATTATGGTCAGACAGTTATCGGGGCAGAGTTGATGTTACCCAAGCCAAGTGAGTCTCAGGATATTGCAGCTGACTATAATCGTATTGGCTTGAGCTTGCGCCGACATCCCCTGTTTCTATGGCGTGAACATCTTCAGCGCTATCAGGTGCGTACAGCAGAGCAATTACTTCAGTCCAATGACGGTTGCATCATAAAAATTGCGGGTCTGATTACCTGCCGTCAGCGCCCGCAGACAGCATCCGGGGTTACATTTCTGACGCTTGAAGATGAAACCGGTTTTATGAATGTTGTGGTGTGGTCGTCATTGCTGGAACCGTATTATCGTCAGATTCATGAGGCATCAGTCCTTGGTGTTACCGGTAAGCTGCAACGTGCAGATGGGGTAACTCATGTGGTTGCTACAGTGCTGGTAGATTTAAGTCACTGGTTTGCGGGCATGAGTTTGCAGTCTCGTGACTTTGCTTGATTTGCATCAAGTCCCGGCTCCATACAGATGTGACGTTACCCACTATATTTGGGTAAACTCCACCGATAATGTTGTTGGGATGATTCCTGCCATGAATTGGTTCAGACAGATACAAAGAAGCAAGCCCGCTACTACCATGGCAGCATTGCTGCCGTTGATGTTCTGCGCCGGACTGCAGGCCGATATCCCTCGCCTGCCTGATGGACGACCTGATCTTCAGGGTTTGTGGACCAATGAAACAGACACGCCGGTAGAGCGACCTCCCCAATTTGCCGATCGCCGTGCAATGACAACAGAAGAGGCAGGTGCCTGGCGCCCGGGTTCGGCAGCTGGTTTAACAGATCTGAATAGTGAAGAGTGGCTTGATCCGGATCGTGGTCCGCCGCCCAAAGGCGAGCCAATCCGTCTGGAAGCAGACTGGTTTTTCTCCAGCAACTATGTAGCTCAAATTGATGGTGAGTACAGAACATCATTGGTTGTTGATCCGCCCAATGGCCGTATTCCGTTTGCAGAAAACGGTCGCAACCGTGATTTTGTCTCGCGGATGCTGGCGCGTCCCGGCGTCCAGGAGTTTGATGGGCCTGAGCTCAGACCAGCCGGAGAGCGTTGCCTGTTGTCGGTACTATCAACGGCCGGCCCGCCCATGTTACCGATGTCCTATAACAGTAATTACCGGATTGTGCAGACCAACGATTATGTGATGATCATGGCCGAAATGGTCAACGATGTGCGTATCATCCGTATTAATGCAGAACACCAGGACGGTGCTGTCTACAAATGGATGGGCGATTCGGTAGGGCACTGGGAAGGCGACACACTGGTGGTGACTACCCGCAATATTCATCCACAGCAAAGTTTCCGTGGATCAACCGGGAATCTGACCACGACCGAGTGGTTCTGGATGGAGTCAGACGGACAGATCAATTACCGCGTTACCATGAATGATACTGAAGTATATGGGCGACCCTGGACGGCTGAAGTGCCCATGCGTCGCCTGCCAGCAGGTAGCCACATTTATGAGTACGCCTGCCACGAAGGCAACTATGCAATTGTGGGTGCTTTGTCAGGTGCGCGTTGGCAAGAACACTTTGAGGCTCAGGAATCAGTCGGTCAGGGAGAGGATAATTAAAATCAGCGGCTGCCGGCCAGCACACTGCCCCGTCTCGCCCACCAAGGATAAATCAGTACAACCGCCATGATCAGTGCCGCGCCCAGATAAAATCCGGCGCTGACTTCCTGTTGTTCACCCAGAAAAACGGCGGCCAGCGCAATGGCATACAACGGTTCAAGGTTGATAGCCAGTGAGCTGGCGTAGGCAGACAGTTGGCGTAATGCAACCAGGGATAACGCAAAGGGCAACAGCGTGCAGCCAAAAGCCAGCAACAGCAACCAGAGCATATCAGTGCCTTGCGGCAGCGCGAACATCTGGGTCGGGTTTTCAAGAATTCCTGCAACCATAGGCAGTGCGGGGATGAGGGTGTACAGCAGTGCTAAACCAAGCAAGAAAACAGAGCCGGCCGCCATTTCAATAGTGGTGATGGCCAAGGCATCTGCTTTGAGAATGTAGCGTTTGTTCAGTGCTGCAAACAGCGCAACAAATAGCGCTGATATCAAGCCCATAACAATACCTGCATTCATTTGAGCGGGAGTGCCGCCGACCACAAGCACAATACCGGGCAGCACCATCAGGCCAAGCAAGAGTTCTGATGTCTGGAAACGACGGCCAGCCAGTATGGGCTCAAGAATGGCCAGAAAAACCGGTACAGTTGCGATACAAGTCACGGTCACTGAGGCGTTGGACAAGCGAATGGCGCCGTAAAATGTCAGCCAGTGCAGTGTGACCAGAATACCGATACCGGTATAAATACCAATCAGACGCCATGACATGTTGCGCAAGGATTTTATGATTGATGGCACGAGCAGAAGAGTTATTGCTACCAAGCTCATGCGCCATAACACCAAAGGCAATGCGTCCAGTGTGATGAGTTTGCCCAGAATCGCAGTGAAGCCCCAAAGCACTACGCAGAAGTGGATCTGCAACCAGGCTTTTGTTGTGTCATTCATGTTGTTTACTTTTGATGGCTGCGCGGCTGATTCTCTATGATGAATTCTAGCACTTTCATATCTCTTGGGCAGTCGATAATATGACCGCCGCTGATGTCTGCCTTAGTGTCAGCAGGAGTATTTGATGATCAAACGCATATCGGTTAAAGAGCTGAAGCTTGGCATGTTTGTGCAGGAGTTGCATGGCTCGTGGATCAAACATCCGTTCTGGAAAACCAAATTTCTACTTGATGATCCGCAAGACCTTGTGTTGCTAAAAACCTGTGGCATTGATGAGGTCAGTATCGATGAGAGTCGCGGCGCAAGCAGCAAACCACAGCTGGAAGTCAAGCCAACACCTGTGCTGACACGAACCCCTGCATCGGGGATCGCTGTCAGAACTGCTGGCGCTGGCAGGGTGCCTGTTGTCAAAACCGAAAAGAGCAGCTTCCATCAGGAGTTCAGTCGTGCCCGCGAGCTTTGTAATCGCTCAAAGAGCGCTGTTATTGATATGTTCAGCGAAGCCCGTATGGGGCGCGCGGTTTCTATGGAAACCGCTAATCATGTGGTTGAGCAGATCACCGCTTCGGTTGAGAGACATCCCCAGGCACTGATTACGCTGGCTCGTCTGAAAACTGCGGATGACTATACCTACATGCACTCTGTAGCCGTGTGCGCCATGATGGTGGCACTTGCCCGTGAGTTGGGCATGAGTGATTTTGAGGTTCGCCACGCAGGAAGCGCCGGCTTGTTACATGATGTTGGGAAGATGGCTGTGCCCGATCTGATCCTCAATAAACCAGGTGCCCTGACGGACTCGGAATTTACTGTTGTTAAATCGCATCCTGTCAGAGGTGCAGAAATTCTTACGACGGCTGGAGATATTTCAACTGAAGTTATTGATGTGTGTTTGCATCATCACGAAAAGTACGACGGTTCAGGTTATCCACATGGGTTGCAGGGAGATCAGATTACCCGTCTTGCGCGAATGGGTGCCATCTGTGATGTTTATGATGCAATCACTTCCAACAGGCCATATAAAAAGGGTTGGGGGCCGGCAGAATCATTGCAGCGTATGGCTCAATGGAAAGGACATTTTGATCCTGTGCTGTTCCAGGCTTTTATAAAAACCATAGGTATTTATCCGACAGGTTCTCTTGTGCGTTTGAGCAGTCAGCGTCTGGCCGTAGTGATTGAGCAGAATGAGGGTAATATGCTTAAGCCAAAGGTAAAAGTATTCTTTTCAGTGAGATCAAAATTACCGGTTTCGCAGTCAGTAATCGATCTGTCGTTACCCGGTAACACGGAAACTATTGAGGCGCGTGAGCCGCTTGAGAAATGGAACTTTCCTTATCTCGACGAACTCTGGCAGAGCGAATTATGACCTTGTCAGGCAAATAGTCCCTGCAAGAACCACGAGCGTTTTCCAATATCCCGATAGACCCACAACATCATGCCTTGCTGATTAGATGCAATGTAATAATCACGTCTGATATCCTTCCCTGACCACCAGTGTGTTTCAATCCGTTCGGGGCCGCGCAAGAAAGTCAGCGGCGAAAGGTAAACGGGCAACTCGTGCAGCAACCTCAAAGGCAGTGGTGATGACAACAACCAGCATGGTTGTTGTTCTTTAAAACCAAAACCCCGTGCTTGCTGCCTGTTTTTTTGTAAAGGAATTTTTTGAGTGTCAGAATATTCAAGATACTTGCCGGCAGCAACCGGATCGTAGTCTTCCTGATGATTCAGACAGAAAATTGAATGCTCACCAAGCCGGGCGGCTAGCGCTTCCAGCAAGCTGTTACCAGTTGCTGTGCCCGGCGCTTTTCCCCGTTCTTTTGGATGAGCTCCCATAGGCTGGTAATCATGAAAATCCAGAATTGATAAAGTAAGAGAGCTGACGCTACTGAAAATATTTATGCCAGCAATACGATTCTCCAGCAGCAATGTCCAGATAGCTTTTTCGCGCACAGGTCGGCGCGTACCAAGCCTGAAGGATCGCATTGATCCTGTTTCATCATAAAGTTCGAACAAAATATGATCGGTAGATTTATGGTGTTTTTGCAGAAACTGTTGCATTTTTAAAAGCAACTCCGAAGCAAGAACAAGAATGTCCTGTTGAGTTTCTGCACGGGCATCGGGGGTCAATGTCTCACAAAAAGAGAGAGCAGGTTGCCAGCGGCTTAAAGTTGATGGGCGTTGAGCCAGTAGTTGCTCCAGATAATCACTCAGTGTGCGACCAAAGCGGATGCGTAAACCCGCTGGCGGAAGACGCCATAGATCCCGTAGATAAAGCAGACCGCAGCGCTCCAGCCGGTTAAGCAGTTTTGCATCCAGCGTAAGATGTGCAATGCTTATTGAGCCCAGGGCCGAACGCAAATTCATAGCATCAGGCACTAACTGACTAATCTTTGCCCGGGCCAGCAGTGAGCTGGCGCTGGCACTCGGAGTGGCTGCGTCGTAATAGACAACTGACAGATCCCATTGTTGCAACCGGGCCTGCAAGGCAACTTGTATGGTCTGACGTATCCGGCTCACGCCTCCAAAGTATTTCAAACTGCTGCGTATCTCCAACACGATCGCATTACCACTGACAATTGCAATGTGATCGCTTACCTGCAGGCAAACACCAGCCAGCTCTTTGATCATATGCTGATCAGACTTATTCTCTTCAGTTAACTGAGGGAAATACAGGGCATACCAAAGTGAGCGCGGGTATTGAGATGTGAGGTAATTCTTAGATGGCGCTACCGGGCGCAGACGACTTGTCCTGCCCGGTAACAGAGCATGTCTGGTTTTTAACATGGCGGATTTAACCGGGCAGGTGCAGCCGAATTTCTCCCTGGCGGTGGCTGCCTTTGGCCTTTAAAAGTCGGACATTCAATTGTCGACTACCATCTGCCGCAAGCGGTGCTGCACTGATTTCAAGCTGCAGAGTTGCGGGCGAATGAGGTACGGGTCTCTGATGGAATAAAACGCCCAGAGTTTTGCCCTCATTGGCCGCCAGTTGCAGGCGACGGACAACACGTGCACTTAACCAGTTCTGCCAGGCCAGCACCATGCCGCACTCAGTGGACTGCAGAGCTTTCTCAATGCTCCAGAGTGCATTGTTGCAGCCAGTCTGAGAGGGAATCACAAAACTGTTGCGGATATTAATACCGGAGTTGGCCAGAGCCGGCCCATGCAGAGTATAGGGAGGCGTAATCCACAACAGGGATTGTTGTTGATGGCTGCGCTGGCGCAACAAGGGCATCAACAGCTGTAGCTCTCCTACGGCTTTGTGCCGGCTGACAATTTCGATCAGGCCACTGACAGGCCATCCACCCCAGGGCAACAGCTTGTCCAGTTCAGCAAAACCAGTGCTTTGTGAGGGTACAGCAGTGGTGGCCGGATCCTTCTCTGCCGGGTTGTCGGAGCCATCCGCAAACAGATCTGTGGGTATGTTGCGGGTGCTTACTGTGCGTGGGCCTGCTGCGGTCGGATGCAGGTAGATATTATTGGCGGGAGCTATGCCCTGCCAAAGAGCCGGTGTTTGAGCCAGCAGCTGTTTTACCCTTGTCTGCATATCTGCCTCGGGACTGAGGCTGCCAGCGCTGCGGGTTACAGCTCCCGGGATATTGTGAGAGTGGCCGTCTTGTGTATGCATGAGTGGCTCCGACACCAGTTAACTGTATATATAGTCAGTAGTGCTGTTAATGTATACAGCATTTCTGGTTCGGGCAAGCAGGATTTTTACAATTAACACATTTTTGGCAAAAAAAATGTGTGAAAAATCAGCAATACAATTGTTAAGAAGAAAATATTGTATTAATCTTCAGCGCGTTAGGGTCATTATCTGGATTTTGAGTTAGATAAGAGCTTTAATTAACTGGAAAGCAAAAATAATTAAATTGGCAGGCATCTCATGAAACGCAAACCCGATATGCTGACCGTTGTTGTATTCCTGTTTGCCCTCAGCGTTCTTGTAAGTGGAGTGGCACAGAGCGGTTTGCTCTGAACGTGATGATGCGGTCAGCAGTAGCCACCGCATCCAGATCGACATCCCAGGCTGCAACCGGCAGTAATTGGCCGGCCAGCTGACATTCGTGTGCCAGACCAAGCAGAAAGGGTTTGCCTTCGGTCTGGCAGCGGAATGCAAAGGCGCGATCGTAATACCCTTTGCCCATTCCCAGTCTGTGCCCTTCCATATCAAAAGCCACCAATGGCAGTATCACCAGATCAAGTTGCGTCGGTTTCAAACACCGCTGTTGTGCTAACTGCGGCTCTTTGATGCCCCATCGGTTAGATCGCAAAAACTCTGCCCCCGTATAACGTACAAACAGCATTTTATGTTTTTGCCAGGGATGCAGCACTGGCAAAAAACAGCGTTTCCCATCGCGCAGGACCATCTTCAGCAGCCTGGCTGTGCCTGCCTCACTGGCCGTAGAAAGGTAAAGTGCTACTGATCTGGCTCTGCGATAGGCGGACACGCGCTTAAGTTGGCGACACAAAGCCTTTTCTGCGGACTGTTGCTGGCAGAAAGAAAGTTGTCGGCGTTGAGTCAGTGCCGTATGGCGGATCTGCTGACGAATTTGCGGATACTGCGCTGAGGCAGTGTCGGAGGAATCTGAATACAGTGGGGAGTCTGTCATGAATATCAGATGCTGTAGTTTGGAAGTCATCCAGGGTGCCGCTGCCAAATTAGCCCTGAACCCAGAGGCTCAGGTGGTGGCTCCTGCGATGCATAAGGCTTTCCGTCAGGCGGACATGCACAACAACATCTATCGAGGAGCCTCCAGGGTTGTGAATATCGGCTCAAGGACACTTTCAGCTGACGTTCACCCCAGGTGACTATGACTGGAGTATAACCAAGTTAATTCAGGGGATCGATAGAAAATATCTACTACAGTTCGATTTGGCGGTAGTTTTGCAGTGCTCTCTCGACCTTATCTTCAAGGTATTTAATCTGTTGCGCAGCGCTTTGACGGGATTCATTTATCTGGCGATTTTTCTGCAACAATTCATGAGTAATGTTCAAAGCTGCCATCACGGAAATTTTTTCAAGCCCGTGAATTGTGCCGCGCGATTTGATTTTTCGCATGTTTTCATCGAGATGGCGGGCAGATTTGAGCAAAGCATCCTGCTCAGAGGGAGGGCAGCTGATCTGATATTCGCGATCGAGGATTTTGACAACAACCGTGCTGGCTGTTTCTTGAGAAGTGCTCATATCAGGCGCTCTGGGACTGTTCCATGGATCGCAGGCGGCTGAGCACAGACTCCAGACGAGCCTTGGCCTGACGGTTGTTTTCCAGCAGTTGCTGACGCTCACTTTGCCAGTTATGCTGACCAGCCCTGAGCAGTTGATTTTCCTGCTTCATGGCAGCACACAAGGCAATCAGCGCTGTGATTTTCTCATCCAGTGTGTTGAATTGATCGTCATTCATATCGGCCATTCATAGCGAATAGATACGCTGAAGCGGGTGTGAGGCTTACTATAGAGACGTGTCTGTAGACGGTCAATAACGCTTGTCAAAAACTCTCTACAAAAAAAGGCGTTATGAGAACAATCAGTGACGGTACATTCACTTTGAAACAATCCAAAGGTGTAACAGCAGGCATGGTAAAAGTGGCAGCAAAACCTCAAAAAATCCAATCAACAGGAAAACCGGCTTTTTCTTTGGCCGGGGAAGGCCTTTACCGGGAGGCTGCCTCCCGACGTCGTGCACTGATGTCGCAGATGAAAAAACACAGCATTGCCCTGCTGTGTGCGGCGCCTCTGCGCACGCGTAGCCATGACACCGAATACACCTATCGTCAGGATAGTGATTTTTACTATCTTACTGGTTTTACTGAAGATGATGCTGTGCTGGCGCTGATTCCCGGGCGTAAACAAGGTGAAGTTGTACTGTTTTGCCAGCCCAAAGACAAAACCAAGGAGCTATGGACAGGGATTCTGACCGGGCCGCAGCAGGCCAAAACTGAATTGCTGATTGATGAGGCTTACTCAATTGCCGACATCGACACCATTCTGCCCAATCTGATTGATGGCTGTGAGCGGGTGTATTCACCTATTGGCAAAGACGCTGCATTTGACGAGCGCATCATGGGCTGGGTGAAGGTTGTGCGCAGTCGTGTGCGTCAGGGTGCCAATCCGCCGGTGGAGTTTATTGCGTTGGATCCGCTGATTCATGAGATGCGACTGTTCAAGAGCAAAGGTGAAATCGAACTGATGCAGGAAGCAGCTGACATTTCCGCGCGCGCCCATAAACGCGCCATGCTGGCTGCCAGAGAGGGGCGCTCTGAATACCATCTGGAAGCCGAAATGCTGCACGAATTTATGATGGCAGGCAGTCGCGCACCGGCCTATAACAGCATCGTGGCTGGCGGCAGTAATGCCTGTATTCTGCACTACATCAATAACAACCAGCCTCTGCATGATGGTGATCTGGTGTTGATTGATGCCGGTTGTGAATACGAATATTACGCCGCAGATATCACCCGTACATTCCCGGTCAGTGGCCGCTTCGGCAAAGAGCAGAAGGCGTTATACGACATCGTATTAAAAGCGCAGCTGGAAGCCATCAAGGTAATCCGTGCTGGCGTTGCATGGGACGAGCCACATAATGTGACGGTGCGGGTCATTACAGAAGGTCTGGCTGAGCTGGGTCTTCTGAAAGGTAAAACAGATGAGTTAATCAAGTCCGGCGCCTACCGCGATTTTTATATGCATCGTGCCGGCCACTGGCTGGGTATTGATGTGCATGATGCCGGAAGCTATCAGCAAGGGGGCAAACCCCGCACTCTTGAACCGGGTATGGTCACCACCATTGAGCCGGGAATCTATGTGGCAGCAGACAACAAAAAAGTTGCTAAAAAATGGCGAGGAATTGGTATCCGGATTGAGGACGATGTGTTGGTAACACGCAAAGGTAATGTGGTATTGACCGCAGCAGTGCCAAAAACCACGGAAGAAATTGAAGCGCTGATGGCAACCCGCAATAACTGATTCAGGCATAGATGCAGTTACTCATACAGATTAAACGGAACCACAATGCTTATTGACATTATAAAACCGGAATACGATGTGGTGATAGCGGGTGGCGGACTGGTGGGCGGAAGTTTTGCTCTGATGCTGCAAGCCATGCTCGGTGAGACTTCCCTGCGTATTCTGCTGGTGGATAACACATCGCTTTGCGTGGACAACACTGATGACGTCAGCCGGATATTTGATGCGCGCAGTACCGCCTTGTCATGGGGCAGTCGCAAAATTTACGAGCAGGCTGACATCTGGAGCAATTTGGCGCCACATGTCACAGCTATCAGAAATATTCATGTGTCCGACAAAGGCCACATGGGCGCTACAAGTTTGCACAGTACTGAGATGGACGTTGATGCGCTGGGTTATGTTGCGGAAAACAGCATACTGAACAAAGTTATCAGCAGTGGTTTACGTGGTAATACACAGCTTGATGTGAGTGCTGGCTCTTCGGTAAACGAAGTCAAACCAGTGCCGTGTGGTGTCAGTTTGCGGATTGATCGCGATAACGCAGAATCATGCACAGTTAACAGTCGTCTGATTGTTATTGCTGACGGTGGTCGATCATCCATTTGCGAAAAACTGGGCATTGGTATCAAACGAAAAACCTACGATCAGCAGGCGCTGATCTGCAATATTGCATTTGAAAAATCTCACGATGGCTACGCCTTCGAGCGATTTACTGACACCGGCCCTATGGCAGTTCTGCCGTTGCCCGATCTGAAGGGTGAACATCGAGGCGCTCTGGTGTGGACGCTGACAGAAGCAGAGGCGCCAGCCATCATGGCTCTGGCGGATAGTGAGTTTTTGGCGGCGCTGCAACGGCGTTTTGGTTATCGCCTTGGCCAGATCACACGGGCCGGCGAGCGGCAGTTGTTTCCACTGAGTCTCAATCTGGCAGCCGAGCAGATACGACCTGGTATTGTTTTGCTGGGCAACGTTGCCCACACATTGCACCCGGTAGCCGGGCAAGGTTTGAATCTTGCCTTGCGCGATGCACGCGAACTGGCGGATCTGATTGCAACCACAGCAGAGGCTGGACAATACGCACAGATAGGAGCCTACAGTTGGTTGCAACAATATGAAAAACGCCAGCAGGCTGATCAGCAGCAAACTGTCATGTTCAGTGATCTGACTACACGTTTGTTTTCCAACACCAATCCGTTACTGGCGCTGGGACGCAATATGGGATTGCTGGGAATGGAGTTACTGCCGCCGGCCAGGCACTGGTTTGCCCGGCAGGCGATGGGTATGACTGATCGACGTACTCGGATTTAGTCTCTGCGGGTACTCGAAAAAAAGATTTCAGGCAGCATTGTTTCACGAATCGTCTCCACACGTTCCCGGTTCACACCCATGTCGCTGTAACCTAAACGAGAAGCCGAACGAACATGAACAATGTATTGTGAGGCATCTGCCAGAAACTCAACATCGTCCACATAACCCATCAGGCGGCTGGTGAATTCAACATGCAGATAATTGCCGCTATCGGTGATGATCTCGGCTCTGGGCATCTGCGCCAGAACTGCACGCACCTGATCAAGATTTCCCTGCAGAGGTGAAATGCCGTGGCTTTCTCGCGTATCAAAACTGGAAACGCAATTGGGTGAGTCAGGGCAAGCCGCCAGCTGGTTGTTCTGAGCGCCCAGAGTAGTTGGTCTGTCGCCTGCACAGCCAATCAGAGTCAGGAGTCCCACAATTAAAAATCCTCGTTGAAATTTCATGCGGTTGTTCTCTCCGGGTATCAGTCGATCAGGTTTATGAACCAGTAATCGCCAGACTGAGTGATTCGGCGATCATGGCAGGTTTGTCCTGGCCTTCAATTTCCACGGTCGCCTGATTCTTGATCAGAAACTGGCCGGGATTTTTTTCATCAATACTGACCAATACAAATCTGGCTCTGATACGCGAGCCAACACGAACCGGATTCAGAAAACGCACTTTATCCAGACCATAATTGATGGTGATGCGGGTGCCGGCCAGTCTTACTGTTCCGGCTTCTGCGCCCAACATGCTGAGCAGAGACAGTGTCAGATAACCGTGTGCAATGGTGCCGCCAAAAGGAGTTTCTTTTTTTGCCCGCTCAGCATCCAGGTGGATAAACTGGAAGTCACCAGTGGTTTCAGCAAACTGGTCGACCTGTTTCTGACTGATTTCGTGCCACTGGCTGATACCGGTTTCGGTGCCGATGAGGGCGCGTGCAGCTTCGGGGCTGAGTTGCCCGGTTGTGACGGGTGCGGACATTTGGTCGGGCATAGCAAAGGGCTCCTGTTTCATAGCGTTTTAATGGTAAAGTCTGCAACAAAGGCGGCCAGTATTGATCAGAATGCTACTGGCGGCAACCGCAGACTGGAGGACGCTGGAGGATGGATGAGCGCAGCCGGCACAGCAGCTGATTATGACGTGGTGATTGTAGGCGCAGGGTTGATCGGCGCCGCCATGGCGCTTTTACTTCGCGACAGCGGTCTGCGTCTGGCGTTGATTGACAGTCAACCTGTGCAGGCTGGCCAACCGCTGGTTAATGACCCGATCTCCGGCTCCGCGTCGGCTACTCCTGAGTTTGACGCCAGAGTCAGCGCCATTACGCCTGCGTCCCGCGAATTGTTTGAATCCATAGGTGTCTGGCAGACCATGGTTCAGTGGCGGGCCAGTCCCTACACTCATATGCACGTGCGTGAGACCGATGGTACCGGCAGTATCGACTTCTGTGCCGCAGATATACACGCCAGCGCTCTCGGCCATATCGTCGAGAACCGCATCTGCGTTGCAGCTATGCATCAAAAGTTGCAGACACAACCTATGCTGGATTGTGTGATGCCTGCCAGAGTCGACGCCGTGAGCAATGATCAGTCGGTCGTCCAACTGACATTGGACAGCGGCCGGCAGCTCACCACCCGATTGTTAATCGCAGCGGATGGCGCACAATCACCTGTGCGTGCAATGACGGGTTTTACAACGCGGGAATGGGATTACGAGCATGAAGCCATTGTTTGTTCTGTACGCACGGAACAAAAACATGGCCAATGCGCGAGACAGATTTTTATGGATGATGGTGTGCTGGCCTTTCTGCCGCTGGCAGCGCCGGATGATGAGGCCGGGCACTGGTGTTCCATCGTCTGGTCGGTGTTGCCGTTGCGCGCGCAGGCCTTGATGGGTTTGCCGGACGAGGCCTTCTGTCAGACGCTGTCTTATGCCAGCGAACACTGGTTAGGTCAGATACAACAAACCAGCACACGAATCAGCTTTCCGCTGACACAACGTCATGCCGTGGACTATGTGCAGGGCCGGACTGTTCTGGTGGGCGACGCTGCCCACAGCATTCATCCATTAGCCGGTCAGGGTGCCAATCTGGGTCTGGCAGATGTCGCTGTGCTGGCCCGCGAGCTGATAAAGGGCAAAGCTGCCGGACGTGATCCGGCAGACCCGCTTGTTCTTGCCCGTTATCAGCGACTTCGTAAACCCCACAACCTGTCCATGATGCTCATGATGGAAGGTTTCAAACGTCTTTATGCCGACCAGCCGCTGGCCGTGCGATGGCTGCGTAATACCGGTATGAAAGCGGTCAACCAATGGCCCATGCTCAAACATCAATTGATCCGTGAAGCCATGGGTTCCGGCATCAAAATCAGCTAAAGCTTTCCCGCCAATGGACGAAAACCAAGGTATGCCCTGATTGCCGCCACTTTTTGGGGTGTGCCATTGAGTGCGTTTCTTGAGCGTACGTCCGTGTATGCGCATCTGTATTTTAGGAGATAACCATGAGACATGATTCATCCTGGCCGTTCGACGTTGATCTGAGTGCGTTGGACACAGGTAGTATTACCAATCTGATTATGGATATTGAGAACCATCTCCCGCTGCTGACGTCAGAAGGTGATATGCAGGAGCTGCTGCGTGTGAAGAAGCTGTTTGAAGAAGAGTTGATGGAAAGCCGTCGGCTGCACTGAGGTTGATGGTGCCAGTGGCTGCGCGTTGCCAGGCCTTTCAATTACAAGTCATACATTACTCCTTACTGACCCGCATCTCATTCCCAATCCCCCTGAAAAAGATCACTACTCACCCCTGCTGTTTAATCAATTCTGTATTCACGCAGGTTTTTGGCCTATGCTGTTGCCCGTGATCAATGCCGCTCGCGTACGGGCGCATGACTGATAATTAGCTTAAAAAACAGGAAAAAAGGGGTATCACCATGAAAAAATTGATAAGCGTTTTTGCAGCCGCCGCGCTGATGTGCGGACAGGCCTTTGCTATTGATGAAGCACGTCTGGCAGCGGCGCTGAATTCGCCGGATCGCAGCGATGCCGACAAAGCGCTGGATGCAGCGCGTCAACCCATTGCGGTGCTGAGTTTTCTCGGGCTGGAAGAAGGCATGACGGTGATGGATGTGATGGCATCCGGTGGCTGGTACACCGAAGTGCTGTCGCATGCAGTTGGTCCGCAAGGCAAGGTGCTGATGCAAAACAACCCGGCGTCGCTGGCGCGTGGCACAACAGCGGAGACAGTAAACAGCCGTGTTAATGGTCGTTTGAATAACGTCGAGCGGGTAGAGAATACCTTTGATCAGCTGGGGGTTGCGCCCGGTAGCGTAGATTTGGCGATTACGCACCTGAACTTCCATGATGTCTACAACGCCAACCCTGATAACGCCATGGCAATGCTGGCTGCTATCAAAGACGTATTAAAATCAGGTGGCATACTGGGTATTGCTGATCACCGGGGTAATCTCGGCGCTGACAATGCCGCGCTGCACCGCATCCCGCTGGACACTGTGGCTCAGGCCGCGACTGAAGCCGGTTTCCATATAGTGGGTGTCAGCGATGCGCTTTACGTGGACAGTGATCCGCGTACCGCCGGTCCGTTTGATGAAAGTCTGGGGCGCAATACCGATCGTATACTGCTCAAACTGATGAAACCGTAAACTGCTTGCTTTGTGTCCGCGGCGGTTTGATACAGCCGCGGACATTAAAACTGTGATAAGAAGTCTATTTTGAAATCAACCCTACCTGTTATTTCTCCGTTCGCCTGGCTTACCCGCTTTGCATCTGTTTTTAAATACAGTCGCATCGCCGTTGAGATTGTCTGGCGCGCCAGCCCCTTTCTGACCATTGTAATGGCTCTGGCAACCTTGTTTGCCGGCCTGTTACCCGCCGCCATTGCCTGGGTGGGACAACTGATCGTGGATGCCGTGGTGACAGCGATCCAGTCTGAAGGCGAGTTGCATGAGCAGGCTAAATCCGATCTCTTGCGTTATGTACTGATGGAAGCCGGGTTGGTGGTGCTGATGACCGGCGCCCTGAAAATCAACAATGTATGCCAGTCAATTCTGCGTGCGCTGCTGGGCAACGAAGTCAACGTCATGATTCTGGAAAAGGCGCTGACACTGGAGCTCGCCAACTTTGAAGACTCCGAGTATTACGACAAGTTGGTACGTGCGCGCCGTGAAGCGTCCAGCCGCCCGTTAAGCCTGGTTATTGCTACCTTTGATCTGGTTCGTGATGGCATCTCGCTGATCAGTTATGGTTTTTTGCTCTGGCAGTTTTCTGCCTGGGCGGTGCTGCTGCTGGGCTTTGCAGGGGTTCCGGCGTTTGTGGCCGAAGCGCGTTTTTCCGGTGAAGCATTCCGCAACCAGCGCAGCCGTTCGGCGGAACGCCGTATGCAGGTTTATCTGGAAATGGTGCTGACGCGCGAAGACGGGGTTAAAGAAGTCAAGCTTATGCAGTTAGGGCGTCTGTTTCTGCAGCGTTATGTGGATATCTTTAAAAACATTTACAAGGAAGATCGCAGTCTGGTTCTGCGCCGCGGCTTCTGGGGATACGTGCTGGGTCTGGTTGCCAGTGCTGCATTCTATTTCTCTTATGGCTGGGTTGCATTTGCTGCTGTCGCTGGCGCCATTACGCTGGGTCAGATGACCATGTACATCGCTGTGTTCCGTCAGGGCCAGGGTGCCGTAACCAGTTGTCTGGCATCCATTAACAAGATGTATGAAGACAATCTGTATTTATCCAATCTGACTGAGTATCTCGGGCACAACGTTCCGGAACCGTCCGGCAATAAAACCGAGGGTCTGGATATTGCGGACGGCATTCGGTTTGAAAACGTCAGTTTCTATTATCCGGGCAGCACGACTCCGGCGCTGGATAACATCAGCCTGCATATTCGGGCCGGTGAAAGCCTCGCCATCGTGGGTGAAAATGGCTCAGGCAAAACTACGCTGATTAAGCTGTTAACCCGTCTGTATACACCTACTCACGGCCGGATTGTGTTTCAAGGTATTGATCTGCAGGACTGGGATATCGATGCCTTGCGCGAAAAAATCGGCGTGATTTTCCAGGACTTTGCGCGCTACCAGCTCAAGGTTGGAGAGAATATCGGTGTCGGCGATAAGGACTTCATGGGCGATAAAGATTTGGTCACAGTGGCGTCTGAAAAAGGACTGGCGGCTGATTTTATCCGCCAGATGCCAGCGCAATACGACACGCAGCTAGGCACCTGGTTCCGCGACGGCAAAGAGTTATCCGGCGGACAGTGGCAGAAAATCGCACTGTCCCGCGCGTTTATGCGCAGCCGTGCGGAAGTATTGATTCTGGATGAGCCAACCGCAGCCATTGATGCAAAAGCTGAAGCAGAAATATTTGCCCACTTTCGCGAATTGACCGGTAATCGCATCTCCATCATCATCTCGCACAGGTTTTCCACGGTTCGCATCGCTGATCATATTCTGGTGATGGATCAGGGCAAGATCATGGAAGAAGGCGATCACAGCAGTCTGCTGGCGCTGGGTGGTCAGTACGCTACGCTATTTGAACTGCAGGCAAAGGGTTATCAGTAACTGAGTGCGGGACGTCAAGAGGGCCTGGAGGCCGGCCTGCCCGTAACGCGCGAGCAGAACTGCCAGCCTTTACCGGATGAGCCAGCAAAATCGCAATAGTGTAGTCGCCTGACATCTGGACATAGCCAGGAAAAACAACAGTTGGTATATATCACCAGAACTTTGTAATCTGCGTCACACAGCAAAATATTTTTCTATAAATAACAAGCAATTAAAAACTGGCACGATTTGTGTATTGCAGTTATTCAACGACAGTCAGTCTTGAATAACCAGCCACACGGTAGTGCCTAATAATGACCAGCAACAACCTTATCGATCTGTTCACCCGCCACAAAGTGGCTTCCAATCTCGTCATGATCATGATGATCCTGTCTGGTCTTTGGGCTGGCAGCCGTATCAATACCCAACTCGACCCCTCTGTTGAGTGGCCCAATATTCTGATCAGAGCGAACTGGCCCGGTGCCTCTGCGGAAGACGTCGAACAATTGATAGTCATCCCTCTGGAGCAGCAGTTGCGCACTGTGACTGAGCTGCAGCAGATGCGCTCCACGAGCACTCAGGGGGCAGCCAATTTTTTCCTGGAATTTACATTTGAAACCGATCTCAGCAAAGCGCTGGATATGGTAAATGACCGTATTGCTCAAGTGCGTAATCTTCCGTCCGACATGGAGCCCATCACTGCACGACGTGGCACCGAATACGAAAACATAGCGTCATTGCTGTTGGTGGGCGGCAGCAGCATTCAGGAATTGTTGCCAATGGCGCGTCGATTTGAGCGTGAATTGTATGCTGCCGGTGTGGAGCGCATAGAGTTTGTTGGCCTGCCTGAAGAAGAACTCGCCATTCAGGTATCGAGCGCCAATCTGATGACCTTGAACACAACGCTGGATTCGCTGGCGGCCGTTGTGCGCCAGCGCAGCACAGATCTGCCAGCCGGCGTGGTTGCCCGTAACCAGGGCGAAATGCAATTGCGTGCGCTTGACCAGCGACGAAGCAGCTATGAGTTTGAGCAATTGGAATTGCCGCTGGGTCCCGGCAATCAGCTGGTTCGCCTCGGAGATATTGCCGAAATCGAAAAGCGCCCGCGTGCAGGCCAGGCTTCACTCAGTCGTGATGGCAAACCTGCCATTGAAATGAATCTCTATCGTCTGTCGGACTCAGATGCGCTTGACTCTGCTGCAGCGCTTCAGCAGTGGCTGGAAACAACACGGGCGCAACTGCCGGCAGGCGTCAGCATTGAGATCTATCAGGAAGTCTGGAAACTGCTGACGGAGCAACTTGCGGTGATCTTCAGCAACGCCTGGTCGGGTCTGGTATTGGTAGCGCTGACCTTGTTTGTATTTCTGAATACCCGTACAGCCTGGTGGGTGATGGCAGGAATTCCTGTCAGTTTCCTGTTTGCCACGCTGCTCTATTACTACTGGTTCGATGGCAGCATCAATATTCTTGCGCTGATAACCTTCATCATGGCTCTCGGTATTGTTGTCGACGATGCCATCATCGTGGGTGAAGACGCCGTTACGTTGTATGAACAAGGCTTGTCTGCAGAAGATGCTGCAGCGGGCGCTGCCAAACGCATGCTGATGCCGGTACTGACGTCCTCCATGACGACGCTTGCAGCATTTGTACCATTATTGATTGGTGGTGGTGACATGGGTGCTGTAATTCAGACCATGCCCATGGTGCTGTTCTGCGTTATCGTAGCCTCTCTCATCGAATGTTTTCTGGTTTTGCCTGGTCATCTGAAACACAGTTTCAGCCGCATGAAACGTGACAAAAAGCCATCTGCACGTTTAGCTTTTGACCGGGCGTTTTATTATGTACGTGACCGCTGTTACGCACCTGTCCTGGACTACGCACTGGCCCGCCCGTTTAACACAATGATAGCCGTGTTAGGGTGCGTAGTTCTCTCCTTCAGCCTGGTTGCCAGTGGTCGTGTAGGTCTGAACGTCGTTACTGGTATGAGCTTGCAAATGCTGGAAGCCAACGTCAGCTTCTCTATGGACGCGACAGAGACCCAGCGTCGTCAGTTCATGCAACACCTTGAACAGACATTAAAAGAAATTGATACGCAGAATGGTGAGCGCAATATCAACGGATACTATTCAGGTTTCAGAACGGCGCGACTGAATCAGGAAAGAAAATCAGGTCAACAGTATGCATCCATGCGTATCGAATACGCATGGGAAGACGAGTACGAAATTTCCCCTCAGTCTTTTGTGAACCAGTGGCAGCAACGGGTCAGCAAACCACCATTTGTAGAGCAACTGGTGCTTGAGGTCAGGGGCGGAGCCAACGGTGGTCAGCCGGATATTTCACTGGTGTTGCGCGGGGCGGACCTGAGTAGTCTCAAACTGGCTTCAGAAGAACTCCAGGCTGCGTTACTGGCGTACGAAGGTGTCAGCAATGTATTTGACAATTTGCCGTACGGCAAAGACCAGATGATCTTTTCTCTCAATGCACAGGGCGCGGCGTTGGGACTGACTACGGCATCGCTGGGCCAGCAGTTGCGCAGCGCATATTTTGGTAATCGCGTACAGATATTCAATCTGGATAATGCCGAGCTTGAAGTGATGGTCACACTGCCTGAGAGCGAACGCGATCACATCAATTCGCTGCAGCAATTTCCGGTCAGAACACCAGCCGGAGAAATTGTGCCGCTCAGAATGGTCGCGGATCTGGCAACACGCCGGGGGATTGATGTGATCAATCACAACAACGGCTATCTGGCGGTCATGGTCAGCGCATCGGTTGACAGTCAGGTAAACAATGCCGAGCGCGTTCTTTCAAGTGTTCGTGCCGAGGCTTTACCGGACATCAATCAACGTTATGGCCTTAGCTCCGAGCTGGGTGGAGCGAGTCTGCGCAACCAGCAGTTGCTTGAGACAATGCAGATGAGCGGTATGCTGACCTTGATCTTCATCTATCTGATTCTGGCCTGGTCATTCAGTTCATACCTCTGGCCCCTGGCAGTAATGACCGCCATTCCGCTGGCTTTGACAGGCGCCATTGTCGGGCACTGGGCTATAGGAGTGGATATCGGGGTTATGTCGATGCTGGCATTTTTTGCACTCTCGGGCGTAATTGTCAACGACTCAATTGTACTGGTGAGTTTTCTGCGTCGTGCACAGGCCGCCGGGTCTGATTTGATACAGGCTGTCAGGTCTGCGGCCCTGGCGCGTTTTCGTGCAGTCATTCTGACATCAGCGACCACCATTGCAGGACTGTCACCGTTGATGTTTGAAAATTTCAGTCTCGCCATTTATATGGTGCCTATTGCTGTGACGCTTTGTTTTGGTCTGGCCTTTGGTACCTTGCTGGTTCTGTTGGTGGTGCCGGCAATGATTGTCATCATAGAGCGTATAAAACTGCATTTTACAAGACTGATGCCTGCTGTTGGCACATTCAATATTCAGAAAGGAAACTGATCATGTTCGAAAAAATACAAGTTGTCCGCACATTGCCACGTCTGCGCAATATCGGAACCCGCCTGGGCGGGGTGCTGGTGTTTGGGGCGCTGATTTCAATCAGTGCTTTAATTGTTGCGACAGGGCCCAGTGCGTCCCCCGAGACCAGAGCTGAAAAAGAATGGCCGGTCAGTTACAGGGAGGCAATTCCGGCTTTGATGACGCCGAACCTGCAGGTCTACGGTAAACTCGAAACCGTACAGACGGCGAACCTGCGCGCGCCGGTTGCAGGCACGGTATCTGCCATCCATTTTAAAGAAGGCGACTGGGTCGAGCGCGGAGAGCTTCTAATGAGTCTGGATGATGCAGAGCTCAGGCTGAATGTACGTGCGGCTGAATCATCGTTACTGCAAGCTGACGCCAATCGGGCAACGGTTGTCAGTAACTATGAATTGGCGCGCGAGCTGACGCAGCATCACGAGGCCCAGGCAAGTCTGGCAGCATCCAAGCTTGAGCGTTTTGTGTCTTTGCATAATCAGCGCATGATCGCAGATGCGCAACTTGATGAAATCCGTCAGGAAGCCAATGAGCGTGCAATGACACTGGCAAGGCATATCGCAACCTTGCGCGAATTTCCTCACCAGATCGCCTATGCAGAAGCCTTGGTAGCAGAGGCCAGAACGCGGCTAGAGCGCACTCAGCTGGAGCTCTCTTATGCAATGATGGCGGCACCCTTTTCCGGCAGGGTGCTTGCAATTGAAGTGGCAGTGGGTGACCGCGTTGGCAGCGGCGCATCCATGCTGCGTCTGGCGGATTATGAAGGTCTGCAGATCCGTGCAGCCATTCCGGCGCAGATTGCACATCGTCTGAGGCAATCACTGAATGAAGGCGAGAGCGTGTTCGCGGAAGCCAGGCTGGGTGGTGTGCGTTACGGTTTTGAACTCGCGGGGCTCTCCGGTGACATCAAGCCAGGCCTGGGTGGTATCGATGCATTTTTTAATGTCGAGGCAGATGCGGTACTGGCGCTGGGAACGGTATTGCAACTCAGTCTTAGTTTGCCGGCAGAGCCGGATGTGATCTCTGTGCCGATGCACGCGCTGTATGACAATGGTCGTATCTACAGAATCAGCAACAGCCGTCTGGAAGCACTGAGTGTCGAGCGTGTGGGAGAATATCAGGACGAGCATGGTAACTACCAGTTGCTGGTGCGTTCCGCTCAGCTCAATCGGGGTGATCGCATAATGGTGTCGCAGTTGCCGACGGCTGTTACTGGCATGCTGGTGAGCCCGGTTGATGCTCTCGCTGGTGTGCTGGATCTGGCGCCAGCAACAGAGTTGGCTGTGCAGTGGTCAAGCCATTAGTGAAATGATATTGTCCTTCTCCTGTTCCAGATCAGAACCACACAGGAGAAGCATCCGGCATGACGCAGTTATTGGCGGGACAAGTTGTTATTATTACTGGCGGCACACGAGGGATAGGCTTTGCGATAGCACAAGCGGTTTTATCGGAAGGCGCACGTGTGCTGATCACTGGCAGATCACATAATAGTGTTGATCAGGCCTTGGCCAAATTGGATGACGCCAATGCGCATGGTCTCCCGGCAGATGCAGCCAGCGAGTCAGATACGCAAGCTGTTTTTGAAAAAGCAATTGCACTGTTTGGCAAAGTGGATGCCGTCATCAATAACGCCGGCATTGCGCGTGCCGGTGCTGTCGAAAATCTCCGGGCAAAAGACTTTCAGATGGTGATGGACACCAATCTGACGGGAGCCTTTTTGTACAGTCGCGAAGCCTTTCGGGTAATGAAGGGCAATGGCGGTGGTCGTATTCTTAATATAGGCAGTATTTCCAGTCAGGTTCCACGCTTTGGATCAGTACCTTATACCACCAGTAAATTTGGATTACAGGGCATGACCCGTGCGCTGGCTGTTGAGGGCCGCGAACTTGGCATTATGGTCAGTTGTCTGCACCCGGGTAACGTCTACACCGATATCTGGGACAATGCGCCTGCATCAGTGATTGATGAGCCTAAAATGGACGTTGCTGATATAGCACGTGTGGCCGTATTGATGCTGAGCATGCCTAAAAACGCAACGATAATTGATGCAACTGTGCTGGATCACAGACAGCCATTTCTTGGTCGTGGCTGATACTTTTTAATAAATGAGAGGATTGTTATGAGTACTTTAAATGGTAGCCGTATCTGGCAGCAATTGGGTTTTCTGACTCTTGCCGGCGTGATGATCGTTTCCGTCTCACATGCTCAGGACGACTCTTTGGTGGCACCTGACGCCTCTGTACAATTGCTGGCAGACAGTTTTATTTTCACAGAAGGCCCTGCTGCAGACGAGCAGGGCAACATCTACTTTTCCGATATTCCGGCCAGCCGTATTCATACCTGGTCAGTGAGCGGTGAGTTAGAGACATTTCGTGAAAATACCAATGGCACCAATGGTCTGTTTTTTAACAGCAATTGGGAATTATTTGGTGCCGAAGGCGGGGCCGGACGAATCACGCGTATGGATTCACAGGCTAATGTCAGTGTCGTAATCGATCAACACAATGGGGCTCCACTCAACAGCCCAAATGATTTATGGCTTGATGCCTCTGGTGGTATCTATTTTACAGACCCACGCTATGGCGATGAATCCAATAATCCGCAGCCCGGTTATTACGTGTATTACCTGGCGCCCGGCGCAAGTGAAGCGCAGGCGATTATTACAGATCTGACCAAGCCCAATGGTATTATTGGTACGCAGGATGGATCGACCCTTTATGTGGCAGATCATATTGGCAATCAGACCTTTGCTTACACCATTACAGCACCGGGCCAGATAGCGGATAAAAGGCTGTTGGCTGGACAAGGTTCTGATGGGCTGGCGCTGGATGAGCGCGGCAATTTGTATCTGACCGGGGGACGCAATATTACGATCTACAGCCCGCAGGGCGAGCTGCTGCAATCGATAGAGTTTCCGCTGGCACCGGCTAATATGACGTTCGGAGGCGAAAACCGCGACGTATTATTTGTAACAGCCAGAACCAGCCTGTTCTCACTGCAGATGAACGTTAAAGGTATGTATTGATCAAAGCGTATTGCGTCCTTGAAATCCTTTTTCGTTCCTCGTAGGTGACAACAGGACTTGGTCCGGGCCCGTGCGGGATGTCAGTGGCGAATCAGATAATCGAAGGCGCTCAACGCCGATCGGGATCCTTCGCCCATTGCTATAATAATCTGCTTGTACGGCACATTGGTGACGTCGCCGGCGGCGAAAACTCCGGGTATATTGGTGCTGCCTTTGGAATCAATCTCGATCTCGCCGTGGGCAGTGGTGGTAACAGTCCCCTTCAACCATTCGCTGTTAGGTAACAGACCGATCTGTACAAAAACGCCATCCAGTTTAAGTGTATGCAGCTCTTCACTGCGCCTGTCCTTGTATATCAGTCCAGTCATTTTCTGACCGTCCCCAACCACTTCCATAGTCTGTGCCATGGTAATAATGTCGACATTGGGCAGGCTGCGAAGTTTGCGTTGCAGCACCTCATCAGCCCGCAAGCTATCGGCAAACTCCAGCACGGTGACATGATTGACGATTCCTGCCAGGTCGATGGCAGCTTCTATGCCGGAGTTGCCACCACCTGCTACAGCAACGTTTTTACCTTTATACAGAGGGCCATCGCAGTGCGGGCAGTATGCAACACCTTTATTACGGTATTGCTGCTCGCCGGGAACGTTCAGCTCGCGCCAGCGTGCACCTGTAGCAAGAATAACTGATCTGGCTTTAACGGAAGCACCGCTGTCAAACCGAATCTCATGATACCCGCCCGGCTCTGTTGCAGGAATCAGCGCGGCGGCGCGCTGCAGATTCATGATGTCTACATCGTAATGTTTAACGTGTTCTTCCAATTGTCGCGCCAGCCGCGGTCCTTCTGTCTCTTGTACGGACACAAAGTTCTCGATCGCCATCGTGTCCAGCACCTGACCACCAAAACGTTCCGCGGCCACGCCGGTGCGAATGCCTTTGCGTGCGGCGTAAATGGCGGCAGCTGCGCCAGCTGGGCCGCCCCCTACAATAAGAACCTCAAAAGGCTCTTTTTCATTAAGTTTTTCCGCTTCACGTTTGGCTGCGCCAGTATCAATTTTCGCCAGAATCACATCTACGCCCATGCGGCCCTGAAAAAATAACTCTCCGTTCAGAAAAACGCTGGGAACAGACATGATCTGCCGTTCATCTACTTCTTTCTGGAACAGGGCACCATCTATTGCTACGTGTTTGATATCAGGATTCAGCACAGCCATTACATTCAGTGCCTGAACTACATCCGGGCAATTCTGGCATGAGAGTGAGAAGAAAGTTTCGAATACGAAGTCTCCTTTCAGTGCTTTGACCTGGGCAACTTTCTCGTCAGACAACTTGGGCGGATGTCCTCCGGTCTGTAGCAGCGCCAGAATCAGTGAGGTGAATTCGTGACCCATCGGGATGCCGGCAAACCGCAGATGCATTTCTGCATCAGAGCGTTGCAAACTGAAAGAAGGGCGGCGGACATCCTGGCCATCCTCGCGCAATGTAATCTTGCTACACAGGCTGGTAATGTCCTGGAGCAGTGACAGAAGTTCGCGGGACTTGTCACTGTCATCAAGCGACGCGACAATCTCAAAGGGCCGTGTCACTTTTTCAAGATAAGCCTTCAATTGGGTTTTCATGCTGGCGTCTAACATCACATTTTCCTCAAATTACGAATTTCGGGCACAAAAAAAATGGCCGGGAGCCATTTTTCACGTCGCACCGCAGCCCCCGGTAGCCCGGACTGATAACGCCCGGGCTACCGTTTGGGCGCAAGCTTTAGATCTTGCCTACCAGATCCAGAGACGGTGCCAGTGTGGCCTCGCCTTCTTTCCACTTGGCCGGGCATACTTCACCTGGGTGAGAGGCAACGTATTGAGCCGCTTTGACTTTACGCAGCAGCTCAGTTGCGTCACGGCCAATGCCACCAGCTGTGATCTCGACGATCTGGATCTTGCCTTCAGGATCGACTACAAACGTACCACGCTCAGCCAGACCTGCTTCTTCGATCATCACTTCGAAGTTGCGGGTGATGGTGCCAGTGGGGTCGCCGACCATCGGATACTGGATTTTGCGGATTGTGTCAGAGCTGTCATGCCAGGCTTTGTGAGTGAAATGTGTGTCAGTGGACACAGCATAGATCTCAACACCACGGCTCTGGAATTCAGCGTAGTTGTCAGCGAGGTCGCCCAGTTCGGTTGGGCACACAAAGGTGAAGTCTGCAGGGTAGAAGAATACCACTGACCATTTGCCCTTCAGGGTGGCTTCGGTAACTTCAACAAACTCGCCATTGTGAAACGCAGTTGTTTTGAAAGGTTTGATTTCTGTATTGATCAAAGACACGTATTGACTCCTTTACCGTGTAGCCATCGAATAAAAAGCATAGAGGCTGCTTTAGTGAACGGTGCGAATGATAGTGCCTGACGGCGTTTTGGGGAAATCAAATATATATTAATAGACGATAGATTTAATGTATCAATGGCGGCATGACCTCGCTCTATCCGATCATGCCTCACAGTTATCGGGTATTCATCCCGGGATCTCTAGGCGCTTTCTACATGTTGATTTCTAAGATGTTTTGCTGCCTTGACCATGCACTGCAGGGCGGTCTCGGTTTCTGCCCAAGCCCTTGTTTTGAGACCGCAATCGGGATTAATCCATAATCGTGTAACAGGAATCCGGGCTGCAGCACGGCTGATTAAATGAATCATGTTGCTGATTTCAGGTAGATTCGGCGAGTGAATGTCGTATACACCCGGTCCGATGGCATTGGGATAGTCAAAGTTCTCGAACGCCTGGATCAGCTCACCGGCAGATCTTGAGGTTTCGATGGTTATCACGTCAGCGTCCAGATCGGCAATCGCCGCGATGATGTCGTTAAATTCCGAATAACACATATGAGTGTGAATCTGGGTTTCATCGCGAACGCTGCAAGTGCTCAGACGGAAGGCCTTCACAGCCCAGTCCAGATACTCGGCCTGTTGTTGTTTCCGTAACGGCAGTCCTTCGCGAATGGCTGGCTCATCTACCTGAATGATCTGCACCCCGGCTGCTTCAAGATCCAGCACTTCATCACGTAGCGCCAGCGCGATTTGCCAGGCAGTGGTTTTGCGCGGTTGGTCGTCACGCACAAAAGACCAGCACAGCATGGTGATCGGGCCAGTCAGCATTCCTTTGACAGGTTTGTTGGTGAGCGACTGCGCATATTGTATCCACTCAACAGTCATTGGTCGTTCGCGCAACACATCTCCAAAGATGATGGGTGGTTTCACGCACCGTGAGCCATAACTCTGGACCCAGCCCTGTTGCGTGAAAGCATAGCCAGCCAATTGCTCTCCGAAGTATTCCACCATGTCATTACGCTCGGCTTCACCATGCACCAACACGTCTATATCCAGTGCTTCCTGGCGCTTGATGGCGTCAGCAATTTCCGCTTGAATCCGGCTGCGATACGTTGCTTCGTCAATCACACCGGTTTTATATTCCAGACGGGTCCGGCGAATATCCGACGTCTGCGGGAACGATCCGATAGTGGTTGTCGGGAACAGAGGTAGAGCAAGACGTGCCTGTTGTTCCACAATACGTTGCGCAAAACTCTGTTTTCTTTTCCAGCTGCTTTGCTCTATGCCGCGCAGCCGCGTATTCACCTCGGGCCTGTGCACTTTGCCGGAAGTGCGTCGCGAGCTGACAGCATGGTCGCTGGCAAGCAAGGCGCGCTGATCGGATGTGCTGCCATTGCCGCGCAGCAGGCGGTTGAGTGTTGCCAGCTCATAGAGCTTCTGGTGTGCAAAAGCCAGCCATTCAATGAGTTGGTGATCCAGCTTTGCTTCCGGCGTCAGATCGAGAGGCACATGCAGCAGCGAACAGGATGGCGCCACCCACAACAGGTCGCCACGTTTCTTGTGTGCAGTTTCCAGAACGAGCAGGGATTTGCGCAGGTCATTGCGCCAGATATTGCGGCCGTCGATTATGCCGATAGAAAGGACTTTGTCAGCGGGCAGCCAGTCAAGCACCGGTTTTATTTGAGCAACAGCGCGCACAGCATCAATATGCAAACCGGCCACAGGAAGGTTGACAGCTGTCTGCAGATTTTCTTCCAGCGCGTCGAAGTAAGTAGCCAGCAGAATTTTCGCCGGGCTGCGCTGAAGCTGGAAATAGGCTTTTTCGTATGCGCGCAGCCAGGATGCTGGCAAGTCCAGTACCAGAGCGGGTTCGTCGACCTGCACCCATTCTGCTCCTGCATTGGCGAGTTCCTGCAGCAGCTGTTGATATACAGGTAACAATGCAGGCAACAACTCCAGACGATCAAAGTCTGAAGTCATCTCTTTACCTAGCCACAGGTAGGTCAGTGGGCCGATGATGACGGGCTTGACCCTGAAGCCCAAAGCAACGGCTTCGCGTGTTTCATCAATAATCTGACGCCACTCAAGCGAAAAGCTCTGGTCTGCTTGAAACTCAGGGACCAGATAGTGGTAGTTACTGTCGAACCATTTGGTCATATCACTGGCAGGGACTGGTGCTGAGTCACCGCTGTTGCCGCGTGCCACCCGGAACAATGTGTCAATGTCAGTCGGTTGTCCGTTTTTGCGATGCCTCGGCGGGATATTGCCCAAGGTCGCTGACATGGTCAGGACCTGATCGTACCAGGCGAAGTCACCTGTCGGTATGAGGTCGATGCCAGCTTCGGCCTGCACAGCCCAGTGCCTGTGTCTGAGGTCCTGCCCTGCCTGCTGCAATGCGGCTGAGGTGATATCGCCGCGCCAATAGGACTCCAGTGCGAATTTCAGTTCGCGCATCACCCCGACGCGCGGGAATCCCAAACTGTGAGTCTGTATAAGCGTGCCTGCCATGAGTTTCTCCGTAGATGTGGTTTGAATTTGTGAGGGGAGCATTTTGTCGGGGAAGCCATCATGAATCAAACTGATGTTTTTCAACTTTAAAGTGAAAATATTTTGATATGATGGTGCTTAAGCCACCATCAGGAATTCGTTATGTTGGAAATACGGCATTTAAAAACATTAGTCACCTTGCGTGATACGGGCAGCCTGGTGGAGGCGTCCGAGCGCCTGTGTGTGACGCAATCTGCCTTGTCACATCAGATAAAAGATCTGGAGACGCGTCTGGGCTGTGAGCTGTTTATGCGTAAAAGCCGCCCTTTGCGCTTTACTGAACCCGGCCAGAGATTGCTGGCGCTGGCCGACGAGGTGCTGGGCAAAGTAGACGATGCGGTGCGTGATGTGCAAAAACTGCTGCACGGCGACGCCGGGCGCTTGCATATGGCTATCGAATGCCACAGCTGCTTTAACTGGCTGATGCCGGTGCTGGATACCTTCCGGCGGCAATGGCCGGGAGTCGCGCTGGATTTTTCAGGAGGGTTCCTGTTTGAGCCTCTGCCTGCGCTCGCCCGAGGTGAGGTGGACCTGGTGATCACATCAGATCCGCAGTCGATCACTGGCATCAGCTATCTGCCTCTGTTCACTTACGAGATGCAGATTGCTTTGGCCAATGACCATCGCTTGTTAAAACATGAGCGTGTGCAACCCAGGGATCTGACAGATGAAACACTAATAACCTATCCGGTTGCGCGGGAGCGACTGGATGTTTTTAATTGTTTTCTGCATCCCGCCGGCATTTCGCCTGCAGCGGTGCGTCACACCGAATTGACTTTGATGATGGTTCAGCTGGTTGCGAGCGGTCTGGGTGTGTGTGCACTTCCTAATTGGGTTTTAGCGGACTACCTGGAGCAGGGACTGATTTCTGCGCGATCAGCTGGGGATCATGGTATCTGGCCTACGTTGTACGCGGCGGTCCGTGCAGAACAACTGGAACAGGCTTATTTGCAGGATTTTATGTCGCTCGCAACGGTGCATTGCCTGCGTAATCTAAAGGGAGTGACGCCGGTCAGGGAAAGTATAGGCAGAGCGCGGTAGCGCCGGAGATATGCTGTCGATTGGCGTTTTAAATAGATAAATAGTTATCAATTTAAAAAACTAAATACGGACAGTGTTTGTCTCAACTATGTTTCTACCAGAGGACACTGCCGTATGAGAGCTCAGTAACAGATACTTATTGTCAGTAAAAGATACTTATAGAAAGGTAGATCACCGCAGCGATAAGTACAAGGTAGCCCAGTGTCCTGAGCGGGTCCTTGCGAATCAGGCTTGTCAGGGTTTCAGCCCGCCCTGCAGACTTGTCGGCCAGATACTGTTCGCGCATCCGGCTGGCGCGCTCATGCTGATAGGCATCAAGGACTGATCGGGCCCGGATGTAATGTTCATCATTGTGCAACCAGATCGCAGGCATGGAGATTCCCCAGTTGCCGGCGGTTGTCTCATAAAAAGGGATGTCGTGCTCTGTCAGCAGATCACGAACCTCTGAGGCCTCATCATCTGGCACATTGCGCAGCTTAAACAGAAGTATGGCCAATCAGGTCTCTCTTCATAACAGGTAGTCCGTGGTGCGGTTGAATTATCGGATTATTAATTAGTAACTTATTGAAAAGGAATGACAAATGGTATCAGGTAAGATGTCAGTAGGGAGCAGAGCGCTCATGTTCGCATGTTTTTTGGTCGCCGGCACCACGCTGGCCTCGTTTTCTCTTCAAGCGCAAACATCAGTGTGGCGCATAAGTGACGGCGACAGTGATGTATACATAGCAGGCACCGTGCACTTGCTCAGGCAGCAAGACTATCCTTTGCCGGCAGCCTATGACCAGGCCTATGTTGCCTCAGAAAGGCTGTTTTTTGAAACCGACATCGGCGGGATGAGCGATATGGGCCTGCAGCAACGCATGTTGCGGGAGCTCACTTACCAGGATGGCCGTTCACTCAGCACAGTGCTTGATGCTGACTCGTACGCCGCGCTCAGTGCGTATGTTGAGTCCACCGGTCTGCCGATGGCAATGCTGCAGAATTTCAAACCTGGTTTATTGATCAGTACGCTCTCTGTTCTGGAATTCCAGAAGCTGGGTTTTACGCCACAAGGAGTGGATTCGTATTACTTCACCCGCGCGCTCGGGGATGGCAAGCCAAGAGGGGAACTGGAGACCATTGATGAACAAATTGCCATGCTGGCGGCTATGGGGGAAGGTTACGAAAGCGAGTTCGTGATGTATTCTGTGAAAGATTTCAGTCAGATAGGCGAATCCATAGAGCGTATCGTACAAGCTTGGCGGGGTGGCGATACGGCTGCACTAAGTGCGGAATTTATAGAGCCGATGCTTGAAGATACGCCTGTTTTGTACGACAGCCTGCTGGTCCGGAGGAATAACAACTGGATGCCGCAGGTAGAAGCCATGTTTACAGAGGATGGGACAGAGTTTGTGCTGGTTGGCGTCGCTCATCTGGTTGGAGAGCACGGCCTCATAGAGCAGCTGCAAAACAAGGGCTACGACGTCACTCAGTTGGGATTTGATTAAGGACTATTGCGGCCGCGGCACTGGTTTTAATGTCGCGGCTGCAAAACGATCAATTGGCTGTTTTGTGACTGAGGATAATCTGACGAGGTCCGCGGGTATGAGTCTGGCCGCTGGTACCAGTAGGGATTTGCTGCACCTTGCCACCCGACTTCAGGAAAGCATCCATCTGGCGCGCAAGTTCATTCCGGTCGCAGACAGGCAGGTCTTTTTTGGATTTGCTAGACATTACATCAACCTTGGTGTTAACCGTGAAAAGTCGGGCAGTATACACCAATCACACCCTGCCTGTCAGTCAAAGTCCCGGCAAAGGGAGCTGGCGATATTGTCAGGCAGGGGTTCGATACGATGCTGGTATGCAGGATGATCACTGTAAATTGCCCACGTAGCACCTTTTTTTGCTGCCTGGATCATCTCCTGCGAAAACTCGTAGCGCATGAAGTGAACGGCAGATGTTTTGTCTTCGGTGGATCGCTCAAGATCTTCGTCTGCGACTGGTGGCACCGGTTCGAATCCATCTATCTGGATAAACACATGCTGCTCCAGATTGATCAGTAATTTTAACTGCTGACGGCGCTCGGCTTCATCCGGGAACTCGATCATGAACGTACACTTGAGATTGCTGCCATCAGGAATCAGCGGGTTGTAAGCATCAAGTTCCTCTGATATTGCTCCGGCATCCCTCAGATGCTCTGCGCGTATCATTTCCTGCACCTGGTATTTCATCGTCATGTAGTCTTCAAAGTGCAGAGTGGCATTGGGTCCAAGCGGCACACGTCGATTTTTTTTATGTTCGATGATCGCCTGCCGGATTGACGCTCGTTGCTGCTGATACTGGTCAAACGTACCAACACTGGCAATGGTCAACTTCTTCATGACAACTTCTCAAATACTGTAAGCCTTGCACAGCAGCTGCAAGGGGTGTTCGTGTTCCTGCCCGTTGGCAAGATTGGTTTCTATATGCCGGCCGGCTACCGGGCAGTCACTGCCGAAGTGGTCGGGCGTCTGCTGTTTAATCTGCCTCACTATAGGCGCTACAATTTTATTTGCGAACTCGCGCGATTCCTTTTTTACGGCATAGGTGCCGTCGTGGCCAGAGCAGCGCTCAATGGATTTAACGACTGTGCCTGGAATAAGCTCCAGAATCTGTCGGGTTTTAGGTCCTATGTTTTGTACACGCTGGTGGCAGGCGACATGGTAAGTGACGTTGCCAAGATTATTTTTAAACTCTGTATTCAATTTTCCGGCTTTATGCATTTTTGACAAATATTCGAACGGATCTTTAAACGCTTTTGCTACCGCTTTTACGCGCTCGTCATCAGGATAAAGCAGAGGGAGTTCCTGTTTGAACATCAGCACGCAAGAAGGAACGGCGGCAATAATATCCCAGCCTTCCTTGGCCTTCTCATACAGTTCCGGGATATTTTTCTGCATTAGCATTTCGACTGATCTGAGATCGCCCAGTTCAAGCTTTGGCATTCCACAGCAGTGTTCACGGGCCATCAGGCTCACAGTCACGTCATTGTGGCGCAACACTTTGTACAGGCTCTCGCCTACGCCGGGTTCGTTGAAATTACAGTAACAGCTTGCGAATAACAGAACTTTTCCATTCTGAGGTGCAGAGCTGTCTGTTTGCCCGACCGCTTTGGAAAGTGAATCCTGTAACGTGGGTCTGGCATATGCGGGCAACCAGGCGTCCTGGTGAATATCGAGAGCTTTCTCAAGTATTCCGCGAACTGTCCTGTTTTCTTTTGCGGCATTCACAATGCCGTTGATGATGGGAAGTGTGGCAGCTTTTCCAACCATGTCAGTGCTTGTGATCAACCGGTCGCGGAATTTCGAATTGCCATCTTCATAGTTGACAATTTTTGCGCGCAACATCAAATGAGGAAAATCCAGATTCCATTCATGCGGAGGTACATACGGACATTTTGTCAGGTAACACAGGTCGCACAGATAGCACTGGTCAACCACCTTCTGATAATCCGCAACAGCAACGCCATCCACTTCCATGGACTCGCTGTTGTCAACAAGATCAAAAAGCGTGGGGAATGAATTACACAAACTGACACACCGCCGACAGCCGTGGCAGATGTCGTACACGCGCTCCAGTTCCTGATGCAGATCCGGCTTGTCGTAAAACTTTTCGCCGTGCTGATTCAGAGGGTATCTTATTGGCGCGCTCAGACCGCCTTCCCGCTTTTCATCCGCCATAATGAGACCTTGAGGTATGGGGCCTTGAGGTATGGGACCTTGAGGTACAGACGGTGGTATTGGGTTTAGCCAATACCGCGTCAGTTATGCATCCAGCAAATCAAGTGCTTTCTGGAACCGGTTGGCGTGAGAGCGTTCTGCCTTGGCCAGCGTTTCCATCCAATCGGCGATTTCATCAAAACCTTCATCGCGGGCATCTTTAGCCATGCCGGGATACATATCGGTATATTCGTGAGTTTCGCCTGCTACTGCAGATCGCAGGTTATCGGCAGTGCTGCCGATGGGCATGCCGGTCGCCGGATCACCCACTTCCTCCAGGTATTCAAGGTGGCCATGTGCATGGCCCGTTTCACCTTCAGCCGTAGAGCGGAATAGTGCAGAAACATCGTTATAGCCCTCTACATCGGCTTTCTGGGCAAAATACAGATAGCGTCGGTTGGCTTGGGATTCGCCGGCGAACGCCGCCATCAGGTTAGCTTCAGTTTTGGTGCCTTTCAGTGACATTTCAGAGCCTCCGTGTTGGTTGTTGGCATATAGTTGCTGCGTCTGTCCTGTGGATAGACCTCATGAATGTATCGCACTGCCCGAATGAAGACTAATTATTTTTGCCCGGCTGCTTTCGGACGCAGTATTGAATACAGCGACTCTCTTTTATCGCGCAGGCAATCTGATAGAATCGGTGCTCCTGACAAAGAGAGTTCGCCATGACGGAATCCAAGAACACAACTAAAGTCGCGCCAGCCAAAAAATCTGCGGGTAAAGCGGCACCAGAAAAGGTGAAAAAAGCAAAGCCGGCAGCAGCCAAAGCGGTTGTGCCCAAAACAGCTGCTGCAGCCAAGCCTGATCCAAAGAAACCAGCGAAGGTCGTAAAAGCGGACAAAGGCGCAAAATCAGATAACAAAGCGCCGGCCAAAAAAGCCGCGCCGGTAGCTAAAAAACCAGCGAGCAAAGTGGTTTTACCAAAGAAAGTGGCTGCGCCAAAGAAAGCGGCTGCGCCCAAAAAACAGGAAACACCCCAAAAAGCAGCTTCGCCAAAAGCGGCGGCTAAAAAACCTGTCGAAAGCAAAAAGGCTGTGGCAGGCACCAAACAGCCGGTAGCTGTGGCCAAGGCTGTGTCTCCGGCCAAAAAAGCATCCACCGTCAAAGCCTCTGCTCCTAAAGCGGCTACGGCCAAAACGGTAGAGCAAAAAGCAGAAAAAGCCGGCTCAGCCAAGCCCTCAACGAAATCAGTAACGGCAACATCAGCGAAAACAGCTAGGCCGGCTGAAACAAAGTCAGCGAATAAAAAAGCTGCACCAGCAGTAAATCAGGCACCTGACGTCAAAAAGACCCCGACCTCAAAAACGGCAATGCCGAAAGCTGCAGCGAAAAAAGCATCCACCAAAACTGCTCCGGAGAAGGCTGCCGTTGAGGCCGCTCCAGCGGTAAAAACGTCTGTGCAAGGCGCGGCTATCAGCTTTAGCTCGGTTCAGGAGCCGCCTCAGCATCTGACCTTGCGGGTGGACGTCAATCGTGTGGTGGCATTCCATTACCGCCTGCGTGAAATCAGACCAGATGGCTCCGCCTCCCCATGGCTGGAGGAATCGTTTGGACGGCAACCGCTATTCTATTTGCACGGACACGGCAACGTTGTTGCCGGCCTTGAGCAGGCGCTGGCGGGCAAAAAAGCCGGTGATGCCATAAACATTACCTTGCCGCCGGAATTGGCCTATGGTCCGCGCACCTCTAACGAGCTACTGAGGCTGCCAATCAAGCACCTGCTGGGCAATCCCAACCCTAAAAACCTTGTTCCGGGTACGATTGTGTCGGTCAAAACCAACAAGGGTGCAAAAAACGCTCTGGTGATCAAGGTAGGCAAGTTCAATGTTGATCTCGACACCAACCATCCTTACGCAGGACGCACGTTGCACTATCAGATTGAAGTGTTGGGCGTGAGGCCGGCGACTGCAGAAGAGGTTGCGCATCGCCACGTACACGGGCCTGGCGGACATCAGCATTAAATTCCGGGTCATTAACAACAATCAGCTAAATCAATAATAAAGGTGTACGACATGACGGCAGACAACGAAAGTCGCAGGCAGCTCTTAAAAGCAGGCGTTGGCGCAGGCCTGATCGCAGCAACATCGGGTTTTCCGTGGTTCGCGCTCGCGCAGGGAGAGCGCGTGATGCGATTTCTGGATGTGCCTGATGGTTACGACCCGGGCCAGCGCCAGCCAGGGCGCACTCACATTATTGATACCCGGCAAATCAACAGCTTCCACAGCCATGACTTTTACGTAGTCCAGCATTATGGGCAGCCCGAACTGGATGTTAGTAGTTACAAACTGAACCTCACAGGCTTGGTGGACCGAGAGCTCAGTTTTACACTGGATGAGCTGCGAGCCTTGCCTGGCAAGGAAATTGATGCAGGTTTCGAATGTGGTGGTAACGGTAACCGCATGTTCCATGGTCTGGTCGGAAATGCACGCTGGCGCGGAATCAGTTTGCCCGCCCTGCTGGAACAGGCTGGTGTGCAGGCGGCGGGTCGTGAAGTGGTATTTTTTGGTGGCGATATGGGCACCGAAGAAATCCGTGGTCGTCAGGTGGAAAAAGCATTTGCGCGCAGCCTGTCCGTTGAAGATGCGATGCGCCCGGACAATATGATTGTTTACGAAATGAATGGTCAGCCGCTGGACGTTCATCATGGCCGCCCGGTTCGCCTGTTGATCCCCGGTTTTTACGGTGTCGCCAACGTAAAATGGCTGACGCAGATTCATGTTCAGGATACACGCTATATGGGCCGTTTTATGGGCCGGGATTACGTAACGCTGAAGCGTGAGATGGTAGGTGGCCAGGAGCGCTGGGTGGAAAATTCGGTGGCTCGCATGAACCTGAAGTCTGTGATCGTTCGGGTCAGCCAACTTGGGAACAGCCATCGCATCAGTGGTTTTGCGTTGAATGACGGGACGCCGCTGCGCAGTATCGAGGTCAGCATTGACGGCGGTGCCTGGCAACAGGCGACCATCGACCCGCAAGCCAGCCAGTACAGCTGGAAACCGTTCCATCTGGATTGGTCGGGTGCCGCACCCGGCGAGCACACCATTGTGTCGCGCGTGACTGATATTAACGGGCACACCCAGGCGGTGGCAGAAGATCTGCCGGAACGGGTAAGTTACTGGGAAGAGTTTGGTCAGTTCCCGCGCCGGGTCATGATTGAAGCTTGAATTCAGCGGCCTTCACAGGCGGCCAGCAGAGGTAGTGCATGAAAACGTTTTTGGTACTGACACTGATAGGGAATGACCAGCCGGGCCTGGTTGAGTCGCTGGCGCAGATTGTGGCGCAGAATCAGGGCAACTGGCTGGAAAGCAATATGTCGCGCCTGGCAGGAAAATTTGCCGGCATATTGCGTGTCAGTGTGGACGAGGGCAGAGCAGACCAGTTGATCTCAGCTCTGGATGCGTTGTCTCCCAAACTGAAGCTGGTGGTAGAGCGCTCAGCTCATGCTGAGCCTGAGGCCGTGATGCGCAGTTTGCGACTCAGTCTGGTTGGCAATGATCGTCCCGGTATCATACGCGACATCTCTGGCGCCTTGGCGCGCCAGCATGTCAACGTCGACGATCTGGAAACCGAATGCGGACCGGCACCCATGTCTTCAGACATTCTTTTCAAGGCCAGCGCAGTCCTGCATATTCCTGCTGGTCTGGATATCGACTCCTTGCGGGCCGAGCTTGAACAACTGGCAGATGATCTGATCGTTGATCTGAGTTTGATTGCAGACTGAGTCAGCGCAGGCTGATCACACGCCAGCCTTTGCTGTCGGCGTGGGCCCGCAACGTGTCATCCGGATCCACGGCGACGGCTTCCGCAGCCACTTCCAGCAGCGGAATATCGTTAAAGGAGTCGCTGTAGAAAATGCTGTTGTGCAACCCCAGCGATGTATCTCCCCGCTCAGTCAGCCAGTCTTGTAATTTGTTGATTTTGCCGGCTTTAAAGCATGGGATGCCAGAGATCTTGCCGGTGAACACTTCGTTTTTGATTTCCAGATCGGTGGCTATCAGGTCGTGCACGCCCAGTCGCTCAGCAATCGGGCCCGTCACAAACCGGTTGGTAGCAGTGACGATCAGGCACAGGTCGCCCTCAACTTTGTGCTTGTTAACCAGGGTCTGGGCAGCAGGCAGCATCATAGGTTCAACAAACAGCTTCATAAATTCGGCATGTAAGGCTGTCAGACGCTCAGGGCTGAAACCCACCACCGGCGCAATCGCAAACTCCAGATACTCGTTCATATCCAGCACGCCAGCTTTGTACTGCGCGTAAAAACCGTCGTTGCGGCGACGATGTTCATCCGCGTTCACCAGGCCTGCATGAATAAGATACTCGCCCCAGGCGTGATCACTGTCACCTCCCAGTAGTGTGTTATCAAGGTCAAAAATTGCCAGCCTGGTCATATTCAAATTATCCGGAGGGTAAGGTTGAAAGCGGGCGATTATAACCTGAGAGTCGCGCTTTTTTGCTGCGCGAATTTGTGAAACAATGCGGAGCTGTCAATGCTGCCATAAGACCAGTATTCGGACGAATGCTCACCTGTCGAAAGCCAAATCACAAGAGACCCGGGATACCACATGATCGATGCTGAAGGTTTCAGGCCGAATGTCGGTATTATCATCTGCAACCAGAAAGGTCAGGTGATGTGGGCCAAACGTATTGGTCAGGATGCCTGGCAGTTCCCGCAGGGTGGCATCCGTCATGGCGAGCGTCTTCAGCAGGCTATGTACAGGGAATTAAAAGAAGAAGTCGGGCTTGAAGCCAGGGACGTGGAAATCCTCTCCAGTACGCGGGACTGGCTGTATTATCAGCTGCCCCGACACTACATAAGACAAAATTCCAATCCGGTCTGTATAGGCCAGAAGCAGAAGTGGTTTTTGTTGGGTTTGCGTGGAGACGAGTCGCGTATCTGTCTGTCCAACCAGCATGTATCGCCGGAGTTTGATGACTGGCAATGGGTCAGTTTCTGGTATCCGCTGAGTCAGGTGATCGAGTTCAAGCGTGAGGTATATCGCCAGGCGCTGAAACAATTGGTCAAGCCCCTGAACCGTTTTATCAATTCATAAGGCGTCCCGGACGCCTGAGCACCATCCCATATGCTCGACAGATTGCGAGAAATTGTCCAGGAGGTGAATTCCGCCAAGGACCTGCAGTCCGCGCTCGACGTTATCGTCTCGCGTGTGCGCGCAGCTATGACCACTCAGGTCTGTTCTGTCTATCTGTTGGATACCGACATCAGTTGCCATGTGCTGATGGCGTCCGAGGGGCTGCGTAAAGAATCTGTGGGCCACGTCAGTCTGCAACTGGACGAAGGCTTGGTTGGTCTGGTGGCGCGCAATGCCGAGCCTGTGAATCTGGTAGATGCGCAGTCACACCCCAATTACCACTATCTGTCGGAGACTGGTGAGGAGCAATTCAGTTCTTTTCTGGGCGTGCCCATCATCCACCATCGCAAGGTGTTGGGTGTCCTTGTTGTGCAGCATCAGGAAAAACGCAGTTTTGATGCCGGAGAAGAAGCATTCCTGATTACTTTGTCGGCGCAATTGGCTGGTGTCATTGCTGCAGCAGAGGCCACCGGAGCAATTCAGGGTACCAGCCCATCCGGACAGCGCCGCTCGGATACCTGTTTTGATGGCATTTCAGGCGCCTCCGGCGTTGCTATAGGAACAGCTGCTGTAGTTTTCCTGCAGGCTGATCTGAATCTGATCCCAGTCCGACAGGCTGATGATATCGAGACGGAAATCGCAGATTTCAACATTGCGCTGGAAGCAGTGCGCGAAGATATTCGCCAGCTCAGTGCGTCGGTTGGGCATCAGCTGCGCCCGGAAGAGCGTGAGTTGTTCGAAGTGTATCTGCGTATGCTCGATGATGATGCGC
This sequence comes from Pseudohongiella sp., assembly GCA_030651695.1. Lineage (GTDB taxonomy): Bacteria > Pseudomonadota > Gammaproteobacteria > Pseudomonadales > Pseudohongiellaceae > Pseudohongiella. The sequence goes on along the minus strand of JAUSCD010000012.1, from coordinate 408,237 downwards.
TTGGCCGCGAGGTGATCGAACTCATCCGCCAGGGCCACTGGGCTCAGGGCGCGCTGGCCGAAGTGGCCATCGACCACGTCAAGTCGTTTGAGCAAATGAAAGATCCTTATCTGCGCGAGCGCGCAGCGGACATCAAGGATCTTTGCAGCCGGGTGCTGTTTTACCTCCAGGAAAGTGAGGCTGCCACGCCCCGTGAATACCCGGATAACACAATTCTAGTCGGTGAAGAGCTGGCTCCGTCCATGCTGATGGAGGTCCCGCGGGAAAAACTGGTCGGCATTATATCCGTCAAAGGCTCAGGGAATTCCCACGTTGCCATTCTGGCGCGCACCATGGGCATCCCCACTGTTATGGGCGCCGTTGACCTGCCATACCGCAAACTTGATGGCCGCCTGCTGATAGTGGACGGTTATAACGGCACTGTTTACAGCAATCCTTCCGAACAGTTGATGGTACGTTACCGCGAAGTCATCAAAGAAGAAGAGCAGCTCGTTCGCGGCCTGGAAGTGTTGATCAATCTGCCTTGTATTACCCCTGACGATCATCGGGTCAGATTATGGGTGAACACAGGTCTGATGAGCGATGTGGTGAGATCACTTGATCACGGCGCCGAGGGCATAGGCCTGTTCCGCACAGAAGTGCCATTCCTGCTGAGTGAACGCTTCCCTAGCGAAGATGAGCAGGCAGCGATTTATCGCGAGCAATTGCAGGCTTTTGCGCCCAAAAAAGTCACCATGCGTACGCTGGATGTGGGCGGCGACAAAGCTCTGCCATATTTCCCTATTGAAGAGGCAAACCCCTTTCTCGGTTGGCGGGGTATCCGGGTTACGCTTGATCACCCCGAGATTTTTATCGCCCAGGCGCGTGCCATGCTGCGTGCCAGTGAAGGCCTGAACAATCTGCAGATCATGTTGCCCATGGTGTCGAATCTGCAGGAAGTTCATAGCGCGATTCAGATTATCAAGCGTGCTTTCCGCGAACTTCAGGAAGAAGGCCTTGAGGTGATGATGCCACCGATTGGTGTCATGATCGAATTGCCAGCGGCTGTCTATCTGACCCGAGCGCTTTGCCAGATTGTGGATTTTGTGTCGGTGGGCAGTAACGACCTGACCCAGTATCTGCTGGCGGTAGATCGCAACAATCCCCGGGTGGCGGATCTTTATTCGTCATTCCATCCCGCAGTACTGTATGCCTTGCAACAGGTTGTGGATGGCGCTCACGCAGAAGGTAAGCAGGTCAGTATTTGTGGTGAGATGGCGGGAGATCCGGGTGCCGCAATTCTTCTGATGGCAATGGGTTTTGACATTCTGTCGATGAACGCCTCAACCTTGTTACGTGTTAAAGCCGTGATCCGTGCCATGACGCTGGAAACAGCAAAGTCAGTACTTGCTGACGTGATGCAGATGACGGATGCACAAAGTATCCGCCGCTGCGTCGACCTGGCGCTGTACAATGCCGGTGTTGACCGCCTGTTGCGCTCTTCCCGATGAGAGATTTTCATGCTGACCTACCCCGATATTGATCCCGTTGCTTTCTCGCTGGGGCCCCTGACCGTACATTGGTACGGCATCATGTACATTGTGGCGTTCAGCGCCTGTTGGATGCTTGCGCGTTATCGTACACGGACAGGCATTGCTACGGCATCCAAAGGCTGGACCGATGACCAATTGTCGGATCTGGTTTTTTACGGTGCGCTTGGTGCTGTGCTTGGCGGGCGCGTCGGTTCGGTGGTTTTCTACAATTTTGACCGCTTTATTTCTGATCCGGTGTGGCTCCTGAGGGTATGGGAAGGCGGTATGTCTTTCCACGGCGGTTTTCTCGGTGTAATGCTGGCGTTTTATCTGTATTCGCGCCGCATCAAGAGAAACTATTTTGATGTGCTGGATTTTATTGCTCCATTTGCGCCGCTGGGTTTGGGCATTGGCCGCATCGGCAATTTTATTGGTGGTGAACTCTGGGGCCGTCCTACGGATGTGTCGTGGGGCATGGTGTTCCCGCATGTTGATCAGCTACCGCGCCATGCTTCCCAGCTGTACCAGGCATTTCTTGAAGGCGTTGTGTTGTTTGCAGTAGTGTGGTGGTTCTCGTCGAAACCGCGTCCGCGTTTTGCTGTCGCCGGATTGTTTGGCCTGGGTTACGGAGTGCAAAGATTCTTTGTAGAGTTTTTCCGCGAGCCTGATTCCTGGCTGGGGTTTGTGGCGCTGGACTGGCTCACCATGGGGCAGATTCTTTCAGTCCCGATGATTATTGCTGGCGCGGCACTGATGGTTTACGCATATCGCAAGACACCTGAGGCTCAGACGAAGAGGTCGGTATGAAACAGTATCATGAACTTCTGCAACGCATTCTGGATGAAGGTGCAGTCAAAACAGACCGTACCGGCACAGGCACATTGTCCGTGTTTGGTCATCAGATGCGATTTGATCTGCAGAAAGGGTTTCCGCTGCTGACCACCAAAAAGCTGCATCTGCGTTCCATTATTCATGAGCTGTTGTGGTTTCTGACCGGGGACACCAATATCCGTTATCTGAAAGAAAACGGCGTCTCGATCTGGGATGAATGGGCCGATGAAAACGGTGATCTCGGCCCGGTGTATGGTTTCCAGTGGCGCTCCTGGCCTGCCCCGGACGGCAAGTCAGTGGATCAGATCAGCAATGTGATTGCGCAGATCAAGAAGAATCCTGATTCGCGTCGTCTGATGGTAGTTGCTTACAATCCGGCTTATGTGGATCAGATGGCACTTCCGCCGTGCCATTCTCTGTTCCAGTTTTATGTGGCAAACGGCAAGCTGTCGTGCCAGCTTTATCAACGATCAGCAGATACCTTTCTGGGTGTGCCGTTTAACATTGCGTCGTATGCACTTTTGACCCATATGGTTGCACAGCAGTGTGATCTGGAGCCGGGTGATTTTATCTGGACGGGTGGGGACACGCATTTGTACAGCAATCATCTTGAACAGGCGCATTTACAACTCAGTCGTGAATTTATGGCGCTGCCTCAGCTCAGGATCACACGCCGTCCGGATTCAATTTTTGATTACAAATTTGAAGATTTCGAAATTGTGGGATATCAGGCACACCCCCATATCCCTGCGCCGGTGGCAGTGTGAGGCTGGCGCTGATCTGGGCAATGTCACGCAACCGCGTGATTGGCCGCAACAATGCGCTCCCCTGGTATCTGCCTGAGGACCTGAAATACTTTAAGAAGGTCACCATGGGTAAACCCATTATTATGGGTCGCAAAACCTATGAATCGATCGGCCGGCCGTTGCCGGGACGCACTAATATTGTGATCAGTCGCCAGCCGGATTTGCAGATTGAAGGTGTGAAAGTACTGGATTCATTGGATGCCGCCATTCGTCATGCTGAAAATATTTGTATCATCAATGGTATTGAAGAAGCAGTAGTGATGGGAGGCGCAGAAATTTATGCGCTGGCGCTGCCCAGAGCAGATCGTCTGTACATGACGCAGGTGCATGCTGAAGTGCAAGGTGATGCGTACTTTCCGGAAATCGATCTGGAGCAATGGGAGGAACTGGGGCGGGAGGATTTTTCAGCCTCCGGCGCGAATCCTTATGATTACAGCTTTGTGGTATTGGAGCGCTGACCTACCCAGAGTTGCAGGATTTCCAGCAAGTCGTTTTTTCCAAATGGTTTAGCAAGCACATCATCCATTCCGGCAGCAAGACACTCAGCTTTGTCGCCTTCCATCGCCCCTGCGGTGACTGCGATGATGGGTGTGCGCCGTCGCCCCTTTTCAGCAGCGCGGATAGCTCTGGATGCTTCAAATCCGTCCATGACCGGCATATTGCAGTCCATCAGAATTACATCAAAACCGTCAGCCTCGTCCAGGATGGCTTCGTAGGCCTGCTGTCCGTCGCTTACACATACCAGACTCCGGGTGACGCTTTTAAGGAAGGCCTTGATGAGCTGTGTGTTTACCGGGTTGTCCTCTGCCACTAGAACACGTATTTCCTGCAGCGACCCGCCTTCGATACGGCCGGAATGGGGATGCTCCAATACATTTGCTGAACTCAGCTGCAACAGTGGGACTTCAAAGGTAAATCGCGACCCCTTGCCTTGTACGCTTTCTACGTTGATGCGGCCGTTCATGCGCTCAGCCAGTGCGTTTGAAATCGTCAAGCCCAGTCCGGTGCCGCTCAGCATCAGAGAGTCGGTATTTGATGATTGAAAGAACGGCTGAAACAATTTGTGCAGATCCTGCTGAGGGATACCCATCCCGGTGTCACTGACTTCAAACCGCAGTCGCTGTTCTGTGTCGTAATGCGCGCTTACACAAACTGTGATTGAACCACCGGACGTAAACTTGATCGCGTTGCTCAACAGGTTAGTCATGATCTGACGTATTCGGAGCTTGTCTCCTCTATAGATCGTGTGTTGGTCAAGAGTAGTTACAATTCTGAACTGAAGATTCTTTTTATCGGCCATCGGACGAAACATCGAGTCCAGAGACGAAAGCAGTTCAGAAAGACTAAATTCTACAACATTCAGAACCACCTCATTGGATTCTGCTTTAGAGAAATCCAGCACATCATTAATCAGTGCAAGCAGAACTCCACCGGACTCCCTGATGGTTGTGGTCAGTTGTTGAATTTGAGGAGCGGGTGATTCCGCCAACACAAGATCCGCGAGGCCGAGAATGGCGTGCAGTGGTGTTCTTATTTCGTGGCTTACACGGGCAACAAAGTGGGATTTAGCCAGGCTCGCCTGATTGGCTTCCTCAGCCAATTTTTCAGCGTGGTCACGTGCCTCAGTCAACGCAAAGTTCTGTGAGCGGATAAGTAACTCATGGTTAAGTTTAACGTCAGCGTTTACAAGCAGATCTGCCAGCAACTTCAACAACGTCAGATCAACGTCGGTCCATAGTCTTTCGTGGTTGACAGCATCAAAACCTATAAAACCTACACAGTTGTCATTCTGCATCAGTGGTATAGTGACAAGAGACTTGATCCCCTGTGGCTCAAGTATGTCACGCAAGGCATGGCCGTGTGGCAACTCTTGCACGCTTTTTACAAAAAATGGCAGACCCGCGCGGTGAGACGTTATCCATAGACGAATGGCATCAACAGGGATATTCTGCAAATTGGCAATCTCAGGCGTGATCCCTTCTGCACACCACTCGTGGGTATTGCTTGTAGTTTGACTCTCCAGGTCGTAAGAAAACCGGTAGGCGCGATCTGCGCCAACAAATTCAGCTGCTTTACACAATGCTGCAGTGATTACCTCATCCAATGCATCGTACTGATTCTTTATCAGATCAAATGATATCGAGACCAGCAGATTTTCCAGACGCGAGCGATGCATGGATTGCGTCAGCGCCAGTTCTTCCTCCGTTACATCGTAGTTGACACCCACCAGTTTGCTGGCTTTGGCGCCGTCGAACAACAAAATAGCATTGGAAGCAATTTTGCGAACTTCTCCGTCGGATCGATATATCCGGAAATAGTATTCTGTCGGCTCGTCGACTTCCTGCGCTATGTAATTGCCGACATGTGCGATGACGGTGGCTTTGTCATCAGCGTGTACATAGTCAAAAAATTCATGCAACGAATAATCAAAGCGATCTTCTGTCAGACCGATCAGTTCCCGTATTCTATGGTCAATACGAATGTTGCCTGTGGCGATATCCAGTTCCCAGGTACCGAGCCTGGCCGACTTGGTGGCCAGTTCAAGCCTTCTGGACTTCTGCATGTTGTCCGCGCTCAGAATACAGGCATGACAGGCAGCAGAAAACTTTTTCAGTATGTGTCTGAAGTTCCCCTCAAAGTTTTTGCTCAAATCAAGTGGTTTTCCACACAATACCAGAACACCAAAATCCGGAATGGTGAAAAAATCACAGCAGACGTCTCTGCCATGGAGACTCAGCCGTCTGCTGGCATTTTGCTCTGGGATGCTCAGTGACTGCTGTACAGACGTATTCAGAAAATTGTGTATGGTGATGTCGTCCACAAACGACTCAGGAAAACTGCTCAGGACATGGATGTTATCCTCCGAGACCTGCACGACCGCGCCGCCCATCCGATTCAGTAATTTAACGTTTTTTGTTAAAAACTCATGAGCGCCTGCTTCCAGATCAAGCGTACCCCCAACGCTAAGCGAGATCTCAAAAAGTACCTCTACCTCAATATCCAGCAATTTGTCAGTCCCCTGGAAATGCAACAATGGCGGTTGTTTTGTTATAAAACTCGAGGAAGCCGTCGCTACTGCTCGCAATTTCCCCGATGGAAAGTACGCCGGTAACGGACACACCACCGCTACTCAACATAGTGAGCTCAGCGTCGAACTGATCTTTCATCAGCAGGAAACGGGAAATGCAGTCAAATACAACTTTATGCTCCGCCTGTCCTATCAAATCCGCATCGGCCTGCCTGGTTGCGCTGGCTGTTGATTCCAGCAACTCTGTCATATTGGACGTTAATACATACACAAAACAGTTTTCATCAAACTCGCCGACACAAATAAGGCCGCCGGTGTCGGTGCTTGCTATAGGGTCGCGAACAACCGTGGAGCCGCCTATTCGTCTTATTCCCAGCGGGAACATGCTGGCAGTAGCTATGAGGTCCGAGGGATCTATGGTTGTATTAAATTCTGATTCTATAATTTCGCTGTAGACTTCGAGTGCCGGACGAAAATTTAGTTCTTGCACGGTACTTCCACTCGTTGACGTTGCCCGAAGTACAGACGACGCAGCACGCCAGCCATGTGAAACGCCTACGCCGGCTTCACTCGCTACCTGTACTACAATGGCGGCGTCACGAGCCAGGCCATTGTTACTGATGATGCAGCGTTGAGTTGCATTTGCCAGGCTGCCTGCACCGCCACCTATAAATTTGCTTGTAACGTTACTGGTAGAGTACACATCTGTCAGATAGGAAGAAATACTGGTTGAGTGCCCATCCACTATCACCAGCCTGATATCGGCATCTGTGTCAACCGCTACTGCCAGAGCCTGTCTGTTGATGCCGGGATTACTGGTATTTTGAGAAATATTGGATCTGTAACTCACTGATAATTGGCCCTGAACGGCATATACCAACCACCCTGTCTCTCGGACGTGCTGATCATGAATCAGTGCCGGAAAAAGGCCGCCGGCAACAGGTATCTCGATGCGTCTGAAAAATTGGTCTGCACAATCCTCATCAATGTCGTTTTCAACGCAACCGAGTATAACAATGCCGTCGGGATTGCCACGGTCCAGCATATTTTGCAAAAGAAGTTGAAGACTTTCCAGCGAACCGTCAGACGTAAAGTGTGGTGATTTCATTGATTTTTCTCGCGACTTTTATTGCCTTGTGAGTTCCATTCCGTAATCCACTGTGCAAGAGCTGTGGCGGCCATGGGTTTGGCGAAGTAGTAGCCCTGAACATTTTGAATGCCAAGAATTCTGCTGTGTTTCAACGTAAGCTTGTCTTCAACACCCTCCGCAACAATGCGGAAACCTACCAGTCTGGACAATTGAATAATGCTTTCCACAATTGAGCGTGACCCTTTGGAGCTGGACAGGTCATTTATAAAAGAACGGTCTATTTTTACCTCATCAAAAGCCTGGGACTTCAATTTTGAAAGTCCGGATTGACCGATACCAAAGTCGTCGATAGAAAACTGTACGCCTTTCATTCGCAAACGTGCGATGGACGTCAGGATTACAGGGTCAGGATTCTCAAGCCCTCTTTCCGTAATCTCACACTGGAATCTGTGGGCAGGAAAATCATAGTGCTCCAGAATACGTGTGAGTTCTTCTATCAGGGTCTCCGACTCCAAAACCCGGGGCGGCACATTAACACTGACCTTTAACGCGATGCCGGTATCCAGTTCCAACTGCAACGTGTCCTGAACAGCTTTCTCAGCAATGAACAATGTAAAAGCCACGGCGTATTGCGAATTTTCGATCTGGTCAATAAACGAAGCCGGAGATAATCTGCCGAAATCAGGATGATCCCATCTGGCCAGCGCTTCCAGCCCTGTCACCTCCGCCGAGACTATGGAGACCTGAGGTTGGTAGTGCGCAGTAAATTGATTTGCGACAAACCCGGCATGAATGTCATCGTCAGAAAAAACCCGCGGCGCTATGTTGCCGTAGTCATGTGCGGCAGGCATACGATCCAATTGTGCCAGTGCACGTAATAAACCTGTTTTATTCAGCGGTTTCTGCAGAATCTCAGTCTGGAACAGACCATACATAATGGCAGTGGTTTTAGCCAGTTCCAGTATTGCAAGATCATGTCCGCTGGCAATCAAAAGCTTTGGTTTGGGATCGAGTGTCGCAATCGTCTTGATAAATGACACGCCGTCTACACCGGGCATGTTCAGATCCAATATGATGGTGTCAGCGCTGATGTCAGTAAACAGATCGTCAGCGTCAGCCTTAAGTGCACTCCGCATCAGGTAGCGTCCGCTCAGTATGAACCTGACCTGCTGCTGAAACATGATGTCATCATCTATTACCAATATAATCGGCAGGTCAGGGCTACTATTCTGACGGGTGACAGTTTTACTGTGTGTATCTGACGGCATAAAAATTCCGGAAAACGTTTTATCAGGAGAGTCTTAAGTGGGCATCAACGCATCTGTCGAAATTGCAAAACAGGGAGCTGAAACTTGCCAACGATCTTGCGCAAATGCTCGGCGGTTTCCGTGAGCTGAGCGCTGGCAGATGTAATCCCGCCAGAGGAGATTTCCGCCAGTTCGGCGAGCCCTTTGATGCTGTTAAAGTTTCTGCTGATTTCGTTAGCAACTGAAGATTGCTCCTCAGTCGCGCTGGCGATGTGGGTGTTCATGGCATCAATGCCATCAACTGACACGTTGATCCGGGTAAGTGATTCGCCAGCACGTTTAGCCTGCAACACACTGTCTTCAGCTTTCAAACGGCCCTTGGCGATGACGTCAACAGCACCGTTGGCACTTGATCGCATGTTCTCGATCAAGGAGTGAATGTCCCTGGTTGAGCTATGGCTGCGGCTGGCAAGTGCTCTCACCTCGTCAGCTACCACAGCGAAGCCTCGACCGTGTTCACCTGCCCGTGCCGCTTCAATTGCAGCATTGAGCGCCAGCAGATTGGTTTGTTCCGCAATACTTTCTATGACATCGAGGACCGTACCAATAAGTTGTGTATCAGTGGACAACTGACCAATAACGCGCGATGACTCGTCGATATGCTCAGCCAGTTCTCCGATACTCTTGATGGTGGCAGCTACTTCTTTTTCACCAATCCGGCTTTCAGCGGCAGCCGTATTGGCTGTATGAGCGGCGTCGGCTGAATGCCTGGCGACCTCGTGGATTGTCATCGTCATCTCACTTATAGCTGATGCACCCTGGTCAGTCTGGGCACGCTGGTCATGAGACTGTTCCTGATTGGAACGCGCAGTGCTGGTTAATTGTCCGGATGCCATTGCGATCGCTTCAGCAGTTGTTTCCAGTTCAGAGATGATACGGATCAGATCCTTCTGCAGGGTAACAGTAGCGCCGATAATGCTGTCGGGATAATTGGTTTTAATGGTGAGGTCAAGATTCCCTGCTGCCATTTGACGAATCATACTGGCGGCGTAACCAGGCTCTCCACCTATTGTCTTTTTCAAGTGTCGGGTCAACAGCATCACAACACCGCCCACCAATATGAATGCAATTAACGTCACCGAGATCATAAGCCATTGGAAGCGTCCGGTTGTTGCCCGGACCTCGTCGACTTTGGATTGTATGTCGGACTCCTGGTGATCAATAAATGTGTTGATGCTGGCGAGCCATGCCGAAAAAAGTTGTGATGTGCTGTCAGTGAGCAGACGCATTGCCATATCATTCTGGCTTTGTGCAAGCAAGTCGAGAACCTGGTAGGCCTGCAACTGAGTCCGCTGTTCAATTGTCTTGATATCCTGCAACAATCTTATCTCGGTCTGCGTTACCACTGTGTTGTTATCAAAAATGGCATCAAGTTCGCGCGCGGAATCTGCGTAAAATTGTTCCAGTCTTTTTATATCTGCAAGATGTGGAGCGCGCTGCTCTTGCGTTGTTGCCAGCACGGCATCTCTGATTGAAATTGCCCTGTCGTGTACGCTGCCACGGAAGTTAATCGCAAAGCGTTGTTTGCGACTGTCCACTTCATTGACTTCAGCCAGTATGCGGTCAGCATTGTTAACATTGATAACGCCGATGATCGTCATGGTGGCCATCAGTACCAGTACAAATCCAAAACTCAGGCGGAGCAGATTGGATAGACGCATGTGCATTTGATATGTTTCCTGAAAAGACTAAGAGTTCACTGTATAAATCGGTTCTTTATGGCGAGACGCGGCAGTTTCAGGCAACCTGAAACGCACGCCTTGTCTCTGCGTTGTGTAAATTATCGCAATGAAGTTGCCAGCAAGGCAGGGAGTCTTTACAGGTTTTTACAATTGACGGTATGGGGTTCTGCCAGCCAGCCATTTTTGAACAGCGATTGCTTGATTCAGCGTTGCCCGCCAGGCATCCATTTGACGAGCATTGAGCGCAGTGATTCAGTGGTCACAGGCTTGACAAGGGTATCGTTGAATCCGGATGACTGATAAGACTTGGCCTCGATCTCGCAGGCATTGGCTGTCCAGGCAATAATCGGTGTCTGTGTATATTGTGGCAACTGACGCACCACGGCGGCCGCTTCTTTGCCGTCCATACCCGGCATTTGGATATCCATCAATATCAGCTGATATTGATTACCGGTGGCGAGTGCAATTGCATCAGCGGCTGAATCGGCCGCATCAACGTGTAGTCCAAATCTTTCAATCTGCAGTTTACAGAGTTTCAGATTGATGTTGTTGTCATCCACCACCAACACCCTGCCCGACAATTTGACTGCCGAATCCTCGGGAGGGATTGTTACCTGAGCCTGGTGGATTAACTCTACAGGCACATCGAACCAGAACAGACTACCCTTTCCGGACGGAGTGTCTCCGATGCCTATATCGCCACCCAATACAGTGACTTCAGATTTTACGATTGCCAGACCCAGTCCCGATGCTGATTCTCCGTGTAATTTCCGGCCGGCTATCGTTGCGAAGGGTTCAAATATACGGTCGCGGTCAGCGGGTGGTACACCAGGCCCGCTATCCTGGACTTCGAACAATAACCTGGGAGACGCGGGCAGACTTTCAGGCCGTATGCTGACGCTGACAACCACATCCGCGCCTTCACAGTGTTTGATGGCGTTTCCGACCAGGTTCAACAACACATTATGGATACGCTGGGCGTCAGCAGACACGCTTGCGGGCAGAAGTCTGTGAATTTTGACCTCGATCGTGATGTTATTTTGCCTGGCAAGTACCGACATGATCTGCAACACATCACGACATAGCTGTGCCGGATCAAACTGTTTGATCGCCAGTGTCAGGTTGCCAGAGCTGATCTGCGAGTAATAAAGAATCTGATTGATAATCCCCAGCAGTGCGTCAGAGGATTTGCGGATCACGTCTATCAGCTGCCGGGCATGCGGGCTGGCTGATTCATATTTGAGTAATTCAGCGGCGCTCAGTATGCCATTCAGCGGTGTACGTAATTCGTGGCTGATATGGTTTACAAACTGTGACTTGACGGAACTCGCGGCGATAGCCTGATTCGTGGCCTTTTGCAGATCCAGCAACAGTCCATTCATGTCGTCCATCATCATTTGCTGTGTGCTCAGGTACAGCTGAAGTTCCAGTTGCGCATCAGCGACCGGATAACTTTTCGGGGATACCAGCCGATCAGGGCGATTCTCCTGCATCCAGGTGAGCCATGGCGTGATTACCATAGTGATATTGCTGTCATCGGGTGCTGGAACTAACAGCTGCCCGCGCATGGCAAATGTGCCGTCCTTGGTAATAAAAAGAAACATCTGGCGCTGTAACAGATTGAATTCCGGTACATGTGCGGCAAGGATGGGTCTCTTTACAATAAACCATTCAGCAAATTTCTGCCCCAGGCAAGCATTGCCGATCTCCTCAGCCAATTGGTCGCTGATGAATCTGACTGTGCCATCTTGATCCATAACAAGGTACAGCGGAAAGACACTGTCCAGAGCAGGTGAGGGGGACAAGCTCATGTGGGCTCAATGGCCTTTAAACTGAAGCGTGTAATTTGCCCCTGATCAGAACACGCGTCTTCCAGCACGTTGATGTCGATTACAACTGAAAAGTGGTCAGCAAGGCCCGCGATAAGTCCCCGGACAAAACTCGTCAGTCCCTGTCGCGTGCTGGAGTAGGTCAGCTCATACGAACCATCCCCGGACCCGAGAAGCTGGAACGAAGGGGGTGCGTAGTCGGGGAATGACGACGCTATACGGTCATGCATGTGGTTGAGGCTATCTAACAGCTCCCACACGCTGGAACCATGCATGCTCATCACAGCGGAATAATGCCCAAAGGCAGTGTGTTTGATAAAGTGGCGTCCAAAATCGTAAAGCAGGTCGTTGACGCTGCGGCCGGTTGTTTTATGAGTGGCAGCAAGCAGCGCCAGGACGACGCTATCGTCGTAACTTTTGAGCGACAGGAAGTCTTTTTCAGACAGTCCGGCAGCCTCAACAATCTCCGCCCACGCGTCATTACCCAGTTCCGTTTTCACCATCGCCCGCAGGGAGTTATGAATCAGTCCGTACATCGCAGAGGCTTCCCATGAAAAAGGTGACTGTTAATGAGCCGCAAGTATTGCTGCTATCCGGGAGTGCGTGCTAACTGCTGCTCCAAACTGCCCAGCCTCTGCTGTACAATTTTTACAGTAGCATCCAGTACAAGCTTGGTCTGATCAGTTTTCTGGCTGACTTTCAGCAGATCGCCTTCAGCAGCCACCAATTCCAACTCTTTCAGTGACTGCGCCAGTGCCAGCGCTCCCATACTGGCGGAAGAGGACTTTAGTTTATGAGCGGTATGACGTACCAGCGTCAGATCAGGCGGGTTACTACCCGTGTCCAGATCACTCCAGTATTCCAGCGTGGTTTGCAGGAACATCTCATAGAATTGAACCAACACGTCCGCATCAGATGTGCCCAAAGATGACGGTAGCGCAGTACTATCAAACAGCATTGACGAGGTACTATTCATTATTTATACATCTTCGGAATCAGTGTGATTACTTTTGCAGTAATCGAGCATAGTAAATCCCGGCAGCAAACGCAGGAGGCTTTTTACAAATAATTACAATCGGACAGGCTCAGCGATCCGGTTTCTTATTCTTGAGCTTTAACCAGTGCATAACCCCTGCCACGCATGGTTCTTACTATATAACCCGGATCCAGGATCGCGAGCTTTTTGCGCAATTTACCTGCTAACACATCTATAGACCGGTTGGATGGTTGCATCTCATACCCATAAAGGACCTGAAACGCATCATCTCGTTCTATGTACCTTTCCGGGCTGTTCACAAAAAGCTCAAGCAATCCGATTTCTTTGTCGGTGAGTTTGACGCTGGTGCCGTTGCTGTGCCTGAGCATCTGATCTGACCACTGCAATCCAATATCTTTATCCAGTTGCAGTTTGAGCTCACGCATCTTGCCGCTATTTGTAGCCGGCGCTTTACGCAATGAGGCGATGATTCGTGCATCCAGCTCTCTGATGTCGCAGGGTTTGTGGATGTATTGGTCAGCGCCGGCTTTCAGGCAACTGACAAGGGTTTCAAGTTTATTGTTGCCAGTAAGTACCATGATTGGAACATCACAAAAACTCTGCACATGGCGACAGAGAGTAAGCCCTGTGGGTTCATCAAGACCGAGAAAATAATCAAAAATAAACAAGTCCGGTAATTTGAGGCTGGGCAACTCTTCAAGCAGACGATGTCCGGAGTTAATGAGCGTGCAATGGTATCCAAGGCTGTTAAGCTGATAGTCCAGTACCCGTCCATACAACTTGTCATCTTCTACAATAACAATCGATTTTCTTACATCCATGGCAAGTTGCTGCTCCGGTGCTTGTGTTATCGTAGTATTTTCATAAACGCTTTTGATTTGCGCTGATAGTTATACATCTGCTGCTTCTTCGTTGGCAGATCGCTGATCGCAATGGGCTCGAAACCGCGCTCCAAAAACCAGTGTGCAGTTTGCGTAGTCAGCACTATCACCTTTGTGAGGCCTTGTTTGCGCGCCTGTTTTTCCAGCGCGCGCATCAAATGATCACCACGCCCGCTTTCCTGATAGTCCTTGTGGATGGCGATACAAGCAATCTCCCCGCTGTCTTCATCCAGTGGATAAATGGCAGCACAGGCAATGATCATGCCTTCCATCTCGATCACTTTGAAATAATCGATTTCGGCTTCCAGCAATTCGCGTGAACGATGTACCAGAATACCCGCTGCTTCCAGTGGCGCGATCAGTTCCAGAATGCCGCCGACATCATCAATGGTGGCCTGACGCAGCCACTCAAAATTGTCTTTGGATACCAGCGTGCCGTTGCCTTCGCGTGTAAACATTTCCTGTATCAGAGCACCATTGTCAGCAAAGCTGATCAGGTGGCAGCGATGAACGGTTTTGTTGCTGGCTTTGACTGCGGCAGCCAATGACTCCAGCGTACCGTTTTTACTTTGGATATTGTCCTCGGGAATGTCTTTGAGCAAGGCCTCTGCTGCAACCGGGCTGAGCGTGCTCAACATTTCGCCGTTTTTGTTACTGACACCACATTGCGGAACAAACAGGATAAGTTTTTCCGCCTGCATGGAAATAGCGACTTCGGTAGCCACATCTTCTGCAGACAGATTAAACACTTCACCTGTTGGCGAATAACCCAGATTGGACAACAACACGATACTGTTTTTGTCGAGATGCTGAAGGATGGCCTCAGCATTCACTTTGCGTACTACACCTGTAAGCGCGTAATCCACGCCGTCGATGATACCCAGCGGACGCGCAGTAATAAAATTCCCGCGACTGACTTTGATGTCAGCACCGTGCATCGGCGAATTGGCCAGGCCCATGGAAAACTCGGCTTCGATATCAATAGCCATTGCGCCGACGGTTTGTTTGATCAGTACCAGATCATCGCTGTCTGTAATGCGTAAACTGTTGTGGTAACGCAATTCATGCCCGGCGTTCGTCAGTGCTGCATTAATTTGCGGGCGAGCGCCGTGTACCAGTACCAGTTTCACCCCCAGGCTGTGCAGCAGCGTAATGTCATGCACAATATGGCTGAAATTTTCGTGCGCAATCGTTTCCCCGGTCAGCAATACTACAAACACCTTCTTGCGATGGGCATTGATATAACTGGATGAATGTCTGAACCAGTCAATGTATTGCGAAAGATTATCCATGAGTTTTTGTTCCGTTTATTCTTTAATCAGGGTTTGACACAATAATGGGTAATAAAACTGCGCAGCATATTTATACAGGGCTGCACACGATCCAGCGCCAGATATTCGTCTGGCTGATGCGCCTGATCAATATCGCCCGGCCCCAGCACTATGGTATCCATGCCCATATTCTGCAGGAACGGCGCTTCGGTGCCAAAGGCAACCGTGCCGACGGCATGGCCAGTCAGACGTTCGGCGGTTCTGATCAAATCACTTTCTGCCGGACACATAAACGCGGGTGCACCGGGAAACAGTGGAGTAAATTCAAAACCGACCTTCCAGCGTTCAGCCAGTGGTCTCAATCGGCTGTCGATTTCTGTGCGCAGCAGTTCAGCTTCCATGCCCGGCAACATACGGATATCAAATTCCAGTTCGCAATGGCCACAAATTCTGTTGGGATTGTCACCGCCATGAATACAACCGAAGTTCATGGTGGGTTTGTCGATGGCAAATAGGGGGTTGTGGTAACGCTGTTGTAATTCCGCGCGATACTTCATCAACTCACTCAGCACATCGTGCATCGCTTCCATAGCGTTGATGCCGAGACTGGGGTCGGAGGAGTGGCCGCTGCGGCCTTGCAGGCGAATGGTCTCCATCATCACGCCTTTGTGTGCGCGAATGGGTTTCATGCCGGTGGGTTCCCCAATGATGGCATAACGCGCTTTGGGTCTGCCGATTTCCGCGATTTTTCTGGCTCCGGACATGGAGGTTTCTTCATCGGCAGTCGCCAGCACAATCAAGGGTTGTTGCAGCGGCTGACCCAGAAACGGCTGTACAGCCTCCAGAATCAGCGCAAAAAAGCCTTTCATGTCGGTGCTGCCAAGACCGTAGAGGCGGTTGTCCTTTTCAGTTACAGCCAAAGGATCAACTGACCACAATTCAGCGTCCATAGGAACGGTATCAGTATGCCCGGCCAGTACCAGCCCGCCAGGACCTTTTCCCAGCGACGCAATCAGGTTGGCTTTTACGTTTCCGTTGGTGCTTTCGCACGGCACGATTTCACACTCAAAACCCAGCGCGCTGAACTGCTCTGCCAGGTAATTGATGACGGGCATATTGCTCATATCCAGCGCAGCCGAATTTGAACTGATGGTAGGCAGGCTCAATAAACACTGCATGTGTTCCATCAGCTTTCGTGTTTTGTGGGCAGCGTGCGCGGACATGGTATGACACCCGGATTAAAAGATCAGAGTTTAAAGAAACGCTTCCAGAACAGTATTGAGGAACTGGTAACCACGCTCGGTGGTGCTGATCCGCTCGCCATCCACTGTCAGAAGCCCTTGATGCTGCAAGGATTCTACCTGCTTTGAATGGCGGCTGAAAGGCAGCCCGGTGAGTGATTCAAATTGACTGACAGTGAATCCCTCGCGCAGGCGCAGTGCATTGAGTAAAAACTCGACTGGCAGGTCCTCGGCCTCAATCGGACTGGCATCGGCCATGTAGGGGTAGCGCACTAGCAGGTTGCTATCGGCCTGGGACAGGCTATGTTTTGCTGCCTGCAGGTAGTGCCCTGGTTGTTTGCGTTTACGCAGGCGCAGGATGCGGTTTTTGTGCGGCTCGGTCAGTTTGGCGTGGGCGCCGGCGCCAATGCCCATATAGTCGCCAAAACGCCAATAGTTCAGATTGTGTCTGGATTCTTCACCTGCGCGGGCAAAAGCTGAAATCTCGTAGCGCATCAGACCATTATCGTGCAAAAGGGACAGGCCTGCGTCTTGCATCTCGATCAATGCATCCTCTGGTGGTAATGGCGGTGTTTTTTTATAAAATTCGGTGTTGGGCTCAATGGTCAGTTGATACCAGGACAAGTGTTCTGGAGCAAAACTGATCGCTTTTCGCAAATCGGCCACTGCGGCTTCCGGGCTCTGATCCTGCAAACCGTACATCAGGTCCAGGTTCAGTCTTTCGAAACCTGCGCTGCGTGCGTACTCTATCGCCCGTTCAGCATCGTGTTGATCGTGAATGCGTCCGAGATTTTTTAGTTGTTGCGGATCAAAACTCTGGATACCCAATGAAAGTCGATTGATACCAGCAGAAAAATAATCTGCAAACTTCTCGCGCTCCGCCGTGCCTGGGTTCGCCTCCAGCGTGATTTCAATATCATGGCTGAAGGTGAGCGACTTCTGCAGGTCATTCAGCAAGCGGTCATAGGCACGTGCTGACAACAGGCTGGGTGTGCCACCGCCAATAAAAATGCTGTGGATCTCGCGATTCTGTACATACTTCAGATCATGTCGCAGATCATCCAGCAGCGCGGTGATGTAGTCATCTTCTGGCAAACCACCCGCGCCTTCATGTTCATGTGAATTGAAGTCACAGTAGGGGCATTTGCGCACACACCATGGTACGTGAATGTATAAACTTAATGGTGGCAATGTCAGCGTCGCGGCAATTGAGGTAGAGTCGGCGCTATTGTCGTCAGACGGAAGTGTGCTCACGAAATGCCATAACGCGATTTGAGTGCATCCAGCAACATGCGACTGGCTTGCGCACGGTGGCTCAATTGGTTCTTGTCAGCAGCGGATAATTCAGCTGAGCTGCAGCCGCGTTCGGGAACCAGAAACAGCGGATCGTAACCAAAGCCGTTGTCGCCAGCTGCTTTGTGCAGAATGGTGCCGCGCCACTGTCCGTGACAAACCAGTGGTGTAGGGTCAGCCGCGTGACGCAGATACACCAGCACACAATGAAATTGTGCGCCCCGGTTGTCGTCCGGGATGTCTTTCAGGGCGTTCAGCAGTTTCAGATTATTGCCCTGGTCGCGATCAACACCTTTTATGTTCGCGGGAAGCTCCGCATAGCGTGCAGAATAAATTCCCGGCGCACCTCCGAGTGCATCAACTGCCAGTCCGGAGTCATCAGCGATCGCTGGTAGTCCGCTGATGGCGCTGGCGTGGCGTGCTTTGAGGATGGCATTCTCTATAAACGTGAGACCTGTCTCCTCGGCATCATCGATGCCAAGTTCTGATTGAGCCACAACGAGAACCGGCAAGGCCGACAATAAAAACTGCAGCTCTTTCAACTTGCCTGCATTGCTACTGGCCAGAACAATCTTTTGCATCACGGATTGCCTTGCTGGCCACGCGAGAAATGGTAGATCGCGATTTCACTTAACAGGTTAGGGAAGGCGCGGATAACGGCGCTGTCGCGGTGCTTGTTGTCCACTACCGTGCGAGTGATGACATTGATGTTCTTGTGGCGACAGAAATCGTCAAAGTCGCGCACGGTACAGAAATGGATATTGGGTGTGTCGTACCACTGATATGGCATAAAATCAGACACCGGCATACGGCCTTTAAACGCTATGTGCGCACGGCTTTTCCAGTTGCCGAAGTTTGGAAAGGTCACGATGCAATTTTTACCTACGCGCAACATTTCCTCTACCAGCATATCAGGGTAATGCACTGCCTGTAGTGTTTGCGTCAACAATACGGTGTCAAAACTTTGTGACACAAAATTGCCCAGGCCTTTGTTAAGATCCTGCTGAATTACATCAATGCCTTTGCCAAGGCAGCTGTCTATCTTGGTGTCATCGATTTCAAGACCGATACCAATAGTCTGTTTATTATCCCGCAGATATCCCAGCAAACTACCGTCACCACAACCCAAATCGAGGACACGACTGCCAGGTTTGATCCACTTCTGAATAATCTCGAGATCAGCTCGCATCAGCTCTGCACCTCCTGTTTGACACGGTTCAGGTAGGTGGTCATGGCCTGCATATATCTTGGCACCGGCAGCAGGAATGCGTCGTGGCCTTCGTCAGCCTCAATATCCAGATAACTGACCTGTTTGCCTGCTTTTAGCAGCGCAGTCACGATTTCCTGTGTGCGTGCAGGCGGAAATCGCCAGTCCGTGCTGTAAGACACCAGCAGGAAACGGCAATTGCTGTTGGCAAATGCTTTGCTGAGATCACCATCGTAGTCGACGCTGGGATCAAAATAATCCAGAGCTTTTGTCATCAACAAATACGAGTTTGCATCAAAGGTCTCCGAGAATCGCTCGCCCTGATAATGCAGGTAACTTTCCACCTGGAAGTCCACATCAAAACCAAAACTCAGTTTTCCTGCGCGCAGATCACGGCCAAGATTTAACGATGCCTCTTTGATTTCCTGGGTAGCTTTGCCAAATTTTTCACGCATGGCGCTGTCGGACAAATAAGTGATATGTCCTACCATGCGTGCCAGCATCAGCCCTTTTTTCGGGATGACGCCGTGATCGCGGTAACGGCCGGCGTGAAAATCCGGGTCGCCGGTGATGGACTGGCGTGCCACCTCATTGAAGGCAATATTTTGTGCAGACAGTTTGGGCGCAACCGCAAGCATAATGGCGTGGCGAACACGCTCCGGATAACTGATGGACCAGCGCATGACTTGCATGCCACCAAGGCTGCCGCCAACAACGGCAGCCCATTGCTGAATGCCCAGTCTGTCAGCGAGTCGAGCCTGGCTATGTACCCAGTCGCGCACAGTAACGACGGGAAAGTCCGGGCCATACCAGGTGCCGGTGTCGGGATTGATTGAGGCTGGGCCGGTGCTGCCAGCGCAGCCGCCAAGATTATTAAGGCTGACAACAAAAAAATGTCGGGTATCTATTGGTTTGCCCGGACCGATACACACATCCCACCAGCCTGGTTTTTTATCAGCCATGCTGTGATATCCGGCGGCATGGTGATCCCCGCTGAGTGCATGACAAATCAGGATGGCATTGGATCTGTCGGCGTTGAGCTCACCATAGGTTTCCACCATCAGGTCGTAACTTTTCAGAACTTTGCCGCTGCGCAGTGTCAGTGGTTCGTCAAAATGAAACAGTTCTGGCTTAACAATTCCGACGGAATTCTCAGGAAGAAAATCAGGCATGGTGTTGTATGTTCCTCTGCAAAGAAAGAACGATCAAAAATCTACCGGCTGGTTTCCGGTGGCAATGCGAGTCCGGTGAGTTCAGGTAACCGGCCGGGTTTGCAGATGCTGATCTGTTTCTGTCTGTTGCTTTCTCCCTTGATGATGCTGATGTTCTGTTGTGGCACGGCAAACTCGCCAGCCAGGAATTTTATCAGATGTGCGTTGGCTTTTCCGTCCACCGGCGGCGCACTGATGCGGAGTTTAATCTCGTCTCCGTGTACTTCACCAAAACCGTCGCGGCCGCCACGAGGCTGTACACGACAGTTCAGAATCAGGCAGCCGTTGTGCCAGCGATACCATAACGCTGCCTTCTCTGACATCACATGCCCGGCACAAACGCCGGGTTGGCACCAATAGGGGCGACCAACATGATTTTAATAATCTGGATGCTGAGGAATAAAAAAATTGGCGACAGATCAAGACCGCCCATCGATGGCAGCAGACGGCGGAACGGAGCCATAACGGGCTCTGTCAGCTGACGCAGGAGCACCAGTGCGGGGTGATCACTGAACGGAGCTATAAAACTGGCCACAATCGAAATCAGCAATGACCAGAAATAGATATCCAGTGTGAAATTGAGGATGCCGGCGAACGCCCACGCAATGATCAGCCCAACACCAGGCAGCGCAATGCCCGCCAGCATTATCAGCGCACAGATCAGCGCGCACTCAACCAGAAACGCAAAGACCAGCGTCGCAAAGTCAATGCCCCGATAACCGGGTATAAAACGGCGCAGCACCAGCACCCCAGGATCTGTAAAACGCACAATCATCTGAGTGATCGGGTTGTAGAAGTCCGCGCGTGACAGCTGCAGCAGAAAACGCAGCAGAATAGCCAGCATGTAAAGTGTGCCCAGAGTGCTGACTAACAAACTGCCGATATTGCCAAGTGCATTCATGGTGAGATCTCTTGTACTTTATTGGGCCCGCTCAGCTTGCCCCATTCATGTTATTTGGCCAATTGGGCGGCACGTTGCTGTGCTGCCTCAATCGCAGAGGCGACAATACGCTCAAAACCATCGCGCTGAAAGGATAACAACGCTTGTTCTGTGGTGCCACCGGGCGAAGTCACCTGACGGCGCAGCTCATCCGGCGCCACATCGCTGGTTGCGGCGAGCCTGCCAGCGCCCAGAGCAGTCTGAATACTGAGCCGGCGGGCAACCCCGGCGTCCAGCCCGAGTGCAATGGCGGCTTTCTCCATGGCTTCCATCATCAGGAAAAAATAAGCCGGGCCGCTGCCAGACAGCGCGGTCACGGTGTCTATATCGTTTTCAGAGCGCAACCAACAGGTAATACCGACAGCAGAAAGTATGTCGCCTGCGAGCGCGATATCGTCGGCGCTGCACTGTGTATTGGCAAACAATCCGGTAGCTCCTTCGCCTACCAGCGCAGGAGTGTTAGGCATGCAACGAACGATGGCGCGTGATCCACCGAGCCATGTCTGCAGAGACGCTACAGGAATGCCGGCGGCAATGGATATGATCAGACAGCCGGGGTTTTTGATGTCTGAGCGCAGGCCTTCGCACACTGTTGCCATGACCTGAGGCTTGACTGCGAGGACGATCACATCAGCCACGGCTGCAACCTCAGCTGTCGAGCCGATCTGGATGCCGCACTCGTTTTTGATCTCCGTCAGTTTGTTGGTATCAATGTCGGTTGCGTGCAGGTTGGTGGCCGGTACACCTTTGGCCAGCAGGCCACGGATCAGGCTGTTGGCCATGTTGCCAGCGCCGATAAACGCGATATGACTGTTTTTCAAAGTTCAACTCCCGGTAACAGAGGTCGGTATTCTACCCCAGCACCACGGCAGTTGCAGCGACCAGAAGCGCCTGGCCAGACTTAGTTGTTAAATTCCCTGATGAAAATACTCCAGAAGCTCAGGAAAAGCGCGGCGATGAGAGGTCCTATCACAAAGCCGTTGATGCCCATTATGCTCAGTCCGCCTACCGTGGAGAACAAAACAATGTAGTCAGGCAGCTTGGTGTCACGGCCTACCAGTATGGGGCGCAGCACATTGTCTGCAAGGCCGATGACCAAAGCGCCATACGCCACAAGAATGGATGCCTTTGCAGCGTCGCCGGTGGCGTAGAGGTAGATCGCTACGGGTATCCACACCAGTGATGCACCTACGGCAGGCACCAGCGACAGGAAAGCCATAATCACGGACCACATCAGTGGCGCAGGAATACCCAGCGCCCAGAATATGAGGCCACCCAGAGCGCCCTGCACCATTGCTACGACCAGATTGCCTTTGACTGTGGCGCGTGTCACTTCAGCGAATTTCTCAAACAACAGCTGGCGGCGCTCATTGCTCAATGGTACTGCCCGGCGAAGCCAGACGACGATGGTGTCGCCGTCTCGCAACAAGAAGAAGCTCAGATACAGCATCAATCCGAGGCCGATCGTAAAGTTCAGCGTTCCGCGCCCCCAATTCAACGCCTGCTGCGATAGTATCTGACTAAGGCCGGTTGCCGACGCAGACAGATAATCGCGGATGCTGCCGACATCAATGCCCAGCCGACTGAAAATTTCGGGCAGGAAGGGAACTGCATTCCCGATGCGGTCAAGGATGGCCTGAGGGCTGATCTGCTCAGCCTCAATTGACTCATAGAGCTGTGCACCTTCACGGACGAAGCCGAACGCGATGCCAATTACCGGCATCACTACCGCCACAAAGCCTATCAACACCGTACACACGGCTGCAATTGAGGCGCGGTTGCCAAAAGCCGTTGTCAGTCTTCGCTGTACTGGTTTAAACAGCAACGACATTACACACGCCCAGAAAATGGCGCTCCAGAACGGTAGCAGAATCCAGACAAACAACACGCTCAGAGCTAGCAGAAACCAGATGAATGTCAGTTTTTCCATGTCTCGACGCATAACAGTATCCTCTTAGCTTCTGCTGCTGCGACGACGCATCATGCGCCACAGTTCAATGATGCGCGGTGGTTGACCCGTACGCAGGATGCCCTGACGGAATACACGTCCGGATAACCACAGAACCGCAATGGTGGTAAAAACCAGTAATAAAGTTGTGCCCACAACATCAAACATTGGCGGCTGTGCTGCAGCCCGGTTCATCATGGTGAACGGTGTAAACAACGGAATCCACGACATCACCCGTGCCAGCGTGCCGTTGGGATCCTGAGCAATAAAACTCATGGTCAGAATTGGAATCACCAGGACCATCATCAAAGGCATCATAAGGCTCTGAGCTTCTTTGAGGGTATTGCACAGGCTGCCAATCGCCAGAAAGATGCCGGCATAAAGTGCATAACAGCACAGGTAATAAAACACAAAACGCGGAATAAGATCGGAACTCAACAGCACATCAAGCACTTGCACCATCATGACGGTCTCGACAGTCTGATAAAGCTGCAAAAAAGCGAAAAACGAGACAATCCATGCCAGGATCGTGGTGATGCCGGTCGCGCCGATGCCCAACAGTTTTCCCATCATCAGCTCGCCGGGTGTCACCGAGGCCAGCAGGACTTCAATGATGCGGTTGGATTTTTCTTCTATCGTGTTGCTTAGCAGGTATTGGACGCTTTGCATCAGCGAGATGAATATCAGATACACAAAACCCATGGGTGCCCACTGCCGGAAAGTGTCAGCAAGGCTGACTTCTTCAGATCCCGCTGCCTTGCCGGGGTCCAGCCTGCTTAGCGGAAGTCTGGTGCGCTGTACGTCTCTCACTTGAGTAATATCAATGCCGCGACTGGTGTATTCCTGCTGTCGGATCGCATTGTTGATGCTGGTCTGTATCGCATTGGGCAAGCGGGTATCCGTGAGGTTGCTTGCCCAGTACTGCACCCCTCTCGGACCACCGCCATCTACTATCACCCTTTGCAGGGTTGCGGGTCGCACAATATCAGCGTCTACCTGGCCGGGTATCAGAATGAGAGCAAAAAGACTCACAGCCTCGCCGTTTACTTGCAGACGGCGCTCGCCGTTGAGATAGGGGCGAAGGGTGTCAACAATAGTTTGAGCCGGGGCGCTGACATCCAGCTCTGCTGGCAACGGTGCAGCAATGAACTGTGGGCGGGGCTCTGTAAATGCCGGGGCATCGGGTCGTAAATAGGCACGTGACATTTGCAGTGCAAAATCAAGTCCGCCATTGCTGAGCCACTCATCCAGCGTTGCAACCTCATCATTGCCAAAGTCATCAATCAGTTGATCAAGCTGTGTTGCGGGTTCGCGGCTCAGCGCTGTGCCTGAGAGGTCAGTGCGGTTCTCCTGCAGATACCGCATAAAATCCTGCATTACCCGTCTTTGATGTTCGCGGCGGATAGCAATGTCTACAGATTCAGCGTACTGGCCAGATTGATCGATCAGCAGGTAATAACGGGTAGGTGTTGCTGTCGCCAGGCGACTGGAGACATGGAAAATAATAAAAAAGACAATTGGGACCAATAACACACCGATCCAGAAACCCTTGGTTTTAACGTTCTCGAGATATTCGCGGGATGCAATCAGCAGCGTGACTCTCATTTGTACACTCTCATCGGAAGTTGTGCTCCCGCGCTTCCGGGCCTACCAGATGCATGAACACATCGTGCAGACTGGCCTGGGTAAAATCAAAACGACTGAGATTGATGCGGTTCTGGAAACAGTATTGCAGGATCTGCTGAGGGTCTGTCTGTTCCTTCACATAGAGCTCCCATTGGCGTGTACCGTGAAGGCGTCCATCATTACCAATGGGCAGCTCCTGAACGGAAAGTACGCCTTCGATCTGTGCGAGGGTACTGATATCGTTGGTGCATTCCAGGATCACGCGTCGTGGAATGATCGCGCGGGCTTCGTCGACGGTACCGTCAAAAACTTTGCGGCCCTGCGTGATGAGCAGAAGTCTTTCACAAAGACGTTCTGCATGTTGCATGATATGAGTCGAAAAAATTACGGTCTGCCCGTTTTCTTTCAGGTCACGTATCAATTGCTCAAGCACTTCCTGATTAACCGGATCAAGGCCGGAGAATGGCTCGTCCAGGATTACCAGTTCCGGATTGTGGGCAATGGACGATAATACCTGCACCTTTTGCCCCATGCCTTTGGACAGGGACTCCACGCTGGAATTGGCGAAATCCTTCAGGCCGTACTTTTCCAGCAGCTCATAGGCGCGGGTTTTTGCCTCGCGTCTATGCATACCCTTGAGTGTGGCAAAGTAGGCGATGATCGCCCAGACCTTCATTTTTTTGTACAAACCTTTTTCTTCTGGCAGATAACCAATTCGCTCGCGAACATGCATGGCGGAGCTGGCGCCGAGCACCTGAATCTCGCCCTCATCAGGCCGGATGATATCCAGAATCATGCGAATGGTTGTAGTTTTGCCGGCGCCGTTTGGGCCCAGAAAACCATACACTGAGCCGCGCGGAATACTCAGATTGATGGCGTTCACGGCGGTAAAATCACCGTAGCGTTTAGAGACGTTAGTTAACGACAACACCGGGTCAGACATCATCAGTATCCGAAATATGCAATTGGCGCATGGGGTGGCGAATGTGGTGTCTGCCCCTGGCAATGCGTTGAGTGTAGCACAAGCCTCAAAATGAAAAAGCCGGAAATCCAATGACTTCCGGCTTGATTACATATCTTCCTTAAAGCTTGAAGACCCGCTGGCAGGTGCTCAGGCGCTCAGGAATCTGTTGATGGCTTCAGCGACCTTGCGGCCCTCATCAATCGCCCGTACTACCAATGATTGTCCACGGCGACAGTCGCCAGCCGCAAACACTTTGGTATGACTGGTACGGAAATCGTTGTAATCGGCTTTGTAGTTGGAGCGTGCATCAACTTCCAGCCCTAGTGGCTGAGCTATGTACTGCTCCGGTCCGAGGAAACCCATGGACAGCAGAATCAGATCAGCCTCCCAGAACTTGATAGTACCGGGTATTTCCTGGAAGTTAGCGTCTACTGCAACTGTGTTGATGCCCAGCAGTTTGCCGTTTTCATCGCGGATAAATTCTTTGCCACTGATGGAGTAAACGCGCGGATCCTGGCCGTCGCGGTGCGCGGCTTCTTCATGACCGTAGTCAACACGATAAATTTTTGGCCATAGCGGCCAGGGATTGTCAGCAGGACGCTCACTGCCCGGGCGCGGCATGATTTCAAAATTGACCAGCGACTTGCAAACGTGGCGCAGTGAGGTTGCGATACAGTCAGTACCGGTATCACCGCCACCGATCACAATAACATTCTTGCCTTTGGCGCTGATGTAATTGCCATCTTCTAAATCAGAGTCCAGCAGGCTGCGCGTATTTGCAGTGAGGAACTCCATCGCATAATGTACGCCTTCGCCTTCCCGGCCGGGGATTTTCAGGTCGCGGGCTGTAGTGGCGCCAGTGCTCAGGCACAGGGCATCGACTTTTTGCAGAAGTTCTTCTACCGGCAGGCCATTCACGCCTTTGCCGCCGACATTCACTCCGGTTACAAACTTGATGCCTTCTTCCGCCAGCAGGTCAACACGACGTTGTACAACGTCTTTTTCCAGCTTCATATTGGGAATGCCGTACATCAGCAAACCGCCGATGCGGTCTTCGCGCTCGTAAACGGTTACTTCGTGGCCAGCCTGATTAAGCTGTGCAGCCGCGGCCAGTCCAGCAGGGCCGGAACCGATGACAGCAACTTTTTTACCGGTACGGAATGTGGGTGGATTGGCACGTACCCAGCCATTCTCAAAACCTTTGTCGATAATAGCGTTTTCAATATTCTTGATTGTGACTGGCGGATTATTCAAGCCCAATACACAGGAGCCTTCACACGGAGCCGGGCAGACGCGGCCGGTAAACTCTGGGAAGTTATTGGTTTTGTGCAAGCGATCCAGCGCTTCGCGCCACTGACCTTTATAAATCAGATCATTCCACTCGGGAATCAGGTTATACACCGGGCAGCCATGATCTGACTGGCAGAACGGAACGCCACAATCCATGCAGCGGGCACCCTGAGTAGCCAGGTGTTTCTCGTCAGGATTGGTGTAAATTTCCTTGTAGTCCAGCAGCCGTTCGGCTGGCGCACGGTATGGCACAGTGCGACGGTCAAATTCTTTAAAACCAGTTGGTTTGCCCATGTCTAAACCTTAATCTTTCAAAATTTTTCTTAAACAGACAGCCGGCATCGCGAGGTTGCTATCATAGCCACCCGTGACGTGCCGGCCCTCACGTGTTAAACGGCAAGTGGCTGCTCTTTGGCTACCATCGCAGCCAGTACACGTTTGTAATCTGTCGGCATTACCTTCACGAACTGCTGCACCGACTGATCCCAGTTATCCAGAATCTTTTTCGCAACGGTAGAGCCGGTGTAATCCAGATGTCTGCTGATTATTGCCTTCAGTTCTGCCACATCCGCGCTGTCGATGACTGACTCCAGCCCGTAGGTTTCTTTGTTGCACTGGCGCTCGAAATCGTTGTTCGGGTTCCACACGTAAGCAACACCGCCGCTCATGCCTGCGCCAAAATTGCGGCCGGTTTCACCCAGAATCACAACCCGGCCACCGGTCATATATTCGCAACCGTGATCACCAATGCCTTCAACTACCGCAGTGGCGCCGCTATTGCGAACCGCAAAACGCTCGGCCGCAATACCGCGAATATAAGCCTCGCCACCGGTGGCGCCGTAGAGGTTCACGTTACCGGCAATGACGTTCTCTTCCGGTTTGAAGGTGCTGTTTTTAGGTGGATACACAATAATTTTTCCACCAGACAGGCCTTTGCCCACGAAGTCGTTGCAATCACCTTCAACGGTGAGAGTGATGCCTTTTGCCAGCCAGGCGCCCAGACTTTGACCGGCAGAACCGTGCAGTTTGATATTGATGGTGTCGTCAGGCAGCATCTGCTCGCCCCAACGTTTGGCCACCTCATTGGACAGCATGGTGCCCACTACGCGGTTGATATTGATCACAGGGAGTTCAATATTTACTTTGTCGCCTGTGGTCAGTGCAGGTTTCGCCAGCTCAATCAGCTGTTGGTCCAGTGCTTTTTCAAGGCCGTGATCCTGCTCAATGGTCTGGTAAGTTCCGGTGTTCGGGAACACAGCGGTGGCTGGCTTGAGGATGTTGCTCAAATCCAGGCCACTGGCTTTCCAGTGATTGATTGCTTCGCGGCTTTCCAGCAGGTCGACGCGGCCCACCATATCAGTGAGTTTGCGCATACCAAGGCTGGCCATGATTTCACGCAGCTCTTCGGCCACCATAAACAGGTAGTTCACTACGTGCTCGGGCTGGCCTTTGAACTTCTTGCGCAGTTCAGGATCCTGAGTCGCTACACCAACCGGGCAGGTATTCAAATGACACTTGCGCATCATGATGCAGCCCAGTGTGACCAGTGGCGCGGTCGCAAAACCAAATTCTTCAGCGCCCAGCAATGCTGCGATGGCAACGTCACGGCCGGTTTTCAGCTGACCATCAGTCTGTACGACTACACGCGAACGCAGGTTGTTCATTACCAGAGTCTGGTGAGTTTCAGCCAGACCCAGCTCCCACGGCAGTCCTGCGTGTTTGATCGAGGTCAGTGGTGATGCACCGGTGCCGCCATCATGACCGGCAATTACCAGGTGCTCAGCTTTGGCTTTTGTGACACCGGCAGCAACTGTACCCACGCCCACTTCGGATACCAGCTTCACACTGATGCGCGCCTTGCGGTTAGCGTTTTTCAGGTCGTGAATGAGCTGTGCAATATCTTCAATGGAGTAGATATCGTGATGCGGAGGTGGGGAAATCAACCCCACGCCGGGAGTTGAATAACGTAGACGTGCAATTTGTTCGTCTACTTTTCCGCCTGGCAACTCGCCGCCTTCACCAGGCTTGGCGCCTTGTGAAATTTTGATCTGAAGCTCATCTGCATTGCTAAGGTACCAGATGGTTACACCAAAACGGCCGGATGCAACCTGCTTGATAGACGAGCGCTTGGAGTCGCCGTTTGGCATTGGCTGGAAACGTGCCGGATCCTCGCCGCCTTCACCGGTATTGGATTTGCCGCCCATACGGTTCATGGCAATAGCCAGGCTCTCGTGAGCTTCCGGAGAAATCGAGCCAAAGCTCATAGCGCCGGTTGCAAAACGTTTAACGATCTCCTTGGCCGGCTCAACTTCGTCCAACGCAATGGCTTTGATGCCTTTGCGGAAATCCAGCAATCCACGCAATGTGCAGGCGCGTGTTGTCTGCTCATTGGTGTATTTTGCGAATATTTTGTAGGCGTCCGGACTGTTGTTGCGTGCAGCAACCTGCAGATTGAAAATAGCACTGGGATCCCACATATGGCCTTCGCCACCGTTACGCCAGTGGAAGTCGCCAGGGTTGTTCAGCACCGGAATGCGATTGGCTTCGGATAATGGGAAGCCCAGGCGGTGACGTCGCTCAGTTTCTTCGACCAGCGTGTCAAAGTTAACGCCTTGCACCCGGCTGGCAGTACCCACGAAACATCGGTTGATGATGTCGTCAGCCAGGCCAACCGCTTCAAAAATCTGCGCGCCTTTGTAAGACTGCAGCGTTGAAATGCCCATTTTGGCCATGACTTTGAGCATGCCTTTACCAACTGCTTTTTTGTAGGCATACACAATCTTGTCTTCGGTTTCGTAATCGCTGCCCAGCAGGCCATCAAGCTGTGCCTGCCACAGTGATTCAAACGCAAGATACGGGTTGATGGCATCAGCACCGAAACCTGCGAGCAGGCAGTGATGGTGCACTTCGCGGGCTTCGCCGGTTTCCACGATCAGACCGATACGGGTGCGCTCATGTTGGCGAATCAGATGATGGTGTACTGCACCACAGGCAACCAGCGCACTGATTGCAATCTGACCTTTGCCGATTTTACGGTCGGACAGAATAACAAAGGCGTAACCTTCGCTAATGGCCTGGCTGGCTTCTGCGCAAATGCGGTCCAGCGCCGCAACATAGCCTTTGTCAGCTTTGGCATCGTAAGTGATATCGATCACTTTGCTGCGCAGACCTTTGAAATCCATGTTACGGATGGTCTGCAGCTGCTTGTTGGACAGAATCGGGTGCTTCAGGCTCAGGCGATGGGCCTGTTTCTCATTGGTTTCCAGCAGGTTGCCTTCCGGGCCAATAAAACATTCCAGCGACATCACCACTTCTTCGCGGATTGAGTCGATAGCCGGGTTGGTAATCTGCGCAAACAGCTGCTTGAAATAGTCATAGATCATGCGTGGCTTGTCAGACAGACAGGCCAGCGCCGAGTCATTACCCATAGAGCCCAGCGGGTCACGGGCCTCAGTGATCATAGGCAACAGCATGAATTGCATGGTTTCGGTGGTGTAACCGAAGGCCTGCATACGCGGCAGTACGTTGTCAGACTCCAGCGAGTGTGCTTCGTTGCCGTCGGCCAGTTGATCCAGCGTAATCTTCTGATTGGCCAGCCATTCGCCGTATGGACGCTTGGCCGCAAATGTAGCTTTGAGCTCAGCGTCAGGAATCATGCGGCCTTGCTCAAAATCGAGCAGGAACATTTTACCCGGCTGCAGGCGGCCTTTGAGTTTGACGTTGGCCGGATCAACATGCACCACGCCGACTTCGGACGCCATGATGACCTTGTCATCGTGGGTCACGTAGTAACGGCTGGGTCGCAGTCCGTTACGGTCAAGCACAGCGCCGATATATTTCCCGTCCGAGAACACGATAGACGCGGGGCCGTCCCACGGCTCCATCAGTGCGGAGTGGAACTCATAAAATGCTTTTTTGTCAGCAGACATATTGACGTCTGACTGCCACGCTTCCGGGATCATCATCATCACGGATTCCTGCAGCGAACGGCCGGACAGCAGCATAAACTCAAGCACCGAGTCAAAAGAGCCGGAGTCTGAGCAGTCCGCATCAATGATCGGGAACAGCTCTTTGAGCTTGTCGCCAAACAGCGGGCTGGACAGCATGCCTTCGCGCGCAACCATCTGGTTGACGTTGCCGCGCAGCGTGTTGATCTCACCGTTGTGACTCATAAAGCGGTTTGGCTGGGCACGATCCCATGACGGGAAAGTGTTAGTGCTGAAACGCGAGTGCACCATGGCCATGTGAGTCTGGCAGGCCGGGTTGGTCAGATCTTTATAGAACGGGAACAGCTGGCCTGGGGTCAGCATACCTTTATATACAATAACTTTGGTCGACAGACTGCAGGCGTAAAGCATCTGGGCCTCACTCAGCGAACTGTCGCTGCGCAGCCTGTGTGTAAAGCGCTTGCGAATGATATATAGCGCACGCTCAAAGGCATCCTGGTCAAGCCCGTCGGCAGCTGCAATAAAAAGCTGCTCAATGTGCGGCTGCGCCATGCGCGCGGCAGGACCTACATCTGCACCGGCAGCATCAACCGGCACCACACGCCAGCCGAGTAAACTCTGGCCTTCTTCGGCGATGATACGATTGATAGTGTCGCGGCAGAATTCACGCTCTTTGGCGATCTGCGGCAGGAAAATATTGCCGACGGCGTAGTTGCCTGCGCTTGGCAATGCTTTGTTCAGGGTTTTTTGGGCGATATTGGCAAAAAATGAGTGCGGCAGCGCCATCAGGATGCCTGCGCCGTCGCCGGTGTTGGCTTCAAAGCCGCATCCGCCTCGGTGATCCATGCGCGAATTCAGATGGTAAGCGTCCAGCATGATCTGGTGACTGGCACGGCCCTTGATATCCGCTACAAAACCTACACCGCAGGAGTCCTTTTCATTAGCCGGGTCATACAGACCTGTCTTCGCCGGGAAACCAAACTTGTGGGTAAATTGGGCTTGATCAGTCATTGTCGCTAAGTCTCGTTTATTCGTTATAGTGTTTCCGGTTTGGCCACCGTCAACTCTCCCCGCCTAACAAGGTGCACCATTTAGCATTGCCAACCGGGAGATGCGTGAATTTAGAAGTTATTGATTTGACTAGGCCCGGGGTGATGGCCTGCGCCCCGCGTACTGCGCGTCCGGGATCGGCCGGACAGGGTAAAGCATGGTGCGCTGTTTTACGGGGGCTGGACACAATACCACTGAACAAAAATATGTCAAGCCGTGACGAACTGTAGCGCCTGGCTCTGGTGGCTTGATAAAAGCCAGTGTCTGGATTACTCTTCCACTTCACAAAATCCCGTCATTTCCCACTATCAATAAACAAGAATAAGGGAGGGCAGCCGGCCTGTGAATCCTGAACTGACTCGCCGACGTTATATTAAGGGTGACATCGCCTGTGGTACGGGTACCAGCTTTTCGTCTACGTCCTTACTGGTGCTTCGCTGCACCGCTGAACTACAATAACTTCAACTTCAACGGTGTCGGGAACGCACCTAAAAAAACAATAGCTACTAGCTGAGGGGATACAGAGTGGAAATAGTTCGTTATAAAAGAGACGTATGGGGCGATGAAGTCATTCTGGGTGTGGCCTGGGACTTGTTATGGGTTGTATCAGTCGCCATTCTGGTGCTGCTTGCGGCTCACGCGATTTTTATGGCTGCGCTGGCAAAGAAAAAAGCCAAACCTTCTTCTGAAGGCCGCAAAATCAGCCGTCACGGCGCCATTGACCGTGCTTTCCACTGGATTATGGCTGCGTCCGTGCTGGTTTTGATCGCAACCGGTATTATGCCGATTGTTGGCATTCGCTTCGCATGGCTGGACATTCACTGGATCGCTGGCCTGGTGCTGACCTTTGTTGTGATCTTCCACATCATTCGCGCATCGTTCTGGCAGGACTTCAAGTCCATGATCATGACGCCAGCTGATTTTTCGGAACCTTTTGACGAAAGTCGCAAACCCGGCAAATACTCCTTTGAGCAGAAGGGCATGCATTGGGCAATGACTATTCTGGTATTGCTGGTGATAGTGACCGGCGTGATTCTGTTCATGCATATTCGCACACCATTCTGGGAGCGACCTGCGGTGGCGGATGAGGCCCAGCTGGGTCTTATGTTCCTGTTGCACGGACTGGCGACGTTGTCGCTGATAGCGTTCACGGCGATACATATTTACTTTGCGGTTCGTCCGGAAAAATTCTTCTACACCCGCTCAATGGTGAAGGGCTGGATTTCCGAAGACGAAGCTAAAGCCAATCACGATTTGAACAAGTGGAAGGTATGAAGTTGACCGACGTTAAGAATCTGGACCAGGAAATCGAGGTTGTAGAATCAGGTTACGAGTTTTTACTGGCGTATGCCGCTCAAGGGCGGCCGCCACATATCGAATCGGATTCTCCAACCCCACATGCCAGGCCGACGCTGGAAGGCATGCTGACGGCGATGGCCAACGTGGCTGATGCGTTCAAAGACGGTCACAATGAATATGAGCAAGTGATTGCAGAAGATATTCGTAAGGCCAGCGCCGCGATCCGGTTTGTGTTGTCACAAACCCGAATGAGTTCAGAGTTGATCGACAATCTGAATGCGTCGATTCATCTGAGGGCAGTGCTGACGGACTTCTTCCTTTACAGCGAAGTGTTCAGGCCTTCGTCAGAACCAGAGAAAGTATCACAAGAGCCTATGTACAAAAGCGCTATTTAATAGAGTTGACAAGCAGGCAGGGCAAATAGAAAAGCAGAGTGGCTTGATCACTCTGCTTTTTTTTATCTGTGAATTTTTAGAGGGGTAGCGAAGACAGTATCAGTACCAGAGCAACCAGTACTCCCAAAAACATCACTGCCAGAAGCACACGCAAGCCACTGCGGCGCTCCCCCCAATTGTATTGTTCATCCTCGACGAATATAGGATTTATTTTCCGTTTGAACATGCGCATGGCGTGACCTCAACTGCTATATGAATTGTCACTGAATAATTAAACACAGCGATACGACATTAGGATCAACAAATCATGGAAAAGTTCTGAGCAAATATGGCAATCATGAAATAAACGCGGACATTTGTGACAATGTGAAACTCAGTGAGATTGTGTGTCAGTTCCCCGCCCGGGCATAAAAACAAAGCTGCTATACTCCTGCCGATTATAAAAACAAGGTAGCCGCCACGTGAAACTGACCCCACAATTTTTGACCTTCAAGTCTCCGGTTTTTGTCGGCGGCGTTGTCGCCGCATTCTCTTCAATTGCCGTGCTCACGAGCAGTGCCGTTCTGGCGCAAAGCAGCAACAATCTTCCCGACACCAGTCGCGCCACGGCCAGCGGCGTTGTCCAGATGATCCGCATTGACGGTGATCAGGGCGACATCCAGCTGGACGGCTTTCTCAATGAATCTGTCTGGCAAAGTATTCCTGCTTTTGACGGCATGCGTGTCATCAATCCCGACACGCTTGCACCTGCTCCGCTGCGGACTGAAACGCGGATCTTTTACAACGAGCGTGGCATTTATGTCGGGGCTATGAACTATCAGGATCCGGATACGCTGGTCGCGCGCATGAGCTCACGTGATGATGGGGTACAGCGGGATGGATACGTGTTGTCTATCGACACATCAGGACAGGGCCTATACGGATATTTTCTACGCATCAATCTGGGTGGCACTTTGTCCGATGGCACCATTTTGCCAGAGAAGCAGATTGGCCGTGACTGGGATGGTCCGTGGGACGCCGTGACGCAGGAACTGGACAACGGCTGGTCGACCGAGATGTTTATACCCTGGGGTATGATGCAGCTGCCGGAGGCCGGTGAGACCAGGCAAATTGGTATCTATACCGAGCGTATGGTGACCTCCCGCAATGAAACCTGGTCCTGGCCAGCACTGCCGAACACCAATCCGGAGTATCTGTCCGCGTTCCAGAAGTTCGAGCTCAGCGGTATCAATCCGCGCACGCAGTTCACGTTTTATCCTTATGCGTCTGCGACCCACAACAATCTGTCTGATGATACAAAATATCGTACAGGCGCCGATCTTTACTGGCGCCCGAATTCCAATACTCAGTTGTCAGCCACGATCAATCCGGATTTCGGAACTGTTGAGTCGGATGAAGTGGTGGTTAACCTGAGTGCATTTGAAACGTTTTTCTCTGAAAAACGGACTTTCTTTATTGAAGGCCAGGATGTCTTTGCCACCCATCCGCGCAACAACGGCAGTCCGTTTGGCCCGATCACTACGCTGAATACGCGTCGTATTGGTGCTGCGCCGGTTTTTGATATCCCGGCAGGTGTCCAGACCAGCGTCACCGATCGCAATTCGCCTAGCGAGCTGCTTGGGGCTGTCAAAGTGACCGGCTCTCAAGGCAACTGGCGGTACGGCACCTTGTTGGCTGCAGAAGACGATACCGTTATCCGTGGCACGGCAGCCGACGGCAGCGCAGTGCGGTTAAACGCAACCGGGCGTGACTTTGCGATCGGTCGTCTGTTGTACGAAGATACCAGCGGCGGTGGTCGCCGAGGTATAGGCTGGATAGGCACCCGGCTGCAGCACCCTGGCCGTGATGCCACGGTAAACGGAGTCGATGTGTCGTACTTCTCGGCAGATACCCGATGGGTGTTTGATGGTCAGCTTCTGCACAGCGATGTCGACGGTGTCACCGGCAGCGGCACCATGTTCGATCTCAACTATCGTCCGGCCCGTGGGGTACAACACACATTTACCGGCACATTTTTCGACGACAAGCTGGATATCAACGACGTCGGCTACCTGCAGCGCAATGATCACCAGATGCTGGATTATCGCTTCAGCCTGACCGAGTCAGCGTCTGCGGCTTATCGCTCGAGAACACGTAGTTTTAACATCATCAACCAGTGGAATGGCGATGGTCGTCCGGTTCGTCTGGGCCTGTTTGCCGGCCAGAACATGAGTTTCAACGACAATACCCAGCTTAATCTTAATGTGCGTTATTTTCCTGCCAGGGTGGATGATCGCCTGAGCCGTGGCAATGGTACTTACAAGATTCCGCACCGCTGGTCATATGATGCCAACTGGTCCAGCGATCGCTCCAGGCCGCTTAGCTACAATTTTGGCATTGGTAACGCGGAAGAAGATCTGGGGCCTGCGAACATCAATTACAGCGCGGGATTCCAGTGGCAGCCTAATGATCGGTTTGTGACTGAGATGAATGTCAGTTATCGCGATCGGGAAGCCTGGTTGGTGCATCGCGGGGGCACACGCATGACATCGTTCGAAGCGACCGAATGGGCTCCCAGGTTGAATGCAAGCTATTTCATAACAGCCAAACAGCAGTTCAGGCTGGCAATACAGTGGACGGGTATCAAGGCGCAGGAAGACAGGTTCTTCAGTATCGATCAGACAGATGTGCGGCACCTGATTCCGGTCGCCAAGCCTAACGCAACTACCGATAACTTCACGGTCAGCCGAATGAGCTTCCAGGCCAGATACCGATGGGAGATTGCTCCATTGTCTGATCTGTTTGTTGTGTATACGCGCGGAAGCAATCTTCCGAACGATCTGGGCGCAGATTACCAGGACCTGCTGTTTGATACCTGGAGTCAGCGCATTACGGACACGTGGGTGGTAAAACTGCGTTACCGTCTCGGTAATTGATGCCGGCACAAGAATGTGTTGTCATGATGGCGACAAATAACTGATTCAGACTGTGGCGGCTGCAATGGCCGCCGCAAATCAGGCGGCGGTCAACATTCACCGGGAAAAGGAATACACTGATGGCTACTTCTTCGATCAAGCCCAGTCTCAAGAACAGGCACTGTCTGGGCGGAGTGTTGCTGATGAGTCTGATTGTCGGAAATGTTGTTCTGCTGGATCCTGCGCATGCGCAGGTCAATGCCGCTGACAAAGTAGTGGTCGCCCATCGTGGTGCCAGCGGTTATCTGCCAGAGCACACAATGGAGGCAGCCGTCCTGGCAATGTCCATGGGCGCTGATTTTCAGGAGCAGGACGTTGTCATGACCAAGGACGATCAGCTGGTTGTCTGGCATGATCTGACGCTGGATCGCAACTCGGATGTGCGTCACAAATTTCCCGGCCGTGCCCGCGAGGATGGGCGCCACTATGTCATCGACTTCACGCTGGAAGAGCTGCGTAGCCTGAGCGTTACGGAAGGTTATCGTCTGGATGACAGCGGGCAGGAACAAAAGATTTACCCGGAACGCTTCCCGTTGTGGCTTGGCAATTTCAGGATTCATACCTTTGCCGAGCAGCTGGAAGTGATTCAGGGGTTCAATCGCACCACTGGTCGCGATGTTGGAATATACCCTGAGCTGAAAGCGCCGGCTTTCCACCACGAGCATGGCAAGGACATAGGCATGGCCGTGTTGTCCGAGCTCAAACGCTTTGGTTATACCAGTAAAGACAGCAATGTTTATGTGCAGACTTTCGAGTTTGCCGAGCTTCGACGGGTCAAAGAAGAGGTCCAGCCTGCGCTTGGCATAGAATTGAAGCTGGTCCAGTTGATGGGCGATGATGGTTCTTACTACTGGATGTCAAGGCCGGGCGGAATGCTCGAACTGGCAGCGGTTGCCGATGGCATAGGCCCTGAAAAAGGCATGATTATCAGCGCTGACTCTACGCCGGATAACATCATGATAAGTTCATTGGTGCGCGATGCGCATGAAGCAGGCCTGGAGGTGCATCCTTATACTTTCCGCGCAGACGAGGGTCAGGTCCCTGCCTACGCGCGTGACTTCGATCATCTGCTTGAGTTATTTTTGTTTGAGGCAGGGGTGGATGGCTTGTTTACAGATTTTACCGACAAGGCGGTGCATTTCCTGAATAATAGACCCTGATAGGCGACTATTGAGCCCACGACGACCGCGCGGGAATCGTGGCAAATACCGCCGCCTGTACGCGCAGGGGCTTCTGGCGTATAATCGCCGCCCTTTTAATGAATTCCCCGCGCCTGCAGGCACCTTTTATATGTCGACGACTTCCGCTCCGGATCTCAGCTTTGCTGAGCTCAACCTCCCCTCTTTCCTGTTAGAAACGCTTTCGCGTGTGGGTTATGAAAAACCTTCGCCGATTCAGCAGGAAACCATACCAGCCTTGCTTGAAGGTCACGACATAGTAGGTATGGCACAAACCGGCACGGGTAAAACTGCTGCTTTTGCATTGCCAATTCTGGCCAGAATTGATGTGAGCAATCCGTCAACGCAGGCGCTTGTGCTGTGTCCAACGCGTGAGCTGGCGATTCAGGTTGCCGAGGCGTTCCAGACGTATGCGGAAGGTATCCGTGGTTTCCATGTGCTGCCAGTATACGGCGGACAGGAAATGGGCCGTCAGTTGCAGGCGCTTAAGCGTGGCGTGCATGTGGTTGTTGGCACACCCGGTCGTCTGCTCGATCACCTGAATCGCCGTTCACTTAATCTGAGCACCATTAAAACACTGGTACTCGATGAGGCGGACGAAATGCTGCGCATGGGATTCATCGACGACGTTGAGCTGATTTTGCAACAGACATCATCGGATCGCCAGGTTGCGCTGTTCTCTGCCACCATGCCTACGCAGATTCGCCATGTGGCAGAAAAATATCTGCGCAATCCGATTGAAGTAAAAATCAAAACCGCTACCAGTACCAATGCCGATATCGAGCAATTTTACTGGCTGGTGCAAGGCACCAACAAACTCGACGCACTGACCCGTATGCTGGAAGTGGAAGAGTTTGAAGGCATGATCATTTTTGTGCGCACAAAAAACAGCACACAAGAGCTGGCTGACAAATTGAACGCGCGCGGATTTTCCGCCGCGGCGCTTAACGGCGATATGAATCAGCAGTTGCGTACGCGCACGGTTGAGCAATTGAAAAATGGTCAGCTTGATATTGTGGTGGCAACCGATGTTGCTGCACGTGGACTCGACGTAGAGCGTATCAGCCACGTCGTAAACTACGACATCCCATATGACAATGAAGCTTACGTCCACCGTATTGGTCGTACCGGCCGCGCCGGTCGTAGCGGCAAAGCGATTCTGTTTGTTGCGCCGCGAGAGCAGCGTATGTTGCAGTCAATCGAGCGTACAACACGTAAGAAAATTACCCGTATGGAATTGCCAACGCGTGGTGATCTGATTCTGCGTCGCAGTCAGCAATTCAAAGACACCATCGCCGGTGCGCTGATGAATGACAATCTGGATTTCTTCCGCGCCCTGATTGCCGAGTTTTGTCAGGAGCAGGAATGTTCAATGGAAGACGCGGCAGCTGCTATGGCGTGGTTGCTGCAAAAAGATCGTCCGCTTGAGCCGTCCGTGAAAGATGTGGGCGCCAGTGAATCCGGTTATGGCAAAGCGCCCTCGGCCTCATCAGGTGCTGCGCCAGCAAAAGCGCGCGCGCCCCGCAAAGAAGCCGCTGAATCATTTGACTCTGAGGACGCGCCAGCGCCACGTCCCACACGAAGCAAACCGCCTATGCGCGATACCCACCCGCGTCTGACGCAGGAAGACATTTTTGCAGAAGAATTTGCTGAACGTGAAGAGAAACCCCGCGTTCGCCGTGAGCGCACGCAAACGGAAGACGGCGAAGAAGTTGGTATGGAGCGCTTCCGTATTCAGGTTGGTCACGAACACGGTGTGACGCCGCGAGAGATCGTCGGCGCTATCGCCAATGAAGGTGGTATTGAGGGCCGTTACATCGGTCGCATCAATATATACGACAGCCATACCACCATCGATCTGCCAGAAGGTATGCCGGAAGACGTATTCAGGACACTGTCGCGCACGCGTGTGTGCAATCAGCCGCTGGGCATTGTAAAAATGACCAAAGAAGAAGCTGCGGAAGAGGCCCGCACATCGCCACGCGGCCCGCGGGGTCCACGCCCGTCATTTGATCGCGAAGGCGGTCGGCCTTCCGGCTCCCGTGATCGTGACGACAGGCCTGCACGTGAAGGTTTCCGTTCTGGTCCCCGAGAGGGAGCAAGAGAGGATTCGCGTCCTGCTCGCCCGGCAGCAGGCAGAGATTTTGATGGCGCCTCACGTCCTCCTCGTGCCGGTGCTCCATCACGCTCAACAACTGCACGTCCTGCGCGTTACACAAACTCTGATGGTGGTTTTGCAACACGCCGCGAGAGCTTTGCAGCGCCTGCCGATGGTGCGGAACGTCCGTCACGTCCTCGCCCGGAGGGAGCCCGCGAAGCTGGTTCGTATGATCGCAAGCCAAGGCCTGAATCTGGTGCTCCGCGTCGCAGTTCCTCTGACCGCGGTCCGGCACGTGAATCATTTGTTGAACCGACATTTGCGCCACGCTCATTTGAAGATCGCCCTGCCCGAACCGCTGATGCGGCTGCAACCAAAGCAGCAAAAGACAAAAAGCGCGGTGGCCCCAAGGTGCGTGCTGATAAAGACAAAGGCAAGCGCCGGGCTCCTATCAAAAAAAGTTGACACATTGACTGATCAGTAAAGTCTTAGTGGTTGCTCTGCGAAACCTCAGCGGCAACCACTAAAGTCATCCGGTACAAGCCTGCAGCTTACCGCAGTACAACATGTTTGATTTCAAACGAAGTCGCACTGAATCCCAATTGTGACTGCAGGCTTGTTAACATCGAGAAAGAGCCAAAGTCACTCAGTTCACCTGTAATGTTTGATCCCTCTGTAGCGCCCACCTGTATAGACAAGGTCTTGACCGGGACTCCGCTGATGCTGCCAGTTCCCATGTTTTGAGTAACCGCTTCATTGCTGGACAGTTGCTCATCAATGGCTGCTTTGACAATAGGGCTGTCTGCTGCTGCCAGTGCTATCAGCATTCCACTGATAATGCCTGTTCCAAATGTGTTGGATTGGGGCATGCCGACTACAAACCCATTCTGATCGTATCTGGTTATTATCCCTTCCGCGTTGACCCACAAAAGCACCGACTGTGGTGCGTTGAGCGAACCGCCGGATATTGTGACTTTTACTTTGTCTGAGGCAGCGCCATCGATGGCTTCCTGGCCCAGTAATTCCAGTGCGATGGTGACTTTGGGTATGTTGCCGCCGGCACCATACTCAAGAGTGACTTCGGCGAAATATGAAATCAGATCGCCCACATTCAGCGCTTTTGCAACATTCCTGAACGGTTCGGACGAGTCTGCCAGCGCACCTTCGAGCATGGTCAGGGCATCGGCAATTGGTCCGTGAGATATGGGCTCGCCTCCGAACGGTCCCCCCATCAGGTAGACATTACTCTCTTTGATTCCAATATAGGTGCCGGTATTGGCAAAGTATTTGTAATAGAATCCTTCAAAAAGATGCCAGTCGCCGGCGCCTGAAAATAATTCCGGGAACACCTGTTGCGCCAGATCGAACAGCTTTGCCACATTTTGTGTGATCTGCGACTGACCGACCGGGGTGCCGGGTGTTGGTGTTGCATGGGATTGTGCACTGACATTCAAACCCAGTGCTGTGATAAATGCATAAGCTAAAATGCGCCCTGATTTCATTCCGAGCCTCCTGTTGTCAATCCGGCTGTGATTGGTAGTTGCTTCAGGGCTGGATACTAAAGTCCGCAGACCCTGACAGGTACCCCATACTCGGGGGGAGTGGATGCGGCTTCCATAAGTTGGTGTATATGCGTATATGAACGTGAACATTACTGGAGAACGACAGATGGTGACCTGCCACATCAAATATGTGATTGATCCGTACAAAATCAAAGAATTCGAGCACTACGTAACATTATGGGTTCCACTGATAGAAAAATTTGGCGGCCAGCATCATGGATGCTTTCTGCCGTCTGAAGGCGCCAGCAACATTGCAATGGTGCTGTTCAGCTTCCAGAGCCTGACGCATTACGATGATTACAGGCAGAAGTCTTTTGAAGATATCGGGTGCAGGGCTGCGTTTAAATATGCCGATGACACACGTTGCATCATCAGTCATGAGCGTAGTTTTTTCAGGCCGGTTTTCAAGTAGCGTTTGATGCCATTGCCGGTGCAATCGGCAATGGACTTGTATCAATGCTTGCGGATACTATCCTTGCTAGTCGGAGGGGCGTTTACCCATTTACAACAAGGACAATTATCTATGCGTCAGTTTATTCCCTTTATTTTGCTTGCAGGCGTACTCAGCGCTTGTGGCGGTGATGAGGGCGCCAGCAATCAGCCCGCAACATCCATGCCGCCAGTTCGGCAGACAGTTGCCGAACCCATGGTGGCAGAAGCGGACACTGTTGAGGCCACTTCCTTTCTGGGTGCTCCCCTGATACGCCAGATGGAATTTCCAAACCGCGAACAGCTTGAAGCCAATCTGGCGGCAGCGCATGCTGAACTTGCTGCCAACCCTGACAGTCCGGATGCGCTGATCTGGGTGGGTCGTCGTCAGGCGTATTTGTGGCAGTATCAGGATGCAATCAACACCTTTACTCAGGGTGTGGAGCGTTTTCCTGAAGATCCTCGTTTCTATCGCCACCGTGGTCATCGATATGTGACGGTGAGAAATCTGGACGCGGCCATCGCCGATTTTGAAAAGGCGGCAGAGCTGTTCGCGGGTCAGCCCGATGAAATCGAGCCTGACGGTGCACCTAATGCCCAAAATCTGCCACGCAGTACGCTTCAGTTTAATGTCTGGTATCACCTTGGTCTTGCGCATTATCTGAAGGGTGACTTTGAAAGTGCGCTAAGGGCCTACGAAGAGTGTATGCAAGTGTCAGACAACGATGATTCAATTGTCGCCACTGCAGATTGGTACTGGATGTCGCTGATGAGGCTGAACCGTACTGAAGAGGCTGCGGCACTGCTGGAAATCATAAGCGCGGACATGGACATCATTGAAAACGATTCCTACCTGCGTCGTATGTTGATGTACAAAGGTCAGGCAACGCCGGAAAGTTTGCTGGATACCACAACAGCTGACGACCTGACTATTGCAACGCAGGGTTACGGCGTCGGCAACTGGTATCTGGTCAATGGCAATCCGGTCATGGCGCGCCAGATATTCGAGCGCGTGCTGACAGGGCGATCATGGTCTGCTTTTGGTTATATTGCAGCAGAAGCCGAACTGGCAAGAATGTGATCATTATTTCTTGAGTACGCAGGCCCGGGTTATGAGCGGTAACCCGGGTCTTTGTTGTCCAGCAGGCGGATCAATCCCGGCCACACCAGGGGCGCAACACGCGGCAGCATTGCTGACTGCTTGTGGGTTGTTTCAATTGCCTGCTGTGACGGGAAGTTGAGTTCTCCACCAGCCTGCGCACGGATTTGCTTCTCGCAGGCGTTTTCGAGGAAATACATCAGGGTAAACGCTTCTGCCACCGTTTTCCCGATGGTAAGCGTACCGTGATTGCGCAGAATCATGACGTCCTTGTCACCCAGGTCTTTGACGATGCGCTCACGCTCATCCAGATCGAGCGCCACGCCTTCGTAGTCGTGATAAGCAATACGCGGGTAGACCAGCATCGCCGTTTGTGTGATTGGCAGCAGTCCGTCTTTTTGCGCCGAAACAGCGGTACCCGCATGATTGTGCAAGTGCATCACGCTACCGGCATCTTCTTTTGCCATATGAATCGCGCTATGGATGGTAAATCCTGCCGGATTAATGCGGTAGCCGTTGTCACTCACAATATCGCCGTGCTGATCTACT
Source organism: Pseudohongiella sp. (assembly GCA_030651695.1). Lineage (GTDB taxonomy): Bacteria > Pseudomonadota > Gammaproteobacteria > Pseudomonadales > Pseudohongiellaceae > Pseudohongiella. The sequence continues at coordinate 364,724 of JAUSCD010000012.1, read as the reverse complement.
TTGACCAGTGATGATGCGGTGATTTCATGGAACATCATGCCGTAAGGGTTGATCAGGAAATGATGGTCCCCTCCGGGAACACGGGCAGACAAATGCGTAAAAATCAGGTCATCCCAGCCGAAATGCGCGACCAGCCTGTAGGCGGCAGCCAGATCCACGCGTGCCAGCCACTCTTCCTGGCTGATATGTGAGGGGCGAAAGTCTGCCGTGCTGGGGGTAGAGGCGGTCATATTGTCTCCGGCGCTGAAATGGATTTGCCGTCATTGTCACGCGTCGGCGCGCGGGTTTCAACTTGTGTGGCTATCGGCATGTTTGTATATTGCCCGCATAGAGACAAACAGACTGAGGAAGCTCATATCATGTCAGTGGAAATCTGGGAATATCTGAGCTACATGGTAACGGTGATAGGCCTGCCTCTGGCCATATCGGTGTTTTTGTTTGAGCAGCGCAAAGAGCGCGAGAACGAAGAAGAGGAGGTCTACCAGCTGCTGTCCGACAACTATCAGGACTTCCTGAAAGTGGCGCTGGAGAATCCGGATCTGCGCCTTTTTTCAACTGACGCCACACCCTCATTGAATGAAGAACAGTTGGAGCGTCAGTTGATTATCCTTACTATGCTGATGTCGCTTTTTGAGCGCGCCTATCTGCTATTGTATGAAGAGCGTATGTCTGCGAAACAGGCGAGGCGTTGGAACTCATGGGAAGACTACATGGCTGAATGGTGTCGCAACGGTGACTTTCGGGCCTATCTGCCAAGGTTGCTGCGCGGAGAAGATCCGGATTTCGTTAAGTATGTTGAGAATCTGGCTGCCAGAAGCCAGCAGGACTGATATGGGCAGGCAAGAAATTTATACGAATCCGGTGAATTGGCAGTCCAGAGCTTTTAATCAGGTTCCGGATTCGGATAATCGTATTCATTCAGACGAGTTGGCAAAGGCATACGGTTTCACAGGCGCATTAGTGCCTGGTGTCACAGTATCTTGCTATCTGGCTCATCCCGCCGTTGAAGCCTGGGGCTTGCCCTGGCTCGAGCGCGGCGCCGCTCATGTGACCGTAAGATCTCCCTTATACGATGAGCATGAGTTCCGGGTGACAGTAACTCCATCAGAAAACTCCTGTGAGGCAGTTTTGTTGAGCGGCGGCAGGGTGTGCGCCGAGGGCCTGATCAGCCTTCCGGTCATGACGCCCGCCTGCCCCGTACAAAGATCTGATATTGCGATGCGGGCGAACTATGTCGCGCCAGTCGCAAGCCGTGAGGTAATGGAGGCTTTCAAAGCTTACGGCTGTCCGGCAAAAAGTTTTCTGTGGTCTGCAGATCACGAGATGGCCACTTATCTGCGTGAACAGTCGCAGATGTCTTCGCTGCATCGTACCGACGAAAAAGCAGGCAGTGGAGGTTATGCCAATCTTTCATTTGTGCTGGGTTGTGCGAACCGGCACTTTGCAGCCGTCGCGAAAATGAGTCCGTGGATTCATCTGGAAACCTGGTCGCAGAACTTCCAATCCATACCACTTGGAACCGAACTTGTCAGCGAGATGCGAGTGGTCAATCTGTTTGAAAAGAAGGGGCATGAGTTTGCAGATTGTGAGTTTAATCTGTTCAGGGCCGATGATGGCTCCTGCGTTTGTTCAATCAGTCAACGCGCAATTTACCTGATGCGCGAGCCTTAAACCTGGATAGCAAATGAAAACAATAGGACTACTGGGAGGAATGAGCTGGGAATCTACCCAGACTTATTACCGTGCTATTAATGAAGGTATAAGACAGGAGATCGGCGGGCTGCACTCTGCAAAAATAGTGTTGTATAGCGTGGACTTTGCAGAAATTGAAGCTCTGCAAATGAAAGGTGACTGGCAAAGTGCCGCCACTTTGCTGACACGTGCTGCTCAGTCGATAGAAAAAGCAGGTGCCGATTTTCTGGTGATCTGCACAAATACCATGCATAAGGTTGCCCCGGAAATTGCCTCTGGCATAGCAATACCCATTTTGCATATTGCTGAAGCCACTGCTGATGTTTTGGTGCTGGACGGTATACGGTCGGTTGGTCTGCTAGGCACGCGTTTTACGATGGAGCAGGCTTTTTACAAAGAAAGGCTGCTGGCCCGGGGATTGGATGTTGTCACTCCGGAGCGAGCAGATCGTGACACTGTACATCGCATCATCTATGAGGAGCTTTGTCTGGGCCAGGTCAGGGATGAGTCGCGTCTGCAGTATCTGGCGATCATAGATCAGCTGCGCGCGCGCGGAGCTGAAGCCGTGATTCTGGGTTGCACGGAGATATCCTTGTTGGTGAATCAGTGTGATACCGCCGTCGCTTTGTACGATACTACGGTCATCCATGCGCAGCAGGCTGTCAAGGCAGCGTTAACAGCCGTATAATCATTTACGACAATACATAGCGCGCCGGTGGGGATGTAATAAAATGATGGAACAGATTCAGGCCTGGTACTCCAGTTTTGTATTGTCTGATTCAATGCTGAGCCTGATTACCAGTTCGGTCATTCTGTTTATGGTAATCATTGCATTACGCGCTCTGTTGTCACGATTTATCCGTCGCAGTGTGGCATCCAATGAATTGCGTCGTAAATGGATGGTGCAGTCACGCAACGGTTTGCTGTTGCTGCTGATGTTAGGTCTGATTCTGATCTGGGGTGAAGAGCTGCGTACATTGGCACTGTCAATTGTGGCGATTGCCGTTGCGTTTGTAGTGGCAACCAAAGAGCTGATTTTATGTGTAATCGGCACCATTCTGAAAACGGTATCAAATTCCTTCGATCTGGGTGATCGTATTCAGATCAAAGATTTTCGTGGTGATGTAATTGATCAGAATATATTGGCCACTACCATCATGGAGGTTGGCCCCGGCAAGATCACACATCAGCGTACCGGGCGCACCATGGTGATACCTAATGCCATGTTTGTCTCAGAGCCGGTAATCAATGAAAGTTTCACACATGATTACGTATTTCATGTTTTCACTGTTCCGTTTAAACGTGAAGACGACTGGCACGCTGCACAGCTGGCTTTTTTGCAGTCTGCAAAACGACATTCCGCCTCTTATCTTGAAGAGGTCCGTAAATACATGAACCGCATCAGCATCCGGCGTGGACTCGAGATCCCGTCGGTGGATCCCAGAGTGACCATTCAGGTACCTACTGCCGGGGAGTTGCATTTGATTATTCGGGTGCCGGTCAAATCCGGGGAGCGTGGATTTATCGAACAGGCCATTTTGACTGACGTGTTCCAGCACAATGACTTCATCAAAAAACCGGAAAAGAAGGTTGAGGCAGCCGATAGTGACCTGCGTACCGATCCGGAGCCGGGGCAATAACGCTTATGCCATCGGTGACCGCTGACTCTTTGCAGATGCATGCAACAATTCGCCCGGTCAGGATAGATGACTGCCGGGCAATCGCGGAGATTTACAATCACTATGTGCAGACCAGCGTCATCACTTTTGAAGAGCAGGCAGTCAGTGATGAGGCTATGGCGCAGCGCATCGCTGATGTTCAGTCGTACAATTTGCCCTGGGTGATTTATGAACGTAATGGCGTGTTACTTGGTTATGCCTATGCAACCCGCTGGAAACCCCGCTCTGCGTATCGCTACTCGGTTGAGATTACGGTTTATACGGCACCAGGTGCGTCAGGTAGTGGCATAGGCTCGATCTTGTATGCAGAACTGTTTGCGCGCATGAAAGCCTGTGGTGTCCATGCGGCAGTAGGCGGTATTGCGCTACCGAATGCCGCCAGCATCGCTTTGCATGAAAAGTTTGGTATGAAAAAAATTGGTGAATTCCATGAGATCGGGTTTAAACAAGGCCAATGGCTTAATGTAGGTTACTGGCAAATTGTGTTTGATCAGCAAGACGGGGCCTCAGTATGACGCAGAAAAAAGTGGCTCTGGTCACCGGTGCCGCCAGCGGCATTGGTCGGGCTTGTGCAATATCACTGGCCCGTAGTGGGTATCAGATCGCGGCCAATTACCGTAGCCGCGAAGCAGAGACTCTGGAGTTGCTGACCGAGTTGGGGCCGGGCGAACACAAGGCGTTCCGGGCTGACGTTACCAATGCTGCACAGGCTGAGGTCATGGTAGGTCAGGTTGCCCGGCACTACGGCCGTATCGATGTGCTGGTGAACGCTGCAGGCCAGTTTATCCGTCAGGATATATCCGCTGGTGACTTTGGGCAGTGGCAGCAGGACTGGTCCCAATGTCTGCACTTGAATTTGACAGCCCCCATGAATCTGGCTTTTCTGGTAAGCAAAGTCATGATTCAGCAGCAAAGCGGCAAGATTGTAAATATCACATCGCGCGGTGCTTTCCGTGGCGAGCCCAACGCGCCTGCGTATGGGGCGGCAAAATCCGGACTGAATTCTGCAAGCCAGTCGCTGGCCCTGGCACTGGGTTCTCAAGGTATACATGTATATGCTGTGGCGCCGGGGTGGACTGAAACGCCGACCGCGTCACCGCGTATACGAGCAGCTGGCTGGGAAGACGTTGCTGCGCAAAGTCCGCTCGGCCGCATAGGGCAGCCATCAGAGATCGGAGATCTGGTGGCCTATCTTTGCAGTGATAACACGGCGTACCTGACCGGGGCAATTATCGACGCCAACGGCGCGTCATACCTCAGAAACTGATTCTGCAACTGAGCCTCAAGATGAGTCCCGAACTGATTATATTATTACTGAACGTTGTGCTGATTGTGGTTGCGTACCAGTATGTCTATCCGCGCTGGGTAGGCAACAATATGCAGAAACTGATCATGAATGATCTGGTGGCTACCTTTATCAGTCTTATCGTAGCCGGTTCATTGTATAGTGGCAGCGGAGAAGATTTTTCACTGTTGGTGGTAACAGTCAACTGGTTCTGGTTCAGTCTGATCACCTACAGTCTGATGGAAATGCCAATGGCCATGCGTTATATGCGCAGGCACAATATGCTCCAATAGTCCCCGGAGAAGTCCAGATGTTAATGTCAAAAAAAATGATACCTGCAGTTATATTGGGTTTCTTGTTTGCATCGTATGCAAGCGCCCAGAATGCTGAGGTGTTGGCTGCAGCCGGCACACAAAAAATGCCATTGATTGAAACTATGGAGAAACTGGTCTCCATTGAATCGGGCAGTGGTGATCGCGAAGGGCTTGATCAGATTGCGGAGTTGATCGCTGCAGAGCTGACAGCTTTAGGCGGTGAAGTGGAACTGCTGGAAGCCGGCGATGACGTATACCGGATGTTTGACACGCCCGAGCGTATTGGTCGTATGGTGCATGCACGTTTTACCGGCACCGGCGATAAGAAAATCATGCTGATGGCGCACATGGACACTGTATACATTCGCGGCATGATTGCGGATCAGCCTTTCCGTATTGATGGTAATCGCGCCTACGGACTTGGAATTTCCGACGACAAACAGGGCGTGGCGGTGATCATCCATACTGTAGCCATGTTACGGGAGCTTGGTTTTGACGACTATGGCACCTTGACTGTACTGATCAACGGCGATGAAGAAATCAGCTCACCAGGATCGCGCGCCACCATCACGCGCATGGCGAAAGAACACGACGCGGTATTTTCGGTCGAGCCGGCGGGGATCAACAGTGACTCACTTACACTCGCCACCAGTGGCATAGGCGCTGCCACAATGACGGTGACAGGTCGCGCTTCTCACGCCGGTGCTGCGCCTGAAATGGGCAGAAACGCATTTTATGAACTGGCGCACCAGGTGCTGCAACTCACCAATCTTTCCGAAGAGGAAACCGGGCTTAAACTCAACTGGACAGTCGCGCAGGTTGGCACCAATCGCAATGTGATTCCGGAAAAAGCTGTGGCTACCGGTGATATCCGTATGTTGCGGGTGGAAGACTTCGAACGCTTGCAGGGGCGTATTCAGGAACGGATTGTAAATAAATTAATTCCGGAAACAGAAGTTGTTGTCACCTTTGAGAACCGGCGGCCACCACTGACCGCGACGCCCGCCTCCAGAGCGCTGAGTGATCACGCCAGGACAATTTACGCGGAGCTGGGCCGTGAGCTGATTGTAAGCGAGCGCGCCGAAGGGGGTGGTACCGATGCAGCGTTTGCGGCGCTCGAAACCGAAGCGCCCGTTATCGAGAGATTTGGTCTGCAGGGTTTTGGTGCTCATACCAGCAGTGCTGAGTATGTTTTGCTGGACTCCATCGAGCCGCGTTTGTATCTGCTGGCGCGGATGATCATGGATGTATCCACCGGCGTTGCGCCGGTGTCGGGCGCACAATAACAGTCTGATCAACAGTCTGATTCAGAGTGGGGCAGACGGTATTCAGGCTTGTCGGGTCCGGCCACGTTGAATTAAACTTTGTGCAATTTATCAGGAGTTGCCCTGCCAATGAAGTAAGCCCTTGTTTCACGGTCAAACCAGGCTTTGGTCATTCAGTGACTGAAGATGTTTTTACTCGGGTTACAGGGGGCATTTATGTCTGCGCTGGCATTTTCAAATCTTGCTGTGGAATTTAATCACAGCGTCTTGTTTTCAAATCTCTCTGCTTCTTTGTCCGCCGGTATCACAGCTCTGGCCGGTGTGAACGGTATTGGCAAATCGGTGCTGCTCAAAGTTCTGTCAGGTGACATTCTTGCAACACAAGGACAGGTTCAGCGTCCAGCCCGGCTATATCGGGTGGATCAATTGCAGATGGTCACAGGTCCACGCATCGCGGACGCACTGGGAGTGGCAGAGCTGTTTGAGTGTTTTCAGCGCATCGGCCAAGGTTGCGCGCGTGGTGATGATCTGGACAAAGTGGCTGATCATTGGCATGAACCAGCCTTGTGGCGATCCATCCTGGAACAAGCCGGACTCTATAAGCCTCTGGATACCCGGACAGAAAGCCTGAGCGGCGGAGAACGGGTGCGGCTGGCTTTGTGTGCGGCATTTATCAGGAAAGATGCATTTCTGTTGTTGGATGAGCCTGGCAATCATCTTGATATTGACGGCAAGCAATGGCTCAAGCAGTGTCTGCAAGCACATGCCGGCGGGGTGTTAATGGTAAGCCATGACCCTGAACTTCTCAGTCTCGCCACACAAATTCTGGAGTTGAATCAGCATGGATTGACAGTGCATGGTAGCTATCCCGTCTGGCAGATGTGGCAGCAGCTGCAGGAGCAGGCACTTGCACGGCGCATCCATGGGCTGGAAAAACAGACCCGGCAGCTGGTCCGGGAGCATCAGGACAACTTGCGAAAATCAACCCGGCGCCGCCAGCAAGGTGAAAAACTCCGGCGAGAGGGTTCTCAAGGCAAATTGTTGCTCGACGCCAAAGCCGATCAGGCGCAGCGCAGTCTTGCCCGGGAACAGGTGCGTCACAAGCAGCAAGAGGAGTCCCTGCAATCCAGTCGACAGCAGTTAAGCGTGCAGCGTGAGCTGCTGACCATCCAGCGATTGCCGTTTCCGCCGGTGCAGCGAGGTCAGCAAGTGGTATTCACCTTATGCGGTGTCGAACTGCCATTCAGCAAAGCCGGGAGGCGGGTGAACTGGACTGTCAGGCAGGGTGAACGCTGGCGTCTGAGTGGGCGCAACGGTTCTGGCAAGTCCAGCCTGCTAAAGCTGCTGGCCGGGTTATTACCACTCAGAAATGGCGAATGCCGTCGCTGTTCGGGTGCGGTGTATCTGGATCAGCATCTGTCCATGCTCGACCCCGCCGCGTCAGCTGTCAGCAACCTGATGCGTTTGGTTCCGGGCAGGTCGGAGACTGACTGGCGAACTTGGCTGGGGAGCCTGAGACTGGCCGCAGACAAGGCCCTGTTGCCCGTCGCTGCGCTTAGTGGTGGTGAGCGTCTTAAAGTCGCTGTTTTGGCGCTGGCCGGCGGGGAGGAAGCGCCGGAGCTATTGTTGCTGGACGAACCGGACAACCATCTGGATGCGGATTCACGCCAGCTGTTGGCAAACAGTCTGGCAACTTATCAGGGGGCGCTTGTGCTGGTCAGCCACCAACAAAGTTTTGTTGATGCGGTGACTGTGCATCATGAATTCAGCCTGTAAATGCTGGCCTCTGACAGGTCTGTCCACTAAACTGTGCGACTCTGAAAACATGGAGCCAGACATGACAGCGATTGTTATACGCCCTGCCGTTGCAGAAGATTCCGCACTTATTTATCACTTTATCCGCGAGCTGGCTATCTACGAACGTGCCGAGCACGAAGTGGTAACTGACGTGCAAGGTATTGAGGACTCCATTTTCGGGCCCGAATCCACGGTAAGCGCCAGCATTTGTCTGGTCGATAATAAACCCGCCGGTTACGCTGTCTACTTCTTCAACTATTCAACCTGGCTGGGCAAGCGCGGGCTGTTTCTGGAAGACCTTTACGTGTCACCCGAATTCCGTGGTCTGGGTGCTGGTAAAGCCCTGTTGCACCATCTGGCCCGTGAAGCCGTCGCCAAAGGTTGTGGCCGGTTTGAGTGGAATGTACTGGACTGGAATACTCCGGCAATCGAATTTTATGAATCGCTGGGCGCGCGCCCGCAAAGCGAGTGGACGGGGTACCGCCTTACTGGCGAAGCGCTTACCAGCTTTGCCAACAGCAGCCTGTGACAACGAAGTTTTTGAAAGAGGGAACAATATGATTATCAAACCAAAATACCGCGGTTTTATTTGTACCACAACCCACCCGGTTGGCTGCTACAACAATGTCGCTGACCAGATCGCTATAACAAAAGCAGCGGTGGGCGAGCGCGAAGGTCCGAAAAAAGTATTGGTGATCGGCGCCTCCAGCGGCTACGGTCTGGCCGCGCGAATTACCGCCGCGTTTGGTTACAAGGCAGATACTCTTGCTGTATTTTTTGAAAAACCTGCCACAGAAACCAAGCCCGGTACCGCGGGCTGGTACAACTCCTGGGCGTTTGAAGAACAGGCAAAAAAAGCCGGTCTTTATGCCCGATCCATCAATGGTGACGCTTTCTCTGATGAAGTGCGGGCGCTGGCCATTGATGCCATCAAGCAGGATATGGGTCAGGTTGATCTGGTGATTTATTCACTGGCGTCCCCGGTGCGTAAATTGCCGGACACAGGAGAAGTCAAACGCTCTGTGTTAAAACCCATTGGCGAAGTCTACAAGTCCACCGCCATCGACACTAACAAGGATCAGATTATTCACGCAGAAGTTGAACCCGCCACTGAAGAAGAAATCGCCGACACCATCAAGGTGATGGGCGGTGAAGACTGGGAACTTTGGATGGCTGCGCTGGACAAGGCTGGTGTATTGGCTAAGGGAGTCAAGACTGTTGCTTTCAGTTATATCGGTACAGAAATGACCTGGCCCATCTACTGGCACGGCGCTCTAGGCAAGGCCAAAGAGGATCTGGACAGAGCAGCGCGTGCGCTGGGTGACAAACTCGGAAGCAAATACGATGGTTATGCCAACGTCGCAGTTCTTAAATCTGTGGTAACTCAGGCGTCCGCTGCGATTCCTGTCATGCCTTTGTATATCGCACTGGTGTACAAAGTGATGAAGGACAAGGGGCTGCACGAAGGCACCATAGAGCAGCTGAATCGATTGTTCACTGAGCAGCTCTATCGTACCGACGGTCAGTCCGTTGACCTCGATGATGCCGGTCGTTTCCGTCTGGATGATAAAGAGTTGCGCGACGATGTGCAGGCCGAATGTAAAAAGCTCTGGGATATTGTCAATAATGACAATCTGTTCCAGTTAACCGATTACAAAGGTTACAAACATGAGTTCCTCAAGCTGTTTGGTTTTGAGCGCAGTGATGTAGACTATGAAGCCGACGTATCACCTGCAGTCGAATTCGAAGTGGTGTCTGTACCTGAGGTGTAGAAGATGAGTGCAAGAAGCAGTCGCGTGAGCCGGCCGGGATTTTTTCGTTTGATCTTTGCCTGTCTGTTGGCTGCTTCAGTGCCGGTGTTGCTGATGTTGTCTTCTGCGCCGGCATTTGCGCAATCCGCTTCTTCGGATGATAGTTGTCAGCCATTGATAGATACCAGTGTCATACTCAGTGTAGTAACTGAGCAGTTTTACGACCGCAGTTTTAACGGTCTGAACTGGTCCTCTGAGGTGGCAGATGCGGTCGAGTCTACTGAATGTGACGATTCTCCTGATGCTGTTACTCAACGCGTCAACGCTCTTCTGTCACGTCTTGAAGCCAGCCACACTGCAGTCTATTCACCGCAGGATCTGGATTACTGGGGGCTGAACTCCTTATTTCACTTCGATGGTCTTGATGGTTATACCTTGCCGTTTCCCGGAATCTGGGCTACCCGGCACGACAATGCCTGGTTTGCCACATATGTGCTGAATGGGTCATCTGCTGAGCAGGGTGGTATCAGAGCGGGTGATGAGCTGATCAGCCTTAATGGAAAACCGTTTGCACCGACAGCATTTGTTGAAGGAGACAATCAGCTGGAGATCTCCTCTGATGGCAATACATCCCGCACCCTCAGTGTGACGGCACCAGTGCAGAGTATCATGCGTGCGTTTGTTGATGCCTCTGCAGCATCAGCGCAGACTTTTAGTGTTGACAGCCGCGCCGGCGAAAAATCGGTCGCATACTATCGTATCTGGGCAGCACGTGATCAGATTCAACAGGATTTTCAGGCAGCCATTGAACGCTTTACTGTTGCCGAAGCCGATGCGTTGATTGTCGATCTGCGAGGTGGTTTTGGTGGCACCAGCGAAGAGTATCTGGCCTCGATCCGGTTTATGTTGGCGCAGCGGCCGATTCCGGTTTATTTTCTGATCGACGATACCGTTCGCAGTGGTAAAGAATTATTAGCCGGTGTTGTTCGTCGCGATCAACTGGGCACGTTGCTTGGTTCAACAACGGCTGGATATTATCTGGCGGGAAGAATGAACCGTTTGCTGAATGACCGGTACTTTTTATATGTGGCAGTTAATACCTTCCCGACACCGGGCACAGGCGAGATAGAGGGTGTTGGAGTAGCACCTGATATCGAGGTGTTACCGTGCCGTGAGCACTGTAATGGTCAGGATCCTGTTCTCGAGCGGGCTCTGCAACTTATCGCGGAATAATTCTGACAGGCAGCTCGGTGTAGCCTTTCACGAAGCTGGAATAAATCCGTGTTGGTTCACCCATCACTTCTATTTTTTCAAAGCGTGGCAGGATTTCTTCCCAGAGCACGCGCAGCTGCATCTCTGCAAGACGGTTTCCCATACAGCGGTGAATGCCCGTGCCAAACGACAAATGCTGGCGTACACGCGGCCTGTCGATTATAAATTCGCCGGGGCGCTCTATCGCTTCTTCATCCTGGTTTGCAGATGCATACCACATCAGTAACTTGTCACCGGCTTTAATTTTCTTCCCGCCCAGTTCCGTATCAACTTTGGCGGTCCGACGCATATATGCCAGTGGCGTTTGCCAGCGCACAATTTCTGACACCATGGATGGGATCAGTGCGGGGTTCTCACGCAGTTTCTGATACTCCTGCGGATTTTCATTCAGTGCCAGCACGCCACCGGTAATTGAGTTACGGGTCGTGTCGTTACCGCCTACGATCAGCAACACCAGATTGCCGAGAAACTCCATAGGTGGCATGTTGCGGGTTGCTTCGCCATGCGCCAGCATTGAGATCAGATCGTTGCCGGGTTCCCTGGCAGCCCGTTCTTGCCATAGCCGCATAAAATAGGCCAGGCACTCTTTAAGAATTTCAAAACTTTCCTCATAACTGTTAACCAGGCCTGCACCCGGAATTGCCGTGGCAACATCAGACCAGTAGGTAAGTTTGTGTCGCTCCTCAAAAGGGAAATCAAACAAAGTGGCCAGCATTTGTGTAGTCAGTTCGCGCGAAACGAGATCGACCCAATTAAAGGTCGCGCCTTGTGGCAGTGACTCCAGAATGGTGATCACACGCTGACGTATCAGGCCCTCAAGATTCTTAAGATTCTGTGGTGCTACCACTCCTTGGACAGTTTTGCGTTGATCGTCGTGCTTTGGAGGATCCATGGCAATAAACATGGGCAATGTATATTGCGGCAGCACATCGACTATCCCGATAGTGGGCTCGGAGGAAAATATGTGTGGCGCCGCTTCCATGGTCATGATGTCCTGATAGCGCGTCACCGACCAGTAGGGTCCCACTGCGGAGTTTGCACAATAGTGTACAGGCTCATCGCGACGCAGGCGCGCCAGAAACGGCAGGTATTCGTTGGCCTGCCAGATGCCGGGATGTGCCAGATCTATTTCTTCCAAAGGAATGGTCCAGGGATCGCGGCCAACAAGACTGCGGCTGGTATGTTTGCTGACAACAGTTTCCATAATTTCCTCTGTGCTGATTGCAGAATGCCCTGATCAGAACTGAAACTCGGGCAGGCGGACAACCAACCCGTCAAGTTCATCGCTGATATCAATCTGACACGATAGTCGGGAGTTTTGTGCGCGTTCCGGATTCAGATCCAGCATGGGCTCTTCAAAAGGGCCTGCCTCACCAACTTTGTCCACCCAGGCCGGATCAACAAATACGTGGCAAGTACCGCAGGAACAGGCTCCGCCGCAGTCTGCGTCTATGCCCGGCACCATGTTCCTGATTGCCGTTGTCATCACGGAGTCGCCGTTTTTTGCATCAATTGTGTGTTCTGTGCCGTTGTGTTCAATCAGGGTAATGCGGGGCATAAAGCTGTTCACCTGTTATCTTTATCAAAGCAGTGAATGGTTTGTATTTGTTTGCGTGATGTATTCTGAGTGCCGGATGACACTGTTGCTGCCCACGATCGTATGTTAATAATAGTGGGGAGACAACCGTAAAATCCGCACACAACAGACAGACTACAAGACAGATTAAAAGGTGAGTTCCATGCATGCCAGCAACAATAAAAATACCGGGTCAGGGATTGCACGAATCAGTATGTTTGCATTTTTGGCTTTGCTGTTCGCCTGCGGCCAGCCTGAGCCGGCGACGCAGCTTGCCGACGACAGGGCGCCGCCTGCGTTATTGGCAGATTTTTCGGATCTGACACCCGGCTGGAATACGATGGTGCCCGGAGGCGACACAGTCTGCTCCGACGGGTCTGAATACAAATTCTTTGTAAAGCAAGGCGATCCCCGGAAACTCATGTTCTATCTGGAAGGTGGTGGTGCCTGCTGGAACGGCGCAAATTGTGACACCGATCTGCGCCCGAGTTATCAGGTCAATCTCACCAACACTGATCCAGCGCGTGCCCACGGGATCCTTGCATTCGATCAGATGACCAACCCATTTGCAGATTACACAGTTGTGTATGCCCCCTACTGCTCCGGTGACGTTCATCTTGGCGACTCGGAACAGCATCATCAGGCGCCCGCGCTTGAAGGGCATGCCGCACACGCTGTGCATGTGCAGCATCGTGGCTGGGTCAACGCAAGTGCTGCCATGGACTGGACTTTTGCTCATGTATTCAGCCCGCAGCAGATTTTTGTCACCGGGTCGAGTGCAGGCTCTATCCCGTCACCGTTTTATGCAGTGAAAATTGCACAGAATTATCCAGCCGCGGCAGTAACGCAACTGGGGGATGCGTCCGGTGGTTATCGCGGGTTTGCCAATTTCAGCCCTTACGATATCTGGGCAACCGATCGTGTGGTGGCCGATCTGACGCACATAAATTCGATTCCGGCAGATGAATTCAGCTTCCATCATCTTTATATCGCTGCCGCGCAGGACAATGCCAACATCCGCTATGCTTCTTACGATAATGCCGAGGATGATGTACAGAAGCAGTTCCTGGCGCTTGGTGGTACGCCGGTGCAGTCATTGCAACCCTTGCTGGAGCAGAATCTCGCAGAGATCAGCGCCGCGGTTTCCGGCTTCAGGTATTATGTGGCAGGTGGCACTATGCACACTATTCTGCTCAGGCCTGAGGTTTACACATACGAAGTAAATGGCACCAAATTTATCGACTGGCTTGCTGGTCTTGAAGCCGGTGCCACTATTTTTAATGTGATGTGCGACGACTGCAGCACAGCGCCTGGTGCAACCACTACAACCACTGGCGGGCAGTAAACGTAATTAAGAAGCGCTGGTCAGAGCCTGAGTCGCTCTGGCCAATGTTTCAACAATCTCGGCATCAATTTTGACAGATGCAATATCATCAGCCCGGGTTTTACCTTGTGTAAGAATCAGCAACGGCTTTTTCTTCAGATGCGCTTCGCGTGCAAAACGAAATCCTGAATACACCATCAGCGATGAGCCAATTACCAGAAGTGCGCTGCTGTTGTGCAAGGCACTAAAAACACTATCAACGCGTGCGCGCGGTACATTGTCGCCAAAAAACACCACATCGGGTTTGAGTATGCCGCCACAAGAAGGACATTCAGGCACCACAAACGTTTCGAAATTGATTTCGAGATCTGCGTCGCCGTCCGGTGCTGCGGTGGCCTTCAGGCCAGTGAATCCAGGGTTGGTTGCGGCGCAGCGCGCATGTGTCAATTCGCGTGGCTCGCGTTTACTGCACTGCATACAAATGACTTCATCTGCTCTGCCATGCAGGTCTATTGCAGAGTGACTGCCGGCTTTCTGGTGCAGACGGTCAACATTTTGTGTAACCAGCTGTTTTATGTACCCGTTTTGTTCCAGCAGTGACAGGCTATAGTGGGCGTCGTTGGGCTGCGCGGTCTGCATCACCGGCCAGCCAACCAGACTGCGTGCCCAGTAGCGCTGTCGTGTTTCATGGCTGCGCATAAAGTCTTGATGCTGTACGGGTTGTTTTCGTTTCCAATTACCGTCTTTGTCGCGGTAGTCAGGGATGCCGGATCCGGTACTTATACCCGCTCCAGTCAATACCAGCACATCAGGATGTTGCTCAAGGAATATTCGCAGCATGTCATGGCTGTTGTTGTTGTTGTTGGGTACTGCAAGTTTCGTTGCTGATGTCATGGTTTACGTCAGTTTTGTAACAGTATTGTCATGTCTCTGTCGTACTCTGGGCTATTTCAGAGCACACCAGAGTTGCGTTGGAGTTTGCTGATGTTCAAACGAAGTTTTTGCATATTGTTAAGTGTCATCAGTTTTCAGCCGCTCGTGCTAGCGCAAACAGACCTTGCACAGAAACCTGAAATTGCATTGGTTCCGATCAGCGCCTTGCATCCTACACAGGCTTATATCGCACATGATCAGGTCAACTATACGCTACAGCGTTATCGCATCGATCAGCAAAAATTATTTGATGATCTCTGCGAGAACCGCGGCCAGGGTGACAAGGCCAGCTTCAGCCCGCAATCAAGTCCCCGTGATTCCGCCAGCTTCAGTTGCAGCGCCGGAGATATTGTTGGCACCCGCCCACAGGACATGAAAACAGCAGTCAGAGGGCCAGGCGGACGACTTTACCTGACTGACGGGCATCATACCTTCAGTATATTTCAGGATTTTGACTTGCTCGGCCCCGATCTTGAGGTTGCAGTGGTGGTTACCCATGATCGCTCGCAACTGAGTCCCACTGAGTTCTGGCAATGGTTACAAGACAGTAATCTTACGTGGTTATACAACGCGGAGGGACTGCCCATCGACAGTCAGCGGATTCCGGCGCGATTCGGGCGCGAAGCACTGGCCAATGATCCATACCGCGCCGCCATGTACTTTCTCCGTGATCTGATCTGGCAACGACCGCAGCCAGCGATGCCTTTTGCCGAGTTTTACTGGGCCCAGCATATCCGCAGTCAGCCTCATCTGCGGGTGCCCGCGCTGGATTCGCCAATGGCCTATCTGCGCTGGCTGGAGCGCCTGAGTGGGCATATGCTGGCGTTGCCAGCAGCAACGGCCATAGGTCCTGAAGGTGAAGGACCTGATGCCATGGGGCGGCTTGCAACGGATAAAATAAAAGATATTGCAGAACTGCTGTGCGATGACGGTGAGCCCGGGCGACTGGCACTGGCATTGGCTGCGCGTTCAGTGGCAGGAGGCTGTTCTGAGCTGGGTGTTTTTAGCGATCGCGCTAGCATTCTTGATCTTGTCCAGCCAGCTGGTGCCCTTACCGCAGTGATTGAAATTCCTGCTGGCAGTGTGCAGAAGTGGCAGATGGACAAAGAGCACCCTGGGTTGCTGGAATGGGAACGTGAGAAAGACCCTGTTTCTGATTCCGGAGCTACACGTCTGAGATCTATTCAATACCTGCCGTATCCGGTCAACTATGGCGCATTACCTGGCACACTCGCGCCGCGAGAAGAAGGCGGAGACGGCGATCCTCTTGATGTTCTGGTCTTGGGTGCTGCCCTGCCACGTGGCGCATCGGTAAGTGTTCGTGTGCTTGCCAATCTTGTGATGGTTGATAATGGCGAGAAAGACGACAAACTGCTCGCGGTCCTCACTGACGACCCTGTTTATGCAGACGTGCACTCATTGGCTGAGCTGAATCAAAAATTTCCTGGCATTACCAGCATCATTGAAACCTGGTTTGGAAATTATAAGGGCGATTCAGGTCGCGTGACCGGCTTGCAGTGGCAGGAATGGCAATGATGGAGTAGTCTGGTTCACGGTTTATTCTTCGAGCGGAGCGGCCATGAAAATAACAAAATGCAGGCAGGCTTTTTTGTCATACGGAACAGTAGCAATAAGCGATACTTTTCTTAAACTTTCAGTTTGTTTGCTATCCGTTGTGCTGGCGACCAGCGCGGTTGCCCAACCGGAATCCGAACTACCCAATCGTTGGCTGGACCCGGCACAGGATATTCAAAACCTGCCACGTGACGGCAGTATTCTGTTTTGGTCCGGAGATCAGCAGATAGCAGGATTCCGTAATATTTCGCTGTTAAGCCCGGTGCGGTACATCAATCGTGGTGAAAATGTCAGGGTATTGCCCAAAGCGCCGGTCGATTATTCAAATCTGGCCTACAGTGTTGATGGTCAGCAGTATTCACTGCAGGACTTCATGCGCCACAATCACGTCGCTGGTCTGCTGGTATTAAAAAACGGAGAGATTGCGCACGAAGCCTATGGTCTGGGTAACCGTGAAGACCATCTGTGGGTATCGTTCTCCATGACCAAGTCGGTGGTGTCTATGCTGACCGGCGCCGCGATCACTGATGGCTATATAGGCAGCGTGGAAGACATGGTCACCGACTATTTGCCGCAGTTAAAGGGCTCGTCTTACGATGGTGTGCGCGTACGTCATGTGTTGCAGATGGCGTCGGGCACCGCATGGGATGAGAACTACGCTGACCCGCAATCTGATGTTGCCACCTCTCCCAATGACATGCTGCAACTGATGCAGTTTATGGGTAGCAAACCCAGAGTCGCCGAGCCCGGTGAGCGCTTCAACTACAATACCGGTGAAACCAATCTTGCCGGTGCCATCGTACGCGCCGCCATTGGCAACAATCTTGCCGCTTATCTGACAGAAAAGATCTGGAAACCCTATGGCATGGAAAGTGATGCTACCTGGATCAGTCACGGCCCCAATGCCGGAGAGCTTGGGGGCTGTTGTATTTCAGCCACTTTACGCGACTGGGGCCGCCTGGCCATGTTTGCCATGAGCAATGGCGTGCTGCCGGATGGTACCGGGATACTGCCGCAGAACTGGATGAAAGATTCCACACAGGCGTCACCGGGCAGTGATAACTACGGCTATCTTTGGTGGCTCAATGGTGACGGCACCTACCGTGCCAGCGGCATATTCGGCCAGGGTATCTATTTCAACCCGGCTGAAGACCTCATTATTGTTGTGCAGGGCGCCTGGCCTCAGGCTACTGGCGCTCGCTTTGCGACTCATCGCGATGCACTGTTCAAGGCGATTGAGGCTTCGTTTTGAACTGCAGCCCCTCCCAATAAACAGGCAACAAGCCCTGCATACCTGCTACCGACTTGGCTTTCTGTCCTTTCGGGCAGAAAGCATTTGTTTTTTTCGCAAAAATGTGCAAATTCGTAACACATTCGGCGCACAAAGCGTTCGGGTGATCTGATCGTCATATTATGCGTATCCAACAGATGACAGAATGCCTCAAGTTTATGATGTTCTAACGCTTTTTACCGAACAACTGTTCTAATCTTCTGCAGGTGAGTCCAATTGAAACGCTTGATTATGCCGCTCGCTATATTGTTAGGTGCTGTGCTGGTTTTTGTTGTCCTGATCAGAACACCTCAGCGTCTTGAGGCGGTTCCGCCGGAACAGGCGGTAGCCAGCGTGCGGGTAACTCCGGTCAGATCGCAGTCGATACAGCTGGATGTTAATTCTCAGGGGCGAGTTCAGGCCAGTCGGCGTGTCAGTTTGTCCGCTGCCGCAACTGGTCCGGTGTCCTGGGTGTCGCCGTCCTTGCGTGCGGGAGGCTATTTTGCTGCGGACGAAGTTATTCTGCGTATTGACAGCACAGACTACGAAACAGCCCTTGAGCGTGCAAAGTCGACTTTGGCACAGGCTGAAACTGACGCCAGGCACGCCACTGAAGAGTTGGAGCGTAACAGCACGCTGGCGACTCAAAGGCTGATCAGCGAGTCGCAGCTGAGAGATCTGCAGCGTCAGGCTGATAATACTGCCGGCCGTGTCCGTGATGCACGAGGCGCTGTCAATCAGGCCGAGCTGGATCTGCGCCGAAGTGAGATACGTGCGCCCTTTGCCACCATTGTGGAAAGTACCAGTATCGATCTGGGGCAGCACGTGGGTCGCGGTCAGGCACTGGCCGTGCTGCTGAGCGCAGATGAAGTGGAAGTGCGCCTGCCATTGGCACTGAATCAGTTGTCCTATCTTGACATCCCACTGGGTGTGCGCGGTGAGCTTCCGACAGACATCGCCCCTAAAGTAATGATCAGTGGGCGTCTGGGCGACAGCATTCAGCATTGGGAAGGTCGCCTGGTTCGCATGGAAGCCAGTATCGATGTTGCCAGCAACTCAGTGCAGGCGATTGTCCGTGTTGACCAGAATGCTTCGGAGATTCCATTACCGGTAGGCTTGTATGTGCAAGCCTCTGTTCATGGGCGCCAGGTGGACAACATTATTGCACTGCCGCGCGACGTGATCCGTGGCAATAATCGTGTGCTGGTAGTGGATACCGAAAATCGGCTCTGGTACCGCGAAGTCGATATCATGCGACTGGAAAATGATCGTGTGCTGATACAGGGCGGGTTGCAGGATGGCGAGCGCATCTGTCTGTCACCAATTCAGGCTGTCATTGACGGCATGCGTGTCAACGTTGTAGCTGAGTCACCTGTACTGGCGCAAGCGTTATGAGACCCATCATTGCGTGGTTTGTCCGTAACACCGTTGCATCCAATCTGCTGATGGTTATGTTGATCATCGGTGGTATCACAGCCTACAGCAATACCCGCCAGGAAGAGTTTCCCAGCATCGAAACAGGCACTATTCAGATCAATGTGCCCTACCCGGGTGCGCCGCCCGCTGAAGTGGAACAAGCGGTCTGTCTGATACTCGAAGAAGCGCTGGCCCGTGTTGAAAACGTCGAGCGCATGACCTCAACGGCGCGCGAGGGTGCATGTGCGGCTACATTGCAGATGCGTGCTGGCGCAGATATCAATCGCTCCCTGAATGAAGTCAAAAGTGCAGTTGATGGCATCGCCAATTTCCCTGTTGATATCGAACGTCCTGTTGTGGCTTCGTTTGCACCGACCGGCACAGTGGCATCACTCGCACTGATTGCTGAAACAGATGAGATGACACTGAAGCAGATTGCCGACGAAATCCGTCTTGATCTGCTGGATCTGCCAGAAATATCCCGGGCCGAACTCAATTATGTACGACCGCTGGAAATTGCCGTTGAAATATCAGAACTGACCCTCCGGCAAAACGGCCTGACTTTGAGTCAGGTCGCTACGGCAATTGATCGTACCGCGATTGATGCTCCCGCAGGAACGTTGCGTACGCCTGGCGGAGATGTATTGCTGCGTAGTGTTGGTCGGCTGTCTACCGGTGAGCAGTATGAAGACATAATCATACGGACCAACCCCGATGGCTCACGGCTGCGTCTGGGCGATATCGCGACGATCAGAGATGGTTTTCAGGAAGGGTATCTGCGTGCCCGTGTGAATGGCCGCAGTGCAGTGACGGTAGATGTTTACCGAGTTGGCAACGAAGATATCATCAGCTCGGCTGAAGCTGTGCGTAGATACGCCGCGCAAAAACAGCTGGAACTGCCTCAGGGCATGGAACTGAGTATTCTGACAGACGATGCCCGCGGTTTGCGTGAACGTATCGATACGGTTGCCAGCAACGCCTACTCCGGTTTTGTACTGGTATTGATTGTGCTGGCGCTGTTCCTGCGTTTTCGTATTGCCATCTGGGTTGCAGCGGGTATTCCGATCGCCATTCTCGGAGCGTTAAGTATTTTCCCTCAGTTTGATATCACAATAAGTTCGATCACCATGATGGCGTTTATTCTGGTGCTGGGTATTATCGTTGACGATGCAATCGTTGTTGGTGAGCGCATCTATGTATTGGAACAGGAAGGGCTGAGCAGAGAGGATGCCGCCATTCAGGGCACCTACGAAGTATCCGTGCCGGTAATCTTCGGGGTGTTGACTACCGTAGCGGCGTTTCTGCCTTTGCTTTTGCTTGAAGGGCCGTTGGGCGGCTTCTTCAGTGTTATCGGCGGCGTTGTCATACTGTGTCTTTTTGCCAGCGTGGTCGAGTCACAACTGATTCTTCCGGGCCATCTGGCTCATCGCCGTGCCACGCCTCATCCGATCGAGAAAATGCGTTTTATCAAGGTCTGGAAAAATTTTCAGACGCGCTTGTCTGGTGGCATGGAAAGATTTGCCCGCAATGTGTATCAGCCGGCACTTCGCAAATGTCTCAAGTACCGTTACGCAACCTGGGCAGGTGCTACGGCAGTCATTATTATTACCGTGGGCTTGCTGGCAAGTGGGCGCGTTGTCTTCCAGTTTTTCCCAGCGGTTGAAGGTGACCGGATTTATGCCACGCTGCAAATGCCGGAAGGCGTGGCCGTTGAGCTGACAGAACGTGCGTTGGAGCGACTTGAATACACAGCCAATGAATTGGTTGCCGAGCTTGAGCAAGAGCTGGCCGTGCGTCAGGCCACCGAAGGTCTTGAAGCAGTGGGAGTGGTTGATCGCACATTGACCACACTTGGTGGTCGCGTCAATCGGGGTGGTCCGCCATCAGGTCGTGGGAGTGTAGGCGGCAGTCATATTGCAGAAGTAGTGATGATTCTGCACAGCTACAATGACCGCGGCAAAATCAGCGCCAATGAGATTCGTGATCGCTGGCGCGCAAAAGTCGGTTTGATTCCGGATGCGCTGGAACTGACGTTTGTGTCGGACTCTTTCTCGACCGGGCAGGCTCTTAGTTTCCGTCTTGAGGGTCGCAGCGAAGAAAACCTGCAACGCGTCACGGCGGAGCTTCGCGAAGTGATCGCACGTTATCCTGGTGTGTTTGATATTTCAGACTCATTCAGGGCGGGCAAACAGGAAGTGCAGATGCAGTTACTGGAAGAGGGGCGTTTGCTGGGCTTCAATCTGGACGATGTTTCACGTCAGGTCAGGCAGGCATTTTTTGGCGCCGAAGCACAGCGTATTCAGCGTGGTACCGACGAGTTGCGGGTTATGGTCCGATACCCCGAACACGAGCGCAACTCGCTTGGTAATCTGGAAAACCTCATGTTGCGCACACCCAGTGGTGGTGAAGTGCCTTTGTCCAGTGTCGCCAGCATGTCATTGGGAAATTCTTATTCCAATATCAACAGACAAAATGGCAGGCGTGTTATTACCGTCAACGCGGACATAAACCGGACCATCAGCGCGCCTGAAGAAGTGACGCGTGAAGTAGTCTCGGGATACCGTCAGCGTTGGGCGGATGAATACGACGTCACACTGGTGCTCGGGGGCGAAGGTGAGCAACGTAATGAATCTCTCGGCGCGCTGCTGGCATCCTATCCTCTGGCTCTGGTGCTGATTTATGCACTGCTGGCAATACCGCTGAAATCCTATACCCAGCCCCTTATTATAATGAGTGTTATTCCCTTCGGTGCCATTGGCGCCATCATGGGCCACTTCATCATGGGGGCGGAGCTGGTATTCTTCTCCATTATCGGCATGGTGGCCTTGGGAGGTGTGGTTGTTAACGCCAGCCTTGTGCTGGTCGTCTATGTAAACAACGAAGTTGCAGCCGGTAAAACGCTCCATGATGCCGTTGCAGCGGCAGGTGTCGCTCGTTTCCGACCGATCTTCCTGACCTCGTTTACGACGTTCATCGGGTTGGTCCCGTTGATGTTCACACCTTCTCCGGCAACTTTTTTTATTATTCCGATGGCGATCTCTCTCGCCTTTGGTGTATTGTTTGCGACAGTCATTACGCTGTTCCTGGTGCCTGCGTTGTATATGGTTCTGTATGACTTCTCGCGCCATCATATTCTGGGCGAGCAGGATTATGAAGCCGAGCAGGCATTGGTGCGCGACGCTCATTCGGCTAGCGCAACCGGCAGGGGTTCACACGTATAACACTGCCTGCGCGGCAGCGCGGACAGGAATAAAAAGATGGAAAACACAGACACCGAACAGAACCTTCATACACCCGGGTTCACGCAAAGTGCTCTGTGTTTTACCGGCAATCTGCTGATTATTTCCCTCGGTTTGTTTATCTACAACCTCAGTCTGCACAGCCTGATGTTTTTCTGCCTGATCTGGACCGGTATTCACGCCCGTGTTCTGGGTTATCACTACAGCGATATTCGCTCCATGATGAGCGCAGGTATCACGCAGGCTTTGCCCGCGATTTATATCTTCTTGCTTATCGGGCTGGTGATTGCGTCCTTTATGCACAGCGGCACCGTCGCTTCTTTGATCTATCACGGTCTGGATCTGCTGAGCCCTTCCTTGTTTCTGGCGGCAGGTCTCATTCTGTGCAGTCTTATGTCAGTGGCAACTGGCACCTCCTGGGGCACCGCCGGCACGCTGGGGGTTGTGCTGATCGGTATCGGCGACGCCATGGGCATTCCGCTGCCGCTGGTTGCGGGCATGGTCGTGTGCGGCGCAACCTTCGGCGACAAAATGTCTCCGGTATCCGATACCACCAACCTGGCGGCCATGAGCGCGGGCACCAGCCTGTATCGCCATATAGGGTCCATGTTATATACAACGGCTCCGACATTTGTCCTGAGCCTGTTGATCTTTCTGTTTCTGGGGATGCGGTTCGCAGACAATAGTCTGCCGGACCAGGAGATTCTGGCCATCCGCGAGGCGCTTGCCAGCCAGTACCAGTTAAATCTGTTTGTCACTCTGCTTCCGCTACTGTTGATGCTGGCGCTCAGTGTGAAACGTTATTCGGCTGAGATCAGCATGACTGCCAGTATCATCCTGGCGATGTTGATTGCAATTTTTTATCAGGGCCAGCATCCGGTTGTGGTGATTGATGCCTTGTGGCTGAATACTCCGGGAACTACTGGCATAGTCAGTCTGGATCAGCTGCTGGGCCGGGGTGGCATGTACAGCATGAGCTGGACGCTGCTGTTGTCTTTGTTGGCGCTGGCTTTAGGTGGCATTCTGTTCCGGGCAGGGTTCCTCAAAGCTCTGTTGGAAGGTTTTATCTCGAGAGTACGCTCAACTCTGGGTCTGATCGCCAGCACAATTACCGCATCACTGGCCGGCAACATGGCCATGGGCGAGGCCTATATCAGCATCATTCTTAACTGCCAGTTGTTTCAGCGCGCCTACGATAATAAAAAAATAGACCGTGCAGTACTGTCGCGCTCTGTCGAGGAAGGCTCAACCATGACCACGGCTCTGATTCCGTGGACTACTGCGGGCGCGTTCTATTCAGCAACTCTGGGCGTGCCAGTACTGGATTATCTGCCGTATGCATTTTTTAATTATATGAACCCACTGATTTCGATTTCGATGGCGGCCTTTGGTATTGGTCTGCTACGTAAAAAATTCACCTGACCGGAGGTTTATTGTGTCCGCACTCAGTCGCTTGTCCGCTGTTTTACTGCCAGTGCTGCTGGCTGGCATATTGGCTGCACAGCCTGCATGGAGTCAGAATGCCAATGAGTCTGCCCATGGCAATTCCCTGTTGTATGCACTGGCATGGAAACAAACTTCGGCAGAATACCGCGCGCTGTACCATCAGGGTTTTAATATTGCGCGATTGCATGTGGAAAACGCATTGGCGCAGCGTCGTGTTGGCAGCAAACCGCTGGCAGTGATCACCGACGTCGATGACACCATACTGCATGTGCTGAGTTACTGGGGCTATCTGGTGAACAGCAACAAAGACTTTTTTGAAGATCCGGTGTGGGACGAATGGATCGCGCAGGATCTGGTGACTGCCGCGCCGGGCGCACTGGAGTTTCTGAAATTCTGCGCCGACAGCAATGTGGACGTGTTCTATGTCACCAGCCGTGATCAGGGCGATCCGACCCTGGAAATCGCCATGTCCAATCTGCGCAGCATAGGTGCCCCGCAAGTCAATGAGCAACATGTCACCGCGCTGCGCGAGTCCTCCAACAAGGAAATACGCCAGGACGAAATCATGCAGACCCACGAGGTTGTAGTCATGCTGGGTGACAACCTGAATGATTTCCGTCGCAAATACTATATTCGTGGTGACGTTGACGGACGTATCGCAGCAATGGAAGAAGACAGCCATCTGTTTGGCATCGAATACATACTGTTTCCAAATCCGACCGACGGGCATTGGCTGGCTGCTATCTTCGGAGAGTCTGAACCGCCTGCCACTGACGCCAATCGTGAGATTCTCAGAGCTGCGGCAGCACGATCTGCGTGGCAAGGACCTTCTCAACCCTGAGGTGAATCGCGTATAAATTGTTTAAATAAATTGTTGACAGTGTTCGAACCGGAGGATTACTCTTCTGTCATGTTCAACTGAGAAGAAGCGAGGAGGTGATCCAATGTCTAGTGGTATGTTCACGGTTTCAATGGATGTTGGTGGTATTAAGAAAGCTGGGAGTAACGCCCTTCTGTTTTGATAACACTCCGCTCTTGAAAGCCTCGTTTTTTCCGGTGAAAACCTGAAAATTCCTGCTGAATTGAGCCGGTTCCGTTGGAGCCATGCATCACGAAAAAACGTAAGTAAATGTAAGACAATGCGTTAAAAATGTATTAAGAAATGTATTAAGAAAAGCACGATGAAAAGTCCGAAGAAAAGGGAGCGCAAGCTCCCTTTTTTAATTATTTATTTTGTTCCCGCTTCTGACAAATAGCATGCCGTGTTCAGGCAAAAAATTGTTTGCAGAAATATTACGGTGCCCGTGTATTTTTTGACATTCTTCAGCGAAGCAGCTACACAGGGCGCGGCAGCATGCAGCTGGTCGCATGCAGTAAAAGGCAAGCAGTTGAAAACAGACAGTTAGAAAAACAGGCAGTTAAACACAAGCAGGCAAAAAACATTCAGGTGCAGGTGAGGGTAATGAGCAGGATTGTCTATGTTAACGGTGAGTATCTGCCACAGGCGGATGCAAAAATTTCCGTGTTTGATCGCGGGTATCTGTTTGGTGACGGTGTGTACGAGGTCATCCCCATCATTCGCGGTAAGCTGGTGGATGAAGAGTATGGCGTTCAGCGTCTGCGCAGGAGTCTGGCAGAAATTGAAATCGCCTGGCCGTGTTCGGAAGCGGAATATCTGCAAATGTTGCGCGAATTGATCAGCCGCAACAATGTGGAGGAAGGCATGGTGTACGTGCAGGTCACCCGTGGCATCGCCGAACGTGATTTTTCCTTCCCCAAAGACACCAAAGCTTCACTGATGGCCTACCCGACGCACAAATCAATTCTGCAAAGCCCGCTGGCTGAAACCGGTGTGACGGTGGTGTCGACCGAAGATCTGCGCTGGAAACGTCGTGATATCAAGTCGCTGAACCTGTTGGCACAGTGTATGGCCAAACAGCAGGCCGCCAAACTTGGTGCCTTTGAAGCCTGGATGACAGAAGACGGGTTTGTTACCGAAGGTGCTTCCTCCACGGCGTATATCGTCAAAAGCGGAACCGTGATTACACGTGCTCTGTCGAATAGCATTCTGCCTGGCATCCGGCGCCGGGTGCTGGTGGAGATGGCGGAACAGGGCGGGTTTAAACTGGAGCAGCGTGCGTTCTCCATTGAAGAAGCCAAATCAGCGGATGAGGCCTTCCTGAGCAATGCCAGCAGTCTGGTACTGCCGATTGTGAGCGTAGACGGACATGCTATAGGCAACGGCCAGCCAGGGCCGGTGACGCGGGATCTGCGTGCCAGATACATAGCCGCGTTGCTGGCCGAAGCAGCATCAAAGTAGTATAAGTACGCAACACCAAAAATAAGAATTAATGACAACTACCCATCAATGTGAACCCGTTGAATAAAAGCAGCGCTGAAGCTGATGCAACGGGCACAAATTCGCTTACAAAAATAAAGAGGTTGTCATGAATACAGCTGTTTTCAGAAAATCAGTTTTTGCCCGTTCGCTGGTAGCCACGCTGGCGTTGTTATTACCACTTGCGCTGTTTGCTGAGGGTGGACGTACACCCCTGCGCGTCCAGAACGGCATAGTGACCAGCGCCTCGCGTCTGGCATCCGATGTGGGTGTTGATATCCTTAAACAAGGCGGCAACGCAGTGGACGCCGCGGTAGCAACCGCGCTGGCATTGGCGGTGACCTGGCCAACGGCTGGCAACATTGGTGGCGGCGGGTTCCTTGTTTATCATGGCGATGACGGTCATGCGACCACCTTCGATTTCCGTGAAAAAGCACCTGCCGGCTCGACAGAGCGTATGTATGTCGGCGCTGATGGTCTTAGCACCAACATGCAGCATCGTGGTTTCCTTTCGGTGGGTGTTCCCGGTACTGTGGCCGGGCTCTATCTGGCGCACCAGAGGCTGGGCAACCTGCCCTGGGCGGATCTGGTAGCTCCATCGGTTGCACTGGCGCGGGATGGAATTCCAATTACTTATGCCCTTTTCAGCGGTTTCCGTTCCAACCAAAGTTTCTGGGATCAGTTCCCCTCTTCAGCGGCTGTATTTCTGAAAGCCGATGGCACACCGTACCAGTTGGGCGACACCTGGAAACAGCCGGATCTGGCACGTACGCTGGAGCGCATTCAGAACGAAGGCCGTGATGGTTTCTACAGAGGTGAGAACGCGCGCATGCTGGCCGCATTCATGCAGGCAAACGGCGGCATCATGACTGAAGAAGACCTGGCCGGATACGAAGCCGTAGAGCGCGAGCCGGTACGTGGCACTTACCGCGGATACGAGATTGTCAGCATGCCGCCACCCAGCTCCGGTGGAGTGGGCATCATTCAGATGTTAAATATTCTGGAAGGTTTTGATCTGGCTGCTGCCGGCCATAATTCCGCGCAATATCTGCACCTGCTGACCGAATCCATGCGTCGCAGTTATGCCGATCGCGCCCAGTATCTGGGTGACCCGGACTTTAATCCGGATATGCCAGTCAATCGTCTGATCAGCAAAGAACATGCCGCATCTTTGCGCGCCAGCATTGATCCTGACAAGGCCTCCATCAGTGATGAAAGTGAGTTCGGCAATATCTACGAAAGTGAAGAGACCACTCACTTCTCGGTTGTGGATAAAGACGGCAACATGGTATCGCTGACATACACACTGGAGAACGGTTACGGCTCACGTATTGTTGCCGAAGGTGGCGGGTATCTTCTTAACAATGAGATGGGTGATTTTAATCCAGTGCCGGGTGTCACTAATCGCAACGGACAGATTGGTACCAACCCGAATCTGGTCGCGCCGCAAAAACGCATGTTGTCCAGCATGTCACCGACCATCGTGGCCAAAGATGGTAAACCAGTGCTGGCGATTGGCAGCCCCGGTGGGCGCACCATCATCAACACCACCATGCAGGCGATTGTAAACGTGATTGACCACGGCATGAATGTCGCAGAAGCGGTGGAAGCCGGGCGTATCCATCACCAGTGGCTGCCGGATACCACCAGCATGGAAGGCCGCATGTTCTCACCGGACACCATTCGTTTGTATGAGGCCATGGGCCACACCACCAGCGTGCGTGGTGTGCAGGGTTCAGCAATGGGGATCTTCATAGATCGCGAAAATGGTTTGTTCCATGGTGCCGCAGATTCGCGTTCAGGTGATGGTGCGGCGGTTGGTTACTGAGACCTGATCAAAAACATCAGATCACGACAAGGGCTTCCGGTTTTAGCCCTTGAACCCACGCCCTACCAGATAAACTTCTCTGGAGCGTGCGCGAGACGCGTCCGGTTTGCGTACCACCACCTTATCAAAACTGGTGCGCACATCTTTTACGTAGTCGTCATAACCTTCACCGTGGAACACTTTGGTCACAAAATTGCCGCCGGGTTTTAGCACCTGGCGCGCCATATCCAGCGCAAGTTCTACCAGATACATGGAGGCCGCCTGATCAGCAGCATCCACTCCGCTGATATTGGGAGCCATATCGGACATGACCAGATCAGCTTTGGCCCCGCCGAGTTTTTCCAGAATCTGGTCAAATACCAGCTGTTCGGTAAAGTCGCCCTGGATGAAGTCGACATCAGCGATAGAGTCCATTGGCAGTATGTCGGATGCGATCACCCGTCCTCTGGGCTCAACCAATGGTGCTACCACCTGAGACCAGCCGCCTGGCGCCGAGCCCAGATCCAGCACCAGCATTCCGCGCTGAATAAGTCGATCTTTTTCAATTATTTCAAGGAGTTTATAACTGGCTCGGGATCGATAACCGTCAATTTGAGCCTTTTTCACATAAGGATCGTTAACGTGTTCATCGAGCCAGCGTTTGCTGCTTTTAGAGCGGGCCATAGTAGGTGGTCTTTCCTGCGTGCGGGTGACTTTGTGAGGACAAAAGCATAGCATATCCCCATCTTCCAAAACCGTGGTGCGGCAACAGGAGTCTGTGCGAAGCAGGACACCAGAGCCGAATCCGGTTTTAAAACCTCTGCCGGAGACACCGGCCAGGATATATCCATGATCCGTATTACCGAGTTGGCCTTGCCACTTGATCATCCGCCTGAAGCTGTGCGTCAGGCCATCACCCGCCGTCTTGGTATCGCCGACAGCGATCTTGTGGACTTCAGTGTGTTCAAGCGCAGCTATGATGCGCGTAAAAAGAACACGGAAATCACGTTTGTGTACATCATCGATCTGGCTGCGAAAAACGAGCAGCAGATTCTCGAGCGTCTGGCTGGTGATAATCACGTCAGGCTGTCACCAGACACTGCGTACTATCCTGTCGCCTCTGCACCAGAAAATCTGAGTGAACGACCTCTGATTATAGGTTTTGGTCCCTGTGGGCTGTTTGCCGCACTGACGCTGGCGCAAATGGGCTTCAAACCGATTGTGCTCGAGCGTGGCACCGATGTGCGCCAACGTACCAAGGACACCTGGGCTTTATGGCGCAATAATATTCTGACGCCCGAGTCAAATGTGCAGTTCGGGGAAGGCGGTGCCGGTCTGTTTTCCGATGGAAAACTGTATAGTCAGATAAAAGACCCGAAATTCTACGGGCGCAAAGTCATGCAGGAATTTGTGCGAGCTGGCGCTCCTGAAGAAATCATGTTTGTCAGCAAGCCGCACATAGGCACGTTTCGTCTGACCGGCGTGGTTGCCAGTATGCGTGAGGAAATTCGTGCGCTGGGTGGTGAAGTCAGATTCAACGCTCGTGTCAGTGACTTTATGATCCGTGACGGCCGTATTGAGGGCGTAACACTCGCAGATGGCACGCAACTTCAGAGCCGTTATGTGGTTCTTGCTTTAGGTCACAGCTCACGCGACACCTTCCGGCAGCTGCATGAGCGAGGCGTGTTTATGGAAGCCAAACCTTTTGCACTGGGGTTCCGCATTGAGCATCCGCAGTCATTGATTGATAAAGCACGTCTGGGGAAATATGCGGGACACCCGGCGCTGGGTGCTGCTGATTACAAACTGGTGCATCACGCCAGAAACGGCCGGGCCGTTTACAGTTTCTGCATGTGTCCGGGTGGAACGGTGGTGGCCGCTACCTCCGAACCTGGACGTGTGGTTACCAATGGCATGAGCCAGTATTCCCGCAATGAACGCAATGCAAACGCCGGTATCGTTGTGGGTATCAGCCCTGAACAGGATTTTCCGGGCGGCCCTCTGGCGGGGCTCGCATTACAGGAAGCGTTAGAGTCCCATGCTTATGAACTCGGTGGCAGCGACTACTGCGCACCCGGCCAACTGGTGGGTGATTTTATTAAAGCCCAACCTTCTTCCGAATTTGGCGAGGTAGTGCCTTCCTACAAGCCCGGTGTTCGTCTGGGCGAACTGGCACCTTCTTTGCCGTCATATGCCATTGAGGCCATTCGGGAAGCGTTGCCGGTGTTTGGTCGTCAGATTCGGGGTTTTGATCGTGCTGATGCGGTGTTGACAGGCATTGAATCCCGTACGTCATCTCCGTTGCGTATTACGCGGGACAACGCCACTTTGCAGAGCCTGAACACGCGCGGGCTTTATCCTGCCGGTGAAGGCGCCGGTTATGCCGGCGGTATTTTGTCTGCAGGAGTAGACGGTATTAAAGTAGCTGAAGCTCTGGCAACCGCCATGCTGGCAGATGGACAGGGACGACACTGATGCAGCGTATGAAAGTGGATGATGTAAAAAAACTTCAGCAAAAAAAATATCGTGAAGAGTTTGCATGCTTTCTGGCTGAAGGTGAGCATCTGGTGTTGGAGCTGGAAAAAGCCGCGTCAAAAAATCCGGCGCTGCAGGCCAGCGAGTTGTATGTCACCGATGCCTATGCTGAGTGGGACACCCGGTTCCACAAACACCTGGTCAGCGAACGTGTTATGCAACAGCTCAGTGAAACCAGGTCGCCCCAAGGTATTATAGCGCGCATACCAACAGTTGCCCTGCAGCGACCCTCTGAGCAAACCCTCACTCCGGCTGGCATATCGCGTCGCGCAGTGTATCTGTATGAAGTTCAGGACCCGGGCAATCTCGGCACCATTTTGCGCACATTGGCCTGGTTTGGGGGTTTTTCCTGTTTGCTGAGTCCCGGCTGCGTTGACCCGTTTAATGGCAAAGTAGTACGCAGCAGTATGGGCGCGATATTTTATGTGCCGCTGATGGTTGATGTTGATATCTCAACAATCAGGCAGCAATTCCGATATCCGGTGTGTATGGATATGACCGGAGAGAGTTTGCGCTCAGCGGACTTCCAAAAGACAGATTGCCTGATATTTGGCAACGAAGCGCGTGGTGTGCCAGCCGATGTGCTGCAGCAAACGGGCGCTACCGCGTACACCATTACCGGCACCGGCCAGATCGATTCACTTAATCTGGCAGCGACCGTCAATATGTGTATTTATGAACTTTCCAGATAGATTATGGCTCAACGGGCCCAAACTGCCGCAACCCGCCTTGATAGATACTGATGCGGTTACGTCCGGAGTTTTTGCTCTGGTACATGGCCTGATCGGCGTGCGCCATCAATGTGTCAGGAGCGTGGTCTCCTTCATTGCGGGTTGCAACACCCACACTCGCGGTGACTGTGAAAGTCTGGTTTTCGTTATCCGGGTGGTCAATGGCTGCAAGCGCAGCGTGGATGCGCGAGGCGACTTCGGCAGCCGCAGGTCCTGACGTTTCCGGCAACAACACGGCGAACTCTTCGCCGCCATGTCGGGCTACAAGATCCTGCGGCCTGATGATGTGTTTCAGGACCGACGAGGCGCGGGCAAGTACCTCATCTCCAACCTGATGTCCGTAATTATCGTTCACACTCTTGAAATCATCAAAATCCAGTACGATCAGCGATAGCGGGCGACCATAGCGTGTGCTGCGCGCCCATTCCTTTTCCAGCGCTTCAAACAGGCAGCGTCGGTTGGCAATTCCTGTCAGTTCGTCGGTTTGTGCCAGCTCGGCCAGACGTTTATTGAGCGCCTGCAATGCCTCTTGTGTGCGGATCAGACTCTCTTGTGTATCGCGCTCAACAGTGACGTCACGGATTAGCACAACCTGGCCCAGTACGTGATCGTCGTGGTCGATTACTTTGGTAGTGCGCAGATCCAGCCAGCGACCATCAAACGTGCGTATTTCCTGGGCAATATCCTGATCGAGCTCAATATCAGAAGGCAGGAATTCACTTAACTGATTGCCAATCTGCAAGGCGTGCACGCCCATTATTTTCTCAGCAGCCGGATTACGGTCAGCGACTTTGCCCAGATCGTCAATAACAATAACCCCATCGCTGATGCTGTCCATGGTGTTGCGCCGCGCAACCGGCACAACCATGAACAATCCCCTCCTGATGGCCAGTGCCTGCAACACGTTGGCAATCGCAAATCCGGTTGGCGTGGGATCGATAGGCAACCAGTTTATACCCATAATAAATGGCAGGTTGACACCAATCACCACCAGTGGCGCCGCCACTGCCACCAGTAACTGAAACCAGTAGCGACGTGTCACGCCGATACGAAAGGCCATCATCAGGGTTCCTGTCAGCACTACCGCGTAAGCATAGACGGCTGAAACCTCAAACCAGGGGCCGTATTCTATTTGTAGACGTATATCACCGGGAACGATGTTGAATGATTGCCAGACGAGGTGGTGGAACTCATTGGTGAACGCGAGTATCAGGGTTATGACTGGTATGACACAGAAAAGAAGGCGCCAGCGTTTTACAAAATTGTGATAGCCGGAAAAGCTCAAGGCAGCAAACAGCCACAGAACGGGTGCAAAACAAACTGCCAGGTACTGCAGTTTAGCCAGAAAATAACGGTAATCCTGATTGATCCACAGCAGGCTGGCCAATTGCGTAAAACACCACCAGGCAATGAGAATTGACATCAGGCCAAGGTAGAAACCTGCAGGCGGACGCATACCCCTCTCTGCCTTTCTGGCCACTATCAGGCTGATAATCGTGCCGAAAAGTGAGGGTAGTATCCACAAAGTCATTTCAAAGCCCATGCCTAAGCAGTTTTGAGTCAGGAGATTGTTCGGCCCACACGCTAACCATCTCAGCCACAATCGTCAAGCAGCAGTTCCATCGGACCGGCTGGTCTGATTGAACTGCAAGGCAGCCAGACGGGCATACAGCTCGTTGTTGAGCATTAACTCTTCGTGTTTTCCAAGGGCAATAACGCAACCTTTCTCCATCACCGCAATACGGTCTACGTTTCGTACCGTGGCCAGCCTGTGTGCAATGATAATGGTGGTGCGGCCCGGCATCAGTTTCTCGATGGCCAGTTGCACCTTGCGTTCGCTTTCAGCGTCCAGCGCGCTGGTCGCTTCGTCCAGCAACAGGATGCGCGGATCTTTTAATATTGCCCGGGCGATGGCCAGGCGCTGTTTTTGTCCGCCTGAGAGCCGGATGCCGGACTCGCCCAGGTGGCTGTTCCAGGTATCTGGCAGGCTTTCGATAAACTCGCTTGCGAACGCCGCTTCGGCGGCGGCCATCACATCCGCATCGCTGGCATCAGGACGACCATAACGGATATTTTCCATCACAGTACCGGTAAAAAGCGCAGGCTGCTGGCTCACCAGAGCCATCTGCTGGCGCAGTTCCAGCGGATCGAGATGCCTGATATCCACGCCATCGATCAGAATTTCTCCGGCGCGCGGGTCATAAAAGCGCAACAACAATTCAAACACCGTGGATTTGCCGGCACCTGATGGGCCGACCAGTGCCAGGCTGCTGCCGGCGGGGATTTCAAGCATCAAGGCATTCAGTGCGGCCTGTTCCGGCCGGCTGGGATAATTAAAAAAGACATCGCGCAGCACAAGCTCGCCTCGCACCGGGCGTGGCAGATGCAGAACGGACTCTGGCGCTTTGATGCGGGTTTCTGCCTGCAACAGTTCCATCAATCGCTCGGTTGCTCCTGCAGCGCGCTGCAAATCTCCTATCACCTGGCTGATGGCGCCCACCGAGGAAGCAACCATCACGGCATACACAACAAAGGCCGTCAATTCGCCGGCACTCATGCGGCCGCTGATCACATCCTGACCGCCCACCCAGATCATGACTGCCAGCGCAGCGAATACCAGCGTCATCACCAGCGCTATCATCAGCGACCGCGAGCGTATTTGAGTCAGTGATACCTGAAACGCCGACTCCACATGCCCGGAGAACAGGCGCTGATCTTCGTCCTGATGATTGTAGGCTTGCACGGTTTTGATCTGATGCAGGCTTTCGCCGACGTAAGCGCCGACGTTGGCAATCTGGTCTTGTGTGCGACGTGATTGTTTGCGAACGCGACGGCCAAAAAATGCGATCGGTCCGATGACCAGTGGAATACAGATCAGCACAACACTGGTCAGACGCGGGTTAGTGATAAACAGAAAAACAATACCGCCAAGCACCAGCAAAAAGCTTCGCAAGGCAACTGAAGCCGATGATCCGATGACAGTTTGCAGCAGCGTGGTATCGGTGGTGATGCGGGACTGAATCTCGCCACTGATGTTTTCTTCAAAATAGGACGGATGCATTTGCAGCAAGTGATTAAATACGGCTTTACGTATGTCAGCGGTTACTCGCTCGCCAAGCCATGAAACCCAGTAGAAGCGCGCAAAGGTGCCGAGTGCCTGCAGCACTGAGACCACCAGGAAAGCCAGTACCGCCTGCCCCAGCGATTGTGCGGAACCAGCCACAAAACCGGCGTCAACAATTATACGGGCGTACTGCACCAGGCCCAGCGTAATGGCTGCTGTAAACAGCAACGCCAGAGTGGCGACGATCATTTGCCGCGTGTACGGTTTTACAAATGGAATAACCTGCGACAATGTCTTCCAGGGGCTGGGTGACGGGGGGCTTTTGGCAGGGGTATCGCCTGTTATAGTGTTGGCTTCTGACATGGCGGCAGTCTGTCACGGCCATCATGCGTGAGCAAGACAGAAATTCAGCCCCGGCTCTACCTGCTCTGCTGTCTTTGTGCAATCTTGTGGTCAGGATGGCTGCTCATCCTGTCGTGTTGCAGTTGAGTTGGCCCCGGGCCTGCCTTATGCTCGGCCGGGTCAGAGTTTCTGCTTATCCCATCCCTACCCGGAGAGTCCTCATGAAAATAAAAACGCAATTGTTTCGCTCAATTTTTCGCTCAACTGCTCTCTCAACGACGTTATGCCTTGGTCTGGTAAGCGGGCTGTTATTCAGTCAGGCCGCTCTCACCGCAGACATGGCCGACACCATCACAGTGGCAAGTTCCGCGTTTGACCACCATGGCACCGTGCCATTGGCAAATACCGCCTATGGAGATAATACTGCACCTCAAATTACCTGGAGTAATCTGCCTGCAGGAACTGTACAGCTGGCACTGGTAATGGACGACCCGGTTGCGCCAACGCCGGAACCGTTTGTGCATTGGGTGGCGTACAACATTCCTGCCGATGCTGCTGAACTGCCAGCTGGCCTGACCAAAGATGCTGAGGTCAGCGGTGTGGCCGGCCTGGATGGTATGATCAATGGCGTCAACGGTATCCGTCAGACCGGTTATTTTGGTCCACGCCCACCAGTTGATGGCAAACTGCATGCTTACCACTTCCGCATTTACGCGCTGGATGCCGCTTTGAACCTGCCTGTTGGTTTAAACAAGCAGCAGTTGCTGGAAGCGATTGATGGTCATGTACTGGCAACTGGCATGCTGATGGGTCACTACGAACAGAAGTAACCGTCTGGCGCGCCCAGGAGGTTGACCGCCAGAGATGGCGGTTCACAAAAAAGCCGGACACGCCATCAAGGCTGTCCGGCTTTTTTGTTATGACAAGCCGCCGCTATTCTGTTGCGTGAATGTCGGTGCCGTGTGTTTCAGTCAGCATCCAGACAGACCACAGCGTCGCCAGCGCCGCCACCATGATGTACACCGACACGTAAAAAATACCGTATTGGTTCCACAGCAGTACCGCAATGGTGGGTGCCAGTGCACCGCCCACAATGGCACCGATCTGATAACCCAGAGAGGCGCCGGAGTAACGAACTTTGGTGGAAAACAGTTCTGTAAAAAATGCAGCCTGCGGGCCGTACTGAAGACCCATAAACACCAGACCCATGGTGATGGCCAGAGTGATCAACACAAAGTTGCCGGTGTCGACGAGCGGGAACAAGGCAAAACCCCATAAACCGGTCAACAAGGCGCCCAGCATAAAAATGCCGCGTCTGCCGTGAGTGTCAGAATAGTGTGCCGCCCAGAACTGAAATGGAATCTGTAAGGTGGATGCGATAAGAACAGCAGCCAGCATGGTGTCGCGTGACATGCCAATGCCGCCGGCTGCGCTGCTGCCATAAGCCACCACAAACGCAATCATGATGTAGAACGTCACCTGTATGGACAGGAATGCTCCGGCCGCCAGCATGATACGTTTGGGGTAAAGACGCAGTGCCTCCAGCACAGGCGAGCGCTGGACAACAACTTTTTCCGGCGCCAGGCCAGCGCGTTGACGTTCCAGTTTCAGACGCTCCAGTTCTTTAAAGGCGGGTGTGTCTTCCAGATGCAGTTGCACATACATGCTGATGCCGATCAGGATAACGCTGGCCATAAATGGAATGCGCCAGCCCCAGCTCATAAAGGCTTCATCAGAAACAGTGAAACTGATCAGCAGAAACGCCAGGTTTGCCAGTATCACGCCGATTGGCGCGCCGGCCTGTGCAAAGGCGCCATACCATCCGCGCTTGCCAGCCGGCGCAGTTTCAGTGACCAGCAGCATGGCGCCGCCCCACTGCCCGCCAATTGCAAGACCCTGCACGAAGCGCAGCACCACCAGCAGAATAGGTGCCAGAGGCCCCACAAGCGCATAGGTAGGTAACAAGCCAATCAATGTGGTTGCCACACCCATCATCAGCAGGGCAACGACCAGCACCTTCTTCCGGCCTACCCGGTCACCGAAGTGACCGAAGATAATGCCGCCCAGAGGGCGCGCCAGAAAACCTACGGCGAAGGTGCTGAATGAAGCAAGGAGTGCCACCATCGGGGGCATGTCGGCAGGGAAGAACAGGATAGGGAAAACAATCGCTGCCGCTGTGCCATAGAGGAAAAAGTCATACCATTCTATGGAGGTGCCAGCAAGAGAGGTCAGCGCAACCTTGCGCATATTGGCGCGGGTATGATCATCGATGGGGGCAGCCGCCGCGGCAGCTGAAGTTGATACCGTCATATAAGCTCCAGTCTTTTTATTTTTTTGATAACCGGAGCGATATTGCTCTGCTTTAAGGCTTTACGCAAGCGCCTTCAGGCGCCTGCGTAACAGGATCAGACGAACCGTCAGATCGACCTCGTTGCCAGAGCCGGGGAGATCCGTGTGGCGCTGATCGCGGGCCCAATGACTGCCAGTTGGCCCAGAATCAAAAGCACTACCATACCGGCAGGAGCGTAGTACCAATCGATGCGTGACATATCAAAGTTCTGTACCAGGAAAAGATTGAATGCGATTGCCAGCACAGCTCCCGCAACGACCCCCACAGTGCTGATCAACAGGTTCTCCAGCAAGAAGTAGCGAAGAATATCTGGCCGGGTGGCACCCAGTGCCCGTCTTGTGCCAATCTGCTTGCGGCGGCGATTGATACTGAAGACAGCCAGTCCAACAATGCCCATGGCAGTGATAAACATGAGGGTTCCGATCACTGCAACAAGGATGGTCGACATTGCACTGTCAATGCGGTAACTCTCGGCTCTTCTTTCTTCCAGCGAGCGATTATTGCGCAGGATCCTGGAATGACCGCTCGCAGCCAGACGTTCCTCGACCTCCACCATCAGCCGGTCACGTTGACCGGGCTCTGTGCGCACCAGATAGATCGCACTGTTGTCTATATACACTTCAGGAATCAACATCGAGTTTTCCACGAAGCTCGATTGCGGCCACGGCGCCTGTAACCTTGCCACCAGACCAATTATGACAGAGGCGTTCTGGTTGACGTCGTATATCGTGCGGCCAACCGCTTGCATACCTTCTCCGGGAAACAAAGCTTCAGCCATGGCGACGGTGATAATGATTTCATTGTCACCGCGTGCGATGGAGTCGTTCCGGTAGCGAACGTCTGTCGCCGTGAAGTCACGACCGGCGACCAGTTCCACACCCAGTGTCGAGAGCGCCTGTTCATCCACCGTGTAGACAGCGGTAGGAACAACGCCCTCGATCCGTCCTGCAACCGTTGCCATTCCGGTTGAAGAGCCGCTGCCACTGACCGGTATGGCATTGATAATCGTTGCAGCTGTCACACCCGGGAGTTGTCTGATCATATCCAGATCTTCTGCACTGACCACCGCTTCATTGTAAGTGTCGCCATAACCGATATTGTTGATAAAAAACAGATTCGCTTCGTCGGTGCCACTGGGTCTGGCCATAAGCTCACCGCGATCATTAATGATGTACACCGCATTTACGATCACAGTGAGTGTAAATGCGATCTGCGCCGCGATAAGAATGACACCTAGCCTGTTGCGCATCAGAGCCCTGTAGATTGGTCCAATTTCCATCGGAAAGTCCTCAATACCATTTATTGTGTTTTCAGGTGACTGGCAGGATTGATATTGCAAGCCCGCCATATCGGATACATACCAGCCAGGATGGTGCTGACAATCGCCAGCAAGATGGTGATGAAGGTCACTCTCAGATCCAGCTGCATCCAGTCGTTGGTCATCATGTCCCCCAGAAGAATCCTGATGCCTTCAAGGCCGAGCGCCGCAACACCGAGCCCAAGAATTCCTCCAAGTGCACCGATGACACCTGCTTCAATCACATGCTGGGTGAACAGCGAGCGTTTATGTGCGCCCAGTGCCAGTCGAACACCGATTTCCGATGACTTTCCGAGAAATTTCGACAACAACAGCCCCACTGTATTGAGCAGACATACCGCCAGTAACATCGCCGCCAGCGCAGTCAGAATTCGTGTTTCATCCGGCTGCACTTCATTCAGAATCATCCATTCATTAACATCGTAGAGACGCTTTTCAATCTGCATTGGCATGCGACCAAGTTGTTTCTGTTCGGCAGCGTAGTTATTAATAAAATTCAGATATTCTGCATGTTCGTCTGCGGTATTCAACTCAACCCAGAATTGAATCCAGGCACACTCGGCATTCAGGAATGCCTGAAAGGAATTGCCTTCAAAGGCTTTCCAGCAGTTGGTATTGCCCGAGCGGCGCATTTCCTGACCGACAATCAGTGACCATGGAATATACGCCTCTTCCATAGGATCAAAGGCACCGTTGTTAACGTCAAAATACTTTGGCGCTGGTGACCATCGGTCAAGAACTCCGCTGACAGTAAAATTGAGTCCATCCATCACTATTGTCTGACCAACAGAGTTTGCACCTCCAAAAAGTCGTTCATTGAGCTCATTGGACAAGACAACTACCAGTTGTTGGGTGTCATCCGCACGTCTATCCCAACCGCCGCCGTATTGAAATGGGATATCAAACATGGGGAAAAAGTCCGCAGCGTTACCGCGTCCGTTCACATAAAACGGCCGCAGCTCTTCTCCCGGAGGCTCCAGCACAGCCACAAACTTCGAGCTGGCGCTGCGGGGATGTTCAACAGTGGCTTGCAGAAGGGCAGTAGCATCGATGTAGGTAAGCTGGGGTGGAGGCTCAAAGTCTGTAAACGCAGGATCACCGTAGTCAAACTGCACGTGATACAGCTGACTGCTTTTATGGGGGATAGGATCACCACCCATAACATAGTTCAGTGTAAAGATAACCATGTAGGCGCCTACGCCAATTGCAATCGCCAGTACCATCAACGAACTCAGGACGGGATTGCGTTTGTAGCTGAGCAGACTCAGGCGTATGTAGTACAAGAACATAGAATACTCTCCGCGCTGTCAGGCAGCTTTAACATGGTTGGTGTTATCGCTTTGCACCTGACCGTCCAGGATGTGAACGTTGCGATGGCTTTGTGTTGCCAGCGACGGGTCGTGTGTCACCATTATGATGGTAGTGCCGGCGGCGTTTATTTCGTGCAGCAATTCCATCACGCCACTGGCGGTGTTGGAGTCCAGATTTCCTGTAGGCTCGTCTGCCAGCAGAAAACGAGGCTCGCCCACCAGTGCTCGCGCAATGGCGACGCGCTGCTGTTGTCCGCCGGAAAGTTGTGACGGCAGATGATTTTTGCGCGACAGCAGACCCACAGAGTCCAGGGCTTTTTCTATGCGGAGTTTTCGTTCCGCTGCGCGCATACCGCGATAACGCAGCGGCACATCAACGTTGTCAAACAGGTTCAGGTCAGGCATCAGATTGAAACTCTGAAAAATAAAACCAATCTTTTCGTTGCGCACCTTGGCGCGCTGGTAGTCGCCGAGTCGCGATACATCTTCACCATCCAGAACATACTGTCCGCTTGTAAAAGTCTCCAGCAGGCCGGCCAGATTCAGAAAGGTGGTTTTGCCACAACCGGAAGGCCCGGTGATGGTCACAAATTCGCCCTCTTGCACATGTAATGAAAAATTCCTGAGAGCGTGAGTCTCTACAACTTCTGTGCGGAAGACTTTATTGATCTGATTCATTTTCAGCATGAGTATTGCTCCTTAATTATTGATCAGCACAGTATCCGCGCTGTTGAACATATCGGTGCTGGACACCACAATGGTGTCGCCCGGTGCGAGTCCTTCCAGAATTTCAATATGACTGAGGCTGGTTGCGCCCATGACAATCGGAGTGCGATAGGCGATGCCATTGCGAACGACGTAGGCAATACGGCCATTCCCACTTTCAACAAACTGGCCACGCGGGACCATCACCACATCCTGCTTTTCCTCCAGCAGTATGCGAGTGGTCAGGCGCTGGTTCTGCCGCAAACTGTCAGGCGCAGCTGCACTGAAACGCAGACGGCCACTGACCTGATTGGAAACAATTTCCGGAGACACAGCCACCAGCGTGGCAGCATGTGCAATGGTGCCGGTTCGCACTTCAGCGGCCATGCCGATGGCAAGGTCTCCGACATAGGCTTCAGGAATCTGAACTTCTACTTCAAAGGCGGTGAGATCGACCACGCTGAGTACAGGCTGATTGCGCGCCACATTGGTTTTCTGGCTCACCAGAAGATTGCCGACAATACCGGTGACCGGTGATATCAGGGTCAGCTCATTGACCTGGCGCTCAAGATCGGAGACCAGCAACTGCTGCTGCTCAACCAGAAGGCGGCGCGTCTGTTGCTCAAAATTCAGACGGTCTATGTCGAGCGCAAAATCCAGCTCCGCGTGTTTGTGCAGCACCTCCGATGTTTCCAGATTGTCCCTGGCGCGATCGAGTTCAACCTCATTGACCGCTCCAAGTTCGAATGCGCGCTGGACACGATCCAATTCACGCAGTGCGGCTTTTAAAGCAATGCTGGCTGAATCGAGCGACTTCTGGTTTTCAAGCTGTTCCTGTTGTGAGCTGATGCGCTGACGGTCCAGTTCAACCAGCAATGAATTCAGGCGGGATTGTTCCTGTAGCAGACTGTTGCGCATTTCCGGGCTGTCGATATTGGCCAGCACGTCGCCTTCGCTGACACTGTCACCCGCTTCAACGGCAAAGGTGATGGTGCCGTTCTGGCTTGCATACAGAGTCGGGCTCACCGCTGCGACAACACGGCCCTGCACAGTCACATCACGCACAAAGTCGCCGCGAGCAACCGCGGCCGTGCGCAGTCTGCTGGCGGATACTGATTCTTCTGCCTGAGCCCAGCGTTGCACCATCGGTGTGGCAAACCAGCCTGCAATCACAACAACAAGCAATGAGACAATCAGCCGTATCC
Source organism: Pseudohongiella sp. (assembly GCA_030651695.1). GTDB lineage: Bacteria > Pseudomonadota > Gammaproteobacteria > Pseudomonadales > Pseudohongiellaceae > Pseudohongiella. Next base: position 323,185 of record JAUSCD010000012.1, on the reverse strand, counting down.
AGACCCGATTGTGGTTTTGTGGGGTCAACATCACGTCCTGTGATGAGGTGTCGCTTATTTTCATTCTGTTTCTGCCTGTTGTGGGTGTGCACTTGTCCTTTGGACGTTGTGAGTTTGCTGATGGTTTAAAGGGGGTTTGCCGGAGATTGGCAGCAGCAATGAACAGAAAAATAGCAAGACTGGTGCCATGTTTTTATTGTTAATAAAAACAAATTGTTATGATCTATTTAAAGATTGAGGAAAGGGGTTATATCGTGAAGATGCGGAATAGTTAGCGCTATTGACCAACTCTGCTGAATTGATGCCCGAATGAATATGTGGGCTGGTCACCACTTCAGTTGTAAAGGATTACTTTACAACTGAAGTGGTTGAAAATTATTTCTAACTAACTTTTTTGACAGTGCCAGCAAAAGATTGTCTCGTAGAATAACCTTTTCTGACTCTTGCGCTCTTTTAACTCCTTGTGTTCTTTGACACTAACTTCAGTCCATTCCTGATGAATGATGTTGGTCAGAATGGCAAACTCTGATCCCTTCTTTATGTCATGGTTTGACCAATAGTCAGTGAGCTTGTTGCGGGTTTCCTGACCCATCATGCGATGTTGAATCCACTTCTCACTGCGGCCGTGTTCTTGCAATGTCTCCCGGGCACCATTTAGCGATAGTGCCTGCTCTGCCAGCTCCTGCATGCGCTCGCAACCCGCTTTGGCCAGCCAGAGTTTGATGGGTTCAGCTTTCAGGCTGAGGATCGAATGTATCAGCCGCAGCAGGGTTCAGGCGGTGGCGGCATCGGTAAGTTTTTGTTTTCCGTCAGATGCCGTCATTTTAAACCGGTGAGAATTTGTCACCAATTGACTGCTGAGGGCTTGCGGTGTTCATTTCAGATCCTTGACCAATTGCTGACCTGCTGGGGTTAGCCGGTATTTTTGCAGGCGACTGTTGGGGGTGTCAGGAAGGGTCATTTCTATGATCACTGCAGACATCAGGCGCCTGATTTGTTTGTGGAGTTCGCCTGAGACTGTTTTATGCGCCAGCTCGCGGGCGAGAGTGGCTTTGCCCTTGGCATTTTCTTGCAGCAAGACAACTACGCGTGCTGCTAGCCGTGACTCTAGCCGTGACTCTAGCCGTGACTCTGGCCGTGACTCTAGCCGTTCTGGGTTTTCAGACTGACCCAGTGACCTTAAGCCTTGGGATTGAACGGTCACTGAGGATGCGAGTGGCACAATAAACCGCAACCGATTGGCGATTTCCTCTATACGTGGCTCTGGCAGCCCCCGCGCCGCTGCATCTGCAAAAATGCGTTTGACGCCGCTGCCCCATTGCTCCACCAGCTTGAGCTCTTTAAACACGCGTGCAATCACCGGATTGCGGATCATAGACACACCGCGTTTCATGTCTTCAACTGTCATGCCCGGCATCAACATGCCAGGGCTTTCAATCTCAATACGATCATCAAAAAATGCAACGCGAATAGGTGAGCCGCGCTGCGAATAATCACTGTGCACCAAGGCGTTAACAATGACTTCACGCAGGATGGTAAGCGGGATACTCCAGTGGTCAGTGCGGCGCATGCCGATAAATTCAGCGCTTTTAAAGGCATGCTTTTTAAGAAAAAGCTCAATGCTGTCGACCGTTTGGGGCAAGGAATCATGCAACTCGGTCTGGTCGAAAATGTCTACTTTTTCGGTACCCCGGAAGCGGCCGCATTGAATCCATGCATCATCAAAGTAAAGGGTACGCTGTTTGCCGAACAGCAGGACGGCGCCTTTGCTTGGGACCATGCGGCCCTGGTGGCGTACCAATAACTTTAATGTCAGTAGTTTTTGTTCGTCGAGTGGATTGTCGGCGCCAAACTGTTGTTGCATGGCAATCATGTCCAGGTCACTCAGACTCAGTTCAGGCATGGGCATGGCATCAAACGTTTCACCTGCAGCCTGACGTTGCAGCTCGGCAATCAACTGTGGATCAGCCTGACGGTTGCTGGATCCGATACGCACCATGACGCCCTGGTTCGGTCCAACGGCCTTCAGAAAATGTGGTCGGGAGCTACTGAGAAAAACTTCGACGCACAGCAGGGTTTTGCCTTCCACCGTCAGCAGCTCAATGCTGGGTAGCAATCTGGGACTGATGCTGTCAGCGATCAGGTTGGAGAGGCGTTCTTCTTCGCTTAGCGGGTCATCCACTCCGATGATTTCGCCGCTGTCACTGATACCAATGAACAGCTGGCCGCCTGCGGTATTGGCAAAGGCGACCAGCGATTTGATAAGCGGCTGCGGTGAAGACAAGTCCCGCTTGAATTCAAGCTGCTTGCCTTCCGGTTGCCTGATGATCTGTGCAATGTCGTCCGTGATCATAGCGTCCTGCCAGAGCTGATTGACTCGTGTGCTAGTTCAAAACAGCCTCATAAACCACCCGCTGAGCCGTACTGTTGTCAAACGGTGCACCACGCGGGCCGCCGCGCTTTTGCTCCATGTAGATCATAAAAAATTCATTTGCGGGATCAACAAAGAACAACGTGCCACCTATCCCGCGCCAGCCGAAGTTGTGTGCGCCGTCGGGTTTGTCGGGGTCAACAGGCTGCAGGTGGAAACCCATGCTCCAGTCGCCGCGATTACCGTAGAAGAAATACTCGCGCGATACATCAGGCGTAATGCGTTTTTCCTGCATCAGGGCCAGCGTTTCGGGTTCCAGAATACGTGCGCCGCGGTACTCGCCGCCTTGCAGCAACATCTGTGCAAAACGCACGTAGTCTTCCGTGGTCGCATTCAGACCGCCACCGCCGGACAGTTGCGGACGTTCAATGGTGTTGTCAGACATCTGGCCGTGCACAGGCTCTGCTATACGCGAGGCTTTGGAGGCGGGCACATAGAATGTGGTTTCATCCATGCCCAGGGGCTCAAAAATACGCTCGTTCAGGATGGTGTCGAGTGGCTGGCCGGCAGCCACTTCCATCACGGCGCCGAGCACATCGGTGGAGTGTCCGTAATGCCAGGCAGCACCCGGTTCAAAAAACAGCGGCAGTTTGCCAAGGCGTTGTGCAACTTCCAGATTGGTCAGGCTGCCGTCACCAGGGATCAGCTCGGCATAGGATTTACCCAGCTCGGTGTCGGGTGAAAAAATAGCCTGGATCAGTCCCGATTTATGGGTCAGCAAATGTTCGATAGTCATGACGTTTTGCGCAGGGGCGGTCTCGCCGGTTTCATTGTTTACAACCAGCATGTTGTTGAATTCGGGTATGTACTTGCCAACCGGATCGGAAACTGACAATAAGCCGTCTTCTACCATATCCATTGCCGCCACGCTGACGATAGGTTTGGTCATGGAGTAGATACGGAAAATGGTTTGCTCATCCACTGGTGTGGCATCCCCCGGGCCCTGAGTGCCAGCGGTTTCCAGCATGGCGATACCCTCTTTGTTTCCCACCAGAACCAGTGCGCCGGCGATATGGCCGCCATCAACAGCGGCTTGCATCTGAGCTTTGATGCTGGCGATTTCGGCGCTGGTGATGCCCAGCGCGGCAGAATCAATCATTGTTATGGAGCTGTCGTTCTGCGCCAACAACAGCCCTGAGCCCAGCAGTAATGCAGAGGTCAGAGCGGTGTGACGCAACAAATTGTTGATAGCTGTGGTGCGCATGATGAGTTCCCCGGAGTACCGCTTTGATATGCTGCGGCTTATGTTTTGTGTACTTTGATCATAATCCAGTGCCGGTGAGGACACAATGCAGCGGCGACTTTGCCCGTGATAGTATTCTGCCAACATAAAAACAAAAGGCGCTGCCCGATGAAATCCCGCATTTCCTTGTCAAATACCTTTGAGCTGATCCTTGCGCTGGCTACGATCGGCCTGTTACTGGCTGTTCTGCAAAGTTTTGTGATTGGTCGACACTACATAATCCCCACGACACAACTTGCTGCAGCGCTGGTGCTGGGCAATATCGCCTGGTACGGATTCAGCGGCCAGTTATGGGCCAAGCTGCTGTTGTTCTGGAGTGGGGTGTTGTTGTGTTGCCACTTGTTTTTCGCTTTGTTCTGGTCCAAAGCCTACCGCGACATTCTGGGTGTTGCCTTTGAGCCGGTTTGCCTGTTGTTGCTGATTCTGTTTGTATGGCTGACTGTGCAATACAAACGGCGCAATCACCTGTTTGCCCGATCCGCGTGACTGTCAGTCAGCGTTAACCCACCAGAAATTTGAGAACGGACCTTGGTATATGAAGCTAATAATAAAACTGATTGCTGGTATTACGTTGGGAATTTTGCTGGGTCTGTTTGCGCCAGAATGGATCACCCGGATTCTGATCACCGTAAAAGCACTGTTTGCGGAATTGCTGTTTTTCACCATCCCTTTACTGATTCTGTTTTTTATAACCAGCGGTATTGCGGCGTTACCACAAAAGTCCGGTCAATTGCTGGGGCGATCATTGGGGTTGGCGTATGTCTCAACGCTATTGGCAGGGACACTGACGTTTGTTGTGGCAGCACTGGTGGTGCCGGCCCTGACCAGTCCCAGTGCAGCGTTTGATGCTGGTCAGGCGCTGGTCCTGTTGCCCTATGTCTCTGTGACCGTGCCACCGATATTTAACGTGATGACAGCGTTGTTGCTGGCTTTTGTTTTTGGTCTGGGTATTGCTGCAACCGGCTCGCAATCACTGCAGCAGGTGTCGGATCAGGGTCGTGACGTGATCCAGTGGTTACTGATCAAAGCCATCATCCCGATGTTGCCGGTATACATTGCAGGTGTATTTGCCGAGATGGCTGCTGCCGGTACAGTATTTGTCACGCTGCGCAGTTTTGCGATCGTACTGACTATGGCAGTGGTACTGCACTGGTTGTGGATCACCCTGCTGTTCGTGCTGGCGGGTATGCGCGCCGGTCGTTCTCCGGTGGCGTTGATGCGCAATATGCTGCCAGCCTATTTTACGGCACTTGGCACTATGTCCAGTGCTGCAACTATCCCGGTGTCTTTGCAGTGCAGCAAAAACAATGGCGTCAGCGAAGATGTTGCGAACTTTACCGTGCCTCTGTTTGCTACCGTGCATTTGTCCGGCTCTACCATCACTATTGTGAGCTGCGCGGTGGCTGTAATCAGCATGCAGTCCAATCTGGAGATACCGCCAATTTCTCTGATGCTGCCGTTTATTTTGACCCTGGGTGTAGTGATGCTGGCGGCGCCTGGTGTGCCGGGCGGCGCGGTGATGTCAGCCGTGGGTCTGCTCGGCAGTATGCTGGGCTTTGGTGAAAGTGCGCTGGCACTGATGATTGCGCTGTATCTGGCTCAGGACAGTTTTGGTACGGCGTGTAATGTCACCTGCGACGGCGCTCTGGCTGTGCTGCTGGATGAGCAGATCAAGCACGACGACTGAAATCTACCGGGCGCGGGCATTGCCAATAGTGATGGCAGTCAGCAGTTTCGTGCTCCTGCCCGGAAGGGGAAACAATGCCACCTATCTCTACCAAATGCTGAGCTGCCTGCAGCCGGCTGTCACTTATCTGTTGCAGTGCTGCCTGAACAGCGCCATCGGCAAGTGCCTCCTCCAGCGCCCGTGGCTGGGCTTGCAGCGCTGAAGTTGACAGTGCCATGACAAAAATAAAAATACCGGGAACAAGCAGTTTCATGCAAACAACCCTCGCGTATACTGACGCCAGCCTATGTTGGGTCAAGCCTCGCCTTAATTGCCCGGATGATCAGGTTTTTCCGGTAAGCCTGGCATCTGCCATGTGCATATTTTCAGTTTGTCAGCAGCACAAGTGATGCCGGATCGACTTGCCGGTCACTAACCGATAACTATCAGGAACCTGCACAGCATGTTCGAATCAATTCAGCAACAGACCATGGAAGTGCTCTCGATCATCGTCGCGCATTTGCCCAATGTCATTGGCGGCATTCTTCTGCTATTTGCCGGTTGGCTGCTTGCGCGATTTCTGCGCATGGTCATTATCAGGCTGATTCGTACCTTGAATGCCTTGCTGGACAGACAGCTGCACGGTTCGACTCTGCATATGGTGAGGATATCCAACGCGACTGAGAAGTTATTGGGTTTTGTAGTGTTCTGGTCCACGATGCTGGTGTCTGTCACGATTGCCGTCGGGTTGGTTGGGTTCTCCGCGGCAGCCGCATGGCTGGATCGTCTGGTGGTCTTTGTACCCTCACTGGTGTCTGGCGGCTTGATCATCATCAGCAGCTATATCCTTGGGACCATCGCCCGGCATCTTGTTCAGCACGCAGCATCAACCGCGGATATCTCGCGTGCCGCGTTATTCGGGCAAATTGCCCAGATCTCGTTTCTGATCATTGGTGTGGTGATCGGTCTGGGTCAGATCGGAGTTGACGTCAGTTTCCTGGTCATTTTGCTGGCTATTGGATTTGCGGCCGTTCTGGCTGGTTTCTCCCTGGCATTCGGGCTCGGGGCCAGGCTGATGGTGCAAAACCTGATTGCTGTGCGGCACCTCAAACAATTGGTGCGACAGGGCCAGATTGTCGAGATCGGAGGTGATCGTGGTCGCGTGCTGGAGTTCAGCAGCACCGGACTGGTACTGGAAACAGCGGAAGGACGCAGGCTGATTCCCGCCAGCTTATGCATGGAACAATCTTTCAGCGTCATTACCCGGGAACTGAAAGATGAACAGATTTAATGCGCTCAGCCTCAATTTTCTGGCCAGCAAACCACAGGCAGCTGCCAGTGTATTGCAAGCGTTAACGTCAGAGCAGGCCGCCAGCTATCTCGGCGAAGTGCCGGTTCGCACATTAGCGCCGGTGCTTCAGAGTATGGAAACCTGGCCTGCTGCGCGGATTATGGATTTAATGCCGCTGGAAAAAAACGTCGCAATTTTTGCTCAGCTGTCTTACCAGAGCGTTGCTGCACTGCTGCGCTTGCAATTGCCTGACCGGCGAGTTGAGTTATTACAGGCTTTGCCGGCCAAGTTAGCCAAACCGTTGGCGCTCTCGCTTGAATATCAGGACAACACGGTTGGTGCATGGATGGATATGTCGACGCCGCATTTTTTTGACGAGCTCAGCGCCTGGGAATGTCTGGCGTTGTTAAAAAAGATTGAGCTGCCTTTTGGATGCAGTCTGACCGTTATTGATAAGAAACATCATATTGTGGGAGTCGTGACGCTTGATGTGCTGCTCCTGAGTCCGGCTGAAACAGAACTGGGGCAGCTTATGGACAGAAGTGTCACACCACTCCCCGCCGAGATGAGTCTGAAGATGGCTAAAAGCTCTCAGGACTGGCATAGCCACAGTGTTCTTCCTGTGCGCAGCAGTCAGGGTACCTATCTAGGAACTTTGAGCCGCACAACACTGCGCTCCGCGTTGAAGGCCAGTCAGCCGGCCCAGAGAGCTGCGCCGGGGGACTCGCTACTTGCACAGCTTGGCTCCGCAATGGTATCCAGCGCTTCCGGTTTGCTGGCTTTGTCTTCCGTGAATAATAGTGAGGGAGCAAAAGTTGAATGGCAGCAGGGCGATTCACCGGGTAACGAATCACACAGTACTGATCCTCAATTTACCGGACCCCGCAAGGCTCCTGAGGTAGTAATCAATGGCGACTGATATGGCAGAGGAAGTCAATCCTGTAGACGCCGCGCTGACACGCAGATTTTTGCTGGAGTATCCGCAGGAAGCTGCATTAAAGATTGAGACCATGCCTGCAACGGATGTTGCCGAAATCATCAGCCAGCAACCGGTTTATGTATTGTTGCCAATGTGGACATATTTGCTGCCGGGATCTGCTGCGGCGTTGGTGCGGCTCCTGCCAGAGTCGCATATTGTTGAATTACTTACAGAGCTTCCTCCGCAGGACACTGTACGCATGCTTGGCCAGTTCAGTAAAACTGATCTGGAAACAGTGCTGCAGACATTGCAGGAGTCGGTGCGCAATGAGCTGATAACACTGATGACTTATCCGGAGGGCAGTGCCGGGCGTTTGATGGATACGCGCATATGGAGTTTTCATAGCCACCTTACGGTTGCGGAAACACTTAAAATTCTGCGCAAAACAAAATTGAAAACATCGCGCGGTATTTTTCTGGTGGATGCCGATGGGCGTCTCACTGCCAAAGTTCATCTTCAGGATATTGCAATTTCAGAGCCCGGTGTCACACTTTCTGAAATTTCCCAGCCCGTCACTGCGGCAGTGACCAGCACCGCTGGCAAAGACGAAATCTCTGACTTGTTTGAGCGTCTTCAATTGCTGGATTTGCCGGTGGTGGACATCGATCAGCGCATGCTGGGTATTATCAATCACGCCAGTCTGGTTCAGGTTTCGCAGGAAGATATGTCATCGGATGTGCTGGCGATGGTCGGTGCCAGCCGTGACGAACGCGCCTTGTCCGGTTCATGGTTTGCTGTAAAAAAGCGTATGCCATGGTTGCAGATCAATCTGATCACTGCGTTTTTAGCGGCGTCCGTTGTGGGACTGTTTGAAAGTACCATTGCAAGTTTCACAGCGTTGGCGGTTTTGTTGCCTGTGGTGGCGGGTCAGTCAGGTAATGCTGGCGCGCAGGCGCTTGCGGTTACCATGCGCGGACTCGCCCTGCGTGAGATTACTGTCAGGCACTGGTTCAGGGTGATGTTCAAGGAGGTTCGTGTTGGTTTTATGAATGGCATCGCCATCGCGCTGACGTGTGGTTTAGGTGTGTTTATCTGGAGCCAGTCGGTCGGCCTGGTATTGATCATTTGTTCAGCAATGGTCCTGGCGATGATTGCTGCCGGTTTCGCTGGTGCGATTGTGCCCATTGTGCTGGTCAAGTTTGGCCAGGATCCAGCGCAGGCTTCGTCTATTATTCTGACTACAGTCACCGACATCGTCGGCTTTTTTGCCTTTCTGGGTATCGCAACATTGCTCTCTGGTATGTTGCTTGCCTAGAAGCTGTAAGTGGGGGCGTAAGGCACACCATCTGCTGCGCTCCGGCCAGAATACCGGGCATGGCATAATTGCCTTCATGACAGGCGTACTCGAATATCGGTTCACCAGCAATCCACAAGTGTCATAACGCTCGTTTGAGCAGGAAATTTCGCAAAGCATGGCAAAAACGTCAGATAAAAACCGCCGCCCGTCAGCCGTCGAGGATTGTGCGGAGGTGGTGAACGAAAGCTGGCAGCGCCGTGCCGGCGGGCCGGCAGACAACCGGCAGCAGCTTTTGCCTGTTCGTCGCGAGTTCCGGGAAACTGATTACGGCACTGAAGCCTACAAACGCACGCTGGAACTTCGCCACCGTGTATTGCGAGAACCATTGGGACTCAATCTGTGGAATGAAAACCTGAGTGTGGAAGTAAATCAAAGGCACTTCTCAATCTGGTCCGTCGACCAGAAAACCGACACCTTGCTGGCTTGTGTGGTGATTGTGCCGCTGGCCGCCGGCTGTGTGAAACTTAGGCAGATGGCGGTAGATGCAAGTTACCAGCGGCAGCGGTTGGGCCAGCAACTGATAACTGAAGTTGAAAAAATAATGTCGTCTGAAGGCACCAGACTGATTGAGCTACATGCCCGGGTGAGTGCGGAGTCGTTCTACAAAGCCTGTGGTTATCAGTCGGTGGGCGGGATATTTACGGAAGTCGGTATCAAACACAGATGCATGACAAAAATAATCAATCCGGCAAGCTGATATCGACAATTTCGCTGTCAGTAATGCGGAACCGGCTGCCCGGCGGTAACACACTGAGGCGGATATCCCGGGCGGCCTGCAAACGTGGACTGTCTGCTAGTTGCTGGTTGTCTGTTCCGCCTGACTCCTGCAGCAAGATAACCTGGCTTTCTCCGAGCACTTCTGCCACGCCGTCCGGCTGTATCCATAAAGCTGTGGCTTCATCGATGCCTGCGGCAAGAGACTCCGGGGTATCTATCAACACACTTATCAGACGATTTAGCCGGCTGCGCATAACAAAGTGCTGATCAACAATCATGTTGTTCAGCAAACCAATGCCAGGGGTAGTCACCACGTTGTTTTCGATCAGCACTGCAAAGTTGTTGTCTTCGGCCGGAAACCGTTCGTCGCCAGTGATCATGGAACGACTGATCACGGCGGTTCCTGCGCTGGTTCCGGAGATCACGGCGCCATCCAGATAGGCCTGTTTCACAGCCGCCAGTAATACACCATTGCCCAAGGCCTCCATCAGGCGGTTCTGATCGCCACCGCTGAACCAGATGCCTTTTGCAGATGCGATGCGCTGAGCAATTTCAGTATTATCCAGATCTTCCGATTGCAGCACCAAGGCCGCTGCACTGGCTGCTCCGAGTTCGAGAAATTGCGCAGCCTGAGCGTCGCCGGTTTGTTGTGGTGTGGCAGAGGCCATGGGGATAACCAGCATACTGTTATCACCGGAAAGTTGCAGAATATGACGCATGACACTGTCCGGGCGCGGACCACCGCCCACCATTACAATATGCCCTTTTGCACCGGGTACACCTTGCCATGGCATCTCATCAGCCAGGCTGTTGTGCGTGGCACTGGCGCTGAAAACAAGAACTGTTGCGAGCAATAATGGTGCAAACCGCTTTAACAAAATTGCGACCCTCAATGTGGGATGGGTTGGAATCGCCTGATGGTCTCCGGTGATCAGGCAATAGGCCAGTCAGCGGCATCAACTGAGTCCAGCACGCTATCTGTGACCCCTGGCGCCCAGCGCGCGCGATAGCTGCCGTCAGCATCATACAGCTCAGTCTGTTTGTCCAGATCAAAATGTCGGCCGCCGCGTGGGTCAACACCCACGCCTGCTATGTACTGCCAGTTACCCCAATTGACAGCCACATCGTAATCTATCAGTTGATGTTCAAACCAGGCGGCACCATAACGCCAGTCCAGGCCGAGTTCGTTGACAAAACAACTGGCGGCGATCTGACGGCCGCGATTCGACAGATAACCTGTTTGTTTGAGCTGGCGCATACAGGCGTTGACCAGCGGAAAAGGCGTGGTGCCATTACACCATTTTTGATAACGCTCCGGATGCACACAGGTCAGCGGACAGCGTCCTGCCATTCCTTTAAAGCGGTACAGCTGTTTGCCGATTTCCAGCGCCAGCCACTGGAAGTACTCGCGCCACAGCAACTCAACAAATAGCCACTGAGTGGATTCGTTGGCTCCGTGGTTTGTTTCATACTGATCAAGTGTGAGTTTAAGACGGCGCGCTGACAGACAGCCTTGGTTTAGCCAGGCAGACATTTTTGAAGAGTTTTCCCAGCCGTCCAGTTCATTGCGGACGTCTTTGTAGTGACGCGGCAGATCACCGGAAAAGTATTTTTTCAGGTGGATTTTAGCGGTGGTTTCGCCGCCGCCAAACAGACTCGCATCATTGGCGGAGGCCGGGGCCCATTCTGGTAATTTATCGGGAAAGCTGGATTGTGCCGGGTCCACCAACGACGCAGGTAATGTGTGCGGAGCTTCAAGAGGCATGGGAACCGGATATTGTTCAGCCTTGCGTCTGAAACCGGAAAACGATGAGCGGGTTTCCTCCAGTCCGACGGGCAGATCCTTGAGATCAAATAGCGTATAGGTGTCTACTTCCTCAATTTTGAGCGCGGGAAGCCGTTTCGCCAGGCTGTCGAGCACCGCGCGCTCGTCGGACCCGAATTGACGGCTGCAGACCAGTCTTGTGATGCCGCGCTTCACCACCAGCGCGGCCAGTTGTTGCTCGGGATACCCAAACTCGATCAATACATGTTGTTTCAGCGGCTTCAGTTGTTGGTTCAGATTGTCCAGGCTTTGCTGCAGGAACTGCCAGCGATGATCACCCATTGAGCTGACATGATAACGGTGCGCAGAGAACCATCTTGGATCTACACAAAACACGCACAACAAGCGATTGCTCCAGGCTGCGCGCACCAATGCAGGATTGTCGTCAAGACGAAGGTCGTGTGTCATCCAGTACAGTGTTGTAATCACATGGAATCCGCTTCAGTAGTAACGCCGCCATTCAGGCTGTCCAGGAAAGCCCGCAGTTGTCTTTTTTCAACAGCGCGCAAGGCGAGAGGTTTTGCTTCGTTATGTCCGATAACCGCGATCTGCGCTCTGTTGTAGTGATTGATAACGTCCTCCAGTGTTGTGATCTGACCAGCATGCATATAGGGCGCCGTCGCTGCAAGGTTGCGCAGACTGGCGGTGCGTTGTGCGCCAATCATTTCGTCGCCTCCGCGTGCAAAACGCAGTTCCTGACACTGTGATGGTTTGGCGTCACTATAAGGGCCAAGACAATTAAAAATATCCGATTGCGCCAATCTTAACCCCTGAGACCGCCCCGCTGCCGGTTGTATACCGGGCGCGCTGAGAACGGCCGTATTATGGAACGAGTTATTGGTAAAAAGCGGACCATTGTGGCAGTTCACACATTGGGCTTTTCCGATAAACAGCCTGAGCCCTGCCAGCTGCTCTTTGCTTAATGTATTCTCCTGAACCAGCGACGGACCAGTAGCGAGTCGTGAAACATACTTATCAAAAACCGAGGGCGTATGTGTGAGTTGCCTTAACCAGGCCGCCAGTGTTTTGCCTATGTTGCTGAAAACAATGTTGACTGCATGTTGGTCCTGTGGAGAGAGACCATCCCAATTGGCTTTTAATTGCGCATCGCCTGATGGCGATGCGGCAGGAATATGATTTTTGTCCGTAATCGATGTCAGAAATCCGGTGTCAATGCCAAATAATGCATCGTAGTACTCGCTATATACCGGATCAGTCAGGACCAGTCGCGCCAGTTGCACCCGATTGCTGCCATGTTCCAGTGGATTTTCCAGTGGCTCCAACGCCTGCGACCACAGGCTGTCTTTACGCCCGTCCCAGAATAACCAGGGGCTGTAAGCAACTCCCACCAGCCCCATACTGTTGCGATCGGCCTGACTCAGACCAACTGCCAGCGCGCGGCCATCAGTAAACATTTTGTCGGGTTGGTGGCAGGTCGCACAGGAGACTTCATTGTTGGCGCTGAGCCGGGTATCAAAAAACAGAAGTTGACCCATTTGTCTCGCCAGCGGATGGTCCGCAACGGCATTTCCCGGGTCAGCCGGCAATGGTGGCAGACTGTCCAGTGACAGGTTATGCAGAAGTGCCAGTTCAGCAGTCGACCATTGTGCAGGCAGCGGTGCAGGGATCTGCTGCCAGCCAAGGTAGCAAACAAACACAATCATGCCAGTCGCCAGCGCGACACGGATACGGGCTGCCAATTGGACTCCTTCAGTTTTGGGGGTTGAGAAAGGGTTGAATCAGGTTTGTTCCAAGTTGGAATTTTGCTTCGGCGCGATAGCTGCGGCCGTTGTGTTCCACCTGAATTTGCATCAGCCAATCACCGGGCATATGAAAACGCAGGCCTTCAACCAGGTACCGACCCTCGCCCAGATAATCAGTGACCTGCGGGCTGGTGGCAAGCCCATGATTATGTGCAGGCATGCCGCCGTCGACGCGGATCAGGGCGTTTTCCAGAGCCGTGCCAGTCGGGGTGCGCAAGGTGATAAGCCAGTTGTGCATCTGGTTTAACGGGATGGGGGAGACCTGGCTGCTTATTTCCATCCGGATGTCATCAGTGCCGGAGACGGTGATCTCTTCTGCACTGATATTTGCCGAGAACATTAACAACACCAAAACCATCTGCCTGTAAATCATACCGGGCTCCGGAACGGCTGTGGTTGTCTTTTGCGTATGCGCCACCCGGCTACAATCAACACTGCCAGTGCCAGCCACAGCCAACGGTTCTGCCACCAGGGTAAGCCAACCCGGAACGGGAACACAGCGTAATAACGCTGATCAAGTGTCGGGTGGGGAGCGCTCACGATGCCAACATAACTTCCTGGCTCGGTGAATGTGTGAAGTATGCTGAGCACCCCGTCTGCCTGCGGCGGCGAGCGCTGGAAAAAAACGGTCTGGGCATCGATATCATCCATGGCCTCAATATCAGACCAGCGCACAAAACGCCCCAGCTCAGAGGTGTTGTGCATGATGCGGAAATCGACCGGTACCTCGCGTAGTGAATTGTGCCGGTACTCCAGCACAAACACACTTTCGGTGACATCGGGAAGGTCTTCGCAGTATTCGCGGTGTTGCCGGGTCTGGGGCTGAAAAATGCTGAAGTGTGCGCTGTAGAAGTCAAACTGGATGATGCAGCCTTCGCCGCCATCGACCACACTGCCGTGTGCCCGCACAGATTGCGGGCTGACAGCCAGCGCCAGCAGAAGTGCGACCAGAAGTGCCGCTAGCAGTGCAGGTCCTGCTGCCGCAAATAGAGCAGAGCTGAAGCGACCTTTTCGGGAGCAGGGAGTGCGCATGCAAAAGCCTGTTTTGTGTAATCAGGAACCGGTCTGGATTATTGTTCCGGATGGCTTTGAGCATAACGCAACACCGGGTCCATGGAAACCCGGTGCGGAGGCGCTACGAAATGAGCGCGCGGCAAGACTATTCTGCCTTGGCGCGGTTGTTATGCCGGACGCGGATCAGCAATGCCGCGGTGGTTGGCGCTGTGCGGATTTGGCGACATGTAGGAGCCAACGATCATGCCAATCAGGCTCAGCCCCAGACCAACAAACTGTGGCTCAAAGGCGATGTCTGGCACAGTGAATTCAATCAGCAGCCAACTGCCCAGGCCCAGTACGATCGACAGCGTTGCCCCCAGATTGCTGGCTCTGCGCCAGAACAGACCTGCTGTCAGCGGTACAAACACACCAGCCAGCGTCACGCGGTAGGCGTTGACAACCATGTCATGAATGTTGCCATCGGACAGAACCGCATTTATGACTACCAGCACAGTGAATCCGAAGACTGTGTAGCGGGTGTAACGCAGCAGTTGCTCGTCGCTCATGCCGGGGATGATGTTCTTCAGGATGTTTTCGGTAAAGGTGACTGATGGCGCCAGCAATGTGCCCGACGCGGTGCTCATGATCACGGACAACAAGGCGCCGAAGAAGATCACCTGCAGCCAGAATGGCATGTGCATGGCAACAAACGTTGGCAGAACCAGCTGAGTATCGGTCTCCATCAGGGTTTCAGTCATCAGAGGGTCAATCATGCTGGCTGAGTAGGCGAGCATGAGTGGTACGAATGCAAAAAAGAAGTAGGCAACACCCCCCGCTGTGGTTGCCCACACTGCCACGCTCTCGGTTTTGGACGTATTCACGCGCTGAAACACGTCCTGCTGTGGAATAGAGCCAAGGGCCAGGGTGAAAAATGCCGCCATCCATCCCAGGATATCGATCAGGTTCATACTCGGCATCCATTCAAATTTGCCTTCGGCTGCCGCCCGTTCGATCACCAGCGGCAGACCGCCTGCCATATCTGTCGCTGTATTGGTGACCAGCAGCAGACCAATCACGATCACAATCATCTGTACAAACGTGGTGACCGCAACAGACCACATTCCGCCCAGCAATGTGTAAGTCATCACCACCGCCGCGCCGATAATCATGCCGGCTGTCATGGATACCGTGCCGTCAGACAACACGTTGAATACCAGTCCAAGTGCGGTCACCTGCGCAGACACCCAGCCCAGATAAGACAGCATGATGCAAAGGGATAGCACCATCTCGGTACGTTTGTTGTAACGGATATGGAAAAAGTCGCCGAGTGTCATCAGCTTCAGCCGGTACAGCGGCAGCGCAAACACCAGGCCAAACAACACCAGACAGGCAGCAGCTCCCAGAGGATCTGAAATCAGTCCGTGAAAGCCTTCGTCAAGAAATGTGGCAGAAATGCCCAGTACCGTTTCGGCGCCGAACCAGGTCGCAAACACCATGGCCATCACCATATACATAGGCAGACTGCGGCCAGCGGTGATGTAATCACTGGCTGAATGCACACGACGCGCAGCAACAACACCAATGCCAATTGAGACCACAAGATAAGCGATGACCAGTGCAAGCAGCATAATCAGTACCGGGAATATTCATTTTGGTGTGAATTTACGGCGCATCCCTGGCGTGCAGCCCTGAGAAATCGCCCTGTAGCCGCAGAGCGATAGCCCTGCGCGGTTGTTACGGCCGGATAATATATAAAAAACGCAGTCAAAAAAAAGTAATTTTTGCCAGCAGCATGAGGCTTTATGATGATCGGGTTGCCTGTTCAGTTATTTGACGTAGATCTATACCAACCAAGGACTTTTTGACGATGCCTCCGCGCTGGACAATTTTTTGCGCCATGATCGATAACTTTGGCGATATCGGCGTGAGCTGGCGCCTGGCCCGCCAGTTAGTTGGTGAAAAGGGAATCAGAGTCGATCTGTGGGTTGATGACTGGGCTGGCGCACTTCAGTTCCTGCAGGCGCAGACGCCCGGTGCACCGCTGCCAGCAAGCGCTAAACATCTGACGGTAGCCGGCGTCGACGTTCATCACTGGCCCCAAAACTGGCCAGATGATGACAGCGTAAATACACAAATCGCAGAGTCGCAATGTGTGGTTGAAACCTTCGGCTGCGAATTACCCGATGCCGTCAAGCGCTCCATGTCGCGGCGCGCCGAGCCACTGGTGTGGATCAATCTGGAGTATCTGAGTGCGGAAGACTGGGTCAGAGGCTGCCACGGTTTGCCTTCTCCCCAAAATTTGTCCCCACTGATTCGCAAGTACTTCTTTTTCCCGGGGTTTGAGCCAGCAACAGGCGGCCTTCTGCGGGAGTCTGGATTGTTGATGCAACACCAGGCCTGGCAAGCGCATGGCGTCCCCGGGCGGCAGCAGCTGCTGTTTGATCTGGGGCTCGCATCATTGGCCTTGCCAGAGTTGCTGGTGTCAGTGTTTTCCTACTGCAGTGCCTCCATGGTTTCGTGGTTGGAGGCGCTGGCTGACGGCACTGAGACGGTCTTGTGTCTGGTGCCCGAGGGCAAGGCATCAGTGTCGATGGCAGCGTATCTCGGGGTTGAAAATCCTGTTGTTGGTAGTGTTCATCATCGCGGAGTTCTGACGGTTGCAGTCATCCCGTTCCGATCGCAAGATGACTACGATCAACTATTGAGTCTGTGTGATTTTAATATAGTGAGGGGCGAGGACTCATTTGTACGTGCTCAATGGGCCGCCAAACCCTTTATGTGGCACATCTATCCCCAGGATGACGGTGTGCATGTTGGCAAGCTGGAGGCATTTGCCGTGCGTTATCTGGAAGGGCTTGACCCGAAGACCGCCGGGGCCTGGGCGCGGTTCGCCAGGGGCTGGAATCTGGGTGAAGATTGTGCGGAAATGTGGCATTATCTGCGCCCTCAACTTCCGGACTTGCATCAGCATACTCAGGAATGGCAGAAAAAACTGGCTGTTATGCCTGATTTGGCAACGAATCTGGTGAATTTTGAAACCTTTACTAAATTGAGTGTTAGCCCATGAAAACTGCACAAGAAATCCGTCCCGGCCAGGTCATCATGATTGACGGGTCACCCTGGAAAGTTCAAAAAAACGAGTTCAATCGCGCCGGCCGCAGCTCAGCTATCAACAAAATGAAGCTGAAAAATATTCTGAACGGCATGCAGACTGAAACCACATTCAAGTGTGACGACAAACTTGAAAACATCGTTCTGGAGCAGAAAGAAGTAACCTATTCCTACTTCGCTGACCCCATGTACGTATTTGTAGACACTGAATACGAACAGATCGAAATCGAAAAAGACGATATGGAAAACGTGCTGGAATATATCGAAGACGGTATGGAAGACGTTTGCCAGGCTGTTTTTTACAATGACAAGGTAATCTCTATAGATCTGCCGAAAAACATTGTGCGTCAGATTGCCTATACTGAGCCGTCAGTGCGCGGTGACACGTCTGGCAAAGTGACAAAAACTGCCCGTCTGAACAACGGTCATGAGCTTCAGGTTTCTGCGTTTTGCGAAATTGGTGACTACATCGAGATCGACACGCTGACTGGCGAATACAAGTCACGCGTCAAGCGTTGATTGAAAAGCTGCACTACGCCGCCGCCCGTGAGAGCGGGTAGCGGCATAGTGAAGTGCTGAGTTCCTTACTTGTTTCCTTGCCTATTTTCTTAGCAGTGCCGCCCCGCCAATAATAGCTGCGACCACTCCTGCAATCAGGAACCAGACCGCATTGTCAGTAGGACTTCCGGTGACCGCTTCTGATATCTGAGACGCTGGAGCGTTGTACTGGGAATATGCGAAGTACAACAAAATCGCGCCGGCTGCCAAAATAGCTAATCCCACTGCTTTGTTCATCATAGTCCTCCGACATTTTTGTGATCCTCAATAACTATGACGTCCAAATTGCGAAAAAATTCCATCTGATAACAAAAGGCGTTCCGGTGCAGCTAGCGATAGTCCGTTGAGCGCACGATCGCCCCGGGCCTTGCCCCGGTCATAACCTTATCCTGCAATACCGCCTCGCCTGCAACAAATACGTGCACGGCGCCTTCAGCATACTGATGCGGATCGGCAAAGCTGGCCAGCTCCCGTACTTCAGCAATATTCAGAACTGCAATATCTGCGACAGCTCCGGGTGCCAGATGTCCCCTGTTGTGCATCTTTAATCTGTCCGCTGGCATGCCACTGACTTTGTGGATGGCAGTGTGTACAGGAATGATGCCGAGATCGCGCGCATAATGACCGATCAGTCGCGCAAATGTGCCGTAATTTCTTGGGTGTACTGCTCGTGCAGACGGGCCTTCTATGCCGCCGTCGGAGGCGATCATGGTGCGTGGATGGCGCATGATGTTATGAATGTCTTCCTCCACCATGGCATGAAATACAGCACTGCAATTGCCTGCGGCTACCAGCTCGATCAACAGCTCCGCTGCATTGTTTTTGCTGGCTTCCCGATTTTGCCGGCGCAGCACCTCGCTCAGATTCAGGCCGTTTAATGTTGCGTCGTGCGGGCAGCCCGCCAGCACCACATTCGCAGGATCATCGCCGCCGCGATCGACTTCTATGTTGTACACAATATCGTTACGCAGCCGTGTACGCTGGGCCGGGTCCGCCATGCGCGCCAACAGCGCGTCGCGACCACCGTCGAGCGCCCAGCCCGGGAACAGGATCTGAAGATTGGTTGACGATGCGGTGTAAGGATACTGGTCAATGGACACGTCGACACCGCGTGCGATGGCTTCGTCTACCAGACGCAAAGACTCGACAGAACGTCCCCACATCGGTGCGCCAACCACTTTGTGGTGCGTAAGCTGAGTGGGTAGCCCGCCTTCTTCACCGATGCGTATGGTTTCAGCGACGCTGTCGAGCAGTGCAAGCCCTTCTTCGCGCATATGGCTGATATACATGCCGCCATATTCGCCAGCGACTTTAGCCAGTTCAATGACTTCTTCGGTGGTGGCAAAACGGCCCGGTGTGTAGATCAGTCCGGATGACAGACCGAACGCACCTTGTTCCATGCCGAGCGCCACTTGCTCACGCATCAGCTCAAGTTCTTCGTCTGTCGCTGGTCTGTCGTCCTCGCCCACAATCAGGCCGCGAATAGAACCGTGGCCGACAAAGCTTCCGAAGTTGACTGCGGCGGGCAGCGCGGCAATGGCGTCAAAACTGTCTGCCAGTGGCAGTGGCGAGCCGCCATCGTTACCGCCGAGCACGGTGGTAACCCCTTGCCGGATCAGGTTCTCAGCATCCGGCCAGCCAAAAATACCTTCATCCATATTGTCAGACAGAGCATGGCTGTGAATGTCGATAAAACCGGGCATCACTGCCAGGCCGCTGACATCAATCACCTGACTCGCCTCGTATTCACCGAGATCGCCAACAGCGACAATGAGCTGGCCATTGATGGCCAGGTCCCCTGTAATGGGTGGTTCATCGGCTCCGCTGTAGAGTTGGCCGCCACGCAGTACCAGGTCGTAACCGGGTATGGCTGCAGGTTCTGCGGGTTGTTGCATGCTTTGCGGAGCAGGGTCAGAGCAGGCAGTGAGCGCGGTCGCCAGAAGAAGAGCGGCAATTTTATTGTTCATGGGTTATGTTCTGATTTATTTTGCGTTGAAGGGTGTTGCGCACAGATGAATTTACGCCAAAGTCGGCGTCTGGTCTATTGTGGCAGATTACAGTGGCCAATTGCCGATGTGGGAGGCATTCCAGAGACGTACAATGCAGTGATACTCTGAAGCCCGCTTATCACCGGGCCTGACCAAAGGATACAAAGATGAATCCCCGATGCCTCAATCGCCTTCACCCACGCCAGATCATGGCGCATGTGCTGGCATTTTTGCTTGTGTCTTTGGCCTGCGCGTCAACAACCGCCGCTGAGCAATCGTTTCAGTCTCTGCAGGCTGAGCTGCAACCTCTGATCGACAATGCTGCCTCACAGGGCATCAGGGTGTCTGTGGGAGCCATGGATCTGACAGGCGCTTTTGCCGGACAGACCTTGCTGTTGGGTTCGGACGGTGACTACCATCCCGCCTCCACCATCAAGCTGTTGCTGATTGCAGCGCTGATGCAGCAGGTTGATGCGGGGCGACTGAGTCTGGACAACGCAGTGGCAGTGAGTGCCGCCGACATCGTGGGAGGCATGGGGCGCCTGCAAAGTGAAACCGTGCCGCAGCAGGTGACGTTAAGACGTCTGGCTGAGCTGACAGTCACGATCAGCGATAACACGGCAACCAACGTACTGGTTGATGCTGTTGGTTATGACGCAATGGCTGCGCTCGCCAATCAACTCGGACTGAAGACCATGCAGTTTGGTCGCAAAATGTTTGAAGCTGCACAACCTCCCTTGCGTGACAACTACATCGATGCCCGTGATGCGCTTGAATTGCTGGCGCAGATTTACAAAGGCGACTTTCTTGGCAACGATTCACGCAGACAGATACTCGAATGGATGTCAGCGCAAACCGTAAAATCCAAGATTGCCGCTGGCATTCCGGCGCAGGTGCCAGTGGCACATAAAACCGGTGAAAACGGCCCGGTGTCACATGATATCGGTTATATCCTGATGCCCGGACGTGAAGTTGCGCTGGTCATATTTTCCGAGACATCCACAACCACAGATTTTGATACAGCACAGGCACAGCTGAATCCGCTGGTGGCAAAAATTGCAGAGAGTTTTTATCAGGCCATACAGCCTTGAAAATGAATCGTAAATAGGTGATCCGACTTTTTCACTGAGTTGCCCGGAACCCTCTGCTGTGCAATGTATTAAGGACGTTAAGGAATGCGTATGAGATTTTTAAATAATGGCGTCGATATGAGCCATGAGGTTCGTCAGAACAAGCGTTTTGTCATTATCGCTACCACCACAACCATTAGTGTTCTGGCATCGTTGCTGATCACCTATGTAGTGTTGTCAGTCACCGGTTATGAAAAAGCGCCGATTATATTTTTCATCGCAACACTGGCTCCACTGCTTATTGCGCCAGCCGTTACCTGGTCAATAGTCAGCCTTGTGATTGAGGTGCAGAAGCTGGAGGAAGACTACCGCAATCTGGCGACAAATGACGATCTGACCGGACTGCTGCGACGGGGTACCTTTCTTGTGCAATGTAAATCGTTTGCCAGCTTGTGTGAGCGCAACAGACAGCCGCTTGCGTTTGCCACATTGGATCTCGACCGGTTCAAACACATAAACGATGAATATGGGCATGGCGCTGGTGATGAGGTGCTCAAAGAGTTTGCTGACACCATACGCCGGTCTGTTCGTTCCGGTGATCTGGCAGGTCGCATGGGCGGAGAAGAGTTTGCAGTTGCCCTGCCGGGCTCTTCTGTCGACGACGCTGCTCATGTGATGGAAAGAATAAGAGCTGACACAGAGAATACTGAGGTGTCCTATTTCGGGCAGCGGGTGCGCGTCACGGTAAGTATTGGGCTGGTTGGCGTGCAGGGAAAACAACTGAATGATCTGGACGCTCTGATCAGAAAATCAGATGAGCTGTTGTATCAGGCAAAAGATCGCGGCCGAAACATGATTGTGGCAGCGGATATTGAACAATAAAGTTTTAGACCGCCTGCGTTTTAAAAAACCAAACTCAGGCGGTTAAAAACTCAAGGGTGATCATTGCCCCTGTCATGAAACTACTGACCGCAGTCGCCACCAAACTCGTTGCCGCCCCCACAATAAGTGTGGTGCTGCAGTTGAATGTGAATGCCATCGGGGTCAGAGAAATATACTTCCGGAGTGCCACCCGGCGCACCACCACGTTCAGGCATACGTCTGCTGACCCAGTGTTGCAAAGGTGTAGCAGGCTGCCCCTCAACCCTTGGACTCAGGCCGTAGTCGGTCAGGTGCTGCAGCACAGATTCCTCAGTGAAATCTTCAATGTTCAGGCTGGCGTGATCAATGCGCCCGGGCTGGGTCGGCAGGCCCGGTTGGCTGCCTCCAACAAACATCAGGAATTGGGTGCCATTGCCCAGACCCAGTACAGGGAATGTACCCTGAAATGCCTGATTATCGATGCCGAACAATTTGCGATAGAAATCGTTGCTGAGCTCGAAATTGGACACATAAGTGGTCATGTGATTGATTTCGCGCAATCGCATTAAACCGGGGGCAGGTGCTGGTTCGGGGCTGCAGTCATCGTCGCCGCCACCGCAGGAATTGATGTCCGACAACTGGAACACTACACCGTCGCGGTCAGCCACAAAAAGAGCATGATTGTCAGCCAGCATGGTATCGCTTTCACCCGGCAGACGTTGCAGCCAGCTGTGCATGGCCCGGTTCAGCGGGGATGTCTGAGTTCCCATGCTGTCAACCGTGCGCTCAATACCATGTGCAGCCAATTTGGTTTGCAAGCCGTAGCGATCCGTATCGGTCACGCTGAGTCCAAAATGACTGATGTGCGGCTGTTCACCTTCACGCGTCGGCGCCAATACAAAGTACTGAGGGCCGTTGCCGACCTGCAACGCCACTTCGTCGCCCACACGCGATACAACGGCTGAGCCAAACAGACCCTGGTAGAACTCAAGTGAGCGTTCAACGTCGCTGACACGCAAACCAAAATTGTGGTATCCGATCACCGGGATGGGTTCTGCGGCGTTCTGCTGAGCGATGCCGGGAGCGGCAAAGGGCATCAGCAGAAGTGCTGCCGCCAGGCTGCATCGTGATATCAGGGACAATCTGTTTGTGGTGTCCGGGCTGATCTTTTCGTAGTTGGTAGGTGCATTCATTGCTGCTCTCCGCACTCAGATTTTTGATCCATGAAAGATTTGAAAAGGTGCTTCCTGTTTCTGACTCTGACTTCGAGGATAATGCCGTGGACAGCAAGAAGCTACCTTTGATTGCCCGTTCGCATTTGTGCCAGCGCCGTTTTTACCCCCAGCGCTACAAACCCGGCCACCAGTCCCCAGAAGGCAGAGCCAAGCCCGAACAGAGCCAGGCCCGATCCCGTGGCAAGAAAGGTGACTATGGCAGCGTCACGCTCCGTCTTCTCTCCCAGCATGTTTTCGATGGCGCCGGTCAATGCAGGAATCAGTGCAATACCGGTCAGGACCATGATTGCTGCGGACGGCAAGGCAAGAAAAATGCGTACCAGTATTGACGCAAAAATTGCCAGCAGAAGATAAAACGCCGCGTAGATCATACCCACCACCCAGCGTTGGGCACGATCAGCATGCGCCTCTTCACTGGTGCAGATGGCTGCAGTGATCGCCGCAAGGTTGACGCCATGAGCGCCAAAGGGTGCCAGAATCATGCTA
The DNA here is from genome assembly GCA_030651695.1 of Pseudohongiella sp. Taxonomy (GTDB): domain Bacteria; phylum Pseudomonadota; class Gammaproteobacteria; order Pseudomonadales; family Pseudohongiellaceae; genus Pseudohongiella. Next base: position 299,668 of record JAUSCD010000012.1, on the reverse strand, counting down.
GCCAGTCCGGTACTGATCAGCAAGGGGCCCGGTTTGGGGGAATAGCCTGATGTTCGCAACACCACCAAGCCAGGCAGGTTCTGCGACACCAGGGTAACTAAAAACAGCGGCAGCGCCAAACTGACAATGGCCCTGGCGTCGAAGTCAGGAACCACGGCAGACAATACGCCAAAGGTCGCGCCCGGGGGCAGTTGTGTAAGGTCACCACGCAACAGCGTGAAAGTCATACCTGCTGCCAATACCAACAGCAGCGCATAAAGAGGCACGCGTTGGCGCGCTATCAGGAACACAGCAACAACCAGCATGACCAATAACGGATCGGTAGCGCCCAGCTGAAAAAGCTTAAGGCAGAACGGCAGCAACACGCCTGCGAGCATGGCGGAGGCGATCGAGGCCGGAATACGTTCAGCCCAGCGTCCCAGGACGGGCACCAGACCCAGAATTGTCATCATCAACCCGCTGGCTATAAATACACCAACGGCTGTTTCCCAGGACAAGCCCGGTGTTGTTGCCGCCAGCAAGGCAGCACCGGGCGTAGACCAGGCGAGCACCACAGGCATGCGCAGTTTCAGAGACAGGGCGGCGCCCGTTATGGCGATGCCAAGACACAAGGCAGTGACGGCTGAGCCGGTTTGTTCAACGGAGGCTCCGAGTGTGCGCATGGCTTGCACGACCAGGGCTACGGTGCCGCCAAAACCTACAAGCGCAGCAATCAGCGCTGATGACCAGGCAGTAACAGGAGGAAATTTACGCAGCATTAAAAAGGCCGACTATTTGAAACGAGTGCAAATCGTACTGCATCGAGCGGAGCATTTATAGCGGTCAGGGGGTGCGGGGACAGGAAGATATAGCGACAGGAAGGCAGTGCGGTCGTAAGATACGGCAGGTTGGGCCGGAAGCAGTCTGCCCCCGGCCCGATTTATCGAGCTATCAGAAGCTCTTGCCTACAGAAACAATCGCGCGGCTGCCACAGGCATTGCTGCCACAGTTGCCACGGCTCAGATTGGTAGCAATCCAGCCCAGAGAAAAGTCCAGACCGAACACTGCTGTGCCCAGAGTCAGACCGTAATCCAGGTAGTCATTTTTGTTACCAAACAGATCTCTCTGTGCATCGGTCAGGCCTACATGCAGGTCCAGCGTCAGGTTCTGAGCCAGCTCAGCGCTGTGACCCAGTTCCCAGTAGTAGGCGTGGCCACGTGTACCGAAATAGCTGTCGGTGTAAGACACTTTACCAGTGAAGCCGGCGTAATCCAGAGCACCGTAAACTTCTACAGTATCAAGTGCGCTCAGGCCGGGGTATTCAAATACCAGCACACCAACATCGTAACCAACAGTGTTGGTCAGGCTGCCAGTGAAACCAGCGTAGTAGTTCATTTCGATGTTGTCAGCGAACTCGATAGTTGATGCCCACACGCCGGCGTATGCACCACTTTCGTGGTTGTAGTCGAAACCACCCTGCACAGCACGGTTGCGGTCAGTCTGGGAAATGCCGCGGAACTTGTAATCGTTAATCAGGTTTACGTTAGCAGAAATTTCAGTCTGCTGAGCCTGAACTGAAACGGCGCCTGCTGTCAGGGCAAGTGCCAATACTGCTGTGGTCAAATTTTTCATTTAGGTAATCTCCATTGATGTAGTAGTAGTAAATCGCAGACGTGACAAAGCCCAGTCACTGAGAAGTCACATCTGATAGAGCTTTATTATTTTTTTTGTGGCCGACGAGGACTCGCCAGCAGAGGTAAGCGGCGGCTATCCTAAGGATATGAGGGGTTGCCGTCAAACATTTTTGACGTCGAACGATTGGTTTTTTTTATAAATGCGAGAAAGCTATATTTCTAACATTATTATGCCTTAATTGTGTGTGCTTAAAGTTTTTTATAAGGTTGTCAAGTCTGCTCGACCCGGAATTGGTGGTTTTCAGCAGGTCTCCCGGATACAAGGTTGTCTCTGCTGAATTCCAGTTTTCGCAACGCCTGATTGACAATATTTCACTTCCGTCATCGCGCCGCTTTGAGCACAATGAGCAGTGTCAAGTGCTCGGTAAGCGAGCCAGCCATTTTTCAGTCGTACGTGACAATAAAAGGAATACCCATGCCTGTTTATAAATCCCATACCTCCACCAAGGGCAGAAACATGAGTGGCGCCCGTGCTCTTTGGCGCGCCACCGGTATGACCACTGCGGACTTCAGTAAACCGATTATTGCAGTGTCCAACTCCTTCACCCAGTTTGTGCCTGGCCATGTCCATCTCAAAGACATGGGGCAACTGGTCGCACGTGAAATCGAAAAAGCCGGCGGTGTTGCCAAAGAATTCAACACCATCGCGGTGGATGACGGTATCGCCATGGGTCATGACGGCATGCTGTACAGCCTGCCGTCGCGTGAGATTATTGCTGACTCCGTTGAGTACATGGTTAACGCTCACTGTGCCGATGCACTGGTGTGCATCTCCAATTGCGACAAAATCACCCCGGGCATGCTGATGGCAGCATTGCGTCTGAACATCCCTGTGGTGTTTGTTTCCGGTGGCCCGATGGAAGCGGGCAAAACCAAACTCGCAGGTCAGATCATCAAGCTGGATCTGGTAGACGCCATGGTGGCCGGGGCAGATGACAATGTCAGCGACGAGCAGGCGGCCGAGTATGAGCGCTCTGCGTGTCCAACCTGCGGCTCGTGCTCAGGTATGTTCACTGCCAACTCCATGAACTGTCTGGTAGAAGCATTGGGTCTGGGCTTGCCCGGCAATGGCTCCACACTGGCGACGCACTCTGACCGGAAAGAGTTGTTCCTGCAGGCTGGCCGCACCATCGTTGAAATCACCAAGCGCTATTACGAGCAGGACGACGAGTCGGTATTGCCACGCAACATCGCCAACTTCAAGGCGTTTGAGAATGCCATGTCGCTGGACATCGCGATGGGTGGCTCCACCAACACCATTTTGCATTTGCTGGCTGCGGCGCAGGAAGCCGAGCTGGACTTCACACTGAAAGATATCGACCGCCTGTCGCGCAAAGTACCGCAACTGTGCAAGGTGGCACCTTCCACGCCCAAGTATCATATGGAAGACGTTCACCGCGCCGGTGGCATCATGTCGATTCTGGGATCTCTGGAGCGTGCCGGTCTGTTGCATGGCGACGCACATACCATTCACAGTGCCAGCATGATTGAGGCTCTGGACAAGTGGGACATCAAACGCAATGCCAGTGATGAAGTAAAACAGTTCTTCCGTGCCGGCCCTGCAGGCATTCCAACCCAGACCGCATTCAGCCAGTCCACGCGTTGGGATTCACTGGATGATGACCGGCAGGAAGGGTGCATCCGTGACATCGAATACGCCTATAGTCAGGAAGGTGGTCTGGCGGTGTTGTACGGTAACATTGCGCAAAACGGCTGCATCGTAAAAACTGCCGGCGTAGATGAAAGTATTTTCACCTTCAGTGGTCCGGCACGTATTTTCGAAAGTCAGGACAGCGCTGTGAAAGCGATTCTGGGTGACCAGATTGTTGCCGGCGATGTTGTAGTGATTCGATACGAAGGCCCGAAAGGTGGCCCGGGCATGCAGGAAATGCTGTACCCGACCACCTACCTGAAATCCAAAGGTCTGGGCAAAGTATGTGCACTGCTCACCGACGGTCGTTTCTCTGGCGGGACCTCTGGCCTGTCCATTGGTCACGCATCTCCTGAAGCAGCACAGGGCGGTGACATTGCCTTGGTGGAGGAAGGCGATATCATCCGGATCGACATCCCGAATCGCAGCATCCGGCTGGATGTCAGTGATGAAGAGCTGGCCCAGCGCCGCACGAACATGTGTGCCAAAGGCAAAGCTGCCTGGAAGCCTGTGGAAGTCAGGCCGCGTAAAGTCACCGCGGCGCTGAAAGCTTATGCAGCGTTGACAACCAGTGCGGATAAAGGCGCTGTCAGGGATATTACTCAGCTGGATTGATTACATCATGGCAGGCACGATTTTTAGAGGTGCCTGCCACTAATCGTCTTAAGCCGGGAATTGCTGTTTCTGATGCAGTACACGCAGAATCCGAATCAATTCACCGTCCACGTAATATGAGACGATCATTGATACCTCGGGAATTACCAGTATCCGGCCTTGAGTGTTTGAGCGTTGTAGGCCCATGAGAGGGTGGGTGACCAGATTGCCTGCTCTGTCTTCAATGATTTCGTCAGTCTTGTCTGCCACCAGGGGATTGAATGCGTAGAGATACTCATAAATCTTTCTGCGGTCCTCAAGGGCTTGCTGTTCCCAGAAGATCATCGACTAACTCCGGTTGCGGATTTTGGCCTTGAATTCAGCCATGCTGCTTTTCGCTTCGTCATTGCTTAGAAACACAGCTTGACCGGAATCGAGTTTCTCAAAGGCTGAATTAATTTGTTCTGAGAGCCAGACATCGTGAGACATCAAGCGGCGCTGTTGCTCCGCCAGTTGTTCGGTAAGTTCCCGGCAAGCATCACTCAATGTACGTCCCTGGCTTTCAGCCATCTGTTGTGCCAACCGTTTGGTCTCTTCATCTACACGAAATTGAATTCGGGTATCCATGTTTCTGCCCTGCCGTTAACGGGGAGTGTGAGCACAAACGTTAGCACGCAAGTTGTCTGTCTTCAAGTGGTCCGCAAACCCTCACAGGTTTTATAGCAACAGACGGATATTGGTGCTGTAAAATTTGCCCAGCCTCTGATCGCAAATTTAACCCAATCCGACTCTTCCAGTATTTTCCTTGAAGCGACTGCGTGTACATTAGTGGCCTCGGGAAAAACCGGGTAACAAGTCGATTGCAGAAAAACTGGCAGATAGGGGTACTTATGATCAGACAATTTATGAATCATCGGGCAAATAAAAGTCTTGTTGCCCTGTTTCTGATGGCAGCCGGACAAGCGGCTTTCGCAGCTGATGTACTGGGAGTGGCGTGTGTGTCACCACCACCGGTGCATTGTCAGGATGGCGACTGCGCCGCCAAAACCGCGGTGCGTGGCAACATCACTGAACCGGTCACCGGACGTGAATACTTCCTCGATTACCCATGCGATCTGCAGCCAGGCGAGGACCTTGTGTTTGTGCTGAACATTCACGGTGCCGGTTCAATTGCCAACTGGCAGCGCCATTACTTCCCTGCCATGGACTACAAAGAAAAATATCGCTTGGTAGTTGCTACGCCGACTGCCGAAGGCTCGGCAGCTATGGGTTCGGGGCCCGGCGTTCGTATGTGGATGCCACAGGTAGATGATGCGCATCTGCAGGCTATTACCAACCAGGTCATCGAAGCCTTTGGTCAGGACAATATCAAGTCATTCTGGTTAGCCGGCCACAGTCAGGGCGGCATGACGTCGCGTCGACTGGTGTGCACGGATTTTTTTGCGGACAAGGTAGACGGCATGCTCAGTTTGTCGGGTGGCCGTATTGGTCAGGCGCCTTTTGTTGCCAATTTCGGACCTCCCCTTGCAGATGGTTCACCGCCCCCGGCCCGTGCGCAGGCAACTGCTGCCGAAACACTGCCAAGCTGTGATTTCTCGCATATTTTTGCTATTGGTGAATATGAGATTGAGTCCCTGCCTGACAGCTCTCCCTGGGCAGAGCGTTATCAGTGTGACGCACGCAGTCACACGCAGGTTGTTGATACGCAGGCGGGTTGGTTGTACGACACCGGCCGGTCAGGTTATGCGGTGTGGGGTCGTGAAGCGCGACCTGGCACCTCTGATGTTTATGAGTATGCCAACTGCGCAGAAAACAGAGTGGTTGCTGATGTGGTGCGACTGGACAAAGGCCATACCGAAGGGCTGGAGCCATTGGTAACACAACGTATTCTCGAGCTGATGGTGTCAGCTCGGGGTGGCAAACTGCAACAGGCGGCCAGCGGGGGAAATTAAATCCTCAGCACTCCGCGCGGATTGCCTGCTGCATTTTTTCCATCACCGACAAGGTGTCCGGTGACTCAGCTATCGGATAACACGACGGGGTGCGTGGACACGCCGAGCCGCGTGAACATATCACGCGAGCGGGATTGTCTATACCCCGTCGTATCCAGCCAATGTTCAGAATGCCGGCCGCGCTGATCAGTTCCTGACGCATCGCTGCCGGGATCTCTGCATTGCCGCCTCCGCGCACACAGGCCTGCTTCAGGCTGGCTGCAATGTCGTGGCCAGAGCGTCCCTGAGCGTCAAGAACAGGATTAAGATCAATGCCTGCACATAACACGTGCGGGTTACCTGCCATGTCTTCCACTTTCACCGACTCGCAGCAATAGATGTGAGGGCCGTCGCTGGTTTCCAGCACGGATATCTGCGCTGAGTTGGCGGGGTTATCACTGTTGATCATGCGGAACACAGCCCAGTGTTGGCAGGGATCTTCGACCAGACGCATATTTCCCCACGGCAAGGGAATGCCGTTGCCACGGTAGACTGCTTTTAAAGTTCCAGGTGGATACGCATCAAAATAATGCCAATGCGGATAGGACGACACCGCTGTCATGCGCCGCATCACCACTGATGCCGACACATCAATCTGTTTGTGTACACCCACTTCATAACTGTTGCGCTCCAGCAACTGACGGAACGGCACACGCGGACACAACAGTGCGCCGGCAAAAAAGCTGCACTCAAAATCGCGCCACGCGCTGAGAATGTCCTGCGCACTCGGCTCAAAGGACTGGGCGCTGTCGGCGCTGCCATTATGGCTCTGATTTTTCCCAGCCAGCAACACGCTCTTCAGTCCATCTTTGTTGTGCAACATGCAGTGACCGATATGCAACGCCAGATCGTATTTCAGCCGCCACGGTTCTGATTTAAGAAGATCATTCAAATACAGCGTTCCCGGCGGATCAAAAAATGAGCGCACCGTGCTGTTGGAATAACTGCCGGTTTCGTCCAGCACTTCTTTTGGCGCACGGTTAAACCATTTGATAGTGAGTCCAAGTTTTTTGGCGATATCCAGCAAATCCTCGACACTCAACGGCAGACGTTTGAGGCCTACTTCCTCAGCGGCGCGCTCCAGATCCGGGAAATGGTTGCGATGGTGCTCCTGATGAGCCCGAATCAGCAGGTGAGCAAACTGGCGGCCAGTGGTGCCGGTCTGGGCCAGCAGCTCCGGTATGGCGATCTGCAGAATGTGATCATCGAACAGAAAACCCGGCTCCAGCGCCATGCCCCGGATACCGCCGGCACTGGATTTGGCCGGGGTAATTTCAGCGTCAGTCGAGGCGTCATCCAGAAACCAGTCAACATCCTTCTGAAAAACCGAGGCGATGATGCCCAGCATTTCCCTGCCGGGCACGCGTTTGCCGCGCTCGATCATTGAGATGTAAGACACGGATGGCGCGGCTTCCGGGTCAATTTTGATACATCTGGACGACAGATCTTCGATGGTCAGATTGTGGCGCTTGCGCAGATTGCGGATTTTTGTGCCCAGAAAATGTGACTGTCGGATCAGGTTGGCTTTCGATTTCATGGCGTTCCACTGTTTTGGATAGGTGGCCGAATTTGTGTTTTTGTAAAATTAACACTGTGTAATTTCTTTTGTGAAATTTGCGAAAGGAATTCTATACACTCCATTCCCATTACGCAATCGCCTGTCGATTGACCATTGCAGTGCGAAAAAAGGAGAGCGGAAAAATGCACACGGCCATCCAGAACCACAGCACAATCGATTCACACTTCTACCGTTTTATTACGGACGAAGTGCTGCCGCTGACACCCCTGAATGCCAATGCATTCTGGCGCGGCCTTGAGGATCTGATTTCTGAATCGACTGTCCGCAATCGTGCTTTGCTTGCGCGACGCGACAGTCTGCAACGGCAAATTGATCAGTGGCACAAACAGCGTGCTGCCCAGCCGCATGACGCGGTGGCTTATCAGCGCTTTCTTGAGGAGATTGGTTACATCCTGCCAGAACCTGGTCCGGTTTCAGTCGACACCACAAATGTTGATGACGAAATCGCAACAATTGCAGGTCCCCAACTGGTAGTGCCCTTAAAAAATGCACGCTTTGCAGTCAACGCGGTTAACGCACGCTGGGGCAGTCTTTATGACGCCCTGTACGGCACCGACGTTATCAATAACACCGGCGAGCTGGCGCCGGGCCAGGGTTACAACCCGCTTCGCGGTGCAGCCGTTATTCGTTACGCCAGGGACTTTCTGGATTCAGTCTTCCCGCTGGTTAAAGGCTCGCATCGCGACGCTGTGCATTACCGCATCCATGACCAACAACTCTTTGTTGTGTTTGACGATGACAGTCAGACCAGCTTGCGCGACGTTGAGCAATTGATCGGGCTGACCGGTAGCCGCAATGAGCCCACATCACTGATTCTGAAGAACAACGGTTTGCATGTGGAGATCGAATTTGATCGAGAAAGCACCATCGGTGCCTCTGATGGCGCAGGTATAAAAGACATAAAAATCGAGTCAGCGCTGACGACAATCATGGATTGCGAGGATTCGGTTGCGGCCGTTGATGCGGAAGACAAAACAGAGATTTACCGCAACTGGCTGGGCCTGATCAAAGGTGATCTGTCAGCCGCGTTTGACAAGGGCGGCAAGACTCTGCGCCGATGTATGAATGCCGACAGAAATATCATTCGTCCGGACGGTTCGTTGCTGCAATTGCATGGCCGCTCACTGATGTTGATACGCAACGTCGGATTGCTGATGAGCAGCAATCTGATGCGTGATGCGCACAATGATGAAGTACCTGAAGGCATCATCGATGCCGTTGTCACCAGCCTGATTGCTTCGCTGGATCTGCGTGGCAAGACAGCGCTGCGCAACTCGCGCTGCGGCAGTATCTACATTGTAAAACCCAAGCTGCACGGGCCGGCGGAAGTTGCGTTCACCGTGGAGCTTTTTGACAAGATTGAAGATTTGTTGGGGTTGCCGCGCAATACCATCAAGCTTGGCATCATGGATGAGGAGCGTCGGACAACAGTCAATTTGAAAGCCTGCATTGCCGCGGCACGTACGCGCACTGTGTTTATCAACACAGGTTTTCTGGATCGTACCGGTGATGAAATTCACACCAGTATGTACGCCGGAGCATTCCTGCCTAAAGCGCAGATCAAAGATCAACCCGGCATCCGCGCTTACGAAGACTGGAATGTTGATACCGGCCTGGCGTGCAACTTGCCCGGACGTGCGCAGATCGGAAAAGGCATGTGGCCCAAACCTGATGAGATGGCAGAAATGATGGCCACAAAAATCAACCATCCAAAAGCAGGTGCAACAACGGCCTGGGTACCGTCGCCCACGGCCGCGACCTTGCATGCGTTGCATTACCACCAGGTAGATGTGTTTGCAGTGCAGGAACAACTACGTGGGAGGCCGCGTGCATCGATCAAAGACATACTCACGATTCCGCTGATCACACAAACGCTGGACCAGGACACTATTGTCAAAGAACTTGAAAATAATATTCAGGGCATTCTCGGTTACGTAGTGCGCTGGGTGGAGCAAGGCATCGGGTGTTCCAAAGTGCCCGATATCAATCACGTCGGCCTGATGGAGGATCGCGCCACGCTGCGTATTTCCAGTCAGCATATTGCCAACTGGTTGCTGCATGGCATCTGCACGAAAGAGCAGGTGCTGACCATCATGCACCGCATGGCCCGTGTTGTTGACGAACAGAATCGTGATGATTCTGACTACCGGCCCATGTCGCAAAACATAAACCAAAGCCTGGCATTTCAGGCAGCCAAAGCATTGATCTTCGAAGGACAGAGTCAGCCTAACGGTTACACCGAACCGTTGTTGCATCACTTCCGCCAGATGGCCAAAAGCCGGATATAGATTTCACTTTTTAAAATCCAGACACTGAGGAAACAACAAATGTCCAACTACCATCAAGAGATGAAACAAGCCATTCAAACCCTGGATGCACAGGGCGATACCTGGAGTGGCATCAATCCGGAATACGTGACCCGTATGCGAGTGCAGAACCGCTTCCAGACGGGGCTCGATATCGCACGCTACACCGCCGGTATCATGCGCGAAGACATGGCTGCCTACGACAGGAATCCAGGTCAATACACACAATCGCTGGGTTGCTGGCATGGATTTATTGGTCAGCAGAAAATGATTTCAATCAAGAAGCATTTTGGCAGCACCAAAGGTCGTTACCTGTATCTGTCTGGCTGGATGATTGCAGCTCTGCGTTCGGAGTTTGGCCCGTTGCCGGATCAATCCATGCATGAAAAAACAGCGGTTCCGGCTTTGATTGAAGAGCTGTACTCGTTTCTGCGGCAAGCCGATGCGCGTGAGCTCAATCATCTGTTTAAAGCGCTCGACGCAGCCCGCAAAGCCGGTGATCAGGTGGCTGAGAAAGCAGCGTTAAACAAGATCGACAATTTCGAGACACATATTGTGCCCATCATTGCCGATATTGATGCCGGTTTTGGTAATGAAGAAGCAACCTACCTGCTGGCGAAAAAAATGATAGAAGCAGGTGCCTGCTGCATACAGATTGAGAATCAGGTGTCGGACGCCAAACAGTGCGGCCATCAGGATGGTAAAGTGACGGTCCCGCATGAAGATTTTCTGGCCAAGATCAATGCGGTTCGCTACGCATTTATGGAGCTCGGTGTTGAACAGGGTGTCATTGTTGCGCGCACCGATTCTTTGGGGGCCGGTCTCACACAAAAAATACCGGTATCACAAAAGCCTGGTGATCTGGCTGATCAGTACAACGCATTTATTGATGGAGAAGAAATTACTTCATTGGACCAGCTCCAGTCAGGTGACATGCTGCTGCGTCGCGGCGACACGTGCATAAAGCCTGTCCGCCTGAGCAATGGGCTGGTTCGCTTTACCCCCGGGTCGGGAGTAGACCGTGTTGTGCTGGACTGCATCAGTTCACTGCAGCACGGTGCGGATCTGTTGTGGATAGAAACCGAAAAACCCGATCTACGGCAGATTGCCGATATGGTCAACCGCATTCGTGAGATCGAACCCAAGGCCAAACTGGTTTACAACAACAGCCCTTCGTTCAACTGGACTCTGAGTTTCAGGCAGCAGGTGTTTGATGCATGGGCCGGCGAAGGACGCGACCTGACTCACTACAGCCGCGACAAATTGATGAGTACTGAATACGACAGCAGCGAACTGGCAGCGCAGGCAGATACCAACATTCAGAACTTCCAGCGCGATGCTGCCAGGATGGCTGGCGTTTTCCACCACCTGATTACCTTGCCGACTTACCACACAGCGGCATTGTCCACAGACGATCTGGCCAAAGACTACTTCGGTGAACAAGGCATGCTGGCCTATGTGCAGAAAGTGCAGCGTCTGGAAATCCGTCGCGGCCTGGCCTGTGTGAAACATCAGGACATGGCGGGATCCAATATTGGCGACGACCACAAGGAGTATTTCTCAGGTAAACACGCGCTGAAGGCATCGGGCAAGGACAACACCATGAATCAGTTTGCCTGAGAGCCTGACAAAATCGGTTAAAACGAATTGGAGATAGGGGGTTGAGCGATAAGCAAAGGACTGCTTGAAGAATTGTTCAACAGTTGGCCGGGAGCTGGTGACAATTTTGCTCCCGGCCTTTTTTATGCTGCCCGTAAACGGGTTACAAATCCTTCGATTGCTGCTTCACCGCATCCTCGTGAAGACATTCATTGAGCTGGTCTACAATAATGATCCAGGCGGCGTCTGCCTTGAACTGCTCAATAATGAATTCCCGCTGTGAATCAGTCCAGTAGGGTGCGTCGGCCAGTTTTACGTCGGCCGGGAGTTGATGGGACTGGATGAAGTTCTCGATAGACTTTTCGTCGGACTCAAGGCCCATCTGCATGAACAACTCGGTCATTGAGGGAATGGGCATGGTTTGATATCGCTCCTTTCTGTGGGTAATTAACACGCCGTGTAATTACTTCGACGGCTGAATAGCGTATTAATTCCACATCAGGGTCGAAATAGGGCGTTTGCTGTCAGCGCAGCCACACAGGAAAAAAGAGAAAGCCAATTGCGGGTCTCCGCCTTCCTACGGATTCGACAGGATCAAGGCGTGGCTCGCCGCTCGGATTCCTCCGACACAGAGTAGCGGAACATATACTGGACATTTGGTACATCCACGGGAGCACCATTACGAATTCTCGGAGTAAAACTGAATTCTGAGGCGGCTCGCCGGGCGCTGTTCTCAAACATCCCCCGCGGTTCAGAATCGACAACGTCGATGGATTCGGTATCCACAGTGCCTGCCGCGGTGACGGTAAAGCTTACTTTTACCCACCCTCCAATTTTCCTCTGCGCCGCCCGGGTCGGATAAACAGGCTCAACGTGATGTAACGGAATCATTTCGTCATCTGCAGTGCTTTGCGCAGGGTTTGGTATTTGCGCGGAAACAAGGTGTGCGCTGCCAATACCGAACAAGGTAGCCGCAGAGATCAGCAACATAATTGCCATGGATTTTATTACGTGATTACTGCTTTTGTTTCCAGACGTATTCATGGTGTTGTCCTCAAGTATGCGATGGATTCTGGTTTTTAAAGTGCCGGAGTCCTGCATCATCTGTACCGGCAGTTTTACAGCATGCTGGGATTGAGTGGGACGGACACAGGCTTGCGCCACACTCAGCAGGCTTTCTGCATAATCAGTGTCGCTGCGCCCCGCGAGCAGTACCGCTGTGTCACAACTGTTTTCGGCTTCATCGCCAAGGCGTTTGATGGCATACCACACCAGCGGATTGATCCAGTAGAAGGCGGCTACAATCCATGCCAGCATCATGGTGATCCAGTCCAGACGTTTGATGTGGCTGAGTTCGTGCAGCAACACATCAGTCATCACCGATGCTGACCAGTAATCTGACTGTGCCGGCAGAATGATGTGGGGTTTTATCAATCCGAATGATATCGGTGAATCGATTCGATGACTGCGTGCCATAACGACGGAACGTGAGATGTTCAGCTGCGCGGCAAGGCCAGACAACAAACATAGGGTTGTCAGATTGGCCACTGGCTCCGACTGATGCTGGATGCGGCGAAGATGTACAACTGCGACCACCATTTTCGCGAGTAACCAGAGTGTCGGGATAAAATACAGGATCAGCAGCCAGGCGTAGTTGGACGTGCCCGACTCCGTCGCGACAGACGCGGGCGTGACGGTGATTTCAAGCCAGGCATCCGAAGTCGCAAGACCCGGCGCTGCGTGATCGATCAGTGCTGGCAGTACCGGTAGCAAGCTGAGGCATATGAGTGCATTGATCCACAGCAGATGCTGGCTGTTGCTGCCCATACGCTTTACCAGCAAGCGGTCCAGCAGTGCAAAAATGCTGAGGATGCCTGCTGATTTCAGCAGCAAATCCAGCAGCATCAGCGCTGTTGCTGAAGTGACCATTCCGCTTGGAAGAAACATGTTATCCATGGCAGGATCCTGGGGTGAACACACGGTCAAGAAAGCAAAATGCGTTAGGTTCAGACTCTGTTGTGCTAATAAAGTCGCACTATGCGAACAAATTAACATCAGGGAGGGCGATGTCAAGATATATTTGTCGGCTGCAAATATGTTCCGACTTGAGGGCGTACAACGCGCACTGTTTATGGTGAATACCAATTCCCCTTATGATGTGCTGCCAGATGCAACTTGAATCTGAATCTCTGCCGCACTACGCTTGTGCCATTAACCAACACATTCAGGTAGTCGTGTGCCCCACAGGTTCCATGAAACAATCAACCAAAATCCTGAGCGCCTTTGTCGTACTTATCACACTTGTTCTGTTGTACGTGCTGAACCCCGTATCGCCCACGCCGACAGGACCACAAAGTGCTATTTTGTATCGGCCCGGCGTTTTGGGCTCGACCAGCGAAAAGCTCTCTGTCACTGACCACACACGTACCACCATGGCCAATGGCCGGTTCGACGGTCAGCCGTTTCGCGAGCTTAAGGGCAAACTCTCGTTCCCTGAAAATCGCGAACAGGGTCCTTACCCACTGATCCTGTACAGCCACGGTTTTATGTCCTCGGTGGGAGAGGCCAATTATCTGCGTGAATTTCTGGTACCCAAAGGGTACGTGATTGCCGCGATCAATTCGCCCTTGAGCAGTTGGCGATCACCTGGCGGCCCGACCATCAATGATGTACTTAACCAGCCGGGTGATATCTCCTTTGTTATGGATGTGCTGCTCGCTCGTAACAACACCGAAGGCGACAGTTTATACGGGCTTATTGATCCCGATCGCATTGCGGCGGTAGGGCTGTCATTAGGTGGTCTGACCTCCCAGCTGGTTGCTTTCCACCGCGATATTCGTGATCCGCGAATCGCCGCAGTTGTGTCGATCGCGGGCCCGACAGCGTTCCTGACAACCGAATTTTTTCGCACCAGCCCAATGCCGTTCATGATGATTGCCGGAAGTGAGGATGCCATTATCCCTTATGAGGCACATGCCGCGCCGATTCCCATCAAGGCGCCGCAAGCCATGTTGGTGACGCTGCAAGGGGGCACACATTTTGGTTTTGCCCGTTTCGCCGAGAGTTTTTTGCGCTGGTTCAGGCACCCGGACCAGGTGGCTTGCCCGATTCTGCTCGGGGGTTTGCAAAATGGCGATCAGCTACAGGCGCTGCCGCTGTCACCAGATGCAGCCATAGGTATCTCGTCGGAAGTGGTTACGCCCTGCACCATGACTGAGTACAAGCGTGCCATGCGTCCGGTCAAACAACGGATGCTTGCGCAGTTGGCAGTCTATGCGTTTCTGGAGAGTGTATTTGCGCGTGAATCAGACCGAAGAGCGCAGATGGAAAGTTTTCTGCTGCTTGATCTGCCGCAGGAAGAGCCTTCGGTATCACTCTGAGCCTTTAGTGCGCTAGCGCACAGTATCAATGCTTTGAAAAGGAGCAGAATGCTCCTCTGAAGCGGTATTCATAAATTGAGTTTGGCCCGGAAAATCCTCTTAAAGTCATTCTCACCACAAAAAGGAGCTCACCATGATAGGTTTATTAGTAGTAATCGTTCTCGTGCTGGTAATCGTCAGACTGGTTTGAACTATGCTGGCACCTTGAAAACACAGGCTGGCCAGACGTGTGACAAATTCTGTATGGTGATCGCGTTCGCCATTCTTCGCACTGGCGGATAACGTATGCAGCTCGTAGTTGAAAATCTCGCAAAGCTTTACGATAAAACGCGAGGACTTGCGCCGACGAGCTTTACGGTAGACAAAGGCGAGCTGATCGCCATTGTCGGCCATAATGGCGCAGGTAAATCCACTCTCCTGAAAATGCTGGGAAGCTGGATTGTTCCGGATGACGGTACTGTCACCATTGGCGGGATCGAGCTGAGGAACAGGAAGTCTGTTGTCGGGAAAGTAGGTTTTATTCCGGAAGTCCCCAATCTGTTTGACTTCTTTTCCGTCGAATATAATCTCAAACTTTTTGCCCGACTCTCGCGCGCGCCCATGTCGCGGGTAGAAGATATTCTGCACGAATTCAATCTGCAGTCCTTTCGGCGAAGCAAAGTGCTGTCGCTGTCAAAAGGCTTGAAGCAGCGGGTAAATATCGGACGAGCACTGCTGGCAGATCCCCCGATTCTGCTTCTTGATGAACCCACATCCGGGCTCGACTTCGAGATGACAAGAGAAATCTACCGGTTGTTGCAGGCCATGCATTCAGTCGGGAAAACAATCATTTTTTCCTCCCATCGACCTGAAGAGATAAAAGGCCTTGCCACACGGATAATGGTGTTGCACCAAAGCCAGCTGGTCTTTGATGGACCTCCGCAAGAATACTTTAAATCCGAAATTCATCAAAAGCTGTACGCATTATGATAAGAAACGTTCTTATACTAACGGTCAATGATCTTGCCATAGCGTTCAAGAACAAGACATTTCTTTTGATTCTTTTCATCCCGCTGTTTGTTTTTGTAACTCTGAATCTGGTAGATCAGGCTGTTGTCGATGCTGGAAAAATAAGGATCGGTCTGCTGCAGCAGGAAACTCTTGCTACCGAGGTCATGCAGAATATCAGCGCAGCAGAGCAGCTTGTTGAAGTAACCTGGCTTGAAAATCCGGAAGAGGGAAATCGTCTATTAAAGGAACGCCAGATAGACGGTGTAATCATCAGGAATGAAGAAGCGGCCGACAGCCTTGCGTTGATTGTGTTGAAGATGGACTCTATCCAGACCATCGCGATCATGCAGACATTCTCCGCTTTACAGAAAGTAGCGGAAGGCGCTGGCCCTGACTGGATCACCGGTATCAACTCATTGCACGAGGGTGGCGTTCAAAGAGAAACTCTGCCTACTTGGGTATTGATGCTGGTTCTGCTGATCGGTTTCATAATTCTTCCGTCGCAAGTGGCTGAGGAAAAAGAAAAGAAACTGCTGCTTGCCCTGCTGCAGACTCCTATCAACGAAGCGCAATGGCTGATAGCCAAATTACTGCTGGGAATGCTGTTAATCATGACAGCGGTTCTGTTTCTTCATCTGTTGGGACAATTCGGCCCGGTGCACCTTTTTGACTATGTCGCCATACTGCTGGCAGGCAGTTTTTGTTTCAGCGCGTTTGGAGTTTTTCTCGGCTTTCTGTGCCGGAATCAGGCCAGTGCCAGAACGCTGGGCGTGATCTTTTATCTGCCACTTCTGTTGCCCTCGGCAATGTCGGATGTATCACAACAACTCACCGCTATTGCACCGCTGCTACCGTCATACCAACTATATAGGCCACTTCAGTCCATACTGCTGGAGAACGCCAGCCTGACGGATATGACCTTCGATTGGATCTACCTGATCGTGCTGGGGTCATTGATGTCCTATTTCTCATATCTGTTGATGAAACGACGTTGGTTGATGTAACTGCTTGATCATAGCCTGTCTTGTCTACCCCATTCGGGCTATTGACATTTATCCGGGAAATTCTAGAATCCAGCCGAAGGACAGCCGCGCCTTGGCGACCCTCTACCTTTCACTGGGAACTGACTCTTCATCATGATGCGCGCCTTCCTTCTAGCGGCTCTGCTCACCCTTTCTTTTGTTGCGGCACCTGTACTTGCCAAAGATGCAGTGTTCCTTGACGGAGTGCTGACCCTGGACAGTGTCAAAGTAGGTGACGAAAACTTCGAAGCCCGATTGGAATTGGTGCCCGGCGTTTCCCCCGAAACCTTTATTGTTGTTTCAGGTGTAGCTGCCAACCCCGCCCTCGAACATGCTGCTGTTTTCAGTGGCACTACACTGAACATACCTAACGTTCTGGTTAACGGCACTCTTCGGGCACGGGCTACCTTCATTCTGGTCGGAGACAATCCGCTCAGGTTTCGACTCAACACGTTCTCTGAGATACGGACTGTAGCGTTGGCAGATGCCGCGCAGTCGGTCAAGCCAGGCAGCATAGTTGGTGTCAACTACTCCGGAGGCATTCTTGATGCCGCCAAGGTGAAGCTTTTCGTTGGTACTACACCTCTGCCGGCCAGCGTCATCCAGAACGCCATTGCTGCAACGGTTCCAACCGGTTTAACCGGCAGCCGCACTCTCCGTATAGAGCTCGATGGCGACCGGTTCGAAGTGCCTCTTGCTATCCAGGCCAGTGTCGATATCGCCAACCCAACGGGCTATGTTCAAGGCTACGTCAGCAACCTCGTAAGCGAGATACAGAGCCTTGGCCTGCCGGCCAATCTGCTTGACGTAAACGGAATCAACAGTCAGCTGGCTACTCTGACGGAGGCGGAAGCCCGCATGGTGGCACTGCAGATTCGCGAAAATCTGCAGCCGCTTCTGGAACAAATCAACGAATTTCTGGAAAGCAGCAGCTTGCCGTTGCAAACCGGCGCCGGGCGCGTCGCGAATATTCTGGCGTATACCAGCCAGGATAACTGCGACCGCTGGATGCGCAACTTCGCCAGAGCCTCAGTTCTGACAGGTGCCGGTGTCCTTGCTGCTGCCGCCGGTGTACCGGCGGGGGTGCCAGGCGCTATCCTGACTGGAATCGGGTTGGCTTCAACGGTGATCGTAGCGCAGGCAGCGGTCACCAATATGAAATTGATTGTGAACGAATGTGGCGCCCTTAGCGACGCGACGTTCACTCGTCACCCTCTGCTAAAGAGCGAAATCGTGCTCACCAAAGCGATCGAAGTTTATGAGACGCGAACTGCTGCATTCTCAATCGACGAAGTGCTACGTATAGATCAGAGCATCCGCAACGACTACCTGTCGGCCGCCTCACGCCTCAAGTCCGCGTTGACCACAGCCAGCAGCATCGTTCAAAAACTCCCATTCATTTCGAACAGCGCGATTGCAAGCGCTGTTAGCGGACTGGCAGCAGATATCAAGACCGATGACATCCGCACCATTACCGGAGAGGCGCACAAATTCAGCATCCGTGCGATTTCAGATGCAAGCGTCAGTGGCTCAACAATTGCAACTGGCGCCGGAGTTATTACACTCCTGTTTGATAAGAAGAACGAAGAGCTCGCAGAAGGCAAAAGTGTACAATTTACGATCGAGCTATATAACTCGGCCGATGGAATAAGCATTACCGTGCCTGTCATTCTGCGCGGTGCTTCGATGCTTGAAGACTTGAAGCGCGCAGCCTTGGGCAATTGGAAAGTTACCAATCTGGAATCCGGCACAACTTATGACCTGGTGATGTTATCCGACGGCAAAGGCTATTACAAAGTACCCAACTCAGGTACCTATTGCCCTAATAACCCCAAACCTCCGGTTGCCGGATTCTGCGAGTACAGCATGACCTGGACCATAAGCAAGTTGGGTGATAAATACGTGCTCAACGATTATGGTTTCTGGCATCCGGCTTACAACGACATTGCAATCGTTAACAGGACTGCGCTGTCGCTCCCACTTACGGGCTTTGATATTATTTCTCTCTCCGGGACGCCCGGTGTGCGTTATGTAAAGCAGTAGCTTCTGGGCAACACCTGACAGCGATAACAGTTGTTGCCTGAGGCCGCTGACGTTAGGTCCCCCACATACAATTTCCATTTCTTTGGATATCCTGAGTTCACCGTCACTTCGACCGCGAGCTCGGGGAGCCCAAGACATGCCAAAAAAATCGATGATGAAAAAAACAACCCTGGTGACCTTAGCATCGGAGTTGTGACATGTTTTTTAAACGACTGAAGACGCCCGGATTGGGCCACAACTCATACATCCTCGGCTGTGGAGAAGGCTTGGCTGTGATTGTCGATCCAAGGCGGGACGTCGACGAGTATCTGCATCTCGCACGCGAGAACAATCTGTCGATTATTTATATTCTGGAGACGCATCGACAGGAAGATTTCGAGTTCGGATCCGCTGTGCTTGCGCAGATGACAGGAGCAAAAATTGTCAGCGGTTGTCATGAGCTTTTCGGACGCACTGATATCAAGCTGAAAGATGGCGAAGAGCTCAAGGTGGGGACAACGCGTATTGTTGCGCTTGAGACGCCAGGTCACACACCTGAGAGCGTCACCTATGCGGTTTACCTTGAGGATGCCGGCGAGAAGTGTTGGGGCGCGTTCACAGGCGATGCGCTGTTTGTGGGCGACACCGGGCGCACAGACCTGCCCGATCCGGAAAAAACAGGCGAGAACGCAGGTATTCTGTATGACTCAGTGCACGTAAAAATTGCACCACTGGGGGATCAGACGCTGCTCTATCCGGCGCACGGTTCTGGCTCTGCTTGCGGAGGAAATATCTCAGATCGCGACGACTCCACGCTGGGTATTGAGAACGGAACAAACCCCGTTTTTGTGAAAAGCCGCAGCGAGTTCGCTGATCTGAAGGTTGCCGGGAAGATGGCAAGACCACCTCATTTTCGCCATATGGAGGAGGTAAACCTGTTGCCCGGGCGCCCGCTTCCATCGCCCGGTGAAACCCATATCCTTCAGCCACGGGAGTTTCAAAAGCGCATGAAACAAGGGCTGGTTATCGACACGCGGTCTCCGGAAGCATTTGCCGCCGCTCATATCGGTTCAGCCTATAACGTCTGGCTGGAAGGTGTGCCTGCCATGGCTAGTTGGATTGCCAATGAGAAAACGCAAATATTTCTTGTGGTTGACGGTTCTGAAGAAATGGAACAGGCAGTCAGGTCGTTTGCGCGCATAGGCATCGACACTGTGGAAGGCGTATTGGCAGGCGGTGTCGAAAAGTGGCGTGAACAGGGCCTGCCCATTGAAACGCTGGGGACAACAAGCGCTCTGGAAGTACACGACTGGATGCAGCATGGACACCTGCACGTTCTCGATGTCCGGGATGAATACGAGTGGAACGAGAAGCACATTCCGGGAGCGACTCATCAATTTGTTGGATATCTGGAGAAAAATCTACCCCAGCTTCACAAAGACAGCAAGATCGTTGTGCATTGCAGCGTCGGCCATCGCTCCGGGGTTGCGGTGAGTATTCTCAAGCGCCACGGCTTCACGCGTGTTTATAACATGCTTGGCGGCATTACGGCGTGGGAGGCGCATGGCCTTCCTCTGTCGACATCCGACACGGCAGAAAAGGAGGATTGAGCATGGGATATGAAGGCGCTGCATGGTCGCCCTATCTCGTCGGTGCGCTCATTGGTGTGCTGTCGATGGCGACGTTCTATTTCTCCGACAAACCACTGGGGATTTCTACGTCCTACGCGCGCCTTGCCGGCATGGTGGGCAATCTTTTTTCAAAAAGCCATACGGAGTCGCTGAAGTTCTATCAGGACAGCAAACCGAAGATCGAGTGGGGAGTTATGCTCTTGTTCGGCGTCATTATAGGGGCATTCATTGCAGCATACACAGGTGATGAGATGACCGGTGCGTGGGTTCCATTGCTCTGGCAGGATCGCTTCGGTACGGATGTGACAATGCGGCTTGGGGTCGCTTTTCTGGGTGGCGCAATCATGGCATACGGAGCGCGGCTTGCTGGCGGCTGCACCAGTGGTCACGGTATCAGTGGCGCATTGCAACTCTCGGTAAGCTCCTGGATTGTGCTCGCGTGTTTCTTCGCAGGCTCGGTGCTTACGGCAATGCTCCTCTATCGTCTGTGAGAATATCATGAGTAACGACGAGAAAGAGGCGCCAGGTAAACCCGATTCTCTTCCGCAGCTTGTCCTCGGATTCGCGTTCGGACTTGTGTTCGGGTTCCTGCTGCAGAAAGGTGGTGTGGCAAAGTACGAAGTTTTGTTGGGCCAGTTCCTGCTGACGGATTTCACGGTAATTAAGGTGATGCTTTCCGCAATTGTTGTTGGCATGGTTGGCATCTTTTCAATGCATGCATTGGGTCTGGTCAGGCTGCACGTAAAGCAGACACGCTATGCGGCCAATATCACCGGCGGGCTACTCTTTGGCGTCGGGCTGGGTTTGCTTGGTTATTGTCCCGGCACCGGCGCAGCAGCACTGGGACAAGGCAACTACGACGCGATTGCCGGTATTGCGGGTCTTATGGCGGGAAGCTACGTCTACGCTGAAACTTCGGACTACCTCAGCGCAACGATTCAGAGAGTCGGCGATCGGGGCCGCATCATGCTGCCAGATCTGCTCGGCATGCGCGTCACCGTATTTCTGGTGATACTCGTGCCGCTGCTGATTGCCAGCCTGTTTGTTCTGCAAAGGCTGATGCCTTGAGTAAACACCGGTTTGGTTTCTTTTCTCCACGAATCGGCAAATTGGTTTTAACAGATAATAAATCAATATTGCCTGTCTGTGGAATGACCAAATGGCACGTTACAGCACCACCGCATTGACCAGCGCAAAACGCATCGGGTTGCTTCCATCCACGAGTTTCAGCTCGATGCGATACATGGCTATGGTGCCGCCAAGTGTCACTTCTACTGCGGGGATCACCAATAGGTTAGTGCCAGTGTCAAACAGGCCCGGGTTGCTGACGCCCATTGGGATGTCGTTAGCCTTGGTTAGTGTAAATTCCATCGTGACATCATTGGTCAACGTCAGATCCACATCAAATACGCCCAGTCCGGGAACATTAACAAAAGGCGCGCGTAGTACACCAACGGTATCCTCAAAATGCGCGTCTTGCCGCACGATTGGATAACCCATGTCCTTAAAAACGGCCAGATCTATATCGGTAAGAAAATTGCGTGGACCTGAAGGGGTGCTGCAGCCGTTCATCAATGTACGGCTCAGAATCAGATCGCTGGCACACGAGCCCAGATGGTAAAAATTTTGCGACGAGATTGATTCGGACGGTTCGACACTGGGGACATCGACTTGCTTGCCGTACACGGCTGCACTGACCGGGCCAGTGAATACCATGGAGTTGAGCGTACCATTGGATGATCTCGCCAGGCCGTTGCCAAGAAACATGGTCAAGCTGTCGAATGCTGACATGTATGTACTGGGCAAACCATAGTTGGCGTGCCCGGCTTGTCGCTCTCTGGCGCCAGCCATACCCAGCCCGTGTCCAATCTCATGCTGCATCACCCAGATGTAATCACCCGTATTCGCCGGCTTTTCGCTCAGACGTGTTTCCGGTGATGGATCCATCCAGTATTGCGTACCGGTCGGGTTAAACAACAACTTGACATCAAAACCTGAACTTGCAAAGCCGGGATTCGTGCCGGTATTAATGCGGGACAGTGCGCCCGGTTCATAAACATCTACGGTGGCGCCTGCTTTTGAAATGCGTCGTCCATTCGAAAATGTTCCGCCAGCGACAGGGCGAGAGGCGTCAGTTGTCACCAGAACGCGAATGGTTTCATTGGAAGCAATGCGCGCGCCCCACAACTTGCCTGCGGCGCGCAAGTTGCGCTGAAACAGGCTTTGTTCATCCATCCAGCCCGCAGCGGCAAGTGTGCCGGCGCTGTCGTCAAGATAGGTAAACTCAAAATCCACGGCATGAACCGATGAGATTGCTGCCAGTGAAATCAAACAGGACAGCAGTGTAGTTTTTATTCTCATTAATTATTCCTCTTCGTTTATGCGGACTTTGATTGCATCTGATGAGCTGATTGAATGGTCTTTTTCCAGGCAGGGGGAGCATAGTCATGCTTTGAGCAGCGGGTCAACGAGGAAAATCGTTCTGACACGCGGATACGTGTCAGAACGATATCTGCTTCAGGTCGGAGTGTTAAAACGTCTCTAATATGAGTGTTGCATTGCAAGTGCCGGAATAACGTGTCCCGACCCAGATGTCATAAATGCCGTTTGCGGCTTTTGGTAATCGAATCTTTGCATCAAGGCTACCGTTTGTGTCATCGTCGTAATGCCAGTTGCCGCTGGCATCATTTATCATCAGTACGCTGTCACATTCAGTGTCCAGACGGAACTCCAACTCGCGTCCAGTCGAATTTCCAGAAAAAGTCATTGTAAAATCCGGGGCGGTCATTACAAATCCAAAACCCGGGAGAGATGTGCACCCGGCAAGATCAACGCCGCCGCCTGCGACCACCTTATGACTTTTAGCGCTATAAAGCTCGTTGCTGGTATATGTGAGGGATGCGCCACTCTGAGACGCATCCGGGCACGCTTGAGCATGACTTGATACAAAGGCCAGCGCCACAATTAAAACCCAAAGTGCTTTTGCAGTCAGGCGCGAACGGCTTAACTTATATATAGACTGGTTATTCATAATAGCCTCTTTTTTTTTGTTTTCAGGCTCTTTGTTGGGGCACTGTCTAAAAGCCTGGGTTGTGAATGGTGGACCATGCCTGTTTTAGTAACTTGAGTCAAGCTGTCCAAAAGTCTATATCCGGCTCCGCATTTTTCACCAAAGACTATGATTTTGATCGGGATCAGGCCCTTAATGCTGTCACAGCTCGAGGTCTGCCTTGGGCTGTGGCAACTGGTTCTGTTTGGCAAGAAATTCGTAGATGCTCTGCTGTGAACGAATATTCCGTTTGTTGCCCCGGTTTACATACGCATTGCCTTGTGCGGCATCAACAACACGGGCTTTGACGTTATCCCGCCATTGAATATCCAGCGTTGTCAGTACTGTCTGTTTTATTCGGGCATCCAGTATTGGCACGCCTACTTCCACCCGCTGGTCGATATTGCGGGTCATCCAGTCGGCCGATGAAATATAGACATCGGTGTCACCGCCATTCAGAAATACATAAACGCGGGCATGTTCCAGGAATCGGTCGAGAATGCTGATCACCTTGATATTCTGGCTCTTGCCCGCAATGCCGGGTACCAGCGAACACATACCGCGAATAATCATCCTGATCTTTACGCCGGCCTGGCTGGCTTTGTACAGCAACTGCACGATCTCTTCGTCCACCAGATTGTTCACTTTGAGCATGATCTCTGCCTTGCGACCACTGACTGCAAAGTCGATTTCCCGCTGGATCAGCTTCTTCAGTTTCGGCCGGCTCCAGGTCGGCGACACAATAAGATGCCTGAATACAAAAGGACGGTAGGAATACTGGATGAATTCAAACACCTGTTCAATTTCGGCAGTAATTTCCGGGTGACAGGTGAACAGACTCATATCGGTATAGATGCGGGCGGTTTTTTCGTTGAAGTTGCCACTGCCGATATGGCCATAACGCACCGGCTCACCTTTTTCCAATCGGGTGATAAGACAAATCTTGGAATGGATCTTCAGTGTGGTCTGACCAAAAATCACTTCGATGCCCGCATCAGTCATTTTTCTGGCCCAGCTGATGTTGTTTTCTTCATCAAACCTTGCCTTCAGTTCGAGCACCACAGTGACACTTTTACCATTACGCACAGCATCCAGCAGCGCATGGATCACTCGCGACTGGCGGGCGACCCGGTACAGGGAGATCCTGATGTGGGTGACCTTTGGGTCAAACGATGCCTGCCGCACCCACTCAGTGAAGTAACCAAAGCTGTGATAGGGGTAGTACAGCAGGATATCGCTGTGACGGATGGCATCAAAGGTGGTCGGATGCTGTTCAAAATCCGGGCTCGGTAACGGCGGCAGCGGTGGAAATTCCATGCTCTGGCGGCCGAGATTGGGAAAACCAATAAAGTCCTTGAAGTTCCGGTAGCGGGTGCCGGCAATCAGTGCATCCCGCGAGCTGGTGCCCAACTGTTTGGTCAGCACCTTTAACATCTGCTCCGGCATGGCTGCGTCGTACACCAGGCGGGTCGGCTCTGACTTCAGCCGTTGTTGTATGCCCTTGGACATCTTGTCGATCAGGCTTTGGTCCAGGGTGTCACTGATATTGTATTCGGCATCGCGGGTCAATTTCAGTGAAAAGGCGCAGATGCTGTCAAACTCGAAAAAGCCTTGAAACAGATCGGCAACACAGTGAGTGATGATATCGTCCAGCAGCAGAATTTGACGCCGATAGTGGCCGTTTTTCTTGCGGGTATTTAAATGCAGCGGCAGCTCGATAAAGCGCGACACTTCATTGGTCGGCACCTGCACAATTGCATACTCGGGTTTATTGACGCCGGCCATTTCGACCATCAGGTAGGTCGTATTGTCATCAAGAATTTTGGCCAGCGAAGCATCGGTCTGGGAAAGGATAATAGGCGAAATGTGTTTTTTAACTTCGCTGTTAAAAAAATTACGTACCCAGTCCAGTTGCAGCTCAGTCAACTTGCTGTCGTCAATCAGCTCGATATTGTGCTTACGCAGTTCCAGCTGAATATCCAGATAGATCTTCTGGAACTGCGTGCCCAGCGTCAGTACCTGATGTTGAATCTCAGCGAGAAGCTGCTCAGCATCCTCCTGCTCATCGGTCTGGTATTTTTTAAGCAGGATGCGGCGCTTGACATCGGCCACCCGCACCCTGAAAAACTCATCCATGTTATTTGAGTAAATACCCAAAAACCGTAATCGCTCGATGGGAGGGTTACGGGTGTCGGCAGCTTCTTGCAACACCCTGCCATTAAATGCCAGCCAACTGAGTTCCCGCGGAAACACCGGATAATCTTGTGATACTGCTTGTGTGATAGACAATTCCATACTTTTAATCCTGACTGCAGCCTGCATGTTAACTTATGTCAGTTTTATTACAGGATGAAGACAGGATAATCCCTCGTGACGTTTTTTATTACGGATAAAGCCCGGGCAGCCAGCGCCCGACGGCGTCTATGGAAAATCCCAGCCGCACCGGGTGTCAGTTTTAGTGACCAGGAGTTGCTCAGCAGAATTCATGCGGCTGTCAAGTAACTGAGAGCACCCCGCGGTTGTGGCCTCAGGGGTTGGCGCAGTCTATACAGTGCACAGCCATCGGATAGGCTGCAAGCCGGTCAGCATTGATAGCAACGCCACAACCGGCGCAGACTCCGTAAGTGCCGTTGCGGATGCGCGACAGGGCATTGGCGATCTCTGTCAGTTCACGGCGCGCATCTGCGGCAAGTGCGTGCAGCACCTCATCGTTTTCTGTTTCCTGAGCCTGTTCCTGTGAATCCTGACTGCGCCCGCGGCTCAGATCGGCCTGAATACCCTGAATGCGCTTCTCCAGTTCATTATGCAGTGAATTCAGTTCGTCCGTGATAGTGTTGATATTGATGGCAGTATTGTTTGACATGTAATCCTCTCAGTTATGCAAGGTCTGGCATTGCAGTAAGCGGTACATAAGTTACCGCTGCGATGATTCTACGATGATTTCTGTCGGGTTTGTTGAGCACCATCAATGCCGGGCGTGGTATGTGTTATTGAGAAACGAGTGCTATTTCGAGAATCTGGTTTTTGTCTTCCAGCTGATTCAGTTGACACAGTTCAGAAATACCACTTTGCAAAGTATGTGATACTCGTGGTCAGCGAACCAGAATCGGACGGGCTGAATCTGTCGGTTTACCTCAGTTGCTGTGGAGCAGTATCGTGGCCAGAACATCAACGGAAGAACGTATCAAGCGCCTGAAATCCCACCTCGAGCAAGAGAACCCGGCACTGGCGGAGGGAGTGGAGTACTTCCGGGAACTTGATGCAGTGGCTCGCAAGCTGGGTTTTATGAGTGATGATGACTCGTATGCAACACACATTTCCTGGTGGCCGGTAGTGGCGGTGATGGGTACATTTTCTGCCGGTAAATCAACTTTTCTGAACGAGTATCTTGGGCAGACCTTGCAGCGCACGGGCAATCAGGCGGTGGACGACAAGTTTACCGTGATCTGCTACGGCGACAATGAAGAACCCATGCAGCTTCCTGGCATGGCGCTGGATAGCGATCCGCGCTTTCCGTTTTACCGGATCAGTGAGTCGATCGAGGCACAGGCACAGGGCGAAGGCAGACGCATCGATTCCTATTTGCAGCTCAAGACCTGCAACTCTGAGATATTACGCGGCAAAATATTCATCGACTCGCCCGGCTTTGATGCCGACAAACAGCGCACTGAAACCCTGTTGATTGCCGATCACATCATGGGGCTGTCGGATCTGGTGCTGGTATTTTTTGATGCGCGGCACCCTGAACCAGGCGCCATGGGCGATACCCTGCAGCACCTGGTGGCCAACACCATCAACCGCCAGGATTCAGATAAATTTCTCTATATCCTGAACCAGATCGACAATACCGCGCGCGAGGATAATCCGGAAGAGGTAGTGGCTGCCTGGCAGCGGGCGATGGCACAAAGCGGCCTGACTGCGGGGCGTTTTTATCGAATTTATTCGGAGGATGCTGCGGCACCCATTGCGGATGATCAGATACGGGAGCGGATGCGTGAAAAGCGTGACGAAGACATGCGTGATATCAATAACCGGGTCCGGCAACTGGATGTGGACCGTGCTTATCGCATCAGCGCGCAGCTGGAGTCCGGCGCCAAGCATTTACGAGATGTGCTGGTGCCAGAACTGATCGAGGCCCGTAAATCATGGTTCAAGCGCGCGCGCTGGCTAAATGTTGTGGTATTTGGTGCCATCCTGGTCGGGTTTGTCTTTTGGAGCCTGAGTACAGGAGCCTGGGATGGTGTTGTATTTACACCGCTGGCAACACTCGCGCCCAGCACCCAGTTACTTGTAAGTGCGGCCCTGATTGCGGCGTTGACCATTCTGTATTCGCGCCTGCGCCTGATGGCCGGGCGTTCGGTTTTGCGCAAGTTACAGCGCGATGCCCGCCCGGGTGAGGATGCCAAGCGCGTGGCAATGGCCTTTGAAAAGAATCTGGAAGCCTGGTGGACCAGTATGTCCCCGGGACGTCCGTATGGCTGGTCCGACCACACCCGCCGCAAGCTGGACAATCTGATTGCCAGCGCCGATGTTCTGGTGCAAAAGCTTAATGACCGGTTTACCCGCCCGTCGGGCACGCCTTAGGGCTGTGGTAGGAGTCAGTCCGCTACTATCTCTTTCGCTAGAGTCTCGCCCCCATGCTGGATGATCAGCTCATCCAGTTCATTCACCAGCCACTGCCTGTCCAGCTTAAACAAGACCTCGCCGCCGTCAGACATCATGAGGTCATTGTCCATCAAAAGCTCGCGGACACGGGAAAGAGTAGCGTTTTCAGGCTCCACAATCTCCCGTATGTAAGCCGTCAGCTCCGGAGTGGCATTAGATCGATTCTTATCTGACTTTTCGCGCATGGACGATCCCTCTGATTGGTGATTTATTCCTGTCGCATCTTTACTTCCGGCCCGATTCAGCCGCTGTCAGGATAGCGCTGACGACCTTATGGCGTAAACGTCTGCCAGGAGGATACTGGTAAACGTAGAGTTCCCTCGCATATTAGGCAGCCTTTCATGGTTTTTACCACCAGTCTATGGCCTTCATCAGCGCCCGACGCAAGCCTGTTCCAACTATTACCAGGCTTGCGTCGAGCGAGATTTAAAGCTCTTGGTCAATCTGAAGGATGCCAGTAAATGGATTACACATCATTGGCCAACGATGTAGGGGTGGACGCTCAAACCATTCGCCACAGGCTTTCTATTCTGGAGTCGGATTGATCGAGCCAGCTCTATGAGCCGCTTGAGCCGCGACCATCTTTGTCTTTAGCTTGTTTTTTCTCAAGGCTGTTGAACTCAATTGCAGTCAGAACAACACCAACCAGCATTAACAGAAAAACGAGTACTGCAGGATAAATCAGATCGAAGGTCATTATTTTCTACCCATCAGCGCGCACAATTTGAAGTAGATGCCAAATGTAAAGATGGATGGAATCCAGATAGCAGTGAAGATGGCCTGTTCCCTGTCATTCAGGACAAACCACAAATACGCTGAGATTACGAAAGAAATCATTACAGCCAGGATGATAAAAAAGTCAGATTTTTTGAACATAGGTCGCCCATAGTGAATTACGATTTTTCATTATTAAATTCGCGCGCAAAGCAGGAGATTGCACTAAGCAGGCATCCGGTTATGGCCACGGTACCAACAACACGGACGCCCGCGGAGATTCCAAACGCAAACGTGTCCAGATCGATCACCCCAGCCATTCCCAGCGCCAAGCCCAGACCGCCAACCAGGATGAAACCGTTGCCAATGAGGTTCATCCAGCTGTACACGCGTGTTAGCACAGAGATTCCCGTATTTATCGAATAAAAATTGTGGGGTTCATGGTTTTTCTGTCAAAAAAAGAGACGTGATGCTTGTTCTTTCCAGTCAGAGAAACAAAAACATATTTGACGCGTTGGTTCTACGCTATTGAAAGCCAACCGGATGTATTCATTTTTTCTGCCCTGGCTACATCCAACAGCAAGCCTGCTCGCTTCGCCCGCGTCATGACGCTTTGCCCAGGGCCTCCAGCTTGGCGTAGATAGCCTCGGCTTCCTCCTGCAGCGCTGAGTAACCGCGGATATCTCCGTTGCGCTGCGCCTGCATGGCCTCGGTCAGCTTCTCTTCATAGGCTTTTTGTAGTTTTTTCTGAGGGTTGGTTTTAAACAGACTAAACATGTGGGGTTCTTCGCGAAGGTCAGGTTGGGGTGAATTCAGCATTTTGATTATCTGATTACGACTGAAATCCAAAGACGGATGACATGCCCACGATCCTCCTCCGTCCCCGTTCCAAACCGACTGGCGGATTTCGTGTAATTCACATTACTGGAAATAATCTCACGCTTCGGCCGGAATAATCCACGAAGGCCCTGTTTCTCGCCGGTACGAACGTTAAAGCGGCCGCACATAGTTTAGCAACTGATCGGTATCGGTTTTAATTATCTGGTAGCAGTCACAAGCCAGAGCCTCGAGTTGTTGGCGGTCAGTCACGTTGATTCGCCCGCGCGAATATGAAATCACGCCCAGTTGCTGTAAGTTTGTTGCGGCTTCGCTGACGCCTTCACGGCGCACGCCTAGCATGTTGCCAATGAATTCCTGTGTCATAGTCAAGTTTTTGCTACAAACCCGATCCAGTGAAATCAAGAGCCAGCGAGAGAACCGCTGCATAATAGAGTGATTGCGGTTGCAAACTGCCGTCTGCGAGACTTGATTCATCAGCGCCTGTGAGTAAAGCAGCACCAGCTTCAGAAACTCGCTATGGCGGTCAAACTCCTCCTTCGCGAGTGATCTTTGGAGTCGATAGGCGAAGCCGGCGCTTTGAACCTGCGCCGGGAAGTTTACGGACTTATCGGCGAGTAGGCAGTTGCTCCCTGCCATCCCTTCATTGCCCACAGTCGCCAGAGCGGTTGAAGATCCGTCTTCTAATAAATAATGTAAGGTGATGACTGAGTTGGTGGGGAAGTATATGTGACGTACGGGCCGGTGAGAGTCATGCAGGCGGGCATACAACTGCAGCTTCGTCAGCTCCAGGTGAGGAAATAATCGGACTCGAACGGCTGGCGACAGTGCCGCCAAAAGATGATTGCTTTGAGGGGTGGTGGGACAGGCCATTGCAGTTCCTTGCAATCATGTGTCGTTTCAGGGGGGTGTCTTCATGAACGCATTCACTTGTAACAGACTCCTCATCCACTTGCATGGGCCATTTGTCCTGACTTGGACACTTTCTGCTCACTCTAACGAACAGGCGTTCCCATTCTAACCACGATGCCAGGCAGCACAATCAAATCACTCGCGACCGCTTGCGTCTGGGCATGTGCAGCGCGCTCATGGTTTTACCTGCATCTTGATGGTCTGTTCAGTGGCTTTGCCGTAGGGCGGCAGCATGCCACCGAGTTTGCCAATATTCAGCGGGGTCTGCTTATAGACGCTTTTTGCGTGACTGAAAGTTCTGAAACCATCCTGGCCGTGGTAAGACCCCATCCCACTAGGGCCAACGCCCCCGAAAGGCAACTCTTCTTGCATGATATGCATGATCACATCATTGATACAGACGCCACCCGAGGTTGTGCGACTGAGCACCTCCCGCTCCTCCTGTTTGTCTGCACCAAAATAATAGGCAGCAAGCGGCCTCGGGTGTGAATTGATGTAATGGATGACGTCGTTAAAGACCCGGTAGGTTCGGATAGGCAACAGCGGGCCAAACAGTTCCTCCTCCATTACCTGCATGTCATCGTGTGGATTGATGATCAAGGTAGGTGGAATTTTGCGGACATCCGGATGCGCACTAAATTCTTCTCCGGCAGGTTTAAGCACAATGGTCCTGACCTTGCGCTCTGCGGCTTCCTGCAGGTAGCCGGTCAGTCGTTGGTAGTGGCGTGCATTCACAATCGCTGTGTACTCAGGATTGTGCAGCATAGTGGGGTACATGGCACTAACTACTTTTTGCGCGCTGCTGATGACTGATTCCAACAGCTCTTCGGGTACCAACAGATAATCGGGCGCCAGGCAGATCTGGCCGGCGTTTAATGTTTTTCCCAGCATAACGCGCTCAATGCTTTTTTCAATATTGGCGGTGCGCGACAGTATGACGGGCGATTTGCCGCCCAGCTCAAGCGTCACCGGCACCAGGTTGCGCGCTGCTGCGGCCATGATATGGCGGGCAACCGAAGTGGCGCCGGTGAACAGCAGATGATCAAAGGGCTGTGCCGAAAACGCCTGACCTACCTCAGGGCCTCCGGTGAACAACGCCACCTCCTTTGCATCCCATGCTGACGCCACCATTTCACTCATCACATCGGAGGTAGCAGGGGTAAATTCCGAAGGTTTGATCATCGCGCGATTGCCAGCTGCAAGAATTCCGGCCAAAGGCCCGAAGGTCAGATTGACGGGAAAATTCCATGGCGAAATCACACCGACAACCCCCAGCGGTTGATATTCAATGCGGGAGCGTCCACCCAACAGATTAAATGGAAATGAGCTTGAGCGACGCTCTGGTTTCATCCACTTGTGCAAATGTTTGCGTGCATGTTTTAAGGGCGTTAGTGAGGCGGCAATATCTGTGAGCAACGTCACCTGACGGGAACGGCAACTGAAATCGGTGTTAACCGCATCTACCAGCTTATCCTGATATTTCAGCAACACATCAATGCCGCGATCAATACGATCAATTCGAATTTTGGCGCTTACCTCACCCTGATGCAGATAGTCTGCACGTTGAGCATCCAGGGCTGCGCGCAGAATTGCTTCAAGTTGTGTTGGGTCGGCCACCTCCGGCAACGGGTTTTGTTTATGGTCATATTTCATGAGAACGTGCACTCCGGCAATTGCTTATTTTTGATTCGTGTGCAGAATAGCGCCAGGTTATCTGTACGCATCGATCTATTATATTCAGGAGCATTGCATGAACTTTATCCACGCCCACATAAAGTGGATTATGGTGGTAGCAGGTGTTCTGACCTGTACTATGGTGCTGGCCGCTGTTGCGCCACAGCTCGCACTTCAAAGAACGTTTGGAGCCACTCTGGATGGCCCGTTGGCCAATGTTGTTGTGCGCAGCTGGGGTGTGTTGATCACGCTGGTGGGTGCCATGCTGATTTATGCTGCGTTTAAGCCCGTTCATCGCAAACTTGTCCTCTTTGTTGCTGCAACAAGCAAGGCCGCGCTGATTGGGCTGATCGCTGGCCCCGGCAGTTCATATATGGCAGCGGCGACGCCCGTACTGGTCTTTGACAGCTTGATGGTTGTTATTTTTACGCTGGTTTTGCTGGACGTTGGCGCCACTAAACATGACGCATCGTCCGCTTGATCCTGATCAGTATTTGATACAACAACCAGACAATCAGCAGCAGCATCAAGAACGCGCCCAGCGCGCCAGCCAATAGTATCGTGCCGTATTTCGCCCGGATATTTCGCGTGGATGCATCGGCGATCATCTGTGCGCCCGAGTAACCTGGCGGCATTGGCAGCACACCATAGTCGATTGAAAATTGCTCGTAATCCTGCAGCATTTCCGCAAACAACGCCGGCAACTCAGCAGAAAGATCATGGATTTCCCCCGGATCATTGGCTACATTGTGCAAGCGCCACTGGCCGTCTCCGTATTGATCAAGATTACGCACTACCTTGTAGTCACCTTTAAACACAGCCGATTGTCCGGATGCTTCCAACGCTACTGCATCCTCAGGACCATAAACTGACGATACATTGCCCTTTAGCAGGTCGACCAGGCTGCGCCCGGTAAATGCCGGCCCGGTGGTGAGTCGCGGCGTACCTGTCAATTCCAGAATGGTGGGCGCCAGATCCGTCATGAAGGTGAACGGGTGCAAAATGCCTGATGCCGGTATACCCGGCCCCGAGATAATCAGCGGCACGCGCGTACCGCCCTCACTTGCATGAAACTTGAACAAAGACCCGGCGGCGCCCCCGGCTATGGCCCATTCCGGTCCTATCGATGCGTAGGAGCCACGTTCGCCCAATGTCCTGATGTCCTGTGAGAATCCTTCCAGCCACAACCAAAGATTGAAACCGGCATCGGCGGTTGGATGGTTATGCTCCGGGCCATTGTCCGACAGCACCAGGAACACACTGTTATCGTATACACCCGTGTCCTTCAGGTGATCGATAAGGCGTCCAACATGAAAATCCATGGCCTCCAGCATGCCGGCATTGATTTGCATGCTTCGAATACTCAATTCACGCTCTTTCCGGGAGAGATCCTCCCACTTGCGCAGCTCCTCCGGTACGGGCCCAAGCTGAGCACCCGCTGGCAATAATCCGCGTGCCAGCGCCGCCGCATGCCTGCGCTCGCGCTGCACCTGCCAGCCCGCATCATACACACCGTTGTAGCGCTCAATGTATTCACGCGGCGCCTGCACAGGTATGTGGATGGCCTGGAATCCAATAAAGGAGAAAAACGGTTTCCCGGGCTCGGTCTGGTCAATGAATTCGATCATTTTGTCGACCAGAAACTCCGAAGAGTAAAAGTCATTCGGCAAGGTGCCACGTTGCCCATCTTCAAACCAGTCGGCCTGATCGTACTGCGGCAGATAAGGACGCTGCGACCAATTGTCGGCACCGGAAGCATCCAGAATAAAACTGCGATCAAATCCGCGTGCTACCGGCAAACTCTCCGGTGTATGCCCCAGATGCCATTTGCCAGTCACGTAGTTGGAGTAGCCTGACTGACGCAAGTGCTCAGCCAGCGTTGGTACATCAGGGGCGATTCTGCCGTGGTAAGCCGGATGTCCGGCGTGCTCTGGCGGTCTGAGGTGATCGAGCGTCGCAACACCGGCACGGTGACTGGGCACACCCGTCATCAGCATGGCGCGCGACGGCGCACACGTGGGTGCTGTATGAAAGTTACTGAACATGACGCCGGAGGCGGCCAGGCTATCGATATTAGGCGTGCTGATTTCACTGCCGTAGACACCCAGATCGGTAAAGCCCGCGTCATCTATCAGGATGATCACGATGTTGGGTTGTGCGGCACTGGCCGGCAACATCAGCAGAGCGGCAAACAGGGTGCTCAGCAGTTTTATGGCAGCTGGACGCATCCATCTGCGTGGAATTTTACTGACTGCACCTGGTGATTTTCCGGGTTTCACGGGCGTTTCTTCCCTTAAGTTCACATGTTATTATCCAAGAGTATAATTACGGCATAGGGGCTTGTCTATCTGCCCCACAATCCTGCCCCACAATCATCACAGGGAATGGCGCCATGTCAGTCAAACGATGGTTACGCACCCGCGGCTCAGCCGTGCTGACCAGCCCGCTCTATCGAGAACTGCGCCGCAGCAAGGCTGCTCTCATGCGCCGGTTAGGTGGTCAACCGGCGGTTGTACACTACTTCCATCAGGCAGACGACCCGTATTCAGATCTGGCGGCCAGAGCGCTTCCCCACCTGGCGTCCAGCTATGCAATAAAGCTTGTTCCCCATCTGGTGTCGGCGCCAGATGCCGGCGCCGCACCGGAACCTCAACGGTTAATGGACTGGTCGTTACGTGACGCAGCTGATCTGGCAAGCGCACTTGAACTTGCGCCAGCGCCCTGGCAAACGGCTCCGTCCGAGCGGCTTGTCACTCAGGCACAGGCAGCGCTTGCAGGCATCAGCGACGCCTGCGATTTTGCCGCAGTTGCCGCCAATGTCCGTCATGCATACAGTGTGGGCGATGAGGCAGGACTGACTGATCAACAACTGAACACACCCGGAATTGCAGCGACAGGTGGCGCGGCAGCGGCTCTGGCGGACGGAAATGAGCTGCGTATGAAGCTCGGTCACTATCTGGGCGCCATGTTCTACTTTGAAGGTGAATGGTATTGGGGGCTGGATCGCCTGCCATACCTGGAACAAAGGCTGAAACCGCTGGCGCTGAACAAAGATGTAAAAGCCTTTGTGTCGCGGCTGGAGGCTTCAGTAGTCGCATTGGCCAGACCTGACATAAAGGCGCAGTCATCGGCTTTATCTTCGTCACCATCAGACAGTCATCGCCCGCTAATAGATCTTTACTTCTCCTTTCGCAGCCCTTACAGCTGGATAGTGCTGCCACGAGTGATCGCCCTCGCCAATACATACAATGCTCAGCTGCGCCTGCGTTTTGTGTTGCCGATGGTGATGCGGGGGCTGCCAATACCAGACGCCAAACGTTTTTATATTGTCAGCGACACCAAGCGCGAAGCCGAACGTGTTGGTCTGCCGTTCGGAATGATCGCCGATCCGGTAGGCAAACCCACTGAGCGCGGATTGGCCGTGTTACATAACGCCATTCAGCACAATCAGGGCGAGGCATTTGCGTTGTCGTTTATGCGCGGCGTATTCGCCGATGGTATCAATGCGCGCAGTGATGCCGGTCTGCTGCAGTTATGCGAACGCGCCGGTATCAGCGCTGAGCGTATGCATGCTGCGCTCGCTGATACCAGCTGGCGTGCGGTGGCCGAAGCCAATCGTGCGGAAATGTTTGCGCAGGGCATCTGGGGTGTGCCGGCATTCAGAGTCAATGAAGGCAGCGCACACTGGGGCCAGGATCGGTTGTGGTTGCTGGAGCAGCAACTTAGACAAGCAACAAAATCCGCAGCGTGACACTGAGCAGGTGTAATCCCCCCATTTTTAAAGGGGTTCAAAAGTAGAATCAGGCCTCCATGACAACCCCTTGTCCCTATCGCCCCGAAAATTTCGCAGAACCCCGCCGACATGAGGACAAATGCTGCGGTTCAAGACTAATATGCCTCTACGCTGATCAACCGCAATTTAAATGGCCCGTCGGTCTTGTCGTACTGGTAAAGGGCAAACTCAGTGATTTTACTGGAATCAAGATTTGGACCATCCAGTTTTAATCCACGAAACTGCGGAGCGAATTTAGAGAATGGTATATCAATCTCGCTGATTTCATCAGGTATGGTTTCGAAGTCAGCCCAATAGCTAATTTGTCGACCTTGCCAGTGAGCATCTGTCTGGATTGACCAAGTATACTTTCGACCGTCAGCCCGGACTTTGACTCTGATACCTGTGTATTGTGACAAGTCCTTGGAAAACCTTTGTGTACGAATTGAGCTGAATCCACCTCCGTTGGTGTTGGTAGTGCCAGAAAAAACAAGCTCGCTGTCGAGGATATTAAATCCTCCTTCACTACGACCGCCCATGACGTTGTCATTTTGGACATACCATTGAAGTGCAGGGCCATCAACAGTAAATCCGATAAGCATTAGACTATCCATTACAGAGTCCTGAGATTTTGCGTGAGTGCTTGCCAGCATCAAGAAAACAAGCGCTGATGAAACAGTTGCTTTTGCTGGTTTGTACATCATATTTCTCCCCGCCTGCGGATGCTAATTCTTAATCAGCGTGATCGGTACGGCCATGGCAGACAAGCCCATGTCTGTGATAGTTGTTTAGTTCAAGCGTGTTGCGGCATTCAATCTAATTGGTGGCCTTGAATTGTTATTTTTTACAATATATACAATTATTTACTATATATATCATTTGGATAGTCGTATTATATGTACATATATACAGTATTTTAAAGCCATCCGTTTCAGGCCTTTCCAAGGAGGAATTGCCCCATGTCACAGCTCTCTTCTCTCGCTCTCATACCTGCAGACAACACCGCGCTCAGCGACGAAATTACCCGTCTCGCCGGTCATATCAACGCCGCTCAACATCGCTTTCTGACCCTACTCGCTGCGCTCATCGAGCGCGGCGCCTGGGCGGGCAACGGCATCAAATCGCCAGCCCATTGGCTGAACTACTATTGCGGCATTGATCTCGGCGCCGCGCGTGAAAAGGTGCGCGTGGCGAAAAGTCTGCAGCAACTTCCGGCAATAGACGACGCCTTCCGCTCCGGAACAATCAGCTACTCCAAAGTGCGCGCCATGACCCGTTCCTCGACGCCGGAAAATGAACAGATGCTTTTACAGGTGGCGCTGCATGGCACTGCGCAACACGTTGAGCAACTGGTGCGTAAATATCGCCGCGCCGAGAGCCTGACCGATAACCTTCGTGACCAGAGTCGATACGACGCCCGCGAACTCACCTGCTTCTTTGACGACGACGGGATGCTGGTGCTGCGCGGCCGGATGACACCTGAAGATGGCGCCGTTTTTATGAAAGCCATGGACGCGATGGTCGCTGCACAGAATCCACCTGTCAGCCAGGATGACGACACTGCCAGTCTCCCGGAAAAAACGTTTCCGCAGAAACGTGTTGATGCTTTGCTGGCCTTGACCGAGCAGGCAATGAACACGATGGCGGACGGCTTGCAGCCGCTGTCGTCCGCCGACAAATACCAAGTGGTGATCCACATCGAAGGTGGCAATCAACGTGGCCATGAACATAGCCATGAACAGCATTGCTCCATCGAGAGCGGCGCTCATCACCTGCCGCTATCGCCAGCCACCGCAAGGCGGCTGTGCTGCGACGCGTCATTGGTCCCGGCGCTGGAAGATGCCAGCGGCAATGTGCTGAATATCGGCCGCAAGACCCGGGCCATTCCGCCGTCAATCCGACGCGCCTTGCAGATTCGCGATCACGGCTGCCGCTTCCCGGGCTGCTGCGAATCCCGTTACGTGGACGCGCATCATGTGCAGCATTGGTGCGATGGCGGCGAGACCAGGCTCGATAATCTTGTGTTGCTGTGTCGGCATCACCATCGTCTGCTGCATCAAGAAGGTTATGAGATTGTGAAACGTGGTGAGCAACGGTTCGAGTTTTTGACCCCTGCTGGTGACGCGATGCCGGCAGCGCAAGCGCCACAATTTGTAGCGGCGACTTACGACATTACTAGTGAATCACTGGCTATTGAAAGCGAACACGAAGGCATTGGCCTGACAATTGACTCCCGCACAGCGGTGACGCGCTGGCAGGGGGAGAAGATGGATTATGATCTGGCAGTGGGGGCGATGTTGAAGGGGAGGATGCCGGGGCTTAGTGCAGGGCGGTGACACTGATGGGAAACTCGGACAACCAGCCCCAATAATTAGTTCTTGCCTGGCATTGACGGCGCTATCCTGCTATTGGACAGAGCAATTCTGATAGTGTTTGTGGTGGAAAACATATACGGGTAAGTAGTAGATTTTTAGAGCGGCAATTATTAACTTGTCAGTACACTGAGATGGCCCATCGCGATTTTCTGACTTGGTTGTTTTATTCAAAGCCAATGATCCTCCTTGGACTGATCTTAGGCACGCACAGTCCAGGAGGCTTCCCATTTTCTCAGAATACACTCAAGCGCTGGTCTTCCAGCTTGGCCACCAACAGCTATTGCCCGGCTATCGATTCGCTGTCCATATCCTGACTGTGATCGTACTGTCTGCCAGCCCGATGACGCTCTTTGCCCAGCAAGCCGAATCGGATGACACGTCCTTCGAACTCGACGTGATGACATTCAATATTCGAACTTCGGATGGACAAGACGGCGATAATATTTGGCCAATGCGCAAAGAGCTTGTGGTCGAGACCATTCGAGCCTTCGACCCCGACGTCCTCGGTCTGCAGGAGGCTCTCACGGTGCAGATTGACTTTCTCCAGTCGGAAATGCCCGAGTACCGATGGCTGGGCGTCGACCGCGGTCTGAACGGAGGCGTCGGGCTGAGCGAGGCGACGCCGATCTTCTACAAGCACGAGATACTGGTTCCAATAGAATCTGGCACGTTCTGGCTCGGGGACGATACGAATCCGCCGACTCAACGGGGTCGGGTCGCCCGCATAGTAACCTGGGCTCGCTTCCACCATCTCGAGACTCTGCGACAATTCTACGTCTACAACACGCATTTCACGATACGTGGCGGCTCTCGTCAGATCCAGTCCGCAGAGCAGATCAATGCGCACATCGCGCAACATCCTCCTGAGAGCGTGGTAGTGGTCATGGGTGACTTTAACGCCATCGCAGAAACAAGCGAGACGTGGCATGCCGCGACGAGCGATGGACTCAGGGATGCCTGGGTAGTTGCAGAAAAGCAAGAGGGGCCGCCTCTGACGTCAAACGGTTTTGGCCCACCGCCGGAGGGGCGCGAGGGCCGTATCGACTGGATTCTGGTCGGCGGACCCGTCACTGTGGAGCGTGCCGTCACGGTGCTACACAGCGTGGACGGGCTGTGGCCGTCGGACCATTATCCCGTTGCGGCGGAGCTAGTCGTAAGGTCTCGGTAGGCTAACTATAAGTGGGGTCAGGGAAACAAATTACTCTTAAACATCCTTGCGATGGGACACCCGGACAACCAGCTTTTTGTCTTCAATGTTGCAAATCATGCGGTATTTCCGCACTCGGTATCGCCACAGTCCTGTCAGTTCGCCAGCCAGCGGTTTGCCGAAACGGCGAGGATCTTCATCTGTGGCAATACGTTCACGGAAGTAGCGCAGGATGTCGCTTTGTCTCACGATGGAAACTGACTTGTAAAACGAGTTGATGTGCTTGAAGCTCAGAATCGCCATAACCACCTCTGAAAAGTGCGTGCTAAGGGGCAAAGAGGCAAGAAAACAACAAGTTACGGCTGATTTGTGACGTATTGAAATTTCGGCCGGAAAAAGCTCGGTGGAACGCACTTTTGTTTCGAGACTTAGCGCCAGTCACCAGCAAAATCAAAGGCTTATGGAAAGTGCTGCGGAGTCGAGTAACGGACAGAAGATCCGTACAAAGCGGGGTTATGCCTTGGGTGGTAGCTTGTGAGCTGCCTCCGTAAGCATGTAATGGCGGGACTTCCCTGCTTTGCATGCAATCAACTTTTGATCTTTCAGCACCGCCAACAGGAAGCCAGCAGTATTCACGCTCTTGCCACGGAACAATCCACGGAAAAGGATTGATGTGATGGGATCATGGCCGTTAATCCCGGCGTAGATCCTTGTCCAGGCAACCCACTCCTTTGAGAAGAACCCGCCTGCGTTGTTGGCTGTGATCCTGTAGTAGGTCTCCCCGGAATCATCCTTGCCGATTTCATACTCAAGTACACCGGTGTCAGACAGGCTGGGGCATGACCCTGTCTTGATAACCTTGATGTTGAGCTCGGGGGTGGCTTCAGGGGTGTGTTTCGTTGGGGCCGCTTTGGCGGGGTCTGCGTGACTGAGACTGATTTAGCGGATGTGGCTTTTGGTTTGGTGCTCAGGGGTATACTCCATTTGGGTGATTGACGGGAAAATCAGACGTGTGACACTTGCCGTGGGGATGCTATTCGGTGTAAATCTCCCATCTTTAGTTGCACTGTAGATTAGAATTTTCTGGCCCTTGATATTTTACCAGGTATTGGGTGAAGTCCATAAGGTTTAAAAATGTGTCCGAATTTATTGACCCGAACAAAATCGGTTTGCGCTACTACTTTTTCCAGTGAGGTAAAGCAATATGCCCGTAAGTGTCACAGTTGGAAAGCTCTTTAATTCCGTAATATTAAGCGGCTATACACCGCGTTGGATTTCGCAGGTTTATGCCATCGATCTCAATCTGGATGGCAATAGTGACTTGGTTGTTCTGGGCGCGAGCTACCCATCGGATGGCGCGCCGCTGGCCCAGCCTGGCTTTGTTGCATTCGGCAATGGTGCAGGTGGGTTCACGCTGGCTACTGAGCTACAGTTCCCAATCAGTACCCTTAAAACGGTACACCCGCGCGAGGTTGTTTTTGCAGATTTTAATGGTGATAAGATTCCAGACATTTACATTGCCGACCACGGTTACGACGCCATGCCGTTTCCCGGGCAACAGAATTTACTGTATCTGTCGAATGCAGATGGAACATGGCGCAACGCCACATCATCGCTGCCACAGGTGTCGGATTTCTCGCACGGCGCGAGTGCAGGAGACATCAACGGCGACGGATTCCTTGACTTGGTGGTTGGCAATGTTCCTCAGCCGAACCCAGTCCACCCATATTTACTATTGAATGATGGGGCTGGTCGTTTCACTCTCAATGATTCGGCACTGCCAACGGGGCCCGGGCAAGTCCTCAACCAGTTACAAACGCGTATGGCCTCTCAGTTATTGAGTGATCTGGATAACAATGGATTGGCTGACTTGGTTGTCGGAAGTCTGGAATCTACAGCCAGCAAACCAAAACCACCACTCATTCTCTGGAATACGCAAGGCGTTTTTAGTGAGGCTAACATGACCGTGTTGCCTCTCCCAAAGCACTTTGGTTCTAGCAACAGCGTTTATGATATTCAATCGGTTGATCTTAACGCCGACGGGCGTAAAGACCTGATCATTGCCTATCAAAATGATTTTATCCTCGGTGGCTGGGAGTTGCAGATATTAATTAATGAAGGGAACAGAAATTTTTCGGATCAAACATCGCGTTATATACCGGAGGAGTCAGCACAGTACGGTGGGTTTCCGAATGCAAGTTCGGCAGAGTCGAGGCATTGGGTGCAATTCGTGAATCTTATTGACCTCAATAGCGATGGTCGAATGGATTTTGTTTTAGATGCACGCGGCGTCACCAACGCGCCAGCAACGCTGCCGGTGGCGTATGTCCAACAAACTGACGGCAGTTTTCAAGCGTCGAAGGTTTCAGATTTATCTAGTGGTTTAAGCTGGTTTTTTGACTTTACAACCCAAGTTGTTACCTGGTCAGGTCAAACCGGCTTTGTTAAGTTAGCCAATGAAGGTGGAGTGGTCACAGCATGGACTCTGCCCACAACATTTGCACCTGTATTGCCCGTACGCACGGACTTCTCGGATCCGGTCAGCAGATTCGGTACATCAGGCGATGATGCGCTCTTTGGCGGCCAAGGAAATGACACGTTCAAAGGGAGTGGCGGAAACGATTCAATCAACGGTGGCTTGGGAGTTGACACTGTGGTGTATGGCTCGTCATCGGCCAACTACACCGTTACCAAGTCCGAAGGCAGCGGCGCCTTCACAGTCCGTGACAAAACCGGCGCAGATGGGGTGGATACGCTTGTTGGAATAGAACGCATTGTCTTCTCAG
Organism: Pseudohongiella sp.; assembly: GCA_030651695.1. GTDB lineage: Bacteria > Pseudomonadota > Gammaproteobacteria > Pseudomonadales > Pseudohongiellaceae > Pseudohongiella. The sequence goes on along the minus strand of JAUSCD010000012.1, from coordinate 257,299 downwards.
ATAAGCGACTTGCGTTTGATTTAGATGGAAATGCTGGCCAAGTCGCTAAGATCCTTGGAGCAGTATTTGGTCCGGCGGCGTTGAGCAACAAGGAATATGTAGGCATTGGCCTGAGCTACCTAGACACCGGAATCAGTTACACGGACCTCATGCAGTTAGCCATCGACGCCAAGTTGGGTGGTCGGGGTTCCAATACCGATGTGGTCAACCTGCTCTATACCAACGTGGTGGGAAGTGCTCCTGATGCAAGTACTTTGGCCCTCTACAAGGCCCTGCTTGATGACAAATCATATACCCAAGGATCACTGGGCGTATTAGCCGCGGAAACATCAATCAACACCGCGAATATCAACCTTGTTGGATTAGCCCTGACGGGCGTGGAGTACATCTGACTTTGAATAAAGCATCACTTGGGTGCTGATGCAACGACTTAGACTACGACAGAGGTCGATAGTACGGTGAGTTGTTAAATTGTATCCAGATCAGACCCAGTAGTTGCATTTAATTTTGACCCTTTAAGTGCGCAGAAATCCTTTGTAGACTGCGTCAGGCGATGGGTCGGTTGTTCAGTGCAAAAATTACCGAAAGTGGGTCAATCGAACGCGCAAATCAACACCCGATATGGTTAATCAAGAATATGACATTCGATGCTTCATGTAATAGGTTGGTCACTCACAAGTCTCGATCAAAGCCAGAATTAAGTCGCTTACAACCAACCCTTGCCTAGTCCTGACAACCCCTTGTCACTATCGCCCCCAAACCCCCTCCGTCCCCATCCCAAACCAGACGACAAATCCCCCCAAGCCCGCTATAATGCCGCCCGCGCTCAGAAAGACCCGAAATATTGCAGTGCAGCAGATTTTCAGGCCAGAATCACAAGTAACGGATGCATAGTCCGTCGCTCAGACCGGCCAGAAGTCCGTTAGGTGAAAGGCATCTGTTTGAAAGATATGAGATTTTCAGCAGAAAACCCCAGAAATTTGGTGGGCCCAGTAGGACTTGAACCTACGACCAACGGATTATGAGTCCGCTGCTCTAACCAACTGAGCTATAGGCCCTGTAAGAAGTGTCGTTGAAAAACGAGACGCGAAGTATAAGGCCGAACTGCTGATCACGCCAGCCCTGTCAGGGAATGAAGTGATAGGGCATTGATGTGTCAGCCCTGTGATCGGGGTTGTCTGTGTCAAATCATAATAATTAGTCATTAAACATTGAATATTTTTGTCCGGACCCGCTTCGGTAGCTATCTATTACTCCAGGAGTTGATATGAAGAACCTGTTTGTTCCCGCGTTTGCTGTGCTGTTCTCTGTTGCGATCGCTGTTATTGCTATGGATCGAATGGGTGTGCCTAACGTACCCAGCGTTCATACCTGCACGGGTGAATGCTACGAAGCTTATGTTGCTGCCAACGGCAATATTCTTGCGCAGCAGATCGCAGCAGCCGAAGCTGCAGCATCAGCCAGCCCTGCAGAACTCGGCAGAACTGCCTACGTAGGCTGCACTGCTTGCCATGGCGCTGCTGGTCAGGGTGGCATTGGTCCGCAACTGGCTGGTCGTGATAAGGACTTTGTTGTGACTGCGCTGACTGCATACAAAAATCGTGAAGCACGTGGCCCGCAAAGCGCTGTGATGTACCCGTCAGCAGCTGCATTGTCTGCTGCGGATATCGAAAACATCGCGGCATTTGTTGAGTCGCTGTAAGTCAGAGTTTTTGTAAGGGTGGTTTCCAGTGCTCGGTGTCGATACCAATATCGGCCATCGAGTTAAAACTGGCGCCACCCTTCTCTCTGTAGTGTGCCAGCGCTTTGTAAACCAGTGGCGCTCCCATCAGCAGTATGGGGATATTGAGATACACCATCACAATATTGGTCAGATCGGAAATTGCCCACAGATTCCCCAGCTCGAGTCCCGCCAGTACGGTCAGCGCGCCAAATGGCACAAACACCAGTGAGCCCAGCAGACGTATGCTGCGGATAAATCCGTCCGAGCGTGAAATGAAGTTGGCGGAAATTTCTGCAAACGAAATCATGCCGAGCAGCGTGGTGAATGCAAACAGGGCGTAACACAGGCTGAGTATGATCGTGACCACGTCACTGATTGCCGGCGGTGTCAGGTACCGGACAGAACCCAGGTAAGTGCCAAATCGCGATCCGCTTTCTACGGCCCACGCGGCGCTGTCTGCGGAGTTTTGCCAGAGCTGGGCAAGCACCACAATAAATCCGCTCAGGGTGCAGATCACAATGGTATCCACAAAAACACCGAGGCTTTGCACAAAACCCTGTTCGCAGGGGTGTTTGTTGTCGGCAGCAGCCGCTGCCATGGTGATGGTGCCCTGACCCGCTTCGTTGGACATCAGGCCGCGTCGCACGCCTTCTGCTATGGCAACACCAATTGCTCCGCCAAACAAAGCGTCAGGTGAGAAGGCGCCACCAATCACTTCGTAAAAGAATGTCGGGATCAGCGTGAAATTGATCAGGATGATCAGCAGAGACAATCCGCAAAATACAACGGCCATCACTGGTACAAGAAAATTGGTGTACTGGGTAACCCGCCGAATGCCCCCGAGTATCATCCACGCGCAGCTGACCACCAGAATTATCGCTATGCTGATATAAAGCGGGGATTGCCGGTCGGAAACATTACCGCTGGCTGTTTCGGCAATCATGCCGATGGCAGTGAAGACGTTAAACGTCTGCACCGGAACATTAAACAGCGCATATAAAATAAACGCTACAGACAGAAATATGCCAATAAAACGTTTGCCGCCCAGAATGCTGCGACCATAAAACGGCAGGCCGCCAACATAGTCCTGGTTTTTCTTTTCTTTGAACAGTTGTGCCAATACCGACTCAATAAATGCAGTAGCCATACCGAACAGCGCAGCGACCCACATCCAGAATAGAGCGCCGGGGCCACCAACAGTAATGGCGCCGGTTACGCCCACAATATTGCCGGGGCCGACTCGCATTGCCAGGCCAAGGAAAAACGCGGCTTTGGGGCTGATGCCGACTGCGCTTTGCAAATGCTGGCGCATGATGATGCGATAGGCTTCTCTGAAACTGAATGTCTGTACCAGTCGGGTGCGGATTGTGAAGTAAATGCCCATGCCCAGCAGCAGTGCCACCGCCATGGATAGCTGGCCTAACAGAGGAATGCGGCGATACCAGTCAAGTTGTGTGGGGAAGCTCCATACAGCGTCAGAAACCGGGCCGATGAATGCAAAAAAATTGTTGATTGACTGAAAAATCCCATCCACGCGTTTAATCTCCGTGTTCTTATTATTCTGTGTTTTGCTGTAAGAACTGTCTGATTGACGCCTGAAGTGTAGCTGTTTTCCTTCCTGATGACAGCGTTCTGATAACCGCTATGATAATTGATTTTCTGACCGGGTGGGCTTGCTGACTGCTTAGTCGGTTAGCTTATAGCTGGGCAATATCAGCCGTCTGCCAGCCGCCGCCCAAAGCCACATACAGGTTCACCGCCGTGTTCAGCTGCAGCAGCACAGCATCCAGATATGAATTGCGTGTTGAGTACAGTGTGTTCTGTGAGGTCAGCACGGTCTGGAAATCCAGCACGCCTTCTTCGTAGCGTACCTGTGCAATACGGAACGCTTCCTCGGCTGCGCCAAGATTGCGCAAACCCACTGCAACCTGTTCCTGCTGCAACTGCATGGCGCCCAGCAATACATCAATTTCGTTAAACGCCAGCAGTACACTCTGGCGGTAGTTAGCCAGGCCGTTTTCTACGCTAAGCCGGCTGCGTTCCAGGTTGCGTGAGCGCTGGCCGGTATCAAGCAGGGTTTGCACCACCGCGGCGCCGGCATTGATAAACAGATCCGGTGCGCTGATCAGGTCGGTGAGTGAGCTGCTGCTTGCACTCACATTGCCAGTCAGAGAAATACTCGGGAAATAATCCGTGCGTGTGATATCCATGCCGGCAACAGCGCTGCGAAGTTCTGCCTCGGCCTGCACCAGATCAGGCCGGCGTTGTAATAACTCCGACGGCAGGCCTGGCGCGATCTGCGGCACCCGGATGGATTGCAGGGTCTGCGCTGCTACATCAAAACCCTGCACACTTTGTCCCGTCAGCAGCGCCAGCGAAGCACGCGCAGCAAAATCGCTTTGCTCAAGACTGCGCAGATTGGCTTGTTCGCGTTGCAGCGCAATTTGTTGTTGTAATGCTTCCAGCGGAACCGCCACCCCGGCCTCTACACGGGCATCAACAATATTGCTGATGGTTTGTGCGTTGGCTACGTTCTGGCGTGCGGCTTCGAGTTTGTCGCGGATCAGCAATAACTGAAAATATGTTGAAGCTGATGTGCCCAGTGTGTTGAGTGTGGCATCGGCAATAGCAGCAGCCCGGGAGTCGTAGCTAGCTAGTGATTGAGTGTAGACCGCAGGTTTCGCCAGCAAATCGGTGTAAGACAGACTCGCTGCCAATTCAATCGGTCTGTTGGTGCCACCGCTTGAGCTTTGACCATCAACGCGTGATTCCTGATAACCAGCGCCGGTGCCAAGTCCGACGTTCAGCCGTGGCAGCAGATTAAAACCCGCATCGCGCAGTGTGAGCTGAGCGGCCTGTAAATTACGTTGGTTGTTGGCCAGACTGAGATTGCTGGTTTGTACCTGTGTTATCAGTGAGGTCAATTCGCCGCTTTGGAAATTTTGCCACCAGTCGGTTTGCGGCCAGGCGATATCGACGGCGTCAATCTGCATCAGATAGCCGGCAGGGATATCGCTTTGTGGGAGTGCTGGCACTTCACTCTGCAGCGCACAGCCTGTGGTGGTCAGTGCAATAGCCAATGCCAGTGCCATGGCTGTTGAGCGTTTGATAACGGGCTGAATGGTGTGAGCTGTGTTCATGTTCAGGGTGTCCTGATAATTTGTTGAGTCGTGCCGCTATTCATTTGCCAGTGCTACCACAGGATCAAGTCGTGCCGCTTTGCGCGCCGGCGTAAATCCGAATATCAATCCGGTAGCGGCCGCGCAGCAGAAAGCCAGCACCATAGGTGTGGTGGTGAACTCAATGGCGACATCAAAGCGCCTGAGCACAAGACCGGTGCCAACTCCCAGCGCCACCCCAATCATGCCGCCAATGGCTGATACCACAATGGCTTCGGACAGGAATTGCGACAGGATATCGGACTGACGCGCACCGGTGGCCATACGGATGCCGATTTCACGGGTACGCTCGGTCACTGACACCAGCATGATGTTCATCACGCCAATACCGCCGACCAGCAAGGAGATGGCCGCGACCGATCCCAACAGCATGGTGAACGTATCCTGAGACGCTGATACGGTTTCCAGTAACTCAGCACTGTTGAATACCCGGAAGTCCTGTGAGCCATGGCGCACTGTCATAAATTCAGTCAGATCAATTTCAGTCTGACTGATACGGCTGATGTCCTCGACAGCTACGGCAATGGAGCGCGCATATTGCTGACCAAACAGTCTCAGCGCGCCGGTCTTGAGTGGCACAAACACGGCGTCGTCCTGGTCTGAACCGCCGAACCCGGATCCGCCTTTGCGTGTCAGCACCCCAATAATCTGGAATGGAACATTGCGGATAAGAATGTATTCGCCCAGCGGATCGCCACCATCAGGAAACATCTCCGATGCCACGGTGGCGCCGAGCACGGCGACAGCCGAATACGTGTCACTGTCTTCGCGGGTGAAATAAACGCCTTGTGCCAGCGGCCAACTACGGATTAACGGCATGTTCTCTGAATTGGCGGTGACACTGGTCTGGTAGTCCTGGCGCCCGAAGCGGACGGTGTAGTTGCCTTGGATTTCGGGCAGTGTGCCGATGATGTTCGGTACGTTCTCCATGATGGCGTCGGCGTCATCAAAGGTCAGTGTCGAAGGTGATGGCCCTCGTTGTCCCGGCACCCGCGCCGGTTGCAGGGTCAGCATGTTGGTGCCGATAGAACTGATGCGGTCAACAATTTCCTGGCGCGCGCCTTCACCGATGGCCAGCATGGCAACCACCGATGCGACTCCGATTACAATGCCAAGCAAGGTCAGGAATGTGCGGAAAATGTTTGAGCGCAATGAGCGCATGGCCATACGTATGGCTTCTGGCACACCAGTGAGAGCAGAGGTAATACGACGGTTGAGGAACAGGTCGCGCAGTTTGGTGTTGCCGGTACTTTTTACACTGGTTGAGGTTGTGCGATCGGAGATCACCTGGCCGTCGCGGAACTCCACCACCCGATCTGCCTGTTCAGCAACCGCAGGATCGTGTGTGATGATAATGACGGTGTGACCCTGACGCGCAAGATCCTTGAGCAGGGCAAGTACCTCAGTACCACTTTCGGAATCCAGTGCGCCAGTGGGTTCATCGGCCAGAATAATATTGCCGCCGTTCATCAGTGCGCGCGCAATCGACACACGTTGTTGCTGTCCGCCAGACAGCTGACTCGGACGATGATCCATGCGGTTGCCAAGTCCGAGTGAGGTAAGCAATGCTTCGGCGCGCACCTGGCGTTGTGCAGCCGTGTAGCCGGCATAAACCGCAGGGATTTCGACATTCTCCAGCGCGGTGGAGTGTGGCAACAGGTTGTAGCTCTGAAACACAAAACCAAACGCTTCCCGGCGCAGCCATGCCAGGTCGTCAGCATCAAAGTTGCGGATATCACGTCCGCCAAACAGATAGGTGCCACTGGTGGGTTTATCCAGGCAGCCCAGAATGTTCATCATGGTGGACTTGCCGGAACCGGATTGGCCTACGATAGCAACAAACTCACCGATGTGAATTTTCAGATCAACACCGCGCAGCGCTTTGACTTCGACACCGCCCCCGGTTACGAACGTGCGTGTGATACCGCGCAGTTCAATAATAGGGATATCAGCTACGGCCTGCTCAGCGCTCATCGGAAACCACCAAAACCCGGAGGACCAAATTGCTGCGTGGTTTGTTGGGTGGTCCTGCTTTGTATGATACCTGCTACTACTTGATCGCCTGCCTGTAGGCCGGATATCACCTCGGCGCTGACCCGGCTCATGACGCCGATCACAACTTCACGTTGCTGGCGTGTGCCATCTGCCATCATCACTTCAACGGTGGCGGTGCGCTGCGCCGCAGGAGTCTGTTGTGCTGATGGCTGGCGACGCCCGCCGGGCATTGCTGTAGTGGGTGCAGCTGAGTCTGCCGGTCTGGCCATGGGCGCATTTGCCAATGAAGTTGCGGGGGCCACTGTGGAGCCCGGGCCTGCTGCTGTTGTTGGTCTTGGTGTTGCTGTTGCTGTTGCTGGTGTTGCTGCTCCCGCGGGTGCCGGCATAGCGGGTCTGGCAAATGTCAGCGCGCCAACCGGAACGGTCAGTACATCGCGCGCGGAAGCAGTAATAAAAAACACCTGCGCCGTCATTTCCGGCAGCAAGCTGCCGTCGCTATTATCGACGTCAAACAGTCCTGTGTAGAGCACCACATTATTTGTGATCACCGGCGTTGGCAGTATCTGGCGCAACTTGCCAAACCAGCGGCGATTGCCACCACTCAAGGTAGTGAAGTAGATATCCATACCGACTTTGATGTTGCCGATATCCGCTTCGGAGATACTGGTTTCTACTGTCATGGTCGACAGATCGGCAATACGCAGAATGGTCGGCGCCTGCTGGTTGGCATTCAGGGTACGGCCTTCGTTCATTTCAATTGAGACCACCGTGCCGGTCATCGGCGCGTTGATGCGTGTGTATTCCAGCTGCGTCTCTTCCTGAGACAAGGATGAGCGGCTCTGATCAATCTGTTTTTGCAGCTGTGTAAAACTGGCCTGCGCATTGGCGAGATTGGCCGTGGCGGTATCGAAATCCTGCTGACTGGTGGCATTGGCTGCCATCAGTCGCTCCTGGCGTCGCGCATTGGCTTGCGCCAGATCGAGACTGGCCTGACGCGATGCGATCTGAGTTTCCAGTGCCTGCAGTGCTGAGCGGCTGGCATCAACCCGGCTTTCCTGGGTACGGGCGTCGATCTCGGCCAGCAGCTGATCGGCTTGCACTTTGTCGCCGACTTCCACGTAGAGTTTTTCCAGTTGACCGGACACCTGTGCGCCGACATCAATAAAACGACTGGGTTTGAGGCTGCCGGCTGAGGAGATGGTGTTTTCGATATTGCCGCGCTCAATGGTGGCAATCAGCGGCTGATCCTGAATCTCTGAGCCTGCGTTGCGCTCAATGGCATACCAACTACCAAGCCCGATAACAACGAGCAGGATGACAATCCATTTGGATGAGCGTTTTGACATCGTGCGAATATCCTGGTCAGGGGAGCCGGATCTCGGCTCGTCTGTGGATATCTACGGCCTGAGCGGGCGTTCCTGTCGCAGGAAGCTGAAAAAAAAGGGGACGGAGGAGTAAACTCCTCCGTCCCCTTTTTTTTGGCTTTCTTTTTTAGTCGTCCAGGAAGCTGCGCAGGTGATCCGAACGGGTCGGATGACGCAGCTTGCGCAAGGCCTTGGCTTCAATCTGACGGATACGTTCACGTGTCACGTCAAACTGTTTGCCGACTTCTTCCAGCGTGTGGTCGGTATTCATATCGATACCAAAACGCATACGCAGAACTTTGGCTTCACGTGCAGTCAGGCTGTTGAGCACTTCGCGGGTGGCTTCACGCAGACCTTCTTCAATGGAAGAGTCCACCGGTGATTCCACCGTTGAGTCTTCAATAAAGTCGCCCAGATGCGAATCTTCATCGTCACCAATCGGTGTTTCCATGGAGATAGGTTCTTTGGCGATTTTCAGCACACGACGCACTTTGTCTTCCGTCATGTCCATGCGCTCGCCGAGTTCTTCCGGCGTTGGTTCGCGGCCTTTCTCGTGCACCATCTGACGGCTGATACGGTTCAGCTTGTTGATGGTCTCGATCATGTGTACCGGAATACGGATGGTACGTGCCTGGTCGGCAATAGAGCGCGTAATGGCCTGACGAATCCACCAGGTGGCGTAGGTCGAGAATTTGTAACCACGTCGGTATTCGAACTTGTCCACCGCTTTCATCAGGCCGATGTTGCCTTCCTGAATCAGGTCAAGGAACTGCAGACCACGGTTGGTGTATTTCTTCGCGATGGAGATAACCAGACGCAGGTTGGCTTCCACCATTTCTTTTTTGGCGCGGCGTGATTTGGCTTCGCCAATGGACATGCCGCGGTTGATCTCTTTGATCTCGGCGACGGTCAGGCCACTTTCTTCTTCCATGGCCTGCAGCTTGCGCTGTGTGCGTTGTACTTCTTCCGCCACATCAGCAAGGCGTGTTGCCCAGGCGTCTTTGGTTTTTGCAAACTGATCAATCCAGGTGTCATTAACTTCGTTGCCCGGGAAAGTCTGCACAAAAAGCTTTCGCGGCATGCCCGCGTTGCGGCAGCACAGCGTCATGATGGTTCTTTCATGACGACGTACGCGGAACAGCGCGGCGCGTGCCTGATTCACCAGAGCATCAAACAGCTTGGGTGTCAGTTTGAATGTCTTGAACATCTCACCCAGCTTTTCCAGCTCGGCTTGTGCTTTTTTGTGATTACGGCCGTTTTTGGCGATCGCAGCCTCAGTGGCTTCAAACTGCAGGCGCAGGTCGGTGAAACGCAGGCGCGCCTCTTCCGGATCCGGACCCGATGCAGTTTCTTCCTCTTCCGCGCCTTCAATGACAGTATCGTCGTCATCCTCAGTGGCAGCAGCAGCGTCTGCTTCCGGAACTTCCTCAGGCTCGGCAGCCTCCGGAATCTCGGGATCGTCCACTTCCAGATAACCAACAATCACGTCAGTCAGACGACGCTCTTCACGGGTAACCAGATCGTATTCATTGAGCGCGTGAGCAACCGTGCCGGGAAAGCTGGCCATGGATTGCATCAGTTCGCGCAGGCCTTCCTCGATTCGTTTGGCGATAACAATTTCGCCTTCCCGAGTCAGCAGCTCTACCGTGCCCATTTCGCGCATGTACATACGAACCGGGTCAGTGGTGCGACCGGCTTCGTTTTCTACAGCAGCAAGCGCAGCGGCAGCTTCGGCAGCAGCCAGTTCATCAGTGCCACCCTCGCCATCGTTCAGCAGCAGGGTGTCAGCATCGGGTGCAGTTTCATACACCTTGATGCCCATGTCGTTGATCATCTGAATGATGTCTTCAACCTGGTCCGGATCAGAAATCGATTCCGGCAAGTGATCGTTAACCTCAGCATAGGTCAGATAGCCCTGTTCCTTGCCTTTGGCAATGAGGGCTTTTAACCCGGACAGGCCGGATTGTGGGGAATTCAGAGACGAATCAGACATAACTTCCCATTCGATTGAAGAGGTGGCGGTTTGAAAACAAAAATTTAGCCGGGCATTATAGACCTAAGGTGCTGTCTATACCAGCTACAGTATTTACGCGTCAGTCTCCTTTTTAGTTGACCGTACGCGTGGTTTTAATTGTTCAAGCAATAGTCGGCGCTTTTGCTGCTTTTCAGCTTCCTGCTGAAGTTGGCTCATTACAAAGCTGAATTCATCAGCGCGCCCGGCCTCAGGCGTAATTCTTTCGTTTTTCAGCAATTGTGTAAGGCGCTTTCCGGCGGGTGTGCCATAACAGTGCCCTAACAACGCATAGGTCCCTATATCGGGGTCAGTTCGCGCAACTTCAAGCAGCTCGAGTAATAAATCTGTGTCTTCATCGGCCAAAAGCTTCAGAAAGTCCAATTCTGCCGGTGCCCGGGCCGCCAGCGCAGGCTGGTGTAGCAGTAATTCAACCGCCAGCAGGCTGGCCGATTTTTTCATGCGGGCCACATGAGTGTTGGTTTCGCGCTGTTTTGCGTCTGTCCGCTGGCGTACAAAAGGACCTTGTTCTGCGGCTGCGTCGATCCAGGCCGGAGGTTCTGATGATGAAAAATCACCAGACGATGGCTCCGGGGCAGAGGGCACGGGCGCAGCTGCAGGTGTTTGTTGCAGCAACTGGTCAATGGTTTCGCGCCGGGTGCCGGCAAAACTTGCCAGCTGGTCCAGCATCAGTTGCTGAAACAAACCTCGTGGCATCAGTTTGATAAGCGGAATAGCCTGGCTGAATAATCGTGCTTTGCCGTCCATGCTGCTTAAATCGCTGTCTTCGCGTAACTGGTCAAAAAACACATCAGACAGTGGCAGTGCGCGCGCCAGTCGCTGACGGAATGCGTCGGCGCCTTCTTTGCGGACCAATGTGTCCGGATCTTCACCCTCGGGCAGGAACAGGAATCTGACCTGACGTCCGTCTTCCATCAATGGCAGCGCGGCGTGTAAAGCACGCGATGCGGCCGTGCGCCCGGCATTGTCACCGTCAAAACAGAACACCACGTCTTTCACAAGCCGGAACAGCCGTGTCAGGTGCGTTGCGCTGGTGGCTGTGCCCAGCGTCGCGACCGCAAAGTCGATACCGTGCTGGGCCAGTGCGACCACGTCCATATATCCTTCAACAATCAGAAAACAATCAGGTTTCTGTTTTGCTTTACGCGCTTCCCAGAGGCCGTACAGCTCGCTGCCTTTGTGGAATACCGGCGTTTCTGGTGAGTTCAGATACTTGGGTTTGTCATCACCGAGTACTCTGCCGCCAAACGCGATAACCCGGCCGCGGCTGTCGCGTATCGGGAACATGATGCGGTCGCGGAAGCGATCGTAGTGACTGTCACTGTCACTCTGACGGCGCTCGGCTTCACGAGGAATAGTCAGGCCGGCCTTTTCCTGAACAGTGCGGCTGATTTTGTAGTGCTCAAGATGCTGCAGCAGATTTTCCCAGCCCGGCGGCGCAAAACCGATACCAAATTTTTTGGCAACCTGACCGGTCAGGCCCCGGCCCTTCAGATAATTGACGGCACGCTCGCGGCCCTTGTGCTGGCGCAGTTCCTGCTGGTAATACAGGCTGGCCTGCTCCAGTGCGCTCAACAGATCCTCATGTTCCTGGCGCCGCTGCTGGCTTTGGCCGGATTTTTCTTCGCGCGGAACCGTCAGGCCGTAGTCCTGTGCCAGTGATTCAACGGCTTCGGGGAACTCCTTTTGATCGAAGTTCATTACAAAACCCAGTGCATTGCCGGCAGCACCGCAGCCAAAGCAGTAATAAAACTGTTTGTCAGGCTCTACGCTGAATGATGGGGTTTTTTCCTGATGGAACGGGCAACAGGCCGAATAGTTCTTGCCGGTTTTGCGCAGTTTGACGCGTTTGTCTATGACTTCAACGATATCAACCCGGCTGATCAGGTCGTCGATGAAGGATTGCGGAATCAGACCAGCCATGTCAGACCCCGTTGTAGTTTATTGAAAATTCAGTGCCCGGTGACAATTCGGTGAGAGTCAGTGCCTGTTCAGGCAGGTTTTAGCAGATTCTTGATTTGTTGGCTAATGGCGCCCATGTCAGCGCGACCAGCCACTTGAGGTTTTATCAGCGCAATCACTTTGCCCATATCCTGCGGACCAGCTGCGCCGGAATCCGTCATGGCTTTTTTAATAATCGCGTCCAGCTCTTCTGCGCTCAGTGCCGCAGGCATAAATTCCTGAATTACCAGGATTTCTGCCTTTTCAATATCGACCAGATCGGTGCGCTGGGCATCTTCAAACTGGCGAATTGATTCGCGACGCTGCTTGATCATTTTTTCCAGCAACGACAAAACCCGGGTGTCATCGGGTTCAATTCGTTCGTCTACTTCAACCTTTTTGATTTCAGCCAGCGCCATCCGGACAGCACCCAGGCGGGTTTTGTCTTTTGCGCGCATTGCGTCTTTCATGGCTTCAGTCAATTGAAGCTTGATCGGACTATCGGCCATCATCGTTTCCGGTGAGACTATCTGTTTACTGACAGCTGTTGTCGTAACCGGACCAGCGCTTGACTATTGATTAATAGAAGCGCTTGGTCTTTTTGTTGTCGCGAGACAGCTTTTTCAGGTGACGCTTCACGGCAGCAGCAGCTTTACGCTTACGTGCAGACGTGGGCTTTTCGTAGAATTCTTTACGACGTACTTCGGCCAGAACACCGGCTTTTTCACAAGCACGCTTGAAACGACGCAGAGCAACGTCAAACGGCTCGTTCTCTTTCAGTTTAACCATTGGCATAGTGCACAAACACCTTTGCATTCAATTTAAAAGGGCGCATATCGTAATGCGCCGCACAGGAAAATGCAAAAGCTAATTTGCAATCTCCTGTGTCATCGTATTCCGGAAGACTGTCTCTGGCTGGCCAAAGGTACCGGGCTGCCGTATTATTCACGTCCTTTGCTGTGGGTCAACCCTAAGGTTGTGAAAAATGCGAGTTCTGGGTATAGAAACCTCCTGCGATGAGACAGGCATTGCGATATACGACAGCGAGCAAGGCCTGTTGGGGGATGCGTTGTACAGTCAGGTGGAGATGCATGCCCGCTACGGCGGTGTAATCCCGGAGCTGGCATCGCGCGATCATATCCGCAAAACCCTGCCCATGATCCGTCAGCTGATGTCCGAAAAAGGCATTGAAGCCTCTTCCATCAACGGTATTGCTTACACTGCAGGCCCCGGATTGATCGGTGCCTTGCTGGTTGGCGCGTCCCTTGGCCGTTCTCTGGCGATGGCCTGGGATGTACCTGCGGTGGGTGTGCATCACATGGAAGGCCACTTGCTGGCGCCCATGCTGGAAGCAGATCCGCCTGAATTTCCTTTTGTGGCGCTGCTGGTTTCAGGGGGGCACACCCAGCTGGTGGCGGTCAAAGGCATCGGTGAGTACCGTTTGCTGGGTGAATCGCTGGACGATGCTGCCGGTGAGGCCTTTGATAAAGTCGGAAAAATGCTGAGCCTTGCATATCCGGGCGGTCCGCGAGTGGCAGCGCTGGCGCTCAAGGGCACGGCAGGTCGGTTTGAATTTCCGCGCCCCATGGTGAACCGGCCGGGACTGGATTTCAGTTTCAGCGGATTAAAAACCGCTGTGCGCAATGCGCTGAGTGAGATTGTTCGCGCACAAGGGCAGCTCACTGAACAGGACAAAGCCGACGTTGCGTTGGCATTTGAAGAGGCGGTGGTGCAGACGCTGGTGATCAAGTGTCGTCGTGCATTAAAAGAATCAGGCCTGAAATCGCTGGTGATTGCCGGTGGTGTCAGTGCCAACCAGCGACTACGTGCGAATTTACAGAGTATGGTAGAAGCTCAGCGCAGCCGCCTGTTTTATGCTCAGCCAAGGTTCTGTACGGACAACGGCGCCATGATTGCTTATGCCGGCTGCCAGCGTCTGCTGGCCGGGCAGCACGAAGGTCTGTCAATTGTTGCTCACCCGCGCTGGCCACTGGAAAGTCTGCCGGCTATTCGATAAACCCTGAAGGCTTCACTGTATGGACATCGTTTATATTCGCGAACTGGAAATCCAGACCGTCATCGGAATCTATGACTGGGAGCGGGAAATCCGCCAGACCGTCAGTCTGGATCTGGATATGGCAACTGACATCCGCGCTGCCGCGGCGACTGAGGACATTGATAACACACTGGATTACAAGGCCGTGTCCAAGCGCCTGATCGCTTTTATTGAAGAGTCGGAATTTCTGTTGATAGAAACCATGGCCGAGCGCGTTGCCGAAATTGTTCTGGCAGAGTTTCCTGTGCCCTGGCTGCGCCTGCGGGTTGGCAAGCCCGGCGCAGTCACCGGAGCGCGCGACGTGGGCGTTATTATTGAGCGCGGACTGCGTACTCTCTGATTATTTCCCTGATTTGAACCATGCCAGCAGGATGGCAGGACACACACCATGGCATTACTCACATTGAGTCTCGGTAGCAACCTCGAACCTGCCTATCATATTGCTAAGGCGCTGGACGGTTTGAGTGAGGTTTTTGGCGAGCTGAAACTCTCGTCCGTTTATGAAAGCAAAGCAGTAGGTTTTGACGGCGGAAACTTTCTGAACATGGTGGTGGCAGTTGACACCAATCTGGCACTGGACGAGATCAGTCGCATCATCAAGGCGCTGGAAACACGTCATGGCCGCAAACAGGATCAGGCGCGTTTCAGTTCACGAACACTGGATATCGATATTCTGACGTTGGGTGACCTGAACGGTGAGCACCACGGCATTGTGTTGCCACGGCCGGAGATCACCGTAAATGCCTATGTGCTGTGGCCGATGTCTGAAGTCTGCCCCGACCGGGTGGACCCGCTGTCGGGGCAGACTTACACAGCCTTATGGTCGGCCTATGACCGTTCGCGTCAGCAGCTGTGGCGGGTCAACTTTCTTTGGCAGGGTCGACCGGTTTCTTCGGCATAAATACGCCGGGACCAACCACAACAACAATTGTCGCCAGGCCAGCAATCAGGCCGGTCCACGGGTCAAACAATGAGAACGCGATGGCAGTGAGCACCATGGCTCCGCGCTCGGCTGTATCGGTCACTGCTGTGAGTGCCAGTGTTGCGCAGGCAAAACCGGTCAGCAGCAAGGTTACCGCCAGAGCGATTGGCAGCAGAGGCTGCAGCATGGTCACAATCGGCAACACGATAAACAGCAGCGGCAAGCCATAAACGTAGTAACCAGCGATGCCGTCAAAAATGGAATCCATTTTATCGCGGCCTGAAGCCCAGCGTTTCAGAATAACCACCTGAATACCTGTCCACAGCACACCTTGGGTGCCAAAAAACGGAGCGATGATTCCCATCACGGCATTGCGGATACCGGTTGCCATGTGCGCACGGCTGCTGTTTACGTCCAGCTTCTCATCGGTACGCATGGGCTGGGTATTTTTGATCATCTCCTCAGCCGTAACCAGATCACCAAAAAACAGGATGTAAGTGATAAATGCCAAGGGCAATGCGGCAATAAATTGCGATGCGCTGGGCCAGCCAATCATCAGCGGTGATGCTTTTTGCCACAGTGACGCGGCGTGAGTCGGAACATCCAGAAAACCGGAGCGGATATTGAACTGCATTTCGCCGGTAGCCCAGCCGATAGTGCCTGCCACCAGAAACGCGGGCAACAGACCAAGACCGGCTATTTTTGCCAGCATCGGCATCTGTGCCGCCTGGCGCTGAAAAGGTTTGGAGAAGGTCAGAAACATACACAGGGCGAGCGCGGCAATGGCAGCAATCGGCGTGGCATTGAGCGCGCTGGCTGCATCATTCTGGTCAAAAATTCGCAGAAAAGCTGCAAAAGCCGCCCCAAGAATAATGCCGCCTTTGAGTACATTGGGTACCCAGGCAATGAGTTTTGCGCCCAACCCCGTGATGCCCAAAATAATTAGCAAGGCAGCAAAATTGAGCGAGAGCGCTGTCATCAGCTGAAACTGTTCAGCCTGAGTGCTGGCAGAACCCAACACAAAAGCAAAAATGAAAGGCAGGGCCGGTGTCAGCCACCCGGGAGCAATGGGATCACCAAATATGATCCAGGCACTGGAGATCAGAAGAGTATGGAACATGGCCATGGTTACTGCTTCTTCGAAGCTCAGGCCGAATGCGGATGTCATCACCGGCACCAGCGCAAGGCCGGTGGCGCCCGCTACGCAGATACCCTGAAGTAACTCAGGCAGAGCAAAGCGCATGTGGATAAACGGAATGCGCAGGACAAAAGGTCCCCACTTGATCCCTGGTTGGACTTCTCCCTCACGGCGGGTTGTCAGCATGTTCGCGGTCTCTTCTTATAGGTGTTATTAATGCCTGTGATAAGACACTTGTTTTTTATAACTGCGCCCCGATCTTATCTAACTAGGTATGACAGATCAAAGAGATTCATCCCAAAATTGAATGTATTCACCCTTTCGGGTGACTGCTTTTAATTTTCCGGGCTGCATAAGTTGCAAACACGCGCCGTTGAGTCAGGACTGGCCTGTGGACAGGAGAAACGCAGGTGGATATTCAGGCTCAGATCGTTATCACAAGTATGATCGTGATGGTTGTGTTGCTGGCGCTGTGGTTGTTTGTATACCCGCGCTGGCAGGGCCGCCGGCGCGAGCAGGCGCCGTTTTCTCCGGAGTGGGAAGCCATAGTCCGCTATCGCTTGCCGTTTTACGACCGTATGCCTGATCGCCTGAAAACTGCACTGCATAATCAGATCAAACATTTTTTGGCCAACAAGCGATTTGTCGGTTGTGCCGGTCAGCGCATCAATGATGATGTGCGTGTCAGTATTGCTGCGCAGGCCTGTCTGCTGATCCTTGACAGGCCCGGCGACTATTACACCAGCCTGCATACCATCATGGTTTACCCTTCAGAGTTTCTGGCGGCGCGTGATCAGCCTGATGAAATGGGTCTGGTGTCACATCAATCGCGTGTGCTCGCCGGGGAAGCCTGGAGCAATGGCCGGATCATTCTGTCATGGGACAGTGTTGAAAGAAGTGCCGCGAATTTTTCTGACGGTTTTAATGTGGTATTACACGAGTTTGCGCATCAGCTGGACAATCAGTTTGGTCACGCCAATGGTGCGCCCTGGCTGAACAGTCACGCCGCCTACCAGCGCTGGTCCGAAGTATTTGGTGCGGAATTCAAGCGGTTGCGCGCGCTGGCAAGTGATCCGGGAGCGGCCTGGCTGAACCAGCAGGATGAAGTGTTGGACTTCTATGGCGCCAGCGAGCCGGCGGAGTTTTTTGCAGTGGCGACTGAAACATTTTTCGAAAAGCCGTTTGCTTTGCAGGCGCGGCATCCTGAATTGTTTGAACAGCTGTTGTGGTATTACCGTGTGGACCCAAGGCAGTGGCAGTAGCCCTGACTCTAACTCCAAGCCCAAGCCTAACCCAGCGCGCGCCCACCATCGACACGCAGTGTCTGGCCGGTGATGTAGTGAGCGTCATGAGCCAGAAAATACACGGCTCGTGCAATATCATTTTCAGTGCCCAGCCGTGCCAGCGGGATGCCGGCAAGAATATCTGCCTGCTCTGCCGCGTGAAGCACAGGGTCGCTGGCGTGTTCTGGCCACAGGATGGCGCCGGGTGACACAGCATTGACACGGACCTGCGGCGCCAGCTCTCTTGCCAGCGAGCGCGTCATGGCCTGCAGCGCAGCTTTTGCCATGGTATAGGTGCTGAAGCCGCTCATACCTTTGTTGATATTCATATCCGTCAGATTGACGATACTGCCTTTATTTGCACGCAGAGTCTTTGCAAATGCCTGGCACAGGAAAAGAGGTGCCTGTGCATTGCTGGCCATCAGATCATCCCAGTTCTGCGCAGTGATGCTGCCCAAATCAGTGCGATAAAAGCTGCTGGCATTATTGACCAGAACATTCAGATGGCCGTAACAGTCAAGCGCATCGTGCGCCAGTTGCCCGATCTCGCTGATATCGCAAAGATCAGCCTGCAATACGCGGGCGCTGTCCGGGCGGTTGTCATTAAATCCCAGTGCCAGCGCTTCTGCATCGTGTAGTGATTGCTTGCAGTGGATGATGACGCGGTAACCCTGCTGATGAAACACCATTGCGATGCGGGCGCCAATGCGCCGGCCGGCACCGGTAATCAGTACAACAGGGGCATTGCTGTTATCAGGCTGTGTCATGAGAACCGGCTTTGTTATTGCGATGCTGCTCAACGTACAACTTCAGTGCCTGCAGTCGTGCCGCATTGAGTCGTTCGCGGATCTCTTCGCCGGCCTGCGGGCCCGGCGCTGCAGGAGCGTTTTTCAGCAGATCCGGCACACTGATGCCGGCAACAGAGGCGAACGCAGCGCGCAGGTAATCTGCCTGTGGATAGTCTCTGTCTTCAAACCCGGTGCGCCCGCGCGAATCCGCCTCACACACCAGCAGAAATTTTTCGAAGCGATCCGGGCGCCGGAACGCATCCAGTCCTTCGAACAGCTTCAGCAGCGTAGCAGGTTTTAATTCCAGCACGCGATGACAGTGAGTGTGGTACTGACTGGACAGTCGTGTAAGGTCACTGTGTTCATTAGGCACCCGTAAGCGTTTACACACCTGTTCAGCCAGGGCTATGCCACGTGTCTCGTGTGCGATGTGTCTGGGCCAGTCTGCGGGGTTGGTTTCGCCTTTGCCCAGATCATGCAGCACAGCGGCCAGCCGCACGGCTCTGTCTTCTGTCAGGCGGCAGGCTTGTTCAAGTACCATCAGGCAGTGAATGCCGGTATCAATTTCGGGGTGCCACTGTTCGGGCTGCGGAACACCAAAAAGTTTGTCCAGCTCCGGGATGAGGATGGCCAATGCGCCGCAGGCACGCAGCACTTCAAAAAACACACGGGGTTGTTGTTCGCCGAGCGCAGTGTCGAGTTCGCGCCAGATGCGTTCGGCAATCAGATGTTCGAGCTCGCCGTCGCTGCAGATCTGCCGCATCAGCGACAGGGTTTCCTCAGCCACAGTAAAACCCAGTGGCGCAAAACGAGCGGCAAAACGCGCCGTTCTTAATACACGCAGTGGATCTTCGCGAAACGCCGGCGAGACATGCCGCAGCAGTTTATCTTTGATGTCCTGTTGGCCGCCCCAGGGGTCGATGATCGTTTTCCGCTCATCACTGATGTCCATGGCCATGGCATTTACCGTGAGATCGCGGCGCTGCAGGTCCTCTTCCAGCGTGACGTCCGGCGCCGCATAGACGGTAAAGCCTTTGTAACCTTTGCCGGATTTGCGTTCAGTGCGTGCGAGTGCATACTCTTCGTTGGATTCCGGATGCAGAAAAACCGGGAAGTCTTTGCCTACCGGTCTGTAACCCTGCGCCAGCATTTCTTCGATAGTGGCGCCAACGACCACCCAGTCGCGATCCGAACCGGACAGGTTCAGCAGGGTATCTCGCACAGCACCGCCAACAAGGTAGATTTTCATGGTGCGCCTGAGTCTATCAGACGCTGAACAGTTTGTGGTCTTCAAGCCGCATCATGGTCAGTTCCCTACCCCATACACAGCCGGTATCCAGTGCATAGACATGTGGTTTGTCAGTGATACCTTCCAGCGCAGCCCAGTGGCCAAACAGGATGTTGGTCTCAGGCGTGATGCGTTCGAATTTAAACCAGGGACTGAAACCGGCCGGTGCTTTGTTGGCAGCTTCCTTGATCTGAAGATTGATGTCGCCGTTTTCAGTGCAAAAACGCAGGCGGGTAAGATAATTGGTGATTATCCGGAGTCTGTCCTGGCCCATGAGGCTATTTTTCCAGCGCGTCGGCGAGTCACCATACATGGCGCGTAAATAGTCTCTGAATTTCGGGCCTTGCAAAGCAAGCTCCACTTCAGCGGCCAGATTCAGGGTTTTTTGCAGGGTCCACTGCGGCGCAACACCGGCATGGATCATCAGGTAGTGGCGAATCTCTCCATCCGCCAGCAGGCAATCATAATGCGCGAGGGGTTTGTGTCGCAGCCAGTCGGCCAGCTCTCCGCAATCAGGCGCGGTCAGCAGTTTTTCCAGGGTGTGTCGATTGCTGGCAAAATCCGGTGTGCATTCGTAGTACAGCGCAAGAAAGTGCAGATCGTGATTGCCCAGCACGATAGTTGCTGAGTCGTTGAGGTCGCGCAGGTAACGCAATGTATCGAGTGATTTCGGTCCGCGATTGATCAAATCACCGACACACCAGAGCGCATCGCTTCCGGGCAGGAAGTTGACTGATTTCAGAAGGCTTCTCAGGGGTTTGTAGCAGCCCTGTATATCGCCAATAACATAAGTCGCCATCGGACCGCCGTGCTTCAGTGTACTGAGTGAGGCCGCGACAACAGGAACGCCGGAATAGGTGCATCGAACCGGCTGCCATCGGGCTTGAGCATTTCGTAACTGCCTTGCATGGTGCCGAACTGTGTTGTGAGCACAGCACCACTGGTATACACAAACTTTTGTCCGGGATGAATCATCGGTTGCAGACCTACCACGCCGGGCCCTCTGACTTCTTCAATCTGATTGTTGTCGTCAGTGATAACCCAGTGTCTGGACAACAATTTGACTGGCTCACTGCCCAGATTTTGTATGCCAATAGTGTAGGAAAAAACAAAACGGTTTTTCTCCGGATCAGACTGCTCGTGCAAATATTGGGTTTGCACGGAAATGTCGATGTTCGATGCATCATGCTGAAAATTCTGCATCGTTGCTTACTCCTGAGTCGGAACGCTGATGTCAGCACGTAAAACCCCAATGGCATTGCTGAGCCTGACGTAGTCCGCCACGCCCAGGTTTTCCGGTCTGAGGTTGAGATCGACCGGCAGCTGTGCTGGATCAAACTCAGATATAAGCGGTTTGATGCAGTTTCTCAAGGTTTTTCTTCGTTGTGAAAACGCGGTTCTTACCAGATCACGTAACAAATCAGTATCGTCAGCCTTGTGTTCAAGGTGTCGGTGCGGGCGCAGACGTACTATCGCCGAAGTGACTTTTGGTGCCGGTTTAAAGGCGCCGGGTGGCACATCAAACAGATGGTGCACTTCACAGAAGTACTGCACCATCACACTCAGCCGGCCATAGGCTTCATCTTCCGGAGTGGCGGCAAGGCGCTGCACGACCTCTTTTTGTAACATGAACGTCATGTCGTCAATCAGCGCCTCAGACTCCAGCAGATGAAACAGGCAGGGCGTGGAGATATTGTACGGGAGATTGCCGATGACACGCAGACTGCGCTCCTGCTGCGTGAGGGTGTGCGGATCAAACTTGAGGACATCACCGGGATGCAGCGTAAAACGCTCACAATCGGCGAAGTGATTGACCAGCCAGGCCGCCAGATCACGATCAAGTTCTACCACGTCAATACGGGCGCCGCTGTTGACCAGCGGAATGGTCAGGGCACCTTGTCCGGGGCCGATCTCCAGCAGGTGCTGTCCCGGTTTTGCACCGATAGCTTCCACAATTTTGCGGATAATATGCGGGTCATGCAGGAAATTCTGCCCAAAACGTTTACGTGCCTGATGGTCAGGTTGCGTAATGGGGTGTGAACTGTCGTATCGGCTCATGCAGGGTTTTGGCTCTTGTGAAATTGTTGTGCCAGCACCATCTGACAGGCGGTTTCTATGGCATTGATCAGGCTGCCGCCATCGGCTTTGCCGCTGCCGGCAAGATCGAGTGCGGTGCCATGATCTACCGAGGTGCGGATGATCGGCAGTCCCAGTGTGATGTTGCTGGCGCGGCCGAAACCTTTATATTTGAGCACCGGTAGTCCTTGATCGTGATACATGGCCAGCACGGCGTCGGCCTGGTTCAGATATTTGTCAGTGAACAATGTGTCGGCAGGCAGCGGGCCATTCAGCAACATGCCTTCGGCGCGCATCAGGTCAAGCACTGGCGAAATCACTTCAATTTCTTCGCGACCCAGATGTCCGCCCTCGCCGGCATGCGGATTGAGTCCGCAAACCAGAATACGGGGTTGGGCGATGCCAAACTTGTTTTTCAGATCTTCATGCAGAATACGCACAATACGCATCAGCATCGGGGCTGTGATAGCTGCCGACACATCTTTGAGCGGCAGATGCGTGGTCGCCAGTGCAACCCGCAGGCCTTCAGTGGCCAGCATCATTACAGTCAGTGCGACATGGCACTGCTGCGCCAGAAATTCGGTGTGCCCTGAAAATGCGATGCCGGCGTCATTGATAACACCTTTGTGAACCGGAGCTGTAACCATGCCATCGACTTTTTTGTCGAGACAAAGCTGAGTGGCTGCGCGCAGTGTTTCCAGCACGTAGGTGGCATTGTCTGTATTGAGGACGCCCGGTTCACAGGCTGCGCTCAAGGGCACTGGGAAAACATGGAGTTCTGATGCGCGTGCGGGAGGCAGAATTTCACCGGGCTGCCACGTTATGACGGTCAGTGGCAGGCCGAGCAAGGCGGCCCGTGATCTCAGCAGGTCGGGGTCGGCGACGGCAACCAGAGCACAGTCGTGTGGTAGTTTTCCGGGATGCTGAATCAACTGAATCAGCAGCTCCGGACCTATACCTGCCGGTTCGCCCGGAGTAATGGCCAGTTGCAGCGCCATGATCAGTTGATGTGTTTGACGTAAGCTTCGTCGCGGATTTCCAGCATCCAGTTTTCCAGCTCGATATCAAACTTGCGCTGACGCAACACATTCTGGGCTTGCTGGCGGCGGAATTCGCGGCTCAGATCCTGCTCACGACGCCCGGTCACTTCTGCCACATGCCAGCCAAAACTGGTGCGGAAAGGGGCAATCACAACACCCACTTCAGAGTCGCGAATACGCTGTTCAAATTCAGGGGGCATGCCGCCGTCGCTGACCCAACCCAGATCGCCGCCAGCGACCACTGTTGTGGTGTCATCGGAGAACTGGCGTGCCAGCACGTTGAATTCTTCACCATCCATAATGCGCTGATACACAGTTTCGGCAAGACGACGAGCCTGATCTTCTGTGCGGATTTCTGAAGGGGCAATCAGGATATGACGCGACTGGGTCTGTTTGACCAACCGGGTAGAGTCACCCCGGACATCAGAGAGCTGGATGATGTGAAAGCCATTTGCAGAGCGGATAGGTTCGTTAACCTGCGCAATACGCATGGACGGAACAATGTCGACAAAAAGGCTTGGCAATTGGTCTGCCTTCCGCCATCCCAGTTCACCACCGGAGACCGGGAAACCACGCGGAGGATTGGCCGTTGCTGCTTGCTGGGCTTCCATACGCACCTGCGCAAAATCAGCGCCGGCATTGATACGGTCATACAGTTCGCGCGCAAAGGCCTGTTTTGCCTGTTGGATGGCAGGACTGTCGGATTCAGGCACTGGTATCAGGATCTGGTTCACCAGATAGTCGGGCGCCATGGCGGTCCGCCCGGCTTCTGAATTCAGATAGTTCTCGATCTCCTGATCAGTGATGCTGATGCGGCGGTTGACCATGCCGCGCTGAACTTCGTTCACTGCCAGCTCACGACGGATGCGCTCACGGGTCTGCAGATAAACTCCTTGTTCTTCAAGCGCGCCGACGTATTGGTCGAAACTCATGCTGCTGCTCTGCGCAAGATCAGCGATCACGCGGTTCAGGGTATCATCGTCAAAACGGATGCCCACGCGCTCGGCCAGCTGAATTTGCAGGTTTTCGATGATCAGGCTCTCCATGATCTGCTCGCGCAACAAGGTGGGCGCAGGCAAAGGCATGTTCATCTGGACGGCGCGCTGTTGTATTTCAGCCATGCGCTCGTCGAACTCACTCTGCAGAATAACCCCGTCATCAACCACGGCGATGATCTTATCCAGTACCTGCCTTTGCGCCAGGGCAGCGGAACTGGTCAGCAGCAGAATGGCGGCGAGGCTGCTGGCTATTACATGGCCGAAACGTTTAGTCATTGCTGTTTTGCTCCTTAAATCCGGGGATGCTGTTGCTAAGCAGGCTGTCGAGACCGCCACCGGCGAGGTCGCCCAGGCCGTGCAGGGATAGCTGGAAAAAAACGCCCCGGTTTTTTCTGGTGTTTGGTTCAAGTAATTCGTAGTCATTGACCCAGTCGCGGGCGATCACGCGCATGGTAGCGCAACAGTTACTGTATTCGACACCCGCGAAGGTTTCAAGGTTCCTGCTGTTGCTGTGGTCATAGTTCCAGCGACCGAGCAAACTCCAGTTTGCGTTCAAAGGCCACACGGCCGAGATGTCTGACTGCTTGATGCGGGGATCCAGTAGCGGCGGTGCATTGAGGAAAACGTCGGTTTTTTCCCGGTAGCGGAACGCCACATTAAATAATCTGCCCTGATCGCCCTGCATCTGCAGTGCCACGCTGCCCTGGTCAATAGTGCTGTTTTCCTGATCCCATTGCAGATCGGTCATCAGCTGCCAACGGGAATGGGGACGGTAGCTGGCTTCCATCACCAGTGCCGAGCGATCCGTGTCCAGCGGCTGTAATGTCAGCCAGTTCTGCAGGGGGCTGTCGAGTGAGACTTTGCGATCTTTGAAGTGAAAAATCTGGCCCACGCTGATACGAGCCCGCTCCATGCCATCGTTTGTCAGCAGACGGCTGGTGACCGCGGCGCTGACCTGATTGGCATCACCAACGCGGTCGCCACCACTAAAGCGGTTGTCGCGGAACAGTTGATTGAAGTTCATGTGCAGTTGGGCACTGTCAAAGTTCGGCAGTGATTGCTGGTCTTTCTGCTCGCTGTAAAGATAGTAAAGACGCGGTTCAAGCGTCTGGGTAGCTGACAATCCTGCCACATTGACCGGTCTTTCAAAGATCAGCCCGCTGTCCAGGCTGAATACGGAGACGCCGCGGTCCGGCGAACCGGCAGTATTGACGGCCTGCTGATCGAGCTCCCAACTGGCATAACGGTAACGCGCGGTGGGGATCAGGAAATAACCGGCGCCGCGTAGCGGCATACTTACCCAAGGCTCTGCTGCCATTCGGGATCCGGTCACAAGGGCGCCGCCGTCAAGTTGAGCGGGGCTCAGCAGTGATCTTTCCAGCGAGCGGTCAAAACGCACATGTGACACATCGGCGCCGTAACGGAATGCGCCCCAGCTGTCGCCCTGGCGGCTGAGCCGGACTTCCGGCAGCCGGTCATAAGGTTTATTGATATCGATTGAAGCCAGATAAGGATCAATAATCTGGATACGCTGCAGACGTGTTTCGGCGTGCCAGTTGGCATCCTGCCAAGACACCACGGCTTCTTTGTTCAGGTGGGTGCGGCTTTCAAGATCAAGATTGCGTGTGCCCAGGTCGCGGAAATAATCGGCGTCACTGACTGCGTTGAGATCAACAAAGGTGCGCCAGTTCTGAGCCGGCTGGCCTTCGTGAGCAAAACTGCCAAACCAACGCTGGCGTTGCGGCGCGCTTTCGCGGCTGATACCGGCACGCGCCGGATCGTATGTCTGATCATCCGGCAGCAGTTCTGCGGTCACCGTGTTCATGGACCAGCTCGACAGATAGCGGAATTCGCCACCTAACATCAGGCCGCGTTCCGTCATCAATCTGGGCGTCACGGTGGCATCGTAGTGCGGTGCCAGATTGAAATAATACGGCAGAGCAACATCGAGGCCGTTGTCGCGGCTGTTGCTGATAGATGGCGGCAAAATACCGGATACCCGCTGATCGCCAATCGGGAACTGCACGGTGTAAGGGTAATAGAAAACCGGCACGTCTCTCAGGCGCAAAGTCAGCTCGCTGGCGTAACCCACGCCGCGTTCATTATCCAGACGCAGACTGCTGGCCTGCACCAGCCAGAAAGGATCCATAGGCTCACAACGGCTGAATTCGCCGTTATCCATGGTCATCATGCCGGTCTCAGTGTTGTAGCTGAGCCGCGATGCTGTGCCATGAATCTGGGTGTTGTGAATCACATAGGAGGCTTGTTCAATGGTATTGTCGCCGCTGCTCTGATCTATCCGGGCACCTTGTCCGGTGACCAGAAAGCCGGGCTCACGGAATACCACGTCGCCTTGCAGGCTGAGAATGTTGGTTGCTTCGTTTAAGTGCAGGCCTTCTGATGCCTGCAGGCTGCGATAACCCTGGCGAACGGTAACGTCACCTTCCACGTAGAGCTGTTGTGGCTCGGGCTGGCTGACGCGATAGGGCGTCACAATTTCAGTCGGTGCGCTGTCAGGGTCCAGTGCGGCGTTTTCGCCCAGCAACTCTGGCTCAACAAACATGCCGCAGCATGCGCTATTCAACTGCCCGGCCTGCTCTTCAGTCATGTTTTCACGCGTCAGCCAGTCCTGCATGATGCCGGCGCCGGATGCGGTATCCGGTGACTGCGACTGTTGCGCATAAATCGCCGGGCTGATGGCGGGCAGCAGCAAGGCA
The DNA here is from genome assembly GCA_030651695.1 of Pseudohongiella sp. GTDB lineage: Bacteria > Pseudomonadota > Gammaproteobacteria > Pseudomonadales > Pseudohongiellaceae > Pseudohongiella. The sequence continues at coordinate 230,759 of JAUSCD010000012.1, read as the reverse complement.
GGGACGATCCAGCCGGGATAAAAACGTCTTGATTGTCTGTTAACAGACTTTTTGTCTGACTTGCGGTCTGACATAGTTGCGGGCGATCCGGTCGGCAATGGAGAATGGTGGTGCTATCCACGCTTGATGGCGTCGGTTGGCAGCGCAGGCATGATAATTCATCACCCTTTCATTAGAAAGTAATCACGGCCACTAGAAGTGAATCGCGGCCGTTACACAGATCCGGCTGGCGCTGGTATCAGGAGCAGATTTGACAATGTCCCGGCAACAACAGTCTACGGATGGCGATTCAGGCACAAGCGAAACCAATACGGATATCCGACACCAGCAACTACAGCAGTGGGCGCGTGTGGCTTTGCAACAGCTCCTGGGTTCTGACCCGGGGCCGGTGAATGCTTCGGCGCTGGGCGGTGATGCCAGCTTTCGTCGTTATTTCCGTCACCATGCCGGATCGGCCTTGTCACTCGAGGGATTTGATCATCCGGTAAAAAGTCTGATGCTGGTGGATGCGCCGCCTGAGCGTGAAAACAACCCTGCTTTTTTACTGACGGCATCTGAATTCCGCGCCGCGGGACTGCAGACGCCGACCATACTGGCGCACGACCTGGAACAGGGCTTCATGCTGTTGGAGGATTTTGGTGATCAGTTATATCTGCCCTGTCTGCAGGCGGCTCAGGACGCCGGAGATATGGCGCGCGTGGACGTGCTTTATACCCAGGCCATGAATGCCTTGCTGGCGCTGCAATCCGACCGCAGTGTGTCGCAGTTGCCGCCTTATGATCAGACGCGTCTGCATAACGAGCTCAGTCTGTTTGATGAGTGGTTCTGTGGCCGCATGCTCGGCATTGAGCTGGATGCCGACGAGACCAGATTATTGGCGAACACCTGGCAATTTCTTGAGCAGGCTGCGCTTGGGCAGACGCAGGTGCGTGTACACAGGGACTATCACTCGCGCAATTTGATGGTGCGCCAGCATGCGGATGGCGCCCACCCCGAAAACCAGCCGCCGGGCGTTATCGACTTTCAGGATGCGGTGACCGGCGCGGTGACCTACGATCTGGTTTCCCTGCTGCGTGATTGTTATATCGTGTGGCCTGCAGAGGATGTCAGCCGCTGGCTGCGCCAGTATTTTGAACAGGCACAGGCGCGCGATATTGTGCCCGCCAGCTTGTCCTGGGAGGCTTTCCGGCGCGATTTTGATCTGATGGGGATTCAGCGTCACATCAAAGTGCTGGGCATTTTCTGTCGGCTTGCATTGCGTGACAACAAACCGCGTTACCTGCTGGATCTGCCGGTAGTGATGGATTACGTCGTCACTGTGGGTGAGCGTCACCCTGAGTTAAAAGCATTTATAAGCTGGTTCCGCCGTGGCCCGATGATTGACATGTATGGGGTGCTGACGGCCTCCGGGCCGCTGGTGTCATCAGCCGATCTGGCTTATGAACATGATGCTGAGGAAGGCCACTGATGAAGGCCATGATCCTGGCAGCCGGGCACGGCAAGCGCATGCTGCCGCTGACGGAGTTGACACCCAAACCTCTTCTCAAAGCCGGTGCTCACAGCCTTATTGAATGGCAGATCCTGAAATTGGCCAAAGCCGGTATCCGTGATCTGGTAATCAATCTGCATCATCTGGGTGAGCAGATTCCGGCCGCTCTGGGCGACGGCTCCCGTTATGGCGTGCACATTCAGTATTCAGTGGAAAACGAGCTGCTGGAAACCGCAGGCGGCATCATTAATGCTCTGCCCTTGCTGGGGACGGAGGAGTTTGTGGTGGTCAACGGTGATGTCTGGACGGACTATGATTTTTCCCTGCTGAAACCGCTGGATCCAGCCAGCGCCCTGGCGCATCTGGTACTTGTCCCGAATGCGCCACATCATCCGCAGGGTGATTTCTATCTGGGCGCTGATGGGCGGGTGTCAGATAACGCAGATCCCCGCTACACCTTCAGTGGCATCAGTGTGTTGCACCCGCAATTGTTCGCCGGGCTGTCTGTGCAGCGCCTGGCTTTGTCGCCGCTGCTGCGCCAGGCCATGGCGAGACAGATGGTCACCGGTGAGTACTTCACTGGCGACTGGCAGGATATCGGTTCACCCGAGCGGCTGAAGGCGTTAGAATGCCGCCTTTCAAACACACAGCCGGCGACCTTGTGATGACTTACGTTATGGACAAAAACTTCCTGATTGCTCCTTCAATTTTATCCGCCGACTTCGCCCGCCTGGGTGAAGAAGTCGATGCTGTTCTCGCTGCCGGTGCTGACGTAGTGCATTTTGACGTCATGGACAATCATTATGTGCCTAACCTGACCATCGGCCCCATGGTCTGCAAAGCCTTGCGCAGTTACGGCATCAAGGCGCCCATTGATGTGCACCTGATGGTGCAGCCGGTGGATCAGATGATCACCGATTTTGCCAAAGCCGGTGCCAGCATTATCAGTTTTCACCCGGAAGCGTCACAGCACGTTGATCGCTCACTGCAGCTGATCCGTGATGCCGGCTGTAAAGCCGGTCTGGTGTTTAATCCGGGTACCACTCTGGATTGCCTGGAATATCTGATGGACAAAATTGACCTGATTCTGATCATGTCGGTGAACCCGGGTTTTGGTGGTCAGAAATTTATCCCGTCAGCGCTCAAAAAATTGCAGCAGGCGCGTAGTCTGATTGATAACAGTGGTTTTAATATCCGCCTGGAAGTTGATGGTGGTGTCACGGTCGACAATATTGCGGAAATTGCACGCGCCGGTGCCGATATGTTTGTTGCGGGGTCTGCCATTTTTAACAGTGACTCCTACGAGAACACCATCACCACCATGCGCCAGCAACTGGCGCAGACTGTAGCTGTTTAAAAGGGAAGGTTTCTGATGACGCGCAATCAATTCTCCTCCGCCGCTGTGGCAACCCGACTGCAACAGCAGGACATTGATGCGCTGGCCGCTGCCGGTTACAACCGTGTGCCGGTGGTGCGCGAAGTGCTGGCCGATTTTGAAACCCCACTCAGCACCTATTTAAAACTTGCCGATGGTGTGTATACCTATTTGTTTGAATCAGTGCAGGGCGGCGAAAAGTGGGGACGTTTTTCCATCATTGGTTTGCCTTGTAAAACTGTTGTGCGTGTCAGCGCTGACGATGTGCGTGTAGAGCAGGATGGCGCGCTGATCGAACAACACAGAATGGATGATCCGTTTGTGTTTGTTGAAGCGTTCAAAAATCGCTTTAAAGTTGCCGAGCTGGCGGGTGTGCCAAAATTCAGCGGTGGTCTGGTCGGGTATTTCAGTTACGACACTGTGCGTTACGTAGAACCTTCCTTGGGCGCCGCACCCGGCGAGGATGAAATAGGCACACCTGAAATTCTGTTGCTGCTGTCGGAAGAAGTTGTGGTGTTCGACAATCTGCGCGGCACCATTTCTATTGTGTGCCACGCGGACCCTTCGCAAAAAGGTGCTCTGAATAAGGCTTATTCACGTCTGGATGAAATCGAATCGGCACTGATGCAACCTTTTCAGCGCCCGATTGCCAGGTCGCGCCCCGATGTCATCAGCGCCGAGCAGGATTTTTTCTCCAGCTTCCAGCAGGCGCCGTTTGAAAAAGCCGTCAATTCGATCAAGGATTATATTCTTGCCGGTGATGTCATGCAGGTGGTGCTGGCGCAGCGTATGTCTGTGCCGTTTGATGGCGACCCCATTCATGCCTACCGTGCGCTGCGTTACCTGAACCCTTCGCCTTACATGGTGTTTTTTAATATGGGTGATCACCATATTGTCAGCGCTTCGCCGGAAATTCTGGCGCGGGTTGAAGATGGTCTGATCACCGTGCGACCGCTGGCCGGTACGCGCAAGCGTGGTGCCACCGATGAGCAGGATCAGGCGCTGGAGCAGGAACTGCTGGCCGATGCCAAAGAAATTGCAGAACACCTGATGCTCATTGATCTGAGTCGCAATGACTCCGGACGCGTATCAAAAACCGGTTCTGTGCATGTGCCCAAAAAGATGTTTGTGGAACGTTATTCCCATGTGATGCACATAGCATCCATTGTGGAAAGCCAGATTAGTGACGACAAAACCTCGCTGGATGTTCTTAAAGCTACCTTGCCGGTGGGCACTTTGTCTGGCGCACCCAAGGTGCGCGCCATGCAGATTATTGATGAGATGGAGCCGATCAAGCGCGGTATTTATGGCGGCGCCATGGGTTACATTGGTTGGGGTGGCAACATGGATATGGCAATTGCCATCCGCACTGCAGTGATCAAAGACGGCACGCTTTATGTGCAGGCAGGCGCTGGCGTGGTGGCAGATTCGGTTCCGACCCTGGAATGGGAAGAAACCATGAACAAGGCGCGTGCGATATTCCGTGCCGTGGCTCTGGCGCAGAAAGGGCTGCAGCTGTAACCATTATCGGCGACACCGGCCGCGTTTCTGGCAGGCCAAGAGGTCGTCACAGTCTGCGGTTTCCAGATGGCAACGGCGCATGCTGGTATCGCGAAAGCCTTGCGCTGTCGGCTGAGGGTTTTATACCGGAGGCGCTAAGCGCCCCCCGAAAAGTCACAGCCCGATAAATCTGATCCGTGTGAGTTGAACCTTGGTAAACGGTGTCAGATCTGGCTCGTGGCAGAGGCGTGTTTTGGTGCAAATTTAAGCCGGTAGTGCCGCGTCGTAACGCCTATCGCGATTCCGCCTATTACGCCGGGGCCGACCCAGACCAGCACTGGCAACCATGGCCATTGACTGTAGAGCGGTCCCATCAACGTTCCGGCACCGACCACCACAAACGCCGTGTAGGCACCAATGCCGGACGCTATCAAACCGCCCAGATGCTCCGTCCACCATTCACGAGGTTTTGTGATCCTCTTGAAGGTGTAACGCAGCAGTCCGATACTCAACACGATTTCCAGTCCGCCAAATACAATGTAGATGGTGTTGCTGTTGGACAGGCCTAGCAATAGCAGCCCCGCACCCGTTGCCAGCAAGGCGCCTGTCAGCAGCAGTTGCAGCGGATGTTTCAGTGGTTGGCGATTGTCTTTGTGGGTGATAGTCAGCCAGCCATGACGAGTGGTGGTCAACACCAGCAGGCTGAGCGAAAACAGAAATATTGCTCTGTCACGCACAGAAGCGACGGCATCGTCAGGATGCAATTGCACCGGCATCAACAGATCCAGCGAGCTCAGGATGATGCCGGAAATACCCACCATATACATCAGCAAGGCGAAATAACGCCCTACACGTTTGTGAATGGGTGAGCCTTTGCGCGCAAATACCGGAATCCAGAACAACAGCAGTGCAGCAAGGCCGCCGGTGATATGCAGATAGAGAGCAGACTGGTGAATCAGAAACATTGAGTTACTCCTGTAATTGGTTTGTTGAACCGCCCGGCAAGCCATCCCATCTGCCGTGTCAGTATGCTGACACCGCGCGATACAGGCGCCAAGTGACAAAAGCCACGGCCTGTGAGGTTACTTAAGACCTATACGTCGTTTGTGTCAGCCTGTGCCATAATCGGGCCACAGAACAAAATCACTCATACAAGAGAGATCAATCGGCACATGAACAAAATCCGCGTCATGCTGGCAGAAGACCAGAATCTGGTCAGACTTGGCATCTGCAGTCTGCTCGAGCTTAGCGAGCGTATTGAGGTGGTCGGCCAGGTCGAAGATGGCAGTCAGGTCGTTGAGGGAATTCAGAAGTACAAACCCGACGTCATGCTGATGGATATCCGTATGCCAAAAATGACCGGTATCGATGCGCTCAACGCCATGCGCGCCGCCGGTTGTATGGTGCCCAGCATCATTCTCACCACTTTTGATGACAGCCAGCTGGTGCTGGAAGGTATGCAGGCAGGTGCCAAAGGTTATTTACTTAAAGATGTATCGCTTAACAGTCTGGTAGGTGCAATCGAAAGCGTTTATGCCGGTGGCACGCTGGTGCAGCCCGCCATCACCGAACGTATTCTGAAAGGCCTGTCATCGATGGAGCCGCGCTTTGATAATCTGGTAGCGCCGGAATCGCTCAGTGATAAAGAAGTGGAAGTGTTGCGTTTGATGGCAGGCGGATTCAGCAACAGGGAAATTTCGCGCACCATTCACAAATCCGAAGGCACCGTAAAAAATCAGGTGTCATCCATTCTGGAAAAACTCGGCGTCAGAGATCGCACACAAGCGGTGTTGAGAGCGATCAATCTGGGTTTGCTGTAGTCCGCGTTCATGTGATGAGAATCACATAAAGTTTTCCATAAATTTTCTACTATCCGTTTTATGCACAACGTTGCTGTTGTGCATAAATGTTGTGTGCAAGACCTGAACGTTTCATCGGGTCTTGTTCATCAAGGAAAAAATTAAACGGAGGATTTATGAAACCATTTCATGTTTTGCTAGCGGGCAGCCTGCTTTCTTTTTCTACTTCCGCAGTAACTGCCGATCCGGTGTTTGACGGTCACGCCCTGCATATATCAGCAGTTGATGTTGAGGAGCAACCTGGGCTGTACCAGCAAATCGAATTGAGGCCCGCAGGTGATGATTTGTGGCGGCTGCACAGTATTCGCGAAGGTGTCACGTTGCGCAATATAGAAAATGTCAGTCTGGTGGTAACAGACTCGACTCCTGTGCAGGTTTTCCTGAAGGTGGAAGGGAAATACATGAATGGCTGTGAAGAACTGGGCCATGTCAGCAAACGTTATGACGCGGGCACACAGACTCTGCATGTATTCATGTACTATCGTCACGTGCCGGAAGGAATCGCCTGCACCGCTGATGTTCGGGATTTTGAGCTGATCGAGCCCTTGCCCGTCTACGGTGCCGAAGCAGGTGAATATACTGTTACACTTAATGACGAGTATGAACTTCCATTGGGATTTGCAGAGCGTAACGTTCTGAAATGAGTTCCTTTGCAGCAGCCACAAATGTGAGCAGCGAAAATGAACAGGTAATCAGGAGCTGAACACGATGACGCGTTGGATCCTGCGCCTTTCTATATGGATCTGCATAACATTAGTGGTGCTTACCAGGCCGTGGGAGTTAGTGCCCCCGGCCTGGAATCCCTGGGAGCCGCTGACGTTTGATCAGCCCATGACGCCTGTTACAAAAATGAAATTGTCCAGGCTGGCAAATGATTCCGACGTCTGTCTGGATTTTCTCAGTACTGCGCCAGATGATTTTGTGGACTACCTGGCACTTAAGGATTACACCCCGGTTGAGAACTGCCCGCTGACGAATGTGGTGCGTGTGCGCAGTACTGGTGTGGAATTTAATTCGTCATTCACGCTGACATGTCCTTTGCTGGTGCGTTGGTTGATGTTTGAGCAACAAAAGTTGCAACCGCTTGCACTGCAGCATTTTGGAAGTCGCCTCAGCTCAATCGAACATTACGGCACCTTTGCATGTCGTAATGTGTACAGCCGTGAACAGGGGCGGCGCAGTCAACACGCGACGGCCTCGGCATTTGATGTGGCTACATTCCGATTTGAGAGTGGCGCTATCGCTGATGTGTTAACTCACTGGGACAATGTCGATCACCCCAACTCCAGCGCTTTCCTGCGCGATGTACACAGCAGTGCGTGCAACTACTTTGGCACTGTGCTGGGGCCGGACTACAACGCGCCGCACGCCAATCACTTTCATCTGGATACCAGCTCTTTTAATCTGTGCCGTTAATACAGTTGGTGATTCTGCGTTTGTTTAAACGCCAGCAACGCAGCTTCCCTTGACTCCTTCAGATCCACTACAGGCCTGGGGTAGTTGTCATCAAGACTCACGCCGGCCGCGCGCAGGATATTATCCGGTGCAGTAAAGGGCGTATGGATATATTTATCCGGCAGCTTGGATAGCTCGGGCAGATAACGACGCAGATATGCCCCGTTGGCATCAAATCTTTCACTTTGAGTCACGGCATTGAACACGCGGAAGTATGGCGCTGCATCGGCACCACAACCGGCTATCCACTGCCAGCTAGCTGAGTTGCTGGCCAGATCTGCGTCAACGAGGCAGTCCCAGAACCAGTCCTCGCCCTCATGCCAGTGGGTGAGCAGATTCTTCACCAGAAAAGAACCCACTACCATGCGCACCCGGTTGTGCATGTAACCGGTCTGCCAGAGTTCGCGCATGCCGGCGTCAACCAGTGGAATGCCGGTTTCACCACGTTGCCAGGCTTTCAGCGGCGGAGAATTTTTCTGCCAGGGAAAGTTCTCAAAACGGGCTTGAATCGGGCGCCGGGGGAGCGAGGGGTTGTGAAACAGCAGCGCATACGAAAACTCTCGCCAGCCCAGTTCCGACTGAAAACAATCCAGATCGTTTTCAAATCCTCCCGTCAGGCCAGCACCGAGCGCTTCGTGCCAGACCTGACGTGGTGAAATTTCGCCGAAATGCAGATGTGGCGACAGGCCCGATACGTGTTCTTTTGCCGGGAAGTTCCGGCCTTCTTTGTAACCATGGATGCCGTTTTCAAGAAAGCGCGCCAGGCGTCGTTGTGCAGCGGCTTCACCCACCTGCCAGCGTTGTTGAAGTCCGCCATCCCATGCGATTTGTGGCAGCAGTTGTAATGCTTTGATGCCAGCGTCAGCAAAGCGACCCCCGATCTGCAGGGAGCCGGTGTCTGCCTGCGGTTCTGTCAGAGCAGGCAGAGGATCAAACAGATCCAGGCGGGAAGGTGGCGGCAAAGGACGTGCCGGCTCAGCCGCCTTCATGCAGCCGCGCCGGAAGTAAGGTGTGAATACCTTGTACGGCGTCTGATCTTCTTTCAGGACCTGCCACGGCTCCCAGAGCAGTGAGCCATTAAAGCTGCGCGTCTGAGTGCCTTGTTCCTGCAGCAGTTCTTTCAGGCGCTTGTCGCGCTGTACGCGCCAGGGTTCATAACAGCGGTTCCACATGACCTGACTGGCGTTCACGAGCCGGGCCAGCGCTGGCATCAGAACCAGGGGGTCACCTTTTAATACCAGTAACTTTCCATGCAGGGATTGATTTAACGCGGTCAACGACTGATGCAGCCACCAGCGGCTGGCACCGCCCATGGCCCATTCGGCGGCGTTTATGTCGTCCAGAATATAGACCGGCAGCACAGCCCCGCAGGCAGCCGCCTCAGACAATGCGGAGTTGTCGGTGATGCGCAGGTCCTGACGGAACCAGACAATTGTGAGCCGTGTGGAGGTTTGTTGCGTAATGATGTGAAGCTCCGTGATAAGGGCGTGGCGCATAAGCCATTTGCGCGTTACAGGCATTGTACGACGGGTGCTCGGATGGGGATCAATCTGTTATCTTGTCGCAAATAAACCCGGCCGCATCCGGTCACTGTGTATGATCGGGGGCGCTGGCAAGGAATCAAAGGAAAATAACGTTGTGAGATCTGTCTTCAGAGCTATTGCGAGAAAAACCGGGAGAAATGTCGAGTGAGTACTGCCGCCGACAACAGGGCCATTACAGCCCCCAACGGGATTATTCCTCTGATAAATCTGGTGTCACCGCGCCACAGCGACAGCTGGACCCACACACGCAACGGTGACAACCGTGGTTACATTGATGCCGATAGTCTCAGCGAGCTCTGGATCCACACCGGCACCGCCTGCAATCTGGCCTGCCCGTTTTGTCTTGAGGGCTCAAAACCCGGTGATACACGCCTGCCTGCGATGTCGCTGGAAATGTTAAAGCCTTTTATTCATGAGGCTGTGGACATGGGGGTGAAGCAGTTTTCCTTCACCGGTGGTGAGCCTTTTGTTATCCGCGATTTTGTCAATATTCTGGACTACGCCAGTCAGCACAAACCGTGTTTTGTGTTGACCAACGGCACGCGCGTATTAACCCAGCGCGCGCATCAGTTGCTGCCTCTGAAAAATAACGCATATCCAATCAGCTTCCGGATCAGTCTTGATTACCCGGACGCTACGCGTCATGACGCCGGTCGGGGAGAAGGCAGCTTTGCCGAGTCACTGGACAGCATCAAATGGTTGCAGGAAAACGGTTTTAAAGTATCCATTGCCCGGCAGATGGAATTGAATGAAGACAGTGCCGCTGTGGAGAGCATTTATTGCCGGATTTTCGAGCAGCATGGTATCGCTGAAAAACTGCCGTTTACTGCATTTCCTGATTTTGGGACACCCGGCACTGAAGATGGCAGCCCGGAAGTCACTACCAACTGTATGGAAAAATATCCAACCCGGGAAAGTCGCTCGCATTTTATGTGCACCTACACAAGGATGCTGGTGAATACCGCAAAAGGTGTGCGTGTTTACGCCTGCACACTGGTCGATGATGACCCTGACTACGATCTGGGCAGTACTCTGTCGGAGAGCATGAAGGCGCGCATCATGCTGCGTCATCACCGGTGTTTCAGTTGTTATAAATTTGGTGCCAGTTGCAGTGCGCCGGCTTAAAGGATCAGGTCATGTACGATGTAGTAAAAGATTATTACGGCAAACAATTACAGAGCTCCGCAGACCTGAAAACATCAGCCTGCTGCGATCCGTCGGCAATGCCTGAGTGGTTGAAACCCTTGCTGTCACGTATTCACCCGGAAGTGCTGGCGCGATATTACGGCTGCGGCCTGGTGGCACCGGCGGAGCTGGAAGGCTGCACTGTTCTGGATTTGGGGTGTGGTACCGGACGTGATGTTTATGCGCTGGCGCAGATGGTTGGTGCCAGCGGGCGTATTATTGGTCTGGATATGACTGCCGGGCAGCTGGCAGTAGCTCAGCAGCATCAAGCATGGCACGCAGAAATGTTTGCTTATGACAATGTGCAGTTTGTGCACGGCTACATGGAACAACTGGATCAGCTTGATCTGGCACCCGGTTCGGTCGATGTGATTGTCTCCAACTGTGTGCTGAATTTATCTCCGGATAAGGAAGCGGTGTTAAACGGTGTGTTTCGTTTGTTAAAACCGGGCGGTGAATTCTATTTCTCTGACGTTTATGCTGATCGTCGTGTACCCGATGCAGTGAAGAATGACCCTGTGTTATACGGCGAGTGTCTGGGTGGCGCTCTGTATTGGAATGATTTTCAGCATATGGCGCGTCGGGCGGGTTTCACCGATCCGCGACTGGTTGAGGATCGCCCCCTGGAAATGACTGATCCCGCTATAGCAGCACGTATCGGCCCCCTTGGTTATTATTCTGCGACCTATCGCCTGTTTAAGCTGGATGGGCTCGAGCCGGACTGTGAGGACTACGGTCAGGCAGTGATTTACAAAGGCACAATGGCGCACTCACCGGATCGTTTTGTGTTGGATAAACATCATGATATCGAAACAGGTCGTGTGTTCCCGGTGTGCGGTAATACCTGGCGTATGTTGCATGACACACGGTTTTCTGCGCACTTTGAATTTATTGGTGATTTCGGCAAACACTTCGGCATATTCGAAGGTTGTGGAGTGGGGCTGCCGTTCGACAATAATCGCGTCACTGGCGAAGCAGCAGCCTGCTGTTAGAACTCCCGCAGAGAGTTGTACGCCTTGCTGAGCGCGATTCCTTCGTCGTGCTCGCCTTTCAGCAGATCCTTGAAGAGCGCCTTCACTTCGCTTATCGCGCAGCTATCTTGCAGGTGCGTCAGTAACCCGGCAACAAAACCGTCTACTTTGCTGCCAAGCTCGTAAACCTGCTCGGGCTCCAGATCCGGAGTCATCTCGACTTGCAGGGAGCCCAGGAATGATTCCAGATCTTCAGGGTACGGGATCTGAATCCAGGTTTTAAGCACTTTATAGGGTGCGGATTCTTCGTACCGCTCCAGTGTGACAGCAAGTTTTTTCTCGCGCTCAGCCATAAATTGCAGCAGCAGGGCAGACAGTGCATTGCTGCTTTTCCCTGCCAGGGAGTCATATTGATCTGATAGTTCCTGATGAAAGCTGATCAATTCACTCAGGACATGAGCGGCGTTTTCGTATGTCTGCAGGCGAGTCACAGGTTACCCTCTTGAAAGCAATCTGGCGTCACAATCCCTGAACGGGGCGGCGGTTGTGTTTCTTGCGCTCAGAGTAACTGCTTTTAGGTGGCCAAAGCCAATTCTGTCACACATTCAAGGTGGCTGAGCAAGCACATGGGATATTTGTGGAGAGCAGGCGCAGCAGGAGTTTATGTCGTCGCCAAATTCAGTCAGAATACCCGCCTTGTTTTTGAGGGCGCCATCTCATGATCCTGATGATCGACAACTATGACTCTTTTACCTACAACATCGTGCAGTATCTCGGTGAGTTAGGTGCAGATGTACAGGTTTTTCGCAATGATGCCATCAGTGTGGCGGAAATTGAGTCGTTGACGCCTGAGCGGATTGTCATCTCTCCCGGCCCTTGCACCCCGTCGGAAGCCGGTATTTCACTGGAAGTGATCAAAGCCTTTGCCGGGCGCATCCCCTTGCTCGGGGTATGTCTGGGGCATCAGGCTATTGGCCAGGCCTATGGCGGCGACGTCGTGCGCGCGCGGCAGGTCATGCACGGCAAGTTGTCGCCCATGTACCATAAAAATACCGGTGTATTTTCAGGGCTGCCCAGCCCGTTCACCGCGACGCGCTATCACTCATTGGTAATAGATAAAAACACCTTGCCAGACTGCCTCGAAATTACAGCCTGGACTCAACTGGACAATGGTGAGCTGGACGAGATCATGGGTGTGCGTCACAAGACTCTGGCGGTAGAAGGGGTTCAGTTCCATCCTGAGTCAATTCTTAGTGAACATGGTCATCAATTATTCAGGAATTTTTTGCAAGGTAAGTAACCATGGATATCAAACAGGCAATACGCCATCTTTGCGAACGACGTGATCTGGGTGCTGATGACATGGCCATGCTGATGCGTGAGATCATGACCGGGCAATGCACTGATGCGCAGATTGCCGCCTTTCTGGTAGCGTTGCAGATGAAAGGTATCAAGACTCCTGAATTATTAGGCGCTGCCAGAACCATGCGCGCACTGGCGGCTCCGGTGAAATTGCCGCCGGACGCACATCTGGTGGATACGTGTGGTACCGGTGGCACCAGCACTGACACATTCAATATTTCTACGTCGGCCGCCATGGTCGCGGCCTGCGCCGGAGCACGTGTTGCCAAACATGGCAACAGGGGCGCTACCAGTAAAAGTGGCAGCGCTGATCTTCTGGAAGCGGCCGGTGTCCGGCTGAACATCACCCCTGAGCAAGTTGCGCAGTGTGTGGAGAAAGTCGGGGTCGGCTTTATGTTTGCGCCCGGCCATCACAGTGCGATGAAACATGTGATCGGTCCGCGCAGGGAAATCGGTGTGCGGACCATTTTTAACATGCTCGGGCCGCTGACCAATCCGGCGGGTGCGCCGAATCAGGTGCTGGGTGTTTTTGACCCGGTGTGGATTGATCCGGTCCTGGACGTGCTCAAATCCCTGGGCAGCCACCATGTACTGGTGCTTGCATCGGATGACGGACTGGATGAAATCAGTATTTCTGCGCCGACACAGATTGGTGAACTCAGAGAGGGACATCTGGTACGTTATTCAGTGAGTCCTGCAGATTTTGGAATGCGGCAGCGCGACGATTTTGACATGCTCAAGGTCTCCGGCCCGCAAGAGAGTCTGGAGCTGGTACGACAGGCGCTGGGTTACAAAAACGAAGCTGCCGGTGACATTGTGGCACTTAATGCAGGTGCTGCGATTTACGCTGCCAATCTTTGCGATGATCTGCCTGCTGGTGTAAAAAAAGCACAGGAGATTCTGCATAGCGGCGAAGCTTTGAAAAAGCTCGAACAACTGGCTGCCTTTACTCAAGCGCTGTCTTCTTGAACACTGTCTGCCAGGTAAAAGGCTGAGGAATCCAGAGCATGAATACCAGCACCATACTCGAAAAAATTCTGGCGCAAAAAGCCATAGAAATTCGTCACAACACTCAGCGTGTCAGTCTGGCAATGCAGCAGACGCTTGCAGCAGAACAGATACCCGGGCGTCGCGGTTTTATCAAGGCCTTGCGCAGCCGTATGGAAGCGCAGCAGCCCGCCGTTATCGCAGAAATTAAAAAAGCCTCACCAAGCCGTGGACTGATCCGTGAAGATTTTAATCCGGCACTCATTGCAAGCCAGTATGCCGATGCTGGCGCCGCCTGCCTGTCAGTATTGACCGACGAGCAATTTTTTCAGGGCTGTACCGAGTATCTGCAGCAGGCGCGGGCAGCCTGTGAGCTCCCGGTGATCCGCAAGGATTTTATTATCGATCCGTACCAGGTTGCAGAAGCGGGCGCCATGGGCGCCGATTGTATTTTATTGATCGTGGCTGCGCTCAGTCCGCCCGCATTGCATGAGTTGTCGCAATGTGCAGCCGATCTGTCGCTGGATGTCCTGGTCGAAGTGCACAACGAGTCCGAGCTCGATATCGCACTTGCAGCGGGATTCGATCTGATAGGTGTCAACAACCGCAATTTGCATGATTTCCATACCGATCTTGAGACCACGTTCCGTCTGGCAGAGCGCGTCCCTGATGGCAAATTGATTGTCACGGAAAGCGGCATCAGTACTGCCGCAGATGTCAAGCGTATGATATCTCAGGGGATCTACGGGTTTCTGATCGGTGAGACGTTTATGCGTGCAGAGAATCCGGGCGACAAGCTGAGGGAATTGTTTGCCTGAGTGATACGGACGTTGTGCGATAAAGCGATGTGATCGCCTCCACGTTCTGGGTTATTTCTGACATCCCGGGTAAATATGTAACCCGCCTGGCCGATAGCAATTGAGATAAATACATTTCTCAATCTGTGTGTGGGCCCTGCATGTTGTCGAGCGAACTGCTCCCCATTCTGTTCTTTTTGTTGCTGATGCTGGCGGGTTTGATGCTGGCCGCATGGGCAGCGCGCCTGCAGGCCGTTCAATACCACACTCTGCGGCAACTGACCTCGCTTGAGCAGCGGCGCGAACATATACAGGAGGCGGCGCGGGCACTGCAACGTATGGACACTGATGCTGATGTGTTGGCGATTCTTTTTGGCGCGTTGGCAGAGGATCTGCGTCAAATGCAGGGGTTGGACCCGACACGCAAAGATCTGGACAAACCAATTCAGGAAGCCGAGGCAGCTGCGCGTCAGAAATCCGGTAGCCCTCAGACGGCGTCGGGCGGGAGTGCAGCGGTGGCAACCGAGCAGGAATTGTCTATGGCCCAGCGCCAGATACAGAAAGCGTTGGGAATCTTCAATGAACTGTACCGGGCCGACAAAATCAGCGCAGGCCAACTGGAATCATCTCGCAGCAAACTGAGGGTGTTGGGGATGAGGGTTGCTGTGAACTCCTGCTTATTGATGGCTCAGCAGTCAATGGAACAGGAAGATGCAATTCGCGCCATGTCATGCTACCGGCGTGCTGAGAGCCTGCTGCACATGCGCGGAATTCCGCCGGCAGAGAAGCAGGAAAAGCTGGCTTATATCGCAGCCGAACGCGCACGCGTTTTTGAGCGCACCAATACCAACGCCGGTTTGCTGATGCTGGCTACGCCGGATTAACGCGTGCCGTAGACCACTATGGTTTGACCGTGAACGGAAACCAGATTCTGTTCTTCCAGTGTTTTCAGTACCCGACCGGCCATTTCCCTTGAGCAGTTAACCAGCCGGCCCAGCTCCTGACGGGTGATCTTGATCTGCATGCCATCCGGGTGGGTCATGGCGTCGGGTTCTTTGCTCAGCTCGATCAGTGTGCGGGCGATGCGTCCGGTCACATCATAAAATGCCAGATCACCGACCTTGCGTGTGGTGTTACGCAGGCGATCGGCCATCTGTTTTCCGATAGTAAACAGAATTTCAGGATGCAGGTGTGCGTAATCGTTAAAGCGATCGTATGTGATTTCTGCAATTTCGCAGGTATTGCGGGCCCGACAACAGGCACTGCGTGATTTCTGGCTGTCGAACAGTCCCATCTCTCCAAAAAAATCGCCCGGATTAAGATAGGCCACAATGACTTCTTTGCCGTCTTCGTCCTCCAGAATCACGGAAACCGCTCCGCTGACCAGATAGAACAGTGTGCGCGGAACGTCTCCTTTAAAAATAATGGTTTGTCCGCGTTCATAACGACGCAAGTGACAGGAATTGAGGAAGTTATCGAGGTCTTCAATATGCGGTGTTATGGCCATCAATGCCATGAATTGTCTCTCCGGACGTGGTTGACCCTGACTATAGCGATCCGATTGTAGCGCAAGCAAAGTGTGGTGCGCTAACCTAGTTAGAGGCCTTGCAATAATCTTGCACCGTCCGCATAAAGAGTGTGATGCAGTTCAAATTTTGCAAAGAAGAATTCGTTAAACAGACCAGGTGAAACATGAAAGCGACAGTACGATGGGTAGATGGGGCAATGTTCGTAGGCGAATCGGGCAGCGGACACGCGGTGGTCATGGATGGCCCGGAAAGTAGCGGCGGCCGCAACCTGGGTATTCGCCCTATGGAGATGTTGTTGATAGGCACGGGCGGCTGCTCGTCGTTTGACGTGGTCAGTATTTTACGCAAGTCGCGTCAGGATGTGGTGGATTGCGTGGCCGAACTGGCGGCAACACGCGCCGACGCTACACCTGCGGTATTTGAGACCATCCACATGCATTTTAAGGTCAGCGGTCGTGGTTTGAGTGAAAAGCAGGTTGAGCGTGCTGTGGAATTGTCCGCCGACAAGTATTGCTCGGCCTCCATTATGCTGGGCGCTGCCGGGGTAAAAATCACGCATACCTTTGAAATTATCGAGGTATGAGATCAGTTTTCGGGAACTGCCGCAGATAGCAGCTGCAACTCAATAGTCTTGAGTAGCAGCTGCAAGCTGAGCGAGGGGATGTCCTGATCCGGAAATGCGGCGGCGAGCGTTGCGCAGAGCTGCGCAAAATTATCCTCTGATTGTATGCCCTGCAGAAACAGCGCCATAGCCGGGTTCACGCGCTGAAACTGCATGCGGTGATTCACCCTTCGCACCAGCAGGCATGTTGCCCTCTCTGCAAGTTCCGGGTGTTGTGTGGCGTCGTCACGTGCCAGATGCTGCTGCATGTCTGCCCAGTATTTCTCCAGATCAAAACGACTGTGCAGCAAAGCCCAATCCTGTTTGGCTTGCCAGTGTGCCTGCGGCCAGTCCGGAACAGGGAGTGCCTGTAACATTTCTCGTGTGTAAGAGTTTTCGTCGACCTTGTCGAACAGGCTGATCAGCAGGCTTTCGAGTTCAATAATATCCAGCAATGCCGGCAATTTGCCGAATTGCGCATGATTACGGGTAAATGTAAGCAGTTGCTCTCCAAGCATGCCCATGGGCCCAGGCTTGGGAGGATGTTCGGCGATGTATTCCAGCCACAGGCGGGTGTAAACGTCTGGCCCCAGCGTGTGGTAAACAACAGGGTAAAGCTCTGAAGAAATCTGGATCAGGCGCTGATGGTAGGCATTGTTGTAGATACCAATGGCCTCCACGGTCGAGAGCTCCCGGTGCGGCGCCATCAGCGCGTCGACGGTTGTTGTGCTTTCACGCAGATCGCGGGGTTTGGTGATCAGATCCCAGAACGCCTGTTGTTCCTGTTGCCAGTTCACAAGCGTGGCTCCGGTTTGTCAGGAAACGTGGCTGCATGAGTGTTAGCTGTAAGTGTCTGCTGTTGGAGTCGCCGCGCCAGTTCCAGTTCAGCTATCAGTTCAGGCATTGGTGGAATGTGATCATCACGCTCCAGCAGTGTGGCGGTGGCGCCGAAATGCCGGCAGGCGTGCCGGTACAGATCCCAAACCGGATCACTGACAGGCTGGTCGTGGGTGTCAATAATATGATTGCCATTGTGGGTATGTCCGGCCAGATGGAACTGCTGCACGATATCGCTTTTTAATGACGAGATCTGAGCATAGGCATCCTGCGCCAGATTAAAACAGCTTACATAAACGTTGTTCACATCCAGCAACAGGCGGCAACCGCTGCGCTCACAAAGGGCATTGATAAAGTCGGGCTCTGACATGTCGGCCGATTTGAACTGCAGATAGATGGAGGGGTTTTCGAGTACTACCGGTTGCTGCAGTACGTCCTGAATCTGGCTGACTTTGGCCACCACCTCGTTCAGTGTCTGCTGGTTGTAAGCAATGGGCAGCAAGTCGTGTGAGGTGCGTCCGTGCAAACCGGTCCAGCAGATATGGTCGGACACCCACTCAGGTTGGACTTCCCTGATCAGGGATTTCAATTGTTGCAGATAGTGAAGGTCCGGAGGCTCATTGCTGCCGATATTGAACGACAAACCATGTAATACAACCGGGTAGTGCTCGCGGATTTTATGCAGAATAACGCGGGGGCGGCCGCCCGGCGCCAGATAGTTCTCTGTGATCAGTTCAAACCAGTCAACGGGTGGCAGGTTTTCCAGCACGTAGTCGTAGTGCTGGCTGCGCAAGCCGAGACCAAATCCCAGTATGCTCATCGCAGCCGCCTCACGCTCTGACCATCAATAGACAATGTTGTATCGCGATCAATGCTCTGTAGTGACAGACGCATCCAGTGAGGCAAACTCCCCGGCTGACAACACGGTGCCCCCCAGTTTTGCACACAGAGATGCTGACAACTCGGCGCTGCCAGAATAGATGCCGATAAAACCTATGCCGTGGCAGCTGTTTTTACCTGCTCCGGCAGCATTGTTGTTACCTTTGCAGGCGCTGAGGCCGGCACAGGTAAATACATCATTGCAGTAAGCAACGCTGACTGCTTCATCGCTCAGAGTAAATTCTGCTGCAGCTGTCAGACTGGCTGCTTCCGTGCCCCCAACTACCTGGCACATGGCTGAAGAGAAGGCACCGTTGCCGGTGGTGATGGCAACAAAACCCACACCACTGCAGCTGTTTGCGCCGGCTCCGGCTTCGTTGCCAAATCCTTTGCAGGCACTTTGACCGGCGCCGTGAGCATTCTGGCAAACGCTGATTTTCACCGGATCATCCGGATTGGTCTGGTCGGCCGACAAGTCTGCCAGGCTGCTGCCGGACATAAGCAGGGCAGCGGCGGCGGTTGCCAGGCTGAAACCATCAATAGTTTTCATCTAGATTCTCTCCTCGATCGGGTGATAAGCATGTG
This sequence comes from Pseudohongiella sp., assembly GCA_030651695.1. Lineage (GTDB taxonomy): Bacteria > Pseudomonadota > Gammaproteobacteria > Pseudomonadales > Pseudohongiellaceae > Pseudohongiella. The sequence goes on along the minus strand of JAUSCD010000012.1, from coordinate 211,804 downwards.
ACCGGATGGCTTTAGCGAATCTTCGCAGTACCGGCCTTAACTGTAACTGAATAAAGCTAAGTTAATGTTTTTACGGTAATCCTTGTTGACTGGATTATCCCACCGCCAGAGTTTTATACAAGGTCTTGCGTCAATTTGTCACACGCTGACGCAGCTGCTCTGCGCGCGCACTGAGCCGGTCCAGCCTGAGTCTCAGGGTGTCCAGACGCTCATTGGCGATTCCGACCTCACTGCGTGTGGGCAGCAGGCCGGATTCTTCCTGCAAAAAATCTTTGATATTGAGTTTCATTGAGCGGGCAGTGTTTTGCATAAACCCGATGCTGCCGTTGATGGCGGTGGTACCAATTGCTGTGCCGGTGTCGCCAATAAAAGGTTTAAGCAGTGGTGCCAGCACATCATCCCAGCGGGTATCAGCGGTGCTCATCACTTTATGCAGACGCTGTATCAAATGGACATCGCCTCGCAGGTCGAGTTCGGGGTGATGCAGTGCACCGGCGGGGTCATCACTTGCCAACAGGCCAGCCAGTGCTTTTTTGCTACCGCATATTGTGGCGTCTGCATCATCCTGGTTGTTGCTTTGCAGGTGAAGCTTTTCCGGTGTAATGATCAGAGTCAAACGCCAGGACTCGGTTTCCGGATCTTCCGACGTGCAGATCAGGCGAATGCTTTTGCCTGAGCCGATGTCGTCAAGACTCCGCAGCAGATGTGGGTCTTGACGCAATACTGTGTTGATACCGTTCTCGAGTAGCTGCACCAACCCTGTCACTAACAGATTGCTCATCATTAGCTGGCCCGTTTGTAGCCCACATGAATGGCGCTGACGCCGCCGATCAGGTTGTGATACCGGCAATTGCTGAAGCCGGCATCTTCCATCATGTTTTTTAACGTGTCTTGATCCGGGTGCATTCGAATGGATTCAACCAGATACTTGTAGCTTTCAGAGTCGCCGGTCACCACTTTGCCGGCGACGGGCCACAGCGTTGAGAAAGCATCGTAGGCTTTGCCCAGCAGTGGGTTAACCGGTTTGGAAAACTCCAGCACCAGCGCGCGTCCGCCAGGTTTAAGAGTCCGGTACATTGAGCGCAAGGCTTTGTTTTTATCAGTAACATTGCGCAGGCCGTAAGCAATCACTATGCAGTCGAAGGTTTCGTCAGCAAAGGGCAGCGCTTCGGCGTTGACCTGGGAGATCTGCACGTTGCCGGTGATGCCACGATCAATCAGACGGTCCCGGCCGACTTTCAACATCGAGTCGTTTATGTCAGCGAGCACCACCTGACCACTGTCGCCTACGATGGGCGCAAAGCGCATGGAGAAGTCACCGGTGCCTCCGGCCAGATCCAGTACGCAATGGCCGGGCCGGACGCCGCTCAGTTCAACCGTCATACGTTTGATGACCCGATGGGTGCCAAGAGATATCAGGTCATTCATGACGTCGTAGCGATTGGCAACGGAGTGAAAAACCTGGCCTACACGACGTGTTTTTTCAGCCGGGCTGACCTGTTCGTAACCAAAATGGGTTGTGCCATTATTGGTGCCATCATCGCTGCCGGCGCTCTGATTGGACGATTGCCCGGAATCTGCAGTATTGCTCATGGTGTCCGGCCTGTAGTGAGATGGCTTGAGCCCGCAAATCAGTGTTGGCGGGAAGGGTCCACAATCTTAATGACTTGTGTGTCTGCTGGCAACGCATCGCGACTGGCGCCGGCAGCCTGTAGTTTGTCCAGATAGTCCTGCCACAACTGTTCTTTGTGAGTGATCAGCTGGTAAAGGTAGTCCCAGCTGAAAATACCCGAGTTATGGCCATCATCAAAACTCAGGCGTACAGCATAGTGCCCCATTGCTTCGATGCCGGTCAGCCCGACTTTGCTTTTGCCGGTCTGCAGTACTTCCTGGCCTTTGCCATGGCCTTTGACTTCGGCAGACGGCGAGAATACGCGCAGCAGCTCCGCCGATAGTTCATGCACACTGCCATCGGCGTAGGTCAGCTCCAGCACACCGCTTTTCCGGCGCAGTTTTACGCCTGTCGGTTGATGCGGCATTACAGAATAAACCGGCTGAGATCTTCGTTGCGCGCCAGGTCACCCAGTTGTTTCTCTACATACGCAGCATCAATGACCAGCTCTTTGTTGTCGCCTACCGCGATGTCGGAGGCACTGAAGGAAACTTCTTCCAGCAATCGCTCCATCACGGTGTGCAGACGACGGGCACCGATATTCTCGGTGCGCTCATTTACTTCCCATGCCGTTTGCGCAAGGCTTTTGATGCCGTCCGGTGTGAAGCTGATATGCAAATCCTCGGTGCCGAGAAGAGCCCGGTATTGCTCCGTCAAGGAGGCGTTGGGTTCAGTCAGAATACGTTCAAAATCTTCTGCGGTCAGCGCCTCAAGTTCAACGCGAATGGGCAGGCGACCTTGCAGTTCAGGGATAAGATCTGAGGGTTTGGACAAGTGGAACGCGCCTGATGCAATAAACAGAATGTGATCGGTTTTTACACTGCCGTATTTGGTAGTCACGGTGGAGCCTTCGATCAATGGCAACAGGTCGCGTTGTACACCTTCGCGTGAGACACCACTATGTCCGGTTTCACCTCGCTCTGTGACTTTGTCTATTTCGTCAATAAACACAATACCAGTCTGTTCAGTGACGTCGATGGCCTGGGTTCTGATTTCTTCTTCGTTGACCAGCTTGGATGCTTCTTCATCTTTTAACAGACGGAACGCCACCTTGACTGGCATACGACGGGACTTTTTCCTGCCCTGCTGCATGGACGAGAACATGGTTTTAAGTTGGCTGGTCATTTCTTCCAGTCCGGGAGGCGCCATGATTTCAACACCTCCCACACCTTCAGCGACACTGATCTCAATCTCTTTGTCGTCAAGATCGCCTTCGCGCAGTTTTTTGCGGAAGATCTGACGGGTAGCTGATTGTGAGTCCTGACTCGTAGTGTCCTGAGCCGAGCCGGGTGTGCGCGGCGGCGGAGGCAGTAATGCATCAAGGATGCGTTCCTCTGCCGCTTCTTCAGCACGGAACTGTACTTTACGAATTTGTTCGTCGCGCAGCATTTTTACGGCGATGTCGATCAGGTCGCGAATGATCGATTCAACATCACGGCCAACGTATCCGACTTCAGTGAACTTGGTGGCTTCCACTTTGATAAACGGAGCGTTTGCCAGTTTGGCCAGGCGTCGGGCTATCTCGGTTTTACCGACGCCGGTCGGGCCTATCATCAGAATGTTTTTCGGGGTGATTTCCTGACGGATATCAGCGCCCAGCTGCATACGGCGCCAACGATTGCGCAGAGCGATTGCAACAGCGCGTTTGGCCGCTTTCTGGCCAACAATGTGGCGATCCAGTTCAGAGGCAATTTCTCTGGGAGTCATCATGGTCATGCGAGTGCCTTTAGTAGTCTAGTTCTTCGATAAGATGCTGGTGATTGGTATACACACAGATGTCGGCTGCAATACCCAGGCCTTTTTCCACTATCGTGCGGGCATCCATATCGGTGTTGAAATACAGTGCGCGTGCAGCTGATAACGCAAACGAACCACCGGAGCCTATTGCCATCAGGCCATCTTCGGGTTCAATCACATCGCCGTTGCCGGTGATGATCAGAGAGGCGTCTTTATCAGCGACGACCAGCAGCGCTTCGAGTCGACGCAGAGAACGCTCTGTACGCCAGAGCTTGGCCAGTGATACTGCAGAGCGCACCAGTTTGCCCTGGTGTTTTTCCAGCTGTTCTTCAAACCGTTCGAATAAAGTGAAGGCGTCGGCAGTGCCTCCAGCGAATCCTGCCAGTACCTGATCTTTGTACAGGCGACGCACCTTGCGGGCGTTGCCCTTGAGTATCGTGTTGCCCTGTGAAACCTGCCCATCGCCGCCAATCACAATCTTGTTGTTGCGACGAACGGATAAAATAGTGGTACCGCGAAACTGCTCCAAACCGATTCTCCTCTGGTGGCACCGGGTATGCGTCCGGGATGAAGTGCCATTGCCGCCAGCGGGTGGTACTGGTAGAAGCAAGATGGCCACTGTAAATTTAGTCGTGGGGCTGTAAGTGCAGCCCTGTTATTCAGGAATCTGCCTTGCGGCCATGTCCGTTCTGATGTTGGGTCGCGCCTGAGCTTTTCAAGGCTGGTTCAGCGTGATTCGCATGCTGTCTATACTGTTGCTGCGCAGAACACGTTCGGCCTGCATCATCTCGTCGCGCGAAGCATAAGGCCCCGCTTGCACCAGAAACAGCGTGCGGCCTGGCAAATTTTCCTGATGTACACGAGCATTCAGACCCAGACCCAGCAGCCGGTTCAACTGTGCGTTGGCGGTGGTCTGCTGCTGGAATGCGCCGGCTTGCAGCATGAAGCTTGCTCCATTAGAGACACCCGCCGCAGGGGTTGAACTGGTAGTGGCCGCGGTGCGGTTGCTGATCTCAAGCAGGGCTGCGGAAACCGGGTCGAGCTCTTCCGCCGGGCTTGCTTCCGGAGCGCTGCCAGATGCCGGGGATCCTGTTGCAGCGACTGGCGTGTCGGTCCCTGTGACTTGATCGCCGCTCGTTTCAACGTCGGCACCTGCCGAAGCTGTCGGTTGTCCGTTTGCTGGTGTGCCGGCGGTGACGGTTACAGGTGTTCTTGGAATTGAGCCGCTCACTGGTGTTACATCCACAACAACTTCGTAATTTGGTAACTCCTGATAAAACTCCAGCTGCAAACGCTGCGCTTCGCGCTGTTGTTGCACGGTCACTTCACCCGGATTGCTGTTTGCAGCGGCCACGGACTGAATATCCATCTGGCGGTTCTCGGCAACAGGTGCCTGACCCGGAGCAGGAGGCAGCGCCCCTGACAGATAAACCAGCAAGGCGATAAACAAACCCAGGGCAACACCTGTCACCAGGCCGGTCAGCAGCAGGCCGAGGCTTGATGGTTGCGCCACCGGGCTGGGTTCAGCCAGCGGTGTGCGTACTCGTCGTTTGGCAAAATCCTGTTCCATGGCGCGCATTATCCTGTTTGTCGTCGCAGGGGGTCAATTTCGGAGTTGTTCGATTTCGCGGATGATACACGGTTGTATCGCGTTTAGATCATATCTTGCGGATCAACATCTACCGACCAGCGCACCTGGCGCTGGCTTGGCAGCAGTTCAAGCTGGGTGCAGACCTCACTCAACAACTGTTGCAGATCCTGTCTTTGCCATGCCCGCAAGTGCAACTGCTGGCGAAAACGGTTGGCGCGTTTTTCCATGGGCGCAGGCAAGGGTCCGTTGACAAGTATGCGTCCTTCCAGTTGGTGGTCCCGGCAATACTGTTGAATCAGGTTGCGTGCCTGCATCAGAAACGCCAGCGGCGCCTCTGGTTTGATGGCCTCTGCACGTAAACTGGCCATATAAGTGATTGGCGGCATGTCGGTTTGACGGCGCTCCTGCAGCAACTGTTCTGCGAGTGCGTGATAACCATGATGAATCAGCGTCTGCAAGCTGAGGTGAGTTGCGTGCTGTGTCTGGATCAATACTTCGCCGCGTGTCTCTGCCCTGCCCGCTCGCCCGGCGACCTGCATCAGAAGCTGCGCCATAAACTCCTGGCCGCGGAAATCAGCACTGAACAGACCGCTGTCTGCATCCAGCACTGCGACAAGTGTGACATTCGGAAAGTGATGCCCTTTCGCCAGCATTTGTGTGCCAACAAGTATGCAGGGTTCGCCGCTCTGAACCTCATTCAGCAGTCTGTCCAGATCGTCCTTGCGCCGCGTGGCGTCACGATCAACCCGTATGACACGGGTATCCGGGAAGTAGTTTTGCAAAAAAGCTTCACTGCGCTCGGTCCCCAGCCCGATCGCCTGCATGGCTTTGCCTCCGCACGAAGGGCAGCTCTGCGTGACGGGTTGACGTCTTTCACAATGATGACAGCACAAATGCGGAGGTGATTTGTGCAGCGTCAGTCGGGCGTCACAATATTTACATTCTGCAGTCCAGCCGCAGTCGCGGCACTGCAATACGGGTGCAAATCCGCGTCGGTTGATAAACACCAGCACCTGTTTGCCGGATTTGATGTGTTCTTGCATGCTGTTTAAGAGGGCGCGGGAGAATCCTTGCTCCAGGTCGCCAGCCTGTGTGTCCACCAGGCGGAATTCAGGCAGCATGGCTTCGCCGGCACGTTGTAATAGTCTCAAGCGCTGGTATCGGCCAGTGGCGGCATTGTGCAGGCTTTCAAGGCTGGGGGTGGCCGAGCCGAGCACAATCGGAATGTTTTCGGTTGAGGCGCGCATCACTGCAAGATCGCGTGCGGAATAGCGGAAGCCGTCCTGTTGTTTAAACGAGCCGTCATGTTCCTCATCGATCACAATCAGACCGGGCGAGGCCATAGGTGTAAACACGGCAGAACGCGTGCCGATTATGATGCCGGCTTCACCAGATGCCGCTGCCAGCCAGGCATTTAACCGCTGCCTGGGAGTCAGGCCGGAATGCATCACAGCGATGGGTTCTTTGAAACGTTCCCGAAAACGAGCCAGGGTTTGTGGTGTCAGGCTGATTTCCGGAACCAGCACCAGCGCCTGTTTGCCTTGCGCACGGGTGTGTGCAATCGCTTGCAGATAGATTTCAGTTTTGCCGCTGCCGGTAACTCCATCGAGCAGAAAACCCTGATAGCGGCCATGAGATTTGTTGATCTGCTCACAGGCAATTTGTTGTTCTGTGTTTAACTGGCGCGCAGCCTCCGCGGGTTGACTGCTGTCGGAAACCAGTGATTTGCTGTCTGAAGCCCGGCGCTTGGTTTTTGCCATTGCGGTGCCGCGCAGTCCCGCTGGCATCAGCGTATGCAGGGCATCCCCAACCGGATGTTGATAATAACGCGCTGCCCACAACCAGAGTTTAAGCAGGTGAGCGGGGATGAGGGGAGTGGAATCCAGAATACGGGTGACCGCTTTTAGTTTGTTGATTTCAACATCCGAGCGGCTGTCCAGTTCGAGCAGTACCGCCGTCAGTTCGCGGCTGCCGAAAGGTACCCGCAAGCGCACCCCGGGTTGCAGATCCGGATACTCCGCCATCAGCTCAGTGGGCAACAGATAATCAAAACTTCGACGCAACGGTGAAGGCACTGCGACCCGGGCAATCAGGGGACTGTTCACCGCGTGGGCAGGCGGGGCGGCAAGGGTATCAGACATGCGTCAGGGGGTTCCCGGTCAGGCGTCTTTTTGGAGCCGGCGATTATAACTGGTTTTAGACGGCACGGGCTTCCATTATACTCGCGCTTCAGGACAGCGCCCCGGAGATCCCTTGAACAATAACGAATCCAAAACAGTTGCACTTAATGAGTTGCTTGCCCTGCGTCAGCAAATCGACCGGCTGGATCATGGTCTTGTGTTGATGCTGGCCAATCGTTTTGCTCTGACCCGCAGGGTGGGTGAGATCAAAGCCAGTGCCCATCTGAACTCGGTTGACCCACGGCGTGAAGAAGAGAAATTGGCTGAGATCAGAGCCTTGTGTGAACAGCATGGCCTGAATCCTGAGCTGCTGGCAGATATCCTTGCCCGTATCATGGGTGAGGCGGTGCGAAACCATGAACGTATCCGCGCCGAGGTTAACGGGCAGGGATAAGCGCGGCGGGTTCTGTCTCGCGCCAGCACCATTTATACTGCTCTTGCTTACGCCATGTTCTCTGTTACAATGGCGCCCTTTTTTCCATAGCCACTTAGTGCCAGTCCAATTGGGGATTGTCTGCGATGTGGTCCCTGTGCAGGTATGGTGCGTGTCCTGAAAAGAGAGGATGCGTGGCGATACCGGTAAATTTTGAGGATAAACCATGAAAGCCGATATTCATCCGAATTATACGGACGTCAAGGCCACCTGCAGCTGTGGCAACGTCATCAACACCCGCTCTACGATGGGTCGCGATATTCTTGTTGACGTGTGTGCTGCCTGCCACCCGTTCTATACTGGCAAACAGAAGATTGTTGACAGCGCAGGTCGTATTGACCGCTTCAACAAGCGTTTCGGCAGCCGCACCGTCAAGTAATATTGCTGACTGCAAAAGCCAGATGCAAAAAGCCCCGACAAGTGTCGGGGCTTTTTTTTGTCTGCAGCAAACGGCCCGGGGGCAATGCCTCAGAACAGAATCTCAGTAGAAAGGGTGTTGTCGTTGTTGCGCGCAGGGGTGCGCGGTTGCTGCTGGTTGCGCAATTCAGCGGGTGCTGCTTCGGCCAGGAATACCTCGAACATGGTATTGGATTGGCCGGGGCGTGCAGTTTCGCCGGATTCGCGCTCTATCAGTCTGTCGACCAGCCCGTCCGGGCGGGTCATGGTGCTCTCTGGCATATCCCTGAGAGCGTGTTTCATGTAGTCAATCCAGATGGGCACAGCCACGGTCGCGCCCTGTTCTGACTCCCCCAATGCTTCGGGAGTATCAAAACCCACAAAAACACTGGTTGCGATATTGCGGTTAAAACCCGTAAACCAGAGTTCCGCCGGGCCATTGGTGGTGCCGGTTTTGCCCATCAGGTCGCGGCGATCAAATTCACGCGCGACACGACGCCCGCTGCCGGCTTCCACTACCGTTCTCAGCATTGTGTTGAGGATATACGCAATTCGCGGATCCACTACCTGCTCAGGCGTAGCCGGCTGTGCTTCGAAAATTACTCCCTGACTGGTTTGTATTTTCTTGATCAGGGTAGGTTCTATGCGTTGGCCGCCGTTGGCAATCATGGCGTAGGCCGTTGCCAATTGGAGCGGCTGCACATCGGCACTGCCAAGTGCTACGGTCAGGTCGTTGCGCGGAAAATTTTCAGTCTGGAAACCAAAACGACGGGCAAAATCCAGTACCTTGTCCGAACCAAGCTGGTCAAACAATCTGACCGCAGGCACGTTGCGTGAATCTTTGATGGCATTGCGCAAGGTGATGGGGCCGATAAAATTGCGTTCGAAATTCTGCGGGCGATAATCACCGCGGGCAAAGGGCGCATCATTGATCAGTGTTGCGGGCGTGTAACCGTTCTCAAGCGCTGCGCCATACAGGAAGGGTTTAAAGCCGGATCCGGGCTGGCGCATTGCGAGCACGCGATTAACCTGGCTGTAGCGGAAGTCATAACCCCCAACAAGTGCCAGGATGTCGCCATTGTCTGGTGACACTGACACGACAGCTCCCTGCAGTTCGGGAACCTGGCCCAGTTGCCAGTCGCCATTGCTGCCCCTGCGGATTCGCACGAGGTCACCTACCCTTGCAACGTCGGATGCCTGTCGTGGTGCCGGCCATGCATTGTCACGCGTTATAAAAGGGCGCGCCCATTCAAGGCCCGCCCAGTTGATGGTGGCGCTGGACCCGTCTCTTAACAAGACCTCAAGAGAGCGTTCATGCACGGCTGTCACAACAGCCGGTGTGTGATTGCCATAATCCGGGCGTACCGCCAGTTCGCTAAACCAACGGTCGCGGATATTGTCGCCGGTGGCAGGCAGTCGGGCTTCGGGGCCGCGATAACCATGTCGGCGGTCGTAATAATTTTCAAGGCCATTGGTTAGCGCCGTTGTGGCAGCGTTTTGCAGTTCGCTGTGGATGCTGGTAGTGACTTCGATACCAAGCCGGTAAATGTCTTCGCCGTATTCGGCATAGAGCTGCTGGCGCACCATCTCGGCCACGTAAGGTGCATTGACCTCGATGGTACGCAGGTGGCGCCGCGCATTGATGGTTTCCGCCAATGCCTGTGCATGTTGCTCCCGATTGATCATGCCCTGGGCAAGCATCTTGTTTATAACCACGTCACGGCGAACCCGGGCGCGCCCGGGATCCGTGATGGGATTGCAGACTGACGGACACGGCAGCAGTGAGACCATAGTGGCCATCTCGCCGATTGTCATCATGTTGACAGTCTTGCCGTAATAAACCGCTGCTGCTGCGCTGATGCCATCAGCACCCTGGCCAAAAAACACCAGGTTCAGATACAGCGTCAGTATTTCTTCTTTGCTCAGTTCTTGTTGAAGACGCAGGGCAAACGGAATTTCCTTCAATTTGCGAGCGTAAACGCTGTCGCTGTCGAAAGAGATATTGTTGGCAAGTTGCATGGTTATGGTGCTGCCGCCGCCAAGATTGACGCCGCGGATAAAACCGTAAAAACCACGCACCAAGCCGCGGAAATCAACCCCGGGATGGGAGTAGAAACGCGCATCCTCGCTGGCGATGACCGCGTTGATCATCATTGGGGGGATTTCTTCGTAACTGATCGGATCGCGCCGTACACCCAGCTCTTCAATCAATTTGAGATCGGCGGTAAGGATCCGTAATGGAGTTTCCAGCTGAACCTGGCGATAGGTTTCCGCTGAAGGCAGCTGGGGAGACAGATACAGATAGGCCGCCGACGCGACCATAAAAATACCGCTCAGGCAGAAAACGCCGAACCAGGCCAGGATTTTGATGAGCTTCATCATAAATAGTGGTTCCGCCTTGCAGCGTATGTGGGTGTTCGTAAGTGGCAGATTATACCTTGCATTTGACCTGATTATCCCAGCAAAAATTCTGGCAGAGTGTGATCCGACGCGCTAAAACTCAAGAAAAGGAGATTCTTTTATCATTTTTTGCAACACCAGGGAGGGTGGGCATGATAGGCCTTGATATCGGTAATCGTTTTATCAAACTGGTTGCACTTGGCAGGCATCGTGGATCATGGCAGTTGGAAGCCTGTATTGCGCGGGAGTCTGGCACTGATCCGGTGCCCGGGTTGCAGGCAGCGTTACAATCATTGCCGTCCTCTTTGAGAAGAAAACCACTGCGAGTGGCGATTGCGTTGCAGTCCACTGAGCTTTTTATCAAAACCGTTCAACTTCCTTACGGACTGGACCACAATCAGCTCGATCTGGCATTGCGCATGGAGCTCGGCCAGGGGTCTCTGGCGGCGCCTGAAGAAATATGTCTGGATTACCGTCTGCCAGGCCGCCCGGATCATCAGGGGCCATCGGAGCAGGTGCTTGCAGTGGCCTGCCGGCAATCGCTTATGGACGTCTCGCTGAATGCGCTGCGCAGCGCTGGTGTTGAGCCAGCTCTGGTAGGTGCTGACGTTATGCTGATTGCCGATGACATGTCGTCAGCTTCCCGCAATCCTGAGCTTGAGTTGTTTGTCGACGCCGGTGCGACGGGTATCAGATTGTATTCGATGCGCTCAGGCGTGCCGGCCTACAGTCGCAGTCATGCATTGCTCAATAGTTCCGGCAGCCTTGACGATCCCGCAGGCTACCTCCTGTTGCTCAGGCGGGCCATTCAGCAATACCGGATGTTCGACATGCTGTCGAAGCCTGCGACTATTTTTCTGTACGGAGGCGCGGCTGCATTGTCGGGTGTGCAGGACCTTCTGCAGCAGTCGTTCGGCATGCCGGTCCGGAGTATTCACCCGTTTTCCGATTCGCAACTTCGCGAGAGGGAGCGGTTTGTGATCCCGGAAGAACTGCATGAAAGTTCCTTTACTCTGGCTTATGTGCTGGCTAAACAGGATTTCTCATGCGCGTAATCAATCTGCTGCCGTGGCGCGAGGCAATGTATACGCGACAGCGCCGGCATTTTATTGGTGTCCTGACAGGTATCGTCTGTGTCGCACTGATGTTGGCGTCTGTGATCCACTGGAGGGATGGTCGGAATCGTATCAGCTACGACGAGGCGCTTGCGAATTTGCAGTCACAATTGTCAAAGTTGCAACAGGATGGTTTTCTGATTGAGCAGGCCTCGGCCGAACTGGCCGGGCTCGGGGGAAAGTTGCAATCGGCAAGGCATGACCGCATTCAGCAAAGAGAATGGCTGCAGCTGATGCAGGAGTGGCAACTGCTGGCGACGGAAGCGCGGATTTCTGCGGTTACATGGCGTGGTGACGAGGTCGTGCTGCGCGGCGTCAGTGAGGTCGCAGATCCGTTGCGCAAACTGATATACAACTCGCCGCACTGGCAGCTGCAGCAAATTGAGCTGAATGCTCAATCCAGATATCAGTTTCTGGTTTCCCGCAGTTTGCAAATTGAAGTCAGTCTTTAAATGTCTGCCATTGACTCTGTTCATCGCCAAATCAGACAGGCGTGGTATGAGCTTAAAACATTTGACTGGCTTCAGGTGCTCCAGCCCTCAGGTGTTGGTCACTGGCCGGCGTTACCACGACTTGTGGTGCTGTTGTTTTGTGCGCTTGCTGCCCTGAGCCTGGTTTTTGTGGTGTCGGTTCTGACGCCGCGAACAGGCGCCGAAGACCTGGCACATCTGACAGCGATGGAGGAAAACATACGAATCCGGCAGGACCAGAATTCAGTTATTGCAGCCCGGCTGCTGGAGTTGCGGAGGCAGAGTTTTGTCTCATACGCATGGTTGCAGCATGAATCGGCCGCGAGAGCTGATATTACACAGATGATGGATGTTGTGCGGGCGGCAGCCAGTGTCAATGGTGTGCATCTGCTATCAGTTGCACCAGAGATTTTTCCCGAAAAGGAGCAGGTGTTGTTGCGTGTGAGCGCGCGTGTGACGTTGCCGTCGTTATCCATGTTCTGGCTTTTTCTGGCGGAGACAGATTCCAGCTTCACTATTAATGCATTTGGGCTTGAGTTGACGGAAAAGCAGGACGTCTTTGAATTGAATGTGGACTTGTTGGTGCCTGCCGCATCCGGCATCAAACCGGCGTCTATACCTTCACAGAGGGACAGGTCTGCGCTTGTTGGAGCGCACAGCGGCGATACGGAAATGTCCGGTTTGTGTACAACAGAGTTGTGCTCAAAGCAGCGGAGGCTAAAGCGCGCAGAACCAAAAGGGTTTCTGTTGCGCACCGGCGATTCACCGTTTTTGTATCTGATCAGGGATGAAAAAGGACACCTGAAAAGCGTTGAGGAATAACAGGGATAGTTTGCATGAAATATTTCTACACTCGCACTATAAAAATTTTTCTGGCGTGGTGTCTGTGTTGCGCCAGCAGTTCAGCATCGGACGCTCATCTTCTAACGCTCAATCTGCAGGATGTGCCTCTGCGCGATGCGCTTCAGGTGCTGGCCGATGAACTTGAGATGAATCTCGTGCTCAGCGATGAGGTGACCGGTGATGTGAGTGTCCATGTCGAGCAGCTTGATATTGTGCAGACACTGGACGTGCTGCTTTTTGGTAAAAATCTTTTTTTTCGTATGTCGCACAACCTGCTTGCGGTTGGTCCGCTGCATCACCTGTCAGAGCTTGATCAGGCGCAACAGCAGAGAAAACTGGCTGCCGCCGTTTTACAGACAGAATACATGCAGCTGAACTACGCCGATGCAAAAAATGTGTTGCTGATGTTGACCGGCCCGGAATCTGTGGCCAGATCTGCTGCGGACAGCGCACGACCCTATGGCCTGATGTCCTTGTCCGGCTCAGCTCAGGTGGATGCGCGAACCAACACCCTGATCGTCCGGGATGAGCCGGAAAGGTTGCAGGCAATCCGGGATCTGCTGAGCGTGCTCGACGTGCCTGTGCGTCAGGTTTTGATTGAGGCGAAGATTGTGAGCGCGGCACTGGATACCGGGCGGGAGCTGGGTGTGCGTTGGGGTTTGTCGGGTCTGCCGGCCGGATCAATGGTTGGGGACGATGTCAGCGCGCAGCTGATAGCAGGTAATTTGGATCTGGCGGTGGCAGCAGACCACCGCGCGGCATCTGTTGCCCGTATTGGTCTGATGAGAGATCAGCGCGTGCTGGATATTGAGATCTCGGCGCTGGAGCGCGCCGGGGAAGCAGAGCTGATCGCCCGCCCGCGGGTAACTACTCAGGACAATATGCCTGCTCTGATCCAGTCCGGAGTCCGCATTCCCTATCAGGCGCAGGCCGGTGGCACCGCCGGAGGTTCCACCACGGAATTTGTTGATGCCTTGTTGTCGCTGGATGTAACCCCGCTGATCACCCCCGACGGGCGCATCATAATGCGACTGAATATACGTCAGGATTCAGTCGCCTCAGGCAGTGGTGAGGTGCCTGCGATCAACACCAATACAATTACTACCAGCGTACTTGTTGATAATGGAGAAACTCTGGTGCTGGGCGGTATTTTCCGCGAGGAACAGACCCGTGCCGAAACAGGCGCGCCGGGGTTGCGCAGAATTCCGGTGTTGGGGGCTTTATTCAGGCGTCGGGTTGCGGCGCGCCATCGTACTGAATTGCTGATCTTTATTACGCCGGAGATCCTTCATGAAAGCAGTCCCGAACTGGTTTCCGGTCGGGGTTTTGAGCGCTGATACCCGCTGTTGGTGTGCCAGGCAGAACAGGCAATAACTGCGTTTAACTTGAGTTTTTGGGTCTATACGGGTTAGATTGCGCGCTTGAATTTGCGAGGACCCCGACGGGGTGGGGACGGTTTTTCCATGGCTACGAGCAGTAATGTTTTCCTGATCGGGCCGATGGGAGTTGGCAAAAGTACCATAGGCCGCATGCTGGCAACGGCGTTGGACAGCCCGTTTTACGACTCAGATCGTGAAATTGAGGCCTTGACTGGCGCCGACATCCCCTGGATTTTTGATGTTGAAGGTGAGGCCGGTTTCAGGGTGCGTGAAGAGCGCATGATTGATTCACTTTCCCGTCGGGATGGTATTGTGCTGGCGACCGGGGGTGGTGCAATTCTGTCTGCGGCCAGCCGTGCCAATCTGCATCAGCGCGGCACTGTGGTTTACCTCAAGGCAACCATCACCCAGCAATTTGAAAGAACCAGCAAAGACCGTAATCGTCCGCTGCTGCAAACCGCCGACCCGATGACCCGGATTAAGGAATTGATGAAGATCCGCGAGCCGTTTTACAACGAAACGGCGCATATCACTATTGATACCAGTCGGCGCGGTCCGCGTGCGGTGGTGAATGAAATTCTCAAGCGTCTGGCAGAGTGTCAGGCGGCCAGTGTCCAGGGTGATAGCCCGCAGGGCAGTGATGACGACGGTGCTGCGAGCGGCGCCGACAGCTGACAAGAGTTTTCTGAACGGAAATCAAATCATAATGCACACGCTGACAGTTGAACTCGGGGAGCGCAGCTACCCCATTTATATAGGTGCCGGCTTACTCGGTCAGACCGGCCTGTTGCCGCCGCACATACACGGAAAACGTGCCGTGATTGTCAGCAACGAGGTAGTTGCCCCGCTTTATCTTGAGAAACTCAAGTCTGCGTTGGGCAATATAGAAGCTGATGTGGTGGTGTTGCCGGATGGAGAGCACAGCAAAACGCTGGAAACGCTTAATCTGATTTTTGATCAGTTGCTGACAAACCGTCATGAGCGCAGTACCACGTTGATTGCGCTCGGCGGCGGTGTCACCGGCGATATCACCGGTTTTGCTGCCGCGGTTTATCAGCGGGGCGTCAATTTTATCCAGGTGCCGACCACCTTGTTGTCACAGGTCGATTCCTCTGTTGGTGGCAAAACCGGGGTGAATCACCCGCTGGGTAAAAACATGATA
This sequence comes from Pseudohongiella sp., assembly GCA_030651695.1. GTDB lineage: Bacteria > Pseudomonadota > Gammaproteobacteria > Pseudomonadales > Pseudohongiellaceae > Pseudohongiella. The sequence continues at coordinate 196,426 of JAUSCD010000012.1, read as the reverse complement.
GGGGCGTTTTATCAGCCGCAGTGTGTGTTGGTTGATATCGACGTTCTGGCCAGCTTGCCAGCGCGCGAGCTGCGCGCCGGTCTGGCGGAAGTCATCAAGTACGGCTTGTTGGGCAATGCCGGCTTCTTCACGTGGATTGAGCAGAATATTGATGGGCTGCTGGCGCGTGATCCTGAGCTGTTGGCGCAGGCCGTGCGTATAAGCTGTGAGGAAAAGTCGCGAATTGTGGCTGCCGATGAAAAAGAAGGTGGTGTCCGTGCCCTGCTCAATCTTGGTCATACCTTCGGCCATGCTATCGAAGCTGCCATGGGGTATGGCAACTGGCTGCATGGGGAGGCTGTGGCAACCGGCATGGTCATGGCGGCAGACTTGTCTTGTCGATTGGGCTGGATCAGTGCTGAGGAAGCGCTGCGTGCGCGCGCATTGATCGAGCGCGCCGGCTTGCCGGTGTGCCCGCCGGCTGACATGACAGCTGAGCAATTTATGGATCTGATGGCAGTCGATAAGAAAGTACAGGGTGGCAAAATCCGGTTTGTGTTGATGCGGGGTATCGGCGACGCTGTAGTCGAGTCGGACATTGCCCCTGAACTATTGCAACAGACATTGAGTGCCGGCAACAGACTTTGTCTTTAATTTCTGAATATGAACGTACCCGTTAAGGAGTTGCCCGTGGCAGCATTAAAAAACGATAGATTTCTCCGTGCCCTGACTGGCCAGCCCGTAGACATTACTCCGGTGTGGATGATGCGCCAGGCGGGCCGGTATTTGCCGGAGTATCGCGCGACCCGCCAGCTGGCCGGTGACTTTATGAGTCTGTGCCAGTCGCCTGAGCTGGCCTGTGAAGTCACACTGCAGCCGCTGCGACGATACGCGATGGATGCGGCCATTCTGTTTTCCGACATTCTGACCATTCCGGACGCCATGGGTCTGGGCCTGTATTTCTCCGAAGGCGAGGGCCCGCGTTTCCGCAAAACCATCCGCACTGCAGCCGATGTTGAACAACTGCCGATTCCCGATATCGCCCGGGACCTGGGCTATGTGACCGACGCAGTTTCATTGATTCGTCGTGAGTTGAATGGTTCTGTGCCCTTGATCGGGTTCTCCGGTAGTCCATGGACACTGGCTACTTACATGATTGAGGGAAGTGGCAGCAAAGACTTCCGCCACGCCAAAGCATTTATGTACAACCAGCCAGAACAGATGCATCAGTTGTTGGACAAGCTGGCACAAACAGTAACTGCCTATCTGAATGCCCAGATTGCGGCTGGTGCCCAGGCAGTGCAGATTTTTGATACCTGGGGTGGCATCCTGACGACGCAGGCGTACCGTGAGTTCTCCCTGGCCTATATGAAAAAGATTGTGCAGGGGCTGACGCGTGAGTCCGAAGGGCGCAAAGTGCCGGTTATCCTCTTTACTAAAAATGGCGGCCTGTGGCTGGACGATATCGCGGAAAGTGGCTGCGATTGTGTGGGCCTCGACTGGACCATCGAAATCGGCCGCGCCCGCTCACTGATTGGCAACAAAGTATCGCTGCAGGGCAACATGGATCCTTCCATTCTGTATTCGACGCCGGATGCCATTCGGGCCGAGGTAAAACGAATCCTGGCGTCTTATGGTCCGGGCAGTGGTCATGTGTTTAATCTCGGGCATGGCATCACCCCTGAAGTCGACCCAGCCAATGTCAGCGCTTTTGTGGACGCCGTACACGAGTTTTCTGCTCAGTATCACCAGTAGGTTGCTACAGGATGACCGCGCCAGAGATCAGCTCAATTGACGATCTTTTCCGTCACAGTCCCTCACTGCGGACGTCAGCACTGGCAGTTGTTGCATTAGGTGCCAATCTTCCGGGAGCTTTTGGCGGGCCTGCAGACATGTTGCGGGCCGCCATCCCTGCACTCCAGACCCTGTCTGAGTCACCGGTGCTGGTTTCCGGGATTGTGGAAACCGAACCTGAAGACTGCCCGCCGGGGAGCCCCAGGTTTGCCAATGCCGTGGCTGTTCTGAAGCCCCGTATGGACTTGACCGCTGTCGGTTTTCTGGTGATGTTACAAAAACTTGAAACTGAATTTGGGCGCCAGCGCGGGGGCGTTCGCAATGCGGCGCGGGTACTGGATCTGGATCTGATCAGTTTTGGAGATCAGTGCATTGACACAGAGTTTCTCACTTTGCCTCATCCGCGGGCGCGCCAGCGTCTGTTCGTGATGCAGCCGCTGGCGTCGGTGTGGCCAGCCTTCCGTTTTCCCGGAGATCCGGCAACTGCTGCCGAGCATCTGCTCATGTTAAAGGCTGCTATTTGAGGGTTTTACCTGCTTGAACAGCGGGATGAAGTCTGTATACTCTCCCCTCTCAGACAACAAGAATCCAACACGTTGCAACAGAAAAACTATCAGGGGCAAACCGGTGACATTCAACCCGGGAACACTAATTCGGATGATGCCGTTAAAAGCACTCATCACAGGATCACAGCTGGCGCTCGGCGCCTTGCTGCTGTGTGCTGCGCCATGGGTGACAGCTGCCGAAGAAGATAGCCAGTTAAGCCGTGATCTCAAGCTCGAAGCTTTCCCGGCGCTGCAAGCCTCTGAAGACAGCCTGCGCTTGCTGGATGTCAACCACGAACACACTCTGCTCAGCAGCGGTTTTAACCTCTCTCCCGGAAGCCAGGGACTTGATCTGAGTACTTCCTACACATGGGAGTCGACGCGCTTCGGACAATTTGTTGTCAGTACCAACACCAGTTATATCTACAACACTGCCATAGCCGACAGTGTGCGCGAATCCGTCGCCCTGCTGCCGCGAACCGAGCCGGCTATCGGCCTGATGCCTGAGCGCCAAAGCAGCGTGACTTTCAGCTGGCAGATTGGTAACCATACGGCGACTGCGGTCACCAGCTATACAGACACCATGGATCAGTTGGGGCTGTTTAGTCTGGATGCACTGAATGTGGATGATCTCAACGAACTGGTTGGGCAGATCACAACGCTGGACCTGCGATACGCCTATAACGTGCGTGCAGGACGTACCGGTAATGCGTCCATTGCGCTTGGTGTCAGAAACATGTTTGAGCGCAAGGCGCAGGCATCTTCTTTCGTCAATACCTCTGGCGCCGCCCAGCCAGGCAGCGTTGCTTACGGTACAATCAAGTATCAGTTCTGACAGTTAAATACCCATTCCGGCAGTAGTCCTTTTCGCCCGTTCTTTCCTGCTCACGTATTGCTATCTCATCCAATCTCACGCACAACGGTGTTAATGGCATCTGTCAGTGTCGCCAGCTGTTTGTCAGTGATAATAAAAGGTGGCATAAGATAGATCAGTTTGCCAAAAGGTCTCACCCAGACGCCCAGCTCAACCAGTCGTGGCTGCAGGGTGCGCATATCGACCGGCTTTTCCATTTCAACCACACCAATGGCGCCTAACACCCTGACGTCGGCAACTCCTGGCAGGTTGCGGCAAGGCTCCAGGCCGGCACTCAATTGTTTTCCAATGTTTGCGACCCGTTGTTGCCACGGGCTTTGTGTCAGCAGTTGCAGGCTGGCGCTGGCTACGGCGCAGGCCAAAGGGTTGGCCATGAACGTGGGGCCGTGCATAAAAGCCCCACCCCCGGCTGAGATGGTCTCCGCCACATGCTGTGTTGTCAGTGTGGCGGCCAATGTCATGTAACCGCCAGTCAGTGCTTTGCCGACACACATGATGTCGGGGGCAATGCCTGCGTGTTCACAGGCAAACATTTTTCCTGTGCGGCCAAACCCGGTAGCAATTTCATCAACAATCAGCAGCACCTGGTAGCGGTCGCACAGCGCTCGCACTTCGCGCAGATACTGCGGGGAGTAAAAGAACATGCCGCCGGCGCCCTGAACCACAGGCTCCAGAATGACGGCGGCCAGCTCTTTGTGATGTTCAGTAATCAGCTGCTGAATGCTGCTGATATCGTCAGGATTCCAGGGGGCATCAAAACGCACTGCGGGTGCATCTGCAAACAGCTGTTTTGCCAGCACGCGATCAAACAGGGAGTGCATTCCGGTAACCGGGTCGCAGACTGCCATGGCTGCAAAGGTGTCGCCGTGATAGCCACGACGCAGGCTTAACAATCGGGACTTCTCACCATTGCCCTGCGCAGTCCAGTACTGGATGGCCATTTTGATCGCAGCTTCAACCGCGACAGAGCCGGAGTCGCAGAAAAATACCTTGCGCAGCGTCGGGTGACACAAATTGAGCAGCTGTTCCCCAAGGCGGATTGCAGGTTCGTGCGTCAAGCCGCCAAACATGATGTGGGCCATGTCCCCCAATTGATCATTGATCGCCTGATTGAGGACAGGATGATTGTAGCCATGGATTGCTGCCCACCAGGAGCTCATGCCATCGACGAGTTTGCGTCCGCCGGCGAGTTCGATTTCGCACCCATCCGCACCCGTGACCAGACTGACGGGTAACGGATCTGTCATGGATGTGTAGGGATGAATCAGATGGTCGTGGTCGAATTTCAATAATGCGTTAAGTGTTTCTGGAGACATAATCGGCGTTTATCGTTGGGGTGATATTGGTATAAGCGGGTGTGGGTGCGATCAGAGGCCAACACGGTTGGGTTAATTGGCGCGGGCAATTGACCAGATATCTATTCGCACTGCTCCCGGCCACGAAGTGCTTGATTGACGCAGCACCCCGGACATTTCATTGACGGTGGCAGTCGTGGTCACCACGTCGTCGATGATGGCGATGTGTTGGCCGGCTGTCAAATGCGCTTGTGTGCCATGATAGAAAGCGCCCTGCATATTCAAGTGTCGCGCCTGTGCACCGAGACCGCGCTGACTATGCTGGCTGGGCCGACGCTCGCAGGCATGACGCAACACCGGGATGCCGGAACTGCCGGATATGTAGTTGCACAATAGTAACGCCTGATTGAAACCGCGTTGCCTGAGGCGACCGGGGTGCAAAGGCACGGGCACCAGATACGCAGGCGGAGGGTGATCGTGTTCCAGATAAAACTGCCGGAACGCTGCCCTCATCAGCAGACCGAGGCAACGCGCCTCGCTGAACCCTGCATGCTGCTTGAAGCGATTGATCATCCCGGAGACAGGCTGCTGATAGGCGAACAAGGGTATGCAGCGATCAAACGCAGGGGGTGAGTGCTGACAATTGAGGCAGATCTGACCGATGCTGGCGTTCTGACAAGTGTCAGTTGCCAGCGTGCCGGATGCAGGGCACTGCCCTGGTTCTTGCCCGCGCTGTGGCGCTGACTCTGCTGTTGAGCTGAACCCGGGAGCCGACAACAAACTACTGTCTTCCGGGCTGACGCCGCAGCGCTGGCACCCCGGCCTCTGCCAGGGTAAGTCTGCCTCACAAGCTTCACATAGGGCCAGAGTGCGGCGCACGGGAATCCTGCAGCTAAGACACAACTGAGCCGGGCGTAACAAGGCCAGCGCTTCTCCTGCGAGTGTGTTGGCGGCTGCAGCGACGGCTTTTGTAAGGGAGAGTATCGGCTCAGGGCTGATGATTTTGCTCGCTTGTAAATCAAATCAGACTTAAATGGGTTGACAACAAAACAGGCGCTTCTAGAATGACCACCTTGTTAACTTGAGTATAGTTGCCGGCCAGAGCGATGGCCGGGAAAAACAACAAGGAATCCGATCATGACCGTGTCAGCAGCTTTGTCCCAAAATTCGTCCGCTCCCCAAATGCCTCTGCAGGAGCCGTTGCAGTCCATGAGGCACGATTGGAGCCGCGACGAAATCCGGGCGTTGTTTGAGCTGCCATTTATGGATTTGATGTTCAGAGCGCAGACAGTTCACCGGCAGTTTTTTGATCCGAACCGGATTCAGATGAGCACGCTGTTATCTATCAAAACCGGCGCCTGCCCCGAGGACTGCAAGTATTGCCCGCAAAGCGGCCACTACAACACCGGCCTGAAAAAAGAAAAACTGATCGAAGTTGAGAAAGTCATCACCCAGGCAAAAGTCGCTCTGGAAGGCGGCGCTTCACGTTTTTGTATGGGCGCGGCGTGGAAAAATCCATCTGAAAAAGACTTCCCGGTTGTACTGGAAATGGTCAGGCAGGTGCGGGCGTTGGGCATGGAAACCTGCATGACACTGGGCGCGCTGACGCCCGAACAGGCCAATGAGTTGGCTGAAGCGGGGCTGGATTATTACAACCACAATCTGGACACCTCTCCTGAGTATTACGGCGAAATCATCAGTACCCGCACTTACCAGGGGCGTCTTGATACATTGAGTCACGTGCGCGAAGCCGGTATGAAGGTTTGTAGCGGCGGTATTGTGGGGATGGGAGAGACTGCCGCTGATCGTGCGGGTTTGTTGCAGCAGTTAGCCAATATGCCAATGCATCCGGACAGCGTTCCGATAAACAATCTGGTTAAGGTAAAAGGTACACCGCTGGCCGATGTTGAGGAACTGGATCCCTTCGACTTTATCCGCACGATTGCTGTGGCCCGGATCATGATGCCGGCGTCGTATGTGCGGTTGTCAGCCGGTCGTCAGCAAATGAATGAGCAGACTCAGGCGCTGTGTTTTTTTGCAGGCGCCAACTCGATTTTTTACGGCGAAAAACTGCTGACTACGCCGCTGCCTGAGGAAAGCCAGGATCTGTCATTGTTTCGTCGTCTGGGTTTGAACTCAGAAACCGGCGCGCTGCAGCGCGAGCAACACGCACTGTATTATTCGGCGTCGTGACGCAGATAACGACATCGGCGCCGGCATGACTGCGCGCTGGCGAAAGGAGCTCCTGCATCGTATGCAGGAGCGTGAGCAGCACGGGTTGATCAGGCAGCGTCTGCAAAGACTCGGGCCTTGCCAGGCTGTGCAGAGCTTTGGTGGTCAGCAGCTGATTTCCTTCTGTTCCAATGATTATCTCGGTTTGGCCAATCATCCTGAGGTGATTGCCTCGTTTCAGTCGGCGGCAGCTGAATATGGCGTGGGCAGCGGCGCCTCGCATATGGTCACGGGGCACTGCCGGGTGCATGATCAACTGGAGGAAGAGCTCGCTGCGTTTACCGGTCGTGACCGTGCCCTGCTGTTTTCGACCGGTTACATGGCTAATATGGGAGTAATAAATGCTCTCGCTGATGCCAGCTCACTGGTGTTGCAGGATGCTCTGAACCACGCCTCTCTATTGGACGGAGGCTGGCTCAGTCGCGCTCGCTGCCGGCGTTACGAACACGCCAGTCTGGATGCCCTTGAACATGAGTTACAAAGCAGCGGCTCACCCTGCCTGATTGTCAGCGATGGTGTTTTCAGCATGGATGGTGACGTAGCACCGCTGTCGGGCATGATCGAGCTGGCGCATCGTTACGGAGCCGGACTGATGATTGATGATGCTCACGGCATGGGCTGTCTCGGAGCTGGCGGGCGAGGCGTGATTGCCATGGGTGCCGGTAACGATGTGATCAGTCAGCATGATCTGCCGGTGCTGGTTGGTACTTTCGGCAAGGCGTTTGGCACTGCGGGCGCTTTTGTGGCGGGTGACAAAGCGCTGATTGATTACATCGAGCAGTTCGCCCGTACGTATGTGTTCACTACGGCTATGCCGCCTGCATTGGCAGCTGCCACTCGTGTCAGCTTGGGACTGATCCAACAAGACGGATGGCGGCGGCAACGACTTCAGGAGCTGATTGCCAAGTTCAGGCAAGGGTCTGAAGAGTTGGGATTGATGGTGCTGCCGTCGGAGTCGCCTGTGCAGGCCCTGATCACAGGAGATGTTGAAAAAACCATGCAGGCGAGCCAGTTCCTGCGCTCACGGGGGCTGCAGGTGTCGGCTATCCGGCCACCAACAGTGCCCGCTGGCAGTGCGCGGCTGCGGATAACCTTGTCGGCGGCACACAGTGATGATCAGTTGCAGCAACTGCTCGATGCGCTGGCGGAGATGATGAGAGTTATAACATTCGATAACGACCCTGTGCAGCGAAGGAAAACCGCGTGAGTGACAAAGAGATTGCAAATATAACTTCGGAGGTGCCGCCGCCCAGGCGAGTGGCAGTATTTGTTGCCGGAACCGATACCGGCGTGGGCAAGTCGCTTGTCGCGGCGACTTTGCTTGCGGCAGCGCGCTCAGGCGGTCGCAGTACAGCGGCGATGAAGCCGGTTGCGTCGGGGTGTGAGGAAATCAATGGCGAGCTGCGTAACGAAGATGCCCTGCTTTTACAGCGGTATTGCACGCTTGACCTTACCTACGAGCAAATCAATCCGGTGGCATTGCGGGCAGCGGTAGCCCCTCATCTTGCTGCGCAAATGGAAGGGCGTCAGATCTCTTTGCAGCGTCTGGTCGGGTTCGCCCGCGCAATATTTACGGAGCGGGCGGACTTCACTGTAGTTGAGGGTGCTGGTGGCTGGCGCGTGCCGCTGAATGGTCGCGAATATTTGTCCGGCATGCCGCAAGCCTTGCAGTTGCCGGTAGTGTTGGTGGTTGGCATTCGTCTGGGGTGTATCAATCACGCCGTGCTTAGTGCTGAAGCGATTGAATCCGACGGGCTCAGACTGATTGGCTGGGTTGCCAACCATCTGAGTGCGGATATGCCCCTTGCGGCAGAAAACATCCAAACCCTTAAGCAGCTTCTGCCCGCGCCGTGTCTGGGTGAATTACCCTGGCAGCCGGGCGCTGCGCCTGAATCCTTTGTATCCTGCCTGGTTATGGATCACCTGTGGGCAAATAGTTGACGTTGACGTTAACGTCAAGTGGCGCTAATTTAACAGGTGTTTCATTAGCGTTTTTCCGGAGTTCCCCGTGTCTGATTACAAAGCCCCTATTCGAGATATGAAATTTGTCCTGCACGAAGTGCTGGGCGCTGAGCATTTGCTGGCGCAGATGCCGGGTACAAGCGAAGTCACAGCAGATCTGATCGACTCAGTGCTGGAAGAAGCGGGCAAAGTCGCCGAACAATTACTGGCGCCGCTGAACAGGCAGGGCGATGAAGAAGGCTGTCGCTTTGATCAGGGAGTGGTTACTACTCCTGCAGGATTCAAGCAGGCCTACGAAACATTTTCGCAAGGTGGCTGGATAGGGTTGGCGGGAGATCCGGCTTATGGCGGACAAGGCATGCCGAAAACGCTGGCTGTGTGTTTTGAAGAAATGACCATGGCGGCTAATAGCTCTCTTGCTTTGTACGGTGTGCTGAGTGCCGGAGCGTCCCTGGCGATCGCGCGGCATGCCAGTGAGGAGCTTAAACAGGCGTATCTGCCCAGACTCTATTCCGGGGTGTGGAGCGCGACGATGTGCCTGACTGAAGCGCATGCGGGCACGGATCTGGGCATGATCCGCACCAGAGCGGTAGCACAGGAGGACGGTAGTTATCGCGTTTCGGGGAGCAAGATATTTATCACCGGTGGCGAGCATGATCTCACAGACAACATTATTCACCTTGTGTTGGCCAAGCTGCCAGATGCGCCGGCAGGTCCGCGTGGAATTTCATTGTTTCTGGTGCCCAAGTTCCTGCCGGATAACAACGGTGAGCCAGGCGTTCGCAATGGCGTGAGTTGTGGTTCGATAGAACACAAAATGGGCATGAAGGGATCGTCCACCTGCGTGATGAATTTTGATGGCGCAACCGGTTATCTGGTCGGAGAGCTCAACAAAGGCCTGGCGTGTATGTTCACCATGATGAACTACGAACGTCTGACTATCGGTTTACAGGGTCTGGGGTTGGGTGATGCGTCTTACCAGACAGCTGCAGCTTACGCGCGTGAGCGAATTCAGGGGCGTGCTGCTACCGGTCCGGTTGCCCCGGAAAAGGCCGCGGATCCGCTTCTGGTGCACCCTGATGTGCGACGTATGTTGCTCACCATGCGGGCCAACACCGAAGCTGCGCGCGCACTTTCAGCGTATGTAGGCACCCAGCTGGACATGGTCTACTTCCACCCGGATGAACAGGTGCGGGCGCGTGCTGCCAAGTTGGTAGCCCTGTTGACGCCTATTGCCAAGGCTGCCTTTACAGACAGGGGGTTTGAAGCCTGTGTGCTGGGTCAGCAGGTTTTGGGTGGTCACGGGTATGTGCGGGAATGGGGCCAGGAGCAGCACGTGCGCGATGCGCGAATTGCCCAGATTTACGAAGGCACCAATGGTATTCAGGCGCTGGACCTGATGGGCCGCAAAGTGGTGCTGGACCGTGAAGGTTTGCTGGATGTGCTGGTAGAAGACATAAGAGCTTTTATAGTTGCAGAAAAAGACGGAAAAGTTTCCGGATTTGTTACTGTGCTGGAAAAAGCGCTGCTGACTTTGCTGGACACCACCGCGCTGGTGCGCTCGGCAAGCGCAGAGAATCCTAATGAGACCGGCGCCGCATCGGTGCCTTACCTTGATCTGATGACGCTGATTCTGTACGGATTTATGTGGGCGCGTATGGTCAGTGTGGCGACAAGGGCGCTCGAAAATTCAGATGTGGACAGGGATTTTTATCAGGCCAAAATTCATGTCGGCTGTTATTTCCTCGACCGCATGATGCCGCGGTACAAATCGCTGGCAGAGGAAATCAGGGCTGGCAGTGATGTGCTGATGGCTATGGACGCCGCGTTGTTCTGACGCGGCATCCGCAATCCCCGGTCCCTAAATAGACCACTGCACGCTGTTGGAAATCAGACGCTCGAACTTATCAAGTTTCTCGTCTTTCTCGCCAACAACTGCCATATTGCCAGCAGAAGCCGGCACGATGCGGCCTTTAAAGCGATTGTCGCGAACTTCCATGTTGCCGCCAATGGGCGGCGAATGAATCAGCAGCATGGATACTGGTCCGTGCTCCCCCATGGCAACAAGGTGCACCGCGCGCCGGTTGTTGCCGAGGCCGCACAAATTGGCGAACGTCACAATCAGCGTGTTTTCCGGCAAATGCAGTTTGATGTCAGCAGAGGCCAAAACGGCTTCGACCTCACTCCACTGAATGGGTTGCGCGTCGATGTAGCGGGGTTCTTCATGTACCAGATGCTCGATCATGGCATCGTGCATAGCAAGCTCGTCGGCGCTCGGGCTGTATTGCATGGTGCTGACAGCAAATCCGACGGCCAACACCAGACTGGCGGCTAACGCAAAAATATTGCGTTTTATCACAGAAGGTTGCGCAGTTTTAAGTAATGACTGCTTCAGCTGCGGCGGCACCGTCAGGGACGCACTGAGCGCTTTCAGTTGCTGATCCAGCACCCTGACTTCGTCCAGCAATTGCTGGCGGTCGGCTCTGCCCGTCAGCGCATCAAGAAAATCCTGCTGCGTATCGTCGGGGTTGCAGTGAGCCCGGGTGTGGAATTCCAGATCATCCATGATTGCAGGCCCCGTAGTGGCTGCGTCCTTGTGCATGGGTATTTGAGCAGGCAGTAGCTGACGCTGATATGGCATTTTTCACTTGTTATGGTCTCGTTGTCAGTTCAGTTGATTCGTTTGATGCATCATCGGCTGCCACTTCTGCGTCCGGCCCGACAGCGTCTGGATCCAGCATAACTCTGAGTTTGCTTCTCGCTCTGAACAGTCGTGTCATCACGGTGTTGTTATTTAGATCGAGAATGTCGGCAATTTCTTTCCCGCTGAATCCGCCAACGATCTGCAGCATCAGCGGGTCGCGGTATTCTTTTTCCAGTTTCATAATGGCTTCGTGCAGTTCCGACAGCTTTTGGCGTTGATCCGGCTCATTATGGTCGTCTTCGGCGATAGACACGTCGTCTATATCCACCATGTCAGGCCGGTAGCGCTCATACATCCTGGCATTCTCGCGCCTGAGGATGGTAAACAGCCAGGCTTTGGCTGCACCCTCACTTTGCAAGCTGTCAAATGAGCGCCAGGCTCGCAGAAAGGTCTCCTGCACCAGATCCTCGGCCACGGCTGGATTCCGCGCAAGCCAGTAGGCATAGCGATAGACGTCCTGATAATAGCTGTCCACCAGCGTTTCGTAACGCCGTTTGCGACTGTTATCTGGCTTGTTGCGGCCTATGACCGGAGTCTCACTCATTTTGTTTCGCTGCTGCTCCTGTATTATCGTCCCTAGCTTAGCCAAGTCGCTTGCTGTTGACCATGGTGAATACACGTTATACTCCCGGCATTTGATATAGTGGCAGATTGTTTATGATCCGAATTGCGATTGCCGGGGTTGCCGGCCGAATGGGGCGCACCCTTGTACAGGCGGTAACCGAGAGGGCACAGGCAGCGATTGAAAATTCTGCGGCGGCTGTCGTGGCAGCAGGAATCACGCTGCCTGACGACCCGCAGGCAGGGACTGATATCGGCCTGATTGCTGGTGTGGGGCCGCTGAAAGTGATTGCCAGTACTTCCCTGCGGGCTTGTGTTGACGATTTTGATGTGCTCATCGATTTTACCTCTCCGGCGGCCACGCTCGATCATCTTGATCTGTGTAAACAAGCGGGCAAAGCTATCGTCATTGGCACTACAGGTTTTACGGCAGCACAGAAGCAGCAGATCAGTGAGGCGGGCAACACCATACCGGTAGTGTTTGCGCCGAATATGAGTGCTGGCGTCAACATCAGCCTGAAATTGCTGCAATTGGCGGCGCGTGCGCTGGGCGACGATGTGGATATAGAAATTGTCGAGGCTCACCACCGTCACAAAAAAGATTCGCCCTCAGGCACGGCTTTACGCATGGGTGAAGTGATTGCCGAAGCGCTGGGACGCAATCTTGAAGAGGTCGCTGTCTACGGCAGGGAAGGCATCAGCGAGGAGCGTGACCGCAAAACCATCGGTTTTGCCACCGTTCGCGGCGGAGATATTGTGGGTGATCACACCGTTATTTTTGCTGGCATGGGCGAGCGGCTGGAAATCACCCACAAGGCCAGCAGCCGCATGACATTTGCCAGTGGCGCTGTGCGTGCCGCGATCTGGCTGGGCGGCAAACCCGCCGGACTGTATTCCATTGACGATGTATTGGGACTGAACGCGCTCAGCAAGTGAGCATTGAGGCAAGTTCGGCGTAGACACTCTGGCGCTGAATCCCGTACAATTACGCCTCAGTATGATTACCACTGAGCACACAACGACACAGCATTTTTAAAAGCGGAATGAAACCAGGCTTTCATTCCGCTTTTTTTCGCCTGTAGTCTATCCGGGAGAAAACATTGAATAATTCAGCAGTTCTCGCCCTTGAAGATGGCAGCATCTTCAGAGGCAAGGCAATCGGAGCTCTGGGATTATCCAGTGGAGAGGTCGTTTTTAATACGGCCATGACTGGTTACCAGGAAATATTGACCGACCCTTCTTACGCGCGCCAGATTGTCACTCTGACTTATCCTCATATAGGCAATACCGGTATTACAGCGGAAGATAACGAGTCCGACAGGGTATGGGCAGCAGGGCTGGTGATACGCAATCTGTCCATGATGGTCAGCAACTGGCGCAGTGAAATGTCACTGGACGAGTTCCTCAAAGCGCAGAACGTGGTGTCAATTGCAGACATCGACACCCGTCAGCTCACCCGCCATCTGCGTGATAAAGGTCCGCTAAACGGCTGTATTCTGAGCGGCGATCTGCTGGCTGAGAAAGGCGAGCAGTATGCTCTTGAGCAGGCGCGCGCATTCCCGGGTCTCAAGGGAATGGATCTGGCCAAAGAAGTGTCGGTAACCGAATCCTACGAATGGAACGAAGGGGTGTGGCAGCACGGAGTAGGTCATCCGGTGATGAATCACCAGAATCCTTTTCATGTCGTAGCCTTCGATTACGGTGTAAAGCGCAATATCCTGCGAATGATTGCGCAGCGTAATTGCAGAGTGACGGTTGTACCGGCACAGACCTCTGCTGCAGACGTGCTGGCGCTCAAACCGGACGGCGTGTTTCTGGCCAACGGCCCCGGTGATCCGGAGCCTTGTGATTACGCCATCACCGCGATCAAAGAGATTCTGAATACTGATATCCCTGTTTTTGGTATCTGTCTGGGTTGTCAGCTGCTTGCGCTGGCCTGCGGCGCCCAAACCATCAAGATGCGACTGGGGCACCATGGTGCCAACCACCCGGTACAAAATCTCGACGACAACACTGTGTTGATTACCAGCCAGAACCACGGCTTTGCAGTGGATGAAGCCACATTGCCAGCCAACCTGCGGGCAACCCATCGCTCGTTGTTTGACGGCTCGTTACAAGGTATTGAGCGGACGGACAAGCCGGCCTTTGCATTTCAGGGGCATCCTGAAGCAGCGCCGGGACCACACGATATTGCCCCCTTGTTTGATAAATTTGTTGATCTGATGCAAAAGCGCGCTCCGCGCTGAACAGCGCACAGCAAACCCATACAGAGACACGGTTGAGTTATGCCTAAACGTACAGACATAAAAAGTATTCTGATCATTGGTGCTGGCCCGATTGTGATCGGCCAGGCGTGTGAGTTTGACTATTCAGGTGCGCAGGCTTGTCAGGCCCTGAAAGAGGAGGGTTACCGCGTAATCCTCGTGAACTCGAATCCCGCGACCATCATGACCGATCCATCGATGGCGGATGCAACCTATATCGAACCTATTACCTGGCAGATTGTTGAAAAGATCATTGAAAGAGAGCGTCCTGACGCCATTCTGCCAACCATGGGTGGTCAGACCGCATTAAACTGTGCGCTTGATCTCGAACGCAATGGCGTGCTGGCGAAATACAATGTTGAAATGATTGGTGCGCGCGCCGAATCTATCGACAAGGCGGAAAATCGCGAACTGTTCGACAACGCGATGAAGGCTATTGGTCTTTCCACCCCGCGTCACGGTATTGCGCGCAACATGGAGCAGGCGTTTGCAGCGCTCGACGAAGTTGGATTTCCCTGCATCATTCGTCCGTCGTTTACCATGGGTGGCAGCGGTGGTGGTGTGGCATACAACAAAGAAGAGTTTGTTGAGATCTGTACCCGCGGTATGGAGCTGTCTCCAACCAAAGAGTTGCTCATTGATGAGTCGCTGATTGGCTGGAAAGAATACGAAACCGAAGTGGTGCGCGATAAAAATGACAACTGCATTATTGTCTGCACCATTGAGAACTTTGATGCCATGGGTGTACACACCGGTGACTCCATCACCGTTGCGCCATCGCAGACATTGACGGATAAGGAATATCAGATTCTGCGCAATGCATCGATTGCAGTATTGCGCGAAATTGGTGTTGAAACCGGTGGCTCCAACGTCCAGTTTGGTATGTGCCCGAAGACAGGTCGTCTTGTTGTGATTGAGATGAACCCTCGTGTATCGCGTTCGTCGGCATTGGCATCCAAAGCAACCGGCTTCCCTATTGCCCGCGTTGCAGCAAAACTCGCCTGTGGTTTTACGCTGGATGAACTCAGCAACGAAATTACCGGTGGCGCAACACCTGCGTCGTTTGAACCGTCGATTGACTACGTGGTTACCAAGATTCCACGCTTCACGTTTGAAAAGTTCCCTGAGGCCAGCGACCGTATCACCACGCAGATGAAGTCTGTGGGTGAGGTGATGGCCATCGGCCGGACTTTCCAGGAGTCACTGCAGAAAGCACTGCGTGGCCTGGAGGTGGGCATCAGTGGATTTGACCCGGTACTGGACACGGCATTAAGTGACAGTCTGGATAAACTGCGCGGTGAATTGATGGATGCCGGCAGTGAACGTATTCGTTATATTGGTGATGCTTTCCGTCAGGGCTGGTCAGTCGCAACGGTGGCCGAATTAACCGGTGTTGATCCCTGGTTCCTGATACAGATTGAAGACATTATCAAAGACGAGCTGCGCATAGCGGGTACTGAACTGCAGAGTCTGGACAAGCAGGCAATGTTTGCACTCAAGCGCAAAGGTTTTGCTGACGCCCGGCTGGCAAGTTTGTTGAACGTGCCGGAGAAAAAACTTCGTGAGTACCGTCAGTCACTGGGCGTACGCCCGGTGTACAAGCGTGTGGATACCTGTGCGGCGGAGTTCGCCTCCACGACGGCATATATGTACTCATGCTACGAAGACGAATGTGAGTCCAAACCAAGTGATCGTAAGAAGATCATGGTGCTCGGTGGTGGCCCCAACCGTATTGGTCAGGGTATCGAATTTGACTACTGTTGTGTGCATGCAGCGCTGGCGATGCGTGAAGATGGTTACGAAACCATCATGGTCAACTGCAACCCGGAAACTGTTTCAACCGATTACAACATCTCCGACCGATTGTATTTCGAGCCGGTGACGCTGGAAGACGTGCTGGAAATTATCGCGGTTGAAAAGCCAGTGGGCGTGATTGTGCAGTTTGGTGGTCAGACACCACTGAACCTGGCAACCCGACTGGAGCAGGCCGGCGTACCGGTAATCGGAACCTCGCCTGATGCCATCGATCTGGCGGAAGATCGTGAGCGTTTCCAGAAGCTGATTCAGAAACTGGGTCTGAAGCAACCGCCAAACTGTATCGTGCGCAGCGTCGAGCAATGCATCACTGAAGCTGAAAAAATCTCATATCCGCTGGTTGTACGCCCCTCTTATGTGTTGGGTGGCCGCGCGATGGAGATTGTTTACAACGAAGAAGAACTCAACCGCTACATGCGCACCGCAGTGAAGGTTGGGAACGACAGCCCTGTGCTGCTGGATTACTTCCTGAATGCTGCAATCGAAATCGACATCGATCTGGTCAGTGATGGCAAACAAGTGGTCGTTGGCGCCATCATGCAACATATCGAGCAGGCAGGTGTGCATTCAGGTGACTCCGCCTGTTCGTTGCCTCCGTACAATCTGCCGGCTGAAGTGCAGGACCAGATTCGTGATCAGGTATCGCGCATGGCAAAAGAGCTGGGTGTTGTCGGTTTGATGAATACACAAATGGCCTACCAGGACGGCGAGCTCTATGTGATTGAAGTGAACCCGAGGGCGTCGCGTACAGTCCCGTTTGTGTCCAAGTGTATTGGTGTCTCACTGGCTAAAGTTGCAGCCCGGTGTATGGTGGGCACTACGCTGGAACAGCAGGGTTTTACCAAAGAAATCATTCCTCAGACGTTTGCGGTCAAAGAAGCCGTGTTCCCCTTTAACAAGTTCCCTGGTGTAGATCCCATTCTTGGCCCGGAAATGAAGTCCACCGGTGAGGTTATGGGTGTTGGCGAAACTTTCGCGGAAGCTTTTGCCAAGGCGCAACTGGGTGCCGGCGAAGAAATCAGTACCAGCGGTACGGTTTTTATCAGCGTAAGGGAAGCAGACAAACCCAAAGTGGCAGAGATTGCCCGCAGCTTCCATGAACTTGGTTTCAGTGTTGTGGCAACTCAAGGCACTGCTGCTGTGATTGAAGCTGCAGGGCTGCCGGTAAAGCGTGTCAACAAGGTTCTGGAAGGCCGTCCGCATGTTGTAGACATGATCAAGAACGAAGAAATTCAGCTGATCGTGAATACTACTGAAGGCAAGCAGGCGATTGCGGACTCTTCAGCCATTCGCCGTACGGCGCTGCGACATGATGTGTTTTGCACAACCACGCTGGCCGGAGCCAGTGCCGTGTGCGAAGCGCTCAAGTGCGGAGACAACCTGAATGTTTACACGGTTCAGGAACTTCACGCGCGTCTGCCAAAGAGCCACTGACAGGTTTCAGTGGAATACCTGCAAGCGGGTGCGGAATTGTCAGATGAATTCCGGACCGGGTCCGGGCTATAGACAAGTCCGGCCAAGTTACGCATCATATAAGCGGAAATGACACAGTGCTGGCGGGCTCTCCTCGTGGGATCCTGCCAGTATTTTTTTTATTCAGGGAATTGGAAGATCCAGAGGATCTGTGAGAGAGACATGAGAAAAGTGCCGATGACCATGGGTGGTGCGGAACGTTTGCGCGCCGAGCTCAATGAGTTGAAGACGGTTAAGAGACCGACAATTATCCAGGCTATAGCGGAGGCGCGTGAGCACGGCGATTTACGCGAAAACGCGGAGTACCATGCTGCCCGCGAGCAGCAGAGCTTCTGCGAAGGCCGCATCAAGGAAATTGAAGGCAAGCTTGCTGACTCGGAAATTATCGATATCTCTGCTATTCCTGTTACCGGTAAAGTTATTTTTGGCGCCACAGTAACGATGCAGAACCTGGATACTGAAGAAACAGTGCGTTACCAGATCGTGGGCGAGGACGAAGCCGACGTGAAAGCCGGGAAAATTTCTGTCGGCTCGCCCATTGCCCGTGCTGTGATGGGCAAGGAAGTGGGCGACGAGGTGGTGGTCAAAGCGCCATCAGGTGACATTGATTACGAAGTCGTAAAGGTCGAGCATCTGTAAGTAAGTGTTTGTTATGCCTGGCTTATTAAAGGCCAGGCATATTCTTGTTGCGCAGAATGTTGGAAAGTTTGGGATCAGGCTGACGTGCCGCCCTGTATAGCACCACAATATTGCCGATGCTCTGCACGAGCTCGGATCGGCTCTGTTGACAGATTTCGGCCGCCACTTCTTTGCGAAGATCCCGGTCACCTACCACAATTTTAACCTTGATCAGCTCGTGTCGGGAAAGGGCCTGGTCAATTTCCTTGTGTACGGTCTCTGACAGGCCTTTCTGTGCTACTGTCACAACGGGCTTGAGTTTGTGTGCAATAGCGCGCAGGCGTTTGGTATCAAGGGCGAGGGTGTTCATAAAATATCCGGTTGGTCGTTGAGGCGGCATTGTACCTCAGCCTGGCTCAGGCTACCAAATCAGATACTGAGCGCCGGACTGTTACAAACTGATAACTGTCACAGGAGCTTTATCTTGGACAATCACAAGTTCTATCTTGTAATATCAGATCACGCCCCCACCTGCATAAGTGCGCCACAAAAATAATCTGCCCGGTGTGCCCAATAATTGCGCTGAAATCAGTGCCAAAAAGTTTTTACACAATAATCAGGGGTTTCGAGGGAATGGCGAAACGCTTTTCTCCGGTCTCCATGACTGGTTCAATCTGATCCTCAGGGATCAATGCCCTTAGGGGTCAACACACAGAAGGGGGATTTTCCCTTGAACGATATGGCCAAGAATTTATTGCTCTGGATGGTAATTGCAGCGGTATTGCTGACGGTGTTTAACAACATCAATCAGGAGCCTGCAACCTCACAGGTCAACTATTCCGATTTTATCCGTGAAGTTCGGTCCGGGCAGGTGCGATCAGTCAATATCGCCGGCGTTACGGTGTCCGGAGTGCGCGGAGACAACACACGCTTCACTACCACTATTCCAATGATTGGTGATGATCGCCTGATTGACGACCTGTTCAACAGCGGCGTGGAAATCCGTGCATCCGAGCCTGAGCGCCAGAGCCTGTGGACGCAGTTGCTGGTTGCGAGCTTCCCGATTCTGATCATCATTGCGCTGTTTTTCTTTTTCATGCGGCAGATGCAGGGCGGAGGTGCCGGTGGTAAAGGCGGTCCCATGTCATTTGGCAAGAGCAAGGCCAAGTTGCTGGGTGAAGACCAGATCAAGGTGACGTTCGCGGACGTGGCCGGCGTAGACGAAGCAAAAGAAGATGTCAAAGAACTGGTCGATTTCCTGCGCGAGCCGGACAAATTCCAGCGTCTGGGCGGCCGCATCCCCCGGGGTATTCTGATGGTCGGCCAGCCCGGCACAGGTAAAACGCTGCTTGCCAAAGCCATTGCCGGTGAGGCGAAAGTACCGTTTTTCTCAATTTCCGGTTCTGACTTTGTGGAAATGTTTGTGGGCGTCGGCGCTTCACGTGTGCGTGACATGTTTGATCAGGCCAAGAAACAGGCCCCATGTATTATCTTTATAGACGAGATTGATGCCGTCGGCCGTCATCGTGGCGCGGGGCTTGGTGGTGGTCATGATGAGCGTGAGCAGACGCTGAACCAGTTGCTGGTGGAGATGGATGGTTTTGAAGTCAATGACGGCATTATTGTAATTGCCGCGACCAACCGTCCCGATGTTCTGGACCCTGCACTGCTGCGTCCGGGTCGTTTTGACCGTCAGGTTGTTGTAGGCCTGCCCGATATCCGTGGTCGCGAACAGATACTTAAAGTTCATATGCGTAAAGTGCCTATCGCTGACAACGTGGATGCCGGCGTAATTGCCCGTGGCACTCCCGGGTTCTCAGGTGCCGATCTGGCCAATCTGGTAAACGAGGCCGCGCTGTTTGCCGCGCGGGGCGGTCGGCGTCTGGTTACCATGGAAGAGTTCGAAAAAGCTAAAGACAAGATCATGATGGGTACTGAACGTAAATCCATGGTCATGTCGGAAAAAGAAAAAACCAATACCGCCTATCACGAGGCAGGCCATGCCATTGTCGGGCGCCTGGTGCCAGAGCATGATCCGGTGTACAAGGTCAGTATCATTCCCCGCGGACGTGCCCTGGGTGTGACCATGTTCCTTCCGGAAGAGGACCGTTACAGCATCAGCAAACTGGCTATCATGAGTCAGATCAGCAGTCTGTATGGTGGCCGGATTGCTGAAGAGATGACTCTGGGTGTGGACGGTGTCACAACCGGGGCATCCAACGATATTCAGCGCGCTACCGAAATGGCACGCAATATGGTCACCAAGTGGGGTTTGTCTGAAAAGCTGGGTCCGTTGATGTATGCCGAAGACGAAGGTGAAGTGTTCCTTGGTCGCTCTGCTGGCGGCTCGGCCAAGCATCATTCCGGCGAAACAGCCAAGTTGATTGATGAGGAAGTCAAAAGCATCATCGACTTCTGCTACAGCAGAGCCCGGCGCATGCTGGAAGAGAATCGTGACAAGCTTGAGTTGATGAAAGACGCGCTGATGGAATATGAAACAATCGACGCCGAGCAGATCAATGACATTATGGCAGGGCGCAAGCCGCGACCTCCGGCTGATTGGTCTGATGATACGGGTAATGGCTCAGGCACTCCCCGTCCCGAGCCAACGGCTTCCGGTGTGATGCCAGACCAGCCTATTGGCGGCCCTGCAGGCGAACACTAACGGCCAGCTCAGGCTGCGGAGCGATTGTGTGCGCAGGGACGTTCTGACAGAAGAGGTTTTGGCCGCGCCCGGTCTTGATTTTGCCGGGCGCTGGCTGGATCTGAGTGTTCCGCGAGTAATGGGTATACTTAACGTCACGCCCGACTCGTTTTCTGATGGCGGCGTGCTTTCCCTGCCCGGCCGTTCCCATTTTCAAATCTCCCTCGACAGCGCGCTTGCAGCCGCTGAGTATATGGTCAATGCCGGCGTCAGCATTATCGATATCGGCGGCGAGTCAACACGTCCGGGTGCTCCGTTGGTATCAGAGCAGGAGGAGCTGGATCGTGTGGTGCCGGTTGTCGAGGCGATACATCAGCGTTTTGATGTGCTGATTTCGGTTGATAGCAGTTCGCCTGCTGTAATCACGCACGCTGCCTCGGTCGGGGCTGGCATGGTGAATGATGTCAGGGCATTGCAGCGCCCGGGTGCTTTGCGCGCTGCTGCTGCAACCCGGATGGCTGTGTGCCTTATGCACATGCAGGGTGACCCGCAGACCATGCAGGAAAAACCGCAATATGCCGACGTGTTCACTGAGGTTTGTGATTTCCTGCGCCGGCGTATAGACGCGTGTGCCGCTGCGGGGATTGCACAATCAAGAGTTTGCCTGGATCCGGGTTTTGGATTTGGCAAAAGCCTGGAACATAATTACCATCTGTTGGCGAGGCTGGGTGAAATGCAGGCGCTTGGCTCACCTCTGCTTGCAGGTTTGTCGCGTAAATCGATGATTGGTGCTGTGCTCGGCAAGCCTGTTGAGCAGCGCATGGCAGGCAGTCTTGCCGGCGCCGTGTTAGCAGTAACGGCTGGTGCCAGAATCATTCGTGTGCATGATGTTGCAGAGACGATTGATGCGATGAAAGTGATTTCAGCGATGTTCAGTCATCGTAAACAGTGAACTAAGGACTTCCGGCTGTCGAATCCCCTGTAATCCGGCCGGATCAGATAACCTGATAATTGAGGTAGCAATGGAAGCAAAGACTAAGGCAGAGAAGCAATATTTTGGCACAGATGGGATTCGCGGTCTTGTCGGCGAATATCCGATCACTCCGGATTTTATGCTGAAACTCGGATGGGCTGCCGGCAAAGTGTTTGCGAAGTCAGGGGGGCAGCGCAGCAAAATCCTCATTGGCAAAGACACAAGAATTTCCGGTTACATGTTCGAGGCAGCGCTTGAGGCCGGACTGGCTTCCGCAGGTGTAGACATCAATATGCTCGGACCGATGCCGACGCCTGCTGTCGCCTATTTGACGCGTACCTTCGGAGCTCAGGCAGGCATTGTCATCAGTGCTTCCCACAATGCTTTTCAGGATAATGGCATCAAGTTCTTCGCCGGCGACGGCACCAAGTTGCCTGACGAAACTGAGCTGGCAATCGAGTCCTACCTTGGCAAAGACATCACAACAGTCGCTTCGGCTGATATAGGAAAAGCATCCAGAATCACCGACGCTGCCGGTCGTTATATCGAGTTTTGTAAACGCACGGTGCCAGACAACGCGGCCTTGCGTGGCGTCAAACTGGTCATTGACTGCGCCAATGGTTCTACCTATCACATCGCCAGCAATGTGTTTACTGAGCTCGGTGCAACTGTAAAGGCCATCGCGGTATCTCCGGATGGTCTTAATATCAATAAAGAGTGCGGCTCCACATCACCCAAGCGGCTGGCACAGGAAGTTCTGGCGGAGAAAGCCGACCTTGGCATCGCTTTTGACGGTGACGGTGATCGCGTCATCATGGTTGATCACACCGGTTGTGTTGTAGATGGTGACGAGCTCCTTTATATCATTGCGCGAGACCGCAGGCGCCGCCACGTCGGTTTCGGGGGGGTTGTCGGAACGTTGATGAGCAATCTTGGTCTCGAGTTGGGCCTGGAAGCACTTGATGTGCCGTTTGTCAGAACCGACGTAGGTGACCGTTATGTCATGGAGATGCTGAAAAAGAAATCCTGGTTGCTGGGCGGTGAATCGTCGGGTCATATTATCTGTCTGGATGCTGCTACTACCGGCGATGGCATCGTGTCGGCGCTTCAGGTGCTGGCGGCAATGGTTCAGACGGACTCGACGCTTTTTGAATTACGCAACAAAATGAAAAAAATGCCGCAGTGTATGATCAACGTGCGGGTACAGAATAAGTCACAGATCATGAGTCACTCCGGGGTGTTGGCAGCGGTAGCCGAGATTGAGCAGAGGATGGCCGGGCGGGGGCGGGTTCTGTTGCGTCCCTCGGGTACAGAGCCTCTGATTAGGGTCATGATCGAAGGTGAAGAAGAGTCTGTGGTGAATAAATACACCAAAGAGCTGGCTGATGTGGTGGCTGCCGCGGTAAAGCCGGAATAAGTACCCGTGTGCGGCAGGATATTGCTTGGTCTGGCCCCGGTTGCCGTCTTGCAAGCCATGGTCAAACTGGTTATAGTTGCGCCCCCGTGGAAAGCTGGCGGGCGACAGCAGCATAAAGGAACTTGATATGCGTCGGGCGCTGATTGCCGCAAACTGGAAAATGCACGGTTCACGTGACTTTATACGCGAGTTGGTCGGGCAGTTGCTGCCCTCTTTGTCAAATGGTGTAAATGGTGTTGACCTTGTTTTGTGTCCGCCATTTCCCTATTTGGCTCAGGTAGCGGAGTTGTCACGCGGCGCGGAGCTTATACTGGGCGCGCAGAACATATGCAGTGAGCACGAAGGCGCTTTTACCGGAGAAATTTCGGGGCGTATGCTGGCTGATTTCAAGGTGCGGTATGTGATTGTTGGTCACTCTGAGCGTCGCAAACTGATGGCTGAGAATGACGCGCTGGTTGCCCGCAAATTTGTGGCGGCTCAGGCAAGCGGACTGATCCCGGTATTGTGTGTGGGCGAGACACTGGACGAGCGCAACAGCGGTAACGCTGCGCAGGTTGTAGAGCAGCAGTTGTCTGCAGTGCTTGAAGGGTCTGGTGTTGAGGCATTGCGGAGCGCTGTAATTGCTTATGAGCCGGTCTGGGCGATTGGTACCGGGTGCTCAGCCAGTACGTCACAGGCTCAGGATATGCATGCAAGTATCCGCCGCATGATTGCGGAGCACGACCCCGAGGTCGCGCAAAGTGTACAGATTGTTTATGGTGGTAGCGTGACTCCGGATAATGCTCCGGACTTGTTTTCGCAGCCCGATATTGATGGCGGATTGATCGGTGGAGCGTCTTTAAACGCTGAATCCTTCATACGCATTTGCCAGAGTGTGAGTTAAATTATGGAAACGCTGATTGTGATCGTTCACGTCATTGCCGCCGTCGCGATAATCGCGTTGGTTCTGCTACAGCAGGGCAAAGGCGCCGATGCCGGCGCAGCCTTTGGCAGCGGTGCTTCGCAGACGGTATTTGGTAGTTCGGGAAGTGGCAATTTCCTGACGA
Source organism: Pseudohongiella sp. (assembly GCA_030651695.1). Taxonomy (GTDB): domain Bacteria; phylum Pseudomonadota; class Gammaproteobacteria; order Pseudomonadales; family Pseudohongiellaceae; genus Pseudohongiella. Next base: position 172,230 of record JAUSCD010000012.1, on the reverse strand, counting down.
GGTCAACCACGGTCCTGGCGGTGGTGTTTTTTGTGACCAGTCTGACACTGGCGATTTATGCCAAGCAGTACAGTGTCGGTAGCGGATTTGATGGTGGTTCGCCACTGGTAAGTCCGGAAATTTTGCGCGAGCTTCAGCAGTCTGATGTTCCGCAGATTTCTGTGCCGGAATCAGTATCAGATATTCCTCAGGCGCCTGTAACTGAAGCTCCTGTGGTTGACTGATCAGCTGAGTAAGTAATCAGATAAAAAGTTTAGCCGAAGTGGTGGAATTGGTAGACACGCTATCTTGAGGGGGTAGTGGCCATTGGTCGTGCGAGTTCAAGTCTCGCCTTCGGCACCAAATATGTCAGAGCAGTGAATCTGGCAAATATATGGATGTAGTGAGTCGGTTAGCAATATACGGCTTGACGCATCAGTTCAGCGGGTCTAGAATACCGGCCCTCAAACAGAAGCTTTGCCAGAAGCTGATGGCGCTGGAAACAGTGTAGTAATAAAGATTTCAAGCTTTGTTGCGGGGTGGAGCAGTCTGGCAGCTCGTCGGGCTCATAACCCGAAGGTCGTAGGTTCAAATCCTGCCCCCGCTACCAAATCTGCGGATTGTGCCCGGTGTGGCTGCCGCCTTAAAGCCCCTTATGGGGCTTTTTGTTAAGGCTGTTCAGCACAGACATTGTGCGCTCAGTCTGGTCGGGAAAACTCGTCAGGTCCGGGTGATCTGATGACAGGTACCGCCGCCGTCGTCACCCAAGGGTGCCGGCGTCAAAACAAGTAGTTTGTTTCTGCGGTGGGCCTAGGGCCCACTTTTTGTTTGTGCTTTTTGGATTTATTCAAGACTTTATCAGGACTAAGTTAATAGTGGCTGCATCGACTGACATGATTGCTGATCTTCTGCGCCCGGCTGTTGAGGCTTTAGGTCTCCAGCTGTGGGGCATAGAGCATCTTGTACGTGGCCATTCCAGTTTGCTGCGTATTTATATCGACAGCGCTGAAGGCATTACGATAGACGATTGTGAAAAAGTCAGTCGCCAGGTCAGCGGTATACTGGATGTTGAAGATCCGTTGCCGGGGGAATATACACTGGAAGTGTCGTCTCCTGGTTTGGACCGGCCGTTGTTTGCGTTTGAACAATGCTCCGGGTTTATCGGAGAACTTGTAAACCTGCGTCTGCGCACTCCAATTGAAGGGCGTCGCAAATTCAAAGGTGTATTGGAAAAGGCAGAAAACGAAATCATTACTATGACTGTTGATGGCGCTCTGCAGGAGATTCCGTGGCAGCAGGTAGACAAAGCGAACATCGCGTTCTGATATGTTTGTGCAACAGTGTTCTGATGGAACTGCTCTTATCAGACTACTCTGGTGGGGCAATGAACCCGTGTGTAAGGTGACACTATTATGATGAGTAAAGAAATTCTGATGGTTGCGGACGCGGTCTCCAATGAAAAAGGAGTGTCGCGCGAAGTCATTTTCGAAGCCATTGAGTCTGCTCTGGCAACTGCTACCAAAAAACGTTTTGAAGACGAAGAAGTCAATTGTCGTGTTGCCGTAAATCGCAAAACGGGACAGTACGAAACCTTCCGGTCCTGGGTCGTTGTTGATGATGAGCATTTTGATGATCCCGCTCACCAGCTCGCTCTGGATCAGGCTCACGCAAAAGACCCGGAACTGAAGCTTGGCGACATCTGGGAAGAAAAAATCGAGAATACGGAATTTGGTCGTATTGCTGCGCAGACTGCCAAACAGGTGATTGTGCAGAAGGTGCGTGAGGCCGAGCGTGATCTGGTAGTGGCAGAATACCGCGATAAAGTGGGACACCTGGTTTCAGGAACAGTAAAGAAAGTTACCCGTGAAAGCATTCTTGTTGATCTTGGCGGCAACGCTGAAGCCATGCTGCCGCGCGATCAGATGATCCCGCGCGAAATGTTCCGCACCGGCGACCGCATGCGCGCGCTGCTGCTTGACGTTCGCCAGGAAGCTCGGGGTCCGCAGTTGTTCCTGAGTCGCACCGCACCAGGCATGCTGATTGAGCTGTTCAAGATTGAAGTGCCGGAGATAGCCGACGGTATTATCGAGATACGTGCTGCTGCACGTGATCCGGGTTCGCGTGCAAAAATTGTAGTCAGCACCAACGACGGCCGTATTGATCCGGTTGGCGCCTGTGTGGGTATGCGCGGCTCACGCGTACAAGTGGTATCCAACGAGCTGGCTAATGAAAGAATCGACATCATTCTCTGGGATGATAACCCCGCGCAACTGGTCATAAACGCCATGGCGCCGGCCGAAGTTGCTTCCATTGTAATGGATGAAGACAGCCACACAATGGACGTTGCAGTTGAAGAGGACAATCTGGCGCAGGCCATTGGCCGCAGCGGCCAGAACGTGCGCCTTTCTGCTGAACTGACTGGCTGGGCAATTAACGTGATGAGCGTAGACGATGCCCGCAACAAGCAGCAGCAGGAAGCCAGTGGTTTTATCACCACCTTCATGAACAAGCTTGAAGTAGATGAGGATGTGGCAGAGTTGCTGGTCAGTGAGGGTTTCACTTCACTTGAAGAAGTTGCCTACGTTCCGATTGATGAACTGCTCAGCATTGATGGTTTTGATGAAGACATCGCCAAAGAGCTGCGAGACCGTGCGCGTGATGCGCTGCTGACACAAGCAATTGCGTCGGAAGAAGGTCTTTCCAGTGCCAATCTGGAAGCGGATCTGCTGAATATGGAAGGCATGGATGACGCGTTGGCGCTGGCTCTGGCTGGCAAAGGTATTCTGAATATGGAAGACCTGGCCGAACAGTCAATTGATGATTTGATGGATATTGAAGGCATGGACGAAGAACGTGCCGGCAAACTGATTATGACGGCTCGAGCGCCATGGTTTGAGTAAGAATCTGTTTTAGAAAACAGGCTCATACCTAAGAACAGGCAGCAAGAGTAGACAGGAGTAGGTAAATGGCAGATGTAACAGTCGGTGAATTCGCCAAAGTAGTTGGCGTTACCGCAGAACGGCTACTGGCCCAGATTAAAGAGGCCGGATTGCCGCATGCGCGCGCTGAAGATCCGATTTCAAACGATGACAAGAATACCTTGTTGCAGTTTCTGCGTCGCAGTCACGGGGCGACGGAGGGTGCTGATGCCGCTCCCAAGAAAATCACGTTGAAGCGAAAAACGGTTGAGACGTTAAAAACCTCGTCCGGGCATGGACGTGGCAAGACAGTCAGTGTTGAGGTGCGCAAGAAGCGCACATACGTCAAGCGCAGTGAGCTGACGCCTGAGCAACCAGCGGGCGAAGAGCAATTGGCAGCCGATGAAGAGTTGCTGGAGCAGTCTGCACCTGGCATTACGGCTGAGGCAGTGGAGCAGGTTTCCGATGTTGCTGGTGACAGCGCCATGGATACCGGCGTTACTGACAAAGCGGATGAGCCTGTTGTTGCAGATGAGCAGCCAGCGGTAGTTCCGGATGTGCCGCAGGTTGTTGAGCATCGTGGTGATACTTCGCGTGGCAAGCCTTCTCCTGCAGCAGCTCCTGCTGCCAAGCCCAAGGTTGCTGCCAAACCGGGCCGCAAGGAAGACGGCGACGAAAAAGACGATGACAAAAAAACCAGTTTCCGTAAAAAGGCCCCTGTGCCCAAGAAGGCAGTCAAGCCGCGTATTGATGAGTTCGTGCTTGAAGATGGCGAGTTTGACGAAGCTGGCGGTCGTGGCCGTCGCGGCGGACCGCGCAAAAAAGCGCGCGCCAAGCAACACGGATTTGAAAAGCCGACTGAGTTTATTACACGCGAAATCATTATCAGTGAAGTAAATACAGTAGGCGATCTGGCTAACAAGATGTCGGTCAAGTCGGCCGAACTGATCAAAGCACTGTTCAAAATGGGGATAATGGCAACCATTAATCAGGCGCTGGATCAGGATATTGCGACACTGCTGATTGAAGAATTTGGTCACGTTGCAAAATTTGTTTCTGCTGACGCGATTGAAGACAATCTGTATGAGTCCATCGCATACGCCGGCGGTCAGGAAGCTGTGACGCGGGCACCGGTGGTAACTGTAATGGGTCACGTTGACCACGGTAAAACTTCCTTGCTGGACTTCATCCGCAAAGCATCTGTTGCTGCCGGTGAGGCTGGCGGCATTACCCAGCATATCGGCGCATATCATGTAGAAACCGATCACGGCATGATTTGTTTCCTCGACACGCCCGGTCACGCGGCGTTCAGCGCCATGCGTTCGCGCGGTGCCAAGGCAACTGACGTGGTGATTCTGGTAGTGGCAGCCGATGATGGCGTTAAGCCACAGACAGAAGAAGCTATCAATCATGCGCGTGCCGCTGGTGTGCCTATAGTTGTAGCTATCACAAAATGCGACAAGCCCAATATCGATATTGATCGGGTCATGAATGAACTGGCTCAGCGCAACGTAATTTCTGAAGCGTGGGGTGGTGATACGCAGTTCGTACAGGTATCTGCCCATGCAGGCACCGGTATTAATGAACTGCTGGAAGCCATTTTGCTGCAGTCTGAAATGCTGGAATTGAAAGCATTCAGCGATGCGCCAGGCAAAGGTGTAGTCATCGAGTCAAGGCTGGATAAAGGTCGTGGTCCGGTTGCATCAGTACTGGTTCAGAACGGTACTTTGAATGTTGGTGATTATGTGCTGGCCGGTTATGAATATGGCCGCGTACGTGCGCTGATTGATGAGGCTGGCCGTTCAGTCAAGTCTGCAGGCCCGTCTATTCCTGTAGAGGTACTTGGTTTTACCGGCGTACCTGAGGCCGGCGACGAATTTGTTGTTGTCGCCGACGAAAAACAAGCGCGCGAAGTTGCTGACTTCCGTCGTGAGCGGATCAAGGACAAAGCCGCTGCCATGCAGCAGGGCAACAAGATCGAAGCCATGTTTGCCGGGATCGGTAAAGCAGGCAAAGGCATCCTGAACGTAATTATCAAGGCGGATGTTCGTGGTTCCATGGAAGCTATCGTAGGCTCTCTGCATAAACTGGGCACTGAAGAAGTTGAAGTGAACGTTGTTGCTGCCGGCGTTGGCGGTATCTCTGAAACGGATGCGCATCTGGCAGCCACATCCAAAGCCATGATGATCGGTTTTAACGTCCGGGCCGACAAAACTGCTCGTGAAGTGGTAGAAAACGAAGGTGTGAACCTGCGTTACTACAACGTGATTTATGATGTGATTGACGACGTAAAAGCCATTCTTGGCGGCATGCTGTCTCCGGAAATCCGCGAGGAGATTCTGGGTGTGGCAGAAGTGCGCGACGTGTTCAATTCGCCGAAATTTGGTCAGGTTGCCGGTTGTATGGTTGTTGAGGGTATTGTCTATCGCAGCAAACCAATCCGCGTATTGCGTGACAACGTGGTAATTTATCAAGGTGAGCTGGAATCGCTGCGTCGCTTCAAAGATGACGCCAGTGAAGTGCGTAACGGTATGGAATGTGGTATCGGCGTGAAGAACTACAATGACGTAAAAGTCGGCGACAAGATCGAGGTTTATCAGACCATTCAGGTGGCGCGTACACTTCAATGATCCTGAACCCGAGCCTGAACCGGAGTGTGAACAATGAGCGGTAAAGTATCGCCAAGAGTTCAACGTGTGGCGGACCAGATCCAGCGCTTGCTCGCTGATCTGATCCGGCGCGAAATTCGTGATCCGCGTGTTGGCATGGTGTCAGTTACCGGTGTCGATGTGAGTCGCGATTTTGCGCATGCCAATATTTATGTCACGGTGATGGGAAATCATGGTGATGATTTTGGCGCCGGCCAGGCGTTCAAAGATATGGGTGAGCTTGATCGTAAGGAAATTAAAGACAGTATAGCCGCGCTAAACAAGGCAGCCGGATATCTGCGCAGTCTGCTCGGAAAAGAGATGAGTCTGCGCATCATTCCCGCGCTGCAATTTCATTACGATGACAGCATTGCCCGCGGTCGTTATCTGTCCTCGCTCATCGACAAAGCGATTGCTGAAGACAGCACCCACGAACACGTTGAAGAAATTACAGAAGAAGAAGCAAAGATAATCGAACAAGATCAGAAAGCAGACAATTTCCGGGACGGGGACGCATAGTTTGAGTTCCGGGAGAAAGCAGAAAGGCCGTAACATCAACGGCATTCTGCTATTAGACAAACCGCAGGGCATGAGCTCAAACGCTTGCCTGCAACAGGCCAAACATCTGTTTCAGGTGTCCAAAGCCGGACATACAGGTGCGCTGGATCCACTGGCCACAGGTGTCCTGCCCTTGTGTTTTGGCGAAGCGACCAAAGTGTCGCAGTTTTTGCTGGAAGCCGACAAGCGCTATTTAACCAGGATTCGGCTGGGTGAGCGCACGGATACCGCGGATGCGGAAGGCAGTGTGATCAGCACACGTCCGGCCGGTGATATAACCCGGGACATGGTGCTCAACGCATTGTCACAATTTCGTGGTGAAATACTGCAGTGCCCGCCCATGTATTCGGCACTGAAGCACAACGGTCAGCCTTTGTACAAACTGGCCCGTGCCGGGCTGGAAATAGAAAGGAAGCTCAGGCCGGTAACGATACATGAACTGATACTGCGCGACTTTTTCAGCAGCTCAGTCGGCAACCCCGTCAGCAGCCCGGAAAACTCGCCTGATTCCGCGGGGCAGTGGCCCGAGCTGTTACTGGAAATTCGTTGCAGCAAAGGTACTTATGTGCGTACTATAGCCGACGATCTGGGAGAGGCGCTGGGCTGTGGTGGCCACGTGCGCGAGTTGCGGCGTTTACAGGCCGGTGTTTTCCGGATCGAAGACTGCATTACACCTGCTGCATTACAAGCCAGTTATGCCGAAGGCGGACTGGATGCCATCGATGCATTATTGCGTCCGGCAGATATGGCCATCGATCACTTGCCTCGCGTCAGTCTGAGCTCAGAGCTGGCGCTGTTTGTACGGCAGGGTCAGGCTGTGATGGTGCGACCGGCACCTGCAAGTGAACTGGTCAGACTTTACGACAATGAAGAATTTATCGGAATTGGCGCTGTGCTTGACGATGGTCGGGTGACGCCACGACGGTTGATGAGGGAGCAAGCCAGGTAACTGTCAGTATGCACGGTTATGCTGGACGACAGGATGTCATATTACTTTTAACGCATATTATTCTGGAGATGAAAAAATGGCTTTAACAACTGAACAGAAAGACGCAATCGTAAAAGCATACGGCCGTGGCGAGAACGACACTGGTTCGTGCGAAGTGCAGGTTGCACTGCTGACAGAAAATATCAATCTGTTGCAGGGTCACTTCCGCGAACACACACACGATCACCACTCACGTCGTGGTTTGATCCGCATGGTTAACAGCCGCCGCAAGCTGCTCGATTACCTCAAGCGCAAAGATGTTGGTCGCTATGCTGAGCTGATCAAGCGTCTGGGCCTGCGTCGTTAATTCGGCGCACACCGATTTCAAGGCGATGAGAAAGTAGAGAAGAGACTCTTGGTAAAAAGGATGTTGCTGCAATGCTGCCCGGGTCTCATAAAAACAGGAAGAATGTATGTTTAATATTGTAAGAAAGACCTTTCAGTACGGTGCAGACACTGTAGTACTGGAAACCGGCAAAATTGCACGACAAGCCACTGGCGCTGTGGTCATCACCATGGGTGGAACACAAGTGCTGGCAACTGTTGTAGGTAAAAAGTCTGCTGCCCCCGGCGCAGACTTTTTCCCGCTGACAGTCAACTATCAGGAAAAAACCTATGCCGCTGGTAAAATCCCCGGTGGTTTCTTCAAGCGCGAAGGTCGTCCAACAGAAAAGGAAACTCTGGTTTCCCGCCTGATCGATCGCCCGCTGCGTCCTTTGTTCCCGAAAGGTTTCAAAAACGAAGTGCAGGTCGTCTGCACCGTGATTTCTGCCACCAAGGATCAGGATCCTGATATTGCCGCGCTGATTGCTGCATCGGCTGCGGTCGCGATCTCAGGCATCCCGTTTTCCAGCCCGATTGGCGCTGCGCGAGTGGGTTATGATTCAGTGAATGGTTACGTACTGAACCCCCGCACCAGCGAGCTGGCAAGTTCAGCGCTGGACATGGTGGTTGCAGGCACTGAGTCAGCCGTACTGATGGTTGAATCAGAAGCTAAAGAACTGACAGAAGACCAGATGCTGGGCGGCGTGTTGTTTGCACACGAGTCCATGCAGGTGGTTATCAAGGCAATCAATGAGCTCAAAGCTGAAGCGGGCAAACCCGTTTGGGACTGGCAGCCTGCGCCTGTTAACGAAACCCTGCGTGCCGGCCTTGCCATGGCGTTTTCTGACAGCATCGGCAATGCCTATCAGGTGTCTGACAAGATGCAGCGTTACGACGCATTGAGTGGCCTGCTTGAGCAGGCTGTTACCCAGTTCGCGAACGCTGAGCATGGCGTAACAGCTGAAGAAGTCAAAAGCGTGTTTGCTTCCATCGAGAAAAAAGTGGTGCGCAATCGCATCATCGACGGCGCACCGCGTATTGACGGCCGTGATACCCGTACAGTACGTCCAATCTCTATCGAGACTGGTATATTGCCAAAGGCGCACGGTTCAGCACTGTTTACACGTGGCGAAACCCAGGCTCTGGTAATTACCACGCTGGGTGCAATCCGCGATTCACAGTTAATTGAAGGACTGGAAGGCTCGAAAAAAGAAGCCTTTATGTTCCATTACAACTTCCCCCCCTTCTCTGTGGGCGAAACCGGCTTTATGTCTGGCCCGAAGCGTCGCGAAATTGGTCATGGTAAGCTGGCCAAACGTGGCGTTCAGGCTGTCATGCCAAGCGAAGATTCATTCCCTTACGCCATTCGAGTGGTGTCCGAGATCACTGAATCCAACGGTTCCAGCTCCATGGCATCGGTTTGCGGCAGCTCACTGGCGTTGATGGATGCAGGCGTGCCTTTGACTGCACCTGTCGCCGGTATTGCCATGGGTCTGATCAAGGAAGGCGATCGTTTCTCAGTGATCACTGATATTCTGGGTGATGAAGATCACCTGGGCGACATGGACTTCAAAGTTGCCGGTACTGCTAAAGGCATTACCGCACTGCAGATGGACATCAAGATTCAGGGCATCAATGAAGAAATCATGGAAACTGCCCTGGTTCAGGCACTGGAAGCGCGTCTGCACATTCTGGGCGAGATGAACAAAGTGCTGGCTGTGGCGCGTCCGACGGTAAATGAAAATGCACCGTCTATGGCTGTCATGAAAGTAGATCCGGACAAAATCCGCGAAGTGATTGGTAAGGGTGGTGCTACCATCCGTTCAATTACCGAAGAAAGCGGTGCGTCGATTGATATCGACGACGATGGCAATATTCGGATCTATGGCGAAGACAAAGACTCCCGGGATCTGGCAATCGAGCTCATCCAGCGTATTACTGCCGAAGCTGAAGTAGGCCAGTTGTACAAAGGCAAAGTTGCCCGTATTGTTGATTTTGGTGCCTTTATCACCATCCTGCCAGGTAAAGATGGTCTGGTTCACATTTCCCAGATCTCTTCAGACCGTGTAGAAGACATCAGTCAATATCTGCATGAAGGCCAGGAAGTGGTGGTCAAGGTCATGGATCTGGACGCACGCGGCCGTATCAAACTGAGCATCAAAGAAGTCACTGAAGAAGAAAAAGCCAGCATGGACTAAGCTTGTTCTGTGATGGATTGAAGTTTGATGACAACGCCCGGTGACGGGCGTTGTCATTTCCAGTGAGGCGACAGTTTTACATAGCGCCAACCCTGGTCACGTTATGCCGAGTCACCTAAAGCCAAGTCACGTAAAGCCAAGTCACGTCAACCCAGGTCACGCCCAGCTATGTCACGCCCAGCTATGTCACGAAAGTGCTGCAGCCAATGCCTGCGTCCTGTTTCTGTCTGTTACTGCGCCCAAATACATTGTCAGCCACAGAACCGCTGGCCCGTGTATATTGTTCAGGATACCCGGGAAAGCAGCCATGCAATTGGTACTGCGCGCATAGCCGCACTGTCACTAAGCAACTGCCGACTGACGACTCTGAACCCTGACAAATCCCACCACTCAACAGAGCTGGATGCAATCAGACTGTTGCAGCCTGTGCTGATTTACCCCGGGGACAATGCCCGCGACGTATCAGAACTTACCGGCGCGCCGGTCACTCCGTTGCTGTTTGTAGATGCCAGTTGGCGCCGCAGTCGCAAGATCATGCACACTCAGCCATGGATTGCGGATTTGCCGCGATACTCACTGAATCTGTCTGCCGGCTCGCGTTACCGGATCAGGCAACAGCCGGGAGAGCACGCGCTGTCCACGCTGGAAGCCATTGTTTATACGCTGCAACAGCTCGAAACCGGGCCTGAACGTTTTAACAGTTTGTTGGCCACTATGGACTGGGTTGTGGATCAACAGATCAAACATATAACTGCCAATATAAGCCAATAAGGAATCCTGATGAGTGATTTGCCGCCCTGCCCACAGTGTAAAAGTATTTATACCTATGAAAGCGCCGAAATGCTGGTCTGTCCGGAATGTGCGTATGAGTGGAAACTCGATGATTCTTCAGCGCTTGAGACAAACGAAGAGATCAGGGACGCCAATGGCAATCTGCTTGCCGATGGTGATACTGTGACGGTCATCAAAGATCTGAAAATCAAGGGCAGCTCACAGGTTGTCAAAGTGGGTACCCGGGTGAAGAATATTCGTCTGACGGGTGGTGACCATGATATTGATTGCAAGATTGATGGAATTGGTGCTATGAAACTCAAGTCCTGTTTTGTCAAAAAGAGCTAACAGGCGTCTGATGCGGACAGCAAAGTACATGAGTCTGCTTTATCCCCTGCTGACAGTGATCGTCAGCACGGCGTTGCTTTTTCCTGCATATGCTCAGGCTCAGGCCGTCACCGCGCCTGCGGTAAACACGTCATCAATGCCACTTAAAGTCGGCGTTTACGACAACGCTCCCAAGATTTTCGTCAACGAGAACGGGAGACCCGATGGTATTTTCTGGCGGCTTATAGAAGAAATGGCCGATCGTGAGAGCTGGCAGCTACAAGCAGTAGTCTGTGAATGGAACGATTGTCTGCTGCAACTGGAGTCTGGCCTGATTGATCTGATGCCTGATGTGGCGATCAGTGAGAGCCGGGGACAGCGCTTTGATTTTCATGAAGAGCCGGCATTGCTGGGCTGGTCTCAGGTCTATGAACGGGAAGGCACAGCTCTGCTCAGTTTGCTGGACATGGCTGGTAAACGCGTTGCGATACTGCAGGGTTCGATACAGCTCGAGTACCTGAGCGATCTGATGACGAATTTTGGCATTCGCGTTGAGTGGTTGCTGATGGACAATCTGGAAGATGCCTTCTCTGCGGTGGTAGCTGACAGAGCAGATGCTGTGGTGTCCAATCATTATTTTGGTGATCTTAGTGCCGATCGACTCGGGCTAGCCAGAACTCCCCTTATTTTTCAGCCCAGTCAGCTGTATTTCGCCGTTGCTGCGGGAACACGGGACGTTCTGTTGCAGACCATAAACAACTATCTGGTCGAATGGAAAGCCGATCCGGAGTCGCCCTACTTCACTGCGCTCAGAGAGTGGGGTGTTGAGCCTGTGCCCAATGCCATTCCCGGGTGGCTGCTTTGGGGTATCGCATGTCTGGTAATTGCATTGTTGCTGGCACTGGGATTCAGCGCGCTGCTGCGTCTGAAAGTCGCTGAAAGAACTCGCAGCCTGGTAGCCAGTGAGCACCGCCTGAATACCATCCTCAATAGTGTCGAAGCGTATATTTATATAAAGGACCACAAACTGCGTTATCAGTATGCCAATCGCAAAGTATGCGAATTGTTTGGTGTATCCGCGGAACAGATTGCAGGTAAAACCGATGCGGATTTTTTTGACAAGACAACTTGCGATCAACTTTACGAAAACGATATGAGGGTGTTGCGCAAGGGCGAGCGTGTTGCTAATGAAGAAGTCAATATTCTGGAGTCGGATCAGCAGGAACACGTTTTTATATCAGTAAAATTACCTCTGCGTAACCCGGATAACAGTATCTACGCGCTCTGTGGCATTTCAACAGATATTACCGAACACAAACAGATTCGCAATCAGCTGCATCAGTTGGCATTTTTTGATGCTCTGACCGGATTGCCCAATCGTCGTCTGATAATGGACAGACTGGACCATGCAATGGCCAGCCGCTTGAAAACGGGTTATGAGGGCGCATTGCTGTTAATCGATCTGGATAACTTCAAAACCGTCAATGATACCCTTGGGCACGAAACCGGTGACTTGCTGCTGCAAATGGTGGCGAAAAGGCTTGAGCGCGGATTGCTGTCGACCGATTCAGCAGGGCGCCTTGGCGCAGATGAATTTGTACTTATTGTGGAAGATGTGGCGCTTAATGTCAGTGACGCAATGATGAGAGTGCGTGATATGGCTGATTTTTTGCGTCAACAGTTTGCACAACCTTTTGATCTTCATGGTACTGATTACGTATGTTCGGTCAGTATCGGTGTCGTGATGTTCTCCGATGCCGACGGCGATGTTGATGCACTGCTCAAAGGTGCAGACCTGGCTTTGGCAGCGGCCAAGGAGGGAGGGCGCAATATCGTCAGATTCTTTAATCAGGATATGCAGATTGAAGTCACGCGTCGCACCCGCATCGAGCATGCCCTGCGCAGAGCTATTGAACAGAACTCCATGAGCTTGTTTATACAGCCGCAGGTGGATGAGAATGCAAAAATTGTCAGTATGGAAGCTTTACTGCGTATGACGGATCCGATCCTGGGAGATATCTCTCCCGGCGACTTTGTTCCTGTAGCTGAGACCTGCGGATTGATTATTCCACTCGGAGAGTGGGTGATAGAAAAAGCCTGCGGGATGTTGCAGCAGTGGCAGACAATTCCTGTCATGAAGGATCTGACGCTGGCAGTGAATGTAAGCCCCAGACAATTCCATCACCCCGGCTTTGCAGACCATGTGCTGGGACGGCTGAAAAAATATAATGTTCCGGGCAGTGCACTGGTGCTGGAAGTAACGGAAAGCCTGTTGATTGATGACATCGACTCGACGATCCGGAAAATGCAGGTATTGGGCGCGCAAGGCATTCATTTTGCGCTGGACGATTTTGGTACCGGCTACGCTTCACTCACCTACCTGAAGAGGCTGCCACTGACACAGTTGAAAATTGACCAGTCATTTGTGCGCGATTTGTTAATTGATCAGAACGACGAGGCCATAGTGCGGACAATCATCGCGCTGGGGAACAGTCTCGATATGCAGGTAGTTGCCGAGGGTGTTGAAACCGGGGAACAGGCAGCCCGTTTGCAGGAAATGGGCTGCCATTATTTTCAGGGTTATCATTTTGGTCGGCCGAAGCCGGTTGAAAAGTACCTTGAGCTATTGTCTGCTGAGTAAACCGCCCGTCGAAATTCTGATAGCGCTGTCAGGAAAGCGCTGTCAGGAAAAGTGGGGGCAAATCTATTCAGGTAAAACTGCATTGTGATACACGTTCTGGACATCATCCAGGTCGTTCAGCATGCCCATAAACTTCTCGAACATGATGGCATCGTCGCCACTGACGTCAGTGTGAGACTGAGGGATAAACTGGATTTCGTCTATTTCAAATTCCACATCTTTATAGGCGGCGCGAATAGCCTGCCGGGTTTTGGCGTATTCGGTGTGCGGAACAAAAACCGTGATATGTCCGTCCTCATTCTCTACATCCGTTACGTCGACATCAGCCTCCAGCAAAGCCTCCAGCATTCCGTCCTCATCGTCACCGGCAATAGAAAAAATTGCGCAATGATCAAACATGTGACTGACACTGCCTTGTGTACCGATACGAGCTTTGGTTTTGGTAAAACAAAGGCGGACGTCACCAAAGGTGCGATTAGGGTTGTCAGTCAGGCATTCCACGATGACGGTGCAATTACCCGGGCCATAACCTTCGTAGCGCGCAACAGAAAAGTCTTCCCCTCCGCCGCCTTTGGCTTTTTCAATGGCTTTGTCTATGACATGCGAAGGAACCTGGCTTTTTTTGGCGCGCTCGAGCATGGCGCGCAGAGACAGGTTGCCATCCGGGTCGGTGCCGCCACTTTTTGCGCACATGTATATTTCGCGTGCAAACCGGCTGTAAACTTTGGTTTTGGCGGCCGCAGTTTTGGCCATGGATTCTTTGCGGTTCTGGTAAGATCTACCCATTGCTGCTACCCGTGATACAGAACTTTTTTGGAAGCAGAATCATACACGCAGGTGACGGATAAAATCCACGAATAGCAGTGGATACCAACACCGCTCCAAACGCGCCGGCGAAACTGACGGGAGATAAGGCTGTAAATGACCGCGATTGAACAAGAACCCCCCGTGCTTTTTCTGTTCGGGCTCTCCGGCGCAGGCAAATCCTACGTTGGCGACCTGATTTCTGTGCACACCGGTTGGCCCGTGTACCACGCTGACATCGACATCACCCCGCAGATGCGTCAGGCGTTGGCGGATGCCCGCCCGTTTACAGATGCCATGCGAGATGACTATTTTGCCCGCCTGCCAGGTTATATTCAGGCTCACCGGCAAGCAGGACTTCCCCTGATAGTGACGCAGGGTGCTTACAAGCGCAGACACCGTAATGAGCTCAAGACTCGTATCCCCGGGCTTGAGCCGATCTGGGTCGATGCGCCACCAGAGCTTATTATTCAACGCCTGGAGCAGCGCGGGCAGGGTATTCGTGCTGCCAGTGCTGCTGCTCTGTTCAGTGACTTCGAAGCGCCGGCTGACACCCATATCAGGATTGTGAACGATGGCGACAAAAACAGAGTACTGCAGCAATGCAGGGCCTGCATTACTGCATTTCCATGATGCCCGGCTGGTTTGACCTGTCTGAGTTGACCCGTATCGGTCAGGTGTTATGATCGGGTTCATTTTTCGACAGAGCCCGCTTGAGGGCAAAACATAACAACATGAATTTCAAGATTGCTTTCAAAGCTGCCCTGAGTCCCAGCAGGAATTCCATTAGCAGTCGCTTTGCCCTCATTGCTGCCACTCTGACAGTGGGCTTCGGCGCATCCAGTCAATCTGCCCAGGCCCAGCTATCACCGCGTTATCAGGACAACAACGGCGATCTGGTGGCAGATTTGCCCGCAGATCCTGCGCGCTGGCGTGATCCCCGCATCCTGATTTTTGCTTATACCCCGGTGGAAGATCCTGCGCTGTATTCACGCGTCTGGGATGAGTTTATTGCCCATGTTGAGGAACTGACCGGCAAAGAAGTGCGGTTTTTCCCTGTGCAGTCCAATGCTGCCCAACTGGAAGCTCTGCGTGCCGGCCGTCTGCATATTGCAGGCTTTAATACGGGTGCTACGCCGGTGGCAGTCAACTGCACTGGATTTGTTCCGTTTGCCATGATGGCGGCAAAGGATGGTAGTTACGGGTATGAGATGGAGATCATTACCTTTCCCGGTAGTGGTATTGAGTCCGCATCTGACCTGAGAGGCCGGCAGCTGGCGTTTACCTCCCCTACATCCAATTCCGGCTTTAAAGCCCCGTCCACACTTCTGCAGAACGAGTTCGGGTTGGTGGCAGATAATGACTACCGTACGGCTTACTCCGGCAGTCATGACAATTCGATTCTGGGTGTGGTGAACGGTGACTACGAGGCTGCGGCTATCGCCAACGAAGTACTCAAACGTATGGTGGGGCGCAGTGTTGTGCGTGCAGACCAGTATCGATCAATCTACAAATCGCTGACTTTCCCGACGACTGCCTATGGCGTGTCGCACAATCTGTCTCCTGAGCTCAGTGCCAGAATCAAAGAGGCTTTTTTCAGTTTTGACTGGGAAGGCAGTGCTCTGCAACGTGAGTTTGCAGATGCGGGCATGGCGCAATTTATACCCATCAATTATCAGGAGCACTGGAGAGTGATCCGGGAAATTGATGAGGCCAATAATACCGTTTACAACTGCGACTGATCGGCGCAGGTAAAAAATTTAGCGAGAAATACAGCAAAAATAATGAGGAAAACATGCTGACACTGACTGGGCTGAGCAAGCGTTACGACACTGGTGACCTTGCATTGAGTGATATTACACTGGAAGTGCCCGCAGGCCAGGTAATGGCATTGATAGGCCCATCGGGTGCCGGTAAAAGTACATTGATTCGTTGTGTAAACCGGTTGGTTGAACCAAGCGCCGGATCAGTGGTGCTGGATGGGCTGGACATCACAAAAGTGCGCGGCGGGAAATTGCGTCAGGCGCGTCGTCAGATTGGCATGATTTTTCAGAACTATGCCTTGGTTGAGCGTTTGTCTGTAATGGAAAATGTATTGTCAGGGCGATTGGCCTATGTCGGTTTCTGGCGCAGTTTTTTCAGGCAATTCCCATCCCCGGACATTAAACAAGCCTTGAATCTGCTCGAACGTGTTGGCCTTGAAACCATGTTCGACAAACGCGGTGATGCTTTGTCCGGCGGGCAAAAACAACGTGTTGGTATTGCGCGCGCGCTGATGCAAAATCCGAAATTGCTGTTGGTGGACGAACCAACAGCCAGCCTGGATCCCAAAACCTCACGCCAGATCATGCGGCTAATTTGCGAGCTGTGTCGCGAGCAACAACTGGCTGCGGTAATCAATATTCACGATGTGGTTCTGGCGCAGCAGTTTGTTGATCGCGTAGTTGGTCTGCGTGCAGGCAGACTGGTTTTTGATGGGCCGCCGTCGGCATTGACTCCCGAAACGCTGACTGACATTTACGGTGAAGAGGACTGGTCAGTGCCAGAAAATGAAGGTGAAAACGACAGCGAAAACACCAATGCTGCGGTGCCGCTTGATTTGGCAAAACCTATCGGTCAGGGTGGGCATCCATGAGTGCTTCTGCGCCTGCATCCGGCGCCGACAGCAAACGTCTTGCGCAACTGCGCGATGGAATCTGGAAGCCATTGCCACTGATTCGTGATGCCCGCTGGCGCTGGGCGCTAAACGCTTCAGTGCTGCTCTACATAGTATTGGCCTGGCTCAGTGTGGATATAAACTGGGCGCGTGTTGCTCAAGGCATGGATCGGGGGCTGGCATTCATGGCTTCGTTCCTGCAACCGGATTTCATTACCCGCGGTGGGGAAATTTTTACCGGATTAAAAGAAAGTCTGACCATGACGCTGGCTTCCACCGTCATTGGTGTGTTGTTGGCAATTCCGGTAGGCCTGGGCGCTGCCCGCAATATTTCTCCGCTACCGGTGTACCTGTTCTGTCGCTCTATTATTGCCCTGTCGCGCACGTTTCAGGAGATCATCATCGCCATTTTATTTGTCGCGATGTTTGGTTTTGGCCCGCTCGCGGGCGTGGTGACGCTGGCATTTGCAACCATTGGTTTTATGGCCAAGTTATTGGCTGAAGACATTGAAGACACTCAGCGCGAACCGCTGGAAGCTATTCGTGCCACCGGCGCCAGTTGGCTACAGTGGGTCAACTACGCAGTGCAACCACAAGTGATGCCGCGCCTGATTGGTCTGTCGTTATACAGACTTGATATCAATTTCCGCGAGTCAGCGGTAATTGGAATTGTGGGTGCCGGCGGAATAGGTGCCACGTTGAATACTTCCATTAACCGTTACGACTACGATACGTCTGCCGCGATTCTGTTGCTGATTATTGTGATAGTGCTGATGAGCGAATACCTGTCAGGTTATGTTCGCAAGTGGACTCAATAATGCCTTTGATCAAGCGCGGCGACGAGCCGGTATGGAAAAAGCGTGAACCGCTAAAACAATACGCTCACTGGGCTGGCTGGATGCTGGGCGGGATGCTGTTTGTCTGGTGCTGGGCGTTGATTTCGGAAAATACAATCTGGGAATTTCTTTACGATGCTGATGAGCAGGCGGCGAGTCTGATCGGTCGCATGATTCCGCCAGACTGGAGCATCACAGGTTCATTGATGCGTCCGTTATGGGATACCATTAACATCGCCACCGTCGGTACTGCGCTGGGTATTCTGATTGCATTTCCACTGGCCTTTCTGGCGGCGCGCAATACCTCTCCGCATCCTGCACTGCGTGCGTTCGCGTTGGCAGTGATTGTGAGTTCGCGTTCCATCAATGCGTTGATCTGGGCCATGTTGTTGGTGACTATAGTCGGCCCTGGGATATTCGCAGGGATGCTGGCAATTGCTCTGCGTTCCATAGGCTTTGTGGGGAAATTATTGTACGAAGCCATTGAAGAAATTCATCCGACGCCTGTTGAGGCATTGTCCGCAACCGGCGCGGGCAGAACCCAGGTGCTGGCTTATGCAGTATGGCCACAAATTATGCCGGCGTTTGCCGGCATCAGTGTCTATCGCTGGGATATCAATATTCGGGAAGCTACCACACTGGGACTGGTCGGGGCTGGCGGCATCGGGTTGCAGATGAATGCTGCAATCAATAACCTGGCGTGGGCGCAAGTTGCCACGGTATTTGTATTGATCTTTGCGACCGTGGTAGCGTCCGAGTGGGTGTCAGCAAAAGTGCGGCACGCGGTTCTGTGATGATCTCCCGCAAATTCATGCGGCTTGTGATGTCTGATTGGCTGCAGCCTGCTGGTTTACGGGCATACGAATCTCAAGGCTGAAACCCTTGTTGCACGTCCAGCTGACCTGTCCGCCGGCTTCTTCAATGCGTTCTTTTATACCCTTTAAACCGTTACCCGGTGTGATGGACTCACTGCGTTTGCCATTGTCGCTGATGCGCAAATAATAATAGCCTTCCTTTTCGCTAAAATGGATGGTGCAGCTACTGGCGCCACTGTGGCGCAAGACATTAGTGAGTGCTTCACGTGTGCAGCGCAGCAGTGTTTCTGCCAGTTGGATTTCGCCCAGCATGGTCGTGAAATCGAGTTTCACTGTAATTCCGGGCACTCCGCTCACGAGTTTTTTCACTGCATCGTGGAAGTTGATCGGCTCGTCTTCACGCAATTCGCTAACAGCCGTGCGCAGGTCACTGAGTAACAACTTGCCAAGCGCCAGTGCCTGCTCGACTTTCTGGCGGCCCTGACCATCAGTAAGATGGGTGGCCACTTCCAGCTGCAGGATTTGCGCTGTGAGGTGATGTCCCAGAAGATCGTGCAGATCGCGCGCTATACGCAGGCGTTCGGTCTGCCGTGAGTGCTCAGTTAACAGCTCGCGGGTAGCGAGCAATTCACGGTTGAGTGCAACAGTTTCCTCGCGTAATTCCTGTTCGCGTTTGGCGCGATGCGTAGCAATAACGGCGAACAGATGAAACAGTCCCAGGGTAACCGAGCCTGTTATGGCCAACATCAGACTGTTATCGCCCCAATGATAAAGCTGGCTTGCGGTGAACAATGATACACAGGCCAGAAGCAGCCAGCTGGTTGTGCGTATCGGAAAGGTTTCGGTGACCTGCACAATCCAGACTATGCCCAGAATGGCGATGAAACTGATATTCACCATAAAATACAGTGCAAGAATGGTTGCCGCTTCAATGGCCAGTAATGCAAGCAATCGGCTTCGTGATTTCTCTGCCCATTCCGATGTGGAAATGAAGTAGCACGTCAGCTCAAGCATAAACAGAGCGCTGATGATGCTAAGGCGAGTCGACCAGCCTTGTGCACTTTGCGCCAGAAGATAGACCGACAACATGCTCACGATAACCAGCACCGCTGCTCCGGTGAAATTCTGGGTTTTGTTGCTGTTCCAGAAGCTGTCCATCATAAGGTCCCCGGCGCTCCGACTCCGAAAAGTCTGTTGAGTCTGCCAAATCTGAAAGTCCGATACATCATATTGTTCGTACTCTCATCAGCAGACCTGTATTGATCAGGCATGTTCACGTAATATGGATGGCGAAGCTTAACACTGTCGTTTTCCAGATTAAAACACAACACGCTCAGCAGTACATCAGCAGTCAATTATGCCATCTCCCCGTAAAATTTCAGCCATTGGAATGTTGTCCTGCAAAGTTGCAAGGCGTCGCGTCAGGCATTCCGTTGTCTTATCACTGGTTGTGTTTGTGATTGCCGGTTGCCAATCGGCACCTCGTGGTCAGGCCTCTTTCCAGCGTATTGAATTAGCCGGGCGTGTGCCGGCATCCGGCCAGTTACTATTGGCTGATCTGGGTGGCGACAGCGCAGTTGATATCTTGTTAATGAGCCGGCAACCCGGTCGCCTCTCCTGGTTTGAGAATCCGGGATGGGAGCTGCATCAGATACCGCTGGTAGCGGATGTGCTCCATGGAGTGGCTGCGTACAGCCCCCCAGGGCGCGCAGGGCAGGAATCTGCTACGCCAGCCAGTCTTGCATTGAACGGCCGGTTCAGCCAGCCCGGTTCGGGCACCCGTCAGCAGTTGTTGTGGTTACAGCATCCGGGGCGCGAGTCTGTCGATGCACCATGGGCTGCGTCGCTGATTCGTAGTGATGTGCAAGCGGGTGCTTTGTTGTGGGCGGACATGACTGGTACCGGCCGACAGATTCTGGTGACCTTGCCCGGCCTTGAGGCGTATACCCTGCCACTGCGCTTTTCACGCCCGTGGGGCATGATGCCTCTGGCGCAAGATCCCTTGCCGCCGATACGTGTGAGGGTTTATGACTGGGATCTGGATGGCAGAGAGGACCTGCTGGTTGTTGGCAGCAACGGGCTGGATATCATGGCACTGGCCTCCAGAGGGGTATTTGTTGACGAGTTCGCGCTGATGCTTGGAGAGCGTGGCACATCCGGTTTTCTGGACATTGGTGTGGGTCAGTCCGGGCGTGCGGCGCGCAGGTTTGTTGCCGCCTTGTCCGCGGACGGGCAGCAGTTGATGGTTTTTCGTCCCAATGAAGATGAGCGTCTGCCATGGATTCAGGAGATTATTGCTGACTCACTGGTGTCTGCCAGAGTTTTGAAAGTGGCAGATCTCAACCGCGATGCAATGGATGAAATTGTTCTGGGCGATGCAGCCGGTGTGACTGTTTTCTATTACAGCCCGGACCAACTGCGCTGGCACCGCTATTCAGTAGACGCCAGCGTCGCCATCGCCGATATACAAATACAGGACCTTAATGGCAACGGCTTGCCCGACATTGTGACGGCACCGGCAGTCCCGGGACCTGTCACTCTGTATCAGAACCGCGGTCGCGGTAACTGATTGCCCGCAATCCATACCTGCTCAATACTGCGGGTGTTGCGGATATCCTGCAAAGGATCCATGGACAGTACCAGCAGGTCGGCCCATTTGCCGACTTCCAGCGTGCCGGTGTCATTCAGATTCATGCAGGCTGCTGCGTCTCCGGTTGCTGATTGAATAATCTGCATGGGCGTAAGTCCGGCATCCTGCATCATCCACATTTCAAGATGTTCAAAATAACCCTGGAAACGGGCAGCCGGGCCGCTGTCTGTGCCCATGGCTATGCGAACGCCGGCATCTGCGAGCAACTTCAGATTTGTCATGGCGACTGGCAAAGCAGCTTTATATTGCTGAGCAGCGCTGTTCTGCGCCATACGCTGCTGGCGTTCCGGTTCTCTCAGCGTATCCAGTATTTCCGATTCCACTCCTGCTGTGAAAAAGGGGTCGGAGAAAAATGCAGGTTCTGACTCATATATATAAGTGGAGACCTCGCGTGTCAGTGTGGGTGTGTAACAAATGTCGCGCGCCCGCATAAGCCCGACAAATTCATCGTCGACATGGGAGTCACGCACACTGTGCGCGACGTAGTCAGCGCCTGCGCGTAGCAGATCCTTTGTGTCCTGCTGATAGAAGGTATGTACAGCCAGCGGAATGTCATGGAAATCCGCTCGCTCACTGACCGCCCGATAGATCTCGGGTGCCATTTTGGGCGTGCGTCCCAGATTGTCGTCCACACGAATCTTGATAAAGTCAGGATTAAGGGCTGCAGTCTGGTCTACCAGCGCGACAGCCTGTTCTGCGCTGGCCGGGTTAAGCACCGGGCCGGCAACGAACAATCGGGCTCTGTTCAAAGACGGCGTGTTCTGCGAATCACGGAGCCGGAAACCCTCGGCTTCGTCGTCTCCGAGACTGACTACAGATGTGACTCCATAGTCGGCATAAAGCGATAGCTGGCGTAGCAGATTTTCTTCGCCGTAATGACCACTTTCCAGACCTCGCACGCCACCGGCGTGACCGTGGGCATTTACCAGTCCGGGCATCAAGGTATGACCACCCAGCGAGAGCAGGCGCGCATCCGCCGGAATCGTCACCTGATCGGCCGCGCCTGCCGCCACAATTCTCCCGTTATTTATGACCAGCGTGCCGGGATAGATTGGTTCGGCGCCGGTGCCGTCTATTATGCGGGCATCGGTGAATGCCACAGGTTGCGCGGTTGCTGTCGTGGATCCAATGGCGCCCAGCGCTGACGCTGAACAAAAAAAATACAGCGCAAGGCTGCCGGATGACAGTGCAGATTTTTTAGACGGGTCAGCCGGGTGCGTTTTACTGGCAGAAAACCGGATCATGGTTATTTCCCCCGGGGAATAAAACAGTTGGCCATGCGTTAAGAAAACAGGCAGATACTCTAGACCGGCTTGCATCAGATCGCAATCAATTGACCACTATTTGACATTGCCGACGTACTTGTAGGTTAATGACCTGAACTGATAATTGTGGGCTTTTTTGGGGGATATTGATGGAGTCGCTGCCAGACATTGAATTTTCGACCGAAATGTTACTGGTTCTGTCGGTGACATACGGGCCGAGATTGATCGGTTCACTGGCAACATTGTTTCTCGGACTCTGGGTGGTAGGAGTCAGCATTAATGTCATTAAACGAATGCTGGCGAAAAGCAAGGTTGATCCGTCGCTGGCCTCGTTTCTCAGTAGCCTGACCAGTATTCTGCTGAAAGTGCTGGTGTACATCACTGCGCTCGGCGTGCTGGGCGTGCAGATGACCTCGTTCATCGCGTTGCTGGGCGCGGCGGGTCTGGCGGTAGGTCTGGCTTTGTCCGGCACACTGCAGAACTTCGCCGGCGGTGTCATGATTTTGTTTTTCAAGTATTTTAAAGTCGGAGACTTTATTGAGGCGCAAGGACATGCAGGGACGGTGCGCGAGATTCAGATTTTTGTAACGGTTTTAACCACGCCGGATAACAAAACGATTATCGTGCCCAATGGTCCATTGGCGACAGGGTCATTGATTAATTTCTCCGCCCAGCAAACGCGGCGGGTGGACTGGACTTTCGGTATCGCGTATGGCGACGATGTGGATACAGCGTACTCTGTCATTCGGACCCTGATAGCGCGTGATGATCGTATTCTGGGTGAACCGGAACCTTTTATGGCAGTGTCTGCCCTGGCAGACAGTTCTGTGAATATTGTGGTCAGAGTCTGGGTAAAAGCAGAGCATTTCTGGCCGGTACATTTCAGGATGAATGAAGAAGTCTATAAAGCATTTGCAACAGCAGGATTGACCATTCCGTTCCCGCAACGGGATGTTCATTTACATCAGGCCGGATAGCCTGAGACAAGGCAGTAAGCAGCCCGAGAGGGTTTAACAAGCAATAACAGGAGAGTTAAAACATGAAATCACTTTTGTTCAAAACGGGTTCGGTATGGATGATGGCTGTCGCGATGATCACAGGCGCTGTTTTGCAGCCTTCTGCGTATGCCGCGCCTGCTGGCATGGTTTCAACTCAACAACTGGTACAGGAGTCGCGTGTAGATCAGCAACGCGCTTATGTAAATGATTTCCTGAGCCGTTCTGATGTGCAGGCTCAACTTGAAGCCCGCGGTGTTGATGTCGCTGATGCGCAATTACGTATTGCTGGATTGACCGGAGCTGAATTGGCAACGCTTTCATCACAGATTGATGTGCTGCCGGCAGGCGAGGGCGTGCTGGAAACCGTTCTGTTTATCCTGGTGATTTTTATGCTTCTGGATATCGCTGGTGTAACTGATATCTTCCCGGGACTTTGATGCTCCGGGCCGGCTCTGTTTTGCAACGAGTGTTATCACCAGAGCTTACTGACCATGCCCTGAGTTTCAGGGCATGGATCAGTCTGGTTATGGCGTTCACATTGGCGGCCTGTGTTTCAAGTCCGCAGACAGAAAGCCTGCATCATGCTATTCCTGCGCCATTGAGTTCCCCCGTTAATCTTTCTGATGTCGCATTTTTCCCGCAGGCAGACTACCAGTGTGGTCCTGCTGCGTTGGCTACAGTGCTGAATTACAGCGCAGTAGCCGTCACGCCGGACGAGCTTGTGCCACAAGTATATATACCCGCCAGGCGCGGATCGCTGCAAATTGAAATGCTTGCCGCCACTCGTCGTTATGGACAGATCGCATACGTCTTGTCGGGTTCATTAAGCGAAATGCTGCAGGAAGTAGGCAATGGTAAGCCCGTACTGGTAATGCAGAATTTAGGTTTGTCGCGCTGGCCTCAGTGGCATTATGCTGTAGTTGTGGGTTACGACCTGACCCGCTCTGAGATCAGATTACGATCCGGTACCATTCGTGACTATGTGATGCCACTGGCACTGTTTGAAAAAACCTGGGCGCGTGCGGATCACTGGGCAGTGGTGGCACTGACGCCAGGTGAATTGCCGGTACATGCCGATGAGATAGCATACTTCCAGCGTGTTGCTGATTTTGAGCAAAGTCAGTCGGGTGAGCCTGCGATTCGCAGCTGGAGAGCCGGTTTGCAACGCTGGCCGGTCAGTCGTCTGATGAGTATGGGGTTAAGCAATCAGTTGTACGCCCAGGGCAATATGCCTGAGGCGGCGCAAGTGCTGCAGCAACTGTTGCTGGCCGATGCCGGTTTTGCCAGTGCACACAATAACCTCGCCTGGATTTCTCTGGAGTTGGGTGATTCCGTTGCTGCACTGCATCACGCGCAACGGGCCGTAGAGCTTGATGCGGATGATGATAACTTCCGATCGACTCTGCAGGCGGTTCAGTCAAAAATATCCAGCGGGAAATAAAATCCACCACGCAGGCTTTGGCTTTTCTGATTATAAGTGGCCAGTGCTTCGCCATAACCATCGTGGTACTGAATAAAAAACGCTCCATTTACGTTAGGTCGGCGATAATAAATATCAAAGGTATAACTGAAGGTCTTCACTTCGCTGCCACGCATGATTCGCCAGCGCAGATTGGTCCGGTCGTTAGGTTCAAACATAATGCTGAGCTGACCGTTACCGAGGTAGTTGCGGATGTTGTCATTGGTAGTATCGCGGCCCAGAATGTCCCAGATTTTTATGCCAACACTCAGTTGAGGCAGCAGTTGCATTTGTTTCTGTGCATACACTCTGTCCCAGCTTCGTGATAACAGGCCTGCCTGACCGTTGGACTGGTGCTCTAGTCCTATCACATCAACAAATGGCAATTGCCCCATCAACGGACGCCGGGGTTGATCAAACTGCCAGTAAATCTCAGGATTGTAATTGTGCTCGGTGAATGGAGCAGATTCCTCGGTGATATTCCACCAGGACTTTTGCGAGTAACCTATATGCAGAGGGGCAAGAAACTCGAAATTCTTACGGCCCTCAAACAGACTGAAAGTTAGCCCGAGTTCAAACTTGGTATCCAGATCGTTGCCGCTGAATGGCACACTGGCATCGTCCATCTGCATGCGGCCAAAAATCACATAGTTATCTTTGTAGGGACGGAAAAAACCCTTGAGCTCTTCATTTTTGGGAACATGTGGCGGTTCAGATGTGCTGGCGACAGCGACAACTACCGCGGCGGCATCGGTGCCCGATGAGTTTGCCGACTGCCCGACAGAGGGCGGACCAGACGCTTCACCTGCGGCCTCACCAGAGCTCTCACACAGCTGCCTCAATTGTGCGACAGTCTTCTGTGCATTCGCGGGATCCAGTACCTGATGTTGCAGGCAGAAATCTACCGGAGTGCGCGCGGTCAGAGCGTCATTCTCCGCTGCTGACAAGCTGTTGCCCGCGAACAAAAGTACTACGCAGAGCGCGGCGGCATGACGCCCTGGCAGTGAGAGGTATGCGTGGTGGAACATAGTGACTTGCCTGGAGGGGTTCTGGTGGGCGGCATTCTAGCCAAACTGCGTGATAAACACATTACCGCGTTTCTACCACCCTGCGGAAAAGCTCCTGGCATTGGTCAGGCTCGCGGACCGGGATAAAACATGGTATAGAAAGCGTCTTTAATCAAACCCGGTATATAAATCCGGTATGGAAAACCGGGTGAGTAAACCAATGGTCAAGCCCATGCCACGAGCAGGAGCCATGTTATGAAGTCCGCTTTGAAAGTGTTGGTAATCAGCCTGTTGCTCGCAACATCGACCTCAGCGCTGGCCCAGACCAATATGCCTCAGGTGACCAGCACTCAGGGGAAACTGTTAGGGGAATACTCCAGCCGAAACCAACGCGTGGCGGTATTTAAGGGTATCCCTTATGCGGCACCGCCCACGGGTATGGCACGCTGGGCGCCACCAAAACCGGCGCCGGGCTGGTCGGGTGAGCGCCTGGCCAATGAATTTGGTCCCGACTGCATGCAACAGCCTTATGCTGAGGGTTCCTTCTTTTACCGCCCGGCCCGCGTCAGCAGCGAAGACTGCCTGTATCTGAATGTCTGGAGCACAGGTAATGATACTGCCGGCAAACCCGTGATGGTGTGGTTTCATGGCGGCGCGTTGACGCGGGGCTCAGGCGCTATTGATACCTATGACGGCACAGAGCTGGCATTAAAGGATGTAGTGCTGGTGACAGTGAATTATCGTCTGGGTGTGTTTGGTTATTTTGCCCATCCGGCACTGATTGCTGAGTCGGAGCATTTCTCAGCTGGAAATTATGGCATTCTCGATCAGATACAGGCGCTGCGCTGGGTGCAGGAAAATATCGCAGCTTTCGGCGGAGACCCTTCCAATGTCACTATATTTGGAGAGTCAGCTGGCGCCTGGAGTGTGCATTTCCTGACAGCCAGTCCGCTGGCTGACGGGTTGTTCCATAAAGCCATTGCGCAAAGTGGTGCCCGCCTCGATACGCGCGTTGAGCTGGACAGACAGACTTCAGCTGGCGCCTCAGCCAGTGCTGCCGGCGCCCAGTTTGCCGAGCGAATCGGAGCACCTGATCTGACAGCATTGCGTGCGATGCCTGCTCGCCAGTTGCTGGACGCTGCGGCTGATAACAGCTTCCGTACCGATGGTATTGTGGACGGCTGGGTGCTCACAGAACAACCCTTTACCCGCTTCTCCGAAGGGCGTCAGAGCAGGGTCCCGATTCTGGTAGGATTTAACAGCGAAGAAGGCACTACCCTGGGTGCTGGTTCCAATCTGCCGGGCACTCCGGAAGCGTATGAGGAGCGAGTGAACGGTATTTACGGCGACCTGGCAGATATGATGCTGGAAATTTATCCGCCCGCGGATATCCGTAAATCCAGTCTCGACAGTTTCCGGGACGTCACGTTTGGCTGGCACATGGTGACCTGGGCTAATTTGACCCGCCACGTAGACCAGCCGGCTTATCTATATTTCTTCACTCACCGGCCGCCGGGACCCACGGCTCAGGAGTTGGGGGCCTACCATGCTGCAGAAATTGCCTATGCATTTAATACCGTGCACACCCTGCGCAATCAGCCTTCGGCGATAGATTACCGTCTTGGTGATGTAATGTCGGATTACTGGGTCAGTTTTGCGCGCACCGGCGTGCCAGTCGCAGCCGGGCAGCCTGAGTGGAAGCCCTATACCAACGCCGAACGCAATTACCTATTGATTGGCCCGCAGGTCAGCGCAGAGGTCAATCTGTTGCCAGACAACTGGTCTGTCATCGATCGTATTATGGACAGGCGCCGATAGTACCCGGGTGGTCTTCAGTCAGCGGCGTTGCTGAAGTGCTCTTTCAGCATTGCCGCCAGCGCTGAGGTCGCCGGGCCTATGCTATCGCCACACGCGCTCATCATCATGTAAATCGGCAGTTGTCGTTCTGCTCCCATACTTAGGGGAAGCGGCTTCAGGGTGCCGTTTTTTAAGTCATCCTGCACCCAGTCATAAGGCATAAACGCAAACGCCAGCCCGGCTCTCAATACCTTCAGGCTGGTTGTGAAATGACTGACTGTCCAGCGCTGTTCTGAACCCAGCCACCCTGCATCCTGTTCCCGTTTTGTGCCGCTGTCCCGTAACACTACCTGCCGCCAGCTACGCAGCTCAAAATCATTGATTCCAGAATCGGCCGGGATATCAAACAGGGGATGATCCGGGTGCGCCACGGCAATCATGCGGACCACTTTGAGCGGTACACCCATATGGCCGACCGGCACCTGGTTACCCAGAACAATGTCAGCCTTCTTCTCCAGCAAGGCTTCTACAGTCCCCGATAATTGGGTTTCCAGCATGCGTAGTCGGGTCATTGGGTAAAGTGACGAAAAGCGGTCCAGCACGGCAATCAGGTGCCCGGGCTCAAGCAGGCCGTCCACGGCAATAACCACTTCAGGCTCTGTCCCGCTTGCCAGCAGACCAGCGGTATCCTCAGCGGCCTGCGCCTGCAGTAATAATTGCGCAGCACGCCGGTACATGACCTCGCCGTCGGGCGTCAGCACTGCCTTGCGCCCAGACAGTTCAAGCACCGGGGCAGGCAGCTGCTCGTTCAGGCGCGAGATGGCGTAGCTGATACTGGACTGGCTTTTATTGAGGGCATCGGCGGCGCGTGCAAAACTGCCTTCGTCGACTACGGCCTTGAATGCTGCCCATTGTTCAAGACTGATTCGCGGTACTTTCATAGTGGTATACGCCATGAATTTTGAGGAACGTTCGGAAAATTAGATGAATAATACGCTTAAATTGTATCAATGCATCGTTTAGTCATCGTTAAAATGGTCGCAACTGAATCGGAGGATTTCATTATGGCCAGCAAATCGATTGAAGAAATTGTGGTTGCCCGTCCGTCGTCGGATGGCGACGGAGTCAAGCTGATGCGTGTTTTCGGCGGTGCCGGAGATCCCTCGCGCTTTGATCCCTACCTGATGATGGATGAGTTTGGATCGTATGACATAAACGACTACATTGGCGGATTTCCGCCTCATCCTCACCGCGGCTTTGAGACCATCACCTATATGCTGGAAGGCCGTATGGAGCATCAGGATCACATGGGCAATGTGGGCGATTTGAAGGATGGCGATGTACAGTGGATGACAGCAGGTGCGGGTATCATCCACTCAGAGATGCCCAAGCAGACTGAAGGCCGCATGCGTGGGTTTCAGGTCTGGTTGAACCTGCCGTCGCACAGCAAAATGCAAAAACCTGCCTACAGGGATATTCCTTCGGCAAGTATTCCGGTCACCCGGCTTGATGGCGTCAGTGCAAAACTGATTGCTGGTTGTGCCACGCTTGATGGGCAGCCGCTGGAGGGTCTCGTGAGGCGTCCTGACACTGATCCGCTGTATCTGGACCTGGTGTTCAGTGCCGCTCTGAAAGTGAATACACTGGTTCTGGCGGCAGACACCACAACCCTGGTCTATGTGTATGAAGGTAGCATAGCTCTGGGCGACGCCGGCGCGATTGTAAAACAGGGTCATCTGGCGCGTCTGCAGCGGGCTGGTGACACATTGAGAATGGTGCCTCAAAGCGCGGACACAAGGATTGTTGTACTGGCCGGCAAACCCTTGCGCGAGCCCGTTGTCCAGTATGGCCCGTTTGTGATGAATACGCGGCAGGAGATTGAGCAGGCGCTTCAGGATTACCAGAGAGGTGCGCTGGCTGCGCGATTCTGAGACTCAGGAACAGTAATTTCTAAAGTCCGTTAAGGAATATATTAAGGATTAAATATTCTTTAAAGGACTAAGAAGCCTTGGGTATACTGCCCGCCTGAGGTTTATTTGTGAGCGGAGTTATGGACTGGCAGGCGTGGTTGGCTTTGGGTTTGACAGTGGGTGTACTGGGCGTGCTGATCAGTACTCGCCTGGCGCCACATGTGGTACTGATGGCAGCGTTGACTATTCTCAGTGTTGCCGGAGTACTTTCGCCAGCACAAGCGCTGGGCGGATTTGCAAACAGCGGGCTGATAACCGTAGCTGCCATGTTTGCGGTAGCCGCCGGCCTGCATGCCTCCGGCGGCATTGACTTGCTGGTCAATCGCTTGCTTGGCAAGCCAATGACTACGCGCAAAGCCATCATCAGACTACTGCTGCCAGTGCTGCCACTGAGCGCCTTCCTGAATAACACGCCCGTTGTGGCGACCATGATCCCGGCGATCAATGCCTGGTCCCGCAAAATTGGTATTGCCCCATCGCGTTTACTGATCCCTTTGAGCTACGGGTCGATTATCGGAGGTACCCTCACTTTGATAGGCACCAGCACCAATCTGGTGGTTGCAGGTCAGTACCATGCGTTGACCGGTCGGGATGACTTCGGGATTTTCTCGATTACTTTGGTAGGACTGGCCGTTGCTACCGTGGGTTCTGCTTTCATGATCCTGGTATTGCCAAGGTTGTTGCCCGACCGCAGTACTCGCCGGCCGTTTGCCAATATGCGCGAATTTACCGTCGAGGTTGCGGTGGACCCTACAGGTCCACTGGTGGGCCTCTCGGTAGAGCAGGCAGGTCTGCGGGAGCTGGAGCGCCTCTATCTGGTGGAAATCACACGCGGCAAAAGCGTAGTTACCGCGGCACCATCTGAAGAGACCCTGCAGGCCGGGGACCGTCTGGTGTTTGCCGGTGAAACCGATGCCATCACAGATCTGTTGCGCATCAATGGCCTGTCGGCTTCTATGGGTGACGGTACTCCACTTATGGAAGACAGAGCCGAGCGTCGACTGGTGGAGGTCGTGGTCTCACAATCCTGTGCTGCCATTGGTGAAACTGTGCGTAGTTCCAAATTTCATGACCGTTACGGGGCTATCGTGCTGGCGCTGGCCCGTAATGGCGAACGGATAGAGGGTAATCTCGGGAACATCATTATTCAGCCTGGTGACACCATGCTGCTGGAAGCGCGACCTGCGTTCGTGACACGGCAGCGCTATAACAAAGACTTTCTGGTTGTGAACGACCTTGAGAAGGAGCCCCCACGCCACGAGAAGGCGCTCATCGCCTGGGTGATCCTGGCCACTGCTGTGCTGGGTGCCGGAATTGGAGTGATCTCCATGCTCAACGCCGCACTGATAGCCGTAGGCGCCATGATGGTCACTGGTTGTCTGACTGTCAGTCAGGCCGAAAAAAGCCTTGATATGCCGGTACTGATTACCATAGCCGCATCATTTGCGCTGGGTACGGCGCTGGAAACTACCGGCGTAGCAGCGGTCCTTGCTGAAAACATGGTCGCACTTAGCGGAGGCAGACCTTGGTTGTTGCTGGTACTTACATACATTACCGTCACCTTGTTAACAGAAACAATTACCAATAATGCAGCTGCCGTTATCATGGTCCCGCTTGCACTGGCGATCACAGAGCAGGCCGGTCTGAATCCGGAGCCTTTTATACTGGCAATCATGATTGCTGCCTCCGCAAGTTTTGCTACCCCATTGGGATATCAGACAAATTTGATGGTATATGGCCCCGGCGGCTACCGCTTCAGTGACTTCCTCCGGGCAGGTATTCCGATGAATATTATTGTCGGGATCACAGCATTGACGGTCTTGCTAGTGTTCTGGCCATTAAGCCTGTAACAAGGGTGACATGCCGCTTTTGCATGAAAAAAGCGCCATGACACACGTTTATGCAACAATCCGTGACACTTATTTTCTTGAATTGTCTACGTGTCATAAATTACCCTCCCCACCGGGTTGGAGTCTAGAGTGACTGCTCGAGTTATAAGAGCACCCCTCGAAGCTCCCAGTAGTCGGCGTCATGTCTGCATTTACATAGACGCTGTGTAGTAAGCGGCATGTGCCGAACCAAGGGGAATACAATGAGAAATAATCGTTACCTGACTGCGTCAGTGCGACGCGTCATCGCTATGGGTATTGCAGCGGCTTCAGTTTCCGCTGCGCACGCCCAGACTCCACAGCCTGAAATCGAAGAAGTTGTTGTTACCGGCTCGTTTATCCGCGGCATACCGGAAGACGGTTCCATCCCGGTAGACCGGATTTCCATCGAAGATCTTGAGCAGCGTGGCTCTCCGCCACCGCTGGAAATGTTGAAAAGTCTCAGCTACATGAACGGAATTGTAGGCGAGAGCAATCCGTTTACATCCGGCCGCGGCCAGGCCTCGGAAGGCACTGCCTCTATCAACCTGCGCGGTTTTGGCGCCGCGCGTACATTGGTGCTGTTGAACGGCAAGCGTCTGCCAGCAGATGATGCCAACCGTCTTCCCGCGAATGCTATCGAACGTGTTGAAGTGCTGAAAGATGGCGGCGCAGTCACTTATGGCTCTGACGCAATCGGCGGCGTGGTCAACTACATCACCAAGCGCTACACCGACGGTCTGGAGCTGACCGGTGACTACCGTGGCATCAGCGATTCTGACGGTGATTACAATCTCGGTCTGGCCTGGGGCGGCGAAGTAGGTGGCGGCGACCTCTTGGTTACTGCCAACTATTATCATCGTTCACCTTTGCTGACGCGCGATCGTGACTGGGCAATTACACCGTATGAATTAAATCCCGAAGGCGGCTGGACTACCGGCTCAAACCCGGGCGCATTCCGTACCAGTTTTGTCACACCAATGTTTGCAGACCCCCAGTGTGAAGAATTTGGTGGTGTGCTGACCTCAGCTGCCGGGGTCCCGGCTGCCAATGGTACCCAGTGCCGCACGCAATACACTGTGTGGGATCAGCTGGTAGACAAGCAGGACACCATTCAGCTGTATTCGCAGTACAAATACAGCTTTGGCAACGGCTCCGATCTGCACCTCGAAGCCATGTACGCGCAAACTGACACGCCGTACACCAACATTGCGCCATCGTTCACCACCGCGCGCAATATTACCCGGACTGTGAATCCAAATGGTCAAGCGCAGACAACTGCGTTCCGTAATCCGGCAGCCGGCTCGCTGTTTACAATTCCTGCAACCAATCCCGGTTATCAATTGCTCAAACAACAGAACCCGACTATCGCTGCGGCGAGTCCGGGTGCAGCCTACATTGTAATCAATCAATGGCGCCCGTTCCTGCTTGGCGGTAACCCGATGTTTGGGTACAAAGAGTCGCATCAGTCGCGTGAGCGTGACAGCTTGCGCCTTTCTGCCGAGCTGACGGGCGACCTGACGTCAACACTGGGCTACACAACCTCATTGACATACGGACGTGCAGGCACCACCCGTAAAGAGTACGACATCGCTACCGGCAAGCTGCAACTTGCCTTGCGTGGTCTGGGTGGTGAAGGTTGTAACACCGGGCTGGGAACATCCGCATTCCGCGAAGGAACTCCCGGAGTGGGAGCGTGCCAGTGGTTTAACCCATTCTCCAACGCAGTGCCAGGTAACCCAATCAGTGGTTATGTCAACCCGACATACAATGCCGCGGTTGCAAACTCGGCAGAGCTGGTTGAATGGATGACAGACCGTCATGTTGCCGAGAGCGTCAATGAAGTCAGCGAATTCAATTTCGTTTTGAACGGTGATCTGAATGCCGTCGATTTTGGTGCAGGTTCCGCCAGTTATGCGGCGGGTGTTCAGTACCGGTATACAGCTACTGACCAGACTTATAATCAGTTTGCCAGCACTATTACTTCTCCGTGTCTGGATACTCCCATTAACGGAACACTGACTTGTCAGCCGGGTAACGAAAGTCCGTACAACTTCCTTGCTACCTATGAGCCAATTTATCTGGCACGTGGTATCTATGCATTGTTTGGTGAAGTATTTGTTCCTGTTACAGACAGCTTTACCGCACAGATTGCCGCTCGTTTTGAAGACTATGGCGATAAAGGCGGCAGCAGTTTTGACCCGAATATCCGCCTGCGCTGGCAGGCTACCGACATGGTGGCATTTCGCGCATCTGCGGGTACAACTTTCCGTGCACCACCACAGGCTTCGTTGTTGTTGCGTGAGACAACTGGTTTTGCCAACGTACTCGGGAGCAATCGCCCGGTTAGCAGCATAGGTAGTCCTGACCTGAATCCGGAGACGTCACAGAACTACAACTTTGGTGTACTGCTCTCCGGTCAGTCGTGGAATGCTTCAGTAGACTACTGGCGTTTTGATATCGACGACATCCTGACCAACGAACCTCTGCAAGGTATTCTTGGCTCGGTTTTCCCGTCGGCGACTACAGATCGTTGTGCGACTACTTCACAAGCCTACCTGGATCGTTACTTCGATTTCAGTGGCGGTGTGTGCGCAGCCAACAATATTCTGCGGGTTAAAACCTATGCCATCAACGGTGCCGGATTTACCAATGACGGTATCGATATCACCGGTGACTACACCTGGTATGGTGTTTCCAATGGCGATCTGACACTGGGTGCTGCGGCAACCTGGATCAACAAATACGAAACTGAAGATCTGGTGATCAATGGTGCTGTGATGGAGCGTGGTTTTGATGGTGCCGGTTTTATGAACCTGCAAACCACTTTGTCGCCGCTGCCAAAGTTGCGTGGTTCCGCGTATCTTAACTACTCGCTGATGGGTACCAATTTCCGCTGGACTGCGCAATATATTGACAGCTACAAAGATCAGCGCGACGGCATTTTTGTACTGAGCGGGGCCGGTCGGGAGATCAACTCCTGGGTTACACACAACCTGACTGTGCGTCATGATCTGCGTGACAATGTTACCCTGACTGCGTCTATCGATAATGTGATGGATCGTGATCCGCCGTTTGCGCGTACTGAGATCAACTATGATGCAGTAACGCATACGCCAATGGGCCGTACATTCAAGATCGGTGCAAAAGTGAACTTCTGAGTTCACCGGTAGTTGCAAAAAAAAGCCGACGTCAGCAATGACGTCGGCTTTTTTTTGGGGCCGGCTTCTGTTTACTCAGGCAGGCTGAAGACGTAGACGGCATTGCCGGTTCTGGGCGGGCGCAGTTCGGCTGATACAGCGTTGGGAACCTGACGTGGGCTGGTGCCGCCGTTGGCTGCAGTGACAGCAATGTATTGTTTGCCGTCAATGCTGAAGGTCAGAGGATGGCCCTGTACGGCTGTGCCGAGCCGGGTCTGCCAGAGGATTTCGCCGGTGCTTACGTCAAAGGCACGGAAGCGGCGATCCAGGTCACCCACAAAGGCGATGTTGCCAGCCGTTGAGAGCACGCCGGTGATGAACGAGGCACGTTGTTCGTAGCTCCAGAGTTCTTCCAGCGTGCTGACGTCGTAGGCGGCCAGTTTGCCAAGATTGCCATTGGTTTCCGGCATTTCATAGAAGCGGCGGTTTGAGGCCAGCCCGCCAGAGCCGGGAACCAGTTCGACGGCGCGCGCACGATTGTCGAGGCAAGTCTGGCTGAGCGGAGCAATCAATGCACCGGTGGGCTCATGGTAGCTCATTGAGTGCCAGTTTTTACCACCTGCGCTGCTGGGGCAGGCGGGAATCCATTCATCCAGTTGCGCGTTGATGATGTCATCGCGATAAGTCACTGCGCCGGTTTGCGCGTCAATGTGAGTGAACACATTCTGATACATGGTTTCGGTGTAGCCGAGGAACTCACCTGTCGCTCTGTCGTTCTTCCAGAGAATACCGTGTTTGCCAATTGATAAAACCAGCTGACGGCCATCGCGATTCACAAGGACCCGTTCAAAAACCTCATCCAGATCCAGCGCTTCTCCTGGAACGTGCTGGAAGTGCCAGGCCAGTTCTCCGGTATCTATGTCCAGTGCCAGCGTAGAGTTGGTGTAGAGCCCGGCATCATGTATGGACATATGACGGCTGGGCGGCGCCCACGGTTTGGCCTGTGCAACGCCCCAGTAGGTCAGGCGCAGTTCGGGATCATAACTTCCGGTAATCCAGGTTTCTCCGCCTGCACGGAACAGATTGTCGAGTCCGCCCCAGGTGTCTCCGCCGGGTTCGCCGGTTTTTGCGATGGTATTAAAGCGCCAGGCAAGTTCGCCGGTATCCGCGTCGTAGGCGCTGATGTAGCAATCTTCCGGAATGTAGCTTGCGCAACCGGCAAGCCCCAGCACAATTTTGTTGTCAGCTATCAGTGGGCCACTGGAATTGGCAAAACCTTTACTGCTGTCTGCAACAATGGTTTCCCAGACTTGTTGTCCGGTGCGCGCATCAAGTGCGATCAGACGGGCATCGGTGGTAGCCTGTATTACCTTGTCCTTGTATAGCGCAATATTGCGCATGTCTTCGCCGGTAGCAGGGCCTGCGGCATGTTCCCAGATCAGCTCTCCGTTGCGTGCGTCCAGCGCCTGTACCACGTTGCCCGGGTTGATAAGGTACATGATGCCGTTAGCGACGATGGGAGATGGCTCAGAGTCCCCTTCGTGCATATTCCACACCCACTCAAGGCTCAGGTTCTTCACATTATTGCGGTTGACCTGGTCCAGCCGGCTGTAACTCCAGGCTTGTGGGTTGCCACGCCACATCAGCCAGTCCTCAGGCGACGGATTCATCAGCTCTGCCGGGTCAAGCGGTTCAAAATTTTCTATAATGCCTGCCACAATCAGGCCGGTGGGCGCTGGTGTTGCGGCGCTGCGGGCTGCCACCGTGGTGCTTCGCGGCAGGCTGGACAGAGTATCAGAGGTACCTTCGGCCAACGCGGTATTGCCGGCGCGAATGCCATTTGAGCGCAGCATATGTGCTGTGATGTTCAGAAAGTCACCCGGCAGCAGATCGGATGAGCCCCCCGGTGGCATCGAGCTGGAGATCAGATTGATCAGAGCTCCAAGTTCGCGCCCGGCCCAGCGAGTGGCAAAAGCCTCTCCGCTCAGCGAGGGACCGCCTGAGCCGCCCGCCAGCGTTCGTCCGTGGCACGCTGAGCAATACTGATCATAGGCTGCAGCGCCAGCGGCAGCCTGTTCTTCAGTGTAAGTGGAGGGTGCAGCAGCAGGAGTCTGTGCCAGCAATTTTTTGTCTGGAGTCGACCACATCAGGCCTATCAGGGCGAGCGCCATGAGGCTTTGGGCCCGTAACAATTTGCTGTAATGACAAATGGGGGTTGGCATGATGGTGTGCACCTGTATTATTGTTGGCACGAACTCTATCTGATTCCGTAACTTGAGTACATATCAGGGGATACAGAGATACTTCAGGACGCAGGCATCTACGCCATTGAAGAATTAATAACAACGGCAAGAAACAGGAAAGGATGGACTCAATCAACAATACTCAGCTGCCGTCTCGCGTCGTAATACAGAGACGCACAGATGCTGTGCGCGTGGCGATGCATTTTTGCATGATTTTTTGCGTGGGCCTTCTTGTCAGCATGGTGACCGCTTCTCAAGCCCGCGCGTTGGAGCTGGACAGCTTCCCCGGCGGATTAGTACCTGGTCAGGAAATGCTGCTGCTTGATGACCTGAATGCAGACATGGGCTTTGAAGAGGCGCGTGTATTACTGGACAGTCTCGGGCAGGCATGGATGGCGCCCGGCCAACCCAATCTGGGGTACCGCAGCAGCGCCCTGTGGGTGCGCGTTGATATCAGTAATCGATTTCAGGATGTACGCAACTGGGTTGCCTACACCAACTTCAGCACTCTGGCGCGGGTTGATTTTTATTATCAGGACGCCGACGGGAACTGGCAAACGCATGCGGCGGGTAGCTCTTTACCGTTTCGTGCCCGCCACCTGACTCATCGAAGTATCAACTTCGAGTTTCCTGTTCTGCCGGGGCAAAGCCAGCAACTCTATTTCCGGGTCGAAAGCTCGGGTTCTCTGCAGTTCCCGCTTGCGTTAGGCAGCCGCGATTTCTTCATGGCTGAAGCGCAACAGTCGCTGTTTGTTGCAGGAATCTATTATGGCCTGATGCTGATGATCGCTATTTACAGTTTCACGGTCTGGTACAGCAGCCGGGAGACTGGATTTCTTTACTTCGGCGTTGTAGTGGTAAGCGGGGGGTTCTATTCGCTCGCTGCCCAGGGGCTGGCTTTTCAGTACTTATGGCCGGAATCATACGGATGGGCCAATAGTGCTACCGCGGTGTTCAGTCTCGTCGCCTGCGCGGCCGGTTTGATGTTTGTGAGAACGTTTCTGGATCTTCGTGAACTCGATACGCGTCTGGACAAATGGGCACGGTATCTCGCCACAGGCTCGGCCATCAGTATTGTCATGGCTGTCATTTTCGGCGCAGCAGTTGCGAACCGCCTGGCCCTGGTGTTCACCTTTGGTTTGACCGGGCTGGTCACGCTCAGTGCATTTCTGGCACATCGTAAACAGATTCGTGAGGCCAGTTTTTTTATCTCAGCGTGGATCATTCTGTTGCTCGGCATCTTTATGGAGCTGGTGCAGCGTCTCGGCGTGATCATTCCTCCCTTGCTGGCCTACAACGGGATTCAGCTGGCGGCCCTGTCAGCGATCACAGTGCTGGCGCTCGGCCTCAGCGACAGGCTGCAGGGTATGATGGAAGGTTATCGTGCCGCGCAGAGCGATATTTTAAAAGCAAACCAATTAAAAATTGATGCGCTGCAGCAGGCAGACAGCGTCAAGGAAGAGTTTATCGCAAACGTTTCGCATGAGTTGCGGACACCGTTGACGGGTATCATAGGTCTGGCAGAAATCATGCTGGCGGACCAGGCCGGTGATCTGAACGGTTCTCAGCGGGAAACTCTGACTTTGATGAAAGTCAGTGCACAACGGCTATCCAGTCTGGTTAATGATGTCATCGACTTTTCCGCCATGAAAAACGGACAGCTGTCATTAAACAAAAGGGACGTGGATCTGAAGCAGGTGTGTTCGCTGGTGACGCGTATGACGCGGCCGCTGATTGGCGACAAGCCCATCAAACTCATTGAAAACTATCCTCCGCTGAAAGTGATTGTGGAAGGCGACGAGGACAGGCTGCAGCAGGTGGTTTTTAATCTTGTTGCAAATGCTGTGAAATTCACGCCGCACGGCAGTGTCACCATAGCGGTGGAATTGCTTGATGAAGATGTTCGGGTTTCTGTTCGCGATACCGGAATCGGAATTTCATCAGCGGAACAAAAAAATATATTCAAGCGCTTTTATCAGGTCGATTCCGATGAAGCACGGCAAGTGGGTGGAACCGGACTGGGTTTGTCCATATCGCAGCGGCTGCTTGAGTTGCATGATTCCGAGATAGTGCTGCGAAGTACGCCGGGAGAAGGATCGCTGTTCTATTTTGACCTGCCCCTCAAACACTCTTTGCCGGAAAGTAAAAAGGCCAGAGCCGAGCCGCCGTCAGCCGCGGTTGCGCTTGCTGCCATTGATACCTATTCACCTGCGCTGGATACGGCGTTGCAGGCGAGCGGGCTGGCGGAAGATCGGCGCAAGCCCGGACGTGCGACAGTAGCGCCCGCAGATAGCAGCGCTGTTTCGTCAACAAACTGGAATGGCCACATTCTGGTGGTTGATGATGAATACCTCAATTTAAGGATTGTTGAGTCGCATCTGTCAGATACATATCAGCTGACCACAGCACTCAGCGGAGCTGAAGCTCTGGAAAAGCTCAGTCATGAAAAACCAGATCTGATCATTCTCGATCTGATGATGCCGGTGATGACCGGGTATCAGGTATGCCAGATTATCCGTAAACGTTATGATCCGGACGAGTTGCCGATTGTGATCCTGACTGCCAAGAACCGGGTAGAAGATCTGGTCAAAGGGTTAAGTCTGGGAGCCAATGACTACATTACCAAACCATTCAGTAAAGAGGAGCTTCGTGTTCGCATAGACAAACAGTTTGAGCTGATGCATCTGCAACACGTCAAACGCGACAATCAGCGTCTGAACTGGCAGTTGCAACGCTATGAAGAAAGCGAAAAGCGACTGCGTGAACGCGAGCAGCGGTTGGCTGCCTTGTTGGATGTGACCGGAGATCCGCTGCTGGCGATTGACGAAGCGGGGCTGGTTATTTTTGTAAACCAGAGCGCAGAAAGTCTGCTTGCAATCGATGCTTCTGACTATGTCCAGCAGTCAGTAAACAGAATATCCGAGCACCTGAGCTCGCTGTCGCCCGCAGTAGCTGACGCAGTCCATTTCCCGTTTCATGAAGATATGATCTCCAGGCCGGGTGCCACGGAGTATTATGATTTTGAATTGCCTGCAGGCAAGGGGCGATTCTGCCTCCTGACTTTGAGTCAGATGGATCAGGAGTTTTATTTGCTGGTTTTCGAAACCGGGCGCACAGGTTCCATGAAGGTGGGCGCAGAATCCGACGACGAGCCGGATACTTTGAGCTTGCCGCAGATTATTAATGAGATTAACCGCAACGTCGAACGCACGCAGATGCTGGGCGAATATCTGCAGCAGATAAAGCCAGATGACCTGCGCAAGCATCGTGAATTGGTCGATGAGCTTGGGAATATAGATGATCTGATCAACAAGTTGTCGGGTACCATCAGCAATCCGATCGATGAGGACAGCGAGCTTCAATATCGCGAAGCATTGGTTAAAGTGATGCAGGATTGCCATTACTACTGGCAAAAGGTAACTGGCGAGTCGATTATTGATCTCGCAGAGAAAAGCCGCATCTGGAGTGTCAGCATTGACAATGGCAGATTAAGAACGCGGTCGATGAATCGCTACCTGTCTATGGACAAGCTTCCATCAAATCCAAGATGGCGTCAGGTAGCACGCACAGCCTATTTTGTGCTGTCCAAGGTTTCTGCAGATGAGGAGGCACGCCGGGCGCTGGAAACGTCGGTTGCAAGATTGCAGGAAATTGTAGAGCAGAAAGCACTGACCTGACTTTCAGGCTGCTCAATGCTTGGTTGGCATCTGAAAAAATAATAAGAGCGTAACTGGCATGAAATACTTCCCCGGATTCTTGGTTTTCCTGCTGATATACAGCAGCAACCTGTATGCCCAGTATGGTGCTCCTGCCGGAGAATGGCATACCTGGGGTGGTGATCAGGGTTTTACCCGCTACACGGCTCTCGATCAGATTGATGCTGGTAACGTAGCACAGCTACAACTGGCATGGCGATGGCAGGCGTTACCTCTGGGAAGCCGGCCTGACAGTAATCTCAAGGCAACACCGCTAATGGTTGATGGTGTTTTATATGTGCCTTCAGGTCAGCACCAGGTCGTGGCAATTGACCCCGCGACGGGCAGACAGATCTGGCGCTTTGATCCGGATCCGCCAACTGTGGCTGAACGTGGTCTGGGTCTGGGCAGCCGCTCACTGGCGATCTGGCAATCAGGTGCTGAGACACGCCTGTTTCATAACACATTGGATGGCCGCCTGATTTCGATCGATCCTGTGACCGGCAAAGCTGATCCGGCGTTCGGCAATAACGGGACAGTGTTGCTGCGTGAGGGTTTATATCCTGACGGGTCTGATGCTGAATCGGTAGGGTCTTCATCACCGCCTGCTGTCGTTGGAGATGTCGTGGTGGCGCAGGTTGTGGGGACAATTACCGCACCGAATAAGGAGGCCACGCCGGGTCACATCAGGGGATATGATGTGCGTACCGGCGAGATGCTCTGGCGCTTTAACACCATACCTCAGCCAGGTGAGTACGGCCACAACAGCTGGGAAGGTGATTCGTGGCAATACACTGGCAACACGGGCGTCTGGTCCATGATGAGTGTGGATACCGAGACCGGTTATATCTATCTGCCAGTGGAAGCAGGGTCCAATGATTTTTATGGCGGGCAGCGTCACGGGGACAATCTGTTTTCACAGAGTCTGGTCTGTCTTGATGGTCGCACCGGGGAGCTTGTCTGGTACTTCCAGTTGACACATCACGGGCTGTGGGATTACGACCCGCCGTCTGCTCCCATACTCGGCGACATCACGGTTAACGGCGAGCGAATAAAAACGGTGACCCAGTTGACCAAACAGGGTATGTCATTTGTATTTGATCGCATCAGTGGCGAACCGGTCTGGCGCATCGAGGAAAGGTCTGTGCCACAGAGTGAAGTGCCGGGTGAACAGACATCAGCGACGCAGCCGTTCCCTGTTTTGCCACCGCCCTATCTCACACAGGGTTACCATGAAGAGGATTTGATAGATTTCACTCCCGAACTGCGGATGGAGGCACTGGCAATCGCAGCACAGTATGTCAGGGGGCCGTTGTACACTCCGCCCACGCCAGTTCGCGAGGATGGGACACAAGGCACTTGGGTCAATCCGGGTTATCAGGGCGGCGCTAATTGGAATGGCGCCGCATTCGATCCTGAAACTGGTTTTATGTATGTCCCGCTGCGCAATGCACCCATGGTT
The DNA here is from genome assembly GCA_030651695.1 of Pseudohongiella sp. Classification (GTDB taxonomy): domain Bacteria; phylum Pseudomonadota; class Gammaproteobacteria; order Pseudomonadales; family Pseudohongiellaceae; genus Pseudohongiella. The sequence goes on along the minus strand of JAUSCD010000012.1, from coordinate 130,213 downwards.
GCGGCATTACAGGACGCCGACCCGGCCCGAACCAACTGGAATTATCTGCGGGCACCCTCAATATTTATACAGGGGCCGCGCGGCCTGCCCATCATGCGTCCGCCGTGGAGTCTTGTCACGGCTACTGACATGAATCAGGCGCGCCACATCTGGTCACGCAGCATCGGACCGGCGTCAGACTACATACGAGAGCACCCGGACCTGCAGGGTCTGAACCTTGATTTTGACAATATGGGCCATCCCATGATCAGGCCGTCACCCCTGCTGACTCCGGAGCTGCTGTTTCTGGCTGAGGCCGGCCACCTGAGTGGTGATCCCGGTGGGCCGATGTTCAGGGCGTATAACAAGCACACGGGCGAGGTGATTGCGGAAATTGAACTACCCAGCAAGGCAAGCGGGGCGCCTATGAGTTATTTTTACGACGGGCACCAGTACATTGTGATCGCGGTAGCAACAGCTGAGCATCCTGCTGAGTTAGTGGCCCTGGCCTTGCCTGCGGCAGTAGAAAAAGCCCGGGCTCAGGGTGCATCAATGACGCTTGCAGCCACTGACAACCCCGACAACGATACGCAAAACCCTGATCTCGCGGAGGTGGCAAAATTGTCGGTGAGCGAGCAGCAGCAGGCCAGTGCATTGTTCACCACATATTGTGTTGTGTGCCACGGTGCCCAGGGACAAGGGATAGCGGGCGGTTCGGCGCCTGCATTGTTCAATCCACAGTTGCCTGCAGCATTTAATTCAACAGATCGCGCCAGAGCGGCGAACTTGATAAGGCGTGGTGGTGTTGAGATGCCTGCATTTGAACTACTATTGGATGAACAACAAATCATGTTGCTGACAGATTTTGTAGCGACACTGGGTCAGAGTATTGAAAATCCCACCCACTGATTACTATCAAAACAGTCTGCCGGACATGGACAATACAATGTCAGAGAAAAACCCGTTTTTTGATCTTCCTGTTATGCAAGGTGAAAACCTGATTCTGCGTCCGCTTGGAGAGGAAGATTCAGAAGCGTTATATCAGGCGGCCAGCGACCCGTTGATCTGGGAGCAGCATCCTGATCCTGAGCGTTACAAACGTGAGCAGTTTGAAAAAAATTTCCTCAGCGGCGCCCTTGCCAGTGGCAGTTCGTTGCTGGTTATTGACAAAATTACCGCCCGGATTGTTGGTTGCTCGCGATATTATGAGTGGGATCCTCAGCGCTCTGAAGTAGCGATCGGTTTTACCTTCCTGGCACGCAGTCATTGGGGTGGCGGCAGCAATCGTGAACTAAAAATGCTGATGCTGGACTATGCTTTTCAATGGGCGGGGAAAGTCTGGTTTCACATCGGAAAGGATAACTGGCGCTCACGCCGAGGAACGGAAAAGGTAGGTGCGGTTTTTTCACACGAAACCCAAAAAGAAGTTAACGGACAATTACACGACTATGCGTATTACTACATCGCGCGGACAGACCATGTTGGCGCTACTCGTGTCGGTGTTGACAGAATTGGCGACAACAAGGGTTAAACCATGCAGCATGACATGATGAATATGTTTGCGGTGCCAGTGTACCGTACATCACTCGGGCGGACATTCAGCAGGCAGGAGATGGAATTTTTTAAACACTCGCTGAATGGTGCTGTACCTGCGATAAACAATCAATCGTCGGTAGACAAACGTGTGCTGGCATCACCAGCCATGGCAGATATACGCAGTTTTGTAGAGGGGCATCTGGCGCAGTATCTGCAAACAGTTTTTAATACTTCGAATCAGGTGCGTTTGCAAATCACCCAGTCCTGGCTTACGTTGTCTGGCAGGGGGCAGTCACACCATGTCCATACGCATCCCAACAGCGTTGTCAGCGGTGTGCTTTATATCAATCTGGCGCCTGTGGATGGCATCAATTTTTACCGCAATGAAGACAACATCTGGTATGAGTTGGTCAAACAACAGGACAACTACTACAACGCCTTTCAGTATTTTGTGCAGTCTTCTGTCGGGGATCTGCTATTGTTCCCCTCCAACGTCCGTCACGGTGTCAGAGAAGTGACTGAAGATGTGCAGCGTGTAAGTCTGTCGTTTAACACCTTCTTTTCCGGCCATATGGGAAGAGATGAGTTTTCCAACGCGTTGACCATTGACGTGAAATGATTTTTTCGGGAAATGTCGTAATGACCGATATAAAACATATTTTATTGTTCAGTCAGTCTATTGCGCGCGAAGCTGGCGCCCTGATGGTGTCTGAGTTGCGCAAACAAGGCGGCCCGACGAAGCACTACAAATTCGAAGGTACGGAACTGGTTACAGAAGCTGATATCAAAGTTGATAAACTGATTTGTGACGCCATACGCAGAAACTTTCCCGGACACTTTATTCTGGCAGAGGAGTCTGCGCCGGATCTTGCTGACCTGAGCCAGCTGCAAGAGCCTTTATGGATCCTTGATCCTATCGATGGAACAGTCAACTATGCACACGATCACGCACAGTCAGCGGTGTCTATCGCCTATGTCGAAGCGGGTCAGATTCAGTGCGGTGTGGTATTCAATCCTTTCACAGATGAAATGTTCTACGCGTGCGCGGGCCAGGGGGCCTTTCTCAATGGACTGCCAATAAGTGTGGCGCAAAAAACCGGGATCCGCCGGGCCTTGTTTGCTACCGGCTTTCCATATGAAAAAAGTGATATGGCGCCTCTGGTAAAGCGTCTGGGCGTGATGCTGTCCAACTGTGCTGACTTGCGCAGGCTTGGTTCGGCAGCGTTGGATATCTGCTGGGTTGCCATGGGGCGTCTGGATATTTATTACGAGAACCTGAGTATCTGGGATTTTGCCGCCGCACAACTGATTGCCAAAGAGGCCGGTGCCCGCTACGGCCATTTCCAGCCGGTGCCTGAAGGGGTCAGCCCGGTGTTCCATAACAAAAATATTCTGGTCAGCAATCCGGTATTGTTCGACCAGGCGCTGGTGTTACTGCAGCAGGCCGACAGATCCTGAGCAGACTGCTTTTGTCTTGAAACAGGCGTATGCTGTGGCGGGAGTCAATGGTGTGGTTTGCCCGGTGGCGTGTAAACAATGGCTGCGGCTATGAAAAAATGGAGATTTTAAAAGCATGAACAAGAAACGGTTTGCCTCTTTACAAAATGCTTGTCTGGCTATTGCACTGTCTGCCGCTGCTCTGTTGGGCTCCGCCGCCATGACGGGGCCTGCTTATGCACAGGCCGCCACCGGTGCATTGCCTATGCCGGAAATCACCATCTACCATCTTGAGGGCCGTCGCTCAGAGCGTCTGGTATGGTTGATGGAAGAACTGAACCTGCCGTACACGTTGAATTTTACCCGCGGCAATCTGGCTGCATCCATGGCAGCTATCCGTGCGATCAACCCTGCCATGCCGGTCGCGCCGACTGTCACTTATGGTGATCAGGTGCTGGTAGAGTCCGGAGCTATCATTGAAATGATTCTGGCTCGCCACGGTGACGGTCGTCTGGTGCCACCACTGGAGTCACCGGATTTTGCAACGCATCTGATGTGGATTCACTATTCGGAAGGTTCACTCGCCTCGCGTGCCATTGCTGACTATCGCGTCTGGCAGATTCAGCCGCCGCAGCAACGCTCTCCGTTGGTGGACTCGGAAGGTGTTGTGCAGTTTGCTGAAGACTTCCTCGCAGAAAAACCATGGTTTGGGGGAGCGGATTTTTCTGCTGCCGATATCATGATGTTATTCCCGATCAATTTTGCGATGACATTGAACATCGTGAACCGCGATCAGTTTCCGCACATCAATGCCTGGATCGCAAAAATTGAAGCGCGTCCGGCCTATCAGGCCATGCTGGAGAAAGCACGTCCTGACGGCATGGTTGGTTCGCTACCGGCATTGCCAGCCAATGCGTCGCGTACACTGAGCCCCTGATGTTGTTTATTGACCCGGGTTCTTATTGGTCCGTCTCTTATTGGTCTGGGCCGGGACCGTAGGCGCTGAACTTGTCAGCGCCTTCTTCCTGACACAGATTGATCCAGTTTGTGATACCGGCGCTGCGGTACTTCTGCTTGTGCATAATGAAGTAGAAGCGCCGCATCCAGTCCCGGTGAGGAGCATATAGTGGCAGCAGGCTGCCGCGCATAAAGGCTTCCTGCAGGGTGATGCGTGACAGACAGCCAACACCCAGTCCTGCTTCCACCGCGCGTTTGATAGCCTCCGTGTGCTGCAATTCCAGGCGGATATCCATTTGTGGCAGCAGACCATAGACAGAACGGTCAAAGCCTTGTCGTGTGCCTGACCCTGTTTCCCGCAATATCCATTCAGCACTGAGCAGGTCCTCGTCGCTGAGTGTCGGACGCCCGGCCAGTTCATGGGTGGGAGCGCAAAACAGACAAAGTTCGTCGTCGCGCCAGGGAATCACATTCAATGAGTCGTCCTGCAGTTCACCTTCAATCAGTCCTATATCCAACTCAAAGTTGCGCACTTTTTGTGTGATGGAGGCCGTGTTTTCTACAGTAAGCAGAATGCGCGCACCGGGATAGCGGTTCATGAACTCTGCCATGATAGGGACGGCAAGGTAGTTGCCGATAGTCAGAGTAGCGCCTACCTTGATCTGGCCCGCTTCGCCCTGGCGCAACAATAACTGTTCAAATTCGCGCGATTGACTGAGCAGAGCTTCAGCTCTGGGACGCAGGCTTTTTCCAAAATCATTCAGCTGCAGGCGTTTGCCTATGCGGTCAAACAATTGCATGTCATATCGTTGCTCAAACTCTTTGAGCGCTGCGCTGGCGGCAGATTGAGACATAGACAGGCTTTCTGCTGCCAGCGAGACGTTTTCATGCCAGGCGGTGGCCAGGAATACTTCGATTTGTCGCAAGGTGTAGTGCATGTGCATCTCCCTTGAAGTTATATCTATAAAATAGATTAACTATATCTTATTAAATCATTTTACTGATAACGATCCTGTGACTACCATATAGAGGCTTTCTACTGTACCAACTAATTACCGCATTAATGCATGTTTCAGAGACAGGATTAAAAAATGGCTGCGATTTCCAAACAGAGTGTCACCAGCGTACATCACTGGAATGAATCCCTGTTCAGTTTTACCACTACCCGCGACAAGGGCCTGCGTTTTGAGAATGGCCATTTTGTGATGGTGGGTATGGAGGTTGATGGTCGCCCGCTGATGCGTGCGTACAGCATTGCCAGCGCGAACTATGACGAAGAGCTGGAGTTTTTCAGTATCAAGGTGCCGGATGGCCCGCTGACCTCACGCCTGCAGAACATCAAAGTTGGTGATGAGCTGCTGATCAGCAGCAAGCCCACAGGCACGCTGGTAGCCGATCACCTGCTGCCCGGGCGCCATCTGTATCTGGTAGGCACTGGCACCGGCCTGGCGCCATTTATGAGCATTATCCGCGACCCGGAAGTATACGATCGCTTTGAAAAAGTGATTCTGGTCCACGGCGTGCGCCGTATTGTGGATCTGGCCTACCGCGACTACATCACAAAAGAGCTGCCACAGAACGAGTTTTTTGGTGATCTGGTGCGTGAAAAGCTTGTGTATTACCCGACGGTGACTCGCGATGAATTCGAAAACCAGGGTCGTGTCACCGACATTCTGGCTGATGGGACGCTGGCGAGGAAAATAGGTGTTCCGACCTTATCGCCGGAAAACGACCGCTTCATGTTATGTGGCAGTCCGACGATGCTCAAAGATATGTGCAAAATACTGGAGGAAGCCGGATTTAAAGAATCCCGCCACGGTATTCAGGCTGAATACGTGATCGAGAGGGCATTTGTGGAATAAGTCTGTCTGATTTGAAAATTGTCGTTGCGCTTCAAGGCGAAAAAAAGCCCGGTAACATTACCGGGCTTTTTGTTTATGGCCTTTAATAGCGCAGTTTTGCCGCTAATTTATCAGCTCAGGAAAAAACCAACCAGACAGCCTTTGGCATCAGGTATGTCATTCATATTCACTTTACCACCCGACATCACAGTATCCAGAGCATCGCGAAGGTAGTGGTGAGTGGTGTGGAGACGCTGTGTCTCATAACCCAACTGATCGTTAATCGGGCCACGGAAGTGAATCTCGCGGGTGCGCGGGTCAATGATAAACACCTCCGCAGTGCGCTCCACGCCCATAGAGCGGGCTACGGACTGATCGGCATCTTTCAGAATGGGGAAGGTTATCTTGAACTCTTCCGCCTCGTTCCTGATGCGCGGGATATCGTCCTGGATAAAGGAGTTCAGCATCAGGAACTCGATGTTCTTGTCGGCGTATTCCTGCTGAATGGACAGATAGGTTGGAACCGACAGGCGCGCAATCGGACAGCCTGAGCCGTGGATATACATTACGATGAAGTCTTTGTCAGCGTACTCTTCCAGTGTATGAGTGACACCAAGGTGGTCAACCAGCTCGAATTCCTTGACACTTTTCAGGTAGGAGCCTTGAGCATGAACAACCAATGAGAGCAGGGAAAATGCTGCAACCATCATCAGGGTTAATGTTTTACGCATGTTTCTACTCCTTTCTATCAACTGGGTCTATCAACTGGGTCTACATTGGCGAACTTGGATATTGCTTGTTACGTCAGATACTACTGACAACTAAAACAATTATCTTGACGTATATCAAGATGTTCATTGTGACGAATTGTGAGCCTGGATGCGATCAGATCCATTTATGGGTCATCCGCAAAGCATCCGCTCGTTCTTTTTGGCGAGGCCCGTATTGGCCTGCCTTCATGACGGCAGAATATAACAATTCGCGCCGCAACGCGGTATAGTGCTGAGCAATTGATAAACCTCAGCTTTAAACAACGGATCTGTCTTATGAGTTCGACTCTTTCCCGGTGGTACAGCGCGCTGGTATTTGACCGGCCCTGGTTGGTTATCGCCTTTCTGTTTGTGCTTGCCGGAGGTTTCGCCTGGTACGCGCAGGACTTTAAACTGGACGTGTCTGCCGACTCTTTGTTGATGGAAGACGACCGCGATCTTGAGTTCTCAAGGGTAATCAACCAGCGCTATGGCGTACGTGATTCGGTAACCATTGCATTCAGGCCTTACAATTTTGATCTGCTCAGCGAGCAGTCACTATCGATTATGGCCAGCATCAGAGACGAACTGCTCGCGATGGAGCGGATTGAATCGGTGGATAGCCTGCTGAACGTGCCGGTGTTTGGTAATACGCCGCTTACAGGCATAAATGAAGACTACCTGACTGTGCTTGATGAGGGGCAGGACCCGGAAGCCGTGCGTCAGGAGCTGATGACCAACCCTGTATTCAGCAATGCCATAATCAGCCCCGATGGCACCACAGGCGCCATGCTCGCGAGTTTTTATCTTGATACCCGTTATATTGAGCTGATCAACCGCAGGACTGAATTGCGCAATAAGAGTAACGCTGAAGGATTAAGTGCAGAGGAGGCGCGCGAACTTCAGGCTGTGAGCGCGCAATTCGACGTCTATAGCTCTGAAACCGCTCAACTGCGCCACGAGGATATCGCCAGCATCCGCGCGATTCTGGAGCCTTACAAGGCGGAGGTTGAGCTCTATCTTGGCGGCGCCCCGATGATTGCTGATGATATGGTCACCTTTGTGCAGAATGACCTTGCGACCTTCAGCCTGGTGGTGCTCGCATTCATCATCATCGCACTGGGTATGATATTCAGACAAAAGCGGTGGGTAGTATTGCCGCTGATCTGCTGTGCATTCGCTGGCGTGATAGTGCTCGGTATCCTGGGATTGATGGATTGGAGAGTGACAGTTGTGTCCTCCAATTTTATGTCGCTGTTGCTGATCATCACGATCTCTCTGACCGTGCACCTGATGGTGCGCTACCGTGAGCTTCGCGCGAGCCGGCGTTTCACTGATCAGCGCAGAGTACTGCGCCATACTGTGTTGGTGATGTTCAAGCCCTGCCTGTTCACCGCGCTGACGACCATGGTTGCTTTTGGCTCGCTGGTGGTCAGCGGGATTACGCCGATCATCTCGTTTGGCTGGATCATGGTGATGGGGGTTGGCACCGCGCTGATGGTGGTGTTCCTGTTGTTCCCTGCCCTGATGAGCCTGTTGCCTGCCGAAAAACGTGTAGTCGAAAATAAAAACCCGCGTTTCAGTCTGACCGGCGCGCTGGCGCGCCTGACCGATGCTGCCGGTGCCAAACTGCTCTGGGTTTTTGCATTGATATTTGTGATCAGTGCCATCGGTATTTCGCGATTGCAGGTCGAGAACAGTTTTATCGCCTATTTCGCAGAAGACACCGAAATCTATCAGGGTATGAAGCTGTTTGACGACAAGCTCGGCGGGACGTTGTCATTCGAGGTGTTGGTTAACCTGCCTGAAGAGGCCGAATTTGATGATTTTGACGATGGCTTTGACGACGGGTTCGAAGAAGACTCAAGTGATGCCTACTGGTTTACCGCTGATAAAATGGATCAGCTGAAACAGATGCATGAGTATCTGGACAACCACCCCCGTACAGGCAAGGTGTTGTCGTTTGGAGCGGTAGTGCAACTGGCTGAGCAACTGAACAACGGGCCGGTGGATAGTTTCCTCTGGGCCTTGCTCTACACCATGTTGCCTGAAACATTGCGCTCCACTGTGTTGTCACCTTTTTTGTCAGTAGAGCACAATCAGGCGCGTTTTAACGTACGTGTGATCGAGTCTGATCCTGAGCTGAACCGCAACGAGCTCATAGGTGAAATCCGCGAAGGCATGCAGAGCAACTTTAATCTGGCGCCTGAGCAAGTCCAGATAACAGGCTTGCTGGTGATGTACAACAATGTTCTGCAAAGTCTTTATGAATCGCAGATTCTTACGCTGGGCGTTGTGCTAGGTGTGATCATGATCATGTTCCTGCTGTTGTTCAGGTCCATGCGTATTGCCATTATCTGTATTATTCCGAATATCATTGCCGCCGCGCTGGTGCTGGGCATAATGGGCTGGATGGGTATCCCGCTGGATATAATGACCATAACGATTGCGGCGATATCTGTTGGTATCGGCGTCGATAATACTATTCATTATATGCACCGCTTTCGCCGTGAATTCCACCGGCTTGGCAACTACAAAGCAGCCATGTATTACTGCCACGGCAGTATTGCGCGAGCCATGTATTTTACATCGCTGACCATCGTGGCCGGCTTCTCCATTCTGGTACTATCCAACTTTATTCCGACCATTGTGTTCGGTCTGCTGACCAGTATTGCGATGGTGGTTGCCCTGCTAGGTGCGTTGACTCTGTTGCCGCAACTGCTGATCAGTTTCCGGGGGCTGGGGCCAGAATCGCATCCGGACAACAGCGTCGGCAACGGGGCATCTGAAGCCGTGTTATGATCGGCAACTTCAAGCAGGCTGGTCTGCAAAAAAAGCGGACAACAACTGATAGCGGAAACAGATTCAGATTCGGAGAAATACCATGTTAGAGATGTCATCCACCAAGGAAACACCGACGCCTGCTCCCAGCCGATTGCTGGATGAAAAGCTGTTCAAAGCACGTGCAGTGACAATATTCGGCGAAATCAACGAGCGTATTGCGCGCAGTGTCACTGAGCGCCTGTTAGCGCTGGCAGCGGAAAGCAGCGACCCTATCACGATTTATGTCAGCTCACCGGGCGGACATGTTGAATCAGGTGACGTCATATACGACATCATCAAATTCATTGAGCCCGAAGTAAGAGTGGTAGGCACCGGTTGGGTAGCAAGCGCTGCAACCACTATTTACCTGGCAGCCAAAAAAGAGCACCGCTTTGCTTTGCCCAATACGCGCTTTCTGGTGCACCAACCTTCGGGCGGTTCGCGCGGTAGCGCCTCGGATATCAAGATTCAGGCTGAGCAGATTATCAAAATGCGTGCACGCATAAACCAGTTGATAGCTGATGAAACCGGTCAGCCGATTGAGCGGGTTGCCAAAGATACTGATCGTGATTATTGGATGTCTGTAGACGAGGCCATAGAGTATGGCATTGTGGGTCGGTGCATTCGTAGCATGCAGGAACTGACTTAATTAATTTTTAATAATTTATAAAAAGTGCGCCGGGGCGTTGTTTCAAAGACTTATTGTTTGATGAACAACGCCTGCTGGTTTCTCACCAGGGTGCACACAACATGATAATCAGGCTGGCAGGACATAGAGCGCACAATGGCGCTGCTGTGTGTGATCAGCTGCACCAGAACCAACGCGGTAACTCCCTGATATTCCACATTGATGGTGCCGCTGTTGCCATTGATGATGCCATTGCTGCTTGTCCAGTCCAAACCCAGGGGTTGTATCGGTTCTACAGCAAAACGGTTTCCTTCAGGTATAACACGCAGAATGAATGTCGTGTTCTCAGCCTGCCATTCACCTTGCCAGGCGCTGCTGTCAAATGAGTAGCCCTGAGTGGCTGAGTCATCTGCCAGACAAATAGCAGGAGCTGCCATACACAGGCAGGAAATCAGCAGGCGCTGGAATGAATGAGTCATGGTGTTAAACATCATTTACTGTCACCCGTGGCGGTCAGTCAAAAATACAGACGGCCGGCAGTATAACAGCAATCTCCAGTCTAACTGCAAGTCGATCCCGGCCCCGCACGATCAAAACCCGGCCATAAAAAAGGCCGGAAGGTGTTTGGGCACCATGCCGGCCAAGAGGGATCGTTACAAACCTGTATATCTTCCTGCAATGACCAGAACATGCGACTTCTGCGCTTTCTGATCAGGACTGGGAACAAGCCTAGGCCTCTTGGTGGCATAGATAAAATCGATTATATGTATTAGAGTGATATGACAAATCAATCGTAAATAATTGGCAATCATCATGGTTAGCTGATCCGCGTTTTCGGGAGCGCCAATGACTCATCTACCAACTACCAAACAGCTGCGATATTTTGTGGCGCTGGATCAGCACGAGCATTTTGGCAAAGCGGCGGATGCGTGTTTTGTCTCTCAGCCGGCGTTCAGCGTGGCGATTAAAGAGCTGGAGAATATGTTGAATATCCAGTTGGTTGATCGCACTAACAAGAATGTCACAGTAACTGCGCTGGGCCGCGAAATCGCAAAGCAGGCGCGTGTTGTATTGCGGGATCTTGAGGACCTTGTTGATATCGCCAAAGGCAATCAGCAACCATTGACCGGGCAACTGAAACTTGGTGTGATCCCCACCATCGCGCCGTTTTTGTTGCCCCGATTACTACCTGCCTTGCGCAAGGCATACCCGGATTTGAAACTGCACCTTAAAGAAGATCTGACAGAGCGCGTTTACGATCGTCTGATGGATGGTGAGCTTGATCTTATACTTATTGCGCTGCCTTACGAACTGCGTAATACCGCTGAAATGGTATTGTTCGACGATCGGTTTTATCTGGCTTATCAGCAGAAGACTGCATTTATTGATCCTGCTCACTACAGCGTCAGCACCATGCCGAGCGACAGTATATTGTTGCTGGAAGATGGTCACTGTCTGCGTGACCACGCACTGTCAGCCTGTAATATCCAGAATGCCGACAAAGTCAGTAGTATTACCGCTACATCATTGCTGACGCTGGTGCAGATGGTCGATGCTGATCTCGGAATTACGTATCTGCCTGCCATGGCAGTGCATTCGCAACTTTTAAAGAACACCCGTATTAAAACCATGCCCATGGATGCCCGCAGTTCCCGACAGATTGGTCTGGTCTGGCGCAAAGCCAGTACGCGTCAGGATGAGTTTACAATGCTGGGTGAATTCATTAAAAAACATTACCAACCCGAACTGCCCTGACACTACCAGTTCCAAAGCCGGCGCGACCCGGTTCGGACCGGGTCGCAGAAGTGGCGACCGCTATGACTTCTGGCCGATTGACTTGGCACTCATCCAGGTATTGAATACGAACGTATCTGAATGTGTTCAGGTTTTTGCAATCAACAAGTTTATGCGTTAGTTGTTTCTACGTTTAAATGCCAAGCCCGCGCTTCTGCGACTGGCTGTCGAGGTGATAATAATGCGCACTTTTTCCATTCTGGCCACATGTGTCCGGACGCTGCCGGCTGTATTTTTTTCCGCGCTGGCGTTTAGTGGCCCGGTGGCAGCCAATGAAGTCAGTTCCGCGGTCGTGAGGGCGGCGGACTTTACGCTGCTGGATCAGCAAGGCAAGGCCTTTAATCTACACTATCATGCTCAGCGACCGGCGGTGCTGTTGATGGCGCATGCCAGTGGTTCAGACTACGTCACGCAATCATTGGAAGCTCTGAATAGCGATGAGCTGCAGTCACAAGGTGTTGCTGTGGCCCTGATCAATCAGGAGCCGGGCATGGACAGAGCGAAATTGCTCGCCGCGGCTGTTGCGCAAGGCATCAGGTCTTCAATTCTGCAGGATGAGGCAGGGCTGGTTGCGTCGACACTGGATCTGCGTTACGCCGGTGAGATATTGTTATTGAGTCCGCAGCGCTGGGAAGTTGTCTACAGGGGCCCTGCGCTGAATGAGGCAGGTGATGCGATTCAGCCAGCTCTGGCAGTCGCATTGCAAGCGTTGATCGCTGGTAATACGCCTGAGGCGGTTACTCAGGCCATGTCACTGGCTGAGGCACTGCCCCGGCACGAAGCGCCGGCGAACGTAAGTTACACTGATGTGGTTGCTCCAATGTTGCTTGAGAAATGCGCGGGCTGTCACCGGCCGGGCGGCATTGCACCTTGGGCTATGACCAGTCATGCCATGGTACAGGGCTTTTCACCGATGATCCGCGAGACGGTGCTCACCCGTCGTATGCCGCCCTGGCATGCTGATCCCGCTATTGGCGAGTTCATGCACGATATGAGTTTATCAGTTGAACAGAAACAACAACTGCTGTCCTGGATAGATGCCGGTGCCCAGCGCGGAACCGGCGCCGATCCACTGACGCAGGTGGATGCGCAATTGACGCAGTGGTCGATGGGAGAGCCGGACTATATTGTGACTCTGCCTGAATTTGATATCCCCGCGACCGGTTCGCTCGATTATCAGTTTTTTGAAGTACCAAACACGCTCGACCGGGACGTATGGGTCAAGGCGGTGCAGATCGCGCCGGGTGACCGTCAGGTTGTGCACCATGCAATTGCAACCTTTGGCATAGCGCCTGAGGGCATGGCTGACAGTAGCGCCTCCCTGTTTCAGCCGCAATTGATGACCTTTGTGCCGGGCAACGACACTTATATTTATCCGGAGGATACAGGTGTTTTTATTCCTGCAGGTACTTCGTTCTTCACGCAGATGCACTACACCACTTACGGCCGCGAAACCCGTGATCAGACGAAAATCGGATTGTATTTTGCGGATGAGGCTCCTGCACACGTGTTGCAGCATTATTCAATTCTGAATCAGGATCTGAATATTCCCGCAGGTGCCGCCGAGCATGAAGAAGGTGCCTACTATGCGTTTCAGCGTGATGCGGTAATTTACAGTCTGTTCCCGCATGCGCACTACCGCGGCCGCTCTTCCGAGTTTGTCTTGCGTTATCCCGACGGCCGGGAGGAGCTGGTACTGTCGGTGCCTAATTATGACTTCAACTGGCAACGTTATTTTCAGTTTGAAAAGCCGATAGCGGCGCCGGCGGGTACTCAGGTTATTCACAGGACCACTTACGACAACTCGACCGCTAATCTGAGTAATCCTGATCCCACAGTCACCGTGAGATTCGGTGAACAGACCTGGGAAGAAATGCTTTACGGTGGGATCTCCTTCCGATATGCAGAAGCGCGTGAGAATGACTTTGAAATTAACGTAGAGGAATATTTTGCGTCACTTGGCATGGGGATGTTCGACAAGAACATGGATGGCAAGGTCAGTCTGGATGAAATGCCTGAGCGCTCCAGGCAGCAGCTTGCACTCGCATTCGCCTTCATGGACAAAGACAAAACCGGTGGTCTCGAGTTCGAGGAATTCCGTCAGTTTATGATCCAGACCAATATGATGGGGCGGGATTGATATTTTAACGGAGCAAAAAAAACGGCTACCAAGGTAGCCGTTTTTTTTGCTTGCCGCATGTCTGCAGGCGGCAATAACATCAAAGGCGGACAGCTTTATGCATCAACCGCACCGCGCTCGACGGGCGGCGGCAGGAAGCGGTAATTCTTCAATGGCAGCTCTCTGATACGCTGGCCCGTCAGTGCATACAGCGCGTTGGAAACTGCGGCAGAGATTGGTGGCGTTGCCGGCTCACCAAGACCGCCAATCGCTGCACCGTCTGACTCGAGCAAGATCACTTCAATTTCCGGAGACTCGGCCAGGTGTAACATTTCATAGTCGTGGAAATTACTTTCCTTGACGCGACCTTGTTCAATACTGATCTGGCCGTACATGGCTGCAGTTAATCCATAGATGATGCCGCTTTCTACCTGGGATGCCGCATTGTCGGGATGTACCACGCGACCACAATCAATGGCACATGTCACCTTTTCAACACGAACCTGGCCATCTGCAGTCAGGGAAATCTCTGCGACTTCCGCCACAATGCTGCCAAAACTTTCCTGTAGAGCTATGCCGCGGGCACGTCCGGCTGGTACAGCAGTGCCCCATCCGGCCTTTGCTGCCGCTTCGCGAAGAACGCGCGCGTGACGCGGTTTGTCAGCCAGCATCGCCAGCCTGAATTGCAACGGGTCCTGCTGCCGGTTCCATGCCAGTTCATCGGTGAATGATTCCAGAAAGAAGGTATGTTGAGAGTGTGCAACGCTGCGCCACGCACCAAAGGGTACGTGAGTTGCGCTGTCAACATAATCGATTTTCTGGTTTGGAATGTTGTAGGCAATATGGGCGGCTTCTGCCGGTTCGTTCTTGCCGATGTAGGCATTCTCCCATGCAACAAGCTGGCCGTTGTTGTCAAAACCTGCGCGGAATCGGCTGGTGACGGCAGGTCGGTAGTAGTCCTGACGGGTATCTTCTTCGCGGCTCCACAAAGTCTGTACCGGTACATCAAACTGCTGCGCAATCAGCGTTGCCTGATCTATGGTATTGGTAGACATTGGCAGGCGACGACCAAAACCGCCGCCCAGATAAAACGGGTGGACTGTTACATCGTTTTCCTTCATGCCAGCAATGCTGGCCACGCGGCCACGTATGCCCAGATTGTCCTGAGTCCCTGTCCAGACGTCGGCGTGACCATCACGGAACAGAATAGTGCAGTTCATTGGTTCCATAGCAGCGTGCGCGAGGAAGGGGACACGATAACTTGCGCTCAGCACTTCAGTGGCGTCCGCCAATGCCTGTTCGGTATTGCCTGCATGGACGTCTTTATTTTTTTCGCCACTATCCAGCGCGCTTTCATAATCAGCAAAAATATCCGAGCTTGAGCGGTTGTCAGAATCTGTGCTGGAGAAAACCGGTTGTAACATGGCCAGCGCTTTGCTGGCGCGCCAGTAGTTGTCGGCAACAACCGCGACTGCATCATCAAGTTCAACTACCCGCACAACGCCACGCTGCTGCATGACAGCATCAACATTGCCGACGCTTTGAAGCAGACCGCCAAATACCGGTGATGTCATCACAGCGGCATACAGCATGCCTTCCGGCATGGCATCAATGCCAAACTGAGCGGTGCCATCGACTTTGGCCGGAATGTCTACACGAGGTACGGAGGTGCCCATCAGCGTGAATTGATCAGGGCGTTTGAGCACAGGTGTGCGTGAAGGTTCAAATCGGGCGGCGGCACTTGCCAGTTCACCGAATGTCAGGCTACGGCCGCTGGATTCATGATACACACGGCTGTTGCGGGCGGTGATTTCTGCAACGGGAACGCTCCATTCTTCAGCGGCGGCTTTAATCAGCATTTCCCGTGCTGCAGCTCCTGCAGCACGCATGCCCATTTCACCGGTGAAGCGCACTGAGCTGCTGCCGCCGGTAATTTGCATATTCATGATTTCAGCCGCTTTCAGCGTCACAAAATCCATAGTGCGGTTGAGAAACGCCGGCGCGGTGAATCCCATGGAGGCCGCAAAACCTTTAACCAGCACGCCATTGGCAAACAGATCAGTTGCAGGAGCCTGCTCAACCCTGACATTGGCCCAGTCAGCATCAAGCTCGTCTGCCGCCATCATTGGCAGAGATGTCAGTACGCCCTGACCCATCTCCGAGTGAGGCACGATAACAGTGACAATATTGTCAGGATCAATACGCAGCCAGGTGGTCAGGAAAGTCTGACCATCCTCAGCGTAGTCGCGGTTGGCCAGAGACTGGCGGCTTGGGCGCGTGAAGGCATATCCCAGCAGCAATCCACCACCCACAACAGTGGCACCAAGCAGAAAACGTCTACGAGAAATACTCATACGTTGGCCTCCGCGGTTGCATCAACAAAGGGGGTGTCAGAGCGACTGGCAACCAGATCAGCAATCGCCTTGCTGACGCGCGGATAGGTGCCACACCGGCAGACATTACTGATACTGCTGGCAATAGCCTGTTCGTCAGGATCCGGATTTGATTCGAGCAATGCACTGACCGCCATGATCATGCCGGACTGGCAATAACCGCACTGAGGTACCTGGTGCTGTATCCAGGCCAGTTGCACCGGATTCAAACCGTTTGCGGAAAGGCCTTCAATGGTGCGTATGTTGGTGTTCTGAACGGCGCTTACCGGGGTGACGCAACTGCGCACGGCCTGACCATTGATATGCACGGTGCAGGCACCACAGGCGGCGATGCCGCATCCGAATTTTGTGCCGGTCAATCCAAGTTCATTTCTTAAGGCCCATAACAAAGGCATCTCCGGTTCAATATCGAGTTGCCTCGTTTCTCCGTTAATTTGAAGTTCAATCATGATGCGCCTCTTGGCGATTTAAGTTGTGAGTTTGGCAAGCTATCTGCATTGACCACATGATACGCCTCAATTTGACACCAAGCCTACTTGTTCAAGTAGGCCATTGGTCACTATTTTCAAGGTATGTGGCGAAAAGACGTTGACCTCAAAGGCATTCAATATCAGAGTATTCGCTGCATTTTAAGCGAGCGGTTCTCCAGGAATTTAACAATGCAGTGTTCCAGGGATGGCTTTTATCGATAAAAGGTAAAGCTGCACAATCTCCGGCGACAATTTTCAATCTCACAGTGTTCAAGATATCAGGTTTCTAGGTCACAGGGATTCAGGGTCAGAATCGTTTCAATTCTGAACAACATTTGAGTTAATACCGTATCAATTTGAAGGGGAAGTAATAATGAAGACAAAAATTGGATCAGTACTGATGGGTTTTGCTGTAGCTCTGTTTCTCAGCGCCTGTGCAAGCACAGCATCAGCTCCGCATCCACTGGTAGGCGCCTGGGAAATCACAATTGAAACTCCAATCGGTGCCATGAATGCAAATCTGCTTGTTAATCAGGATATGAGCGGACAGCTGAGTTCGCAGGACCTGGGTTCTGCGCCTCTGACAGGTATCACAGTTAACGGTGACGCCGTGAACTTCAGCACTGTCGTTGACGCACAAGGCCAGAGCCTGACGCTGGTATTTGCGGGTACCGTTGTAGGTGATCTGATGAGCGGAAGTTTTAACACCGACTTCGGCGCTATTCCGGTGTCAGGCCGTCGAATGTAAGAGCTTGAAGTTTGTAACAAGTAGTGCGAGAGAGGGCGGCTACCCGCCCTCGATCGATGGCATAAATACGACTTCGCTCAGTTCATCCAGCGGTTCTGTGAGCGCATCACTGTAGATGTCTCCATCTATGGCAACAGAGGCATTGGTTAAAGCCGGAGCACAGCCCGGATAAAGTTTGTCCAGCGCCTTGATCAGCGCAATGACCGAGTTTGCCTCAATCTCCATCTTGCTGCCCGACGGCAGCGGTTTCCCGGTGACTGCCACTGCATCACGCAGCAGGCTGTTTATTGTCAGTTTTGCCATGATTCCCCGAAGCGACGTTTTTTGTGACAGGTTGCCACGTCTCCATGGGCAAGTATCGCATATTTCTTCCACTGTGTTACTGTCCCTGATAATCTTTGGCCTCTTTGCCAGCGCCAGATTGGGGGGAATAATAATGCAAATCAAGCAATTAAATGTTTTGCCAGGTATCGGTCGTCACACTCTGATCAAGGCCGGGCGGTTGGCATGCGGCGCTGTTTTGGCTATTGCTGTCAGTTTATCTGTTGTGAGTGCGGTCCACGCACAGACAACCAGGCCAGAGTTGCCCTCTCAGATGGCCTGGACTGCCTACAATCTGGGGACTACCGGCTATAACCAGTCCGTGGCCATAGGCGCCATGTTGCGCGAAAAATTCAATGTCACGTTGCGTGTGATACCCGGGCAGAACGATGTCTCAAGGCTGTTGCCTCTTAAAACCGGGCGTGTGCAGTTTTCAGCCAATGGTGTTGCCACTTATTTCGCACAGGAAGGTGTCTATCAGTTCGCGGATCCGGAATGGGGGCCTCAGCCGCTACGAATGGTAATGAGCTCAAGTGGGCTGAGTAACCAGGCCGTGGCCGTTGCTGCCGACATCGGGGTCAGCACATTTGCTGAATTGCGCGGAAAACGTGTGCCATTTGTGCGTGCCGCCCCTGCCTTGAATATCTCCATGGAGGCTTATCTTGCGTGTGGTGGTCTGACCTGGGACGACGTAGTGCGGGTGGATTTCCCTGGTTATGACGCCGCGTGGGAAGGCATTATCAACGGTGATGTAGATGTGGCATTTGGCACAACCGTCTCTGGTCCGACACGCCGGTTGGAGGCTTCCCCAAGAGGCATCGCCTGGCTGCCTGCGCCGCACGACGATGAAGCGTGCTGGCAGCGATTGCTGGATGTCGCGCCTTACTTCACCAAATACAACGCTACCCGTGGCCCTGGCATCAGTGATGAAAATCCTCAGGAAGCAGGAACATACCCTTACCCGATTTTGATTACTCAGGCGCAGCAGGACGAAAATACTGTCTACTGGCTGACACGTGTCATGACGGAAAATTATGACAGCTACAAAGACGCTGATCCTGGCGCTATCGGCTGGGCCCTTGATTTACAGGTGTTCGACTGGGTGGTGCCTTACCATGACGGGGCTGTTCGTTACTGGAAAGAAATAGGTATCTGGACCGACGAATACGATATGCACAACCAGGAGCTGATACGTCGTCAGGATGTGCTTGCAGCAGCCTGGACGGAGGTTACCGCACGCCGCATCCGGAATCAGCAAGAGTTTCTTGCTGCCTGGCATCAGCTGCGGGCTGAGCGTCTGCGTGCAGCAGGTTTTGCGCCTGTTTGGGAGTGATTCGAGTGACAGAGGAGAAACAAAATAAAAATAATGATGATCTCACTGACAATGACATGAGGACCGGTGCGCTGGATTCGCCGCTCACGGAAAACGGGCTGATGAAGAAAGTAAGAACGTCGGCGGACATGCCGGTGGTGCTGCGCTGGACTGTTGCCATTGCCGCTGTTCTAGCTGTGTTTCTGGCGATGGACTCGCTGCGACTGTTTTCTGAACGCCCGTTGATGGAGTTCGTGATTACCGTCCAGAATCACTACTACTATGCCTTGCTTGCTTTGTTATTGCCGCTTTGTTTTCTGATTTATCCGCCTGTAAAAAATGCTACCCGTTACTGGTATGACATTATTCTCAGTGCTGCGACCTTTGCGATTTGTGCTTTCTTTTTCATCAACTCCGAAACCATGCTCGATTATGGTTGGGAATTTTCGGCACCGGTTACCGCGGTCTGGATGAGTTATTTGTTGTGGGCGCTGACGCTGGAAGCTGTGCGCAGATGTGGTGGTGCTACGCTGTTCTGGCTGGTACTGGTGTTTTCCATGTACCCGATATTTGCGGACAAAATGCCGGGGCCTATTTCAGGCATGGCGTCGTCAGCTGCTGAAACCGCCTCTTATCATGTGATGAGCATCGAAAGTATTCTGGGCCTGCCGTTCCGCGCATTTGCACAGCTGGTGATAGGGTTTCTGATTTTTGGTGTTGCACTGCAACATACCGGAGGCGGCCGCTTTTTTATCAATCTGGCGTTTGCCGGATTCGGGCACGTGCGTGGCGGTTCTGCCAAAGTGTCAGTGGTCTCCAGTGCCTTGATGGGCTCGATGAGTGGCAGTGTGATAACCAATGTGTTGTCCACCGGACCACTGACTATTCCGGCAATGCGCAAGTCAGGGTTTTCGCGTGAGTATGCTGGCGGTGTGGAAGCCTGCGCGTCCACGGGCGGGGTATTGCTGCCGCCAATCATGGGGTCAACAGCCTTTGTGATGGCAACCTTTCTGAATGTGCCCTATACCTCGGTTGCGCTGGCTGCGGCGATTCCGGCCCTGCTGTATTTTTTTGGGTTGTTTATGCAGATAGACGCCTATGCCGCACGGCAGGGATTAAAGGGGACGCCGCGCGAGGAACTACCGAAATTCAGCGACACATTGCGCGAAGGCTGGTTCTACATGGCCTCGTTCGTGGTGTTGATCTTTTTGCTGGTGTTTATGCAGCGCGAAGCGGTGGCTCCGTTTTATGCCACCGGTATGCTGCTCATACTAAATCAGCTGTCCGCGAAAAACCGGTGGAACATCAATCAGACCGGATCGTTTCTGGTGGCCTGTGGCAAGCTGCTGGTTGAGTTGCTGTCTATCATGGCTGGCGTTGGCCTGATTGTAGGCGCGTTGTCAGTCACCGGGCTGTCAGGCACGCTGGTGAACGATCTGCTTTATATTGCAGGTGACTCAATCATCATGTTGTTGTTAATGGGCGCCTTTACCAGTTTTATTCTTGGTATTGGTATGACGGTAACTGCGGCTTATATTTTTCTGGCTATTGTGCTTGCCCCTGCGCTTATTCAGGGCGGGCTTGATCCCATGAGTGTGCATTTATTTATCCTGTACTGGGGCATGCTTTCGTTTATTACACCGCCTGTGGCACTTGGCGCTTTTGCTGCGGCCAGCATTGCTGGTGGGTCTGCGTTGAAGACCGGCTTCAAAGCCATGCGACTGGGTAGTGTGATCTATTTTATTCCGTTCTTTTTTGTACTTGAGCCAGCTTTGATCATGCAGGGAACAGCAGCCGAGATCGTAATCGCAACAATGGTTGTTGCTGCCGGTATCGTACTGATTGCAGGTGGCTTGCAGGCTTATATGCCGTTTATAGGATTTCTGGATAAACCCGGCTCAGCGGCAACTGCAGGCAGATTCATGATTGTATCCGGAGGTATTCTGGTGTCTCTGCCCGGTTTGACCTCCATAGGCATACCTGTTGGAGATACACCGCTGTTTATCGCAGGCATGACACTGGGCGTGCTTGGCATCCTTGCCAGCCGCCGTGTATCTGCAGTTACCGATGCGGTGGTGACTTCTGAATCAAAGATCAGCGATACAAATTAACCGGAGACGGTCCGAAAGATAGCCAGGTCTGGTTGCTGTTCTGATGTTGACCTGGCTGCTCCCAATCACACACACCTTGCGGGAAAATTGTTTCCAGACGTTGTTTTTCCTCACTCGTAAATTCCACCCGGTAATCATCATAGTCGATGGGTTTCAGGCTGCACTTCATGATGTCATTGGTAAGTGGTGCTCCTGCCACCAGACGCAGTCCGGCATGCGGCGGAAATAAAGCATTGCACCGGCTTTGCTCACCCTGGGTTTTATTCAGGACACTTGTAAGATCAAAAACAGCAGGTTCTACGATACGTTCGCCATTTTCATCAAAACAGTCATCAGCCAGATCCGCAGGTCGGGCTGCAACAATGCGCTCAAGCAACGGCCGATTGCTGCTGTCAGCTTTGATGGCATCCAGCCAGCGATTCATTAATGTCAGATTTTCATCGGCCAGTGACAGGCTGCTGGCGTGCCGGCGGATAACATAGTTGTCAGCATGACCATTGTCGCGTTCCAGTCGTGCACGTGTGACAAAGGAATAGATGCTGGCGTGGAAATTTCCTTCGTGATCAAGATATGGACGGTCATCAATAATGGGCACGCGTGACAGGCCGGCGGTGCCGTTGGTGATACGACCGGTGTCATACGCAATACGGATGGCATCGGCATCTGCTTCGGTACGCGCGCTGGTGGGTTGAAAGTCAATGTCCCAGCCGCCGAACTTTTCGTTAATGTCCAGAAACAGGGATTTATCAATCAAACCCTGATTCATCGCCATCAGTCCATATTGCACACCGACATTGTCATGAGGGCTGGGAGCAAAAGGGCGTGTGGCATTGATAGACGAATAAAGTTTCTCACCAAAAATGTTACGCATACCGTCATAAATCGAGCAGCGCGCTCCACCCGGATTAGTCTGGGGGTGGTAATGCATCATGGCTGGAATTTCTCCGGAACAGCCGAATGGCGAAATGCGATCGGGGCGAAGGCCAAGTGACTGGTCGCACAGATACCAGTTTGGCCACCCGCCGATCAGCGCTCGGGTTTCTTCGTCCAGTGCGTTGTCCGGATCGTTGGCATAACGACGCCAGGGGCCACTGCATTCCTGCGAGTCGGTAAAATAAGTGACAGCGTCCGGGAATGTCATGCTGATCAGCAAGCCATCCAGAATGCCGGGGTAGGCGCCTGCAATCAGCAATTGCTGCATGGCGCCGCCAGAGCCGCCGGTGCCGATGGTATGAATTGGTACCCCGTACTGTTCAGTGAAATGCTCTTTTACCATCATGGTGGTTTCAGCGGACAACACGTCGTTGCAGCCACCCTGGGCATTTACATTCAGTGTTGATGAGGCGATGGCATAACCTTGCGCCAACATGGACTCGCGTAGCACGCCGCCAGTTGTGTTGCCCTGGAAATAGCCCGCTTCACAGCCGCCGCCGTAGCTGTAGACCAATCTGCCATTCCAGCTTTCTGACGGTCTGGCTGCAGAGGGTTCGCCGTTTTGCGGGTTATGCAGGATCGCGACCTGATAAATAGCACGATTGATGGTGCCGGTTTCCAGCCTGACAATAAATGGCACTTCAATGCCTTCGGATGTTTGTGTTGATATGACATCTGACGGAAGTTGGGACGGATTGCGCAGTGGTAAAAAGTTCTCGCTGGCGCCGGAGCGGTACACATAATCGACGCGGGTTGGCAAAGAGCAGTCTTCGCGCTGGTCTGCGGTATCGAGGAATTCGCCATTGCCGATGGCAAAACGTCGCGCATTGCCTCTGCTATCCGGGGCCAGCGCGCTCAGGCAAACATACGGTGTCTGTTGCTGGCCTGAAATAACCGGGCCGCTGATCGGGTAATTTACCAGGGTTATTTGTGTTTCGGAGCCATGCAGCGAGGCCGTCAGTGTGTTTGCCCCCGGCTGCAGTCCGTGGATCAATGTACGCATGATCCGTATGTCGGGGTTGGTGTCAGCGTTGGCGTCGGCCTCAGTGAGGATGGCAAAGCTGCCCGGGTCGGGTGAAATGGCCTGGTTATTAAGAGTAAGTTCCGGCACTCTGAAATCCCGGGGCTGGAATCGGATGTCTACCAGCGCGTTGCCTCCGCTCACCAGGTGCGGAACGCTGGAGCGTACGCTCATGCTGAGTTCAACAGGCGTCTGCTCGGACTGGCCGCACGCCGTCATAGTCAATGCCAACACTGCGCCTGACAGAAGCCTGGCGCGAATCTTTGATGAAGACAGGCGTGCAATGGAAACAGTTTCGTTTTTTGTTATTTTCATGGTTCCGGCTCCGGACTGATTTTTCGGCAGGGCTATTGACCGCTGTACGGTTGAAATCCGGTTCAGCTTACACCAAACTGCAAATCCGGCACACGTATAGTGTCACAGGCGGAACATTCGCTTTTCTGTATGGATGTCAAAATCAGATGAGCTCTAAGGTCATGATATTGCATAAAAAACTCTATCGAGCCGGGTTAGGTTTGGTCCGTACGGTGTCGGCAATGGCGTGTGCTCTGGTTTTGTGCATGCCCGTACTTGCCCAAGTGAATCTGGATCCTCCCGATATTGCCGGAGAGTTTGCCTTTGTCAGGGTTCAGTACGACTCGTATTATCAGGGCGGATTCGGCGGCTACGGGCCGTGGTCAGTGGACTTCCCTGACGCAGACCGCAATTTTCTGCGTGGCGTAGCCCGGCTCAGCAACATTCGTGTTATGCCTGAGCCGATTGTGTTGCGTCTGGACGACGATCAGATTTTTGAGTACCCGTTTCTTTACGCTCTGGAGATGGGGCGAAACGGAGGGCCATATTTTTCGCCGGCAGAGTTGAGCAATCTGCGTGAATATCTGCTGCGCGGGGGTTTCCTGTTGATTGACGATTTCTGGGGTACCCGTGAATGGCAGGCTTTTGAAAACTCGTTCACTGCCGTTTTCCCCGAGCGCGAAATTGTGCGTTTACCTTCCGATCATGAAATTTTCAGAGTGTATTACGACACTGAAGGCCCCCAGATGATCCCTGCGCTGGGTAATCCCGAGAACATACCCGAACGTGACGTCGCTGAGGCATCAGTGCATGCCATTCTGGATGATGATGGCCGTATTATGGTCCTGATCAACTGGAATACAGATATGGGGGATGGCTGGGAGCATACCTACCATCCGCGCTATCCAACCCGCTATGCAAATATGGCTTATCAGCTGGGTCTCAATTACCTGATTTATTCAATGACACACTGATTCTGGCACATGGCTCAGCGGGCTGGCACATGGTTCAGCGGGAGAGATCCGCACAGTAGTCATCCGCCCGCACCGCCGGGGTAAACCAGATCAAATCATACGCGGGCTTTGTATCGGCGCCGCCGGATTCGATGGCGGGGAGGTAGTCCTCTGCCTGCATCAGCCCGGGATCGACCTCCAGAAAAGCAAGATTCATCACAGTAAGTGGCTCTGTAGTGGAAGCGTCATGCTGTTTCAGATAATTCGGTACGCTCAGGTCGTGCCGCACATGATAGTTGCCTGCCAGCAATATGCGTTGTGCAAATTCGCCGGTCTCCAGCAAAGAGTCCGCCATTTGTTGATCCCGCGCCTGCTGCACACGAACCATGGCCGGGATCTGCGAAGCCGGCAACATACCGCAGTGGCTGGCGTCTATTTCTTCAGACAGGATTGCCAGCTGGTCCGGGCTCAGAGGCTGATCCGCCTGCGCTTCGGAACGGTAGATCGCCATCATGGTTTCAGCGCTGATATTGCCTGCGACCAGTCGCGTCCGTGTCCGGTTTTGCAGCGCAAGCCCGAGTGCAGGTTGATAAAATTCCCAGTTCCAGGCT
Organism: Pseudohongiella sp.; assembly: GCA_030651695.1. GTDB lineage: Bacteria > Pseudomonadota > Gammaproteobacteria > Pseudomonadales > Pseudohongiellaceae > Pseudohongiella. Next base: position 105,183 of record JAUSCD010000012.1, on the reverse strand, counting down.
TCGTCCCAGTCCAGCCATCGCTGCCATTCGTTTGCTGCTGGCACGGGATCGCTGGCCGCAAGTCTGTCCAGAGCGGGTTGCTGAGGCTGAGTCATCATTTCCATCACTATGAGCACAGGTGCGTCTGAGGCCAGCAGCGATTCCAGGATGATAAGGCGAAGCCTGTGATGATCCGGGTTGTCGTGTTTTTCGCCCAGCAGCAATATTCCAGCTTCAGCTAACAGAGAGATAAGCTGATCGGGGCTGAGAAAATCTTGCTTGGCACTTGACCAGATCTTTCCATTTAACGGGTGGTCTGAATGTAATTCGCTCAGCCATTGTGATGTCTGGCGTGAGGCCTGCTGTGAGCTCTGGTCAGTTTCGCCAGTTTGTGCCTGAGCGGCAATCGGCAGACACAAGCAAAGATATGTGGCGATGTGTTTAAGTAAAGTAGTCAATTGAGTAAAGGTGTCAGCCAGCCGCAGCGCGGTCAAGCTTTGGATAATCAAGGGTTTTTAATGTCGCCTGAGCAAAATCCACGCTCGTCCAGTCAGCGCTCTGAAACTGAAGTTCAGCAACACAGCAGGTCGGCATATTGTCTACACGTGCATCCGGGCAAAGCTCATTCAGAAAATCAGTTAATGCAGGGTTGTGACCGACAAGCAATATGCAATCAATATTGCTTTCCTGTTGACGCACAAGGTGCAGCAAGTGTGCGGGACCACCCAGATAAATTTGTCGCTCGTGTTGAATAAGTTCGAGCGGGATATGTAATCTGTTGGCAAATATTTCGGCGGTTGTGACGGTGCGTAATGCCGGGCTGCATATTATGCGCTGAGGAATTGAGCCGCGGGCGCCGAGGCGGTCAGCCATCAACGGTGCATCGTGCCGGCCGCGTTCATTCAGTGGTCGGTCAATGTCGCGCTGGGCCTGATCATTCCAGCTGGATTTTGCGTGTCTGAGCAATATCAGAGTTTTCATTGCCGTTATGCTTCCCCGGGCATTGTTGCCCTGTTTGTTCACGGATCTCTCGTTGATGTTCTCATATTTAGTCAGCAGGCATTGTAACTACTCAAGTCCGGAAAACATACAAAATTGGAACTGTTGCCGCGGTCTGACTTTTTCTATGTCGTATTGGGTCCGAGGCTGGACTTTGCCGATTGAATTGCTCAGAATCCCGCGGGGTAAACAACAGGAGTTGCTGATGTCTGACTTTACCTCTGAACACGTGCCATCAACCACCGCTATCATTGCTAAAAAATCCCGAAAAATCCTGTTCATGAGTGCTCTGGTGTTAGCGCTGGGCGGCTTGGGTAGTTTGCCTGCCTATGCCCAGAATTGGGACCTGCAAACCCAGCTCGAACTCGGTGCCGTGATTACAACAGGCAATACAGAAGATGAGAATATTCGTTTTAAAGGTCAGTTTATTGCCGCGCGAGAGCAGTGGTCTTATTTGTTATCAGCGGAAGGTTTTCGCTCCTCCAAGAATGACGTGCTGGCCGCTCAGCGGCTATATACCGTAGGCAGCGCTACCTATAATTATGATCTCAGTAATTTTGTGATGACACGTATCGCGCATGAAGATGACCGGTTCAGTGGTTACGACGGTCAAACAGATTTCTCTGTGAGTTATGGTCAGGAGTTACTGCGCAACCGTTCCAACATGACATGGCAATACACAGTCGGTGCCGGTATGCGAACGTCAAGGGAGTCAGGGCCACTGGGAGAAGATTTCAGCGAAGCGATAGTGAGATTGTCTACCGACTACACGTGGGATCTTTCTGACAATGCGCGCTTTATTCAGTCGCTTGGCGTGGATATCGGTGAAGAAACCACCATTGCCCGTTCTGAAACAGCTGTTGAATCCGACATCATGTCCAACCTGTCCATGAAGTTTGGTGTCAAAGTAAAACACCAGACTGAAGTCCCGGTTCTACGGGAGAAAACAGATACCGAATTTGCAGCGACTCTACTGCTGCGATTCTGATAGGTGCGTGACATCAGCTTGGCCGGGTAACGCTGAACTGCAATGATTATTATCGGGAAGTAAACATGGAATATTGCGCGCCTGAGACATTGGCAGAAGTCTGTGCCGCGCTAAGTAATGCGGACGGTCCGGTGAGGGTGTTAGCTGGAGGCACCGATTTGCTCGCACGTTTTGCCAGCGGCATGCCACGTCCTTCCATGCTGGTGGATATTAAGAAGCTGGCGCCGGCGCGTGTAATCAGGCAACTGCCCGACGGCAGTTTTGAAATCGGTGCTGCCTGTCCCGGTATTCACATACGAGCGGACAAGCTGCTGGGGAAGTACTGGCCTGGTTTGTCGGAAGCAATGGATCTGATCGGATCAGTACAGATTCAGGGCCGTGCCACGCTCGGCGGTAATCTCTGCAACGCATCCCCTGCTGCAGATGCAGTGCCAGCGCTCATCGCAGCGCGTGCACACTGCCGTATAGTCAGTGTCGCTGGTCAGCGCGAAGTACCAGTGGAAGAGGTGATTATCTCCCCCGGACGTACTTGTCTCAGACAGGATGAATTTATTGTCAGTTTTATTTTGCCGGCGCGGGCATCGCGCAGCGCTGATGCTTATCTGCGAATGACACCCCGGACGGAAATGGATATTGCTATTGCGGGTGTGGCTGTGAATCTGACACTGGACGACTCTGGTGTTATTACCGACAGTCATGTTGCGCTTGGTGCGGTTGGCCCTGTGCCGGTATTTGCAGTTGCTGCATCACGAATCCTGCTGGGCTCTTCCCTGGACGAGGAAGTCTTGCAACGTTTTCGCCGACAGGTCAGTGTCATGTGCCGGCCAATCAGTGACAAGCGTAGCACTGCCGAATATCGCACTGATGTGACAGCAGTGCTGGCAGCCCGGGCAGCCCGGATTGCCTACGATAGAGCCGCGGCGGATATAGCATCATGAAAAAGCACATACAAATGCAACTGAATGGTCAGTCAGTAGAATTTTTGTGTGAGACATCTGGCACCTTGCTGCACGCACTGCGTGATTCACTGCAGATGACTGGTACCAAAGAAGGCTGCGGAAGCGGAGACTGCGGTGCCTGCAGCGTCATGATGAACGACACTCTGGTATGTTCCTGCCTGGTGCTGGCCGTGGAATGTTCGCACGCTGATATAAGAACAGTGGAAGGCCTGGCGGCCGGCGATGCATTGCATCCGCTGCAACAGGCATTTCTGGACAATGCTGCATTACAGTGTGGCATTTGCACGCCGGGTCTTCTTGTGGCTGCCAAAGCGCTGCTCGACAAAAATCCTGACCCCACAGAAACAGAAGTTCGCTATTGGATCGCAGGCAATCTCTGTCGCTGCACCGGCTACGACAAAATTGTTCGTGCCATTCTGGATGCAGCGCAGAGGTTGCGCGGAAACGCTTCAGTTAACGAGCTTCAGCCATGACAAAAAAATCTGCCGCGATTGGAAATGAAGCGCCGGGTATGGCGCCAACAATAATTGGCACACGCCCTGTGCGCCCGGACGGTATAGACAAGGTGACGGGCCGCGCACGCTTTGGTGCGGATGTTAATTTGCCAGGCTCACTGGTGGGCGCGGTTTTCCGCAGTCCTCACGCACACGCAAGAATATTGAATATTGATATCAGCAAAGCTCAGGCGCTGCCGGGTGTCAAAGCCATCATCACGGCAGAAGATCTGCCTGTGATCAGTGAAGACATGGCGCTGATCAACAATCAGCCGCCGGACTTCCGTGATCTGTCGGCCAACGTTCTGGCGCGCGGCAAGGTGTTGTACGAAGGGCATGCGATTGCGGCGATCGCGGCGATTGACGAGCAGACCGCGCATCAGGCTCTGTTATTGATAGATGTGGAATACGCAGTGCTCCAGCACGTGGTCGATTTGCATCAGGCAATGGAGCCGGACGCCCCTCTTTTGCATGAGCACCTGATCACCAAAGGGATCACCCCAGCGCCTAAAAAGCCGTCCAATATTGCCAGCCGTTACGAGCAGGTGCATGGTGATGTGGAGGCGGGTTTTGCCGGAGCTGATATTGTGATTTCTGAGGAATTCACCACGCAGCCTGTGCACCAGGCTTATATCGAACCGCACGCCTGTATGGCACAAGTGGCGGCCGACGGCCAGACTGATATCTGGTGCAGCAGCCAGGGCCAGTTTATGGTGCGGGCCTACTGCGCGCGATTGCTGGATATGCCGCTGTCAAAAATCCGCGTGATCCCGCTTGAAATCGGCGGTGGATTTGGCGGCAAAACAACTGTTTATCTTGAGCCGCTGGCGGTTCTGTTAGCGCGAAAGAGTGGCAAACCTGTCCGTATGCAGATGAACCGCAGCGAAGTTTTCAAAGCGACAGGGCCCACATCAGGGACTTTTATCAGTTTGAAAATAGGTGCCCGAAAAGATGGCACTCTGGTCGCAGCTCAGGGCATTCTGTGTTATCAGGCTGGCGCATTTCCGGGATCCCCGGTACGGCTGGGATGTATGACTGCGTTTGCGCCTTACAATATTCCCAACGTCAAACTCATCGGCTACGACGTGGTTGTGAACCGGCCGAAGAGTGCCGCTTATCGCGCTCCGGGAGCGCCTATGGCCTCTTTCGCCGCAGAATGTCTGATTGATATGCTGGCGCAGAAGCTGGAGATGGACCCTGTGGCGTTGCGTCTGCTAAATGCAGCTGACGATGGCACGCAGACAGCCTACGGTGTCACTTTCAAGCATATCGGGTACCGCCAGACTCTGGAGGCGGCCAGGCAGCACCCGCATTACAGCGCTCCGTTGGGGCCGAATCAAGGCAGAGGTGTGGCATCAGGGTTCTGGTTCAACATCGGTGGCCCCTCAAGCGCGGCTATCAATATCAATGAAGATGGCACGGCAGTGGTCACTACCGGCAATCCTGACATTGGTGGCTCGCGCGCGGCCATGGCAATGATGGCAGCCGAGACTCTGGGTATCCCCTATGACAGGGTTCAGGTGCTGATCGGCAATACCAATGCGGTTTCATATTCCGATCTCACTGGCGGCAGCCGTGTCACCTTCGCGGTGGGTATGGCGGTTACCCAGGCCGCACAGGCTGTGATTGAGGATATGAAACGCCGAGCGGCCTTGCTTTGGTCAGTTGAGCCGGCAGAGGTCGAGTGGTTGACAGGAAATGCGGTGCTGGTGGCAGAGCAGAAACAATTAAGCCTCGCGGACATTGCCGGGCAAGCTGCCAGAACCGGTGGTCCGATTGCTGCCCAGGCAAATATAAACGCACAGGGCGCAGGCCCGGGTTTCGCGACTCATATTTGTGACGTCGAAGTGGATCCGGAGACAGGTCACGTCAAGGTATTGCGTTATACCGCTGTGCAGGATGTGGGTAAGGCCATTCATCCTTCCTACGTCGAAGGTCAGATGCAAGGCGGTGTCGCACAGGGCATTGGCTGGGCCCTGAACGAAGCTTATTTGTACGATGAAAACGGTCGTATGCTAAACCCGGGGTTTCTGGACTACAGAGTGCCAGTAGCATCGGATCTGCCGATGATCGATACCGTGCTTGTGGAAGTACCTAACCCACGGCATCCGTTTGGGGTAAAAGGTGTGGGCGAAGTGCCCATCATCCCGCCACTGGGGGCCGTTGCCAACGCGGTCGCAAGAGCGACCGGGGTGCGACTGTTTGATTTGCCCATGTCTCCTCCCTCAGTTCACAAGGCAATAAAAAAAGCAGCCCGACGCAGGCGTTAACTTTCACGGGTGACATTTGCCCGATTGACAACATGCGGTCAGAGTGACAGCATCGACGAAATTTTTTGAACGGTTAATCTCAGATCAGGCCGATGGTTCATTCTCCCAAACGAAAACTATTTCTCGATCTGGTGCGCGCCATATTTCGCATCAACAGTCTGTTGCTGGCTGACGGCGACCGCATGGCGGAAGGCGTAGGGCTCACCAGTGCGCGCTGGAAAGTGATAGGCGCAGTTGCATTGTCCAGCGCGGGCATAACAGTGCCCGGCATTGCGCGATCACTGGGGCAATCACGTCAGGCAGTGCAGCGCATTACAGATGTCATGCAGACTGATGGTCTTATTCGCTATGTGGAAAACCCGAGACACAAGCGTTCAGTATTGGTGCAGTTGACCGACGAAGGGCAGCAGGTTTATCACTCCCTGCGTAATGTGCAGGATCCGTGGGCGATAGGCCTCACCGATGATGCCCCTGTCGAAGACATTGAAACCACTTTGCGTTACCTGCAACGTCTGATCCACCGTATGGAAAAACCCTGACGGGGGACCCATGAAAGCTCTGTATACCAGTAATCAGGTGCGCCGGATCGATCAGCAGGCCATAGACTGTGGTATCAGCGGTTATGCCCTGATGCAGCGCGCGGCAGCGGCAGCATTGCGCGCCTTGGCGCAGCGTTGGCCCGACGCCAGGCAATTGCTTATTGTGTGCGGGGCTGGCAACAATGGCGGCGACGGATACGAGTTGGCGCGCCAGGCATCAGGCGCCAGTTGGCGGGTACAGGTTCTTTATCTCAAGGCCCCTGCTGGCATGACTGATGATGCACTGACAGCAGCGAATGCGGCGCTGGCTGAAGATGTCTGCTGCCAGCCATTTTCAGAGGATGCATTCACACATTGCCTGCAGTCCGGCCCTGAAGACTCATACGTTGTCGTTGATGCTGTGCTTGGTATCGGATTCTCGGGGCCATTGCGCACCGCCTATGCCGACGCCATTGTCTGCATAAACCACTGCGGCCACCCTGTGTTGGCGATCGATATTCCGAGCGGTGTAGATGCAGATACCGGATATGTCGATAGGCTGGCTATCAAAGCGGACGCCACACTCTGCGTGGTTGCGCGCAAACAAGGGCTTTTCACCGGCGATGCACCCGCGTTTACAGGAGAGCTGTTATTTGACGATCTCGGTCTTCCTTCCTCTGTAGCGGCAAGCGAGCCAGCGACAACACCCTCCGCCCGCGGCATTGATGCCGGTCTGTTGCAGCATCCTGGTCTGACCCGTTCGCGTACTGCGCATAAAGGTGACTCCGGTCATGTGCTTGTCATTGGTGGTGATCAGGGTTTTGGTGGCGCAGCGATAATGGCTGCCGAGGCGGCTGCGCGCGCGGGTGCCGGTACAGTCAGTCTGATTACCCGCCCCATGCATGTCAGTGCCATGCTGTCGCGCCGGCCTGAGGTGATGGTGCATGGTCTGGACGTGTGGCATGGAGAGCCGGCTGAGCGAGCATTGGCATTGATGGCGCGCGCCACAGTCATTGTGCTCGGGCCCGGTCTTGGTCAGTCTGAATGGTCAGCCAATCTGCTGGAAAATGTGATGTCACGAGCCGGCCGCTCTCAAACGCCATTAGTGCTGGATGCAGATGCCTTAAATATGTTGGCCGCTCAGAAAACACACTGGCAAGAGCTTGGAGCCTTGGCCGCGCGGGCGCAATGGATTGTCACGCCTCATCCGGCGGAGGCGGCGCGGCTGCTGGGTTGGTCCACCGAGCAGGTATCGCAGGATCGCTTTGCTGCTGTAAAAGCCTTGCAACACAAAACCGGGGCCGTTTGTATTCTTAAAGGAGCAGGAAGTTTGCTGGCGTTTCCGGGTGCGCTGGTGCCGGTGGATATTTGTCTGGAAGGCAACCCGGGCATGGCTTCTGGCGGCATGGGTGACGTGTTGGCCGGCATTTGTGGAGCGATGCTGGCGCTGGGGCGCAGTCTGACGGCCAGGCAGTTATCTCAGGGTTTTGATGCCTGCGTTGCAGCACGTCTTGCAGTTTGCGCGCATGGGGAGGCTGCAGACCGGGCCGCGGCCGTAACAGGTGAGCGCGGTTTGTTGGCGACAGACCTGTTTTCTCATCTGCCTGTTGTTTTGTCGGGGCAGAGCTTGCTGGCTTCCACCCCTGCCCGGAGAGTCACATAATGACCTCGCCGGTGAGCAGTTACTATTTGAAAGATGAGCATGAAACCGAACTGGCGGGCGCGCTGATGGCACGTTCGTTGGTATCGGTGTTCAGCGCTGACTCAGCAATGGCGGGTGCGGTAATTTATCTGGATGGCGATCTTGGAGCAGGAAAGACCACCTTCTCGCGTGGTTTGATTCGTGCTTTTGGGCACAGTGGCGCAGTCAAGAGCCCTACCTACACATTGGTGGAACCTTACGAGTTTTTTGAGTTTCCGCTCTATCACTTTGATCTGTATAGACTATCGCATCCTGAGGAGGTAGAATTCCTGGGCGTTGATGACTATTTCAAACCACCGGCTGTTTGTTTGATCGAATGGCCAGACCGGGGTAAGGGTAGTTTGCCTGCGCCGGATGTACGATTTGAGCTGGAGGATGAGGGCGAGGGACGTGTTATCAAGTGCCGGGCCAATACGCCAAAAGGTATGGAAATAGCAAAACAATTCAATGGTTTAATGGCGGTAAAGGAAAGCAGGCGCAATGAATTTACGGGTAATTCGGACTAACGTCGCTTTGTGGCTGGTAACCATGGTTGCCGGTGCCGCGCATGCCGGTGATATCGAATCCGTAAATGTCTGGCGCTCTCCTGATTACACCCGTGTTGTGATCGATGTCAGCAGTCGCCCCGAGTACAGCGTGTTTGTGCTCGATAATCCGCATCGGGTAGTCATTGATATCCGTCAATCGCGGATGAATGCCTCCCTTGTTGGTCTTGATCTGCAGAACAGTCCCATCACATCGGTCAGAAGCGGTCCGCGCAACGATGCTGATATCAGAATCGTACTTGATCTGAATGCCCCGGTTAACCCCAGTAGCTTTACCCTGCCACCCAATGCGGAGGCAGGAGACAGGCTGGTGGTGGACTTATACGATACCGGCGTGCAGGCGCCCGCGTTGGCGCCGGCCACAGCACAGATAACGCCTGCCGCTACGCCCGCCCAGATTCCTGCCAGCAGTCGACGTAATATTGTGGTGGCAATTGATGCCGGCCATGGTGGCACTGACCCCGGCGCTATTGGATACGACGGCCGAATCCGCGAAAAAGACGTGGCGTTGGCGATTTCACGAGCCGTGTTCGAAGCGTTGAAGGCGACGCCCGGTTACGAACCGGTGATGATTCGCCAGGGTGATTATTTTGTTCGACTGCAGCAACGGCCACAGTTGGCGCGTCAGAACCGGGCTGATATTTTCCTGTCGATACACGCCGATTCGCACAGCACTTCGCGCGCAGAAGGCGTAACGGTATATGCGTTGTCCCAGCGCACGGCGGAGGACGAAAACATCCGTCGCGTGACTGAAAAGGAAAACTCCGCTGACCTTCTGGGTGGAACTTCAGGCGATACCAGTCTGCGCAATTTTGACGACGATCTGGCCCTGACCCTGCTTGATCTTTCCATGGCATGGAGTATTGAGCAGAGTATGGCGGCCGGCAGCTATATCCTGAACTCTATGGGTAACGTTGCCACCTTGCGCCGCGATGTGCCTCAGCAAGGCAATTTGTGGGTGCTGCGTTCGCCGGACATCCCGTCCTTGCTGATTGAAACAGGCTACCTGTCGAATCCGGCTGAGGCGCGTCGTCTGGCATCGCCTGATTATCAGCGCAGGCTGGCGGACTCCATTGTGCAGGGGGTGATGAATTACTTTTACGAAAGGCCGCCGGAAGGGACATTAGTGGCCTGGCAGAAGAGCAATAATCAGGGGCCCGACCGTCAGTACGTGGTTACCCGTGGTGACAGCCTGTCTTTGATCGCGCAGCGCAACAATGTAAGTCTGTCGCAGTTGCGCTCCGCCAACAATCTGCGCAGCGACAACATTCAGGTTGGCCAGAAGCTGCGTATTCCGGGGGCCGGGCCGACGCTGGTAGCAGCCTCCGCACCACCCCAGGTTTCCCAGCACACCATTGCCCGTGGCGAAACCCTGTCCGGCATTGCCCAGCGTTACAGCATCAGTCTTTCGCGCTTGCGGGAAGCCAACCAGCTGCGTAATGATACAATCCGGGTCGGTCAGGTTCTGGTGATCCCCGCCTCCTGAGCCCTGAACCCTGGATTACTGAATTCTCATGAAACGAATTGCTCTTCTCAGCCAGCGACTGGCCAACCAGATTGCTGCCGGCGAGGTCGTTGAACGGCCTGCTTCCGTAGTCAAGGAATTGCTGGAAAACAGTCTCGATGCTGCTGCCCGCCGTGTTGACGTTGATATCGAGCAAGGCGGCAGCAAGCTCATACGCATCCGTGATGACGGTGTCGGCATCAATAAAGATGACCTGGCACTTGCATTGAGCCGCCACGCTACCAGCAAGATCGCTGATCTTGACGATCTGGAAAATATAGCCAGCCTTGGCTTTCGTGGCGAAGCGCTCGCAAGTATCAGTTCGGTGTCGCGTCTGCAGTTGATGTCGCGCTCGGCTGATGCTACCGATAGTGGTGGCTGGTTGGTAGAAGCCGAAGGTCAGGCGATGACCGCCAGCATGCGCCCGGCCCCGCATCCGCAAGGCACCACTGTGGAAGTGAGAGATCTGTTTTTTAATACACCTGCACGTAAAAAATTTCTGCGTACAGAAAATACCGAATTCAGTCGTGTTGACGAGGTCATCAAGCGTCTGGCCCTCAGTCGTTTTGATGTGGCATTCACCCTTCGCCATAATCAGCGCACTGTTCATCAGTTGCAGGCAGCGGTTTCAACTCAGGAGCAGCAGCGTCGTATAGGGCTGGTCTGTGGTCCGGCGTTTCTGGAGCATGCGGTGTATGTTGATATCGAAGCTGCCGGTTTGCGGCTGTGGGGCTGGGTCTGTCTGCCGACATTCTCGCGCAGCCAGGCAGATCTGCAATATTTTTATGTGAACGGCCGCGTTATCCGGGACAAGCTGGTAACGCATGCAGTCAAACAGGCATATCGGGATGTATTGTTTGGCGGGCGACATCCTGCTTTTGTGTTGTACCTTGAGTTGCAGCCTTCATTGGTCGATGTGAATGTTCACCCGACCAAGCATGAAGTGCGCTTCCGGGACCAGCGGCTTGTGCATGATTTCCTGTTCCGCTCGCTGCACAAGGCGTTGGCCGATGTGCGTCCGACCGATCATCTTGACGGCTCGCATATGGCCAGTGCTGCGATGGCAGATGATGGCGGAGGGCTGCGCGAACAATCTGCATTAGGTTTGCGGATAGACCCTGAGACGGGTGAGATCCTGCAGCCTGAGCCTGTGGCTTTCAATTTCCCGGGTGAATCAGACCATGCGGCGGCTTCGCAAAACCCGGGTCTGTCAGGCGGAAGTTTACAAAGCTCAGGCGCTGCGTTTTTCGCGCGGCAATATCCGCAGGCGCCGGTTAGCGTTCGCGAAATGGCTGACCAGGCGGCTATCTATCATCAACTGGCAAAGGACAGCGAGATTCCGCCATTGGGTTTTGCTATTGCTCAGCTTCACGGTATCTATATTCTGGCGCAGAATCAGCACGGGCTTATTGTAGTGGATATGCACGCCGCTCATGAGCGCATTACCTATGAGCATATGAAAACAGCTTGCGACTCACAGAGCGTCAAAGCGCAGCCATTACTGGTGCCTGTGTCGCTCGCGGTCAGTGAGGCCGAGGCAGAATGCGCGGAGCAGCAATCGGCAGCACTGGCGGAGCTCGGGTTTGTGATTGAGCGCGTGGCTGCCGAATCTGTGGTTGTGCGTCAAGTGCCGGTGATTCTTGCGCGGGCCAATGTGGAACAACTGGTACGTGATGTCTTGTCCGATGTGCGCGAACATGGTCAAAGTGAGCGCATCAGCGCCTACCGTGATGAGTTATTGGCCACAATGGCTTGCCACGGAGCAGTGCGGGCCAATCGACAGCTCAGCATTACTGAGATGAATGCATTGCTGCGTGATATGGAGCGTACCGAGCGCAGCGGCCAGTGCAATCACGGCCGGCCGACCTGGGTTTATCAGTCATTGTCAGATCTGGACAAACTTTTCCTGCGCGGCCGGTAGATTATCTATGGAACTTGATCCGCAGTCATGTCCGGTCATTTGCCTGATGGGCCCAACGGCTTCCGGCAAAACTGCGCTGGCAATTGAGTTGGTGCAACGTTTTCCCATGGAAATCATCAGTGTGGACTCGGCGCAGATTTACCGGGGAATGGATATTGGCACCGGCAAGCCTGACGCAGCCACGCTTGAAATTGCACCGCATCGTCTGATTGATTTCCTGGATCCTGCGCAGAGCTATTCTGCAGCGCGTTTTTGTGTGGATGCCCGGCGTGAGATGGCCGAAATCCGGGCGCGTGGCAATATCCCGCTGCTGACAGGTGGCACCATGCTTTATTTCAAAGCCCTGCGCGACGGTCTGGCACAGATGCCAGCTGCAGACGAAAAGGTGCGTGCTGAAATTCTGACTATGGCCAACTCCGGTGGCTGGGCAGCAGTGCACGCCGAATTGATGCAAGTCGACCCGGTTTCCGGTGCCCGTATCCATCCCAATGACCCTCAGCGTTTGCAAAGAGCGCTTGAAGTATATCGGGTATCTGGCCGGTCTCTGACTGACTGGCAGCGCGACGCTCAGCAAAAATCCGGTGATGACGCAGACGAGCCTTTATTGTTTTTATCGATCCAGCCAACCGAGCGCAGCGTATTACACAACAGAATCGAGGCACGGTTCCGTAAGATGCTTGATGATGGGTTAGTAGATGAGGTCAGCCTGCTGCGTGCCCGCCGCGACCTGCACGAGGGGCTTCCCTCCATACGCAGCGTCGGCTACAGGCAGGTATGGCAGTATCTGGGCGCAGAATACGGCTATGATGCCATGGTGGAAAGAGGTATCATTGCCACGCGTCAGTTGGCGAAGAGACAGATTACCTGGTTGCGAAGCTGGTCCTCACTGCATAATTTCGATAGTGAAGATAAAAATCTGATAGATACTGTCATAAACACGATTGGCACTTGAAATCAATCCGGGCAGTCACCATCTAGATTGCTGTAGCTCTTGACGCCATCACGCCCAGCATTAGATTTTTATGTTTGTTGGATGGACCCATACTGCTGTTAAACACGGTTTTTAGCTGAATCTTTTAAGGAGAAAAGCAATGTCAAAAGGGCATTCCCTACAAGACCCTTTCCTGAATGTGCTGCGTAAGGAGCGTATTCCGGTTTCAATATATCTGGTTAGCGGCATCAAGCTGCAAGGCCAGATCGAATCTTTTGACCAGTTTGTCATACTGCTTAAAAATGCCGTGAACCAGATGGTGTACAAACATGCCATCTCCACTGTTGTCCCGGCTCGTACCGTCAAGATCCCTTCACAGGGTGGCGAATTTGGCCCGGACGACGATGACTCTGCTACTACAGGTAATATGGCCTGAATCGAGGGCTTGATTGTTCTTTGAGCGTCCCGAGGGAGGGGAAACCTCCATACTTGTTCACATCCAGCTGCAGTCCGAGCGTGAACAGGAAGATCCCGTCGAATTCGAGGAGCTGGTAAGGTCATCCGGTGCTGATCCTGTCTGTTTCATCAAAGGCAGTCGAAAGTCACCGGACGCCCGTACTTTTGCCGGCGAAGGAAAACTCGAAGAAATAGCTAATGCTGTGCAGGAGTACAAGGCCGAACTGGTGTTGTTCAACCATTCCCTTTCGCCCAGTCAGGAGCGTAACCTCGAAAAAATCCTGAAATGCAGAGTGCTGGATCGCACTGGGCTGATTCTGGATATTTTTGGTCAGCGTGCCCGCACTTATGAGGGCAAGCTTCAGGTTGAGCTGGCTCAGTTGCAGCATACCGTTACCCGGTTGAAGCGTGGCTGGACTCACCTCGACAGACAGAAGGGTGGTGTAAATCTGCGCGGCGCCGGTGAAACACAGCTGGAACTTGACCAGCGCATGATTCGCCAACGCATTAAAAACATCAATAAGAGTCTGGAAAAGGTCCGTGCCCAGCGCGAGCAAGGGCGCCGCTCCCGTAAAAGAGCGGAGGTTCCGATTATCTCGTTGGTGGGGTACACCAATGCCGGTAAGTCTTCGCTGTTTAACGCGATCACTCATGCTGGTATATATGAAGCAGACCAGCTGTTTGCAACGCTGGATGCGACCTTGAGACAGATTCAGCTGCCATCGTACGGTGAGGCTGTGCTGGTCGATACGGTGGGTTTTATCAGTCATCTGCCACATAAACTGGTTGAGGCTTTCAGAGCTACTCTGGAAGAAACCGTGCAGGCTGATCTGCTGTTACATGTCATAGACGTTGCCAATGAGGCGCATGACTATTATATAGAACAGGTGCATGAGGTTTTGACCGAGATTGGTGCAGAGGATATTCCCTGTATTCAGGTGCTTAACAAGATCGATTTGCTGGAAGGTTTTGAGCCACGTGTCGAGCGTGGCGAGAATGGTAAGCCGTCGCGTGTCTGGGTATCAGCCCGTACAGGCGCCGGTATCGACCTGCTGCTGGCAGCAATAAGTGAAATGATTGGCGAGGACGTGATCACCAGAGATCTGACACTGGGGCCTGAGCAGGGTCGTCTCAGAGCCAGGCTTTATGCGCGGGGAGCAGTCAGCAGTGAGTCAGTGGATGATAGTGGCAGTACAGTTCTTAGTATCAAATTGCCGCGACAGGACTATGAGCGCCTGTTGCAGGAAGATAATCTGATTTCCGGACATCCGGCGCAACACTGAAGCCGAAAAGCTGGGTTAATACGCAATAATTCGTTAAAATCACCCGCGCATTCGCTGGGTATGGAGTAAACGATGGCTTGGAATGAACCTGGAAACAAAGGTAACGGCAACGATCCCTGGGGTGGAAACGGGGGTGGTGGACGTCGTGGTGGTGGAAATAACGATCAGGGGCCGCCCGATATTGACGAGCTGATTCGTAATCTCAGCAAAAAATTTAATGGTCTGCTGGGCGGAAAAGGCGGCAGTGGTTCAGGTGGTTCCGGCACTGGTGGTGCACCCAGCGGCGGTGCTTCTGCCGGACTGCTCGGTGGCCTTGTGGTGCTGGCTGCAGTCGTTTGGGCTGCGCTGGGTTTTTATACCATCGACGAAGCAGAGCGTGGCGTTGTGCTGCGTTTTGGCGAGATTCAGGACGAAGTTGTACTGCCGGGTCTGCGCTGGAATCCACCGCTGATCGATCAGGTGGAGAAGGTCAATATTTCGCGTGTAAACACGCGCTCATACGCCAGCGACATGCTGACTACCGACGAAAACATCGTTACTGTAGCCATTTCTGTTCAGTATCTGGTGCAGGATCCAATGGCTTATGCCGTTCTGGTTCGGGATCCACAGCTGGGTCTGGATCAGGCGGTGGAATCAGCGGTGCGGCACGTTGTTGGCGGAACCACGATGGACAGGGTTCTCACTCAGGGCCGTGCTGATGTGGCCAACGAAGTGCGCGCAAGAGCGCAACGCTACATGGAAACTTACCGAACCGGTATTTTGATTACTCAGGTCAACGTGGAAAATGCGCAACCTCCTATGGCCGTGCAACCGGCATTTGATGATGTGATCCGGGCGCGGGAAGATGAGCAGCGTGCTCAGAACCAGGCGCTGGCCTACGCCAACCGTGTTATTCCGGAAGCGCGCGGTGAAGCACAACGGGTTATCGAACAGGCCAATGCCTACCGCGATCAGGTGATTGCCCGGGCCCAGGGTGAGGCTTCGCGTTTTGAGCAATTGCTGACCGAGTATGAGCGTGCGCCAGGCGTAACCCGCGAGCGTCTGTACATAGACGCGATTCAGGAAGTGCTCGCCAACACCAGTAAAGTGTTGATAGATGTGGAAGGCGGCAACAACATGATGTTCCTGCCTCTGGATCGCATGATGCAAGGAGTATCGGATGCGTCAGGCACCATGCCGCGTCTGCAGCTGAACAGCCAGCAGATCCGCGAATTGGCCGATCAGGTTGGTCGTGAACTTTCGTCCCAGTCTACTGCCGGTGACCGCGCTCGCGTTCAGACGGTTCCAGTTCGAGGACCTCGATAATGAAAAATACTATATTTGGCATCATCATATTTTTGCTGATAACAGTTGTGTCTAACTCGATCTTTGTTGTTGCCCAGACTGAGCGTGCAGTGATGCTGCAGTTTGGTGACATGGTGAGAACTGATATTCCACCGGGCCTGCACTTCAAGGTTCCATACGTCAACACGGTTCGTAAATTCGATGCCCGTGTTCTCACTGTGGATGCAACACCGCAGCGTTATCTGACACTGGAGCAAAAAGCGCTGCTGGTGGATTCGTATGCAATGTGGCGCATCATCGATGTGGAGCGTTTTTATACTGCGACATCGGGTGATGAAAGTCGCGCAAACTCCCTGCTTGCCCAGCGTGTAAACGATGGTCTGCGTAACAAATTCGGTGCGCGTGACCTGCAGGAAGTGGTATCAGGTCAGCGTGATGCGCTGATGATGGAACTGACTGAAGAGCTTAATACTTATACTGCCGAGCAGTACGGTATTGAGGTAATTGATGTGCGTGTGAAGCGTATCGATTTGCCTGATGATGTGCGTTCATCTGTTTATGAGCGTATGACTTCCGAGCGTCAGCGTGAAGCACAACAACTGCGATCACGTGGTAACGAGCTGGCGATTGGTATCGAAGCAGATGCGGATCGTCAGGAAGCGGTTCTTCTGGTTGAAGCCTACCGTGACTCAGAACTTATTCGTGGTGAAGGCGATGCACAGGCCGCATCCATCTATGCCAGCGCGTTTACCAAAGATCCTGAGTTTTATTCCTTTACGCGAAGCCTGAACTCTTACCGTGACACTTTCTCATCCAAGGGTGATGTGTTGTTGCTGCAGCCGGATAGTGATTACTTCAAGTACATGCGCAGTGGCGACGCCCCACAATAACTGCGTAGCCGGCACACGGAAGACAAGACGATAAAGACAGGATAGACAAGATGACACGTGCAGACCGCTGGCTGTTGCCGGAAGGGGTTGAGGAGGTTTTGCCTCCTCAGGCCCTGCAACTGGAAACACTTCGCCGCGACATATTGGATCTGTATCAATCCTGGGGTTATGAACTTGTTATAACCCCGCTGATTGAGTTTCTCGATTCGCTTCTGGTTGGTTCGTCACACGATCTCGATATTCACACATTCAAAATTACCGACCAGCTCAGCGGTCGTATGATGGGTGTGCGTGCTGACATCACGCCTCAGGTTGCGCGTATTGATGCCCGCAATCTGCACCGCGAAGGCCCGACCCGGCTATGTTACGCAGATAGTGTGTTGCATACGTTGCCGCAAGGGTTGCTGACTTCTCGTGCGCCTATTCGCATCGGGGCTGAGTTATTTGGTCATGCTGGTGTCTCCTGCGACGTTGAGCTTATTGTGCTGATGGCGCAAACACTTCGTCTTGCTGGTATTGCCCCTGTGCATATAGTGCTGGGACATGTTGGTATTTTCCGCAATCTGCTGGCTTCCGCCGGGTTAAGCGACGAAACCGAAGCCGAGCTTTTCGACACCATGCAACGCAAGGCCTACAGTGAGTTGGACAACCTGTTGGATACGCAAGTAAGCGATCTGGCGCTGCGCAGCATGCTCAGATCATTGTCTCGCCTCAGTGGTGATGCCTCTGTGCTCGATCAGGCGGATTCTGTGTTTGCCGGAGCCCCTTCCAGTGTCAAGCAGGCAGTAAGGGAGATTCGACAGATTGCAGAGCGGGTAGCAACAAGGTTGCCTGAACTCACTCTCGGATTCGACCTGTCGGAACTGCGCGGATATCAGTACCATACCGGTATCGTTTTTGCGGCATATACACCGGGACACGGTCGTGCAGTCGCCAAGGGCGGTCGCTACGATGATATCGGTGAGGTATTTGGCCGCGCCCGTCCGGCATCCGGCTTTGATGCGGATCTGAAGATATTGGCAAGACTCAGCAGCCGGGACTATCCGCGTCGCTGTGTTATTCTTGCGCCTGATTCAGACGACTCCGCTTTGCTGGACCTGATGAACGTGCTGCGCTCACAGGCGCACACTGTAGTGGTAAATCTGGGTGCTGATCCGGTAGCCCGGGCACCTGATGCAGCGCTGGTAAAAGAGCTTGGCTGCAGTCGTCAGATTGTCCGCGACGACAACAACAATTGGTGTGTGATTGAACTTGCCTGATCTCCTGATTCAGGACAGGCGTTGAACATTTAACAAAGATTTCTTACAGAGTACGGGGAACATGGGCAAGAGCGTTGTTATTTTAGGCACACAATGGGGTGATGAGGGCAAGGGTAAGATTGTTGACCTGCTGACTGAGCAGGCGGCAGTGGTGACCCGTTTTCAAGGTGGTCATAATGCCGGCCATACCCTGGTTATCGGTGGCAAAAAAACCGTTCTTCACCTGATTCCGTCTGGAGTTCTGCGTGATGGCGTTACCTGCGTAATTGGTAATGGTGTGGTCATCAGTCTGGAGGCCCTGCTGAAAGAAATCGGGGAGCTGGAAGCGCAGGGGATCCCTGTGCGCGAGCGCCTGAAAATCAGTGGAGCGAGCCCGGTCATCCTGCCATCACACGTGGCTTTGGATCAGGCACGCGAGCAACGTCTTGGTGATGGCAAAATCGGTACGACCGGACGCGGCATCGGCCCGGCCTACGAAGACAAAGTGGCCCGCCGTGGTATTCGTATGGGCGAGCTGTTTAACCCCACGCATTTTGCCACCCGCCTGCGTGAAGTGATGGATTACCACAACTTCATGTTGACGCATTATTATAATGTTGCTGCCGTCGACTATGACAAGACCTTACAAGAATGTCTTGCCTATGCTGAACAGGTGCGCCCGATGATGGCGGATACGGTTGAGCTGATCCATGCCCACCGCAAAGCTGGGGACAATCTGATGTTTGAAGGCGCCCAGGGTTCCCTGCTGGACATCGATCACGGTACATATCCCTTTGTAACATCTTCCAACACCACTGCTGGCGGCACGGCCACAGGTAGTGGATATGGTCCCCTGTATCTGGACTATGTACTGGGCATTACCAAAGCTTACACCACGCGTGTGGGCTCAGGTCCCTTCCCTACCGAGCTGTTTGACGAGATTGGTACGCACCTGTCTACCGTTGGCATGGAGCGGGGTGCGACCACTGGCCGCGCCCGTCGCTGTGGCTGGTTTGATGCGGCGGCGGTAAAGCTGGCAATTCGTATCAACAGTGTCTCTGGTATCTGCCTGACCAAGCTCGATGTGCTGGATGGCGTGAAAACCATCAAAGTCTGTATCGGGTATGAGAGCGAAAACGAGGACATCGGCAGCGCATCCATGACAGTGGACCGGTATGAAAAACTCAAGCCGGTATATGTCGAGTTGCCGGGTTGGACCGAATCAACCGTCGGGGCACGCTCGCTGGACGAGCTGCCCGAGAATGCGCGTGCTTACATTCGTTTTATCGAACAGCAGATCGAAGCGCCTGTGGACATTATTTCCACAGGTCCTGACCGGGACGAGACGATTATTCTGCGTCACCCGTTCAGCGCCTGATCTTGTTTGGGTGAAACGTTAGTTTCCGTTACACTCAAACCGCTAATTCCGGCCCGTAGAGGCAAAAAGTGCGGTGAATAGCCGCCTCATGACACAGCTCAGAGTTGTGTCAGCTTTTTGCCTGAGCCAGAAAAAGCACGGCTTGATCAATAATCCAGGGAATACTTATGGACCTACTGACCATGAATAGTCTGTTTCTCGTCAGCTCTTTGCTGGTGGGCTTCAGCGTATTGGTCAGTGCGCTGTCATCGCGCTTTGGTATCCCCATTCTGGTTATTTTTCTGGGTGTTGGCATCCTTGCTGGTGAGGAAGGTATCGGCGGCATCCTGTTCGATGACTATTCTCTGGCTTTTGTAGCCAGCAATCTGGCATTGGCCATCATTCTGTTTGATGGTGGTATGCGCACCAAGGTGGCCACGTTCAAAGTAGCACTGGGACCAGCGCTGTCTCTGGCAACGTTCGGCGTCATCATCACAGCGGCACTGACAGGAATGCTGGCGGCATGGTTATTTGATCTGAGCCTGCTGCAGGGTTTGCTGATAGGCGCCATCGTAGGCTCAACCGACGCGGCAGCAGTGTTTTCCCTGCTGGGTGGCCGTGATATCAACGAACGTGTGCGAGCCACGCTGGAGATTGAGTCAGGCAGCAACGACCCGATGGCTATCTTTTTGACTGTCGCCCTGATTGATGTTGTTGCCAAGTCACAAAGTGTCGAAGGTGCGCCCTTGCTGTCTTTTGCCGTGATGCTGGTGCAACAGTTTGGTCTGGGGGTGATTTTCGGAGGTATTGGCGGTTATCTGTTGCTGCAGCTGGTCAATCGCTCAACCTTGGCTAACGGGCTGTATCCCTTGCTGGCGATCAGCGGCGGATTGTTCATTTTTGCGGTGACCTCCGTGGCGGGCGGCAGTGGTTTCCTTGCGATTTATCTGGCAGGGCTGTTTCTGGGCAACAAACCTTTGCGTAGCAGAACCTCCATTCTCAGTGTGCTGGACGGGATGGCATGGCTCAGTCAGATAGGCATGTTCCTTGTGCTTGGCCTATTGCTGACACCGAGTGATCTGTTGCCTATCGCGGTACCGGGTCTGTTGCTGGCATTGTGGATGATTTTTGTTGCCCGCCCGCTTGCAGTGTTTATCAGTCTGGCTCCCTTTGTGCGATTCAAAATGCGAGAGCGCTGGTATATATCCTGGCTTGGCTTGCGCGGCGCGGTGCCTATCATCCTTGCGGTCTACCCAATCATGGCCGGACTGCCAGACGCGCAGTTGTACTTCAATCTGGCGTTTTTTGTGGTGTTGGTCTCATTACTGGTGCAAGGTACTTCGATTCCATTTGCGACCAGATTCGCCAAAGTGCAGATACCATCACAACCGCAACCCATATCCCGCGCCGGCCTTGAAATACATCCCACCAGTGAATGGGAGCTGTTTGTCTACCGTCTGGGAGCCGAAAAATGGTGCATAGGCAAGGAGCTTCGGGGTTTGCGCATGCCAGAAGGAACCCGCATTGCCGCCCTGTTCAGGGGGCGCGAGCTGTTGCATCCAACAGGCAGTACACGTCTGTTAGTCGATGACATTCTCTGTATAGTGGGACACGAACACAATCTGACAGCGCTGGGCAAACTATTCAGCGAAGCGCCAGCCAAAGGCATGAATGACTGGTTCTTCGGAGACTTTATCCTGGATGCTGCTGCCAGGATCCAGGATCTTGCGCCTATTTACGGCTTGCACCCCGATCCATTGGTCGCGTCACGGTCGATCGGAGACTTTTTGACAGATAAGATGGGTGGCAAACCGGTACTTGGCGATCAGATTGAGTGGCAGGGTTTTATCTGGAGTGTTGCCGAGATGGATGGTGGCAGGGTGAAACGTATTGGTATGAAAATCGCCTGATACATGTTTTGTTGTATCGCAGAATTACACAAAAAAAGAAGAGGGCTCCTCAATGACAAAATTAAAAACGCCGATTTCACAACCGTCTGGTTTACAGCCATCAATTGCAACAGCTTCATGGCTGAAGGCTGCCGGCGCGCTGGTGCTGGGTAGCAGTCTGTTGTTTGGTTCGGGCAACCTTTTCGCCCAGCCAGGCGAACCTCCTGCTGACTGGGGTCCGGTATCCTCGACCATGGATGAAGTGCAGTATCCACATCCTGTGAGTTTGCTGCCTGTTACTCACTTTGGCAAAAGCGGCAATATGGCGTACATGGATGTGGCACCTACCGGGCGCGCAAATGGCCAGACTGCCATGCTATTTCATGGCATGAATTTTGGCGGCATCGGTTTTGGCCCAACCATTACTGAACTGGCTGCTGCAGGATTCAGGGTAGTTGTGCCGGATCGTATTGGTTACGGCAAGTCTTCAAAAATGGATATACCCTATAATCTTCACATTTTTGCAGCGGACTCAAAGAAGCTGCTGGATCATCTGGGAATAGATAAGGCCGCGATTGTTGGTCACTCAATGGGTGGCATGCTGGCAGCTCGTTTTACCATGACGTATCCGGATACAGTTACTCACATGGTGTTGGTGAATCAGATTGGAATGACCGATCAGCGCCAGGGTCGCGGCTGGAGCGATATTGATGAAGCAGCTGCGCGCGTGCAGGCATCTACCAGCTATCAGTCAATTCTTGCCAATCACATGCGTTACTACAATACCGAGATCAAGCCTGAGTATCTTGAGTTTGTGCGTATGCAATATGGTCAGACGCTGAGTGCGGACTGGCCGTTGTTGGCGCGTATCCGCGCATGGCAACAGGCCATTCTGTTTTTTGATCCGGTGGTGTATGACTGGCAGCACATCAGTACCAAATCCCTCGTGCTTGGCGGTGCTGACGACCGGTTGACCAATGATTTTGCCGGGCAGGCGCGCCGCGTGGCAGAGACATTGCAGAACGCAGAGTTGAACCTGTATCCGGGTATAGGCCACAACCCGCATTTTGAACATCCGGAACAATATCACGCAGATCTGATTGCGTTTCTGCGTTCTGATCCGTCGCAACCTGCTGATAGCAGCTGGAAGTAATTTCGATCCAGGCATATCTCAGAATCTGCTAACTTATCAAGGGGGCGAGCGCTGAGGCGTACGCCCCATTCTTGACCATCTATTCCCTGAATTGCTCATACTCGACAAAGCGAGACTTTGTTGCGGTAATACGTTCGATCCCTTCTTTTACATTTAGACAAATTGATTCAAATTCGATCAGTCAACATTCAGAAATAATTAATATTTTATGAATGCATTCATGTTATGGAGTCGTGAGTGTGAGGATTTGACGACAGATAATAATAATCATAGATCGGTCAAAGGAGTTAGATATGCGATCAACTAAAAGAAGAGGAACGACCAGTAGTAAGAAGGCAGACATTTATCACAAGGCCTCACAAAAAAACCATTTGGTACACGTGAAAAACACTTGGGCGCTCGGCGCTGCAGCCCTCTTTGTTTTGCCTATGGCGGCCATGGCTCAGGCGCCGGCGGCATCAACCTCAGAACCCGAGCGGGAAGTTGAAGAAGTGGTGGTGACTGGCTCATTTATCCGGAACAGTCAGTTCACCAATGCATCACCTGTGGTGACTATCACTCAGGACGATCTGTGGGTATCAGGTGCCGCAAACCTGGGGGAGTATCTGCGTTCCATGCCATACATGGAGAACATCGATACGGTAGCTTCTGTATTGGCTACCCAAGATGGGCAGCAGGACTCCAACTCTGCCCGTTTTAACCTGCGCGGGCTTGGCACTGAAAGTACACTCACACTGGTAGACGGACGGCGCGCAGTTAATGAAAGCGCCATTGCAGCGTTGCTGCCCGGCATAGCCCAGCGCTCTGTTGAAATTGTTACTGACGGTGGTGCTGCGCTTTATGGTTCTGACGCGGTGGCCGGCGTGGCCAACCTGATCCCATATAAACAATACGATGGCATGAAGGGACGTGTGTATTACAAAACCGACCAGGAAAACAGCTCGGAACAGTACACCGCAGAGTTTCTGATAGGGCATAGATTCAATATCGGCAACGGCATCGAATGGGTGGGCGCCGTTGAAGTCAACAAGCGCACTGCATTCCTGGTGTCTGAACGCCCCAGGTATCTGGAGTACTACGACCAGGACAGCACCTTCAACAACCCCGGACGATGGGTATCTGGCGCTGCAACTGGCCGTACAGACCCCAGCTGCGGCACTTTTAACGGTACTAACACTGATCTTAGTCAGGCCGGTTCTTTTCCTAGTGGCGAGCCCTTTGCGACAGGCTGCCGGCTCCATTTTGGGGAGTGGCAGGACTTTGGCCGCCCTTCGCAAGGCGTAACCTTGTTCAACAACTTTACGTACGAAGTGAATAGCTGGCTGGATCTTGAATTCCAGATGAGCCATAACGACCGTACATCAACGCTGGTCAGTTCACCAAGTAACGCAGTGACTACTAACCTGACGACTTTGATCGTTCCGGTGTCCCACCCTGCAAACCCCTTTGGTGCACAAGTCAGACCTTCAGCCTGGCGCCCGTTCACCAAATTAGGGACCTTGCCGAGTGTTGTGACTTCCGATGGTCTGGGGCTGACCGATTACAACTACTATGCGGAAGCCTACAAGTTTGGTGGTCAGTTCGACATCGTTGGCACAACGTGGGAAGGTGAGGCCTGGATTGGTCAGCAGGATTCCCTGCGTGAATTTGATGGCAGGGGTATGCGACTGTCCAAAATGCAGGCTGCTCTCAGGGGACAGGGTGGTCCTGGAGGCAACCAGTACTTCAATCCCTTTGGCTCAGCGGACCCTCGTTCGCCGTTTTATCGTGCAGGCATAACCAGCAATAGCCAGGAGGTGGTCGATTGGCTGGTTGAATCTGTGAAATGGACCGATACCCGGGACAAACTCAAGTACTTCGATATTGTGTTTAATGGCGAGGTCATGGATATCCCCAGTGGCACTGTGCGCGCTGCAGTGGGTGGGCAGGTGCGTAACCAGAAGACTTTTGACTTTGAGCATCCTTTGACAGCTATTCGCGACAATCTCTATTCGAATGCAATTGCACCCCTGACGCCCAGAGTAGATCGGAGTTCCGGTGTGCGTGCCATCTTCGGGGAGATTGAGGTACCTATACTTTCAAACCTGGGCATAAAGGCCGCAGTAAGAAGTGAGGATTTCTACACCATAGGCTTCAGTGCTACAAAACCCAAGATTTCTGTTTTGTGGGAGCCGCTCGATACCCTGGCGCTGCGCGCCAGCTACGGTGAAAGCTTCCTCGCACCGTCTCCGGCACAACTTCGCCCGCTTGCAAAAGACGTTTGTACGATAGTGACCAGTGGTGTTGATCCTCTGACAAATATCTCGCTTGACGGTACCGACAGCTGTACTTCCGGTAACCCAAGCCTGGGTGCAGAGGAGTCTATCATTGCCAACGTCGGTTTGAGCTGGAGACCCATCGATGGTTTAAGCATCGATCTTGATTATCAGGAAATTGAGTACGCAGGTCGTATTTCCTCTTTGGTAACCGCCGATGTGACCCGACGCGAATTAAATGCCTTCCTGGCATCTACTGGTCGTACTACTGCTGACTTCAGGCCTGCTACCAACCCGGCAGATGCAGCAGCTGGTATCGCCTGGGCGTTAGCGAATCCTAACGAGTTGATTACTCGCGATGCAAGTGGAAGAGTCACGGATGTTTATCGTGCGCCGATCAACCTGTCTTCGCAATTTGTAGAGGGAATTGACTTCCGGGTCCGCTATGCGTTTGATGTGGGCAGTCTGGGCAATTTTACCGCCAGCCTCGGTGGTAACTACTACACACGCTGGGAGTATCTGCCCGACGAATTCTCTGCGTTGACCAGTGGTATTGCGGTGCAGAATGCCGAGACTAACCTGGCACCACCGCTGTCCAGATACAAGTTCAACACTGGATTGTCCTGGTTCAGGGAAAATAACAGTGCCAGTATGACGGTACGCCACGCAGGCAAATTGCGATTTGACCAAACCACACTGACTGAGCGTTATGGAGCTTTTGCGCCCGATTTCATCAGAGCGATTACCAAAGTGGATGCGCGTTTCTCCCATCGGTTTAACGCATTTAATACTGATTCCAATGTGACATTTGGTATTACCAATCTGTTTGATCGGGATGCTCAGCGACTTCCGCAAGCAGGGGGGCTGGAAACCCGAATTGATGATCCTTTTGGTCGCCAGTTCTATGTTTCGCTGGATTTTGACTTGTAACACCGGTTGGCAATTCACGGTCCAACAGCGCTAAAATATAGATCGACCGTTCGATGACGCTGTCGTCCCGTAAGGGGTGGCAGCGTTTTTATTTTAAGTGCTTGTTAATCAGGAAGATTTTCATGTCAGACGATTCCTTTAAAGACAGCGCCCTGCGCTACCATTCGGAGCCGACGCCGGGGAAATTGGCGATACGCCCGACCAAACCGCTAGCCAACAACCGCGACCTTTCCCGTGCGTATTCACCGGGTGTTGCCTATGCCTGCGAAGCCATTGAACAGGATCCGTCACAAGCGGCGCGGCTGACTGCGCGCGGCAATCTGGTGGCTGTTATTACTAACGGTACAGCCGTGCTGGGTCTCGGCGATATTGGTCCGCTGGCTTCCAAACCGGTTATGGAGGGCAAGGCAGTACTGTTCAAAAAGTTTGCTGATATTGATGTGTTTGATATTGAGATCAACGAGAAAGACGTCGACAAGCTGGTAGAGATTATTGCCTCGCTGGAACCTACCTTTGGTGGTATCAACCTGGAAGATATCAAAGCGCCTGAGTGTTTTCTGGTGGAACGCAAGCTGCGCGACATCATGAAAATTCCGGTATTCCACGATGATCAGCACGGTACTGCGATCGTTGCGGCGGCGGCGGTTTACAACGGTCTGCGTATTGTCGAGAAGAAGTTTGAAGACATCAAACTGGTGGTTTCCGGCGCCGGGGCTGCCAGTATCGCTTGTGTAGAGTTGCTGATGACCATGGGCGTGCGTCTTGAGAACGTGCGTATGCTGGACCGCAGCGGTGTGATCTACAAAGGCCGCAAAGAAGGCATGAATATATGGAAAGAAAAATTCGCCGTCGAGACCACTGATCGCACTATTTCAGATGCGATTGTGGATGCCGATCTGTTTCTTGGTCTGTCGGGGCCGGGCGTTTTAAATGGCGATATGGTTAAAAAAATGGCACGTGACCCTTTGATTCTGGCGATGTCGAATCCGGTGCCCGAAATAATGCCAGAAGAGGCGCGTGCTGCACGTCCTGATGCCATTCTGGCGACAGGACGATCTGACTACCCGAATCAGGTCAACAACGTGCTGTGCTTCCCGTTTATTTTCCGCGGAGCACTCGATTGTGGTGCCACGCATATCAATGATGAGATGAAGCGCGCCTGTGTGCGCGCAATTGCGGATCTGGCGACACGTGAAATCTCTGAAACTGTAGCCCAGGCATATGTTGGTGAGGAGCTGAAGTTCGGACGTGATTATCTGATTCCAAAACCTTTTGACCCACGTTTGATTGAAGAAGTGCCGTTGGCAGTTGTGAAAGCAGCCATGGCCAGCGGCGCTGCGACACGCCCGATCGAGGATCTGGGCGCCTACCGCAAAAAACTCAGTGCCTACGTTAACAGCAGTCGTCTGTTTATGCAGCCAAGCATCGATCTGGCCGCAAAACATCCGGCACGTATTGTGTATGCAGAAGGCGAGAACGAAGATGTTCTGTACGCATTGCAGGCGATCGTTGACGAGGCGGTTGCGCGCCCGATTCTGATCGGCCGGCCGCAGGTGATAGCTGACAAGATCAGGAAGATGGGGTTGAGACTGGACACTGGTAAACACTTTGAAGTGTTCAATTCAGAGAGCGCCGACGTTCACACACGATACTGGCAGTATTATCACCAGCATGTTGGCCGCTCAGGGGTTTCTATTGAAGCAGCTAAATCAGCAGTGCACAGCAATACCACGGTACTGGCCGCTTTGATGGTAGCACTGGGTGAAGCCGATGGAATGGTATGTGGAAAAGTAGGGCGTTTTGATCAGCACCTGAAAGATATTCGCCCAATTATCCGCTCCACAAAAACCGGCGGACGGCTGTCATCCATTTGTGTGTTGCTGATGGAAGATGGTCCATTGTTCCTGGCAGACCCGTTTGTTAACGTAAATCCGACTGAAGAAGAAATTGTTGATATCGCAAAAGATGCTGTGCATTTTGTTCAACACGCGTTTGATATTGAGCCGGTAGTGGCCTTGTTGTCGCATTCAAATTTCGGAACCTATGAAGATGCATCTGCGCTGAAGATGAAGGGCGCAGCACATCGGTTGCGTAACGAGCTGCCCGACGTCAAGATTGACGGCGAAATGCATTCCTTGTCGGCGTTGAATCCGGAGTATCGGGAAACCATTTTTGAGGGATCTTCGATCTCAGGACGCGCGAATGTCTTGATCATGCCGAACATGGACGCGGCAAGCATCACCCTGGGCTTGCTGCGCTCATTCACCAATGCGCCCTTGATAGGTCCGTTTCTGAATGGCCTGGAGAAGCCAGCGCATATTCTGATACCTTCGGTGTCAGGCCGCGGCATCCTGAACCTGACGGCATTAATGGCGGCGGATATTTATCAGCACAAACAAACCACCACATAGATTGGTTTGGTTGCTTTGTTTGGGTACGCCCGGCGGCGGGGACCGGGACGTTCCTCGCAACGACGCTGCGCGTCTGATTGTTGCTCGCTCACGTCCCGGTCTCCGCCGCCGGGCTTGTGCCGACCAACGCGTTGGGTGGAGCGAAAGAGGGGTCAGAGGGCGTACGCCCTCTGACCCCTCTTTGCGAACAAGCAAGACGTGAGCGGCCGGTTCAAACAACTGGCCAGTAAGTGAGGGCAGTGGCAAGGCGAACTTCCGGCCCACCAAAAATGGTGATAGTGGTCAGTCGGCAGTGAGCGAACAACAGTCAGACGCGTAGCGTCGTTGTGAGGAACTGCCGGGCCCCCACTGCAACCATTTACCGGCACTAACCACCTAAGGCCGCTCCACGATCGCAGCCACACCCATTCCACCGGCGGTGCACACGGAAATCAATCCGCGCCCCTGACCCTTTTCCTCCAGTATGGCAGCCAGCGTTCCCAGAATGCGTGCGCCGGTAGCCGCAAACGGATGCCCGAACGCCAGTGAACCACCTTTGATGTTCATGCGGCCCCGGTCAATCGCACCGAGCGCAGTCTCGCGCCCGAGTTTTTCGCGGCAAAAGTTTTCGTCCTCCCAGGCTTTTAGTGTGCACAGTGCCTGTGCAGCAAATGCCTCGTGTATCTCATAGCAGTCAAAGTCCTGCAGTGTCAGTCCGCTCATCTGCAGCAACTCGCTGACTGCAACAGTGGGTGCCATCAACAAACCTTCGCCGTTTACAAAATCAATGGCACTGCTGCGACCCGACACCAGGTAAGCGCGAATCGGAATATTGTTCGCAACAGCCCATTCTTCGCTACACAACAATACCGCGGCCGCACCGTCAGTCAGTGGTGTGCTGTTGCCTGCAGTCAGAGTGCCGTGTTTTTTATCAAATACGGGTTTCAGGCCGGCGAGTTTTTCCAGTGAACTGTCTGCACGGATGTTATTGTCGCGGCTGACACCTTCATAAGGATTGACAAGGCTGTCAAAAAAGCCGGCCTCATATGCCGCGGCGGCTTTTAAATGGCTTTCCAGCGCCAGTTGATCCTGGTCTGCCCGACTGATACCCCACTCGCGCGCCATCAATTCGCAGTGTTCACCCATGGCCAGGCCGGTGCGGGGTTCACCGTTGGCTGGTGGTCGCGGAGCCAGTTCTGATAATCGAAAGCCTTTGAATGTCTGCATACGCTGTTTCAAACTGCGTGCCTGACCAAGTTTAATCAGGCGTTGTGCGAATCTGCGCTGAAATACGATAGGCGCGTCGCTGGTGGTGTCAGTGCCTGCTGCAATTCCACAATCAATCTGGCCGCTGGCGATTTTTGCTCCCAGCATCAGCGCAGCTTGCAGAGAGGTGCCACATGCCATCTGTAACGTAATGCCCGGAGTTGCAGGCGACAGATCTGTGCTCAGTACCGCTTCACGCGCCAGATTCCAGTCTTTGCTGTGGCTGGTGACAGCGCCCGCGATTACTTCGTCAATTTTTTTCCCGGCCAGAGCAAATTCGGTGCTAAGCTGCTGCAGCGTGTCTGACAGCATATCAAGATTGCCGAGGTCAGCGTAGGCCGTGTTTGACCGGCAAAAAGGGACACGTGTTCCACCTGCGATAACAACCCGGCGCAATGTTTGTGAACTATGATCTGAATTAGACACGGGTTTCAGTCTCCTGCTCGGGTTCGTCCGTTTCGGTATTGGTTTGCTGTGGCGTGACTTTTACTTTGTCACTGACCACCGGCTGTTTATCTTTGTGTGCGAGATAATATAGCGGGCCTCCTCTGAACGGAGCAAAACCAGTGCCGAAAATCATACCGGCATCAAGCAGGTCTTCATCAGCAACAACACCTTCTTGCAACACAGCGATACACTCGTCGGTGTAGGCTTCAATCAGCTGCTCTGCCAATTCGGCCAGATTGTAGGCATCTGCCACGCCGGGTTTCTTCTGCGCTTTGCCATCTTTCCAGACATACAAACCTGAGCCCGATTTTTTGCCGAGTTTGCCGGCACTGACCAGCGACTGAATAAAACTCTTCTCCGGCGAAACAATCAGATCATCCGATTGCAGGACACCTGTCACCATCAGGCAGACATCAAGACCAACTGTATCGGCAAGTTCCACCGGGCCCATAGGCATGCCGAAGGCCTCAGCAGCGGCGTCCAGTGCTTCAGCCGGAATGCCTTCGCGGTGAAGTTTTAGGGCGGTCATCATATAGGGAGCGAGCACGCGGTTAACAAGAAATCCGGGACTGCTTTTTACCGGCAGGGGGAAGCGACTGATCTGTTGACAAAAAGCAGCGCCTTTACGTCGCTCCTCTGCGTCCGTGTCCAGGCTGTAAACTACTTCCACCAGCGGCATCTGTGGCACCGGATTAAAAAAGTGCAATCCGATCAGCCGCGAAGGATTTGTCAGCGCAGAAGCGAGGGTTTCCAGTGGAATGGCTGAGGTATTGGTGGCCAGAATGGCGCCCGCTTTCATGCGAGGCTCCAGATCACGGAACAAGGCCTGTTTGGCTTCCACGTTTTCGTAAATGGCTTCGATTACAACATCTGCGCGCGGCACATATCTGGCATCGGGATCAGGGCGCAGGCGCTCGAGCGCAGCTTTGACTTTGACAGGATCTCTCAGTTTCTTTTTGAACAGGATCTCTGCGCGTTTTAAAGCCGGTGTGATGAATTTCATCTCGCGGTCCTGCAGACTGACATCAATGCCGCGCAGCACACACCAGGCAGCGATGTCGCCACCCATGACGCCAGCGCCAACCACGTGCACATGATTGGCTTTGAAGTCGCTGCTTTTGCCTTCCGACTTCAGACGCTCCATCAGATGAAATACCCGGCGCAGACTCTCAGCGGTTGATGACACCATCAGCTTGCCAACAGCGCGCGCTTCTTCCTGCATCATGTTTTTGTAGCTGCCGCCAAACTGCTCCCAGGTATCTATCAAACTGTAGGGCGCAGGGTAATGTTCGCGGCGTGCTTTGCGCCGGGTCTGTTTGCGCATCTGTTCTGCAAGTATTTTACGTGCGGGCAAGGTATTGCTCAAACGGCCGACCAGACCGGGGCCACGATTTTTTTTGCCCGCCAGCACCGCTTTGCGTGCGGCCCACACCAGTTCCTCATGACGCCCGATGACCTGATCTACCAGGCCGACACTCTTGGCTGCGCGCGCTTTTAACTGACGTGAAGTCAGCATCAGTTCCATGGCCTTCAGGCCTCCCATCACTCTGACAGAGCGTGCGGAGCCACCAAAGCCGGGGAATATACCGAGCTGAATTTCCGGGAACCCAAGACGGGTCGAAGGCACATCTTTCGCAATACGCCAGTTGCACGCCAGTGACATCTCAAGTCCACCACCAAGACAATAACCTTCAATGGCAGCGACAGTGATGCAATCAAGTTTTTCAAGACGGTTAAACATCTCATGTACACGATTGATTTCGGCAGTGACATCGTCTGCAGATGTAAAACCGTCAAACTCACGTACATCGGCACCGAATACAAACCCCGTGGTTTTGCCTGACATCAGCACCAAACCGCGCGGTGTTTCGCGTTCTACAAGGCTGATCAGTTGTTCAAATTCTTCCAGCACTTCGCGCGACAGTGCGTTAACCCGTTCGCCCGCGCGATCCAGTCGTGCGTACAGGATATTGTCGCGATCGTGAGTCAGGCGCCAATGTTTGAAATGCTGGTCGGGGTACAAAGCCCGGGCAGGTAAATGTGCAGTGCCAGATGTCGCGTCCATAGAAACCTCGTTGCTCACGCTGAATGCATTCATTTTGCCTGAGCAACGAAGGTTTTACAAAGAGTGCGGTTACCAGCCGTAAGCGTGCCTCATGACATGGTAGATGAAGTGCTGTTCGTGCGTACTATGGAACAGATGTGACCAGGGGCCGCGAGCGTAAATGGCCACATCCTCACCCGCATGTCCCTCTGATTGCAGCGGAACCAGTGCTTCCTGATGAAAATCCGGATGCGTGGGGTCAACATCACTCAGATCGTGGCGGCCAGGAGCACCGGGTATGGTGTAACGAACATCGCCGCCGGCATTGACGGCAAAACCCGGTCCATCCCGGTAACCAAGCGTGGTGTAGGGCAGGCTGTCGCGAGCCACGCTACGCTGTTCGTTGGCATGCCCGTGATTATTATTACCAACCACAGCGCCCAGGATCGGGTTACCGCGGGTTGAATAGCCGCCGATGGTCAAAGAGTGACTGTGGTCAGCAGTGACAATAATCAAAGTGTCCTGTTCATTAGTGAGTTCAATTGCTGCAAGCACCGCATCGGATAACTCCCGTGTGTCGTCAAGCGCACGGAAGGCGTTGCCTGCGTGGTGTGCGTGATCAATCCGGCCTGCTTCTACCATCAGGAAAAAACCGCTATCGCCCGATTGCGCCTGTAATAGTCTGATCGCAGTTTCTGTCATCGAAGGCAGATCTGGCTGTGTACTATCCGTGTTGCGGTCATAGGCGTAGTCCATTTGTGAGCGACTGAAAAGCCCCAGCAAGTGTTGTGTGTTGTCGACGTTTACAGCACCCAATTGCTCTTTATTCCAGATGAAAGCGCTGTTGTTGTAGCGGTCCGTCCACTCCAGCGTCAGGTCTCTTTCGTCTTTTCGCAGCCCGCTCCCTCCAGTGACTGGGTCGGTTTTACTCTCGGGCAAAAATTGCTCGATACCACCGCCCAGCGCTACGTTGATGCCATTACCATAGGAGAACTCAATCAGTTGTTGTGCGATGTCCTTGCAACCGTGCTGCAGAGCCTCTTCAGGTAAGGCGGAATCATTTTCCCAGTCGCGCTCAGGGCTATGGGCATAAGTCGCTGCCGGTGTTGCGTGGGTCACCCGCGTGGTCGTGACAAACCCCGTAGCAAGGCCGCGTTCCGCCGCCTGTTGCATCAGGCTGGGTACTTCGGTGCCCAGCGAAGACTGACAGTTTGCACGATCTGCATGTTGATTGACGCCAATCACCCCGGCCCGCGTCTTGATGCCCGCCATGATGGCAGTTGCTGTGCCCGCGGAGTCTGAGGTTTGCTGATTAGTGTTGTATGTTTTTGATAACGCAACAGCAGGGAATTGTTCAAACGACAGGAAATTCTCTTCGCCTGCGCTGCCCTGAAGCTGACCTGCAAATATTCTTGCTGCTGTGACGGTCGATATTCCCATGCCGTCGCCAACAAAGAGGATTATGTTTTTTGCGCGCCGTGTGTTTTGAGTGCGCTGCAATGCACGTTGCAACTCAGCCTGGCCTGATGCAAACCATGACTCCGGCGTTTCGCTGGCGGGTGCCGGATAAAACGTTTGTGAGTGGACGTTGACTGATACAACCGATGCCACCAGGGCTAAAGCGAAACCATAGGTGGTTTTGGATAGTCGATGCACAGGGGATTTCAGCGGGCTCGCAGCGGATTTCATATTCAGGCCTTTTTCTTTGTAGGGACAATGACTTGGCAGTCTGTTAAATTGTTTTGGTTGATACATTTTTGCGATTGAGCGGTGCGGGAATATTGTAAAAATGAATCAATTCAGTAATATGTCGCTACCCCGCTATCAACAAGGGTATATCACAGAAATTTAAAGCTGTCGTGACAGCCCAACCAGTTCCAGGTTTGCCAGAGGATTGCAGATGTTTGCTGCCATTATGAAGTTCATGCGGGATAACAATGTGCTGCCCCGTATTTCTGACACCGAGAAACAGGCCCTGGAGGCGGGTACTGTATGGATAGACGGAGAGATTTTCTCCGGCAATCCTGATTTCGCAAAAATGCTGGCCGAGCCTTACAGCCAGCACTCCGCAGAGGAGCAGGCTTTTCTGGATGGTCCGACAGAAGACCTGTGCCGCATGATTGATCGATATCAGATCAGTATCACACGCAAGGTTCCCGACGAAGTACTCGATGCCATCAAGCAAATGGGGTTTATGGGGCTGCTGATTCCGAAGCAGTACGGCGGCAAGGAGTTCTCCACGCTGGCTATCTCGTCGATTATGGCCAAGATCAATCCCTACTGTCCTACTGCCGGCACTTTTGTTGTGATCCCCAACTCTTTGGGCGCGGCCGAACTGTTAAAACACTACGGCACGGAAGCGCAAAAAGACGCCTACCTGCCCAAGCTGGCCAGTGGTGAGTACGTTCCCTGTTTTGGTCTCACAGAACTGACCGCCGGATCCGATGCTGCGTCCATCAAGGCAGAAGGTGTGGTGTTCCGCGACGATCAGGGCGAAGTAAAAATCCGTCTCAATTTCCGCAAACGCTACATCACGCTGGCACCGGCCGCTAACTTGATTTCGCTCGCATTCCAGATGCATGACCCGGAGAACCTTCTGGGTAAAGGTGAATATCCGGGTATCACTGTAATCATGCTGCACAAAGGCACACCGGGTTTGTATAACGGCGATCACCATCTGCCTATTGGTCTGAGTTTCTATAACGGCCCGATTATTGGCGAAAATGTCATTGCCTCACCGGAGCAAATTATTGGTGGGCCTGATTATGCCGGCCAGGGTTGGCGTATGTTGATGGAGCAACTGGCAGGCGGACGCGCGGTCTCGCTGCCAGCTGGTGCAATTGGTGGTATGAAACTGATTGCAGCGGCTACCGGCGCCTATTCTGTCATCCGTAACCAGTTTGGAATCCCGATTGGATTGATGGAAGGCGTACAGGAAAAAATTGCCCGCATTGCTGCGTTCACCTACATGTTTGAGGGTTCGCGTGTATACGCCTGCTCTGCTCTGGACAATGGCGAACAACCGCCGGTAATTTCTGCCTTGCTGAAATCGAGCAGCACCGATTACACACAGCGCGTCATTATCGACGGCATGGACGTTTTCTCAGGCTCCGGTGTAATGCAGGGACCCAATAATATTCTGGGCGGTGGCTACAGCAGTGCGCCGGTCAGCATCACCGTGGAAGGCGCTAACATCATGACGCGCACGCTTATAACCTTTGGTCAGGGTGCAACGCGCTGTCACCCGTACGCACTGCCTTTGGTGAAAGCTGTAGAAAACAACGACTCTGCCGAGTTCCGCAGCAAGCTGCTGGGCTGGTTATGGCACACCACCAGCAATTTCTTTCGAGCCAAGGTGCGTGGCCTGACGCGGGGATTCAGTGCCGGCAGTCCTGAGCCGGGCGCAGTTGCAACTTATTATCGCCGGCTGGCCTGGGCTTCAACGCGTTATGCTTTACTGGCAGACCTGGCGCTTTATCTGATCGGCAGCAAACTCAAAGCAAAAGGCAGCCTGGGTGGTCGTTTTGCTGATGCTCTCACATATCAGGTGCTGGCATTGTCTGCTTTGCGTCGTTTCAAAGCGGAAGGCAGCCGTGAAGAAGATCTGCCCCTGGTCGCATACAGCTGTGAATACGCACTCGCCAAAATTCAGGATGCGTTTGAAGGTATTCATGCCAACTTCGATGCGCCAATTGTCGGTTGGTGGCTGCGCGGGCCATCGGCATTGTTCCTGCGCATGAATCCACTATCGCGCGGTCCGTCTGACAAACTGATCCCGAAAGTTGCCGGCTCCATTCAATTGATGAACGAACAGTACAAACGCATCACTGACGGTATTGCGCCGATTGATGAAAGTGATCCTGGTATGGGACGTTTGATGAAGGCCTTCCGTCTGCACACTGAGGTTGAGCCAATCAAGAAAAAGATCAGCAAGGCGCAACGCGCGCGCGAACTGCCCCGGGGTATGGCTTATGATCTTATTGATCTTGCATTCAGCTCCAAAGTGATCACACAGGCAGAAGCAGCGATGTTAAAGGAAGCCAATGCGGCAGCAATGGCAGCAATCGAAGTAGATGTGTTTAAAGCGGAAGACTATTTTCTGGATGTGCGAAGCTGATTGCTCCGGCAGAGATTCAAGACGCTTTGGCAGGCTGATGGCCGGAAGTGACTTCTGGCTAAAAGTAAGTGAATCGTTTGACGCTATCATACCTGCGTGATACTTAACGCAGTATCTGATTGAGTTTCGGACGTAGTCGTAAGTGGCCGATTTTAATAACAACAAAATAACGAAGCGTATCTATGATCAAGTCAATGTTTATCAGGCAAACTCAAAACCTGTCTGTCGCCGTAGTATGTGCGGGTTTTATGCTGAGCGGTTCACTGCAGGCAGCTGACAGCGCTATAGACTGGCCCACGACCAATTGGGGTGTGCCCGACCTGCAGGGCATCTGGGATTATTCGTCACGCACAGCCGTCGAACGGAGTCCTCAGTTTGAGGGCAAGTTGACAGTTACTCAGGAAGAGGCCGAGCGTCTGGTGCCCAGTCTGCAACAATACACCGATGCGCTGGAAGAACGTGGTGCTGAAGCGCCGGGCCCGCATAACGTCGGCGGTTACAATGCCTTCTGGATCAGCCCGGGAGACTGGCTAGCGGTGATTGATGGTGAATTGCGCACCTCCTTTATCATCGAACCGGAAGACGGTCGTATCCCCTGGAAAGATGGCGGGCGTGAAGCCCGCAGTGCGCAGCGCGCTGCAATGTCCTACGCGCATCTGGATCAGAATGACGGCCCCGAGGGACGCAGTCTGGCGGAGCGCTGCCTTTTGAGTTTTGCGTCAATTGTTCCCTCATTGCCATCGCTGTATAACAATACAATCCAGATTGTGCAAAGTCCGACACATGTGATGATCCTGGCTGAAATGGCTCACGATGCGCGGATTGTAAAAATCAATGGCAAACACAACGCTGCAGGGATCCCTCAGTGGCACGGCGATTCTATCGGTTGGTATGAAGGCAATACACTGGTGGTGGAGACGATCAATTTCCATCCCGAGCAGGTTTCACGTGGGGGCGCATATACTTCTGCCAATGCCAAAATCACCGAGCGCTTTTACCGTGTTAATGAGCGCGAGATCCGTTACCAATTCACTATCGAAGATCCCGAGCTTTACAGCACCGCGTGGACCGGTGAATTGCCCATGTTTGCATCACCGGATCTGTATGAATATGCCTGCCACGAAGGTAACCACTCCATGCCAGGCATATTGATGGGTGCGCGTGTACTGGAACAACTGTCTGTGCAGTAGCAGGGTCTTGTGTCAGGGCGTCACGCCCAATTCAGCGATCTGATCCTCTATCCAGCGGGTGACCGCCGGGTGGGGGATCAGGCCTCTGCCGTCAGATACATAGTCCAGACCGTCGAGTACTTGGGCATAAGGGCCGAAGCCGTGTACGCGGTAAGGGATCACGACAGGTGTGCGGCCGGCAGCGCGGCTTGCTGCAATAAAATCGCGTACCTGTTTCTGTGCTGCTTCACGTTTTTCCGGCCAATCCTCACGCAGTGTTGCAACCCTTATTTCGTTAAAGCCGCCTTGTCTGAGCAGATTGGTGCGCTCACCAATTGCACTGAGCCAGCGGTCGTTTTCGCCATCATCTTCCGGGCCGTGCGCAAGAATCAGCACATCTTCCTGCGCCGGATTGCGGCTCAGTTCCAGAGCGCGGCTCAACAATACTTCTGACATGCCTTCGGCATCCGCCAATCCCTCGGTGCTCATGCTGAAGTTGGCGCGTGTATCAAGCTGCCAGAATTCCATGCGGTGCATGGTGTGGTTTGCGTCCGACGGTGCACCGTGGCTTCCATGTTGTCCGTGAGCGCTGTGGTCGTCTGCAGGTACTTCTCTGACGGGGGCGCCCGCCTGCAGACCAAGAATCTGCCGGGTGCGCTCGTACCAGCTTTCGCCGCTGATAAACAGACGCACGACTGCAATTTCGGTCACTCCCTGATGTTCCAGCTTGCTGACTGCTTCCTGCAGGGAATACGCATCAGCCATACCAAAGGCGACTTCCAGTGGATATTTCAGCATTAGCGGTTCCAGTGTTTCCAGCACACCTGCGTCCCACTCAGGATTACCGCCGTGCGCCATAATCAAGACGCCCGTGCGCGTCGGGCTCTGGGAATGATTTGGTGTGTGCTCGTGATTGCTGGTTTGCGCGTGCGCTTTGCCAAATGCGCCCACCAACAGAAACAGACTGGCCAGTGAAATTCCACGCACAATTTGCATGATGTGACTCCTTTGTGAATGTAAAAAATCAGAACTGAAGATTGATTGAAAGCCGGGCGTTAGTGCCGGTGGACTGTGCGTTGGCGATATTGCGGGCATCATTGGAAGCAAGACCACGAATACTGCTCCAGCGTGCATATTGCTCGTCAGTGACGTTAAAAATGCCGAACTGAATACGGGTGTTTTCGTTAATGGCCAGGTGTCCCAGAATATCCAATATCTGCCATGACTCGCCCTGCACACGATCGGGGGCAGACACACGGTCCTGTTTTGCGGCAGCGCTCAGGACAGCCTCCACCGCCCAGCGATTGTCGGGTGCGTATCGCAAGGCGCTGACCAGAGTAAGTGGATCCACGCTATCGAGAGAGGCTCCTGTAATGCGATCCTCACCACGTGACCATGCCAGACTGTTGCGCAGGCTCAGGGATGGGGCAATGAACCAGTCGAGAGATGTCTCGGCACCATAAATGCGCGCTTTACCGACGTTCTGATCCTGGAACAGACTGAGTCCATTGCGTGTACCGATGTTCCGGCTCTCGATAAAATTGTCGTAGCGGTTGTCATATACCACAAAGGATAACGAGGTGTTGTCCATCGCGGCACGAATGCCCAGTTCAAGACCTTCGCTGGTTTCCGCCTCCAGTTCGGTATTGGGCACTATGATGTAGCCATGACCCGCATTCACAAATGCCTGGTTGGCCTCATCAAAGTTGGCAGGTCTGAAACCTTCGGCATATTGTGCAAACACATTCAGTGCTGGCGTAAGCTGATAGACCGCTCCAAGATTAAAAGAGACATTGTTTTCTGCCACCGGTCCAATCTGAAAACCACTCAGGTTTTCCACGTCCGTGTATGATGTGAACAAGGCGTCCGGGCGCGGGTCCATGCGGTAACGATCCACTCGTACACCCGGAATCAGGCTAAGCCGGTTTTCCAACAGACGTATTTCGTCCTGCACAAAAAAACCTGTGCGCTCGGTACGTGTATCCGGAAAGGTCTTGTTCGGGAATACTTCCGGCGCAGCCATTGGGTAGGATGGTATAGCACAACTGACCATGCCTGTGCTGACTGCGGTATCGCAGCGTTCACGTGGCCGCTCGGTATCCGTTCGTTCTGAATGCAGACCATAAACCAGCTCATGCCGGGCGGCGTGCGACGCCGTCGCTTTGTGCGCAATGATGCTGAGCTGAGTAGTATCCTGATTGAATCCAAAGTCCGAGTTGCGGTGCGCCTGTGTGCCGCTGAAACTGGGGGGGTTGCGCGGATTCACGAATGAAAAGCTGGTTCTCAGTTGATAGGACACCTGGCGCCCATCACTTTTCTGATAGTCGATTTGGGTCTGAATGTGATCTGCCAGCATGGCATCAGTCTGCCATTCATGCCGGAGACTGATGCGTTGTCTTGTGCTGCTGTCAAATGCCAGTGATTCCTGCACTGAGCTGCTGAGTTCGGTCAGGATCTCGCTATCGGTTTCCTCATCCCGGCGGTCAAGTGTCAGCTGCAGTGAGTGCGCAGGATTAAGTGTCCATCGCGTTTTGATCAGGGTGCCAACCGTGTCGGCTTGCTGAGGATTCAGGCGACCTTCGCCTTTGACATCCCGTTCGGAATATTCGCGTTTTGTCAGTTGCACAACGGTATCGAAGTTCCCGGCAGAAGTGTGTGCCTGAGTGGCATAGGTCATACCCAGCTTCCATTGGTCGTTGGCGCTGTCACCTGAGCTGCGTATACCAATAAAATGTCTGTCGTTGCCGGTGAGATAGTCGGCAGCATCCTTGCTGCGCAGCAGTACCGCACCGCCCATAGCATCGGCGCCGTACAGCACAGATGCAGGGCCGCGGATCAGTTCAACGGCTTTGACATCATCCAATTCAAAAGCATCCTTGCCATAGGAGGACGGGCCGGCGTTGTAAATATCCGCGCTGCGTACTCCGTCCAGAACAGTTAACACCCGATTGCCACCGATACCGCGGATAATAAATCCCTGATTACCGCCGCGGTTGGCGGTTTCCATGCTGATGCCCGGTTGGTAGCGTGTCAGGTCGTTCAGATCGTTGGCCATCTGGCGCTGAATGTCGGCATCAGTGATGACAGATACCGTGCCGGCAATTTCCGAGCTGCGGCGGGGCAGCCGGGTCGCAGTTACGATAACTTCTTCGGTTGCGGGTGTGTTGTTGGCACCTGAAGTATCAGCGGCCGCTTGCGCCAAAACCTGCGATGAACAAAGTAGTAGCAGCGCTGCTGCGGGCAGGATAAAAAAGGGTTTTCCAGATAAAGTGGATTGCATTGAATTTTGCACAGTCAGAGTTCTCCTGTTGATCAGAGTGTCTGGCTGGCGACGGCTGAAAGCCTGGCTGGCGGACGTATTTTAGGTGTTTCTTTAAAACTATTTGGTCAGAATCAATTTATTGCTGGCAGTCAGCCGCAAGGTATATTGCTCACCTTGATGCAGAATGGTGACCGTATGGTGTTGATCGAATAGTTGTGAAGACTCAATTATCCGGGGTTTCCCCCGAGCGGGTAACACGGGGGCAGTTTGGGTTGTCATTTCCATTTTGCTCATCTGTTTTTGCATGGTGAGGCCGAACCTCCGATTCTGGCAGCAAGAGATCATTTGCGCGCGCAGGCGATCAACCAACGTGAAAGCATGGTAAACAGGTTTTTGCCGGATGTAAATAGGAATGATTATCATTTGTTTTGGGCGATAACACGGACTCAGATGTTGGCCGCGCTGACCTCAGCGCCGTCAATCACCAGGTCAGACGGGAAAATGATCACTTCAGTGCCGGGCTGCAGGCCGTCGAGTACCTGCGCATATTCTCTGTTCCGGTCACCGATCCGCACTTCCCGCAGGCTGGCTCTGCCGTCGGCCACTGTAAACACATGCCATTGTTCATTGCGACGGAACAGGGCGCTGGCAGGGACTGCCAGCGTTTGTTCGTGCCGGGCTACTACAATCGCGGCTTCGATTCTGTAGCCTGCGCCCAGTGACGGATGATTCTGTATCAGCGAACCCACCACATTGACCCGCTGCTCTTCAACCCCGAGGGCTGAGAACTTGGTGAATGCCTGCGGTTCCACATAGTCCACCACGCCGCGCAGTACTTCACTACTGCCCCAGCCGCTGATCAGTATCTCGTCGC
The DNA here is from genome assembly GCA_030651695.1 of Pseudohongiella sp. Lineage (GTDB taxonomy): Bacteria > Pseudomonadota > Gammaproteobacteria > Pseudomonadales > Pseudohongiellaceae > Pseudohongiella. Next base: position 64,069 of record JAUSCD010000012.1, on the reverse strand, counting down.
CTGCGCTGACACGCACTGCGTCTTGTGTCAGCAGGTCGACCACCAGTTCCAGTGCATCGCCATCGCTGATTTCAAACAGGGCGGTGCCAGCGCTGACAGCGCGATCACCACGCTCGTGCACCCTCAGCACCGTGCCGCTGACCGGCGCGGTCAAGGTCAGGTTGCCTTCAGATTCATTGTTGTCACCGCGGCCCATCAGGCGCGCACGCGCACTTTCTATTTCGGCTTGCGCCGCCGCGAGCGAGGAGCGCGCACTTTGTTGGCGGGATTCTGCGGCCTGCACAGCCTGTCGGTAAAGCTCCAGCTCCTCGCTGCCAATCAGTCGGTCCAGATAAAGTCGTTCGCGGCGATCAGCTTCGTTGCGGCTGCGCGCCAGCGTGGATTCCGCTTCGGTAAGGCTGGCTTCTGCTACGCGTCGGCGTGCTTCGGCCGCCTGAAGATTGGCCCGGTAGCTGGCTTCAGCACGATTGTCCTCCGCCAGCAGAGACAACTCCACCAAGGCTTGTCCCTGTTCAACGCGATGTCCTTCGATCAGCGCTGTGCGTTGCATGTAGGCATTAACAGGCGCTGTCACTGTGTAAGGCAGACGTGCGCGGGTGCGCCCTTGTTCCTGCACTGTAATCATCAGATCCCGTTGCCCGACGGTGGCTGTCTCAACACGAACCGCGGATGAGGAAGTGCTGAAAAAATAAATGATAACAACCAGCAGAGCCAGAGCTCCCACTATCCATTTGCGCATGAACTACTCCCGTGTTTTCAGCACGCTGATCAGATCAAAATGATCAAGGCGACGTCTGACGGCTATACCGCTGGCCAGTGCAGCCGCCATGGTGATTAATGCCGAGTACAGCCAGGTTTGAGGATTCAATACATACGGAATCCTGAACATATCGGTAGCCATACCCTGAACGACCAGCCAGGCCATGCTGTAACCAATGACCCAGCCCATAGGAATGGCAAACAGGGTAATCAGTGCCTGCTCGCCTAATAACAAGATGGCGACTTCACGGCGATGGAAGCCCATCACGCGCAGACTCGCCAGCTCGCGTCCGCGCTCGGACAGCGCAATACGCGCGCCGTTATAGATCACGCCAACAGCAATCACTGATGCAAATCCGACCAGAAAGCCAACCGATATAAAAATATTCTGCGCCATCTGAGTGTCAAAAGAAACCAGCATCTCCGCGGGCGAGGCGACCCCTGCCACCATAGGCATCTGTTTCAGGGTCTGGTACAACCGGCTGCGCTCATCCTGCGTCACCGACAGATACACGCCGCTGATCAGTCCGTGCTCCCCGCTGAGTTGGTGCAATGCCTGGATGTCCATGTAGGCACTGACGCCCATAAAGTCATCGACCACACCTGTGACCTGAACGGGATGTTGTTGTCGCTGCCCTTCAAGCATCTGGACATGCAGCCAGTCGCCAGCGTTCACATCCAGCCGCTGTGCCAGCACACGACTCAGTACGAGGCCATCAGCAGGCAAAGGGTAAGTCAGTATATTGCTGCTCACCACGCGTCTGAGTTTGCCGTCCGCCTGCATGCCCTGTATGCCGCTGTCACGGTACAGGTGCCCGTTGGACAAACGCGCAGGCACAGTGCGGAAAGGTTCCACCCGCGTGACACCCGGCAGGCGCCATAATTCATGTAACACCCGGTCAGACTGATGCTGGTGAAAATTCACCGACACGTCTTCACGCTGAATTTCGCGGAACTGCAGATCCATCAGAAAGCGCACACCATCAAACATAAAAAATCCGATCACCAGAATCGCAACTGAAAACGCCACACCCAGTGACGATAAAAAACTTTGCAGGGCTTTGCGCTCGACGTTACGCAGGATCATTCGGCCCGCAGAGGGCAGTAACCGGGCTATCCCGATACGTTCCATCAGGCCCGGTTTGAAGCTCGCTGGTGGTTCCGGCCGCATGGCTTCGGCCGGTGGCAAGCGCACTGCTTTCAGGACGGCATTCATTGCCCCCGTGCACGCCCCCAACAGGCTGACCGATGAGGCAATCAATACCAATTGCCAGTTCATGGAAAACTGCAATCCGGGTAAATCGAAATACATCTGATAAATACCAATGTAGGCACGACCCAGCCAGGCACCTCCAAGCCCGCCCAATACGATGCCCAGAAAAACCGCAGCCAAAGCGAACATCAGAAAGTGCAGGCCGACTTCAATATTGCGATACCCAAAGGCTTTGAGCACGGCGATTTCGCCACGTTGTGTGCTTATCAACCTGCTCAGTACCAGGTGCAACAGAAACACCGCGACGCCCAGAAAAACGCCGGGGATCGCAGTGCCCATGACGCGGTTCTGATCCAGTTCGCCTTGCAGGATCATGTGCGAGGGTTGGTCTCTGCGTGTGTAGGCCCCAAACCCGCCATAGGGCTGGAGCAGGGTATTCAATCCATCGATGACGGCCAGCGAATCGGCGTCGGGTGACAGTTTGACGAAAGCCTCGTTAAATGCGCCCTCCATGTCATAGGCCGGGCCCAGCGCGCGCTCACCCATCCACAAAATGCCATAACGGGAATCTTCCGGCATCAATGAGCCCGGAGGCATGGCATAAATGTGTTCGGGTGAGATAGCAATGCCAACAATATCGAGTTCGCGGGCGCGGCCATTGATAATCGCACGCACTCCGTCGCCCGGGCGCAGGCCGCGTGCAGCTGCGAACTTCTCGCTGATGATGACTTCGTCCGGTGCGCCCGGTTCTATGTAGCGACCCTGGCGTATCTGAATATCGTTTAACACCGGGCGGGAATTTTCCGGCAATGAAATAAAACGCCCGATTGCCGGCGCATCCAGACCTTCCAGATCCAGCGTGGCCATAAAACCGATGCGCGTCTCGGCCAGTGCCACGCCAGGCAGATTGCTGATCTGCTGACGCAAGGTCTCGGGAGCGCGGCGCAGTGATACCCAGACATCGGCAAAACGGGTCTGTTGATAGTAGTCCTGCTGCGCGATTACCAGCGACTCATAACTACCACGCATGGTCACCACCGTCATGATGCCGGTCGCTACAACCAGGGCAATCGAAATCATCTGGCTTTTTAATTGCCAGAGCTCGCGCAGCAGTTTGCGATTCAATGCCTTCATATCGGTTCTACCATTCCACGCTGTCTACATCGGCGCGTGTATTATTGGTGTAGCGTTCCACTATTTCGCCGCTACTCATGCGCAAAACCGTGTCACCGATAGCACCAATGGCCGCGTTATGCGTAATAATTGCGGTCGTAGTGCCAGTCTCGCGATTGACCTCGTTAAGTACCGACAGAACCAGTTTGCCAGTTTTAGCATCAAGTGCGCCGGTGGGTTCATCGCACAATAGAATATCAGGGCGTTTTGCAATGGCGCGGGCGATAGCGACCCGTTGTTGTTCACCGCCGGATAGTTGTGAAGGGAAGTGGTCAATGCGTGCGCTCAGTCCAACCAGAGCCAGAGCGTCTTCTGGCTTCATCGGGTTACGCGCGATATCAGTCACCAGCGCTACGTTCTCACGGGCAGTCAGACTGGACACCAGATTGTAGAACTGAAAAACAAAACCCACATGTTCGCGGCGGTATACCGTGAGCTCATGATCGCTGGCTTTTGTCAGGTCTTTGCCGGCATACAGCAGGCGACCTGTGCTTGGTACATCCAGTCCGCCCAGAATATTCAGCAGCGTCGACTTTCCGCTGCCTGATGCGCCCAGCAGCACCAGTAGCTCGCCCCTGTGTAATTCCAGATCGACATCTTTCAGCGCATTTACAACGATGTCGCCCATGCTGTAAATCTTGCACAGTTTTTCAGCCCGCAGGATGACCTCGGCTGATGCGTCCATTTAGTTGCAATCTCCGGGCATATGCCGAATCCAGGCGTTCACCAGCTCGAGTCCCTCCTGATGTATCAGGCTGCGTCCGACTTCCGGCATGAGCACTCCGACTTCATTACTGAAGATACGGTAACTGAGAATCGACTGTTCCGGTTTGCCGGGTTCAATCGAAAAACGATGACCGCCAGTGCCGCGTCCTGCCGCCACCGGCGGTTTGCACAGGCCCAGTCTGGTGGCATCGGTTTCTGCCGTATTCAGAAACAAGCCCGAGGTGTCGCCGCTGCCACCGCGTTGATGACAATGTGCACAGTTCACTGCGAGATAGTCACGCGCGCGCTGCTCAAGAGCGTGTTCCGGTGTGAGCGGCTGGTCATGCGACCACAGCGCAGCCATGGGGCGTTGTTCACGCGCCGGCAGGCCTTCCAGCCATTGTCGTGCCTGCCAGACTTCCAGCTGATTGGCCGGGCCGTCCGGGTAGAAACTGATCAGGCGATTCAGATTTCTGGCAGAGGGTCCGATGGGCGACAACCCTTTGTTGTTCTGATCCAACTGGTGACAGGACGCACATTCGTTACGATTGGGTACCACATAAGCAAATTCTTCTGCCAAGTCCTTGCGGTGCAGGCTAAGCCGCTTGATGTCACCGGCTATCTGCAGACTGGCGTCGGTCTGTTCATCGTTCCAGACATAAGGCAAAGCCTGCCAGCCGCTTTCCTGATGCACCAGCAGGCGGGTCTCAAGCAGCCAGACCTGGCTCAGATCCAGAGCCTGACCGTCAAAACCAAGCAATGCATCTGCGGTCCACTGCACTGCGGTAATGTCATCCGGTGCAGCGCTGGCGCGTGGGTAATAGAAGGTTTTGCTGATAATGGTGCCAATCGGAAAATCAACACTGCCCAATGTGGTATAGCTGGCGCTTTTGCCGTCGGGTAACCAGACCGTGCGCAGTTTCAGCGCATAGTCACTAAACAGCGGCGTTGCAAGATCATATGCCAGAACAGCCGGATCAAGTTGCAGGCTGTTGTCCCCGGTGCTGACTTGCATCAATTGCCATCGGGACAATTCAGCAGGCGCTGCATCGGCAGGAAAAAGTTGCGGGCCGCTGCTGTCAGAGCAGGCTGACAACAACAGTGCAGCCGTTAACAATACTTCTCGATTCACCGCTTATATCCTAGGTGTCCATGGATGCAGGCAAAATCACCGCCGGCAGTTTGCTGTGTTCACACTGATGAGGTTCCGACTCTATGCGTGGATTGCCATTGTTGTTGGCGCCGTCGATGTTAAGTACTTGTGCATCGCCGTTGTTGACACAGATCGCATAGTCCTTTGAAAGACGTTCCGGGTGCACCACGCCGTCCCAGAGAATATCCGGGAAGCTGCCATCAGCACCAAACAAGGCCTGCCTCAGCATATCCAGCTCTGGAAACCCCGGGGCATTGCCACCAGGCCCGAATTCGTTGTCGTAAATAAAAATGGTCTCCGGATACGGATCAAAATCGGCGGCCATCTGGCGGTCGTTGTAACCAGCGCTGAAGTAGCTGGAAATAATGATGTTGGCGGTCTGGTTGCCATCAAAACGATTGTTAAATATTTCTACCTTGTCATTGGAGTTGATCAATACGCCGGAACCTGCCGGTACGCTCGCTACTGCAGTACCGGGTGGAGCAAAGTTGGGGGTGTTGTTGTGCTCAATGACATTGTTGAACACCCGGGTGCTGTGCCCGGGAATCGGAAGATTCGGCATGTTAAAAACCAGGATACCGCCGGTATTGTTGATGGCCTGATTTTCATACACGTCGGCATTAAAACTGTTTTCGACCTCTATCCCGGCGACATTAAATTCTGCACGATTTCTGCGCACTATGACGTTCTCGGATTGGCCAACATAAATACCGGCATCGGATGCTGCGATGGCTACCGAATCCTCAATCAACGTATTGCGGGTCTGTACCGGATAAATGCCGTAGGCGCCATTGCTGGTATCCGGGCCATTGGTCCATTCGGTGCGAACACGCCGGATAATGATATTTTCACCACGGGCAATCTTGAGTGCATCCCCCCGGCTGTCTTCAATGCCGATATCTTCGATAGTGAAGCCACTGGCATTAACCAGCAAACCCTCACCTCCGGCGATCTGGTTTTTGAACGATAACACGGTGCTGTCCATGCCCGCACCACGTAAGGTAACGTTATCGGCGTTTAAGGTTAAACCCCGCTCAAAATTGAATATGCCGGCCGGCAGAATGATGGTGTCGCCTGACCGGGCTTCAAGCAAGTGCAGTTGCAAGTCAGTCGCAGGATCTGCGACGTTGATATGACGTAAATCTGAGTTCTGCCGGGTCGAGTCAGGTGTGCATGCCATCACCCCGGTCAACAAAATGACCGCGAAACAGCTGAGTCTGGAACAGGATTGGTACCGGATTTTGTGCAGAATCATAGTATGTCCCTGTATGTTATTGGTATTGACCTTAAACCTAGCGTGCAGTACTTCGATTTGCAAGCTGCCACAGGTCATGAATCGAGCGCTGGATGATCAGCGATCGGACGATCCAGAAAGTAACCTTGTACCATATCCACGCCCAGTACACACAGCATGTCATAGGTTGCCCGATCTTCAACAAATTCGGCCACAATCAATTTTCGCAGGCCACGGCCCACATCAATCATGGCTTTGACAAAGGCCTGATTCTCATGATTGTTGGGCAGGTCCCTGATAAACAGACCGTCGATCTTCAGGACTTGTACTCCAAGGTACTTCAGATATGCGAACGTGGAAAATCCGGTACCAAAGTCATCAAGACAAACCCGGCACCCGGTCTGCTGCAATGCCTCGATAAAACGTTGTGCATCCTGCATCTCGGATACCGCGGCAGTCTCAGTCAGTTCGATGATAAGTCGTTCCGGCGCAACATCCATTTCTTTCAGCAGCGCATGAATGGTCATCGGCAGACTGGCCTCATCGAAACTGCGCCCGGAAATATTGACTGCCAGTGCAGGCAGTGAAGGGTTGGCTGCCAGAGTGCGAATGCTTTCGCGCAGAACCCAGCGGTCAATTTCCAGAATCTGCCCGCTTTTTTCTGCAACAGGAATGAATTGGCCGGGCATGATAATTGAGTCTTTCTGCAGCGGATCGCGCATACGCACAAGGGCTTCCAGATGGCTCAATGTGCTATCGCTTGTATTGTAGATGCCCTGGAAGTGTAGCTCGAACAAGCCCTGTTCCAGGCAGGTGGCAACCCGGCTCACCCAGTTCATGCGCGCAATCATCAGCTCAGTGAGATCTTTCTCGGGATCGTAAATGGACCAGTTGTTTTTACCGGCATTTTTGGCCTGATACATGGCACTGTCTGCATGTGCGATGAGATCTTCAGTGTTGTCGCCATGTTGCGGGAAAATGGTGATGCCGATACTGGTAGTCAGGCGCAGGTTACTACCCCGGAATCTGAATGGCAGCGCTGCAATGGCATGGCGTACCCGCTCGGCAAGCGGGATGGCTGAATCGCTGGGGCCCAGGCCTGTCAGAATGGCAAACTCATCACCGCCAAGACGTGCGAACATTTCACCCTGCCGCAGCAGACTGGACACTTCGCCGGCGGTGCGTACCAATACGGTATCCCCGGCGCGGTGACCAAAGGTATCATTGATGTACTTGAAATCGTCCAGATCAAAATACAATAAAGCAAAGTGTGTGTTATTGCGCTCAGCGCTGGCAATCATCCAGTCCATTTGCTGTTGAAAACGGTGTCGGTTATGCAGCCCGGTCAGCGGGTCATGTTCTGCCAGGTACACCAGTTGTTGAGCAGTCTGGCGTTCGTGCGTCACGTCTTCATAGATCCATAGTCTGCCCATCACACGACCATCAGGGTCGCAGACCGGGTACGACAATTGAGTCAGTATGCGGCCGTCATACAGATCAACTTCAAAGCGCTCACTGATCTCATGGGTGTCGAGCACATGCAGAACATGTCTGGAGGCATGGTCGGGCCGCGCAAAGCGGTGCGTTGAATGCTCCAGCACGCGGCGGGTAGTGTCGCCAACCAGTTGAGCGTTTTCGTCCACGGCCCACATACGTCGGAATGCAGGGTTTACATATTCAACACGACCGTCTCTGTCCTCAAACAGAATGCCAATGCTCATGGCCGATAATAGCGCTGCCATGCGCCCCTGCTCACGTTGTGTGATCAGCAGAAGCTCTTGTTGCTGACGCGCAGACTCACGTAATGCGGCCATGGCCGCTTGTTGTTCTGTCACATCCACTACCGTTCCGGAATAGCGTTGGATGCGGCCCTGCGAATCCGGTATTGCCTGACAGCTTGGTTTCAGGCTGCGCTGTGGTCCGTACTCAGGGTTTGTGCGGTAGATTTCGATGCCCGGCGACTCATTTTTAGTCATGGCACTCATCGCTGACATGACTATTTCACGGTCGTCCGGATGGATCAAATCCATATATCTCTCTGCATCCGGAGGCTCATCGGCCGGCTCCAGATTAAACATTCTGAACATTTGACTGGACCAATACCTGTGTCCGGTTCCCGGATCAAACTCCCAGTGACCAAGGCCTCCGAATTGCTCTGCCCGCTCAAGGCGATTTTGTGATTCCATGAGTTCGTCTGCATCGAATACATGGCCTTCAAGGTATTTCAGGTTGCCGTGTTGGTCATAGATGCCGTTGCCACGTTCACTTACCCAGTTACTGCGTCCGCTGCGGGTAACAATGCGAAAACTGATGTCATAGGAAAGGTGTTTTGCCAGTGCGGCATTAACTGCTTTCCTGACACGAATACGGTCAGCCGGATGAACCATGTTGTCCAGTGTGATAATGGCGGGGTGGCGAAAATCGTCTACGGTGTAGCCCGACAATTCATGAATGTTGCCGGCCATATAGATTAAAGACCAGTGTTCGTCATTGCGGCAGCGATACACAAAACCATCAATGCCCTGCAGGATGTTTTCAACATCACGAACAATGCCAAAGGTCGTGTTGTAGACAATTGCGATTAACGCGATAACCAATGCGACCGCACAAAGTGCGCGGGGGATGGCAACAGGAACGCCAACCATCCTGATGAAAGTATCGTTGTCCGGCAGGAGCGGAATTCCAGTTGTGCTGCTATTAACAAGACTCAATGCGGCATACAACAGTAGCGCAGTACCTGCGAGCGTGAACCAGTTTTTGCCAACGCTACCGGGCTGCTCGTCGAGGACAAGAGTCATCCCTTGAGTCAGTGTCCGGCGAGCGCGTATAAAGATCAAACCCGATAGTGCTGCGCCGGGCACACCAAACACGTATCGACCAATCAGCCCGACTGTATCTGCACTGGGCTCAAGCAGCAGGAGAATCAGCAGCGAGAGTGGCAATGTGATGGCGTAAGCCGGAATGGCATTGATAACAGAGCGACGTCCGAATTCAAACAGAGCCAGGAAAGACAATAAATTTAAAAAATTGCCCACAGCCATCTGGCTTGCGCTGGGCTGTACTATCTGGTTTGCCAATATGAATTCAAAGGCGCCATGCAAAATGCCAAAACACCCCAGCAGCCAGAGATTGCCAGAAAATGGCAATTGTCTATTGCGGGGTAATGCCAACGCGGTGGCGCCGAGCACTACAAATGCCACACCGTAAAACTGATACACCAGAAACACGTTTTCAGCGAGCCAGTTGATCATCGCACCTGCCTATCTCCACCGGTTTTGGCCCAAGCATAGGTGAGCTGCGCAAGCATTGCCAGCGACACATGCAGCATTCAGTCAGGTACAGGATTGGCTGAGTGCGCCAATACGGAATTGCGGTAACGTGCATCATGCGAGACCTCTTCTCCGAGCCATTCAGGCATGGCAAAGGATTCCTGCTCGTCCGACAATTCAATCTCCGCCAGCCACAGTCCCTGATGGAGGCCGTGGAATTCATCGACTTCCCACAGGTGTCTGTCGACCGGTATCAGATGTCGGGTTTTTGAAATCGTGTGGCCGCTGCACATTTGCAATAACTGCAGCGCATCGGTCATCGGGATGGGGTATTCAAACTCATGCCGGCTGATGCCGGTTGTTTTGCCTTTGATGGTGAGAAACGCATTATCACCAGCGACACGAACGCGCACGGTAGCACTTTTGTCGCCGGCCATCTCATCGCCGCGACTCAGCCAGGCTTGTCTGATCAGCACGCTTTTTGCCCCGACAAGTGCCCCGGATTGTTTCAGCAGACCGACATTCACCAGAAATTTACGCTCAATTTCGATTGCCATGGCCATTTCACCAAACGTTTTAAAACCTGGGCATAGCTTGCCTTGAGCGGTGGGCAGAAGTACAAGCAGACATTGTGCAAGATGTCTGCATTGTAGCAATAGGTATTCAGCAGAGCATGGCCTTTTGGCCAGGTATCAGGGTAAAGATTGTGTCTGCTTCGAATAGATCAACATTTGACGGTGCTTGCGATGGCTGTCAGTGACCGGGTCAATTGGTTACAGCCGCCAGCGTGTCGACGATAAATTGCCTTAATACTGCAGCTGACGCCGGATGCCGGAGACTGCCGATTTCATTTCCCCGGGCATCAAAAAGTACAACGCTGCCATCGCCGGCATTGTGTCTGGCAGCAAAATCAAGGCCGGTCGGGTTGCCTGTGTGGACCAGCAGGAACACCATATCCGCTTCAAACTCAGGGTAAATTGTATGCATTTGCTCCAATACGCGCTCGCCGCCCATCACATGAATCTCGCGTAATAGAACAAGACCCGGGCGTCCCTGCCCGAGTTGTGAGAGATCGCTGGAGAATGACGATTTTGGTAGCAGCTGCCATAACACCCCTGCTACCAAAATCAGGCACGCCAGAGTAATCAGGGGTTTTGCCAGCCGTATCAGTATGGATTTTCTGGACTGTCCATTGTCTGATTCGTTTGATATTCCCCGGTTTTGCTCTGTCATGTTTTATCCTGTATTCATTCAAGATTTGGAGCCCTGAAACATAGCGGCTACCTAGAATTGGTGTCTGGCGCTTAGCATCGCATGCCGGCCCAGTGTATTGAATCCATCTACGACTTCGTAGTTTTTGTCGAACACATTGCCTATTTTCAGTTGCAGATCCAGCGCCGGAATGACCTGCCATTCAAAGACTGTATCAAGCACACCGTACCCGCCAACCCGTGAACGACCATAAGTAACCGGATCAAGATCGGCTTGATCACTGCGTAGTTGCCAGTCGAAAAACACCGAGAATTGTTCAAAACGCTTTGAGGCACTGACACTCAGCTGTTCATTCGGACGGCGCAGCAAAGCCTGACCGGTATCCCGATTTTCATGATCCAGCACTGTCAGTGACAGCCGGCTCTGCCAGCCAAGGATATCACGGCTGGCGCTAAGCTCCAGTCCATGGATCCGTGCCCGGCTGACATTGGTCAGGCTGCGAAACGTGCTGTCAGACCCGATCAGGTCGCGGATATCATTGCGGAATACGTTGATGTCCAGTGCAGTGTCCGCGACGTTTGTTCGTAAACCGGCTTCCAGATTTCTGGCGCGCTCCGGCTCCAGATCCGGGTTGGCAAAAAAACCGAAGGCAGGGAAGTCCACGTACAAATCTACCAGAGTAGGCGCTTTGAATGCGGTCGAAGCAGCTACCCAGATACTGCTGTTGCTGCTGAGATCAGTGCCTACGGCCAGTCGGCCAGTGCTGTGTGCTCCAAACTGCTCATTGTCGTCCAGTCGCACGGATGCCGTCAGATCGATAGCGCCCAGTTCCTGTTGGTGTACGGCGAAGAGAGCGTCGTTTCGACGAGTGCTGACGTTTTGCACGGCGCCTGAGCTGAGGTAAAAAAGATCCTCATCATCAATGTCCAGGCCCAACATGGTATTACCGTGGTCGTTAATTTTCAGTTCGTTCTGCCACTGCAGGCTGTCGCGCCTTGTGGTGCTGCGCGACAGGCCGTATTGGCGTGTCAGGTTGTTGTCCTTGAACTGACTTACCTGCAGTTGTGTATGCCAGCGTTCGGAAATCTGACCGCGCAGACCTGCGCTTCCTGTTCGTTGAGAGGCATCGCTGTCGCCGCCGTCAAACAGTTTCTCAGACTCGGTCGCCTGCCACCGGCCCCATAACTGCCAGCTATTGCTCAACGCCTGCTGAACGCCCAGTGACACCGACTGATTCTCCCAGCCTGCATCGCGGGTACTGGGGCGTGGTGCGTTTTGCGCCGGGATGCCGTCGGTCTCACGGTGTGACAGATCCACATCGATAACAGTCTGATTGAGTCTGGCACGGAAACCGCTGTGTAACACGCGGGATTGCTCTGTTCCCACGCCTGCTTCAATCCGGCCTGAATACGGCTTGCCGGCATCCGGAAGATTTTCACTGGGCAAGACGCTGTTGCGGGAGAAAATCTGGATAACACCACCGATAGCGTCTGCGCCATAGACACTGGACTGCGGGCCACGAATAACCTCTATTCGCTCGATGTGTGACAGCGGTATGTTTTCAAGACGTGCTGCGCCTTCACTGGCCGTGTTCATGCGCACACCATCCAGCAGGATCAGCGTATGGTTGGAATTGCTGCCGCGCATAAAAAGACTGGTCTGTGCTCCATCTGTACCGGTACGTGCGAGTTGTACACCGGGTACGGTCCTGAGCAGGTCGAACAGACTGCTGGCGCCGCTCTGGTTGATAAAGTCGCGGTCCAGCAAGGTATGGGCGTTCAGCATTTCATGAGAAAACTGCGCAAAGCGGTTAGCGGTCACCAGCATTTCCCGGGGAGCTGCTGTGGGATCATTACTGTTTTGAGCAGATACGCCAACAGGCAGCAGGCAAGCCAGGCTGCAAGTGGCAACAAGTGCGGGGAATCTGGAACTGGATTTTTTTTCGTTCATGCGCATAACTCCATTTGCACTCTCACCCGAGTGCAAAAAAAAGATGGTATGCGCCACGATAGCAGTCGATTAACAGCCAGCAAAAATTGCCACTGGCCATTTTGCAAAAAATACTCAACTCAATCGCATCAACTGCCCACCGCAGCGCGTTGTTGTGCAGCAGGCCGGTCTCCGGGCTCACAAGTGGTATGGCATGCCATACCGGGAACTGTCGCCTTCCCATCGGTGATTGTTCTACAGACTGCATGGCAGCAATAAAACATCGACAGTGGCTTCTGACAGATCAAACTTGTTTACCGTTGCGGGGGCAGCGCCGGCTTTGGCAGTATTTTCCAGATCATGAGTCTGATCTTTATACCGCACCGGCTTCCCGTTTCATTCTCAGCCAGACTTTCCTGTCTGGCGTCGAACACCTGAAGCGGGGCCACAATAGGTCAACAGTGCTGTTTTTGCAAGTTCGACACAGGTGGTCGCGTGTGCGTATGTGACCCGAATCGCGTTATACTCGGGTTCGACTCGTGCAGTTCAGGATACTTTATGTGGTGGTCCAGACTACAACGCTGGCGTCATGGCAGCGGTGACAGACAGGGGATATCGCTGAATCGCGAGGATACCGAACGCCTTGATCAGTTTACGCGGAGTGTGCGCCGTGTGCGCATTTCCCGCAGCCTGCTGGGCCTGGCATGGACCGCCGGACCAGTGACTGCCATTGGTCTATACGGTGGTTATTACATCGGTTATGGTCAGGCCCCGACCAATCAGCAGCTGATTTACTTTGTAAGTTTCACCGTGCTTAGCGGGTTGATTGCGTTGGCTGCGAAAGTGGTTTACGACAGCACCTGGGGTTATCGCAATGAGCGCTCACAAAAAGCCGGTATCGAAGTAATTGATAAATTGGGCGACCTGATACTATCAGTCAGAGATCTGATGATAAACAGTCTTGACGGCGAAGCCCGTCAACGTGAAGCGGCATTGCAGTTGTTGCAACGAGTGGATTTGCCGCCTTCCGGAATCGCAACGGCGGTGAGACAGTTGACGTCGGACGAGCAGTTCGCTGTGCTACTGGCAGATATCGACAATTTCCGTCGGGCTGGTCTTGGTTCACGTATACGCGATATGCAGCACGGTACCGATGAGCTGATCGCCCGCCACAGTAACGAACTGCGTGAATTGTCACCTGCTGCCGTCGACATGTTGCATTTGCGCTATCACGGCGATATCGCAAAACTCAGACATGGCATGCCCCGTGCCGAACATTTTATTGCCCGGGTATTGGCTGCAATTGAACAGGACAATCTGTTATTGATCACAATGCAGGACGTAGAGTCCATGCTGGTATTGGCTTTTGAACTGATCAATGGGCGCGAAATCCCCATGCTGATATTCGATTACCGTGGGCGCTGGCGATTGGCGGCAGCACTGGACCGCATGGAGCGCAAGCGTAGTCGTTATCGAATTGCACAAGCAGCCGGCAGCAGCAGAATACGAAGTCTGGCATCCTGGCTGGTCGAAGTGAATGTGATGTCATATGACGAGGTGCCTGAAGGCATTTCATCAGCATTGCTGATCGAACGGGTAGGGCAGGCTCTTGATCGTTTGTCGGATGATCTGCAGGCCGTTGCCTCCGCTGTTGATAGCGGAGCCTCAGGGCAATATGAAGAACTCAGGCATGCCGCTGTTCTGATGACAAATGCACTCAGACTGTATCGTTATGCACATGATTCATTTATGCGTATCGGAGAGCTCCACACTGATTTCCAGCAGGCTGCAGAAGCATGGAATACTCTGATGGATAAAACCCGCCTGGATACCGAAGAGCTGCAGATCGGGCCGCGTGGAACTGGCGTGCACATTCTGGAGAAAGTGGTGAGGCTTGAGGATGAAGAGCGCAAAGAGGTATGTGAGCATCTTGCGCGTTATCTGCGAGCCCAACACCTTGAGTCGCACGAAACCAAGGGCTTGTTCGAGCGTCGCAGTGAGCGTGATTATCCGCTCACTTTCGAAAGCGCACGACAGCTGGCCATTGAAGTCGCATTGGCACTGGAGCCTCATATCCATTTGTCGTATCCGGAGATCCAGCGCGGCATAGGTGCCACGTATGCCAGTTATCTGGGAGATCTGGAGCCTGGTATGAGTGCTCAGGAAAAACGTGTGATCGCCGAATCTGTTGCGCAGGATGTTGAAGAAGATATGAGCGAGGCAGCTGAGCACCTGGCTGCTGCACTGGTAAGACACTACCGCGTCAGTCTGAGTGACGAGGCCAGCCGTTTTCTGCGTGAAACATACGGCGCGCGCCAGTCAGTGCTTGATGCTCTCAGGCAGCCGCAAAGCGCCGTCAGCAATGCACAAAGCCTGTTGACCATCAGGCCCGCAGTTGTACCGCCAGCCCAGCGGCGATGGTATCGCAGTCTGGTGCTGGCACGCCGGCTGGTTGAGGATTTGCGCGATTGATTTGAATGGCCGTCGGGAGTCACGGTAATGAGCGTGACGCATCAGCGTGCGCAAATCAGGCCTTGGCAGAGGCCCTTGCGGACACGCGGTCATGCCAGGCTTGCAGGTTCACCTGCTCCGGCGCAATGCGCTGCTGGATTACACGATTAAAATCCACAGTACACAAAGCGTTGATGTCCGCTGCAGTAAATTGATCGCCCATGATGAACTGCTTGTCAGCAAGGTGACGGTCCAGGAAGTTGAAAAAGCGCGCTGCCTGCTTTTTACATTCTTCGCCCCACTCCGGGAATGGAGTCATACGATCTTTGAAGTAACCTGTTGTATGCTGGAATCCCATGCCTGTTGGTGTCATAAAATAGAAATCAATCCAGCGCAGCCACTGATCAATCTGGGCTTTTTCCAGTGCCGTAGTGCCCAGCAAGCGCGGACTGTCAGGAAATGCTTCTTCAAAATAGCGGCAGATGGCCATGGTTTCTGCCACACAATCGCCACTTTCCAATTCGAGCACAGGGACTTTTTTCATCGGATTTTTGGCAGCGTATGCGGGTGTCAGGTTCTCGCCTTTCTGCAAATCCAACTGGATCAGTTCGACCTGGTCGAGCAGGCCTTTTTCTGCAAGAAAAATTCTGACGCGACGGGGATTGGGTGCGGTTTTGGTTTCGTAAAGTTTCATGGTGTGTTCTCTTGTTTTAATTCACATTGGCCCTGATGCACACTGACCCTGGTGGTTACGCGCGCTGAAGCGGAGTGTCGCATACGCTGCGCTGAGCTGGCTACCACTGTCATCACCGTCGGTCATGATGGCGATGCCGTCCAGACTGTTGATCTGTTCACCAAAAGCCTGCTGCCAGTCTGCCATGATATCCCGCTGATGTGATTGCCACTGGTCTGTCAGATCGGGGCCGCTGTCCAGTGCCCACATCTGCGCGTTGTTGCCTGCATACGCATTCGGCCAGCGGGACCCTGCCGGCTGGTTTGCCGACCACACATAGTTAATGGTTTTAGCGCGCCAGAACGCCAACCCGCCGCGCCTTACCACGTAAACGCGTGCGGCATAATCATCGCCGCTTTTTGCGCGCTCATCGAGATACGCCGGCGCAGTGGCGTCAATTTTCCACGACCAGGACAGGCATGGAGTGGTAGTCAGATCAATTCTGCCCGACCGGTAAAATGCGCTGGCTGTGCCAGGAGCATCCGCAAATAAAATGACATGATTGTCATCACGCTGTATGCGGTAGTTGGTAGCGCCACTGAATGAACGCGAATCCCAGCGTTCAAAGTCGCTGACATCAAGACTTTGTGCAGAGGCCCTGGAGGCCCCTGCATCAATTGCAACAAGAGTCGCGGTAAGGATTGCGGCTGAAAGTCGCCGGTAGATGACTGGCATAAACCCTCCGGATGACCGGCAGGGGTTATAGGCTGCTCAGTCTGTGAATACTGGTGTGAATCCCATCTCCCAAAGGAAGACGGTCAGTCCCATCAACGCCACCATCAGAACCAGCCCTACAGCGACTGCGGCACTGGCAAACAGAAAACCTCTTTCCTTTGGCATGTCATATACGATGGGAATGCCGATATAGAGCAGATAGATTGTATATGCAGCCGCAGCCGTACCCAGCAACATATCCAGCCACAGGTTTGGATAGAACCCGGTCAGCCCGACCAGAAACATGGGCGCACACATATAGGCGGCAACACCGATGCCGTGAGCAACATCATCGTTACGCGCATCGTAGGTTTTCGCCATCCAGTGAATCATAAGACCCAGGAACGCTACGCTGCCCAGAATTACCAGATAAAACATCCCCATGATCTGTGCAGCTGACTCTGTTGTCAGTCTGATCTGTCTGTCTGACAGCTCCCAGCCGATCTGGGATGCTCCATACCACCAGGCGACCGGCGGCAGGATTGCTATCCAGATCAGAAAACGCAGATAGTGCCCCACAGCGGAGACCTTACTATCACGAATGTTTGCCCATTCCTGTTGTGGTCGGGTCAGTATGCCCAGCAGGTGACTCATGAGTAGATCTCCTCCGGTACCATGTTGGTACCCATTGTGCCATTGTTGTTATGCGTATTTGTTTTCATCATCAGCCAACCGTGTTAACGCTAAGCTCGGGTTTTATGTCTTTATCCCAAGGCTTTCACAAGAGTCAGAATACCCAGTGTCATCATCGCCAGTCCGCTGATCTGGCGCAGCCAGGGTCGTTTCAGAAGTGGCAATGCTGATTGCATCAACCCGCCACTCAGCAGAACAAAAGGTAAAGTGCCCACACCAAATGCCAACATCAGTAACAAACCAGCCGCGGTGCTTCCGCTGGCCAGTGCCAGTCCCAGAACGCTGTAAACGATGCCGCATGGCAACAGCCCCCAGGCCATCCCCGCCAGTAGCTTATTGCCGGGGTGTGCCAGTGACAATCCGTGCAGCCGTTTTAATACTGGCTGCCATAGCCGATAGGCAAAGCGTTCAAATTGGCTGACAGCCAGCCACCAGCCAGCAATGTATAATCCCAATGCGATCATCAATAGCCCGGACAACACATGTAAAACGGTGAATCCGGTGTTGTGTATGCTGCCCAGCAAAAAGCCGCCGGCGCCCGCAAATGCCCCCAGCGCCATGTAACCCATTATTTTTCCGCTACCGTAAATCAGTGCGTCGGTTGCCAGTGGATACGGTGATGAACTTGCGATCACACTCTGCCCCGAGGGATGCAGCAAGTTGCTCCGGCCGGCCATCAGCAGTGCCCCGGAAATACCGCCGCACATGGCGGCGCAATGTGGTGCGCTGAGTAACCCCAGAAGAAAGGCTGCACTTATGCTGGCAAAATCAATGCTCATCAGTTTTGTCTCCTGACGATTGCACGGCTTGTTCTTCTTTTTTCACCGGCTGTTTACTGTCTTCAAAAAGAATAGACCAGCCCTGGCGCTCGAGATCGTCGAACTGATCATTTTTTACGGACCAGACAAAACTCCAGAGTATGAACGCCACTAACCCGAGACTGAGCGGTATCAGAATAAACAACATTTCCATCTCAGCGCTCCATCCTGCGCAATCGCCCGGCATTGCTGACAACAATCACAGATGACAGGCTCATGCCCAATGCGGCCAGCCATGGAGGAACCATGCCCATCAAGGCAAACGGAATCACGGTGAAGTTGTAGGCGACTGACCAGGCCACATTCTGGCGTATTACACGCCGGCATTTGCGTGCGAATCTGAGTACACGAGGCAGGGTCATCAGTGTGCTGTTCAGCAACATGGCGTCGGCGCTGTTCTGTACAAAACTGTCGCGTGGTGTGACTGCAAGAGATGTATCTGCGGCAGCCATCGCCGCCACATCATTGATCCCATCACCGACCATCATGACGATTGCGGAGCTTTGCATCTGGCGTAACGCATCCAGTTTATCTTCCGGACTCATGCCTGTGCGGACTACGCTTACACCGAATTTTTGCCGGATATCGGCTGCCGACATCGAGCGGTCTCCGGTTAACACCGCCGTATTGATGCCTTGAGCGTTTAATGCGCTGACGGTCTGTGCTGCGTCGTCGCGCACTTTGTCCTGCAGGCAGAACCAGGCCAGGGCCTTTTGGTTGCGTGTCAGCAGTATCCAGTGGCCGGAATCGGGAGCCGGCAAGTCCGCCTGGTTTACGTTTAGTGCAAATTCCGGCAAACCAATGCGGTAATGATGACCGTCAATATCGCCCTGTACGCCGCAGCCCGGAACAACCCGGCTGTTTAGCAATGTCAGTTGATGCGGGGTATTAAACGCCAACGCTGCGGGATGGTGGCTGACTGACTCCAGTGCGCTTGCCAGTTCAAAACACTCTGCCTCAGTGGAGTCCAAAGCGACGATACGGCTCACTGTCAGACAGGCTTCAGTCAGCGTACCGGTTTTATCAAAGATCACGGTGCCTGTTGAAGCCGCACGCTCAAGAAATGCGCCGTTTTTTATCACGATGCCGGCGTTACGCAGACTGGTACAAGCCACACTGTAGGCAACCGGCGTGGCCAGCGATAGCGCACAGGGGCAGGATACTACCAGCACAGTAAGCGCAATAATCACAAACTCGGGATTACCTGCCTGATACCAGTAAGCTGCTGCTGCACCTGCGATCAGCAACACCAATGCAACAAACCATTGAGCCGTGCGATCCGCCAGCTGCGCCCAGCGTGGGCGGTATGTTCCGGCTCTGTCCTGCAGGCGCGCAATCTGTCGGATAACAAATTCATCTGCGGGACATTTCACCCGAATGATCAGCTCGCCGTCATGGTTGATTGATCCCGCAAGCACGCGTGCGCCAGCTTCTTTGAGTTGGGGCAGTGGCTCGCCGGTGAATGCAGCCTCACTGACACCACTTCGCCCACTTTGCACATAAGCATCGGCAGGGATTGTTTCTCCCGGCAACACCCGCAATAAATCACCGGTCCGAAGATCCTGCAGCGGAATCAAGGAGTAAACCGGAGCATCAGCTGTCTGATCGATACGCGTGGCGTTGTCAGGCAGAAGATGCTCGAGCAAGTCCTGGCTTTGCTGGAAGTGGTAGCGTGAAAGCAGTTCAGCGTAACGTCCTGTTAACAGGAAAAAAGTGAACATGCTCGCGGTGTCAAAATACACTTCATGCCCGTTGGTAATGGTATTGATCACACTGAGCAGCCAGGCTGCCAGAATGGCAATTGACACCGGAACATCCATAATAAGGCTGCGATGACGCACGGCATACCAGGCCGCGCGGTGGAACGGCCATGCGCTGTAGAACACTACCGGGGTCGTAAGCGCCAGACTGGCCCAGCGCATCAGGGCTTCATACTCAGCCTCCATGCTGCCGTTTGACAGATAAGACGCCAGCGCAAACATCATCACCTGCATCATGCCTATGCCGGCAACACCGAGACGGATCAGCAGGCTGCGTCGTGACTCGGTAAAATCGCTGCGGGCAGCGTCCGGGAGATCGGCACGTACTGTATAGCCCAGACTTTGAATTCTTTGCGCGAGACTGACGGCGCTTTGTCTTTCGTCGAATATCACGCGCAGACGGCGGGTCGCATAATTGATGTTGATATCGCTGACACCCGTTTGTTTTCCTAGCACCTGTTCCAGCAACCAGACGCAGGCAACACAACGCAGGTCGGGAATCAGTAGTGATAATTGCTGACGACCGTCGGCCAGTTGCAGCACGGCTTTCTGTAATCTGGCGTTGTCGGGGGCAGAAGCATTCATTTCAGCGGAAGCATTCACTCCGCACTGATCACGATATTGGTAATACGCGTCGAGATCCAGTTCATGAATAAACTGCACGGCGGCAAGGCAGGATGTGCAGCACAAAGCGCGATTCTGGCCATCAACCGGTACGCTGATATCGCAGCGGGCGGGCACCGGCGACTGGCAATGGAAACATAACAGTTCTGATGTCTGAGCTTCCGCAGTACGGTTTGCAAGAACACCCGATTTAATGGTGCTGCTGATCATCAGATCCGCCATCAGAAGCTGACCTCCCTTTGCGGTGTGCTGACACGCTTGCGCAGACGCCAGTCATTATCGACGCCTCTGATTTCCAGATACCAGCTGGTATTCTGTGCGAACAGTGTTTGCAAGGCTGTCACGTCCAGTGAACTGACCGGCTCATAAAAGCCTTGAGCCGATAATACGGGATCAGCGTCCGGTGCAAACACAAACGTCTGATCGAGTGTGTTGTCGGTGACGTGGTAAACAAAAAGACTGAGTGCCTCCTCATTCTGGTGAGGAGCATCAGTGCCGAGCAATTGCAGATTGATGGTGTTGTCCTGCACAGCCAGCCGTGCTGATAGCCCCAGGTTGATTGCAGCCTCATCGAGCGCCAGTGAGCGGTTGATGCCACGCCCTTCAGCGTAGTAATTGTCCACCACCAGTATGGCCGGATTATTCAGCGCGGTAGAAATCAGAATAATGCCCAGTACAACAGACACCGCAGGCATTGAGATGAGAATCCACGGCCAGCGGTGTTGGTACCAGGGTTTAGTGTCTTGCTGACTGTTCATTGTGCCCGACCCTGATTGCTGTTGACGGATGAAGAGGGCGCAATAAACCGGCTCTCTGATTCTGCGCGCAGTGCGCCGTTCGATTCCTGAATCACAAAAACAATATCCTGATTAAAACTCTGCAGGCTTGCGGGGTCTGCCTGTACGCGCAGCAACAGATCGCGAACTTCGCCTGTGCCGACCACAACAGTCTGGTCCGGAATCATGCTGAAATCACTGAGACCTTCCAGGCTTATGCCGAATTCGCGATCCTGGGCGTCCATGTTGATAATGCGCAGCCGGTATACGTTTTCTATGCGACCATCAGACAGTTGCTGGTAAAGCGAGGCACGATCTCGCATCACCTCCAGCGTCAACGGCACCCGGTTCCACAGCACAACCACAAACAATACACACATCACCAGCATGGCTACGCCATAACCGATCAGCTTGGGGCGTTTCCAGGTCCAGCTTCCGCCAGCCAGTTTATTTTCGGTGGTGTACGATATCAGTCCCCGTTGGTAACCCATCTTGTCCATGATGCCATCACAGGCATCAATGCAGGCGGCGCAGCCAATACACTGGAATTGCAGCCCGTCACGAATATCGATGCCAGTGGGACAAACCTGCACGCACATCGTACAGTCGATGCAATCACCAAGCCCTTCGGCCTTATAGTCGGTGTTGCGTCGTCGTGCACCACGCTGTTCGCCGCGCGCCGTGTCATACGAGATCACCAGTGTGTTGCGATCAAACATTGCGGACTGGAATCGGGCGTAAGGGCACATGTAAATGCAGACCTGTTCGCGCAGCCAGCCGGCATTGATATAAGTAGCCAGAGTAAAAAACACACACCACGCTACGGCTATTAACGGCAATTGCCACTGCAGAGCGTCGCTGATCAGATCGCGTATGGGATAGAAATAACCGATGAACGTGACGCCAGTCAGTGCAGCAAACCCAAACCACATACTGTGTTTGAATACGCGCCGCCAGGTTTTGTTAAAACCGGTTCTGTTCCAGCCCTTGGACGACAACAGCGAAGGCTGTTTGTCGAGTTTGATGCGTTGGTTGCGATCACCTTCTGCAATCTGCTCAGCCCACATAAAAATTGCCGTCCACACAGTTTGTGGGCAGGTGTATCCACACCAGACGCGCCCCCACAACGTGGTTACAAAAAATAATGCAAATGCTGCAATCGCCAGCAGCCAGCCCAGCAGTACAAAATCCTGAGGCCAGAAAGTCAGCCACAGTACATAAAATTTACGCGCGGGCAAATCGAAAAGTACGGCCTGCCGCTCGTCCAGATTGATCCATGGCAGCAGGAAATATCCCAGTAACAAAGGCCAGCCGGTAAACAGTCGAATTCGTTGAAAAAAACCCTCTATGCTACGGGTAAAAATCTTTTCGCGCTTCTCGTACAGGTTAAAGACTCTGGAATCCAGGTCTTCACTGTTTAAATTCCTTGCTGGAATTTTTTGCATCATGCTGTTCCTGGCTGACGCCCGGTCACACAAATACTATTGTGTGGACAGGCTTTGCACGTACGCATTAAGAATATGCAGCCGGTTTTCATCCAGCCTGCCTGCAAAACCCGGCATTTGTCCGTTCCGGCCATGGCGCAGCACATCCGTTATCTGTTCGCGGCTGCCGCCGTAAAGCCAGATGTTATTGGTCAGGTCGGGAGCGCCAAGCATGGGTTGTCCCGAGCCATCAGCGCCGTGGCAGGCTGCGCAAAGCCGGTTGTATTCCTGCTGACCAGCCTGCGCCTGGTCTGATACCGCCTCACGTCCGGAAAGCTGCATCACATACTCAGTCAGATTGCGTATGCCAATGGCATTCACCACCCCTGACCAGGCAGGCATCACGGCCTGTCTGCCGTTGTTCAGAGTTTGGGCAATCTGTTCTGCGCTGTTGCCCCATTGCCATTCGTTGTCAGTGAGATTCGGAAAACCGGGAGCACCTGTGCCGGCACTGCCGTGGCACTGTGCACAGTTATTGGCAAATAAACGCTGCCCCATCCGCATCGCGGCAGGAATTGTTGCCAGTTCATGCACCGGTATTTCACGGTACTGCGCAAACACCGGGCCATATCGCTCTTCGGCTTCAGCTTGCTGCTGTGCCAGCTGTCCGGCGGAAGTCCAGCCCGACAAACCTTTAAAGTTTCCCAGGCCCGGGTAATAAATCAGATAGCCCAATGCAAACGCGATACTGAGCAGGAAACCCCAGAACCACCATGCCGGCAGTGGATTGTCATACTCTTCAATGCCATCAAACTCGTGGCCGGTGGTTTGCCCCGGGTTTGTTACTTTACGATTCAATAACAGCAATGCGGTAATCACGACCAGTGTGCCCAGCGTACCGAGGATGACAAACAAACTGAATCCGGTACTCATGACTGCTCTCCTTTTGCCGGGTTCAGCTTGCTTTGAGTGTCATTCTCTTCATTGTCGAACGGCAGTTGTGCTGCCTGATCGAAATAGGCTCTGCGGCTGGGACCGTAGGCCCACCAGACGATGCTGACGAAGGACAAAAAAACAAGTACGGTGGCCAGTGTGCGGAAATCATTAATGTCCATATCAGCGCCTCTCCGTAATCAGTGTGCCGAGCTGTTGCAGATAAGCCACGAGGGCCTGCGCTTCAGTTACCCCTTCAAGACCTTGAGCGGCATCAGCAATGTCTTCTTCACTGTATGGCACGCCAATGCGCTGTAGCGCACGCAGTTTTCGTGGCGTTACATCGAGCTTCAGCTGTGTCGAGAACAGCCAGGGATATGAGGGCATGTTTGAGCCCGGGACCACCGAGCGGGGATCCAGCAAGTGGGCATAGTGCCAGTCGTCACTGTACAGGCCGCCAACGCGGGCAAGATCCGGCCCGGTGCGTTTTGAGCCCCAGAGGTGCGGATGGTCGTAAACCTGTTCACCAGAGACGGAGTAGTGACCATAACGCTCGACTTCAGCACGTAAGGGTCGAATTTTCTGTGAATGGCAGGTGTTGCAGCCCTCGCGGATATAGATGTCGCGACCCTCGAGCACAATGGGCGCATACGGCACCAGCCCTTCAACAGGCTCCTGCACTATGCGTTGCGACATCAGCGGGATAATTTCTACCGCGCCACCAAAACTGACGGCCACGATAGTCAGCGCAATCAGCAGTCCGAGATTTTTTTCAATCAGCTCGTTCATGCCAGTGCCTCCTGTGCAGGCAGTATTCCGGTAGCAAGTTCTTCTCGTGTCACCTGCCAGGTGCGCCAGATATTCCACGCCATCACCAACATTCCGCCCAGGAATATGCCGCCGCCGATAAAGCGCACAACATAGCCCGGATAGCTGGCAACCACGGTTTCCACAAAGCTGTAGGTCAGCGTGCCGTCGCTGTTAACTGCGCGCCACATCAGGCCCTGCATCAGGCCATTGACCCACATGGAAACGATATAAAGCACAGTGCCTATGGTGGCAAGCCAGAAGTGCAGGTCAATCAACTTGATGCTGTACATTTCTCCGGCCTTGCGTCCGTACATCAACGGGATCAGGTGGTAGATGGCGCCTATGGAAATCATCGCCACCCAGCCCAGCGCCCCGGCGTGGACATGACCCACGGTCCAGTCGGTGAAGTGAGACAGAGCGTTAACCGATTTGATCGACAGCATGGGTCCCTCAAAGGTGGACATGCCGTAGAAGGACAGTGACACCACGAGGAATTTCAGAATCGGATCTGTGCGCAGTTTGTCCCACGCACCAGACAGCGTCATGATGCCGTTGATCATGCCGCCCCAGGATGGCGCCAGCAGAATGATTGACATGGCCATGCCCAGGTTCTGAGTCCAGTCAGGCAGTGCGCTGTAGTGCAGGTGGTGCGGGCCGGCCCATACATAAATGGCAATCAGGGCCCAGAAGTGAACAACTGACAACCGATAGGAATAAATCGGGCGCCCTGCCTGTTTTGGTACAAAATAATACATGATGCCGAGGAAGCCGGCGGTCAGGAAAAAGCCGACAGCATTGTGCCCCCACCACCATTGCACCATGGCATCCACCGTGCCTGCGTAGATTGAGTAAGACTTGGTAAGTGTGACAGGCACCGCGAGGTTGTTAACGATGTGCAGAATGGCAACGGCGATGATGAAAGCAGCGAAAAACCAGTTAGCCACATAAATGTGTTTTTGCTGACGCTTTGCAATGGTTCCAAAAAACAGAATCGCATAGGCCACCCACACCACTGCGATCAGAATCGAAATTGGCCACTCCAGCTCGGCATATTCTTTGGATGTGGTCATGCCCATAGGGAGCGTGATCACTGCCAGTACAATGATGCTTTGCCAGCCCCAGAACACAAACGAGGCCAGACCATCACTGATCAGCCGCGCACCACAGGTACGTTGCACGATAAACAAGGATGTCGCCATCAACGCGCTACCGCCAAACGCGAAAATCACACCATTGGTGTGAAGCGGGCGCAGGCGACCGTAACTTAACCACGCGGTATCGAAGTTCAGGGCAGGCCATGCCAACTGAGCGGCAATCAACACACCTACCGCCATGCCCACGATGCCCCAGAGGACTGTGGCTAATGCGAATTGATGTACTACCTTATAATTGTAAACAGGAGGGGCGAGCCGGCTGTTTGTCATGTGCGAACCATCCATAAATGTTGTTCTGATGCTCAGACTTCCGGGTAATCTCGGTTACGCGCGGGAGGCTGCAGCTAGTCAGTGTGAGGTATATGTATACCTGCCTGGCAGGGGTGTGCGTTGGCTGGAGGGTATTTTTATTCAGGAAACGCGTCCAATTTAACCTTGAATATGATAGGAGAGTGGCGCGTGCCTGCATTGACATGGATCAAGTCATGGAAGTATTCCGCAGTAATTGCATGCTCTGGCTCGCACGCAGAATCAATTGTTGTGAGGAATCCCCATCCTCAAGCATCGCCCAGCCAGCGGTGTGCCTGATTGGATGTTCCGAGAGACAGAGTTCCGCGGCCGCGGCCAGACGTGCGAGTGCTTTTTCCGGGCCTGGGGGGGTGATGTCAATCATCAGCACAACAAAGTCATCGTCGCCGTAGCGTGCGATGAGATCTGAACCCCGGAAGGTGTCCCGCAGCAGCCGGTTGAATTCGATCAGTGCACGGTCGCCGGCGGCGGGGCCATGTTGCTCATTAAAGTGTTTGAATTCCAGCAGATCAAACAAAAACAGGCAGGCATGGAGTCCTGCATCGTGACACAGGGCTATGGCTTCAATTGAGCGCGCATCAAACCCGCGCCGGTTCAACAGGCTTGTCAGCGGGTCCTCATGGGCAACGTAATCCGCAGTGAGTTCGTTCTCAACCATCTGTGCAACATGCTTCAGCAGCTTCTGTTGAAACAGGGAAAACTCGCGTGGTTTATGATCGATCAGGCACAGTGTGCCCAGGCGGATGCCCGTATCGGCATGCACCGGGCAGCCAGCATAAAAACGGATATGCGGAGCGCCGGTGACCAGATCATTATTCCGGAAACGGGGGTCGATATGCGCATCGTTAACAACAAGAATGGTTTCTTCGCGTATGGCGTGAGTGCAAAACGAAATGTCACGTGCAGTTTCGCGGACATCAAGTCCTACAGCCGACTTGAACCACTGACGGTTTGAGTCCACCAGGCTGAATAAAGAAATCGGGACCTGAAACAGGCGAGTGGCCAGTCGCGTGATGCGATCAAAACGCTCGTCAGCCTCTGTGTCCAGGATGTTGAGTGAATGCAGAACCTGAAGGCGGTGTTCCTCGTCGTCATTGCGCCCTTTACGTAACCACGTCAGCACAGCATCACCAGTCATAGGTCGGGCGATGGCGTAACCTTGTGCCAGATCACAACCTATGCTGCGCAGATATTCCAGCGTTTCATTACTCTCGATTCCTTCGGCCGACGTATAGAGTCCAAGACCGTGTCCAAGATCAATAATGGTTTTGATAACTGTGCGTGATTCTTTTGACTCACCCGCAGTCATTACAAAAGACTTGTCTATCTTGATTTCCGAAAACGGTAAACGTGCCAGTTGTAACATGGAAGAAAAGCCGGTGCCAAAATCGTCAATAGAAAGATGGAATCCTTTCATGCGCAGACGTGTCAGGATATCCAGTGAACTCACCGGATCTTCCATGGCACAGGTTTCTGTCAATTCGAAAATGATACGTTCAGGCCTGATGCCCATACTCTGGCAGTAGTCATCCAGTCGTTCAAATAAATCCAGGTGAGACAATGAGCTCGCCGATATATTTACCGAAAGGGTTATTTCGCGCAGTCTTCTGCGCAGGTAATCAAAGCTGACATCGTCGCCCAGACTGGCGGGCAATGCGGAGTACCAACGTAAGGACTGCAACATCACCGATTCTGTAAGTGCATCGATCAGACCCGACTGTTCGGCGAGCGGAATAAACCGATCGGGGCCGATTGCCCCGCGGGTCGGATGTTGCCAGCGCGCAAGTACCTCAAAGCCTGCAAGCAGGCCGGTGCGGCAGTTGATTTTTGGCTGATAGACAACGGTGATGTCGTTGCGGCTGATGGCATCAGCGAGCTCGTGCGCAGGAATGGATTCAGAGTCATCCGGGTTGGCTGGTCTGTGTAAGGCAGGTGCCGAACCGGCGGGCTGGCGGCTCAATAACTCGCGCAAGCGGGCAGGTGAGAATGGTTTTGGCAGTACACCAACAATATTCAGGCCATGCTCTGATGCGGAGCGTGCTGCAGCGTCCAGCACCCGACCGCCCACACCACTGGAAATGATAATATCGGCGGGGCAGCGCAAGCGCGCCAGTTCCACCATGACCTGAACACCATCCATGCGGGGCATGACCAGATCAAGTGCAATAAAATCCGGGTTCATTTCTTTTATCAGGCGGAAAAACTCGAGAGGATCGTCTGTATAACGCGCATCGACGCCGGCCAGAGTAGCGATATTGGTGATAGTCTGACCGGTCAGAGGGTCATCATCCAGAATCAGCAAGCGTATTGCGTCCGTCATTGCCTGGTGCTCATAAGTTTTTCAAGTTTTTGTGACAGATCATCCCTTCGCCAGGGTTTGCTGAGCAGCATGGTGCCCGCCTGCAAGCGCCCTTGATTACTGATGGCGTTTTCAGGGTATCCAGAGGTAAACAGTACAGGAAGCATCGGCTGGATTTCCAGTGCGGCGCTGGCGAGTTCGGGACCATTCATACCCGTACCCATCATGACATCGGTGAACAACAAGTCAACCGGCTTGTGGATCTGCAGCAGAGATAGTGCCTCCGAAGCGCTGGCTGCGCTGATCACTTTATAACCCAATTCCCGGAACTGTTTTTCGGCGTATTGACGCACGAGTTCATCATCCTCTACCAACAATACTGTGCCACTGTTTTTCATAACGGGCGTGTTCAGAACCAATGTGTTGTGAAGATCCGCCTGCTGATGCATGCCCCGACTGTCAGCCACGGGCAAGTACATACGTAGGACGGTGCCCGCACCCTCTTCTGAGTACACTGAGATATGGCCTCCGGATTGTTTTATGAATCCATATACCATGCTCAGGCCCAGCCCCGAGCCCTGACCAATATTTTTAGTGGTAAAGAACGGATCAAAGGCGCGTTGTCTGACTTCCTCGGTCATTCCCGTCCCGCTGTCGGTGACTGACAGCATCACATAATCACCGGGCTCTGTCCCGGGATTGGCGTCACAGTAGTCCTGATTGAGCTTGCCCGGGCCCGCCTCAATCAGAATACTGCCCTGCCCGTTGATGGCGTCGCGCGCATTCAGACATAGGTTGAGCAGGGCGCTTTCCAGCTGTGGCGGATCAATCATCACGCTGGGAAGGTCTGGCGTCACAATCAGACTGATCGTGATACGCTCCGGCACAGCCTGGCGGATCAGCGGATGTACGTTGTTCATCAGGTCGCCAACGTCTGTCGGATGCGGATCCAGTGGTTGCTTGCGTGCGAATGCCAGCAGACGCTGCACCAGACCCGCCGCGCGCTCGCTGGCCTGACTGATCATCGATGTCAGTGGCGCAAGACGCGGGTCTTGCGCCAGGGCCTCTGCCAGTAACTCGTTATTGCCTTGAATGACCGTTAACAAATTATTAAAGTCATGCGCGACACCACCGGTAAGTTCACCCACTGTTTGCAGGCGCTGTGCATGGCTCAATTGCTCCGCCATCTGATTGCGTTCTGTCACATCCGCCATACCTCCGACCATGCGGACTGCTTTTCCATCTTTGTTGCGCATCACGAAGCTGTGTTCTTCAATCTGGGCCACAGTGCCATCAGCGCGCAAAAACCGATAAGACAAATTCATGAAGTTCTTGTCAGAACGGACTGTATCAAAGATGGTTTTCAGCACACTCTCCCGGTCTTCCGGATGTACATGCCTTGACCAGGCAGCAGGCTCGCTCATGACTTCGTCGCGGTCATAACCAAACAGTGTGGATATTCCGTGATTCCACCAAATGGAGCTGTTTTCAATGTCCCAGTCCCAAATAGCATCTACTGTGGCTTTCGCCACATTTTCGAAGCGCTCGGCATAAGTTTTGAGATCGTGGATGTCTATGCCTGATCCGCACCATTTGATGATTTTTCCGTTTTCATCAGTGACCGGTGCGCCCTGAATCAGGTGCCATCGCCAAACGCCATCATGGCGTTGCAGCCGGAACTCAATTTCGTAGGTCTGTTGTTGTGCCATGGCTTCCTGCCAGCGATGGGTCACACGTTCAGTATCCTCAGGTGAAACCGCAGAAAACCAGTCGGTTCCGGGGACCAGAGAATCGCGGCCGCGGCCGGTATAATGTGCAAAAGCGAGATTGGCATAGTCCACCACGCCATCCGGATTTGCTGTCCAGATAATCTGCGGAATGGCATCCGCAAACAGCTGGAACTGGGATAAATGTCTGAAAGGCGAGAGCGGATTGTCGGGCGAGGGTGTCAGTTCACGCAGATGTTGGTTGGTCCTTGCAAGCATTGCGTGATCACTGCGCATCCTCTGGAAATGTTTGAGGACAAAGATGGTCAGCACACTGATCACACTCAACTCGAGCGCCGACATCACACGGTTGGTCAGCCAGTACTCGATTGCAAGCCCGGGCGGTGAAATCAGTGCGCCCAAGGCGGTCAGGATCACGGACGTTGACGCTACGCCGATCAGCAGGCGCTGGCTGCCAGACAGCGCTGCCAGCAAAATGCTGAAGAGATACAGGTCGCCATGGGCAAAACCAAGCGGTGTGCGTGTATCAAGCGCCAGAAATACTATAAGACTGGCGATGCTCAGAGACTGCAATAACGTCTTTCCGTTCATCTGCATGTTTGTCCGGCATTCGGGTTTTTGTTCTGATCAGACTTGCCTGACAGCATTCTATCACCGGGTCCGGACAATTCAGGCAATACATTTTTCGGGAAGACGCAATCACCCCTCACGGGCTATGATTGATCACAAATGGTGCATTAAAGCTTCGCGTATGCACGCAATCATCACAAGACTGAGGGAAAACATATGTCAGAAATGCTGGAAGGCGCACTTAGTCAGCTGGAAACCGCTGCCAAATACACAGAGGTGCCGGCTGAGGTACTGGATGCGCTACGTCACCCCAAGGAGGTAATGTCCGCGCGGGTAACAATTCGCATGGACAATGGCTCGCGGCGCTCATTCGAGGCCTGGCGCTGCCGCTACGACGATACCCGGGGGCCTACAAAGGGCGGAATCCGGTATCATCCGGATGCGTCAATGGAAGAGGTGATTACGCTGGCGTTCTGGATGACGTTCAAGTGCGCGGTGGTGGGTTTGCCGTACGGTGGCGGAAAGGGCGCTATCAAAGTTGATCCACGCAGTCTGTCACCCCACGAGATCGAGCGCCTTTCGCGCGCCTATGTGCACTCATTTGCCCGCATGATTGGACCTGACCGGGATATCCCTGCGCCGGATGTGTACACCAACGCTATGATTATGGGATGGATGGCTGACGAATACTCCTCCATGGTGGGATATCCGGCACCAGCAGTGATAACCGGTAAACCCATTGCACTGGGCGGATCGCT
Organism: Pseudohongiella sp.; assembly: GCA_030651695.1. Classification (GTDB taxonomy): domain Bacteria; phylum Pseudomonadota; class Gammaproteobacteria; order Pseudomonadales; family Pseudohongiellaceae; genus Pseudohongiella. The sequence goes on along the minus strand of JAUSCD010000012.1, from coordinate 32,929 downwards.
GGGCCGTGTGGATGCAACAGCGCGCGGTGGATTTTATGTGTTGAATAATCTGCTCGCACAGCTGGAACTGGATAAAACGCAGAAGCGCGTCGTAGTGCATGGTTATGGCAATGCCGGTTCAATGATTGCCGGGCTGTTGCATGCTGACGGCTGGCGTGTTGTTGCAGTGGCCGACAGCAAAGGCGCAGTGTATTGTGAGGCCGGTCTGGACCCTGCCAGGTTGAGCAAGGCAAAAAACAAAAGCGGCTCCGTCATTTCTTATGCCAGGGAATCCCCGGGCGACAAAGTTGAAGTCATAACACCGGATGAGATGTTTGCGCTCGATTGTGATCTTATTGTGCCGGCTGCGATGGAAGATCAGATCACGGCAGACAACGCAGGCGCTATCCGTGCGCCCGTTATTCTGGAATTGGCCAATGGTCCGGTGACATCGGCAGCCGATGCAATTCTCGAGGAAAAAGGTATTCGTGTCATTCCGGATATTCTGGCCAATGCTGGCGGCGTCACGGTGTCATATTTCGAGTGGGTGCAAAACCGTCAGGGATATTATTGGACGGAAGAAGAGGTGCAGCAAAAGCTTCGCCCGATCATGGAGCGGGAAAGTACAGCGATCTGGGAGATGGCGCAAGAAAAACAGATTACACTGCGTACCGCAGCGTACGTGCTTGGTTTGGCGCGCTTGACGGATGCCATTAAAGCTCACGGGACTCAGTCATATTTTTGCCCGTGACGGCTGCGGCGCTGCAGCAGGTTCAGGCAGCGGCATTACAATTCTTGTGTTTGTGCCGCAGCCGGTGCTGTTGAATTCGATATCTGCATCGATTTCAGCAGCGCGGCTGCGGATATTGCCTAATCCATTGCCTGCGCTCTGATCCCCGTTGCAGGTTTGGAAACCACGTCCGTTATCTGCGATGTTCAGCACCATGCCGTGCAATGAGTGCGAGACATCGATTCGCACGATGCTGGCCATTGCATGCCGGATTATGTTGCTGACCAGCTCTTTCATGATGCGATTGAGATTAAACGCAACCTCGGAAGGTAAAGTCACTTCAGGCAGCGGTTGCTGGCGCCACTCGACCTCATGCCCCGATCCTTGCAGGCGCAGTTCAGTCTCTTCGCGGATATCAGCTAACAGACTGCTCAGAGGCTGGTCCGGAGTGTTGGCTTTTGAAACGGCCTGGCGCAAACTTTCCAACGCGGATCGTGCCATGTCGCCCAATTTGTTGCCGGCATCTGCGTGGATGATCGACAACAATCGAGAGCCAACATCATCATGCAGATCCCGGTAAATTTTCAGGCGCTCCTGTTCGGCAGCCTGGTTCATCTCAAGCACGCGCCGTTCGGCAAAACTGCGTTCGATGATTTTCCGGCTTTCGTCTATTTTCTGTTCCAGATCTTTGTTCAGCGTTTCTGCTGTATTCAACGCGTCGGTAAAACGTCGGAGCAATACTGCTGCGAAAATCATCAGCAGCACTGGCAGCCCGAAGTGAGCGAAAACAAGCGTGCCATCCCAAGCTTCTCCAGTGCTGAAAAACATCTGAAACGCGTTAAAGATAAACAGAGCAATCTGCCCCAGGATTGCCAGCGTGATGATGGTTGCCTCGGTCTTTTTTTCACGCACTGCAATAAGTGCCACGCGGATCACGATAACTCCAAGCACACCGACGCCCACAAGATGCATCAGATAGGCAGTCTGCCAGAACCATTTTGATGGCATATTCAGATTGATCAGAGCCGTCAACACTATCCAGCCCAGAAATAATCGTTCACGAAACGGTTTCCGGGCTCCTGCCAGGCGCCCGATAAAACCATACATGCAAAATATACAGGCATCGATGGCGATATGGACAATGGGTATCCAGAGTTCAAATGGCAACGGATTGTAGTAAACAACGGTGTGACTTGACCCTATGGCCCATGCAACACACATAGCGCTGAACCAGAGGTAAACATCGTCCTGGCGTCGCATCAACCACAAGGCAAAGGTGAAAAACCCTATGCTCAGTGCAAATGCCAGCAGAATGCGGTTGAGATCAACCTGTCGGAACATGCGACTGGCATAGATATCTTCCAGTTGATCGCGAGGACCAAACAAGACCGGTGCCAGATTGCCCCCCATTGGTGAAATGTTCAATCGCACCAGAACTTCATTGTCCCCGGGCAACCATTGACTGCTGCTCATATTGGCGATCAGTGGGCGGTTCCAGCCAAATGTGTTGCGTCCTTCGCGGGTGTTGTTGGCAGCAATCTCTTCGCCATTAAAAAATACGGTCATCGACAGATTGTAACGCCAGAACAGCAGGCTGAGTGCCCCGGTATTTTGTGGGCGGTCCACTACAAAACGAAACCAGACGCTGGATTGGGAAGGGAACTGCCCCGGCTCCATCAAACCGGCCGCGGCACTGAAAAAAGGCAGTTGTACAGTTTGCCACCCGACGCTGCTATCAGGCAGGCCATCAGCTGCCCATATTGCGTACTGTGCGGTCTCCAGGGCTACGGGCCCGGTGATCACGCGCTGTTGTTCGCCAGCCGAAGCGTCAGGGCTGACAACAAAACAACCAAGCAGCAGCCACACAGTGCATGCTGTCAATGTTGCGCTGAGTTCACGAATACTGATGATCCATCTCCCGGGTGGATGCATATTTGCTGCTGGGCTGACTGGAGCGTAGCCCCCGCAAAGGGGGTATACAACAAATTTGCCATTGTCTACAGTCAGCTCACAATTGCAATGACCCAAGTGGCTGAGCTTGAACAGGGCGGGTCCAAACGGATCGAACGAATCAGGAGTTCCGGGTATGTGGGATTCTCAGTGTGAGCATAATGGCAAGGCGCAGGCACTGGTGCTGGAGGACAATCCTGAAACCAGGGCATGGCTTTCGAGCTGCGTTAACTCGGCCTTTCCCGAGTTGTTGGTGCATCTCGCAGCCAATCTGGCCGAGGCCATGATTCTGCTGGAGACGCAGCGCTTTGATCTGGCGTTGGTGGATCTGGGGCTGCCGGATGGCAGTGGTATGGACGTAATACGTGCTTTGTATAGTGGGCAGCCTCAATGTTACGTGGTGGTTGCGACAATTTACGATGATGACCGAAACCTTTTTGCGGCACTGAAATCAGGCGCCAAGGGTTACATCCTGAAAGATCAGGATCGTGCGAGGATTGTCAGTTATTTGCAGGGCATCAAGAAAAACCAGCCACCGCTTTCACCAGCATCCTCACAAAGACTGATCAATCACTTCAACAATAAAGCCACGGCACTTGCGCAGGCGAAGCTTACGCCGCGGGAAGTCGAGGTGCTGTGTTTGATTGGCAAGGGATACAGCGTGGAGGACGCAGCCGGAATGCTGCAATTATCTGCGGATACCGTAAAAGGATACGTCAAAACAATATACATAAAACTGGGGGTGTCTAACCGGTCCGAGGCGACGCTGGAAGCGATTCGCCTCGGACTGATAGACGTGAATTGACTATTTACCAGTCAGTCACAGCATTACCACACAGACACAACACGAGTGCTGTCTTTACGCTGCGGTGTACGACGCTCGCCACGTTCGGTTCTGGCAGGAGCCGGAGCCGCCTGATTTCCCCTTGCCTGGTGAATACGTTCCTGGTCTACGCTGTCTGGTGCAGTACGCACACCCACATGACGTGGTTGTGATTGTCCCGGGCGGGCATTGGAGCCAGAGCCAGAGCCAGAGTCGCGACGTGGGCCGCGGCTCAAAGGTTTGTCGGCATCAAAGCTGCTGCGTTGATTGTTGCCAGCACCTGCTGGCCGGGCAGGGCGTGCGCTGCGTGTTGTGTCGCCAGTGCGCGCCTGTTCAGCTGAACGCGGAGCACCTGCACGGTTCTGCGCAGGACGGCCGTCACGCTGTTGCGGACGCTGGCCTGACTCTGAGCCTGCGCTGCGCGCCGGGGTACCGCTACGGGCAGAACTGCTGCGGCCATCATTACGGCTCTGACTGCGAGCCTGGCGTTCAGCCATGGCACGGCGGGGCGCTTCGATACCTTCTTTTTCGTCCTGTGCGCGTTCACGCTGTTCAAAACCCGGCACCACTTGCAGTGGCATTTTGGTTTTGAGCACACGCTCAATCTGCTTGAGCTGTTTGGTCTGGTCAGCGCTCACCAGAGAAATCGCCTGACCTTCCGAGCCGGCGCGAGCAGTACGACCGATACGGTGTACGTAATCTTCCGGAACGTCGGGCAGGTCAAAGTTGATCACGTGCGGCAGCTGGTCAATATCGATACCGCGCGCAGCGATGTCGGTAGCAACCAGCACCTGCAACTCACCGTTTTTAAACTGGTGCAGCACCTTGGTACGCTGAGGCTGGCTCTTGTTGCCGTGAATGGCGGCAGACTGGATGCCGTCTTTTTCCAGCATCTGCACCAGCTTGTTGGCGCCGTGTTTGGTGCGACTGAACACCAGTACCTGATACCAGCCGTTGGTGCGGATCAGGTGACTGAGCAGCTCAGTTTTGCGTGATTTGTCTACCGGGTGCAGCGTCTGAGTGACACGCTCTGCAGTGGTGTTCATCGGCGCAACGCTGATTTGTACTGGATTGTGCAACAGGCCGCGTGCCAGTTCCTGGATTTCCCCGGAGAAGGTGGCCGAGAACAGCAGGTTCTGACGCTTTTTAGGCAGCAATGCCAGAACTTTCTTGATGTCCCGGATAAAGCCCATGTCCAGCATGCGGTCAGCTTCGTCCAGTACCAGGATTTCTACCTGATCAAATTTCACAGCATTTTGTTGGTGCAGGTCCAGCAATCGACCCGGTGTCGCCACCAGAATGTCGAGGCCGCCGCGCAGAATCATCATCTGTGGATTGATTTTTACGCCGCCGAATACTACGGCTGAGCGGATTTTAAGAAACTTGCCGTAGGTCTTGATGCTGTCATGCACCTGAGCCGCGAGCTCGCGGGTCGGGGTCAGTACCAGAGCACGGATATGGCCGTTGCTGGTGCGTTCGCCACCGTCCAGTTTCTGCAGCAGAGGCAGGGTAAAGCCGGCGGTTTTGCCGGTGCCCGTCTGGGCAGATGCCATCAGGTCGCCACCGGCCAGAATGGCAGGAATGGCTTGGGCTTGAATAGGGGTAGCTTCGGTGTATTGTTGCTCAGCAACAGCTTTAAGCAGGGCTTCTGATAAGCCCAGGTTTGCAAAACTCATTGATATCCTTGAAGGGTGCATGTTGCACCTGATCGGGTAGCCTCTATCACAGATCCATTCTGGTGTCTGGACTCGGGCCAGTGGTAAAGCGAATGCCCGAGGGTGTCTGAACTAGGCGTTCAGGCTCCTGGGCCTTTCACGTATTGAGAGTACGTGTAAAAAATTTGCAGAATCTTGTATTGCAGCGTTTGCAGTGTGTACGGCGAGCCCGGTACAACAGGCAGGCGATTCTTCAAAGGCGCGGAATATAACACACGCTCGGTGAATAGGCCAACTAAAATGCGGTGAAGCGAGCATAAAACATTTGCCACAGCCCCCGGTTTTTTCGTAAGTTACGCGCTTCACCCTATCAGAACCAACGAGAATTCATACAATGAATCGGTTTTCCCTTGCCGCCGCAGTTCGGCGATCGCTTCTGCTTGCTCCAGTACTTTCCATATCAATACTGTCCGCGCCTTCTTTAATTCACGCGCAGGAAGCTGTTGATAATTCGTCAAATATCGTCTATCCAGCGTCTTACTTTGAACAATGGGCACCTGTCACTGCGCAAGACATGCTGAACCGGATTCCCGGTCTCAGTGCCACTATGGGCGGTAATTTTGGCTCAAGCAATAATTCGCGCGGTCTTGGCGGCGGTGGCGGCAACCAGATTCTGATTAACGGTAAGCGTGTGGCTGGTAAGGCAAATGAAGCCAATAGCCAGCTTGCCCGTATCTCTGCAAGTAAAGTTGAGCGTATTGACCTGATCCGTGGCACTTCTACCGATCTGGACGTGCGTGGTGATCAGATTGTGAACATTGTGCTCACCGAAGCGCTGACCAGTCAGTCTTATTCCTACGAAATCAACACCGACCGTTATGCTGATGGTCACGTACAGCCGGGTGGCAAATTTGCAGTCAATGGTCTGCTTAACGGTCTGAGTTATGTGCTGAGCGCTGAAATGGAGCCTCGTCACGACTACCGTCCCAGTTTTGAAAGCAGTGTGCTGGGCGATTTTTCAGCCAATGACACTATCTCTGAAGATCGCACACGTGATCAGTACACCAACACAATCGCCGCCAATCTGGGTTACGAATTGACCTTAAATAGCAGCGCGCGTCTTAACATGTTGTATTCCAATTTTGACAATGATGTTGTAGTTAACCGCAACATTACCAATTTGCGTACTAATCCAGTGAGCACACGCCGCGAACGGGAAGAAAATCCCGGCCGCAACAGCAACTGGGAAATTGGCGGTGACTACGAATTGCGACTTGATAACAGTCATGTGATCAAAACGCTGTTTATTGTTAATGAAAGAGATGAAAACACAACTCGCGAACGCTTTGCCGTTGCCGCTGACGGGACCCGTAACAAGGATTTATTCCTGAACTCCGACAGTGTTTACAGTGAGAAAATTATCCGCGGCTCTTACTCGATGCCACTACTTTCCGGCCAGGGTGTCGAGATCGGAGCCGAGCGCGCACAAACCACACTCGATTCAGCGCTGCGTCTTGGTTTGCCTGGTGCAGGTGCCGGGTCGCCCAATCACGGTGGTTTGACACCGCAAACCGTAAGCAATGCCAATTCAACTGTGGAAGAAATACGCGTAGAGCCGTTTGTAGTACACAACTGGCAAATCAGTCCGCGCATGTCGCTGGAAAGCTCATTGATATACGAAGCATCCGAGATTACCCAAACCGGCGATGTGTTTAACAAGCGCGACTTCAGTTTTGTAAAACCCAGCTTCGATTGGCGCTTCGATGTTCGCCAGGGCCTTCAGTTACGCGGCACCGCAACAAAATCTGTGCGTCAGCTCAGTTTTTCTGACTTTGTTGCCTCCAGTGATGACAGAGATAACGACGCAGCTACCATGGCGGGCAACGCCAACCTGCGTCAGGAGCAGGTCTGGAACTTTAATATTGGCAGCGAGTACCGCTTGCCGAATGACGCCGGTGTTATTGAAGCCAGCGTGTTCTATATGGAGCACACTGATGTAATCGAGCGTGTCGATGTTACGCGTCAGGGCGGGCGACCGACGTCAGCCAATGGCAACATCGGCGATGGCAACATGTATGGTTTTAATGGCAGTGCCAGTGTGCGTCTGGGTATGATTGGTGTGCCCAGTGTGATGCTGATCAGTCGTCTCGAGATAAAAACGTCTGAGATTACTGATCCTTTCCTCGGCATTGATCGTCGATTCCAGAACTATGAGCGCGGTCGTTTTCAGTTAGGTTTTCGTCATGATCTGAACCGGTATCGCGTGACCTATGGCATGAACTGGAACAACCGTTATGATGGCAACATTAAGCGTTACGACATCGATAATATCGAGCGCACCTCTGGTGAGCCTAACGTGACTGCGTATCTTGAATACATAACGCCGCAGAATATCCGAATTCGTTTTGATGCGCGTAATGCTACCAACAACAACCAGTGTCGTGAGCGCACACGTTATGATGGTCGCCTGACCAGCGGTGTGATCACTGAGATTGAGAGCTACTGCTTTGACGCGGCGCGAGTGGTGTCTATCAAGATTAACGGCACATTCTGAGCCAGCAAGTGCCGAGTAAGTTGAAAAAGCGCCCCGGTTTGTGCCGGAGCGCTTTGGATCTATCTGGGAGTAGCTGGTTAGGAGTTGGATTTCACTCAATATTCTAAGTGCTAATTCAACTGGATTTCCAATCCCGTGGTCAATCAGTCTTCCGGGCAGGCATTGATTCGCATCCCCAATTCTTCATCCATTCTGTCAGATTGTCCAGCGCTAACGGGCGGGAGAAATAATAGCCCTGAACGACTGGGCATCCGCACTCGCGCAACCAATCAAGCGTTTCAATATCTTCAACTCCTTCAGCTACAACACATAGATTGGCTTCAGTGGACAACCTCAGGATACTTTCCACGATCATCTGGGAGTCCCGAGATGTGAGAACATCTTCAATAAAACTTTTATCAATTTTAATTTCATCAAAAGCTCGTGTCTTGAGCTTGCTGAACCCGGATTGCCCTGTACCAAAGTCATCAAGCGATAGCTGAATTCCATGCATTTTCAGGCGCGTAAGGGTTGATATAAACAGAGCTCCAGTCGATTCGAGGCCGCGTTCAGTGATTTCGAGAACCAGTTTATGAAGGGGGAATTGGTATTTATTAGCCAGATTTAAGATTTTGTTGGAAAAAGTCTCGGACGACACCACTTCAACCGGAATGTTGATACTCAGCTTTCCACTGTAGCCAGTTAATCCGCTCAACAGACTATAGTCTCTCATCGCTGTTTCAGTAATCAGTAGAGTAAATTTCGTCGCCAGCGGCGAAATTTCAAGGGTTTCGATAAAACTTGCCGGGGATAAAATGCCAAATTCGGGGTGCCTCCAGCGCGCAAGCGTCTCAATGCCAACGACCTTTTGAGTTAGCACCTCAATCTGCGGTTGGTAGTAGGGAAAAAACTCCCCTGCCCTTAAGCCCGATGAGATTTCATTTTCGTCTCTGCTTCTCACGGAAGGGGCAAGCAATACGCCATTAGTATTTAAAGAGACATGTACTTCCAGATCAAGCAGAGCCTTCGAGAACTGGTTGCGGGTTACTGGCTTCTGCAAAACCGCAGTCCCGTTTATGCCATACAGTTCAGCGGTTTTTTGCGCCATGCCAATCACACGCGAATCATAGCCGCTGGCGATCACCAGTTTTGGGCGGGTTGTTAGCGCCGCTAATGTCTTGAGAAATTCTACTCCATCGATACCTGGCATATTCAGATCCAGTATGGCGATATCTGCTTCTAACAAACTCTTGGGCTCAATTGAGACGGGGCTCTCGTACTCAAGTACTTGGTAGTCAGCCTCCGAGAAGTGGCGAATTTGCGCCCTAAAGAATGCGTCGTCATCTATGATCAGCATGATGGGTTTTGCATCCGATTCATTATTGCCGCGTTTATGACTGGCTGATTTAAAAGTCTTCAAGACAAATTATTACCTGTTAAGAAATTATTTCGGATTCCAAAAATATTACATGGTCGATAATTTCCGCGAGCGTAAGATCTGCTATGTCGGACATCTCTTCCGCGATTGACATTAATTCAGTAGTTTCCATGTTGCGAGCCGACATCTCTAGCTGTTCGAATTTTTTGCTTAACGCAAAGGCACCTATACTACTGCAGGATGACTTCAGCGAGTGGGAAGAGCTAACTACACTTTCCCAGTGCGATTTTGATGCGGCCTGCAATATTGATCGGCAGCCGGAGCGAGTGTGTGTAATGAATATCTCATAAAAGCTTATCAGCATGTCTGGGTCTGATTGCCCTAGCGCGATCGGAAGCGCATTCGGATCAAAAACTCTGCTTCTATCTGCTGTCATCATGTTTCCTTTTTTCGCATGCGGTCGGATGCACCCAGTGCCTCTGCGAATTCGAATTTATTATTGGACATGCGCATTATGGCAGGCTAAAGCTTATGGGGGCGATATCCGTTTGTTCAATATTACAAATTTTTACGTTCTAAAAGATCCCGGTTCATTAGTATCCACTAGCGAAATAGTGTGTCACTCCCAGCCTGGGGCGGAACAAGTATGACTGAGGATAAAGCCATGATGCCTGATGTTCTTCTGGAGGCGCGCGCGTTGTTAGCTGTTGGAATGGACGGAACTATTGTTGTCCTGGAGGTCAATACTGATAACATTTATTTACACAGGGATGCCAGAGAGCACTCTCGCTGTCTTTTTAATGCGATCAAGTTTATGCCTGGTACGAGTCCGGAATATCCCGGCTTGTACGAATTCCGCGGGTTCACTGCACCCGAACCAGATTCCACGCGCGGGTATCGGTTCGTTCATCGTGGGCGGTGCCTGAAAATAGCATGCTAGATTGTTTAGCACACAGTTGAGTTGACGAGTAGTGAACATCAGGATCGATAGCAATGAATGAGCTGATAGCACCCACAATGGCGTTGCCATCTGACATTCTGTCTGATCACTTTATGGTCGCCCCCCAAATGATGTGTATCTGCGCATTTGACGGCACGTTTATACGAGTTAACCCTGCGATGTGCGACACGCTAGGGTATGAGGAGTCACAGTTGTGCGGTGAACTCTGTGTTAATTGGGTGCATCAGGACGATTTGATAGAGTCCCGTAGGCTGCTCAGATCATTAAGCGAAGGAAAGTCTTTAACACGTATACAGAATCGTTTCTTGTGCAAAGATGGGACGTATCGTTTTTTTGAGTGGTCTGCGCGAGCCAGTTCGGAATATAAGCTTGTTTATGCCGTAGTCGATGACATTACCGAGAAGTGGCAATCCCAAAAAGCAGTCAAGGAAAGCAACATTTTGCTATCCGCAGTCAGTCAGTCGCTGTCAGAGTTTATAGGTTCAGAAGGAGCGACCAGTCCGTTCGAGACGATGCTTGCAAATCTTCTTCGTGTCACCGACAGCGAATACGGATTTATCGGTGAAGTCTTGTATGGTGAAAACGGAGAGCCTTACCTGCGCTCCCATGCGCTTACCAACATCGCATGGGATGAACCTACCCGCAAGTTTTATGATGAAAACATGCGATCAGGTATGGAATTCCGCAATCTGAACACGTTATTTGGACATGTCATGACTAGTGGACATGCCGTTATCAGTAACAACCCGGGACTTGATGTGCGCAGTGGAGGGTTGCCGCCAGGCCATCCTCCGTTGAATGCCTTTATGGGGTTGCCAATCTACAGTGGCACTGAACTAATAGGAATGGTTGGTGTTGCTAACCGACCAACCGGCTATGATAGCCAGATTGTCGAGTATCTGGAGCTATTGTTGGCAGCTTGCGCAAACCTGATATTGGCATTCAGAGCGGAGCGTTCACGTTCTGTAATGCAAGAACGATTAGTTAGTAGTGAAAGAACCATTCGTACTGTCGTTGATAGCGCTGCTGATGGAATACTTACTCTTAATCAGGACGGCATAATTCTGGCTGTGAATCCAGCTATTGAGGAAATGTTTGAATACTCTGCGTCTGGTATTATTGGTGGGTCATCTACAATCCTTTTTCACAGAAAAAGCGGGTTTGGACTAAAGAGATTTCTGGCACTTTCTTCGGTGCATCGGAGTAAAAGTGCCAGTAGCGTACGGGGGCGGCGCAAAGAGATGTTAGGCATAAAGCGTTCGGGAAAAGTATTTCCCGTGGAGGCTACCGTCAGCGCGATGGAGCTTGGTGATCAAGTACATTTTGTCGTGATTGTAAGAGACGTCACTGACTGGACTCAGGTCCGCAGCGACTTGCAACAAGCTCGGGCTCTTGCAGAAGCTGCAAATAAGGCTAAGGGGGAGTTTCTCGCGAACATGAGCCACGAGGTCCGCACTCCGATTAACGGCGTCATAGGTATGCTCGAACTGGCATTAGGTACTGAATTAACCAGCGAACAGCGCGACTACATCGGCACTGCACACGAATCAGCACAAGCGTTGTTAAGGATAGTGAATGACATTCTGGATTTTTCACGTATAGATGCCGGGCGTTTGGAGTTGGATAGTGCGCCATTAGATCTCCGGAGAATTCTGACTCTGATGATGAGGGAATTTTCTGTACAGGCTCATCGCAAGGGTTTGAAGCTCAGGTTCGAAATAGAAGATGACGTGCCAATAGTTTTAGAAGGAGACGCTATTCGGCTACGGCAAGTTATTGTAAATCTGGTCTCGAACTCTCTAAAGTTTACCGAGAGCGGTGAAGTGCATATAAATATCAGAAGAATCGGGGGCGATCAATTTTCAGCGCTGCTAAGCTTCGCCGTCTGCGATACCGGTATCGGTATTGCAGATAAGAAGCAAAAAGAAATATTTAATGCGTTTTACCAGGGGGATTCTACAATCACACGTAAGTATGGTGGTAGCGGCCTGGGTTTGGTTATTAGTTCCAATCTTGTAAAGCTAATGGGAGGCGAGATAAGGTTAAAGTCCAGGCAGGGTATCGGAAGCGAATTTTCATTTGATCTGACTTTCCCTATAGTTGAGGTCGTTAATTCAGAAATTGTGGATGAGTACTCGCTGGGAACTGTGACGGTCCAGATTTCTGACGAGTCTGCCGCGAAGAACTCTGTTGGTGGAAGCATTCTGCTTGCGGAAGATAATCTGATCAACCAAAAATTGGCAAAGGCAGTTTTGCAAAAAGCGGGGTATGCCGTGACTGTTGCCGAGAACGGACTCGAAGCTGTAGAGTGGATCAAGAAACAACATTTTGATGTGGTACTGATGGACTTGCAGATGCCGGAAATGGATGGCATGGCTGCGACTCAGGTCATCCGGGCTCTTGAGCGCACAAATGGTCGTCATACTCCAATTATCGCATTGACCGCGCATGCGATGTCCGGGGATAGAGACAGATGTTTGGAGGGCGGTATGGACGCGTATATTTCTAAGCCAATTGCTGCGGGTGCGCTATTGAGTCTGGTCAGGTCCTTTTCCGACAAGTGTTCATGACATGATTTAGAGTCTTTGTCCGTCCTGTCACTGTCCATGTAGTCGGCAACGACACCCTGGCAAACGGGAATCAGGCAGAATCTGTAGTTCGGTACATGACATAGCCTTGACCACGCAAAGTGCGTATCCTGTAGCAATCATCGAGTGACCGCAGCCTGCTGCGCAATTTGCTTACCAGCACATCTATTGATCTGTTAAGCGGATCCATTTCGAATCCGTAGAGTGACTGAAACGCTTTGCGCCGGTCCAAAAATCTGTTGTTCTCTTTCAGAAATAGCTCAAGCAGCCCCATCTCTTTCTCAGTTAGCTGTACTTGTCTTCCATCGCTATGCGTAAGTCTGCTGTTTTCCCAGTTTAATGAGATGTTCTCATCTACTCTAATATTCAGGGGGGAAGTGGCTGACTGTCTGTAAACAACAGAATTTCGAAGTGTTGCGTCGATCCGTGCAATCAGTTCTTTAATATCACATGGCTTTACTATGTACTGGTCGGCGCCCGAGTTAAGGCAGCTGACCAAGGTTTCCAAGCTGTTATTACCGGTAAGCATAATCACGGGGTTTCGAATATAACTTCTGATTTTCCTGCACAAGTCTAGGCCGGAGAGCTCTCCGTCGCCAAGAAAATAGTCAAGAATAAAAAGATCTGATGGTTCTTCGTTTTTTAATAGGTCGACCAAATTTTTGCCGGAGCTACAAAGCAGGACCTTGAATCCGCGCGATGTGAGCTGGTAGCTAAGAATCTTCCCATATAGCTCGTCATCTTCAACAAGCGTTATACTCATCTGCTTGGCGACAGCATTGGTAAAGACAGTCGAGTTCTTCAAATATCTTTCCTCAATAAAGCTGAAATGAGCTGATGCCAAAAATTCCAGCCAAATTACTATCTATTGCAGTGTCAGGAATTTAAGCTGCCAAGTAGTAAAACCACCGGGTGCTATAAATTACTACTATAATTGAATTGTCCGAGTGACGCGGATTGGGTTTCTACATGTGTTATTCGGAACTACTCGGCACTCGGAAAGTATACTGGATTGGTACCATAAGATTATCAATTCGTTGTAATTAAATTGTAAAAATGTGTAAAGCAAAGAGCCTGATTTTCTGTTTACAGAAGCCGGCAATCCATGACGATGGACCATGTTTTGTTGGCAGGCAAGCCTATTGCACAAGAATTTGTTTACAAGTATTTACAATTTGTATCGTGGGGTTAACAAAGAATTGTGGCCTAAATATGTAAAAGAACGTAAAGTATAATATCTAGTTATTCAGCATAAGAATATAGAAGCTACATTTGTATTTTATAAATATTACCATTCTTTGAGTTCCGATAATTTACACTTCTATATCTGCGGCTTATACTGAATATAATTTACTGACTTGTCCGGAAAGGTGCTATGGAGCAAACTGGGATTGAAAAAGATTCTCTTTATATTGGTGACGGTGTCACTATAGAAGGGAAAGTGCGAAGCCATGGTCGTATTGAGATCCATGGTCTGGTGTCCGGTGATGTGACTGCTAATGAAGTGAAAATCGCATCGGGTGGGCGTGTTGAAGGTGCGATAAAAGCTTCACGGCTGGACATAAGCGGATTCGCGGGCAGTTTGGTAAATGTCTCCGAACTTTTAGTGGTGCGTGCACATGGTCATATCGAGGGCGATGTTACTTATGGCAGGATACAGATTGACGGTGGCGCTTCAATTTATGGCACGATACGTCAGTATGAAAAGACTGATGCCAGAGAGTCGACGGATACTGGTCGTTATGGGGAGGGCGATGAAGTAGCTGAGGCCGGGCAAGAAGTGAAATGAGCAAGAACATTGAGGCATGGATTGATGAGTTGAGAGACCAGTTGCCGGATGTTGGCGATGCTACGGTTATAGTAACCAATTCTGAAGGTGCCAACTATCTTTCTATGTCCAGGAATCAGGTAGATACTTTCAGGGCTAAACAAAGAGCTAAGAGCAAATGCTACAAAGTGATTTTTTGCTCGCTTTCGGTTGCCTTTGCTTCGATTATTTTTTGGGCCGCCATGGAAATTAGATCATATAGAGCAGATGTAATTGCCCAAGAACAATATATCTCTAAAATAGCAGGGTCGCTTGGCGATTTGTCAGAAGAGCTCCCGGGGTTTCCGCACCTTCAAACTGAGTTGCTCAGTCCTGATGTTGCGGGCCGGTTGGATGCTCTTAAGAGGATTATAGTCTGGCAAGATGAAGCTTTCAGTTTTTATGTGGAAGCCACCCGAGATTTGCTTGCATCAAACAATAAGGATGTCCTCGATTCACTACAGCGGTCAGGAGTTGAATACAGACCTGATGAGCGGCTTGACCAGGCAGTTCCGGTTGGGGGAGGGGGTGACGAGTTGGGTGGCATCTCGGATCTGGCGTCGTACTACTTAAATGATCGCATAACTGATCTTCTGTATGAGCGAACAGCAGTAAATGCATTTTTGGAAATCTTACCTGTAGCGCGTCCTCTTAATAGCGCCCGTCTGACTTCGCGATTCGGGGTCAGGCGTCATCCGATAACGGGTCGAATTGAGGCGCATCAAGGAGCAGACTTCGTTTCTTATACGAACTCAGACGTCCTCGCTACTGCCCCCGGAGTTGTGGTATTCGCCGGTTGGGACGGTTCGTACGGCAACAAAGTTGTGCTTGACCATTCAAATGATATTCTGACGCTTTATGCTCATCTGGAGTCGATAGTGCTGAATGTGGGCGATACAGTATCGCAAGGGGATGTCCTTGGCATAATGGGCAATACAGGCAGATCGACAGCGAGTCATCTGCATTATGAAGTGCATCTGAACGGCAAACGGATTGATCCCCTCAGACTTATTGGAATCAAAGATCATGTTCGGTAACAAAAAAACAGAAGTAGTGTCTGCGTCGGCAGAAGTGAAAGAAAGTTTCGAGATGCCCAGTGTTGTTCTAGCTATGGTTGAGAAAAACGCGGGTAAATATACCAAAAGCCCGAGCACGATTACGCGCCCTGCTAATACTGAGCCGTCTGTGTTAAGCGCCGGGGCGATATTCCGGGGCATACTCACCTCTCCGGGGCCTGTGCATGCAAAAGGCAAGCTTGAAGGCGAGCTTAGTACACCCCATTTTACTTTAGCTGAATCCGGCACTATGACGGGGAAGTTGCAGTGTAAGAAATTTGTAATCGATGGAAAATTTGACGGCGATCTCGTGTGCGACGAGACTTTTGCCGGTTCAGTGTCGGTTATAGCAGGGACTATCGTGTGCAAGTCTCTGCAGGCCGCTCCGGGAGCATCGATCAGTGGCAAGGTTGAGATAGGAAGCCGGGACGCGCATCACAATAAAAGGGGCAGTTAATAGATTTTTTATCAATGTCTTAACAACATATTATTTCTCATGCGTAATTATTTTTTGAGAAGGCTAGGGTTCACAACCACGTAGTCAACGTAGGTTCTCTAATGGAATCGATTTAGTAACTTGTGCTCATTGCCTTATACGGGAAAGCGAATCGATCATAAACCCGATAAATAGCATTCGATTTTGGAAATGCGCCAAGCAAAAGGTTTCCATAAATACATGCAGGCTAGTTTATTCAGATGGTTTTCAACGGAATCAATTTCACTCCGCGAGCTATCAGTGAGTCCACCGTATGCCTGCAAACCCCTGCCTTCTGGATAAGTTTGCTTTCACAAATATCGCAGCGCACGCATTCCTTGAAGTCCACCTTGTGCCGTTCGATGGCACCAGTGGGGCAGGCGTGTTCACACACAGTGCAGGCAGTGCATTGCTGCACACGTTTGATACGTGACAGGCTTATCAGCGACAGCACGCCAAGTGCTGCTCCAAGCGGGCAGGCATAACGGCAATAAAAACGCTTCACGACTGCCGATGCGAGCAGAATCAGAATCAGTATGCTCCATAACACAATGGATGTGCTGTAGAAAAACAACGTTCCGAACGGCTCAAAGTACTGGAAGATGCTGACGCCTCCCTGAACGAACGCCATCACAACAATCAACGCAAGAATGGCGTACTTGATATAGATCGCTTTGTTGTGAATCGCCATCGGCACAGTTTTCTGGAAGCGTTTGGGCACCAGCTTCGACAGGAAGTCCTGCACGGCACCAAACGGGCACAACGTCGAACAGAATACGCGCCCCCAGATCAGTGTCGTCACCAGCGTAAACACCACAATCATCAACAGTGGTATATCGCTGAGTATCATCGATGGCCCAAGATTGATGGTGTTGGTGATATGTGACACTGAAAGGAAGCCACCACTGAAAAATCCAAGGTAGACAAGCGTCACGCTTAAAGTCAGCCAGCGCAGACGCGCATTTTTGGTGATGAAAGTCGCCATCACCAGCGCAAAAATCACCAGCAGCGCAAGCACGCGTGTCCAGTTGACATCGCTGGAGCTGGCGGCGTTTTCCCGTTCCGCGCCGGGCGCCAGAATTTCATTGCCAAGTGCAACATCCAGCATCAGGCCTGTAACTTGAAACTCGAGAGAGGACGGTGTCTGTCCATTGACCGGATCATAAAAAATAGTAAAAGGCTGGCTCAGATCAATCGCTGCCGGCAGCACCATGGCACCGGCATACTGGGCCTGGCGAGCAATTTTGCCGTCCATGGCGCTGCCTGCGTAGACAAAACGCCGGCGCGGCATTTCATAATCGACACCGTTTTGTTGCAGCGACAGTCGCTCCTGCCGGAAGGGATCGGAGGCATTGCCGCCGATACCCGTCAACACCAGCGCGCCGGCATCAAAGCGGTTACTGGCATCGCGTTCGGCGCGGGAATAGTCTTCGGCGCCAACCAACAATTCACCCAGCGTTTCGTTGTTGCCCAGAAACGCAAAGGACAGATTCAAAACGGTGCTGTCGGGCAGGGCAACGGCCAGCTCTTTTACCATGCCTTGTGCTTTCAGCTCATCCCAGGTCAAAGGCTCCAGATGGGCGCGCAGATTTGCGCTTGAGTCCTGGCCCGCTGCGATGCCACTGTCAGGGAGATAGACCTGTGCCACCCGTCGTGCAGCGTTGTAGATGCCGCGGGTTGTTGCCCAACTGGTAATGGTGGCGCGCGAGACACCGTCAATGTCGCGCCCGACCCGGAATTCGTCGGTCAGAGGTTTGCGTCGGAACTGTTCCTGAAAACCCCTTGCAGACATGAAGTCGCCGCGGCTGGAGCGGAATGATTCGTTGTAGTCCAGTATTTTGATCGCTGTGATCGTGGCTTGTGTGTCCAAAGCCACCAGCACCTCAATAGGGGCGCTGAAACCGACTTCAAGCGGCGGCATATCGGAAGTCTGGAACACGTATCCGATGATGCCGGTTTCACCAGAGTCCGGCAGCACACCATAGGCTGTAAAAACCGGTGGTTCGCCCGATTTTTCACTGAAACCGGTAGCCTGAGGCATCACCTGTTGCAACAGATCCCCGGTCACATCACGAGTGAACGGGGTCTGGGCGCTGACCTGTGCCGACAAGGTGAAAATGATAAATGGAACCGTCAGCTGCAAAAGCGCCATCGGGTTAAAAAAGCCAGCCAGCTTTGATTTTAAAATAGCCGACAGCAAGCACAGCAGCTGCAGTTTCATAATTATTATTATTTCCTTAAACGTCAGGCTGGTTTATGCGGCAAAAAATACGCTGCTTGCCAGCCATAAGGTGTACATCACATAAGCGCTTACCAACAGCAGTCCTTTGCTGCGGGTGATAAGTCCATTGCCTTTGTTGCGTGCGTGACCGAGCACAAACAGCGACAGCGTCAGCACCAGCATGGTCGCGACGTCACGGGTCAGCACTTCACGGCTGATTTCCAGCGGGTGAATTACACCGGCGATACCGACGACTGCCAGGGTATTAAACACGTTAGAGCCAAGAATATTACCCACCACCATATCGTGCTCGCCTTTGCGGGCGGCAACCACGGAGGATGCCAGTTCGGGGAGGGAAGTGCCAATGGCGATGATGGTAAGACCAATGATGAGATCGCTCACACCCAGGCTCTCTGCGACTTCCACAGAGCCCCAGACCAGAATCCGGGAGCTGGCAATCAGCAATATCAGACCGATGACCAGCCAGATCAAAGCAAACTTCAAGGGCATCGGGTGGGCCAGGCCCTGCTGGAGTTCCTTTGGGATCGGGATGTCATGCGATGTGGAGCAGGTGTCGGGTTGATCCCGCATTCCCTGATAAATGGTCCATCCCATCAGGGCGGTAAATACGATCAACAGGCCAATGGCATCAAGGCGACTCAAGTAGTCATCAAACAGCAGCAGAGCAGCAAAAATGCTGGCCAATGTCAGTAACGGCAATGTGCTGCGTCGGGCTTGAGAGTCGACAACAATAGGGCTGACCAGCGCTGTAATACCCAGTATCAACGCAATATTGGTGATATTGGAGCCATACGCATTGCCCAGCGCGATGCCGGGGTTGCCTTCCAGAGAAGCCAGCGCTGAAACCACCAGCTCAGGCGCAGAAGTGCCGAAACCAATAATAACCACGCCGATCAGCAAGGCAGGGATATTGAAGTGTTTGGCCGCCGATGCGGCGCCATCAACAAACCGATCGGCGCTCCAGACCAGCACTACCAGCCCGACAACAATAGCTAAAAACGGTAAAAGCATTAAAACCGGTATCCGTGAATTGTCATGAGGATGCAAATAGCGCCCAAGTGTATGCGCTCATACGGGATTTGTCAGCCTGATTGTCCGAAGGTTTAACGGAAAGACCAGTACTTGTGGCCCAGATAGCTGGTGAATACCGGCACCACAATGCCCACTGCATGCGCAATTTCCGGGACCAGCGTCTGGATGCCCAGTGCGGGTAACAGCTGGTACGCCAGTAGCATGCTGACCAGCCACGTCTGGGTCACCGCCAGCAAGTTGATCAACAGGAAAAACAGCACAGAGTGTGATAACGGCTGCCTGCTGCTGGTAAATACAAACATCCGGGCCAACAGGTACGCCACTATCATGCCGGTAATGTAGGCAAGGATGATTGCACTGGAATAACTCATCCATTGGTTGTAAGCCAGGCGGCTACCAAAATTTGTTAATGCGGCGATGCCGCCGGTCACCAAAAAGGCCAGAAACTGCCGTGACGCGTATTGGTTGGTCAGGAAGTTTCTGGTCATGCCACTGCCTCCTTTGCCAGTTTGCGGCCAAAGTCCAGGCTTTCAGAAATGCCCCGGTCATTTGGGTAATAGTAGGATGTATCGGCCACCCACAGCCCGTCAATTTCTGTCTGGTAAGGCGGCAAGGCCGACGAAAAGCCAGGCGGACAAATGGGTTGGGCATACCGGTAGCGACTGACTCGCAGATCCAGGAAATCATCATCCACAAGTGCTGGTTTGATAGTCTTCAGATAACGCCGCACTTTGCCTTCAAATACTTCATCTGTGTCGGCATACGAGGGGTGGTCTGCTGGCAGATAAAAGGGGACATACACAACTGCATGCTCCAATGGACGCAGATTGCTGTACTCCACAAGTCCGGGTATGTCCATATCAGGATCATTGATGTTCAGCCAGAACTTATCCGTCAGTGGCGAGCGCAGTTTGACGATTACACATACGACCGCAATATTATCCAGCGCACGATACCTTGCCAGTGCCGCAGGCGGCAGATCAGGGATCAGTTGTGGCACAAATGGCAGCGGAATGGTGCTGACAACTTTGTCGAACGTTTCGCATATGAGGCTGTCTTTAACTTGCAATCCGGTTACCCGCCCCTGATTCGTCCGGACTTGTTGCACCGGACACGACAGCCGGATTTCTCCGCCGCCCTGCCTGATAGAGCTTGCCATGGCCTGCAGTAAGGTTTCTGAGCCACCTTCGAGGTAGCCGAGTTTTTCCCGCATCAGGTTGTAACGTGAACCCCCCACTCGGTGAATCCGGCTCCAGATCCATGCTGCTGACAGGTTGTCGGCATAGTGATAGAACTTGAATTCAAACAGAGGTTTCCAAAGGGTCTCCCATGCGCTCTTGCCTACCCAGCGTTTTATCCATTCTGAAGCGCTTACGTTGTCCAGATCGTGCCAACTACTGCGCTTTGTAGCGCAGAAAGCATGCAGGCCGTAGCGGACCTTGCTGACAAACCCCAAGCCCTTGAAACGTAGCAACGCCACCGGGTTACCCCAGTCCTGCAGTTGCTTCCGGTGCCAGAAGCCCATATGGGTTTCTTTCCATCGCATCCGATCAGCGATACCCAGTTCATCCAGCATCTGAAGCAATCCGTGGTCGGACAGGCAATGGAAATGGTAGTAACGCTCAATGAGCAGGCCATTAAAGTCAAAGCTGGCGGTCATGCCGCCCAGACGATCATCTGCTTCAAACAGCACAACCTGATGGCCATCCCGGACCAGTTGATATGCTGCGGCCAGACCCATCGGGCCGGCACCAAGTACTGCTATTCTCACTGAACAAACTCCGTGTCAGGTGATGGTCAAAATTTCAGCACAACATGGCTGTAATGTGGATCGGTAAATGTCTCCTGAAGTGCTTCCTCAAATGGTGTGCAGCGCACCCCGAACAGAGCCGGCCAATCGATGACTTCAAACTCGTCTTTTGCTATCAGTGCATCCAGCTGCTGAGTGGTGAATGGTGGGCTGCGATCAAAAAGTGCCCAACACCAAAGCAGCAGGTAGAACAATCGATAAGGAATACGAATAATCCAGGTATTTGCACCGGAGATGCGCTTGATCGCACAGATCATATCGATGTAATCAATTTTTTCGTGTCCGGAAATATTATAGATTCCTCGACCCTGGCGGCGGTTTATACAACTGATAATGATGTCGCAAAAATCACCCACATACAGCGGTTGTCGCATGTAGCGGCCGTGGCCAGGGATGGGAAAAACCGGCACTTTCTTCATAAACCGGGATAACCAGCCCAAGTGTTTGCGGTCGAACCAACCGAACATGAGTGTCGGACGTAAAATGGGACATGCGATACCACTGTCCAGAACCAGTTTTTCCTGCAGGCGCTTGCTGCGCGAATAAAAATCATCGGCAACAGAATTAACCACGGAGGAGCTGATATGTACGAGGTATGGGGTTGTTGTCGCTGACTTGATTGCGTCCAGAATTAACTGAGTAGCATGGACGTTATTGCGTTCAAAATCCTGATAGTCCACTCCGCCGATCTGGGCTTGCAACATTACAACCACGTCTGCCTCGCGGACATACTGCTGCCAATCTCCGGGTTCCGTCAGGTCTGCATACTCTGCTGTCACCTCCGGCTGTACTCGTCGCAGTACCTCAAGGTTATCCATGTGTTTATCCAGCACAACAATATTGTTGTATCCCTGTGCCCGCAGCCGTGCAACCAGATTTTGTCCGACCAGACCGGCGCCACCAGGCAGAACGATTCGGCTGTTGTTCAATTTAATTCCCCTGCTATCTCCGGCAACGCCGGATTTCCTAATTCACATGCGTTGTTGTCTGCTATCAGGCGAATGCTGCTGTCTGTGTCAGGCAGCGTCATATAACCGCCGAACCCGGCAGTCTCAGCATACGCGCCAATGGCGGTGGCAACATCGGTGCGCACCTGTCCGCCCAGCGCAAAACCTTGCGTCAAATTGTTGCTGTCTACAATTCTGATCAATGTTGCAGGGGCCCGCGTTGTGGTGTTGACCAGCCAGCCTTGTATGAAGTGGTATTCGGTTTCTCCCCGCACCTCAGCGATGATGTCCAGGTAGCCCTCGCATGAAGGCAATTCCTCAGGAGCCTGGTAAAAGCGCCCAAGCTGCTCGCGAAGTCCTTGCAGTGGATAGTTGCCGAATACAGACAGTTCGCGCCGGCGCGCCAGATCAACAATGTGAATCAAGGCGCTGGACATTTCATGGACTGCCAGAATTCGTGGTGCGTCTCTGATATCAAGCTCCAATGCCAGAGCTGCCAGAGAGCGTTCAAAAATCTGCTGTTGTCTGCTATTCAATGCCTGCAGTTGCAGGCTGATCATCAAGTAACACAAAACAACTACAGCAGGTACTACAACCAGGCGGGTACTGCGCCAGTGACGCACGATACCGGGAATCAATAGTACAAAAAGTGCTGCCCAGGCCATCAGTGCGGGTGTGGTATATCGATAGGCTAATGCCTGGTTTACGCCGAAAACCAGACGCCCGCCACCGGTGCCCAGCGCAGTGCCTGCGAGGTAAATAATGTAGAACACCAGGGCAAGCTGCCAGATTTTTCGCGGATCTCGGGAGCCAGATAGTAGCGCACGAGTGGTTGTAACGAGAAAACAGGCAACGACAATTGCCATCAGCACAGTTGCCACCATGGCGACTACGGCAACAGCCGTGGTGTAGATGCCGGCTCCTAGCAGAAAATAAAACGGAGTGCCGATGTACAACAATACATACTGGGCAAGATCCAGAGGCTGTTCCAACAAAGCCTGAGTGACAGAGCCGTGTCCCCGGGGCGCCCAGTAATTTCTGAAATAGAGGCTCAGTGTGATTGCGGCCAGCACGGCCAGTACCAGCACGCGTTGCCACGATTGCCTTGTCACCAATGCGTATACCATCATGAGCGGAAGACAGATGATGCCGTTGGCCATGGTCCCCGCAGAGGCCACTCCCGCAACGCAGGCGGCACTAAACCAAAGCGTCGGGCGTGTCGATGTGGTCGCAGATCGGGCCAGCAGATAACACGTCAGCAAAGGCAATAACTGGGCAAGGAAAAACTGACTTTGGAAGGCCCATGTGAAATTTTCTGCCTGCATCCACTGAAACAGCCATGCTGTAAAGAAGGTGGCGCAGAGTAAACTCAGCACGCGTGCGCGGTCAGGTTCAATGATGATCAACTGACGGCAGAACAAATAGAATACGTATGCAGCAAGTCCTGCCAGTATTGGGTGAGTGGCCAGCAACAGCACGCCGGAGCCTCCGGCCAGTTGGAAATCCAGCCAGAACAGCAGGCGCGACAGAATGATGCGATGCTCATTGTGTTGAGTCCACCAGACATTGGTATTGCCATCCAGAACGGCAAGATAGAAGTTCAGCGTGCCGCCCCACATATCCCAGAAGGGCACAGGCGAGTAAGACAGGCTGATGCCGGCTATCACCGTCAGAACGAAGTAAAGTGCCACAATCGCGCCTGCCGTCAGGCAGCACCGGATGATGATCTGTTCCCTGATCCCGGTCATACTTAAATGTCCATGCGATTGAAGATGAAGCGCGGCAAATGGCGAATGATCATCATGATCAAAGCCCATTTCGCCGGCGCATAAATCACTGGTTTGCCGCTGGCAATGCCGGTAGTAATGGCAGCTGCAACTTCCTCAACGCTCGCCAGTTTGCTGCCTTGCTGTTTCAGATGGGCAGTCATTGCGGTATCAGTCGGGCCGGGTTTGACCAGCACCACCCTGACGTTGCTGCCCGCAAGTCTGTGCTGGAGCCCCTGCAAATAGCGTGTAACCAGACCTTTGGCGGCCCCGTAAACATAGTTGGATTTTCGCCCGCGGTCGCCTGCAACAGAGCCCAGTACCGCCAGTGTGCCATGTCCCACTTTTTCCATGTGACTGACAAATGCTTCAGCAAATAGCACAGGAGACAGAGCATTGATGTTCATTTGCTCGGCACAAAGAGTCAGACTCTGCTGGCAGAGACTTTGGTCTGGCAAGCTGCCATGTGCTATCAACACGATGTCCGGGTTCCCGATCGCCAGCACGTTGTCAACCAACTGCTGTACGCCCTGGGCCAGAAGGAACTCACCGCTCAGGCAGTGAACCATCAGCCCGGGCCTTCGAACTGTCAGATCATCACGGATCTCCGACAGTCGATCCGTGTTGCGGGCGACCAATGTCATACTGCCAGCGCCTTCCTGGGCCCAGCGCCGCGCACAATGCTCAGCGATGCCTGATGTTGCGCCGATAATTACAATGTGTCTGTTTGCAAAAGATTCAGAATTCATGTTGTTCTCATGTGTCATTCGCTGTTTGTAAATCAGCTACCCATCAACCTGCGTGATAGCGCAGAGCTGATGCCGGGGTCACGCATTGGAATGAACTCCGGCAGATGCGGGTAACCGGATTCGAATAAGCTTCTTGGCATCAGTGCGTCTTTGGCTGCGTATATGCGGCCGGCGTACTCGCTGACAATGGCGTCAAGTTGCTCAAATAATCTTGATGATCTTTCGCCTCTGTTGGGAAAGTCGAGTGCCAGTGTTGCGCCCGGCATGGGAAAACTGAGCAGGCCCTTGCCTGTTTTGTCTCCAAACGTCTTGAGTACTGCCAGAAAAGAGCCTTCGCCGGATTGTTGAATGGTGTTCAGTAACCGGGCTATCGCCTCACGACTGTCGGCTTTCGGAACAACGCACTGGTACTGGTAAAAACCGCGGGGCCCGTACATTCTGTTCCAATGCCGCAGCGTATCCAGCGGATAAAAGAATGACTCATAGTGCGCCGTCCCGCTGCCGCGTTTGCGTGCTTGCAGGCGGTAGTACAGTTCGTTGAACGGCCGCAGGCTGAGACGGTTGACCAGAGAGAGCGGTGGCGTGAATGGGAAGGACAGTCTGCGAGCTCCGGTCGGCGCTGTATGGCTGGTATCCGGATTATGTTCAGCTGCATCGTTATTGTGGTTGGCGCGCAAAAATATTCCTCTGGTGTCATGGCCGGCTCTGCCAGACAAGCAATCAATCCAGGAAACGGTATGCTCCCAATTCTGCTCCGAGCTGTCGGCCAGCTCAAAAAATTCGTCCAGCGATCGGTAGGGAACCGTATCTGTTGTGAGCCACGGACTGTTGATGCGGCGCAACTGCAGTTCAGCTTCCAGTATGATGCCGGTCAGCCCCAGCCCCCCGATTGTGGCTTGGAGCATCCGGGCCTCAGAGTTGTGCGAGCAGTGCAGAAGCGATCCGTCTGTGCGAAACAGATCCAGCGCGATAACATGATCACCGAAAGATCCGAGCCGGTGGTGATTCTTGCCATGGACATCATTGGCGATGGCTCCGCCTACAGTAATTAACTGAGTGCCAGGTGTCACCGGTAACATCCATCCCTGCGGGACCAGCGTGCGCTGGATATCCTGCAACAACACACCGGATTGGCAGCGCAGTCGCCCTGTGACGCTGTCAAAAGCGATCAACCGGTTGAGCCCACGCATTTGCCAGACTACCCCGCCGGGGTTAAGACAGACATCCCCGTAACTGCGCCCGTTTCCGAAACAGATGCCAGGTGTATTATTTGCCAATAATTGTGTGTTTTCGCGGTCGTTCACCATGATGAGTTTGTGAGGATCGTGGGTGGTATTTCCCCAGGATGTCAGTTTCACCAAATCATTATTTACCATGGCAAGCCTGCCGTGCCGATAACCAGAACCACCGCGAAGGCGAGTCCCGCCAGCAGGCTGGCTCTGTCCTTGACTGCAAATATCAGTGGGTCATCGTGCATATTGCCGCGACTGGCCTGCATCCACATCCAGCTGGTCCAGAACAACATGATAGGGATAGCCGCCCATACAAAAGCAGGCTCGCGGTAAAGTTCCAGCACGGCTTCGCTGTTGAAATACAGCGCCAGAATCAGCACAGCAATATAACCGGATGTCACTCCTAGGGTCTGGATCAGAGGAGCGTCACTGGTGTAATAGCCACGTCCGTGTGCTTTGCTGATGCCCGATTGCTCACTGACATGCAGTTCAGCATATCGTTTGACAAAAGCAAGGGACAGGAACAGGAAAACAGATTCCGCCAGCAGCCAGAAAGTCAGTTCAGTGCCGGCTGCTGCGGCGCCGGCCACAATGCGAAGGGTGTAGAGGATGGCAAGCGTAAGACAGTCGACCAGCATCAGGCGCTTGAGCCCGAAGGAGTACGCGCAGGTCAGGACCAGGTAAAGAAGCAGCCACTGCAAAAAGGGAATTCCAACCTGCCATGCCAGTGTGATCCCTGCAAATAGCAGCGGAGGCACCAACAGCACACCTTTCCAGGCCGGCACAACGCCGGAGGCGAAAGCACGGTGGCGTTTGCGCGGATGCAGGCGATCACTCTCCAGATCAAACAAATCGTTGGTGATGTAAACAGCGGAAGCGCAGAAGCTGAAAGCAAAAAATGCCATCAACATCGTCGGCCATAGTGCTGCGTTGCCAATTTCGTGCGCGGCAAGCGCAGGGATAAAAAGCAGCAGATTTTTCAGCCATTGATGGGCGCGAACCAATTTTATCCAGGTTAGCAGGGCAGGTTTCGGCCTTGGAAACTCCTGCTCGACTTTGCAAAACTGTCTGGCTTTGTCGGCAAGGCCGTCAGCGCCGTTTACCACTACCGCCTGGTGTGATTGTTGCCATACGGGCAGGTCTTTGTGGGAATTGCCAACGTAATCAAAACCGTTAACACCAAAGCGTTGTGTTAACGCCTGCGCCTTGTGCGGGCCCGACAGATTGGTCTCACCATCACTGGCCATGACGTCGTCAAACAGATCCAGATGTGCCGCGATAGCCTCTGCGATTTTTCGATCAGATGCTGTACACAGTATCAGGCGGCGGCCGTTGGCTTTCTGGGTATGCAGCCACGAGAGCAGCTCCTGATTATACGGGAGTATGCCAGCATCAAAGTCCAGACGCTGTGCCAGCTTATCTTTGAGCACGGCCTTGCCCTGCAGTAACCACAGAGGTATGGCTATTGTTTTAAATGGTTGATCTCTAAATACTTTTAGCGCAGATTCGTGGAGCATGTCCGTATGAATCAACGTGCCATCCAGATCCACCACCAGGGGTATTTGCACGCGTGTCATCCTCAGTCAATCCTTTCAAGGCGCTGTCATCATAGCAGCGTTTGACGGACGTGGGAAATTTTATCAGCCGGTTTCATCCAGCACTTTGCGTACTTTCGCAGCGAGTTCCTGACGTCGATACGGTTTGTTGAGCAAATGTACTCCGCGATCCAGCCGACCGTGATGCACGATGGCATTCTCGGTGTATCCGGAGGTGAAAAGAATTTTTATGGCTGGTCGCAACTTGTGTGTTGCTTCCGCCAGTTGCCTGCCGTTCATGGAACCAGGCATAACGATGTCAGTAAATAACAGATCAATATCGCTCAGCTGCATGATGACATCGAGTGCATCCTCCGCATTGCTGCAAGAGATTACCTGGTATCCGAGTGTTTTGAGTTGGGCACTGACATGCTGGCGCACCAGCGGGTCATCTTCGACTATCAGGATTTTCTCGCTGCCACCTTCCGTCTTGGGTGCCAAGTGCCCCTCATAAAGCGGATCAGCCGAGTTCACAGCCCGAGGCAAGTAGAGTTTTACCGTGGTGCCTTCATTGACTTCAGAGTAAATCTTGATGTGCCCGCCGGATTGTTTGGCAAAACCATAAACCATACTCAGGCCCAGGCCACTACCTTTGCCCATCTGTTTGGTGGTAAAAAACGGTTCAAATGCCCGGCTGACTACTGTGGTTGGCATACCGGCGCCGGTATCGGAGACCGAAATCAATACATACTGGCCCGGTCTGACTTCGTCATGATGGCAGGCATAGGACTCATCGAGCAGAGTGTTGGCTGTTTCTATCGTGAGCTTGCCTCCATCGGGCATGGCGTCGCGCGCATTGATTGCCAGATTCAACAAGGCGCCTTCCAGTTGCCCCGGGTCTACTTCACTGAGCCACAACCCGCCCGCATATACAGTCTCGATATCGATATTTTCCTGCAAGGTGCGGCGCAGGAGATTATCCATGCCCTGAATCAATTTATTCAGGTTCACCTGTTTCGGCTCGAGCGGCTGACGTCGGGCAAACGCCAGCAGGCGATTGGTTAACTCAGCCCCGCGTTCGGCGGCTGTCGCCGTCATTTCGGCCAGCATTCGTAGTTGTTGTTGATCAGTCAACTGCTCAGTTAACAGTTCCGCGTTGCCAAGAATAACCGTCAACAGGTTGTTGAAGTCATGCGCCACACCACCGGTAAGTTGGCCAACAGCTTCCATCTTCTGGGATTGGCGCAGGCGATCATTCATCTCGCGACTGTCAGTCATATCCATGATGCTGCCCAGCATGCGTATCGGTTTGCCCTTTGCATTTCGCATAACGTAACCACGGTCGATCACCACACGCGGTTCACCGTTTGCATGCATAAAACGATATTCGTGCTGCCAGCTGTTGGTGGATTTGCTCTTCATGACGGCATTGACACTGTCAGTGGCAGCCTTGAGATCCGAGGGATGAACTCTATTGGTCCATGATTCCAGGCCGGCCTCAATATTCTCAGGGTCATGGCCAAAAACCGGCAGTAGGCTGTCGTTCCACCACACAGTGTCTTTGACCAGATCCCAGTCCCAGATCACGTCATTGGTTGCCAGCGCAATCAGGCGGAAACGCTCTTCACTCACGCGCAACGCCTCTTCCTGCCTGAAGCGTTCATTAACGTCGCGGAAATAGACAGCAAGTCCGTCTGGTGTGGGATATGCGTTGACCTCGAACCAATGGTCCAACGGGGGCGGGTAATACTCTATAAAGCTGACGGTGAGTTGTTCATTGATCGCCAGTTCGTACTGCTCCTGGAAGCGGGTGCCTACGGCTGCAGGATATTCAGTCCATATGTGTTTGCCCAGCAGCTCTTCGCGCTTTTTTTGCAATAATTTCTCAGCCTGCGAGTTCAGATATCCGAAACACCAATTTTTGTCTATCACCAGAAATGCGTCGCTGATATTTTCCAGCGTATGCATCAATCGTTCGGACAAAGCACGCGATTCCTCACGTGCGGCCATGAGCTCGGAAATATCCTGAAACGCACCGTGAATTCGATTGACGGTTCCGTTGCCGTCTTTGACTGCTTCACCAATCGCTCTTACCCAGACTCGATGTCCATCTGCGTGCAGCAGTTCCAGAGTCTCATCAAAGCTGACGCCTTCCTGCACGCAGCGCTCAACTGCAGCAGCAATTTGCTCACGATACTCAGGGGCATAATAGTTGATCGCGTCTTTCAGCTCCGGGCTGAAGCTCTCCGGCAGGCCATGGATGGCCGCTGTTTCCGCAGACCAGTGGACTTTGCGGTCAACGATATCCAGATACCAGCCACCCATTTTGGCGGCACGGCCCGCTACCATCAGATGCAGATAGGCGGAGTGCAAGGCGTCGTCTGCCGATGATCTATTTTTGTTTTTATCGCTCATTTTGAGTCCGGTGATTCGTTGTCCAGCACTTCCCGCAGTTTGTTGGCCAGATCCATGCGGCGATAGGGTTTTGGCAGCAGATGGTCTCCCCGGGCAAGCCGCCCCTGGTGCATGATGGCATCCTGAGCGTAACCTGAAGTGAACAGCACGGGCAGATCAGGTTTGATGGCGAGTGCCTGCTCAGACAACTCTCGCCCATTCATGCCCCCTGGCATGACGACATCGGTGAACAGCAAATCGACGGATGGATTGCCCGCAAGAATTCCAAGGGCTTCCATACCGTTGGCTGCGCTGATGGTCTGGTAGCCCAGCGAGTGCAGCAACTTCTCTACGTGCAGACGCACCAGTTCATTGTCTTCAACCAATAGAATAAGTTCGGCATCACCAGTGACCAAAGCTGGTTCTGTGCCGGGTCTATATCTGGTAGTGGGGTTTTCGTCAGCGGTTTTGTCCATTGCCCGCGGCAGATACATACGCACAGTAGTGCCCTGGCCAGGCTCTGAGTACAACTTTACGTGTCCGTGTGATTGGCGGATAAAACCGTACACCATGCTCAAGCCCATGCCGCTGTTTGTGCCGGCAGGTTTGCTGCTGAAAAACGGCTCAAACGCGCGTGAAATAGTCGCCTCATCCATGCCGCTGCCAGTATCGGAGATTGCCAGCATGACGTAGTCGCCGGCAGCAATGTCGGCTGCCAGCATCTCCTCTTTGTAATCAAAGCTGACATTGGCGGCTTCAACAGTCAGGCTGCCGCCGTGCGTCATGGCATCACGTGCATTGAGGCATAAATTGAGCACAGCGCTCTCAAACTGCGTCGGGTCAATCAAAACCGGCCACAAGTCGCCGCCAAAGCGGAACTGAATCCTGATATCGGACCCCAGCGTGCGCTCGACGAGCGGCTGGAGGTTTTTCACAATGCTGAATAAATCGATTACAGCCGGGCTCAGGGTTTGTTTGCTGGCGAAGGTCAGCAGCCGGCTGGTGAGATCTGCACCCTGGCCCGCTGCAGTCAGAATCAGCTTCAACATGTCTTGTTGCCGTGGGTTGTGTGGCAGCGTGCTTGCCAGTAGTTCGCTATTGCCAATAATCACGGTCAGCAGATTGTTAAAATCGTGTGCGATTCCGCCGGTCAGCTGTCCAAGCGCCTCAAGGCGCTGCATTTGAGCCAGCTTTTCTTCACTTTTTTGCAGCGCCTGCTTGTGCTGCGCGCGCTCCACGGCAACCCGTACAAAGTGACTTATCCGGTTAATGAAGTTGATTTCCGCCTGATTCGGTGTCCGCGCCGTCTTATGGTAGATCGCGAAGGTAGCCAGTACCTGATCTTCTATGGAGAGCACCGGAGTTGACCAGCATGCAAGAAGCCCATGTTCTATAGCCAGCTCGCGATAGTCATGCCATAGCGGATCGGTCAACGTATCGACAACAATTACTTGTTTGCCGAGAAACGCAGCGCTCCCGCAAGAACCGGCGTTTTCCCCGATGGCTTCGCCATCAATGGCCGCATTAAATGCAGGTGGAAGATTAGGGGCGGAGCCGTGGCGTATTACCCCATTCTCTACCAACAGGATGGAGGAGCGCACCTCCGCCATCAAACGGTCTACTGTGAGGGTGATGTCGTCGAGAATAACCCGCAGCGGCACATCCTCGCTGAGGCGGGTCAGAATGCGGGTTTCCAGCGCATGCAGTTCGGGAAATCGTGACAGGTCCTGAGTCATTCTTGTTATCCCCTGTTCTTTGGAGCTTGATAATCGCTTGTTGTGAATGATTTGTGAAGTGCTGTTTGGTGACACCGTTCCCACCAGTGCCAATCCCCGTAGCTATGCGTATCGACGCATTTCTGGTTGCCTGCTACTCTCATGTCAAGTCGGCAAGCAATCAGGCAACTGAAGTATGGATGTGGATGCAAAAGCCGTTAGAAACCGTGGAGAAAAGTGATGCAGGCATGGCTCGGGCTGGTGGTGTTGCTGATGATTGCCTGGTTGTGGTCCGAAAACAGAAGGGCCTTGCCATGGCGGTTGTTGCTGGCGGGGCTTGGTTTACAGTTTGTGCTGGCGCTGATGATCGTGAATATAGATTGGGTTGCCAGTCTTATTCTGAGCCTGAACTCAGTGGTATCGGCAGTTGATCAGGCTACTCAGGCAGGCACATCGTTTGTGTTCGGATATCTGGGTGGCGGAGCTTCGCCGTTCGAAGTGACGGACGAGTCCGCGGTGTTCCTGCTTGCGTTTCGCGCTATACCGCTCATTCTGGTATTCAGTGTGTTGTCTGCACTGGGGTGGCATTGGCGGGTTCTGCCTTGGTTGATCCGGGGCATCAGCAAGCTGCTGCAACGCAGCATGAAGGTGGGCGGTGGCATTGGTCTGGGCGCAGCAGCGAGTATTTTTATCGGGATGGTGGAAGCGCCTCTTACAGTGAGGCCACTGCTACAGCGCTTTGATCGTGGTGAATGGTTTGTGCTGATGACCTGCGGTATGGCAACGGTCGCGGGTACGGTCATGTTTCTTTATGCATCGGTACTTGAACCGATCATACCCGGCGCGCTGGGGCACATTCTTGCAGCATCGATCATCAGTGCGCCGGCAGCGATTCTGATTGCCAGCATCATGGTGCCGATGACGCAACAGACCGATGCAAAGGACGTTGATCTTACCCGGCGCTACTCCAGCACGATGGATGCCATTACTCAGGGTACATCTGATGGGTTGCGCCTTGCGATTCACGTTGTGGGAATGCTTCTGGTGCTGGTGGCGCTGGTTGCGCTCACCAATCTGATGTTGTCTGCATTACCGCAAATAGCCGGAGATGATCTGAGTGTGCAACGGATCCTCGGCTGGCTGTTCTCACCCTTGGCCTGG
This sequence comes from Pseudohongiella sp., assembly GCA_030651695.1. Classification (GTDB taxonomy): domain Bacteria; phylum Pseudomonadota; class Gammaproteobacteria; order Pseudomonadales; family Pseudohongiellaceae; genus Pseudohongiella. Next base: position 412 of record JAUSCD010000012.1, on the reverse strand, counting down.
TTGATTGGCATTCCCTGGTCTGAAGCAATGACAGCCGGTTCATTGCTAGGCAGCAAAATGGTGCTGAATGAATTGATCGCTTATCTGGAAATGGCTGCGCTGGATGCCGATCAGTTGAGCCAGCACAGCCGTTTGATTATGACCTATGCCCTGTGCGGATTCGCCAACCTGGGCTCGCTGGGAATAATGATCGGTGGGCTGGTGGCGATGTGTCCGGAGCGCCGTGACGATATATTACAACTGGCACCCCGGACGCTGGTGTCAGGTACCCTGGCGACATTAATGACGGGCGCGGTCATAGGGCTTGTGTCGTAAATAAGGGGGGTAAATGGGGACGGAGGAGTAGATGGGGACGGAGGAGTAGATGGGGACGGAGGAGTAAAACTCCCCATCTACTCCTCCGTCCCCATCT
>JAUSCD010000001.1 GCA_030651695.1 Pseudohongiella sp. | reverse complement strand
ACTTCTCTTTTTCCCCTAATCCTGCCGTTCCCAAGAAGCATTTGATTTTTTTGGCTGAGCATGTAAGTATACAATTATTTTTTAAAAGGGTATCTCTATGAAGCCTTCTTTTGACGGATAATTCTTCTATTCTTTTATTTTTAATTCCTTATTGTTGAGTGCCACGACATCGTGGACGGATTTTCGTGCCATGACATCGTGGACACTCATATGTTTAACGTAACTTGTAATTGAACTCATCAACCTGGGTTTTGTCCCAGAAAAGTTTCATTTTTTGCTCTTTGACATCGATCGTAGCCACCACATATTCGAGGGCCAATTCAGGCGCAACAGGAAACAGTTCACCGAAGATATTGAGCTTCATGTTACTTCGGATGAGGCGTACGATGTGATAGCGACCAGTTTCCGGTTTCTTCAACCGATGGTGCGGAGCCTCTTCCTGCTTCGGGAATCGCAGCTTTATCTTAACAGCAGCAAGCGCTTTCAGTGGTGTTTTGCCGCCGAGCTTGCTGTAGCGATAGCTGCTGTTGTGCCGCTGCTCAAATTCAAGCGCTCCGGTTGTCAGGTCGTCTTGCGTCGTCATGATAACCTTTCCAAGAAACTTCTGCTGGTAATGGTCGTTGAACTTTTCTATTACGCCGTTACGCCACGGCTCGGCCATGGGAATGAACCAGGGTTCAACGCCATAATGAAGGCAGAGTCGAATGAGAGGCCCCATGCCTCTGGGGTGTGTCGGACTTCCGAAGAAGGACATTGCGTTGTCCACCTGGACGTTGACCGGTATTCCCAATCGCTGCCAGATCTCCCAAAAACCATCAAGGATGCTTTGTCCGGACTTGGAGGGAGCGGTATACAGACCACAACGGGCAGTTGCCATATCCACTGCGTTGAGACCGTAAAAACGCACCGGCCCTTTCAGGTAACAAGGACCGACCAGGTCTGCCTGATGGGTCTGGTTGGGGAAGCATGATGGAAGCTTCGGGTATGGCGTCCCTTTGACCTCATATCTGCCGGTCCGCCGGTGAGTCAGTTCATTTCGGCTGAGAATGCGGTTGATGGTCCGAGGTGAGGGCAATGGCCTGACTTCAAGTTCTTCCATCTCCCAGAGAATGGCTTGGGCACCGCAGAACAGACCACGATTGTAAAGATTGAGACGCACCATCTTGACAATCTCTTCGATTTCCTTCGGTGTACGAGAGGTAAGGCTGAGAGGCCGCCTTGACTGATTCTCGCTCCAAGATTTGTCATCCGCCGTGTGGCGCTCAACCCACTTGTACAACCATGCTTTCGAACGACCGAGTGATGCGCAGATTGATTCCGGCTTTTCGTCGTTGAGAAAGCGATGGACTGCCCTGATTCGCTCTTGCTGAATTTCATCCTTCATGAACACCTCCTAAATGAGTTTTTGTGTTCATGAGAATGACATGGTGACTATTCGATTTTCAAAGAACAAATTCTACGATGTTATGGCACCTTTTTTTGTCCACGATGTTGTGGCACTCAACAATTAACCTTTACAACATCAGCGGGAGATTTCACATACTTGTCAGCCATTTCACTCAGGTGGACAAGGCCATCCTGATGCACACCGATGTCAACAAA
>JAUSCD010000032.1 GCA_030651695.1 Pseudohongiella sp. | reverse complement strand
ACCTGTTGAATTGCACTTAAAAGTGACCCACTTTCCCCCAAGAATTGCATCGAAAATTGACCCACGTATAACACTACCCTCGCGACCATTGAGCGGGGGTTTCAGGAGTGATAAACGTGGCATTATTGAGTGTAATTCGACGCTGGCATCATCGTGATGGTATCGGCATCCGGGACATCGCCAGGCGTACCGGACTTTCGCGTAACACGGTCCGCAAATATCTGGCCAGTCAGGTACTGGAACCGCGTTATCCCAAACGCATAACCCCCACCAAGCTGGACGATTACGAGGCAACACTGACCAGCTGGTTGCATCGGGAGGCAAAGCGCCATCGCAAGAACCGTCGCAGCGTCAAGCAGTTGTATCGTGACCTGATTCCACTGGGGTACAACGGTTCTTATGATCGGGTAGCTGCCTTTGCCAAGCACTGGCGGCGCCAACAAATGGAGCTGGCTCTGAAGGCTGACAAGCAGGCCTACATTCCGTTGAGCTTTGCTCCCGGCGAAGCCTTCCAGTTTGACTGGAGCGAGGATTGGGCGCTGGTGGCCGGTGTAAAAACAAAGCTGCAGGTGGCGCATACCAAGCTCAGCCACAGCCGCGTGTTTGCCATGCGCGCCTATCTGCAGCAGACCCATGAGATGCTTTTTGATGCACACGAACACGCCTTCGCGCTGTTTGGCGGTGTGCCAGAGCGCGGCATCTACGACAACATGAAGACGGCTGTCGACAAAGTTGTCCGGGGTAAGTTGCGACAGGTTAATAAGCGCTTTGAGGCCATGGCCAGTCACTACCTGTTTGAGGCGCAGTTCTGCAATCCGGCCTCCGGTTGGGAGAAGGGTCAGGTTGAGAAAGCGGTGCGTGATGCCCGGCACAGTATTTGGCAACATGCTCCGGCCTTTGACTCACTGGACTCATTAAATATATGGCTACAGGAGCGCTGCAAACAGCTTTGGTTTGAACAGGCGCATCCCGAAGACAAGCAGCGCACGTTGGGACAGTGCTGGCTGGAGGAGCGCTCACACTTGATGCCAAAACCGGTGGCATTTGATGGCTTTATCGAACTCAGCAAACGGGTATCTTCCACCTGCCTGATCACCTTCGAACACAACCGCTACAGCGTGCCTGCCAGCTTCGCCAACCGGGTCATTAGCTTGCGCGTATACCCACAGCAATTGATCATCGTTGCTGAGGCACAGGTGGTCGCGGAGCATACCCGGGTGTTTACCCGCGATCACAGTGTGCAGGGTAAAACGGTTTACAACTGGCGCCATTACCTGGCCGTTGCTCAGCGCAAACCGGGCGCCTTGCGTAATGGGGCTCCCTTCAACGAACTGCCCGACAGCTTCCAACGTTTGCAGCAAATACTGTTACGTCGTCCAGGCGGTGATCGGGAAATGGTGGAGATACTGGCGCTGGTTTTGTTGCACGATGAACGGCTTGTTGAACGCGCGGTTGAGCAAGCGCTGATCAGTGAGCAGCCCTCCAAACAGCATGTGCTGAACTGTCTGAGCCGGCTGGATGAGGCACCCAGACCAGACTCATTGGAGCCGCCACAACAGCTTCGGCTGAGAACAGAGCCACAAGCCAATACCGCCCGTTACGATTATCTGCGAGGGCCGGGCCATGAACACTGATGCCATGGTGCGTATCCTGAAGTCACTTAAGCTGTTCGGCATGGCTCAAAGTGTTGATGAGCTGGCTGCCCAATCCTCGCCCGCTTACCAGCAGGCATTACCGATACTGGAAAGTCTGCTCAAGGCTGAAGTGGCTGAACGCGACGTGCGCTCCATACAGTATCAGATGAAGACAGCCCGCTTTCCGGCCTACCGGGATCTGGCCAGCTTCGACTTCGCGCAAAGTACGGTTGATGAAACCTTGATCCGCTCGTTGCACCGCTGTCAGTTTATCGAGGACACACAGAACCTAGTGCTCGTTGGCGGACCGGGCACTGGTAAAACACACCTGGCTACCGCCTTGGGTGTGCAGGCTATCCAGCACCACCGCTACCGCGTTCGGTTCCTGTCCACGATTGAATTAGTTAATGCGCTGGAGCAGGAAAAACAGCAAGGTGCTGCAGGACGAATTGCCAATCGCCTGACGCATACTGATCTGGTGATCCTGGACGAACTTGGCTATTTGCCATTCAGTCAGGCTGGTGGTGCTTTACTGTTCCACCTGCTCAGCAAGTTGTACGAAAAAACCAGTCTGATCATTACCACCAATCTGAGCTTTGCCGAATGGCCCACTGTCTTTGGTGACGCCAAGATGACCACCGCTTTATTGGATCGCCTGACGCATCACTGCCACATCATCGAGACCGGCAATGACAGTTATCGATTCAAACATTCAACGAAACAAAACAGGGAGGGAAACGCTGGCAAAAAGAGGAACAACTAAACCATAATTGGGCACAACAGGCGGGTCAATTTTCAGTGCAATTGGTGGGTCAGATTTGGATGCAATTTAACACCATGAGCGCACTGACCGCTTGGCGCGACAACGGAACCAGGTGATCTCGCCGCTTCTTCATTCGTTCAGCCGGTATAGTCCAGAGGGCATCAGCTAGATCAAATTCATCCCAACGCGCCTCCCTCAGCTCGCTGGGGCGAACGGAGGTGAGCATCAGCAACATCAACCCAAGGCGTACATCGTGAGCGTGTGGGTAGGAGCGCACGGCGGCTATCAGATTGGGGAGATCCTGGTGGGCTACGTGTGCAAAATTTTCATTTGCTCTAGTTCTCAAAAACCGATTAAGCCCATCAATTGGATTGTGGGTGATGCGACCCGTAACGCGCGCCAAGTCGTAAATTTCTTTGCAATGACGACGAACATTTCCGAGCCGCTCCAAAATCCCTTTCTTTTCCATAGCGCGTAAGAGAGTCATCCATTCCATTGGGTGGATAGTGGAGAATGGTCGATCTCCCACGGTGGGAAATATGTGTAGCTCCAGCCCGCCTTTTGCACGTTGATAAGTTCCGTCAGTCCAGCTCGAACGGCGAGACGCCAGCCACTCATTAGCAAGCTTCTCAAAAGTATCCGTCTCTGCATCCAGCAAGGCCTGCCTCCGCGATCTTGCAGCTTCAGTAATATGCTCCCCTGCATATGCTCTCTCTCGAAGCTGTCCAGCCTTCTTTCGCGCCATCGCCGCTGTAACAGCAGGATAACTCCCCAAACCCGCCCAACTCCATTTTCCTGCCGGGGTCTTATAGCGTAGTACCCAAGACTTGTTCCCGTTGGGTTTCACGCGGAAGTAAAGATTTGCCCCATCTTGCTCCCGATACTCCTTCTCTTCGGATTCCAGGTTGGCCAGTGTTGAGTCGCTGAGGGGGCGACGTTTTATCTGAGAGCGCTTCATTTTGCTTGTATTCCACCACATGATTGGTGACTCAGTGTACAAGCTGGGATACAAAAATGCGATATATAGAGGCGGACAGGTATAGACAGGTTTGGATGATAAGCTATTCTATCTTTTTGTTTTGCGAGGGTTTTAATTCATTGCGTGGATAGGTATGACAGGTTAAATGGTGCCCGGGACCGGAATCGAACCGGTACGGCATTTCTGCCGAGGGATTTTAAGTCCCTTGTGTCTACCTGTTTCACCACCCGGGCTTAAAAATCTTGACCACGAGCAGACAGGATCACTGTTTGGATTTTGGAGGCTGAGGTCGGAATCGAACCGGCGTACACGGAGTTGCAGTCCGCTGCATGACCACTCTGCCACCCAGCCTGTACTGATCCAAACCTACCTGGCAGACAGGTAGTTACCCGGACTGGCCTGAGGCCTGATATTGGAGCGGGTAACGAGGCTCGAACTCGTGACCTCGACCTTGGCAAGGTCGCGCTCTACCAACTGAGCTACACCCGCTTTATTGCATGCCACTTTCACTGTACCGGCACTGTATCTGCACCGTTTTGACACCGCTTTTTCTACGTTGCCGCTACTGCGAAAGAGGCGCTCATTCTAATGCCATTCGATTTTATGTCAAGCACCAAAAATCGTTTTTTTGCGCTTTTTTTTCAATTTCACAAATGCCTCAACGTAATACTGGCAAGGCCTTTTTCAAGTAGACCACCATTGACCAGAGACTGAGGCCGGCAGACACGTACAGCAACAGATAACCCAGTTGCATCACCCAGACAGGCCATATTGCCGAGTAAGCCAGCAGCACAATGATGGCAATCATCTGCACGGTGGTTTTGACTTTGCCTATGTATCCCACTGCCACCATGTCACGCAAGTTGCGACTTGCCATCCATTCGCGCAAGGCGGACACAAACACTTCACGGGCGATAATAATAGCAGTCGGAATGACAAACCAGGGGCTGGGATAATTGGCAGTGAGCAGCACTAAAGCCATTACCACCAATAGTTTATCGGCCACCGGATCAAGAAAGGCGCCAAAGTCCGAAGTCTGATTGAGTTTGCGTGCAAGATAACCGTCCAGCCAGTCACTGATGCTGGCAACAGTAAAAAGGGCGGCGGCAATCAGATGGCTTGCGGGCAGACTGCTGTAGTAGACCAGCACTATCACCGGCACCAGCAGCACTCTCGACATAGTCACCAAATTGGCGATATTCATGCAATACGCTCTCCTGCGTGTATAGCGTCCGAGTTTACAGTTGTAACAAGACACTATTTTGATCTGAGCGGCATTCTACTCATTATGCAGTGCTTCATAAATAACAGCCGCCAGCTTTTTACTGATCCCCGGCGCCCGCGCGAGATCGGCCTCACTGGCCTTTTGAATCTCTTGTTGACCGCCAAAGTACTTGAGAAGTTCACGCCGCCGGGCTGGCCCTAAGCCCGGAATCTGCTCCAGAGGCGACTGTTGGCGGGTTTTGGCACGACGCGCGCGATGTCCGGTGATCGCAAAACGGTGCGCCTCATCCCTGACCTGTTGCAATAAATGCAGGGCCGGGGAATGGGTATCGATGACAATTTCACTGAAGCCGTCATTGGTGGCAAGAAACAAAGTCTCCTGCCCTGCCCGTCTGCTGATGCCCTTGGCTATTCCTATCAACATGATTTCCGGCAACTGGCAATTTTTCAAGACCTCAACAGCCTGCGTGAGTTGCCCCTTGCCCCCGTCAATGAGCAGGATATCCGGCACTTTGCCTGCCAATAGCGCGGCGTCGGGGTCATGCGCGTCGACCTCCTGCAGCTGATTGCTGAGTTTTCCGTATCGGCGCGTCAGAGATTGTTCCATCGCAGCGTAATCATCACCACCCTGAATACCCGAAACATTATAACGACGGTAATCCGATTTCAGAGGACCATTGTGATCAAACACTACGCAGGCGCCGACCGTACTCTCACCCATGGTATGACTGATATCAAAACACTCTATGCGTTGCGGCATGGCATCCAGACCAAGCGCGTCCTGCAGCATTTCAAAGCGCTGGAACATGGTCTGGCGATTGTTAACGTGACTCAGTAGCGCCTGCGTGGCATTGGCTACTGCCAGCTCCTGCCAGCGCGCTCTATGTGAGCGGACGCTGCTTAAAAGGCGCACTACACGGCCTGAGGCAACGCTGAGAGCTTCCTGCAGACTGTCATTGCCTTTGATCGCAGGACTTACAATAATTTCAGCAGGAATCAGGCCCGGTACCGACTCAACACTGTCCCGCAGATAATACTGCGCAATGAATGCCTCGAGCATTTCAGTGGCGTTTTCTGACAATTTGTCTTTGGGGAAATAGTTGCGGCTACCTATCACTCTGCCGCCACGAATAACAATAACGTGCACACAGGCATAGGCTCCTTCCAGTGTGGCGGCCATAACATCAGCATCATTGCCATCACCGGAGATCGCCTGCTGCGACTGAATACGACGCAAATCCACAATCTTGTCGCGCAGACGTGCCGCTTGTTCATAAGCCTGCTCACCCGCCTTTTGTTCCATACGTTGACCCAGCGATTGAATCAGCGCATCACTTTTACCTTGCAGGAACAAGGCAGCGTCTTGCACATCCAGGGCGTAGTCAGTCGGTGCGATATAACCGGTGCACGGCGCAGAACAACGTCCGATCTGATACTGCAGGCAGGGGCGGCTGCGATTTTTAAAATAACTGTCTTCACATTGCCGTACCCGGAAAACTTTCTGCAACAAAGCCAGGCTTTCGCGCACAGCGCTGGCACTTGGATAGGGCCCGAAAAATGTAGCATCACGTTTTCGACTGCCACGATAAAATGCCAGTCGCGGATAAGCGTCTTTGTGCGTCAACATGATATAGGGATAGGTTTTGTCATCACGCAGCTGGATATTGTACGGCGGACGAAATTTCTTGATCAGATTCTGTTCCAGCAGCAACGCTTCGGTTTCGCTACTGGTGACGGTGACGTCGATGGCAGCAATGTGTGACACCAGCGCCATTGTCTTGGTATCAAGACCACTGCTACGGAAATAATTGCTTACGCGTTTTTTCAGGTTTCTGGCTTTACCGACGTATAACACCTCGCCGGTCTTGTCGAGCATACGATAGACGCCCGGGCGCTGACTCATCACTTCAAGCGTAGGCCTGGCGTCAAAAGTCTTGCCTGAATCGGGTACTGGCAGCTTTTCAGTCATGATGTTTACACCGACTGCCAGGCCGATGCTGGCAACACATTTACCTCAGGTTCAAGACTGATATTAAACTGCTGTTGCACGCTGCGGGCAACAGCCTTTGCCAGCTGGAGAATTTGCAGGCCTGTGGCCTGCCCATAATTCACCAGCACCAGGGCCTGCTGTTCATGCACGCCGGCATCGCCATGTCGCTTGCCTTTCCAGCCGGCACGCTCTATCAGCCAGGCAGCCGGAAGTTTTACCTTTTCCGGGTTATCCGTGGCATATGATGGCAGCTCCGGCCACTGCTGCAGCAGGGTCTGGTATAGGGTCCGGCTCACGACGGGATTACGAAAAAAGCTGCCGGCATTGCCTAACACAGCCGGATCAGGCAATTTGCTGCGGCGCACAGCACACACGGCATTAAACACATCACGCGCCGATGGATCGGAAATATCATGCAAGGCCTGCTGCAACGCAGGATAGGCAATTTTTAAATCCGGTTTTTTTGCAAGACGCAGACACACTGACAAAATGACGGCGCTGCCTTTTAAGGCCTGCTTGAAAATGCTGTCGCGATACGCCAGCTGACATTCCTGCGCACTGAGTTGGACGACCTGCTGGAAACGCAGGTCAAAATATCTGACGCTGACCAATACATCAGACAACTCGACACCGTAAGCCCCGATATTCTGCACCGGTGCTGCGCCGACGCTGCCCGGAATCAGGGCCAGGTTTTCGATACCGTAGAAACTGTTGTCCAGACAGTACTCAACCAGAGCGTGCCAGTTTTCTCCGGCGGCAGCGTTCAGCAAAACGTGATCAGCACTGCTGCTGTCGGCACGCACACTGATGCCTTTCAGATCTATTTTCACCACCAGACCGGGATAGTTTTCTGTCAGCAGCATGTTGCTGCCGCCACCCATGATCAGCACCGGCAGGTCTTTATCATTTGCTTCATCGAGCGTAGCCGGCAGTTCATCTTCCTGCTCCAGCGCCACAAAAAAGCGTGCACGGGCAGCAGTGGCGAAACTGCACAGTCTGCGTAAATCCACATCAGATTGCCAAAGGCCTGTGCCCTCTGTGCTGCCCCTGCTGATAGTCACGGCAATTCACTGTCCGTCAGAAATCTTCGCACGGCCTCCAGATCCTCCGGAGTATCAACACCGGCAGGCACACGTTGCACAGCCTCAGCCATGATGATACGCACACCATGGTGCATGGCACGCAGTTGCTCCAGGCGTTCGCTGACTTCCAGCAGAGAACGGGGCCAACTGACAAACTGATTCAACGTTGATACGCGATAACCATAAATGCCGACATGACGTTTGCCATGCACCGGCCCGGCATCCTGCCAGGGCAAGGGTGAGCGACTGAAATAAAGCGCGTAACCCTGAGCATCGGTTACCACTTTTACAGCATTGGGGTTCATCAACTCGGTGGCGTCATGAATGGCGTGAAACAGGCTGCTGATACCGGCCTCGGGATGCCGGATCAAATTATCGGCGACCTGATTGATGGTCTGCGGCGGAATCAGAGGTTCATCACCTTGCACATTTACCACCACTGCGTCTTCCGGCAATCCAAGGATAGAGACAACTTCCTGAATTCTGTCCGTTCCGGACTGATGGTCGGCGCGTGTCATAACAACCTTTGCGCCAAAGCTGTCAGCAATATCCGCGATACGTTGATCGTCAGTGGCAATCACCACGGCGTTCGCATCGCTTTCACAGGCACGGTTGTAGACATGCTGGATCATGGGTTTGCCAGCAATTTCCAGCAAAGGTTTTCCCGGCAGGCGTATTGATGCAAACCGCGCAGGGATCACTACCATAAAACCTTGAGTTGAGGTTGCGCTACTCATGCTCTGTCTTCGCGCTCCTGGGAACTCAGCGTTCTGGCTTCGGTTTCCAGCATGACGGGAATATCATCACGAATCGGGTATGCCAGTGCATCCGCATAACAGATCAGTTCAGCCTGCTCGCGTTTGTACACCAGCGTGCCTTTACAGACCGGACATACCAGTATGCTCAACAGTTTTTTGTCCACGGTTTTCTCCTTAACTTTTATTCGATGCGGCTTTTCTGATCTCTGTCAGCTCTGCCACCCGATTGTAAATACTGTCCAGAAATCTGGCTGGCAACTGTGCCCTGACTTGCAGATACCACCAGTTGTCACCGGCAAAACGCTGGCATTTTACGGCGTCTTTTTCAGTCATCAGTAACAGCGCGTTTTTAGCCGTCGCAAATGCCAGATCTGAGGGTTGATAGGCATGGTGATCGGAAAACGCATGCGCGCGCACATCAAAACCCATAGTGTCCAGCGTATCAAAAAAACGCCCGGGATTACCGATACCCGCTATTGCATCTGCGGCAATACGTGTCTGCTGTTCCTGCAGACCTTCGCTTGATTCAAGCAGAAGGCGAAATGAAGACAGACTGACTTTTTGTCCGCTTTTAACATTAACCCATTGCTGTGGCAGCAGTTGTACCGTTTCAGCTTCCGCAGCTCCGGAAGGCATGGCCGGAACCGGATGACCATTGACAAGGATGTGATGCACTTCCATCAATCGCTCAGGCGGCTCGCGCAAAGGGCCTGCCGGCAAACATAAACCATTGCCCAATCCACGGGCTGCATCAACCACAGCAATTTCGATATCGCGCCACAGGCGGTAATGTTGCAGTCCGTCGTCGCTGATAACAACATCACACGGATCCTGCGCCAGCAAAGCCATCAGTGCTCGCGGCCGGTCAGGGTCAAGTACCAGCGATCCGCGCAAGTGCTGCCGCATCAGGCGGGCTTCGTCACCGCTGTGGCGCACATCCGTTTGCGATGTCACAACCAAAGGGTATTGTCGGGCGCGCCCTCCGTATCCGCGGCTGATGACTCCAACCCGCAGGCCGCGCTGTTCGAGTGCGTCAGCCAGCGCAACGACCACCGGCGTTTTACCGGTGCCGCCGACTGTGATATTGCCCACAATAATGACAGGCACCGGAGGTCGTTGTTGATGAGCAGTTTGTGTCCGGCGCCGGACACTGCTGATGAGCTGAAACAGGGCTGACAATGGGCGCAGCAGATGCAGCCAGGCGGCTTTGGTGTACCAGGCTTGCGCCAGACCCATCAGGCCAGCTCTCCGGGATTAAAATTATTGCGCTGCTTACCAAAATCAGGACTGAGCTCAGGTCCGGGCTCCACCACCTCAGCAAACTGCATACGATGCAGGCGGGCATAATGTTGATTCAGCGCCATCAACTCGTGATGGGTGCCAGCTTCCATGATGCGGCCATTGTCCATCACTACAATCAGATTGGCATTTTCAATGGTCGACAACCGGTGTGCGATAACAAAGGTGGTGCGACCGCGCATCAGTTCATTGAGCGCTTGCTGAATATGCTGCTCGGATTCAGTATCCAACGCTGAGGTGGCTTCGTCCAGAATCAAAATGGGAGCATTTTTAAGGAAGGCACGCGCGATTGCCAGACGCTGTCGCTGACCTCCGGAAAGCAATGTGCCGCCATCGCCGACATCAGCTTCATAAGCCAGCGGCAAACGCTCAATAAACTCAGCCGCATGTGCATTACGGGCAGCTTCCTTGATGTCATCCAGCGATACCTTGTCACGCACACCGTAAGCAATATTCTCTGCCACCGACCCCTCAAACAGCACTACATCCTGCGTCACAATTGCAATCTGTTCGCGCAGATTGGCCAGCTGATATTCTTGCAAGGGCACGCCGTCAAGCAGGATCTGACCACTGGAATAATCATAAAAACGCGGCAGCATGGACACCAGTGTAGATTTTCCACTGCCCGAGCGTCCAACCAGAGCCACCGTCATACCGGCTTCAGCACGCAGGCTGATGTCCTGTAATACAGGTTTGCCGGCTTCGTAGGCGAAACCAACATCATTAAACTCCACCAGACCTTCAGCCCGCTCCGTGGTAAATGACCCGCCGTTGTCTTCCCTGGGACTGTCGAGCAAATCAAAAATGCTGGAGGCGGCGGAAATACCCCGCTGAATAATGGCGTTGACACCAGACAGTTGTCGAATGGGTTTGGCAAGCAAGCCTGCAAGTGTCAGAAATGTGACCAACTCACCCGCCGAAGATGAAGCAAACAATTCCGGCGACATGGCAAACCAGATCAGAATTGCCATCGCGATACTGACCAGAATCTGAACCAACGGCGTGGCGGTAGATTCAGTCGCGACCATTTTCATATTCTGCCGGCGATTGCGCTCACTCGCTGTGGTGAAGCGACCTGAAACAAAATCCATGGCGTTAAAGGTGCGGATCACCAACTGACCTTTGATGGATTCATTGGTGATCTGCGTGACATCACCCATGGAGTCCTGCATCTGCCGGCTGTATCGGCGATAGCGCGAAGTAGCAAGATGCACGACCAGCGCAACCAGCGGAGCCACCAACAGAAATACCATGCTGAGGCGCCAGTTCACCCAGAAAAGCATGGCCAGCAGGCCAATCACCGTCAGACCTTCGCGTAAAATCACGGTAATGGCATTGGTTGCTGCGCCTTTGATCTGTGCCACATCATAAGTCACTTTGGAAACCAGCCGGCCTATGCTGTTCTGATCGTAATAACGTACAGGCACAGCCAGCAACTGATCCAGGATCTGCCGCCTCATCTTATGCACAATATGGTTGGCAATATATTCCAGAGAATAACCACCCATAAAGCCGCCGATACCTCGCACCACTACAATCAACACGCACAGGATGGGGCTGAGAATTCGCCCTTCGCTGCTGCGTGTTTCTACCTGATCTATAGTCCAGCCCAGCCAGGGTGCTACAGCGGCCTGACTTGCCGCGTAAATGATGTAACCCAGTACACAGATAAAAAACACACCGATGTAAGGCCTGACATAGGACAACAGCCGGCCGTACACCTGCATGCCTGTCATGACTTTTACCGGAGCAATAATCTGTGCGCCGGATTTTCCGGCGCCCGCTTTGTCATTATTCTGCTGAGGCTGAACAGGTTCGCTCATGCTACCGTTTACTCCTCACTGCCTGAGTCGGGGCCGGCATCCGCACCCGGGCGCCGGGTGGCAATACTGAGTCTGCTGAAACCGGCCTGACCAATGGCATCCATTGCTGTGACGACAGACTGATGTGACGCTTCGGCATCGGCAACCAACAGTATCGGTCGGCGCCGGTCCCCTTCAGCTGCGGCTAACAGCGCCCGGCTCAGACCAGCGGCTTCGCTGCTGCTCAGCACTTCGCTGTTAACGCTGTAACGGCCCGTCTGGCTGACTGAAACTTCAATCTGGTCTGTCAGGCTTTCGCTTACCTGGGCATCGGCCTCGGGAAGATTGACCGACAAACGCGTCTCTCGCGTGAATGTGGTACTGACCATAAAAAATATCAATAGCAGGAATACAACATCAATCAGTGGAGTGAGATTGATATCGGGATCCGGCAGTGTGCGGCGGGGGAAATTCACGCGGGGCTCTCGCTGTCAGTATGTTTGCCAGCGGCCTCTTTAGGCGCTTGATTATAGTCGCGGATATCAACCCGTCGGTCACCATGCAGTGCGTCAACCAGCTTGGCAGATTCCTGTTCCAGCGCCAGCACCAGCGTGTCGACCCGACGCACAAAAAAGCGGTGACAGGCATAAGCCGGTATTGCCACACACAAACCCGCTGCGGTGGTAATCAGAGCTTCCGAGATACCGCCTGCCAACGCATTGGGGTTGCCGGTGCCCTGTACCATTATTTCGGTAAACACACGGATCATACCGATTACTGTGCCCAGCAGACCCAGCAGCGGTGTAATGGCTGCGATGGTCCCCAGGGTACTGAGGTAACGTTCCAGTTCATGGATTACAACGGCAGCGGATTGTGCAATCGCGGAATTCATCGAATCGCGACCCTGGCGCGCCTGCACCAGACCCGCTGCCAGAATCTGGCCCAACGGAGACGCCAGCCGCAATTCACGCAGGCGTGTGGAGTCGAGTTCGTTGTTCTTGATCCAGGTCCAGACTTGCCCGACAGCGTACTTGGGCGCGATACGATTGACACTGAGCGTCCAGAAGCGCTCGATGACAATGGCAATGGCCAGAATGGAACACAACATAATTGGCAGCATTAACCAGCCGCCGGCCATCACGATCTCTACCACAGCATTCGCCTCCTACTGAATCGGCGCCTACTTTACCATAACTTGTTCAGCCATGACTTATCATAAGTTGAACCAGAAACGCCGCTGTTGCTGGCGATGGCGCGATAGCAGCTGTGGTTCGGCGCCGCCAAGCTCCAGCCAGATGGCGCCGCTGTCGGCGGTCATCAGCACCTGTGCGCCATTGTATTGATAACGCTCCACAACATCGGCATGCGGATGGCCAAACCGGTTCCGGTAGCCCGCCGACATAATGACCCAGTCAGCGCCTGTTGCCTGAACAAACTCTGACGTGCTGGAGCTGCGGCTGCCATGGTGGGGCGCCTGCAGTATGTTCACTGCCAGATTATCCCTGTGTTCGCGCACAAGCCAGCGCTCGGCCGCTTCTTCAATATCGCCGGTCAACAGCACGCGCTGACCTGCGGCTTCGATCAGCAACACACAGGAGCTGTCGTTGATATTGCCTGCGCCAATCAGGCTACCCGCCGGGGGAAACAACACTGTAAAACTGACTTCATCCCACGCCCATTGCTGTCCGGCCTCGCAGGAATTGAAACCCGGCTCAGTGTCCCTGCCTGTGTGGCCGGCAAGTAGCTGTCGTGCCGGGATCTGCTGTACCACAGTATCGAGCCCGCCACTGTGGTCCGCATGCCAGTGACTGATGACCAGACTGTCCAGATGACTCACATGAGCCTGATGCAGGTAAGGCAGGATGACCGCCCGCCCGGCATCAAAATCCGGCCCCAGCGCAGGACCCGTATCAAATAACAGATTGTGTTTGTGGGTATGAACAACAACTGCAAGCCCCTGCCCGACATCGAGAAACTGCAACCATACCCGCCCCGGCAACGGGCGCGCAGCCGGTGACGGCCAGATCAAAGGCAGTAGCATGCACACCGCCAGCCAACGTGGCACCAGGCCCCCCGGCATCAGCAGCAGCACACTGCAAAGCGCCATCAATAACATTGCCCAGAACGAGGGCACCGCCGGACGCCAGAGTCCCGGCGTCCAGGCCCCGAGCCAGATCAGAAAAATCTGCAACCCCTGCAGCAGGAAGTCCGCCGCCAGCAGCAGACAAGATGCAAGCCACTGAGTCAGCGGCCAGTCAACAGACAGCAGCAACACACCAATCAGGGCTGCAGGTACCACCAGCAGACTGACCAGAGGAATGGCAAAAATATTGGCCAAAGGTGCATTCAGCGACATCTGCCCGGTCCACAGCAATAGTGGCAACAACAAGCCCACACTGACTGCCCATTGCGGCTGCACCCAGCGTCGCCAAAGCTGTTGTGGCAAAAGCTTTTGTGGCAGGAGCGTTGACCATTCCGGCTTCGCGGCTGCAGACCGGGAATCAAAACTGCCATGTCCGGCAAACGCAAAAAACAAGGATGCCACTGCAGCAAAAGACAACCAGAAACCAGCCTGGGTAACTGCCATCGGATCTCTGACAAGCACTATAAGAGCAGCCAGACACAGCGAATCCGCCGGCGCTACCGGGCGGCCCGACAGCCGACTGATCATGAGCACCGAAATCATGATCAGCGCACGTTGTGTAGACAACGAAAATCCTGCCATCAGACTGTAACCGGCTGCAGCACCGATCGCTGCAAACGCGGCCAGGTGTTGTGCAGGAATACGAAGCAACAAACAAGGAACCCGGCGGCTGAGCCAGTTCACCAAGGTCCAGGCACAAAGTGCTACAAAACCCACATGCAGACCGGAAATCACAACCAGATGATTGGTGCCTGTGGCGGTGAATAAATCCCATTGTTTGCCGGATATGCCCTCCCGGTCGCCAACGGTCAGCGCTTTGATAAGGCCGCTGTTAGTCAAACCCTTGCCGGATACCGTCAAGCGCTCAATATCGACAGCGAGTGCTGCACGCAAACGACCGGTAATTGAACGAAAATCCAGCCGGGCCCGAACGCCAGAGCGCGGTTCCAGTTGCGTGTTGAATGCGGTTTCTCTGATGTAGCCGCGCGCCATGATGCCGCGCTGGAATTGACCAGCTTCGAAATCGTACGCTCCGGGATTGGAAAACCCGTGCGGCCGGTTTACCCGCACTCTGAGCTGCCAGCGCTCCCCCGACTGCACCGGCAAATGCGCATAATCGTTTAATACCACCAGTTGTCCGGTCAACATTTTATTTTGCTCAGACTGCTGGCACTGCTCCGGCAATAATCGCAGACAACTGTGATCAACCCGCAGGTCAAACTGCTGAGAACGCGGATTGCGGGAGGAAGCCGGGGACTGCGCATCACCCGATTCCCGCCGGACCAGGCCCTCTATCTGTCCGGTCAACCAGAAGTCCACGCCTTCCAGCTGTGCTGGCAATCTTTGGGCAAGCTGCAGCTGAGCGAGCAGCATTGCCCATAAAAACCCACTGACCAGCAGCAGGCACAAACAGGCACTGTGTTTTATCAGCAATAAGGGACGGCGTGCGCCAGCGTCTGACTCAGCATCTGCCAATTGGGTCCGGCGGATTGAGGCGGACAACGCTACTGCCAGCACCAGAACCATCAAAAACAGCATCGCTGTATGAAAGAACTCTGTTGCCGGGGGTATATCTGGCATTTTGCTATGCGCGGCAATACCAGCGCACAGCACCAACAGACGCAGTCGCATTCAGGGTCCTTCCCGAAAACGTTTTAACGAGGGTATTCAGTAACAGACTATTGCTGACAACAGCTCAAAGGCACATCAGAGTTATAGCGCAATATAGCGCCGGCTGCCGCACTGGCTGCCGACACAGTTATTCGGAGCGCAGTGCTTCAGCTGGCAACACCCGGGCGGCGCGCCAGGCAGGGTAAATACTGGCCAGAAGACAGAGCAAAAACACACCGGTGCTGACTGTCACAAGGTCCGATACCCGCAACTCTGACGGCAGAAAATCAACCGGGTAAACATCCGCACTGAGTAGCCGGGCGCCGGTGGACTGTTCCAGCATCGCAAACAGATCACTCACGTTAAGCGCCAGCACAGAACCCAGGGCCAGCCCGAGCCCCGTGCCAATAAGTCCGATCAGGCAGCCCTGAAATACAAAAATGCGGCCAATCATGCCGGGCGAAGCGCCCATGGTGCGCAAAATCGCAATATCCGAACGCTTGTCGCGCACAATCATCACCAGACTGACCACCAGATTAAAGGCCGCCACTGCCACCAGCAGCCATAACAAAAATCCTACAATGGTGCGGGAGAGGCGGATATTTTCATAGATTGCACCGAACCACTGCGTCCAGGTTTCCAGGTAGAAACCCGGCGGCAGCTGCATTTCAATGACCGGGCGCAGCTGATTCACAGCCAGTACGTCGCTGGTACGCAGGCGCAATCCATCAAAACTGTCAGGCTGGCGATATAGCGCCTGGGCATCCGCCAAAGCGATCATCACCAGCTCTTCGTCCAACTCCTGTGTACCGACCCGGAAAATGCCGGCGACAATAAAGCGGCGTTGTACCGGCAGTGGTGCCACCGGATTAATGGACACGTTCAGGGAATACAGACTGACGCTGTCGCCGAGCCCGACGCCCATACGCCTGGCAAGGGTTTCGCCCAGCACAATCTGAAACCGGCTTTCGGCCAGCGCCTGCAGGCTGCCGGCACGCATGAACTGCGGCAAGCGTGATATCTGCAGCTCGCGCTCAGGGTTAACGCCGTTAACCAGTACACCTTTGCTGCCCAACGGTCCGGCTAACACGCCATTGGCAGTCAAAACGGGCGCAGTGCGCTCGATACCCGGCAGCGCCTGTAATTGCTCATCCAGCGTCTGCCACTGCGCTGAACGCGGCCGCTCCTGTGTACTGACAGTGGCATGCGGTAGTACGCCAAGCACACTCTCGCGCACCTCACGGTCGAAACCGTTCATCACTGACAACACTGTAATCAGGATGGTGACACCGAGCGCAAGACCACCAATGGTCAGCACTGACATAAAACTGACCAGTTGGCTGCGCCGGCCTACGCTGACATAACGCAGCGCAATGCGGGCAGCCAACAAACCTGATGACGACCGCTCAGACATGCGTGACATCCTGCTGACTGTCAGCACCGACTGAACCCGCCTCCTGCAAACAACCATTCCGCAACAACAGCACTCTGTCCAGTGTGGCGGCAAACTGCTCATCGTGAGTCACCACCACAAAACTGGTCGCCATGCGCTGGTTCAGCGATCGCATCAGCTCATGGATACCTTGTGCCGTGCGGCGATCAAGATTGCCTGTCGGTTCGTCCATCAGCACACAGCGCGGAGAACCAACCAATGCCCGCGCGATGGCAACACGCTGTCGTTCACCGCCCGAGAGCTCGGATGGTTTATGCGTAAGACGATGACCCAAACCGACCTGCTGCAATAAATCAGCCGCGCGAACACTGGCTTCTTTGGTGGATACACCCCCGATCAACAAGGGCATGGCCACGTTTTCCAGCGCCGAAAACTCGCCCAACAGGTGATGAAACTGATATACAAATCCGAGATAACGATTGCGCAGCGTGGCACGGTCGCGATCACTGAGTGTGGCCAGATCCGACCCGGACACATCAATGCGCCCGCCCGAGGGCAAATCCAGTCCACCGAGCATATTCAACAAGGTGGTTTTGCCTGAACCTGAGCTGCCGACAATTGCAATACACTCACCCGGCATGACGTCCAGATTGATGTCCACAAGCACTTCAACCTGCTGGGGGCCCTGGGTATAGCGCTTACTCAAATGGCGGCAGCTGATCACTGGAATCAGCAGGTTCTGGGTTGTTTCGGACGCGTTGACCATAATTATCCTCAAGTACTCAAATTTCAGAGTTACTCATATCTCAGTATTATTCATATCTCAGGACGTCCGCCGGCTGAATGCGCGAGGCGCGCCACGCCGGATATAGTGTGGCCAGCAGACTGATCAGCAGCGCACTGGCGCACACCAGTATCACATCTGACCATTCAAGCTCTGCGGTAAGGTGGGCAATCATGTAGACATCGTCGGGGGCCAACACGTTGTTCAACCAGTTTTCAAACCAGCGCGTGATATCACCAATGCTCAGTGACAGCACAATACCGCCGGCCGCTCCCAGCGCAGTGCCCAGCACGCCAGCGGCAAAACCCTGAATCACAAACACTGTCATCACGGTCACACGGCTGGCACCCATGGTGCGCAGAATCGCAATATCCGCGCTTTTATCGGCCACGGCCATTACCAGCGTTGCCACAATGTTGACTGCGCCGATGATGACAATCATCAGCAACATAAAACCAGTCAGCACTTTTTCCATTCGTAGCGCATCAAACAGGCTGCGACGGGTTTCATTCCAGCTGCTGACGCCATAATCGGCGGGCGGCAACACACTGACCGCCTGGTCGGCGATCATACGCGCGTTGAACAGGTCATTAACACGCAGACGCATCTGCATTAGCGTACGATTCGACGCAGCAGGTGTGCGGTCAACTGAAAACAGCTGTCCGGCCTCCGGAAGCCGGATCAGAGCAGTACGCTCGTTGTCGTAAAAGCCGAAATCGGCGACACCCAGCAGACGAAAACTGCGCGCGCCTTCGGTACTGCCGGACAGCAGGGTTGCCAGCGGGGTCGCGGACAGGGATACGCCGGTATAAATCCCGAGCCGCGAAGCCAACCGCGTACCCAGGATGATACCGTCGGGAAACTCATCCAGCTGGGCCAGCAGATCGCTCAGATGCGCATCCGGTTGTTGTAACACTGTGGGTTCCAGCGTGGGGTCGACGCCCCTGACGTTCACAAACTCGCCGCGCCCCTCGAATCTGAGCCAGGCCTCGGCACTGATAAAAGGCGCTACCGCCACAATACCGGGTTGCTGTTGCAACTGCGCGGCAGCCTCGGTCCAGGACAAGCCACCGGCTGGCAATACCAGTCCGGCATGAGGCACAGCCTTCAGGGTCTCAGCGCGCATGGTGCTGGTAGAGGCGTTGATCACTGATAACACAGCAATCAGAGCCAGAACACCCAGCGCGATGCCCAGCATGGAGATCACAGTCACAAAGGACATAAGCTGGTTGTTCTTGCGCGCACGCACAAAACGCAGGCCTACAAACAATGCCAGTGGGCGATACATCATCTTGAGAGTAGCCTGGGAGATATAAACATGGCGCGATTCTAGACGAGCCCCCCACTTAAAACAAACCAGCACTTCAGCGGGTCGGCGCAATAATGCAGGTGTTTGAATAAAAAAGGTTTTACTGTTATAGTCGGCGGGCTGAAAAAAGCCAGTGAACGTCATTACCAGTAATGCCCTTATCCGGGATGTGGTGTAACGTAATCAGCCATGAATTCGTACCGACAGGCCAATCGTCTGCAGTACCTATAAAGAAAGCAAGAAGCAGTAGAAACCGAATAGCAGTAATCAGTGCCAGAAAACCGTTAGTTTTAACAACCGTTAGTTTTAAAAACGTAACCGGAGCGCCGGGTATCACCGAGTGAAACCCCGTGGACTTCAGAAAAACATGATTTTTGCGCACGGACAGTAGTTATTACTGTCCGCCGCGGCAAGTGATAGCGGACGACCAGGCACCATCAAAGCATTCAAGTATTGCTTGCGGGTGCCGGCGACACACAAAGCTGCACTGCCCTACGGCCAGCAAAACAGAACCTGACATCGATTCAGAAAGTCTCGCCAGGACTTGATAGTTAAAAACGTAGTAGCAAGACCTGGCCAGCAACGTACGTAGTGACCGACACAAGAAGCAGTAAAGAGATAAACAGGAAACTCTGTCCTGTTGCACGACCCTGATGTAACAAGCGTTAAGCAACGGCTTGTAAATCGGTGGACGCAGGCGGACAGATGACCACGCAGAATACCCGGACTGTCTTGATATTTATGATAATACGGGTTACCGGAATGAACTCCGGTCGGACCTTGCCCACTGGCATGTGTTAACGACAGATGAGGCTTCCGGCTGAAGAAATCGCGAAAAATACGCGAAGAACAAGGATCTAATCGGCGAACAAAGTACCCGATCAGGCAACGGAATACTGAGCAGTTTGCAGGCGAATAAACACACCGGCAATCTCTTTCTCCCAGACAGGTCTACCGACCCATCTGTTTGACCAAGCGCTCAGACCCACAACGATCCGCTGCCCGCGAAAATCCTGTTTATTCAGCCGACCACTGTTGTGCAGCATGCAGCGTCACGCAAAGCTCCTCTGCTCTCTTTCAGGTTCCGGTGTTTGCCGCCCGCGTTTTCTGAACGCCGATGCGCTGTGTTTTGTTTTCCTGTCTGCCTTGCCAATCATGATTCTTCTGGATACCCGCTCTGGTTCTCAAGAGAAGTGTATCTATTATGAAAAGAATGTTGATTAATGCCACGCAAGAAGAAGAACTGCGTGTAGCCCTTGTTGATGGCCAGAAGCTGTACGATCTGGATATCGAAAACCGCACCCGCGTGCAGAAAAAGGCCAGTATCTTCAAAGGCCGCATCACCCGTGTTGAACCCAGTCTTGAAGCCGCATTTGTGGACTTTGGAGCCGAGCGTCACGGTTTCCTGCCGCTAAAAGAAATCGCCCCGGAATACTTCAACAAAAAAGGTTCTGATGGCGGCCGCGTCAATATCAAAGAGTCCGTTTCTGAAGGCACAGAAGTCATTGTGCAGGTGGAAAAGGAAGAGCGCGGCAATAAAGGCGCTGCTCTGACTACCTTCATCAGTCTGGCTGGCCGTTATCTGGTGTTGATGCCAAACAATCCGCGGGCCGGTGGTATATCGCGCCGTATTGAAGGCGACGAGCGCTCAGAGATTCGCGAAGCCATCAACGGTCTGGAAATTCCTGACGGCATGGGCATCATTGTGCGCACCGCCGGTGTTGGTAAAAATCAGGAAGAACTGCAGTGGGACCTGGATTACCTGTTGTCGCTGTGGACCTCCATCACAGAGGCCTCGAAGCAAAAATCGGCGCCCTTCCTGATTTACCAGGAGAGTAACGTTATCGTTCGCTGCATTCGCGACTACCTGCGCCAGGATATCGGGGAAGTGTTGCTGGATACCAAAGAAGCACACGAAGAAGCGCTGACCTTTGTACGTCAGGTGATGCCGCAGTACGAGTCACGCATTCGTCTTTATAATGAATCCCTGCCGCTGTTCAACCGCTTTCAGATAGAAGCGCAGATTGAATCGGCTTTCCAGCGCGAAGTGAAACTGCCTTCAGGCGGCTCGATTGTTATCGACCCGACCGAAGCACTGATTTCTATCGACATCAACTCGTCACGTGCAACACGTGGCTCTGATATCGAAGAAACTGCATTAAACACCAACCTTGAAGCAGCCGACGAAATTGCCCGTCAATTACGTCTGCGTGACATGGGTGGTCTGGTGGTGATCGATTTTATCGACATGAGCTCCACCAAGAATCAGAAAGAAGTTGAAAACCGCATGCGTGATGCGCTCGAAGCGGATCGTGCACGTGTGCAGGTAGGCCGCATCTCACGCTTTGGTTTGCTGGAAATGTCACGTCAGCGTCTGCGTCCGTCACTGGAAGAAACCAGCGCCATTGTCTGCCCGCGTTGTGCCGGCCAGGGTGCCATCCGTGATGTGAAGTCACTGTGCCTGTCTATCCTGCGTGTGCTGCAGGAAGAAGCCAACAAGAAGAAGGCCGCCGAGATTAGGGCCATAGTGCCTTTGGCTGTTGCGTCTTATTTGCTGAACGAAAAGCGCAACACTATTGCTGCTATCGAAGTTCAAAGCAAAACACGCCTGCTGATTATTCCGAATCCGTCACTGGAAACTCCGCACTACGAAATTCAAAGCCTGACTCAGCTTGACGGTGGCACACCTCTGGCCAGTTACGAAATCGTGACCGGGCATGATGATCATGAAGAAATTGTTGTGGCGCAAAAGTCCACGCCCACACAGCAAGCTGCTGTGCAGGCTCCGACTGTTCCGCAGGCACCGGCGCCTACCGCCCCTGTAGCAGTTGCTGCTGTCAGCGCTCCGCGCAAAAAAGGCTTTTTTGCCTCGTTACTGTCCGTTTTTGGTTTGTCTGACGAAGCTGATGACGAACAGAAAAAAGAGGAAGAAAAAAATCTGGCCGAGCGCAACCGTGCACGTCGCCCCCAGGGTACAGGTCAGGGCCGCAATCAGCAGCGCAATACCCGTGGCGGTCGCGATCGCAACGACCGGGACCGTAACGACAGAGATCGTAACGATCGCGACAGCAATGATCGGGACCGTAAACCAGCAAAAGCTGAAGACGACAACAAACCAGAACGCAAAGATGAAAAACGCGTAGCCCGCGACGGACAGGACGCTGACACGCAGGCTGCCGGACAGGCCCGTGGCCGCGGCCGCGGTCGTGGTGGCAATCAGCAAGGTCGTCAACGCCCTGCCGATGAAGAAACCGTGCGCAAAGATCCGGTGGTTGCTGGCGAAGCCGGTGAAACCGATCAGGCCGAAGGCGAAGGAACCGGTGATGCACGTCGCAGACGCGGTGACCGTCGTCCGCGCAACACGACAAAACGTACACGGGGACCGCATCCTGATGCACCGGAATCAACATTGGAAACTACAGATGCTAGTGACAGCGCTGCTGATTCTGTTGCTGATCTGACAAACGCGCCCGCGGCAGCAGCTGCTGCAGCCGCGTTTGTTGCAACCCACAGCACAGACGCTACCGCCGAAGATACGGCGTCCGCTACAGCAGCGGGCGATGAAAATGCAGCAGAGGGCACTGAGGCTGAAGACGGCACCGCCAAACCTCGTCGTCGTCGCAGCCGTGGCGGTCGTTCACGTCGTGGCCGCGGTCAATCCGCTGCAGCTACTGATGGGGATGCAAGCGCTTCGACTGACGATGACAATGATGACTCTGGCGAAAACGATTCTGCACCGGGTGAAGCTCCTGCCGCGCAGGACACAAGCGCTTTGGACATCGCCGTAGAAAATGCGGTCGAACACACAACAGAATCTCCCGTTGAGATAACTGATGAGCCGGTTACTCCAAAACCTGCCAGAGCACCAAGAGCGTCTAAAAAAGCTCCTGTTCAGCTGGAAATAGCTACAGAAGAACAGGCAGCCCCGACTGATACAGCAAGCGCACCTGCAGCAGAAAATCAGGTGGCTGAGACTGCCGTTGACGCAAGTCCTGTTAATGAAGTTACTGAAACACACGTTGTAGCAGCTGACAACAGCATCAACAAAAACCTGACAAGTGAAACAACTGAAGTGCCGGCAGACATTGCTGACATCATCACAACTCAGGTTGAAGCATCTCAATCCGACGCATCCAAATCGGAAGCAACTCACCCGGAAGCAACCCACTCGGAAGCAACTCACTCGGAAGCAACACAAGCCGGCGCCATTCAGGAAGTCAGCAGCTCGGGCCGTGCACCGAACGATCCGCGTGAAATCCGTCGTCGTCGACTGGAAGAAGAAGCACGACTGGCTGCCGAAGCAAACAAGACCGAATAATGCCGGCCGCGTGAACAAGCCCCGGAGAAACTATTTTGTTTTCTCCGGCAGTTTCCGGCATCATTTTTTGAGCAATAAAAAACCCGGCATTTACGCCGGGTTTTTTATTTGTGATGAGCGTATCTGAACCGTTCTACAACTTTTCAGCCAGCTCAGGTACGGCCTGGAACAGATCTGCCACCAGCCCGTAATCGGCGACCTGGAAAATGGGCGCCTCTTCGTCTTTATTGATCGCAACAATCACTTTACTGTCTTTCATACCGGCCAGATGCTGGATCGCGCCGGAAATACCAACAGCAATGTACAGATCCGGCGCAACAATCTTACCGGTCTGACCGACCTGCATGTCATTAGGTACAAAACCTGCGTCAACAGCCGCGCGTGAAGCACCGATGGCAGCGCCAAGTTTGTCAGCCACTTTTTCCAGCAGCGCAAAATTATCACCGTTCTGCATACCACGGCCACCAGAGATCACAATGGATGCGCCGGTCAATTCAGGACGCTCGGAGACGGTCAGTTGCTGATCAACAAACTGCGACAGATCCTGCTCTTTGACAACTGACAGCACTTCAACGGCAGCGGAGCCACCTTCATTGGTGGCTTCTTCGAATCCTGTGCCACGTACAGTGACCACTTTTACAGAATCACTGGATTGCACGGTTGCCAATGCGTTTCCGGCATAAATAGGACGCACAAAAGTATCAGCACTCTTGACTGCAGTGATGTCAGAGATCTGGGCAACACCTAACAATGCAGCAACACGCGGCATAAAGTTTTTGCCGGTAGTTGTTGCAGGCGCCAGCACGTGTGAGTAACCGGATGCGATTTCCACTATCAATGCAGAAATATTTTCCGGCAACTGATGCTCGTATGCTGCGTTGTCAGCTACCAGTACTTTGCTTACGCCCATTATCGCTGCCGCAGCACTACCGACTGACGAGCAGCCCGAACCGGCTACCAGTACAGTGATATCGCCGCCAATAGCCTTTGCTGCAGTGATGGTATTCAGGGTCGCCGGTTTGAGGGCGGTATTGTCGTGTTCTGCAATAACCAAAATGCTCATGTTCGCTACCCCTTAAATAACTTTGGCTTCAGTTTTTAGTTTGCTGATGAGCTCATCAACACTTGCCACTTTTACACCAGCGGAACGGCTGGGCGGCGGTGTGACAGAAACAATTTTCAAACCGGAACTGACATCAACACCCAGCTCAGCAGGTGTCACAGTATCGAGTTGTTTCTTTTTTGCTTTCATGATGTTTGGCAACGAGGCATAACGCGGCTCATTCAACCGCAGGTCGGTGGTAACAACGGCTGGCAGCTTCAGTGATACAGTCTGCTCTCCACCATCGACTTCACGGGTCACCAGCGCACGGCCATTGGCGATTTCAAGGTTGCAGGCAAATGTGCCCTGCGGCATACCGGTCAGTGCAGCCAGCATCTGGCCCACCTGATTGTTGTCGGAGTCAATCGACTGCTTACCGAGGATCACCAGACCAGCGCCTTCTTTTTCTACCAGCTTCTGCAGCAAACGCGCAACCGCCAGTGGCTGCAAATCGGCATCCGCTTCAACGTGGATGCCGCGATCGGCACCCAGTGCCAGCGCAGTACGGATTTGCTCCTGACAGGCTTTTTCGCCGATGGATACTGCAATCACTTCTTCAGCCAGGCCTTTCTCTTTCAGGCGAATAGCTTCTTCTATTGCAATTTCGCAGAACGGATTGACCGCCATTTTGGCGTTGGTCAGATCGACACCGCTGTTATCAGCTTTGACACGCACTTTCACGTTCGCATCAACCACACGTTTGATCGCTACCAGAATCTTCATGGATTCTCCAATTTCACTGATTTAAAAACGTCACTGAGGGTACAACCAAGAGTACAGCGAGGCACCCGAAAAAGGGTGCCAATGATGCCGCTTTTATCCTGCCTCGTCAATCGGAAGGCGGGTTAAAACCGGCCTTAAAAGTCCCCGAGGCTGAATTTTTCGCCTGCACTGAACAGCACTAAACTATTTGTTTTTTCTGAATTTTTTCCATTACCTGCATTTTTATCGGGCGGTGGCTCGACTTGAGCCAGATCAACAAGACGATAAAAAACCGAGCGGCTGATCAGTGCATTCAGGCCGTGACGCACATGGATCACAGGATGCGGCTGCCCTCCTGAATCCACGGTCACCGCAATGCGATTGTCCCGCCCGGCAGTCACCTGCTCCTGCGTGTTCAGCGTGAAGAGTAATTTCTGCGCTTTTCCGCTGCCTTCCACTTCCAGTTGCTGCGCCACAAAAGGACAGTCATCAACTTTTATGCGCACACGCTCTGCAGGAGTGACCAGATAATAGTGACCGTCGTCATCCAGACGCAGAATGGAAGAGAACAGCTGCACCATCGGCAAACGACCAATTGGAGAACCTTCGTGATACCACAGTCCGTCTGCTGCGATCCGGATATCAATCTCGCCGCAGTAAGGCGGGTCCCACAAATGCACCGGTGCGGGGCCTTTGTGCTTGCCAATGTTCTTTAGTAGGTTTTCAGGATTTGCTGTGCTCATGATGGCTGGCCTTCCCGCTGATCAGTGAGTGATGCAAGTTTGTATCTGTGTCTTCAGATGACCGCATAGATACCCGGTGCATTGCGCCAGTAGCCTTTGTAGTCCATGCCATACCCAAACAGATAATAGTCATCGGCGTGCAAGGCGGTAAAATCCGCCTGCTTGAGTTTTGCAGTTTTGCGGTTATGTTTTTTGTCTACCAGCACCGCCGTATAGACCTTGGCAGCACCTTCGTTTTCGCACCAGTCTTTGATGGCGGACAAGGTTTCGCCTTCGTCAAAAATGTCATCCAGCACCAGCACTACGCGATCCTTTAATGAGGTAGCGGGTGTCACACGCCAGTGTATATCAGCACCGGTCAACTGCCCGCGATAGCGGGTAGCATGCACATAGTCCATTTGCAGCGGGAAACGCAGCCGGGGCGCAAGATGCCCAGTCAACACAATACCGCCATTCATCACACACAACACAAGCGGATTGAGTTGTGACAGCTTGACGCTGATTTGATCCGCAATAATATCAAGCGCAGAGGCAATCTGTTGTTCTGTGAAGATACAACGGGCTTTTTCGAGTACTTCGTTAAGGCTTGTGGTGTCCACTTTACAAATCCTGCATCTATCGTGTCATTGAACTTACAGCGTGTGTTTCGCCAGAAACGATTCAAGCTGCTTGTGAACTTGTTGCCAGCGCGGGCTCTGTTGTAAAACACCCCAGAACGGCGTATTGCGGCGACGCATTCCGGCAAGCCGTGCAGAGCTTGCCGGATCTATCAACGAACTCTGCATTTGAGCCGCCTTCTCTACGGCAGCAAGTGCCTCCAATGCTGCACCGCGGTTGTTACAGACCAGCAACATATCACAACCGGCAAGCAAGGCCTGCTCTACACGCTGCGACATATCACCTGCAGCAGAGGCTGCTTCCATCACCAGATCATCACTGAAAATCACGCCATCAAAACCCATCTCCCGGCGCAATATATCCTGCAGCCAGAAACGGGAGAATCCGGCGCAATGTTCATCGGCCTGAGAATAAATCACGTGCGCCGGCATGACAGCATCCAGCTCTGACATGCAGCGTACAAAGGGCTGAAGATCCTGTGCACGGATCTGATCCAGCGGCCTGTCGTCAATTGGCAGCGCCAGATGCGAATCAGCTTCCACGCTGCCATGACCCGGGAAATGTTTGCCGGTGGTGGCCATGCCGGCTTCATGCATACCCTGCATAAATGCATTGGCCAGCGCCGCCAGTGTGTCGGTTTCAGCAGCAAAGGCACGATTGCCGATCACCTCACTGCGGCCCGTATGCAAATCCAGCACCGGGGCAAAACTGAAATCAAAGCCTGCGGCCAGCACCTCCGATGCCATCAACCAGCCGGTATCGTGGGCCAGTGTTAATGCCTCTTCCGGATGTTTCTGCCAGTGCTGACCGAGCAGCAACATCGGCGGCAGGCGCGTGAAGCCTTCTTTAAGACGCTGCACACGCCCGCCTTCCTGATCTACGGCAAGCAGAATATCGGGGCGGATATCACGTATGGAGGCGTTCAGAGCCAGCAGCTGCTCAGGCTCTGCGACATTGCGCGAGAACAGGATGATGCCTCCGATATGAGGATTCCGAAGCAATACACGCTCATCGGCAGTCAGTTTGAGACCTTCCAGATCCAGCATCAAAACACCGCTTTTTATTGCCACTGCACTGCACTCCTTTTTTCCGCCGTTTGACCTGCCAGCATTATCACCGATAAGGCCAGCGATCAGAAACCCTGATACTGCCCGGCCCCGTAAATGGCTGGCTTGCAAGCACCAGATAACTGTATATAATCACAGTCTCTTGCAAGCGCCGGCCATACGCTGGCACTAAACTGATACCAAGCTGGCACCAAACTGGTCCCACTGAAAAACCACAGCACGGAGATGCCTATGCATGCGCTGACGCCCAGACAGGCTGAGATTCTGGAGTTTATCCGCAAATACCAGCAGGAAACCGGATATCCGCCAACACGTTCCGAAATTGCACAGGAAATGGGTTTCAAGTCTCCTAATGCCGCGGAAGAGCATCTGAAAGCACTCGCCCGCAAGAAAGCCATTGAAATTGTACCGGGTGCCTCCCGGGGAATCCGGCTGCCTGAGCTCGAAGCTGCCAATTCCGCCCAGCGTGGATTGCCGGTAGTCGGTCAGGTGGCAGCCGGCAGCCCGATTCTGGCGCAAGAGTGTATCGATGAATATGTCAGTATCCCGGCCGAATTGTTTTATCCCAAGGCTGACTACCTGCTCACGGTTAAAGGCACCAGTATGATCAATGTTGGTATTTTTGAGGGTGATCTGCTGGCTGTGCACAAAACCGAACACGCGCGTCACGGTGATATTATTGTGGCAAGACTCGATGAGGATGTGACGGTGAAGAGACTGGAGCATACCGCTGATCGTAATTTGTTGCGGTTGATGCCCGAGAATGATGAATACCAGCCGATCGAAGTCGATCTTCGTCGGCAGGCATTCACCATTGAAGGCATCAGCGTTGGCGTCATAC
Organism: Pseudohongiella sp.; assembly: GCA_030651695.1. Lineage (GTDB taxonomy): Bacteria > Pseudomonadota > Gammaproteobacteria > Pseudomonadales > Pseudohongiellaceae > Pseudohongiella. The sequence continues at coordinate 23,591 of JAUSCD010000032.1, read as the reverse complement.
GACGCCACTCTTGATTACCGGTGATTACCTGTGATTACCTGCTGTTCCTGGCTCCGGATTTATTAACTTTCAACAACCCACTTGTTATTGCGGTATACCGCTTTCCAGCCAGTGGGTTTTTTGTCGACTTCAGTCAGCAGATAGTGCTCCTGCAATTTACGGCTGAAGCGAATGATTGAGGGGTTGCCCTCTTTGTCTTTTACCGGACCTTTGAGCAGATAGTGATACTTGGGATCAAGTTCGCTTTCATGCGGGATCAACTCACGCAGCAGCGGCGCTCGTGTTTCCCGGTTTTTCGGGAACTTGCTGGCGGCAAGGAACAGGCCGGCAGCGCCATCGCGCAGTACGTAGTGGTCATCCACCTTTTCACAGCGCAGTTCTGACATGACCACCGGATCCATTTTGGGTGGTGCCGCCTCACCGCTTCTGAGCAGTTTGCGGGTATTGCCACAGCCCTCGCCGGTGCAACCGAAATACTTGCCAAATCGGCCGGTTTTCAACTGCATATCCGAACCACATTTGTCGCATTCTACGATGGGTCCTTCGTAACCTTTAATCTTGTAGCTACCCGTTTCCACTTCGTAACCACTGCAATCGGGGTTATTACCGCAGACATGTAACTTGCGTGTGCTGTCGACCAGATAACTGTCCATCGTGGAGTTACACAGCTTGCAACGTTTGCGTTGGCGCAGCAGGCGGTTTTCGACTTCTTCCGCTTCTTCCGCGCTGTCGGTGCTGATGGCTTCTTCGCCCGGCGTCAGGTTGATCGTACTCTTGCAACGCTCCTTGGGCGGCAGTGCATAACCGGAACAACCTAAAAACACGCCCGTGGAAGCAGTGCGGATCTGCATGTGACGACCGCACTGGGGACAGGGAATATCGGTGTCTGTAGGATTGTTTTCACGCATGCCCTCAGCATCATCAGCTGACGCCCGACTCAACTGCTTGGAGAAGCCCGCATAGAACTCGTCCAGCACCTGCTTCCAGTTTTTGACACCGGCTGCAACTTCGTCCAGCGAACTTTCCATCTTGGCGGTGAAGTCGTAATCCATCAAATCGGTGAAACTTTCTTCCAGACGCTCGGCAACAATGTCGCCCATTTTCTGCGCATAAAAACGCCGGCTCTCAACCTTGACGTAACCGCGCTCCTGGATGGTGGAGATAATTGCGGCATACGTTGAGGGTCGGCCGATGCCACGCTTCTCCAACTCTTTTACCAGGCTCGCTTCAGTGTAACGCGGCGAGGGTTTGGTGAAATGTTGCTTGGGCTCAAGCTGCTCCAACGCCAGCTTTTCACCGGCAGAGACATCGGGAAGTACCACGTCTTCTTCTTTGCTGGACAATACTTTCAGGTAACCGTCAAACTGCATGATACGGCCCTTGGTGCGCAGCTCGAAGTCACCTGCAGTTACTGTAATCAGACTGCTCAGATATCGTGCTGGCGGCATCTGACAGGCAACAAAATGTGCCCAGATCAGCGCATATAATCGCTCGGCATCGCGCTCCATAGCGGTCAGTTGCGTTGGCGAAGTATTGACGTCTGTCGGGCGGATCGCCTCGTGCGCCTCTTGTGCGCCTTCACGTGAACTGTAATTGATTGGAGCATCCGGCAGATACTTTTTACCGAACTGATCTTCGATGTAGGCCCGGCACATTGCTACTGCATCGGCGCTCAGATTGGTTGAGTCAGTTCGCATATAAGTGATGTAACCGGCCTCATACAAACGCTGCGCCAGCATCATGGTTTTTTTCACACCAAAACCCAATCGCGTGCTGGCAGCCTGCTGCAATGTCGAGGTGATCAGCGGCGGTTTTGGTTTTGAACTGGTTGGTTTATCTTCTCGCCCACTGACAATAAACTGGGCGTCTTGCAGCAGTTTCTGTGCAGCAGCAGTATCGGCGCCATTGTCAGGACGGAAATTTTCGCCAGCCTGCTTGATAACCTGCAAACGCAGCGCGTCTTTATGACTGGTGCGTGTATCCGCGAACAGCTCCCAGAACTCCTCCGGGATGAACGCACGTATCTCGCGCTCACGCTCGACTATCAGGCGTACTGCCACCGACTGCACACGACCGGCCGACAGACCGCGGGCAACTTTGGCCCACAGCAGCGGCGACACCATAAAACCTACCACACGATCGAGAAAGCGGCGCGCCTGTTGGGCTTCCACATAACGCATGTCCAGATCGCCGGGATGCGAGAATGCTTCATTAATGGCTTTTTTTGTGATCTCGTTAAACACGACACGACGGTAACGACTTTCATCCCCGCCAATAGCCTCTTTCAAATGCCAGGCAATCGCTTCCCCTTCGCGGTCCAAGTCGGTTGCGAGGTAGATGGTGTCGGCGGTCTTTGCCAGCTTCTTGAGTTCGGCAACCACTTTTTCTTTGCCCGGCAGAATCTCATAGCGCGCACGCCAGCCATGTTCCGGATCAACACCCATGCGTGAAATCAGCTGTTCGCGGGATTTTTTCTCTTTGTGCGCAGCCTTCAGTTCGGAACTCAGTTTACGTGTTTTGGCTGCTTCTTTGGCGCGTTCAGCGGTATCGACAGCCGGGCCGTTACCGCTGCCTGATACCGGAAGATCGCGGATATGGCCCACACTGGACTTCACCACAAACTCTTTTCCGAGGTACTTGTTGATCGTTTTGGCCTTCGCAGGCGATTCGACAATAACCAGATTCTTAGTCATTCAGTTGTTCTTTTCCTGATATTCAAGCATAAGGCGCTGCGTTCCGGCAGGGCCTGGCGGCGATGGCATTGCTCAATGAAGCCGTCATATATAAAGACTCGACGATTGAGGGTCAAGCCTTGTTTTAAGACAGGAGGGTATACGAGAGAAGTTGCAGGCCAGCCCACCGGGGCCTTCAGATCAAGGCCCGGCGGTCTGAGCTTGCAAGCGAATCAGAGGCTTACGTTATGTGTCCAGTGGTACTTGTCAGCAATTTCACCTCGCTGGATACCTACCAGTAACTGGTAGACTTTTTGCATCACAGGTCCGGCTTCTTCACCATTTTTGTAAAAACCATGCCACTGGCCATCAACATAAATGCGACCCACTGGTGAAATAACGGCTGCGGTACCGCAGGCCGCGACCTCCTCAAACTCGGAGATCTCTTTACGAAGATCAATGGCCCGCTGTTCAGTTTTTAAACCCATTTCGTTTTCCGCCAGCGTCATTACCGAGCGGCGGGTCACACTGGGCAGCACGGCGCTGGAGCCCGGTGTTACAAAACGGCCACCGGTCATGGCTACCACGATGTTGGCTGAGCCGGCTTCGTCGATATAACGGCGTTCACGAGCATCAAGGAACAATGCTTCATTGGCGCCCAGTTCCTGCGCCAGGCGCGTAGCCAGTAAACCGCCCGCGTAGTTTGCACCGATTTTGAAATTGCCGGTTCCGGCAGGCGCAGCGCGATCGAGCTCCGATACCGCCAGTGAAATCACAGCCAGGCCTGCGCTTTTGTAGTACGGACCCACTGGTGACACAAACACCCGGAATTCAAATTCTTTAGCGGTTTTAAGGCCAAGATTCTGACCCACACCAATCAACATAGGACGGATATATAGTGAAGCGCCGGAGCCATGGGGAGGAATCCAGGCATAATTGGCACGCACCGCCTCTTCCACACCTCTGATGAACAATGCCTCCGGCACTTCAGGCATCAACAGACGACCGGCAGCCTGCCGCATACGCTCTGCATTAAGTTCGGGTCTGAACAACAACACACGACCATCAGGTGCTGTCTGGGCTTTCAGCCCTTCAAAACACTGCTGAGCATAGTGCAAGGCTGGCGCACCTTCATGCACGCTGATCATGTCGGAGGTGATCAGTTCACCTTCAGACCATTTGCCGTCCTTATGAATGGCGCGGAAACGATATTCGGTGGGCTGGTAGGAAAAACCCAGCTCCGCCCAGTTAAGAGCTTTTTTCTCGGGAAGTTTGTTCGCTACGGTGGTCTGGGAAGTCGTCATCTGCAAAAACCTGTTTGTTGCCGGGTGTGTCGGTCAGTGTGTCTGGAATCAGCGGCGGTTATTATCCTTGATACGCGATCAATCTACCACACCCCAGCGCCACAAGAGACCGCACAGGGTTTGTCGACTGCAGCGATACAGACTGACTACTGACACATCGGGAGCCTCTGTTATACTCGCGCGCCATGAAATTCCCACTTATCGACATTGGTGCAAATCTTGGCCACGAATCCTTTGACCCCGACCTGCCGGACGTTTTACGGCGCGCAAGCGACGCTGGCGTCGTGTTCCAGCTGGTTACAGGAACAACTCTTGCTGCGTCGGAAAAAGCGCTGGCGCTATGCCGGCTTTACCCCAATCTTGCTGCTACCGCAGGTATTCACCCGCACGAAGCGGCTCATGCAGACGCCGGGGTTATAAAAGGTATACGTAACCTGCTGGCTGACCCTCTGATCAAAGCAGTGGGCGAGACCGGCCTGGACTTCAACCGCGACTATTCACCGCGACCGGTCCAGGAAAAAGTATTTGCTGAACATCTGCAACTGGCCGTGGAGTGCGGCAAACCGGTGTTTCTGCATCAGCGTGATGCTCATGTACGTTTCCTGCCAATATTGAAAGAGTTCCGCGATCATCTGAGTGGCGGTGTGGTGCATTGTTTCACAGATGAAAAAGCTGCTCTGCACGCCTATCTGGATCTGGATATGTATATTGGCATCACTGGCTGGATCTGTGATGAGCGCCGCGGTCAGCACCTGCTGGAGTTGGTGAAAGATATACCGCATCACAGACTTCTGCTGGAAACGGACTCTCCTTATCTGCTACCACGCAGCCTGCGCCCTAAACCTAAAAGCAGACGTAATGAGCCGGCGTTTTTGACTGAGGTGCTGACGACGGTAGCCAATTATTGTGGGCGACCTGCCTCTGTTGTGGCAGAAGAAACCACGGCCAATGCACGCCGTTTGTTTGAGCTGGATTAGCCCCCTCGTCCGGATCGCCCTCCGGCCACCGGGATGTTCCTCAGAACGGCGCTGCGCGCCTGATTGTTCTTCGCTCACATCCCGCTGACCGGAGGGCTTGTGCCATATTCAAAAATAGAGCAATGGAGACAGAAGTGGGAATTTGGAGTGTGGCACAAGCACTCTGACTGGCGGGCTGTGAGCGAGGAACAATCAGACGCGAAGCGTCGTTCCGAGGAACTGCGCGCCAGTCAGAGGGCGATCCGAATAGGATAGTGCCGTACTCAAAAGTTGCCCCCATCAACAAACTCCATCAGCTGACCCGGATCAAACGGCCAGCCCAGTTCGGCTCCGGTTTTGTCTGATCTGATAACAGGAATACGCAGCCCGTATTGCTGCACCAGTAATTCATCATCCGCAATATCAATTGATTGCCAGCTGATATCAGCACGAAAGGATTGGCAGTATTTCAAAATGGCCTCGGCGTCTTCACACAGATGGCAGCCTGCTGTTGTGTAAAGTTTGAGCATGGTCATTGCGCAAGACCTTCCACAATCTCACGCACCAAAGGTGGCCCGCCGTAGATGAAACCGGTATAAATCTGCAACAGACTGGCACCGGCCTCCAATTTATCGCGCGCATCCGCAAGACTGCCAATGCCCCCCACGCCAATAATCGGGATACGACCACCAAGTGCCTGATGTAACTCTTTGATGACACGCGTTGACGCATCGCACAAGGGAGCCCCACTGAGTCCGCCTGCCTCTTTATGCAACGGATTATTTTCAACACCGACGCGCGACAGCGTGGTGTTGGTGGCGGTGACACCATCAATACCAAACTCCAGCAGGCTGCCGGCTATCAGACCCACTTCGTCAGTATTCAGATCCGGTGCAATTTTGATAACCAGCGGCACCCGTCGTCCATCAGCCTGTTTCAACAACAACTGTTCAGCCTTCAACTGATCGAGCAAGCGACGCAGGTCCTCACCGTATTGCAGAGAGCGCAGTCCAGGCGTATTGGGAGAGGACAGATTCACCACCACGTAGCTGGCAACCGGCCAGGCCTTACGCAGCCCGATCAGATAATCATCAGCAGCTTTCTCCACCGGGGTATCAAAGTTTTTGCCAATATTGATTCCAAGCACACCTTTAAAGCGGCTCTGGCGGATTCTGCCCAGCGCGTGCTCAATACCTTTATTGTTAAATCCCATGCGATTGATGATGGCCTGTTGCTCAACCAGCCGGAATAGCCGGGGCTTCGGGTTACCGGGCTGCGGGCGCGGTGTCACGGTACCAATTTCGATAAAACCAAAACCCAGAGCTGCCAGAGCGTCTATGTGCTCTGCATTCTTGTCCAGACCCGCCGCCAGACCTAAAGCGTTCGGGAAATCGATGCCCATGACACTCACCGGAGCGCCTCGACTCAGGCGCGCACCACCCATGAGCGCATCCAGACGTAAAGCGTGAGCAATATCCATGCTGCCCATGGCCACTGCATGTGAGGTTTCAGTGGGCAATGAGAACAACAGGGATCGCATCAGGCCGTACATGGTTTTATCTCCAGTGTGAATTTTCGATCTGCTGAACAGGTCGGCGTCAAAAGCCCGGCATTATAAATGAGCCGTTGCGGTGAAGCTGCCACATTCTATGACAATCTGGTTGGAGTGGCCGCTAGACATCGGCTCTGAATTGGTTACAATCGCTGACTTCCGGCCCGCAACCCGCTTCGCAGAACAGGGAATTTTATGAGTCATCACAATACAATAACCGTACTGAAAACCTGGCTTACACAGCAAATCATCGGCCAGGAAAAACTGGTTGATCGTCTGCTGATAGCCCTGCTGGCCGATGGCCATCTGTTGGTTGAAGGTGCACCGGGGCTTGCCAAGACCAAGGCCATCAAAGATCTGTCCCGCGCTATTGAAGGTGACTTCCACCGTATTCAGTTCACTCCTGACCTGCTGCCCAGCGATATCACCGGTACTGAAATCTACCGTCCGGAAGACGGCTCTTTCCGCTTTCAGCCCGGTCCGATTTTCCACAACCTGGTACTGGCCGACGAAATCAACCGGGCGCCAGCCAAAGTGCAGTCTGCGCTGCTGGAAGCCATGGCCGAGCATCAGGTATCGGTAGGCCGCGAGTCCTTCAAGCTGCCGCCTCTGTTCCTTGTTATGGCCACACAGAACCCGATTGAGCAGGAAGGTACTTACCCGCTGCCGGAAGCACAGCTCGACCGCTTCCTGATGCACGTGTCTATCACTTACCCGACGGCTGAGGCTGAGCGCAGCATTCTGCAGCTGGTACGCGATGAAGCCAAAAATATTGCACCAACGATTCCGGAGATCGTGAGTCAGACCGACCTGTTTGCTGCCCGTCAGGAAATTCTGGCCATGCACATGGCCCCGGCAGTAGAGGAATACATCATCCAGCTCATCATGGCGACACGGAACCCTGAAGTTTATGGTACCGATCTGGCCGGCTGGATAGACTTCGGCGCCAGTCCCCGTGGCACCATTGCGCTTGACCGTTGCTCACGCGCCCACGCCTGGATTAAAGGCAAAGACTTTGTCAGTCCTGACGATGTGCAGGCTGTCCTGTTTGACGTTCTGCGCCATCGTGTACTGCTCAGTTTCGAAGCTGAAGCCAGCGGAATCACCCCGGACAAGGTACTTGCGACCATTCTGGAGCGTGTCCCGTCAGCCTGAGTCCCGCCACAGCATGTTGATACACGCCAATTGGTACTCACTGGTCGCTGAAAACTGCCCGGCCCGCACCGCCCCGGAGACATCATGAGCAAGTCGCCACGCATTCTGCCTCACCAGGCGCTTTATCAGGCCAAAGGGGCAGTTATTGGCCTGCAGGATCTGCTGCTGCAACGTTACGCAGCGCGGACGCTGGAGTATGTGTCACATAAACGCTCCGTCGCCGGTATCTCGGGGCTGCACCTGTCCAAGATTCGTGGACGCGGCATAGACTTTGAAGAATTCCGGCCCTACCAGGCTGGTGACGATATCCGGACCATCGACTGGCGTGTCACAGCGAGAATCGGCAAACCCTTTACCAAAGTGTTCCGTGAAGAGCGCGAACGGCCGGTAATCATTGCTGTTGACCAATCCAGCTCCATGTTCTTTGGCAGCCACACGGCGTTTAAATCTGTGATCGCCGCGCAGGCTGCAGCGATATTCTGTTGGCTGGCTATCGATAATGGCGACCGTGTCGGCGGGCTGGTCTATGCCGACGACAACTATAGCCTGGTCAGACCCAAGCGCAGCCGCCGCTCCGCCCTGCATCTGCTCAATCAGATACAACTGGCCAATGCTGATCTGGCGGCCAGAGTGACACGTCCGCCTGCAACACAGAATCCGGAAGCCGGCAGTCTGGCTACCGCCCTGGGGCGTATCCGCCGTATCACCAAACCAGGCAGCACGCTTTATATCATCAGCGATTTCAGCACTATCAATGAATCAGGCTTCCAGTACCTGTATCAGATGTCGCTGCATAACAATGTGGTGTGCTGTTTTGTACACGACGAGCTGGAAGAGAACCTGCCCGTGCCCGGTTACTACAATATTACCGATGGTCGCGAAAAAGGCACCCTGAACACCTTCAGCAAAAAAGCGCGGGAAAATTACAGCAATCTTTATCAGCAGCGTGTTGATAACCTGCAAGCCGAACTGACTCGCCTGAAGATTCCACTGCTGACACTCAGAACCGACCAACCAGTCGTAGAACGGATACATCAATGGACTTCTCAGACGCTTTAAGTGAATTGGCAGATATCCGCATACCCGGTGAAGTCAGCTGGTGGCCTCTGGCGCCCGGCTGGTGGGTCTTGGGTGCTGTGTTGATTGCTCTGGCAATATACGGTGCCTGGCGCACTCAGCAACGCCTGGTCCTGCAGCGACGTCTGGGTGGTGCAATCAGCGAATTGAGCAAGGCGCGTCGGGCTTTGGCGAGTACCGGCGAAAATGACATGAGTCAACGCCTCATTTATGTAAACGAGGTTAATGCAGTGTTGCGACGGGTGGCCATATTGCAATTGAACAGCGCCGCCGGCCTCAGTGGTCAGGCTTGGGTCAACTTCCTGCGTACCCACGACAGAGCCGGGCTGTTGACTCCGGAACTGTCCGGGGTGCTGTCTCAGGGCCGCTTTGCACCACGCTGCGATGTGAACGCCGATGCGCTGGAGCGCTTTGCGCGCGAATGGATTAAAAACCTGTATATGGCTAGAATCGAATCAGACACTTACTCAGATAAAAACAATACAAGCACGGCGGCTGAACATCATGCTTGAATTCTCCTGGCCGTTGGTTTTTCTGGCCCTTCCACTGCCCATGCTGATTTACTGGCTGATGCCGCGCGCACCACGTCAGGATGCCGCTTTGCGCATTCCGTTTTACCGTCAGTTGCTGCAACTGCACACTGACTCATCACGTCACTACAATAAAAGTCTGCTGATGCTGATCGGCTGCACGCTGATCTGGCTGCTGGTTGTTGTTGCAGGCAGCCGGCCCCAATGGGTGGGCGACCCGGTACAGATTCCGACGACAGGCCGTGACATGATGCTGACACTCGACCTGTCGGGCAGTATGGAAGCACGTGATATGTTCCTCAACAACACCCAGCTGTCGCGCTTTCAGGTCATGAAAGCGGTAATCAGTGACTTTGTTGAAAAACGTCAGGGCGATCGGCTCGGGCTATCCCTGTTTGCAGCGCACGCCTATGTGCTGACACCGATGACCTATGACCTGAACACTGTAAAACGGCTGGTTGAAGAGCTGGAAATCGGTATGATCGACGAATCCGCTACCGCCATTGGTGATGCCATCGGTATCAGTGTCAAACACCTGCGTACTCAGCCTGAAAACCGCCGCATCATGATTCTGCTGACGGATGGCATCAACAACGCCGGTGAACTGACCCCGGTGCAGGCCGCGCAGCTGGCGCGCACCGAAGGCATCAAAATGCATGTAGTGGGAATAGCGTCAGATCAGTTTGCGCAGCGCTCCATGTTCGGCAATCGTCCTGGCGCGCTGGTCTCTGAAATCGACGACGCCACCATGACTCAGATTGCCGAAATGACCGGCGGCCGTTATTTCCGTGCGAGAACGCTGGAAGATATGGTCGCGATCTACGACGAACTCGACCGGATGGAGCCGATCGAACAGGACGAGCAGACCTACCGCCCTATAACGCTGCTTTTCCACTGGCCTCTTGGCGCTGCACTGTTGCTGAGCTTTCTGTTGGCGCTGCTGGCACTGCCCGCAGCGGCCCGCGCAGGTCGCACCAGCAAACAAACCAACCAGGCCCCGGGGGAGACTGTATGAATGACTCCCTGAACCTGGCCCAGGCCGTCAGCGATTTTCATTTTCTGCGCCCGCTCTGGTTGCTGGCTCTGCTGCCCGCACTGTTCTTTTTTCGGCGGCTCTGGCATCTTGATGCGCAAGGTTCAGCCTGGCACAAGGTGATTGATCAAAGTCTGCTGCCTTATCTGCTGAGCGCCGGCAAAAACACCTCCCAACGGCTCCCGCTGTATCTGCTGATGGCGGTGTGGACTCTTGCTGTGGTGGCATTGGCTGGTCCAACATGGTCAAAACAGACACAACCCGTGCAACAGCGTCAGGACGCACTGGTTATTGTGCTGGATCTGTCTCTGGGTATGTTTGCCAACGACTTTGATCCCAATCGCATCACCGTTGCCCGTCGAAAAATCATGGATATCCTGGATCTGCGTCGTGAAGGCCAGACCGCATTGGTTGTGTATGCTGGCGAAGCGCACATGGTCACCCCGCTGACCGACGATTCAGTGAGTATCCGGGCCATGGTGCCGGCACTGAACCCTAACATCATGCCAGTCATAGGCAATAATCCTGTTCATGCTGTACAGATGGCACGGCAACTGATGGACGAGGCTGCTGCTGTAAACGGGCGAATTTTGTTGATTACCGCGGGTGTTACCTCCGATCAGAACAACGCGCTACGCGATGCGCTGGCCGGCGTACCTTACCCGCTACACATCATCGGCGTCGGCAGCTCACAAGGCGCACCAATTCCCGCTGCCAATGGTGAGTTTCTGCGCGACACCAACGGTCTGCTGGTGATCAGCGCCATGGATCGTAACAATCTGCTGACACTCAGCGGGCAGCTCAATGGGCGTTATCAGGACATCAGCATCAACAACAGCGATCTGGAGTATATTCTGGCTGAAAGTCTGATGGCCGAGGGTGGCAGTTACCTGGAGGCGGATGAGGAAGTAGAACTCTGGTATGACGCAGGTCCGTGGCTGTTGTTGTTATTATTGCCTCTGTGTGCGCTGTGTTTCCGTCGCGGCTGGATACTACAGATCGCCTTGACGGCGACTCTGTTCATGCTCAATACAGCGCCTCAACCGGTGATGGCGCAACAAACCAACACCCCGATTCCACTGCAGGATGACGGCATGTCTGACGAAATGCTGATGAATCAGCAGGCAGTCGGATCGCAGCCGCGGCAGCCGGCGCAACCAAAACCACAGGATGGTTTTGATATTCGCAGCCTGTGGATGAACCGTGATCAACGCGGTCTGCGTGCGATGGAAGAGAACGATCCTGCCACGGCGGCGGTGCTGTTTGATAACAATGCCTGGCGCGGCACAGCCAGCTATCGCGCCGGCAACTATGACGCCGCCGTGCGTGAATTCGCTGCCGGCGAAGATCTGGACTCCAAATTTAATCTGGGCAATGCGCTGGCGTTCTCCGAACGGTTTGCGGAATCTATTGCGGCATATCAGTCAGTTCTGGATATTCAGCCAGACCATGCTGACGCAATAAAAAACAAAGAAATTGTTGAGCGTCTGCTGCAAGAACAGCAACAGCAGGAGCAGGAAGAGCAACAACAGGAACAGCAGGACCAGCAGGAAGAGCAAGAACAGCAACAGCAGGATGAAAACGAAGGTGAGCAGCAGGAACAGGCAGCCGACCAGGAGCAACAGGAGCAGCAGGAGCCACAACAACAGTCCGACGAGCAGCCACCCACTGAGCAGCAGCAGGAATCTGAAGCTGACAACGCCAACAGCCAGCAACGGGCCAATACTGAAATTGAAGAAGATCAGGAATCGCTTGAGCAGTTTCTGCGTCGTATTGAAGACAATCCAGGTGAACTGTTGCAGCGCAAATTCCAGTTTGAGTCTCGCCGTCGCATGATTGAGCGGCGCGCAGCAAGTCAGGCACCACGGTAACCGGGGAAATATGAGACAACTTATCACTGCAGCCGTATTCTGTTTTCTTAGCCAGCTCAGTGTGCTGGCGCTGGCTCAACAGGCGTCGATTGAGACACGTCTGGACCGCACAGAAATCTCACGCGGAGAGACTGTCACACTGCAAATTCGTGTGTACGGTCAACAAGGTGGCGTGCAGATAGATCTCGAACCTCTGCGCAGTCGTTTTGAAATCGTTACAACCCGCTCAGCAAGTCATCTGCGCTCGGTCAACAACAGGATCGAATCGTGGACCGATTACATGCTGGTGCTTTTTCCTCGCGAACTGGGCGAACAGCAGATACCACCGCTGACCGTTGGAAACGAGGTCACTCAGTCATTCACCATTACCGTCGCAGAACCTGAAGCAACCGGGCTGGCTGCCGGCAGCGATGTGTACCTTGAAGCCATCCTCAGCAAAGATTCTGTTTATGTGCAGGAGCAGTTGCTCTTCACCATTCGCCTGCACTACACCATTGCAGGCATCCGAAATCCGAACTTCACAGAAGTAGAGCCTGCCAATGCTGTTGTACAGATGCTGGGTGCGCCACACCAGTATGAGCAACTGGTAGACGGCGTGCGCTACGGTGTATATGAGAAAAATTATGTAATATTCCCGCAGCGCAGTGGCGAGCTGGTGATTCCGGATATCGTTTTCCGCGGCGAGCTGACAGATGGCTCCAGCAACTTCGTGTTCCGTAATCCCAATATGCGCCCTGTCACTGCTTTTGCTGAAGGCTACCGTGTTGAGGTGCGTGAACGTCCGCCGGCATACTCGTCTGACCGAACCTGGTTGCCTGCGGCAGATATTCAGATCAGAGAAACCTGGGACAGAGACCTTACGCGCCTGAATCCCGGAGATACTGTTGAGCGCACCATTACCGTAGTGGCCAATGGGCTGGATGGAGCGGCGCTGCCGCCGTTGGGTCGTCCGGACATCGAGCGCATGAACGTGTATCCGGAACAACCTGTCATCGAGCGTATGGTGGTTGACGGCAATATCGTTGGTACCCGCATCGAAAAGTATACGCTCGTCGCCACGGAATCCGGCGATGTAGTAATCCCCGAAGTGAATCTGCCGTGGTGGGATGTCAATGCCGACCAACAGCGCAACGCTGTAATTCCGGCTTCCTACATTCAGGTGACGCCGACAGGCGGCATTTTCCCGGGCGATGCAGTGGCGGCCGACGGCACAGCCGTGGACCCGAATGCATCCGGCACGTTGATACGCAACCCGTCAGGAGATGACCTGCTTAGCGCAGCGCGCACGCCCGCGTGGATTCTGAATCTGATGGCGCTGCTGATCGTTGTTATCCTGGGTGCCATGTGGTGGCTGTGGCGCCGACGCCAGAATCTGTTATTAGCCAGCGCGGTACCGCCAATTGTGCGCACTGCCGCTTTTGAAAAAGAAGTGGCTGAAGGACAGGAAAAGCATGCCTTCGCTGAAATTGAAAGTGGTATCTATAAAGCCTCGCCGCAACAGATCAGGACTCAGCTGATTGCCTGGGGCCGCCAGTACTTTGCCGACCCGGGTTTATACAACCTGGATGATCTGGCAGAACGCCTGCAACAGCCCGAACTGCGCAGTCTGTGTCAGACTCTGCAGGCATCCCTGTATGGGCATGATGCCAGCGCAGCGTTTGATAAATCACAGCGCAGCAAGCTGCTTACGCTGTTGAAAGCTGAACGCGGCGTGCGCGTGCAACAAGACAAAACAGCTCATAAAGCCCGACGTTATGAGTTGCCACCGCTTTATAAACAATGACCGCGTTTAACTGATGTCGGGTTTCACAACCCGACAACGCCTGATTAATCGAGTGCGCCGCCATGGCCATGAATAAAAACTCCACACGTGTTTACAGTACCGACAAGGGCAGACTCTGCCCTGTGTGCACAGAGGCACTTGAGCAATGTAGTTGCGCAGCACTGTCAGCCGGAAAACCTGTCGGCGACGGCAAAGTAAGAGTGCGACTGGACACCAAAGGCAGAAATGGCAAGGCAGTAACGCAGGTGGAAGGACTGGCACTGACACTGGCTGAAGTTGAAGCGCTGGCCAAGACTTTAAAAGCCCGTTGTGGCAGCGGCGGCGCAGTAAAAAATGGTGTTATAGAAATTCAGGGAGACCACCGGCCGCTGGTGCTGAGTTATCTTCTGGGCAAAGGCATTCAGGCCAAACAGGCTGGCGGTTAGAACCCACCAGCCTTCCAGCAGAGAGATTACCCTTGCGAGACGTCGTCTGGCGGCTCAGGTTTCTTGCGGCTTCCGTTATTTTTGGCTTTGTCGTTGCGTGACTTCTCCAGCGTGCGCAGATATTTTGCATTAACATCTCCGGTGACATACTGACCGTCAAACACTGAGCACTCAAAGTGTTTGATGTCCGGATTGCCTTCCTGTGACGCAGCAATCAGATCCGGCAGATCCTGGAAAATCAACCAATCCGCACCAATCAGTTTCTGAATTTCTTCTTCTGTTCTGTCATGTGCGATCAACTCACTGGCCGCTGGCATATCTATGCCGTATACGTTCGGATAACGCACGGGCGGTGCGGCTGACGCAAAATACACATTACGCGCACCCGCATCACGTGCCATCTGAATGATCTGGCGACAGGTGGTGCCGCGAACGATGGAGTCGTCCACCAGCAGAACATTTTTTCCGCGGAACTCCAGTTCAATCGCATTGAGTTTCTGGCGCACCGACTTACGGCGCTCGCTCTGCCCCGGCATGATAAACGTCCGGCCGATATAGCGGTTCTTTACAAAACCTTCGCGGTATTTCACGCCCAACCGATTGGCCAGCTCCAATGCCGATGTGCGGCTGGTGTCGGGAATCGGAATAACGACGTCGATATCGTGATCCGGACGCAGACGTTTTACTTTGTCTGCCAGTTTCTCACCCATGCGCAGGCGCGCCTTGTATACCGAGATGCCATCCATCAGGGAGTCAGGTCGCGCAAAATAGACATGTTCGAATATACAGGGAGTGTACTCGGCCGGCTCAGCACAGAGTTTGGTATGAAGGCGCCCGTTGACATCAACATAAACGGCTTCGCCCGGTGCCACATCCCGCTCCAGCGTAAATCCCTGAGAATCCAGTGCTACGCTTTCTGAGGCGAGCATATACTCAACCTGATCTTTGTGTTCGCGTTTGCCAAACACCAGCGGACGGATACCGTTTTTGTCACGGAAGCCTACAATGCCGTAACCACTTATGAGAACCAGTGCTGCATATCCACCACGACAACGTCGGTGAACGCCTTCTACCGCCGCAAAAACGTCTTCCGGAGTAGGCGCCATTTTGCCGACTTGCTGTAGCTCGTGGGCAAAAATATTGAGCAGCACTTCCGAGTCAGAGTCAGTATTGATGTGTCGCAGATCTTCTGAATAAAGCTCCTCAGCCAGCTGTGCGGCATTGGTCAGGTTGCCGTTATGAGCAAGACAAAGACCGTAAGGAGAGTTCACATAAAACGGTTGCGCGAGAGCCGGGCTGGAACTTCCGGCCGTCGGGTAACGCACGTGGCCAATACCCATATGGCCGTTCAGGCGGCGCATATGACGGGTGCGGAAGACATCCTTCACCAGGCCATTGTCCTTGCGCAAATTGAGAATGCCTTTATCGCAGGTGGCGATACCAGCAGCGTCCTGCCCTCTGTGCTGCAACACAGTCAGGGTATCGTACAAAGAGACCGCTACTTCAGATCTGGCAACTATGCCGACTAAACCACACATGCAAAAATACTCCGTAAAACAGCGTCAAATTCAGACTCCGGCGCTGGACTCGCCGGGAACAAAACCCGCCCATTCAATGAGCGCTAACATATGGGGAATAGTCTGTGACTCCGTCCACCAGCTCTCTTGCGAAAACTGCCCATAAGCAAAATATACCAACACGGCGACGATGATCACGCCCCGCGCCACACCAAAAACTGCACCTAACAAACGATCAGTAACCTGCAAGCCAGCCATAGAAACCAGACGGGACATGAATTTGTTTACGACCGCGCCCACGATCAATGTGGCCAGGCATAAAACGGCAAACGCCAGTACATAACGGCCGGTTTCATTTTCAACAATGCTTTCGAAGAACGGGATCAGATGCGGGCTGTAAAGCCTTGCCACATAAATGGCTGCAACCCATGCAATAACCGCCAGCACTTCGCGTATAAAACCACGAGAGAGACCAAAAATACTGGAGATTCCGATCACAATCAAAATACAGATATCCAGCAAACTCATTATCGATGACTCCAGTCGCGATTAATGCAGTTTGAGCAATTGCCGCTCATAATTCTTCGATCTCGTAGCGAACAACCATGCCATTCAACTGGAAATCCTGCCGCAGACGCTCCATCAGACTCTGGGCTGCGGCACGATCGACCTGCGGCCCAACAAAGACTGCTGTCAACATACCTTGGCTGGATTCAACCCTGCGGGTATATGCCCGATGACCGGCCGCCTGCAAACGTGTCACCAGATTGCTGGCGTTCTCAGTGCTTGAAAAGGAGCCAAGTCGTACACTCCAGCCTTCGGGCAGACCACGCACATCAAGTGTTGCTGTCTGTGCAGGCGCAGAAGTAGCGGCTGACTGCGCAGGTGTCTGTGTTGGCTGAACAGCTGTTGGCTGAGCAGATGTTGGCTGAGCGGGCGCTGGTGTTGGCTGAGCAGGCGCTGCTGCTGGCGTGGATGCGGAAGTAACAGGAGCAGTAGTGGCCGGGGATGTTGAGGAAGTAGCTGGGGCGGATGATTCTGTCGTATTTGAGTCACCAGCCTGCACATCCGGTCTGTCGTCGCCGGTAATAATCACCGTGGCTGGAGTTTCAGGACGAATACGAATGGCATCGCTGTCAGCAAGGATTTCAGGACGCTGAGCATTTTGAAAAGCCGCCTGGGGCTGAGTCGGCCGCACTGGAATATCAGGCTGGACGTTGGGTTGGTAACTGCCCTCTCCGTCAAAGATCACCGGTAACAGCACCAGTGCTGTGACCGCAAGCACCAGCGTGCCTGTAATTCGTTGACGGGTGGTCTGATTCAAAGCGGGCTGCCCTCTTTGCCGGTTAAACTGCCTGTCAAACTCTGGATTCCAGTGCAGATATCACATTGGACACGGTTATAAACGAACCGCAAACTACAATAATGTCGTGTTCTGATGCCTGTTGGCAGGCGCAATCAAAGCCCTGCACCACATTGTTGAACACCTGCATCGTCAGGCTTTTACCAGATTGTTGCGCCAGCAGCTGCCATTTATCTGCCAGCATCTCGGCCGGCAGGCATCTGGCTAATTCGAAGTGCGCAATATACCAGAAGTCGACCTGGTTTTCTAAGGCGCGATAAAAACCTTCGTGATCTTTATCAGCCATCATGGCCACTACCATGTGAACCTTTGCACTACTGTTAATGGATGCTGCCCGTTCATTTTTCAAGCGCTCAGCCAATGCGGTGGCGGCATGTGGATTATGCGCGACGTCCACCATCACCTTTGCACGCGTGCCTGGCACGTCGATCCACTGCTGACGTCCGGCTAAATTCAATTGTGCCAGGGCCTTGGCAATCATTGCTGTATCTGTCAGCAAACCTGACAGGAAAGCGGCCTGCAGCGCGCTGGCCACATTGCCCGGCGCCAGCTGCGGTATTGGCAGATCATGCAGAGCCACTTCGGTTCCTTGCAGCCCTTGCTGGCTCCATCCCTGCCACGACCAGAGCCGGGCAGTATCATCCAGACACCAGCGGTAGTCACGACCAGGCAGGTAAACGGGGCAATCAAGTGCAAATGCTGCATCCAGCAAAGTCTGAGGCGGCAATTCTTCCGCGCAAACAACAACTTTGCCGCGACGGAAAATCCCTGCTTTTTCGATGGCAATAACATCGCGGGTATTACCCAGCCACTCTTGATGATCGAGATCGATATTGGTGACAACAGCGATATCGGCATCAACGATGTTGACCGCGTCAAGGCGCCCGCCCATGCCTACTTCCAGCACTGCCACATCCAACGCAGTGTCAGCAAAAATCAACAGTGCAGCCAACGTGCCAAATTCAAAGTAAGTCAGGGAAACATCACCACGTGCAGCCTCTATACGATCAAAGGCCTCAACCAGCGCCAGATCGGAAACCGGCTGACCCTGTATGCAGACACGCTCGTTATAACGCATCAGATGTGGGGAGGTATAACAGCCAACACGCAGGCCTTGTGCACAAAACAGTGCTTCGAGTGTTGCCACATGACTGCCTTTGCCGTTGGTACCGGTCACGGTAATCACCAGCGGTGCGGGTCGTCCCAGGTTCAGCCGGTCAGCAACCTGCTGCACGCGCTGAAGACCCAGATCAATTTCCTGCGGATGCAGCAACTGGATTCTGTCCAGCCACTGCATCAGTTGAAATGCAGGATCCGGGGCGTCGCTCACAAATCAGGCTGCCGGCAATTGCATCAGTTTGCGCACCAGACCGGTGACGGTATCGCGCATTTCTTTTCGGTGCACAATCATATCAATGGCGCCGTGTTCAAGCAGGAATTCTGCACGCTGGAAACCTTCCGGCAGTTTCACACGCACGGTCTGACGGATAACATCCGGGCCGGTAAATCCGACCAGTGCGCGCGGCTCAGCGATGTTGATGTCGCCCAGCATCGCCAGACTGGCGGATACGCCGCCATAAACCGGGTCAACCATGACGGAAATAAACGGCAAACCATGACCGCGCAGTTTTTCCAGCGCGGCTGACGTCTTGGCCATCTGCATCAGAGAAATCAGAGCTTCCTGCATACGTGCCCCACCGCTGGTGGAGAAGCAGACAAACGGCATCTGCTGGGCAATACAGGTATTGATGGCCTGCACGAACTTTTCACCTACCACCGCGCCCATAGAGCCACCGATAAAACCAAACTCAAAGGCGGCAACAACCATTTCGACATTACCAACACGGCCCTGCACAACAATCAGGGCATCTTTTTCGCCCGTGCTTTTCTGGGCAGCAGACAATCTGTCCTTGTACTTCTTCAGGTCCTTGAATTTGAGGATGTCCACAGGCTCTATGTCAGCGAACAACTCGCGCTGACCATCGGTATCAAGGAACAATTCCAGACGACGGCGCGCGGTGATCCGCATGTGGTGGTCGCATTTGGGACAGACTTCCAGATTGCGTTCGAGATCAGGGCGATACAATACCGCTTCGCAGCGCGGACATTTTTTCCAAAGACCTTCCGGTACTGCCGATTTCTGTTTGCTGCCATCAGCGCTGTCCGAGCCGCTGTTGCGAATGGAGGGAAGGATTTTGTTAATCCAGCTCATAAAATCATCCTGTTTCCAAGTATTGCCGATGACAATACTATAACACTATTTAGAAATTGATCCGGCTGGCAATCAGGCATCCAACGCCTGCCGGATATCCGCAATCAGTTTTGTACTGGCAGCAATCGAGGCTTCATCGCGTTTCCCGCTGTCGGTCAGTTCTCCGATCTTCTGCACCAGCGCACTGCCCACAATCACGCCGTCGCTGACTGCTGCCATCGCTTTTGCACTGTTGGTATCCTTGATCCCAAAACCCACAATTATCGGCAAGTCGGTGCGTTGACGCAGGGCAGTGACACGCTTGCCAATCTCGCCGGTGTCACTGATGGCCGCGCCGGTGACGCCTTTGAGTGATACGTAATAGATATACCCTGAACTGTTCTCACAAATTGAACTGAGTCGCGATTCAGTAGTCGTAGGAGCTACCAGGAAAATCATGTCAAGGTCCAGCGGACGGGTCAGCGCCAGCAAAGACTGCGCTTCGCTGACAGGCAGATCCACAATCAACAGACCGTCAACCCCGGCATCCGCCGCGCGCTTTACAAAGGTGCCGTAACCCATTATCTCCAGCGGATTGAGGTAACCCATCAGAACAATCGGGGTTTCAGCATTGGTTTTGCGAAATTCGGCAACGATGTCAAACACGGTGTTCAAACCAGAACCCTGGCGCAGTGCACGTTCTGCACCCAACTGGATGATGGCACCATCTGACGATGGATCGCTGAATGGCATGCCCAGTTCAATTACATCGGAACCGTCCCGCACCAGCTGATGCATCAGAGCAATCGTGGTATCGCGATCAGGGTCACCGGCAACAATATACGGCACCAGCGCCTTGCGGTTAGCCGCTTTAAGTGCGGCGATACTAGCTTTAAGTCGACTCATATTCTGAAAAATTCCTGCAAATGTGTTCTGTGGCTTGCTGACTCAGAGGCGTGTTTAAACGGCTGTTCAAGACAACTGTTCTACACAAGCGCTTTACACAGTAATGCCGTCAATTTTGGCCACTGTATGAATATCCTTGTCACCGCGCCCAGACAGGTTCACCACAATAAACTGATCCGGTCTCATGGTTGCCGCCAGTTTGCAGGCGTACGCAAGCCCATGCGCAGACTCCAGCGCCGGAATAATACCCTCCAGGCGACACAGCATACGGAACGCGTCCAGTGCTTCGGTGTCGGTTACCGATACGTAATTGGCTCGCCCGATATCTTTCAGCCACGCGTGCTCAGGACCTACACCCGGGTAGTCCAGACCGGCGGACACCGAATGCGTCTCCATGATCTGACCATTGGCGTCACTCATCACATAAGTGCGGTTGCCATGAAGGACGCCGGGTTTGCCCGCTGACAGAGGGGCTGCGTGACGACCGGTTTCAACACCGTCTCCGCCCGCTTCCACACCATAAATAGCCACCTCGCTGTCGCGCAGGAATGGATGGAACAGACCAATTGCATTGGAGCCGCCACCCACACAGGCTACCAGTGCGTCAGGCAGACGACCGTATTCCTGCAGCGACTGCGCGCGCGCCTCGCGCCCGATAATGGCCTGGAAGTCACGCACCAGCATCGGATAAGGATGAGGACCAGCTACTGTGCCAATGATGTAGTAGGTGTTGTCCACGTTAGTGGCCCAGTCGCGCAAGGCCTCATTCAGAGCGTCTTTGAGAGTTCGCGAACCCGAGGTTACCGGAATGACGTTGGCACCCATCAGCTTCATGCGATATACGTTGGCTGACTGACGCTGCACGTCCTCGGCACCCATATAAACATGACACTCAAGACCCAGTCGTGCCGCCACAGTGGCACTTGCGACACCGTGCTGACCGGCACCGGTCTCGGCAATAATACGCGGTTTGCCCATGTGTTTAGCCAACAGCGCCTGACCAATGGTGTTATTGATCTTGTGAGCACCGGTGTGATTGAGGTCTTCGCGCTTGAGCACAATTTTTGCGCCACCAAACTTTTTGCTCAGACGCTCGGCAAAATACAGCGGAGACGGACGACCCACGTAGTGCTTCATATCGTGGTCGAAGGCTTGCCAGAACGCCGGATCTTTTGACAGTTTGCGATAGACCTGGTCGAGTTCCTCGACGGCGGCCATCAGGGTTTCACCTACAAACACGCCGCCATACTGACCAAAATGACCATGCACATCAGGACCACTGAACTGGTCCTGACCGGTGCTGGCGATTGTCGCGGGTACTGTTCCGGCTACTACAGTCTCAATTTCGGACACGGCTTACCTCGTCAAAAAATGCAGTCAAACGTTCTGGGTCCTTCAGACCCGGCTCACTCTCCACCCCGCTGCTGAGATCCAGCGCCCAGGGTCTGACCCGTGTAATGGCCTGCGCGGCATTGCCTGCATCCAGTCCACCGGCCAGTACTATCGGTAGCTCACTTTGCTGAACACATTGCTCAGCCAGCGACCAGTCAAATTGTTTGCCCGTACCACCCGCCTGCACCGGATCCCAGGCATCCAGCAAAATGGCACAGGCAGTAGAATAATCCTTGATCAGCGCCGGCACATCCAGGCCCGGAGCCACTCTGATGGCTTTCATGTAGGGCAGACCAAAGGACGCACAGAACCCCGGGGACTCGTCACCGTGGAACTGCAGACAATCAAGATGTACGCCGGCCAGCACTGATTCGACTTCTTTTTGTGAAGGATTCACAAATAAACCTACCATTGAGACAAACGCCGGCACTACTGCGCGTATCTGCTGCGCCTGCTCCAGGCTGACGGCACGTTTGCTGCCGGCGTAAAACACCATGCCGAGTGCATCAGCGCCGAGCTTTGCGGCCAGTCGGGCATCTTCTGGCCGGGTAATTCCGCAGATTTTTACTCGTGTTCGTGATGGCACAACAATTCCAGTGTGTTCTTTGGCAGCGATTAACAAAGGCGGCGATTTTAACAGACGCGGGGATTTTAAACAGGCTTAAAATTTGACCGGCAGGAGAAATGATTGGGGCTGCGGAGGTTTATCCGGAGTGTGCAACGGGTAGAGCGTGGTAGTGGTTTATCCGGAGTGTGCAACGGGTAGCGTACTGCAGTGCCGGACCGGCCGCATCCTCTGAGGGGGCGCCCGGCGGTGCGGAACTCGACGTCGCGGCTGCGCCGCTCCGGACTCGAACAGTCCTACCGCTTTTTCGGACGCCCCCTCAGAGGATAAGCGCGACCTGATTGGTCCGGCACTGCAGTACGCTACCCGTTGCCGTAACCCGGAGACTTGTGGATTCTTTCTGGTTGGGAAATAACGCTGCTTTTGTACTGACCTGCGCTTACTGACCTCTTTCTTATTGACCTGCGCGACCGAGCTTTTGCATCATGCTTTCGAGCTTCTCGACGTCTGCTGGCTTCAGGTTCGCGCTCATGCCGATCACCGTCTGACGGATGGGCGCGATGCCGACAAAACCCAGAATGTTGCGTTTCAGCGCCTTCAGGCTGTGAGCGCGGAAAAACCACTTGTAGAACAATGACGGCATACCCATCGTTACCACCACTCTGGCGCTCCTGCCCTTTAAGCCTTTGACGCCCATCGGGTTGCTTTTGGAATAGTTGAACGCAAAACCAGGGCGCAGCACTTGCTCGAGAAAAGCTCTCAACACAGCAGGCATGCCGCCCAGCCACAAGGGGAAAAACACCACCAGATGCTCAGCCCACAGGATGTCATCCTGAGCGTCCTTAAGTGTCGGGGGCACTTCTCCGTGTTCCCAATCCTGCTGCGAACGCAGCATCGGAAAGTCCAAAGCACTCACATTAACAATACGAACCTCATGACCTGCAGCCTTGGCTCCATTGGCATAAGCATCCGCCAATGCATGGTTCAGGTGAGGTGCAGCAACATCCGGATGACCCTGTATAAGCAGAATACGTTTACTCATGGTGCAAAAACCTCCAACCAGCAACGAAAAAACAAACAGAATATTCCCGACACAAAAGCCAAATCCGGAGTGAGCAACGGGAGCGGGTCGCCGCACCGGACCAATCAGGCCGCGCTTATCCTTTAACGGGGCGCCCGAAAAAGCGTGAGGACTGTCTGAGCTCCGAGCCCGCGAAGCGCGCGAGGGCGAGTTCCGCAACGCCGGGCGCCCCGTTAAAGGATGCGGCCGGTCCGGTGCGGCGACCCGCTCCCGTTGCG